>NZ_BMTF01000006.1:169433-380146 GCF_014649535.1 Streptomyces gelaticus
CTCGCGGTCGCGACTGTCCGCGTCCATGCGGGGGGTCCACTCGGCGGCCCGGCGCCAGTTGGCGCGCAGCGCGTCGGTGTCCGGCCAGAAGCCGACGGCGAGACCGGCGGCGTAGGCGGCGCCGAGGCAGGTCGTCTCGGCGACCATCGGCCGCACCACGGGTGCGTCCAGGAAGTCGGCGAGCGTCTGCATCAGCAGGTTGTTGGAGGTCATGCCGCCGTCGACCTTGAGGGCGGTCAGCTCGACCCCCGAGTCCTTGGTCATGGCGTCGGTGATCTCGCGGGTCTGCCAGGCGGTGGCCTCCAGGACGGCACGGGCGATGTGCGCCTTGGTGACGTACCTGGTCAGACCGGCGATGACGCCACGGGCGTCGGAGCGCCAGTACGGGGCGAACAGGCCCGAGAACGCGGGCACGAAGTACGCGCCGCCGTTGTCCTCGACCGACAGGGCCAGGGTCTCGATCTCGGCCGCCGATTTGATCAGGCCCATCTGGTCGCGCATCCACTGCACCAGCGAACCGGTGACGGCGATGGAGCCCTCCAGGGCATAGACCGGCTTCTGGTCGCCGATCCGGTACCCGACGGTCGTCAGCAGTCCGTTGTACGAGTTGACGGGCGTCTCACCGGTGTTCATCAGCATGAAGGTGCCGGTGCCGTACGTGGACTTGGCCTCGCCCTGGGAGAAGCAGGTCTGGCCGAAGAGCGCCGCCTGCTGGTCACCGAGCGCGGACGCCACCGGGACGCCGTCGAGCACGCCGCCCTTGGCGTTGCCGTACACCTCGGCGGAGGAACGGATCTCGGGGAGCACCGCGGCCGGGATCTCCATCGAGTGGAGGATCCGCTCGTCCCACTGCATGTCGTGCAGGTTCATCAGGAGCGTGCGCGAGGCGTTGGTGACGTCGGTGACGTGGACGCCGCCGTCGGTGCCGCCGGTCAGGTTCCAGATGACCCAGGAGTCCATGGTGCCGAAGAGGATGTCGCCGCGCTCGGCACGCTCGCGCAGCCCCTCGACGTTGTCGAGCAGCCAGCGCACCTTGGGGCCGGCGAAGTACGAGGCGAGCGGGAGACCGGTCTCGCGGCGGAAGCGGTCCTGGCCGACGTTGCGCCCGAGCTCCTTGCAGAGCGCGTCCGTCCGGGTGTCCTGCCAGACGAGGGCGTTGTGGACGGGCTCACCGGTGTGCTTGTCCCAGAGCAGCGTGGTCTCGCGCTGGTTGGTGATGCCGATCGCCTTCACGTCGGCGGCCGTGATGCCCGCCTTGACGATGGCGCCGGCCACGACTTCCTGGACGTTCTCCCAGATCTCGGTCGCGTTGTGCTCGACCCAGCCCGGCTTCGGGAAGATCTGTTCGTGCTCCTTCTGGTCGACGGAGACGATTCGGCCGTCCTTGTCGAAGACGATGCAGCGGCTGGAGGTGGTGCCCTGGTCGATGGCCGCGATGAACGGGCCGGTGGTGTGTGCGTCGGTCACGGTGTGCTCCCGGAAGTCTGTGTGGTCGTGGGGGTTGCGGCTCTGGGTGCCGCGGCTCAGGCGAAGGCGACGTTGTAGAGCCCGCCCGCGATCGCGCCGCCGATGAGCGGTCCGGCGACCGGGATCCACGCGTAGCCCCAGTCGGAACCGCCCTTGTTGGGCAGTGGCAGCAGCGCGTGCACGATACGCGGGCCGAGGTCGCGAACCGGGTTGATCGCGTAGCCCGTCGGGCCGCCGAGCGAGAGACCGATACCGACGACCACCAGAGCGGTGACCAGCGCGCCGAGCGTGCCCAGGCCGTTGCCGTCGTCGTTGAGGCCCTGGGTGAGGATCGCCAGGACGAGCACGACAGTGGCGATGATCTCCGTGACCATGTTCTGCACGGCGTGGCGGATCTCGGGGCCGGTGGAGAAGATGCCCAGGACCGGGCCGGCCTTCGGTGCGGCGGCCTTGTCGACCATGCCCTCTTCACCCGTGTGGGCGCCCACGACCTCCGGATCCGTGAGATGAGCCCGGAACTGCCCGTAGTACGTCAGCCAGACCAGCACCGCGCCGATCATCGCGCCGAGCAGCTGGGAGCCGAGGTACAGCGGAACGTCGCTCCACTCGGTGCCGCCCTTGATCGCGAGACCGATCGTGACCGCCGGATTGAGGTGCGCGCCCGAAACGCCACCGGCCAGATACGCGCCG
Source organism: Streptomyces gelaticus (assembly GCF_014649535.1). GTDB lineage: Bacteria > Actinomycetota > Actinomycetes > Streptomycetales > Streptomycetaceae > Streptomyces > Streptomyces gelaticus. The sequence continues at coordinate 171,591 of NZ_BMTF01000006.1, forward strand.
GTCAGCACGGCGAAACCCCACCCGAAGGTGATGGCCGTCCAGCCGGCGTTCTGCGCCTTGGAGCGCTTGAGAGTGACGGCGGCACAGACACCGCCGCCGAGCAGGATGAGCACGGCGGTACCTATGGTCTCGCCGATGAAGATGTCGGAGCTGGACACCCGCGACTCCTTTGTCCTTCGTCCAGGGAAGCCGAACCCCGGGTCCCTCCGGTGGTCCGCGCCCTCGTGTGAGGGCGTTTTCCGGCCCTTGGCGCTGTCACACCCTAACGCTTGTTTCCGTTTGGTGTTCGACAATGCCGACCGATGAACGGCAATGCTTCCCTCAGGTGAATCAGGCGTCAAGGGTTGTGTGGCCTATAACTCGATCGTTACCGGCTACGGTCCGCCGCGACGGTCAGAACCGTCCGGCGCCCAGGTCCCTGGAGACCGCCCGTGCGCAGTCGCGCACCGCGGCGATCAGCTCCGGGCGCAGCTCCCCGTCCGCGCAGACCCGCTCCACGGCGCCGGTCACGGCCACCGCGCCGACCGGCATCCGCCGCCGGTCGTGGATCGGGGCGGCCACCGCGGCCACGCCCTCCCAGGTCTCCTCCACGTCGGCCGCCCAGCCGCGCGCCCGGATCAGGTCGAGCATCGCCTCGAACTCCTCCGCATCGGTGACGGTGCGCGGGGTGAAGGACTGCCGCTCGGCCTCCATGGCCTCGGTGTGCGCCACCGGGTCGTACGCCGACAGCACCTTGCCCAGGGCCGTGGAGTGCAGCGGCTGCATGGCCCCGACCTCCAGGACCTGCCGGCTGTCGTCGGGGCGGAAGACGTGGTGGACGATGAGGACGCCCTGCTGGTGCAGCACGCCCAGATGGGCGCTCTCGCCGCTGGAGCGGGCCAGGTCGTCCGTCCAGACCAGCGCGCGGGCCCGCAGCTCGTGGACGTCCAGATAGCTGTTGCCCAGGCGGAGCAGTTCGGCGCCCAGCTGATAGCGGCCGGACGCGGCGTCCTGCTCGACGAAGCCCTCGTGCTGGAGCGTGCGCAGGATGCCGTGTGCGGTGCCCTTGGCCAGGCCCAGTGAAGAGGCGATGTCGGACAGTCCCAGCCGACGCTCGCCGCCTGCCAGCAGACGCAGCATCGCCGCCGCCCGCTCCAGCGACTGGATGTTCTTGGCCATCGCGCCGTACTCCTCCACCTCGGTTCGACAATGCTGAACACTATCGGTCGATGTCGACCTCCGCTCGATCGCGCGGCGAAACCGCGGCATCGCTGCGAACCGGACATCCCCCCGCACAGCATGCAGTCCGCTCCGTGGGACGAAGTGACGGCCCCGGGCGCCGCCCGGCTAGGCTGGCCTGGTGCGCCTTCCACCGAAGACGCAAAGCCGACAGCCGTCGCATCCCAGGGAGTACATCCATGGCCTCGTCGCCGACCCCTTCCGCCGACAGCCGGAACCGAGCCGAAGCCCTCCGCGAGGCGCTCGCCACGCGTGTGGTGGTGGCCGACGGTGCCATGGGCACCATGCTCCAGGCACAGGACCCGAGTCTCGAGGACTTCCAGCACCTCGAGGGCTGCAACGAGATCCTGAACGTCACCCGCCCCGACATCGTGCGCTCGGTGCACGAGGCGTACTTCTCGGTCGGTGTGGACTGCGTCGAGACGAACACCTTCGGTGCGAATCTCGCGGCCCTGGGCGAGTACGACATTCCCGAGCGGGTCTTCGAGCTCTCCGAGTCCGGCGCGCGCATCGCCCGCGAGGTCGCCGACGAGTTCACCGCCTCCACCGGGCAGCAGCGCTGGGTGCTCGGCTCGATGGGCCCGGGTACGAAGCTGCCGACGCTGGGCCACGCCCCGTACACCAAGCTCCGCGACGCCTACCAGCAGAACGCCGAGGGCATGATCGCCGGCGGCGCCGACGCCCTCCTGGTCGAGACCACCCAGGACCTGCTCCAGACCAAGGCCTCCGTCATCGGCGCCCGCCGCGCCCTGGAGGCCACCGGCGCCAACCTGCCGGTGATCTGCTCCGTCACCGTCGAGACGACCGGCACCATGCTGCTCGGCTCCGAGATCGGTGCGGCGCTCACCGCTCTGGAGCCCCTCGGCATCGACCTCATCGGCCTGAACTGCGCCACCGGCCCCGCCGAGATGAGCGAGCACCTGCGCTACCTCGCCCGGCACTCCCGCATCCCGCTCTCCTGCATGCCCAACGCCGGCCTCCCCGTGCTCGGCAAGGACGGCGCGCACTATCCGCTGTCCCCGGCCGAGCTCGCCGACGCGCAGGAGACCTTCGTCCAGGAGTACGGCCTCTCGCTGGTCGGCGGCTGCTGCGGGACGACCCCGGAGCACCTGCGCCAGGTCGTCGAGCGGGTCCGCGGCACGGCCGTCACCCCCCGCGCCCCGCACCCCGAGCCGGGGGCCGCCTCCCTCTACCAGAGCGTCCCGTTCCGTCAGGACACCTCGTACCTGGCGATCGGTGAGCGTACGAACGCCAACGGGTCGAAGAAGTTCCGCGAGGCCATGCTCGAAGCCCGCTGGGACGACTGCGTGGAGATGGCCCGCGACCAGATCCGCGAGGGCGCGCACATGCTCGACCTCTGCGTCGACTACGTGGGCCGCGACGGGGTGGCGGACATGGAGGAGCTGGCCGGCCGTTTCGCCACCGCGTCCACCCTCCCGGTCGTGCTGGACTCGACGGAGCTGCCCGTGCTGCGGGCCGGTCTGGAGAAGCTGGGCGGCCGTGCCGTACTGAACTCGGTCAACTACGAGGACGGCGACGGTCCCGAGTCCCGGTTCGCCAAGGTCACCGCGCTGGCCGTGGAGCACGGCGCCGCGCTGATCGCGCTGACCATCGACGAGGAGGGCCAGGCCCGCACCGTCGAGCACAAGGTCGCTGTCGCCGAGCGGCTGATCGAGGACCTCACCGGCAACTGGGGTGTCCAGGAGTCGGACATCCTCATCGACACCCTGACCTTCACCATCTGCACCGGTCAGGAGGAGTCGCGCCGCGACGGCGTCGCCACGATCGAGGCGATCCGCGAGCTGAAGAAGCGCCACCCCGATGTGCAGACCACGCTGGGCCTGTCCAACATCTCCTTCGGCCTCAACCCGGCCGCCCGTGTCGTGCTGAACTCCGTCTTCCTCGACGAGTGCGTCAAGGCCGGTCTCGACTCCGCGATCGTGCATGCCTCCAAGATCCTGCCCATCGCCCGCCTGGAGGAGGAGCAGGTCAAGGTCGCCCTCGACCTGATCTACGACCGCCGCGGCGAGGACTACGACCCGCTCCAGAAGCTCATGGAGCTCTTCGAGGGTGTCAGCACGAAGTCCATGAAGGCGGGCAAGGCCGAGGAGCTTCTGGCCCTGCCGCTCGAAGAGCGGCTCCAGCGCCGCATCATCGACGGTGAGAAGAACGGTCTGGAGAGCGACCTCGACGAGGCGCTGCGGACCCGCCCGGCCCTCGACATCGTCAACGACACCCTCCTTGAGGGCATGAAGGTCGTCGGCGAGCTCTTCGGCTCCGGCCAGATGCAGCTGCCCTTCGTCCTCCAGTCCGCCGAGGTCATGAAGACCGCGGTGGCCTACCTCGAACCGCACATGGAGAAGTCCGACGCCGAGGGCAAGGGCACCATCGTCCTGGCCACGGTCCGCGGCGACGTCCACGACATCGGCAAGAACCTCGTCGACATCATCCTGTCCAACAACGGCTACAACGTCGTCAACCTCGGCATCAAGCAGCCCGTCTCCGCGATCCTGGAGGCCGCCGAGGAACACCGGGCGGATGTCATCGGCATGTCCGGCCTCCTGGTGAAGTCCACCGTGATCATGAAGGAGAACCTGGAGGAGCTGAACCAGCGCAAGCTGGCCGCGGACTTCCCCGTCATCCTCGGCGGCGCGGCCCTCACCCGGGCCTACGTCGAGCAGGACCTCCACGAGATCTACGAGGGCGAGGTCCGCTACGCCCGCGACGCGTTCGAGGGGCTGCGCCTGATGGACGCGCTGGTCGCGGTCAAGCGCGGTGTCCCGGGTGCGGTCCTGCCCGAGCTCAGGCAGCGCCGGGTGCCCAAGCCCCACACCGCGGTCCTGGAGATCGACGAGCCGGAGGAGGGCGTACGCTCCGACGTCGCCGTCGACAACCCGGTCCCCGAGCCCCCCTTCTGGGGCACCCGGGTCGTCAAGGGGATCCAGCTCAAGGAGTACGCGTCCTGGCTCGACGAGGGCGCCCTCTTCAAGGGCCAGTGGGGGCTGAAGCAGGCCCGCGCCGGCGACGGCCCGACGTACGAGGAGCTGGTGGAGACCGAGGGCCGCCCGCACCTGCGCGGCTGGCTCGACAAGCTCCACACCGAGAACCTCCTGGAAGCCGCCGTCGTCTACGGCTACTTCCCGTGCGTGTCCAAGGGCGACGACCTGATCCTGCTCCACGAGGACGGCTCCGAGCGGACCCGCTTCACCTTCCCGCGCCAGCGCCGCGGCCGCCGCCTCTGCCTCGCGGACTTCTTCCGCCCCGAGGAGTCCGGCGAGCGGGACGTGATCGGTCTCCAGGTCGTCACCGTCGGCTCGAAGATCGGCGGCGAGACCGCGAAGCTCTTCGAGGCCAACTCCTACCGCGACTACCTGGAGCTGCACGGCCTGTCCGTGCAGCTGGCCGAGGCCCTCGCCGAGTACTGGCACGCCCGGGTCCGCTCGGAACTGGGCTTCGGCGGCGAGGACCCGTCCGATGTCGAGGACATGTTCGCGCTGAAATACCGGGGGGCGCGTTTCTCCCTCGGCTATGGCGCCTGCCCCGATCTGGAGGACCGGGCGAAGATCGCCGAGCTGCTCCAGCCGGAGCGGATCGGGGTGCATCTCTCGGAGGAATTCCAGCTGCATCCGGAGCAGTCCACCGACGCGATCGTCATCCATCACCCGGAGGCGAAGTACTTCAACGCGCGGTAAGACGCCGTTCAACGCGCGGTAGCAGGACAAGTCGTACACTTGTCGGTCCAGCGCAGGCCGGTCGCCCTTCCCACGGAAATGGCGGCCGGCCTTCTCGTCCCTTACGGAAGGTGTGCCGGATGACCAGCACGGTCCCAGCGTCCATGACCCGCACGGCCGAAGGCGCCGCGCTCCAGGCCGTCCTCCTCGACATGGACGGCACCCTCGTCGACACCGAGGGGTTCTGGTGGGACGCGGAGGTGGAGGTCTTCGCCGAGCTCGGTCACCGGCTCGACGAGGCATGGCGGGACGTGGTGGTCGGCGGGCCGATGACCCGCAGCGCGGGGTACCTCATGGACGTCACCGGCGCGGACATCACCCTCGACGAACTCACCGTGCTGCTCAATGACCGCTTCGAGAAGCGCATCGGCCGCGGTGTGCCGCTGATGCCGGGCGCGGCGCGGCTGCTGGCCGAGCTGGCCACGCACGAGATCCCCACGGCCCTGGTCTCCGCCTCGCACCGGCGGATCATCGACCGGGTGCTGGATTCGGTGGGCCACCACCACTTCGCCCTCACCGTCGCGGGCGACGAGGTCACCCGCACGAAGCCGCACCCCGAGCCCTATCTCACCGCCGCTTCCGGCTTCGGTGCCGACCCCGAGCGCTGCGCGGTCGTCGAGGACACCGCGACCGGCGTCGCCGCCGCGGAGGCGGCCGGCTGCCGGGTGGTCGCGGTACCGTCGGTCGCTCCCATCGCCCCGGCGTCCGGCCGGATGGTCGTGGGGTCGCTCGAAGAAGTCGATCTCGCCTTCCTCCGGCGCCTGATCACGGGAACGCGGTGATCCGTGCACCGAGAGTGTTTCTGTGAACAAATGGAAAAGCTCTCGGTGGTGAATGGTGCATTTTCCGTCGCGTGCAGGTGCGGCAGTCAGGGTGGGCGATAAAGGATTCGAACAGCGAAGGCGTGAGCTTTCTCACCCGCGCGCAAATCAAAGCCTTTCGGGATCGCCCGGCGTGTCCGTTTTGCTGTGGTGGAATGTCCCGGTTCATCTCGATATCAACGGAACCTTTTCGGTTCGGGAAATCGGCTCGCCGTCGATTCCCGCCCGCCATTCGAATACGCATCGGCGCTTCTCCGGTCCGGCATTGCCGACGACGCCTACTAATGTCGCTTTCTCCATTCCGGAACGAGGGAGAGCGTCCGAGATGAACCGCAAGACTCTGGTGCTGCCGGCCGTCGTCGGCCTGCTCGCGCCCGCACTCGCCGCCTGCGGCGCGTCGGGGGACGGGGGCGAGGGCAGCGCCGCCATCGTTGTCGGCACCACGGACCAGTTCGTCGCCTCGAAGGACAACCCCGCACCGCTCGATCCCGCCATCGGCTACGAAGCCGGCGTGTGGAACGTGCTCCGGCAGACCGTGCAGACCCTGGTGCATGTGCCGCGTGGCGGCGGCGAGCCGGTGCCCGAGGCCGCGGAGAGCTGTACCTTCACGGACACGCAGAACGAGAGCTACCGCTGCAAGCTGCGCAGCGGTCTGAAGTTCTCCGACGGCAAGGCCGTGACCGCCGACGACGTGAAGTACTCCATCGACCGCGTCATCCGCATCCATGCCCCCAACGGGCCCGTCGCCCTGCTCGACAACATCGACACGGTCGAGACACAGGGCGATCGGGAGATCATCTTCCATCTGCGCGCGCCGGACGCCACGTTCCCTTACAAGCTCGCCACCCCGGTCGCCGGGATCGTGCCGCAGAGCCGGTACGGGGCGAAGTCCGCGCGCGCCGGATTCCAGGTGGACGGCTCCGGCCCGTACACCATGAAGCCGGAAGTCGAACACAATCAGGTCGTCAAGGTGGTCTTCACCCGGAACCCTCACTACAAGGGGGATCTGAAGGTGCGGAACGACAAGGTCGAGCTGGACGTCTTCCCCGACCCGAAGGCCATGGGCAAGGCCTTCGACAGCCAGAAGATCGACATGATGGCCCGCACCATGTCGCCCGAGCAGTCCCAGCAGATGCTCCAACGGCCCGAAGACGGAATCAAGCTCACCGAGATGCCCGGCCTCGCCATCCATTTCCTGGGTTTCAACACCGACGACCCGGCCGTCAAGAACAGGGCCGTCCGTCAGGCCATGGCCCAGATCATCGACCGCGGTGAGATCGCGAGCAAGGTGTACGGCACCACGGCCGAACCGCTGTACTCGCTGATCCCGTCCGGAATCACCGCGCACGCCAACTCGTTCTACAACAAGTACAACGAACCCAGCCCTGAGAAGGCCGCGGCGATCCTGAACGACGCGGGCGTCGAGACCCCGGTGAAGCTCACGCTCCACTACCCGACCGACCGTGCCGGCGCCGGCACCGCCGCCGAGTTCGGAGCCCTGAAGAAGCAGTTCAACGACACCGGGCTGTTCGACGTCTCCGTTCAGGGAACCCCCTGGGCGAAATACCGCCCGGCACAGCTGCGCGGCGACTACGCCGTCTACGGCATGGGCTGGTTCCCCGACTTCCCGGACCCCGACAACTTCGTGGCGCCGTTCCTCGGCCGGAACAACTTCCTCAACTCGCCCTACAAGTCCGCTCTGGCGCAGAAGACACTCATCCCGCAGTCCCGCCGCGAGACCGATCGCAGCGCCGCGGCCAAGACCTTCCAGCGGCTCCAGGACACCGTCGCCGCGGACGTGCCCGTACTGCCGATCTGGCAGGGCAAGCAGTACGCCGCCTCGCGCGACGGCCTCACCGGCGTCGAATGGGCGGTCAACTCCTCCGCCGACCTCCAGTTGTGGGAGCTGGCGAAGGGCGCCCGCTGAGCCAGGAGGTGCCCCGGCCCTGTCCGGCCGGGGCACCCACCCGCTCAGGTCACTGGGCGCCGGGACGCACCAGGCCGCTCTCGTACGCGTACACGGCGGCCTGCACCCGGTCGCGCAGCCCGAGCTTGGTCAGCACATGGCCGACATGCGTCTTGACGGTCGTCTCGCTGACGAAAAGATCCGCGGCGATCTCCGCGTTCGACAGACCGCGGGCCACCAGTTTCAGCACCTCGACCTCGCGGTCGGTCAGTGTGTGCAGGGTGTCGGGCACCGGCTCCTCGCCGGACGGCAGATGGTCCGCGTACTTGTCGAGGAGCCTGCGGGTGATGCTCGGTGCGAGCATCGCCTCGCCCGCCGCGACCACCCGGATGGCCTGCACCAGCTCATTGGCCGGAGCGTCCTTCAGCAGGAAGCCGCTGGCACCGGCGCGCAGTGCCTCCACCACGTACTCGTCGAGATCGAACGTGGTCAGCACCAGCACCTTCGCGGGGCCGTCGCGGCCCGGCCCGGTGATCTGGCGCGTCGCCTCGACGCCGTCCATCCGCGGCATGCGGATGTCCATCAGCACCACATCGGGCTGCAGCGCCCGCACCTGGTCGAGAGCCTGGAGACCGTCACCGGCCTCGCCCACCACCGCGAGATCGCCTTCCGCCTCCAGAATCATCCGGAAGCCGGTGCGCAGCAGCGGTTGGTCGTCGACCAGTAGGACGCGGATAGCCACAGGGTCTCCTTCACGGTCCTTCGAGGGTCACAGGCCGGCCGGCCTCAGCGCGGACCGGATCTATTCTGCCCTGCACATCCTGCCCGGACTCCGCCGGGCGGACCGTCAACGGATAGACCGGGGGAGTACCACCGAATTCGGGACAGACCGACTGGTGGTCGCACCAGCCGCAGAGCTTCGTCGGCCGGGGCCGCCACTCACCCGTCTCCGTGGCCAGCCGGATCGCGTCCCACAGCGCCAGCAGCTTGCGCTCCACCCGCTCCAGGTCCGCCACCACCGGGTCGTACGTCAGGATGTCCCCGCTGCCGAGGTAGACGAGCTGGAGCCGGCGGGGCGCCACACCTTTCAGCCGCCAGATCACCAGGGCGTAGAACTTCATCTGGAAGAGCGCACCCTCCGCGTACTCCGGGCGTGGTGCCTTCCCCGTCTTGTAGTCGACGATCCGGACCTCGCCCGTCGGCGCCACGTCGATCCGGTCGATCACCCCGCGCAGCCGCAGCCCCGACTCCAGCTCCGTCTCGACGAAGAGCTCCCGCTCGGCGGGCTCCAGACGCGTCGGATCCTCCAGCGAGAACCACCGCTCCACCAGGCCCTCCGCCTCCGAGAGCCAGCGCGAGAGCCGCTCGCCCCCGGCATCCTCGGCGAACAGCTCCGACAGCTCCGGCTTCGACTCCAGCAGCCGGTCCCACTGGGCGGGGACCAGCGCCGTGGCCCGGCCCGCCGTGCGCTCCGCCGCGGGGTTGTCGAAGAGCCGCTCCAGCACCGCATGCACCAGCGTGCCCCGGGTAGCCGCCTCACTGGGCTTCTCCGGCAGCCTGTCGATGACCCGGAAGCGGTACAGCAGCGGACACTGCATGAAATCGCTCGCCCGCGACGGTGACAGGGACGAAGGCGGCGAAGCGGGCCGCGGCAGGGTGGTCATGTCGAAGACCCTACGGCCCGCCACTGACAGCGGGCGGCATACCATCGACCACACAGCCTCGAACACTGCATGATCGTGCCGTAGGGCACCGACCGAAGGGACCCCGTGGACGAGAGCGGCGACAGCGGGCGGCCGCAGCCCGGCGCAGGGGGAACGACCTCCGGCACCGGCCCCGGCAAGGACGGACCGCAGCGTCCCGAAGAGCCCGGAGGCGGCCTTCTCATGGGCCGTCCCTTCGGCGTGCCGGTGTACGTCGCGCCCAGCTGGTTCCTGGTGGCCGCGCTGATCACCTGGGTCTTCGGCGGTCAGCTCGACCGGGTGCTGCCCGAGCTCGGCACGGCGCGCTATCTGGTCTCCCTCTTCTTCGCGATCGCCTTCTACGCCTCCGTACTCGTCCACGAACTCGCCCACACCGTCGTGGCGCTGCGCTACAAGCTGCCGGTGCGCCGCATCCAGCTCCAGTTCTTCGGCGGGGTCTCCGAGATCGAGAAGGAGTCCGAGACCCCGGGCCGCGAATTCCTGCTCGCCTTCGTCGGACCGCTGCTCTCCCTGGTGCTCGCGGGCGTGTTCTACGCCGGGATGAAGTTCGTCGCCCCAGGCACCGTGCCCGGCGTCCTGCTCGCCGGGCTGATGATCTCCAACCTCCTGGTGGCCGCCTTCAATCTCCTGCCCGGCCTCCCGCTGGACGGCGGGCGGATGCTCCGCGCCGTCGTCTGGAAGATCACCGGACGGCCGATGAGCGGCACCGTCGCCGCGGCCTGGGTCGGCCGCGCCCTCGCCGTCGTCACCCTGATCGGCCTGCCGCTGCTCACCCACACCGGGACCTTCGGCAACGACCCCCGCGACCTCAGCGGCATGGACACCATCACCGACGCGCTGCTCGCCGCCATCCTCGCCGCGATCATCTGGACCGGAGCGGGCAACAGCCTGCGCATGGCCCGCCTGCGCGAACACCTCCCCGAGCTGCGCGCCCGCACCCTCACCCGCCGCGCCGTCCCGGTGGAGTCCGCCACCCCGCTCTCCGAGGCCCTGCGCCGGGCCAACGAGGCGGGCGCCCGCGCCCTCGTCGTCGTCGACGGACACGGCGAGCCCAAGGGCATCGTCCGGGAGACGGCCATCGTCGCCGTACCGGAACACCGCCGCCCCTGGGTGGCCGTCAGCGGCCTCGCCCAGGACCTCACCGAAGGCATGAAGGTCTCCGCCGAGCTCTCCGGCGAGGCACTCCTGGACCGGCTCAAGGCCTGCCCGGCCACCGAGTACCTCGTCCTGGAGGAGGCCGGCGAGATCTACGGCGTCCTCTCCACCGCCGACGTCGAACGCGCGTTCGTCGCGGCCCTGGCCAGGCCGGCCGCCTGACCGCCGGGGCCCGCCCCGGGCTCGCGGACGGAGCCCCGGGAATCACCGGTACGCTGGTCACATGTCTGAACCGACCGGTGCCGCCCGCCGACGCGGGCCCTTCAAGGTCGGGGACCAGGTCCAGCTCACCGATCCCAAGGGACGCCACTACACCTTCACGCTCGAAGCCGGAAAGAACTTCCACACCCACAAGGGTTCTTTCCCGCACGACGAGCTGATCGGTGCTCCCGAGGGCAGTGTTGTCCGGACCACGGGAAACGTCGCCTATCTCGCGCTGCGCCCGCTGCTCCCCGACTATGTCCTGTCCATGCCCCGCGGCGCCGCCGTGGTCTACCCCAAGGACGCGGGGCAGATCCTGGCCTTCGCCGACATCTTCCCCGGCGCCCGCGTCGTGGAGGCCGGCGTCGGCTCCGGCTCGCTCTCCACCTTCCTGCTGCGCGCCATCGGTGACCAGGGCATGCTGCACTCCTACGAGCGCCGCGAGGACTTCGCCGAGATCGCCCAGCAGAACGTGGAGCGCTACTTCGGCGAACCGCACCCGGCCTGGCAGCTCACCGTCGGCGACCTCCAGGACAACCTCTCGGACACCGACGTCGACCGCGTCGTCCTGGACATGCTCGCCCCCTGGGAGTGCCTGGAGGCCGTCTCCAAGGCGCTGGTGCCCGGCGGCATCCTCTGCGCGTACGTCGCCACCACCACCCAGCTCGCGCGGACCGTCGAGTCCATCCGCGAGATCGGCTGCTTCGCCGAGCCGCAGCCCTGGGAATCGATGATCCGCAACTGGCACGTCGAGGGCCTGGCCGTCCGCCCGGACCACCGCATGATCGGCCACACCGGCTTCCTCGTCACCGCCCGCCGACTGGCCGACGGTGTGGAACCCCCGCTGCGCCGCCGCCGCCCCGCCAAGGGCGCCTACGGCGAGGACTACGACGGTCCCGGCAGCCAGAGCGGCTCCTCCCGCGGCTGACCCGCGCAACGCACCGGCGCCGCCGCGGAGTTCCCGGACCGACCCGGGAACTCCGCGGCGGCGCCCTTTCGTTGCCGGTACGAGGACTACGTCCTCACCGGCCGGGCAATCCGTGCCGACCCCACCGTTCCGCTGTTCTGTGAGGTGTGGCACGATGCTGGCCACCCCGCGCCACCGCAGCGGTCCCGCCGGCGGCGCCGCTCATCCCGGCATCCTCGGCCCACAGGAACCACAGGAGACATCCCGCGTGCAGACCTCCGAGCTCCCGGACCTCGCGCACACCGATACCAAGCCGCTGCACTGGCTCGCCACCGCGGCCGCCATGGCCGCCGTCATAGCGGCGGCCGGCCTGCTCCAGCCGGACCCCGCGGCGTCGGCTTCCGCCTCCCACCGCACCACGGCGAGGCACGGCACTGAGGCCGTCACCGCCCCCGATCCGGCACGGGCCGTCTTCCCGCTGGAATGCGGTGGACAGGAGTACACCGTGACCAAGCAGGCCACCGGCGACCTGGACGGCGACGACCGCCCCGAGACCGTCGCGGTGGTCCACTGTGCGGCAGGCTCGGGCACCCCGCCCAGCGGCGTCTACGTCCTCACACGCGGAAGCGGGGCCGCACCGCGGGTCGTGGCGACCCTGGTGGACCCCGCTCAGCAGATGAGCATCAGCGATTTTGCGGTGCGTGACGGAATCATTTCGGCCACTCTGCTCGGCTACTCCTCGGACGCCGTGGCGCGCTGCTGTCCCGACCAGCAGGAGCAGGTCACCTGGCAGTGGAAGGGCGGCGCCTTCGTCCGCGCCGCCCAGACCGCCCCGGGCAGCGTCTGACCGGTCACCGGGCGTGAGCGGGGGCCCGCGACCGCCGGATCAGGCGGCCTCGGGCCCGTACACCTCGACGCTGTCCGAGACGCGACGTACATGGATGCAGTCGCCCGGGCACTCCTTGGCCGAGTCGACGACGTCCTGGAGGAGGGGCAGCGGAACGGGCGTGGTCGCGCCCTTGTCCTGCAGCAGCTCGTCGTCCGCGCTCTTCACGTAGGCCAGACCGTCGATGTCCAGCTCGAACACCTCGGGCGCGTACTGGACGCAGATGCCGTCCCCCGTGCAGAGGTCCTGGTCGATCCAGACCTCCAGCTCCTGTGCGTCGCCACCGTTGGGAGCGTCCTGCTGCACGGTCATTTCTCCTGCCGTTCCCTGCGTATCCGAACCAAAAGAAGCCAGCCCTGACGGGTGTTGAACGGTTCGACGATACAACCGGCCGCTTTCCGATGTTGAAGGGTGGGTATTCCCCTGGGACGAGGGGGAACGCAAGGGTGAAGATCGGACACGCCCCGCAGTCTTTGTGATCTAGGGGTTTCAATCATCACCCACCCAGGTAGGGTCAGGAAGCGTCCAGCTCCCCTTGGAGGAGGTGAGGACCGTGGCAGCCCACGACGACGACATCAACCGCGGCATCCGGCCCGGGCGGGGGTCCGACGACCCAGCCGGCCAGGTCGCCTATCTCGAGCAGGAAATCGCCGTCCTGCGACGTAAGCTCGCCGACTCTCCGCGCCATACGAGGATTCTCGAAGAGCGGATCGTCGAGTTGCAGACCAACCTGGCAGGTGTGTCCGCACAGAATGAGCGGCTCGCCAACACATTGCGCGAGGCCCGCGACCAGATCGTGGCCCTCAAGGAAGAAGTCGACCGGCTCGCACAGCCGCCGGCCGGTTTCGGTGTGTTTCTGCAAGGCAATGAGGACGGTACCTGCGACATCTTCACCGGGGGCCGGAAGCTCCGGGTGAACGTCAGTCCCAGTGTCGAGATCGACGACCTCCGGCGCGGCCAGGAAGTCATGCTCAACGAAGCGCTCAACGTGGTCGACGCCATGGAATTCGAGCGGGCCGGGGACATCGTCACCCTCAAGGAAATCCTCGAGGACGGCGAGCGGGCCCTGGTCATCGGGCACACCGACGAGGAGCGGGTGGTGCGGCTCGCCGAGCCGCTGCTGAACATCGCGATCCGTCCCGGCGACGCCCTCCTGCTCGAACCCAGGTCCGGCTACGTCTACGAAGTGGTGCCCAAGAGCGAGGTCGAGGAGCTCGTCCTCGAAGAGGTGCCGGACATCGACTACGACAAGATCGGCGGTCTGGGCGACCAGATCGAGCTGATCCGGGACGCGGTCGAGCTCCCCTACCTGCACCCCGACCTCTTCAAGGAACACGAACTGCGTCCGCCGAAGGGCATCCTGCTCTACGGTCCGCCGGGCTGCGGCAAGACCCTCATCGCCAAGGCCGTCGCCAACTCCCTTGCCAAGAAGGTCGCCGAGGTCACCGGCCGGCCGACGGGCAAGAGCTACTTCCTCAACATCAAGGGTCCGGAGCTTCTCAACAAGTACGTCGGCGAGACCGAGCGGCACATCCGCCTGGTCTTCCAGCGCGCCCGTGAGAAGGCCGGTGAGGGCACCCCCGTCATCGTCTTCTTCGACGAGATGGAGTCACTCTTCCGTACCCGGGGATCCGGTGTCAGCTCGGACGTGGAGAACACCATCGTCCCCCAGCTGCTCGCCGAGATCGACGGCGTCGAGGGCCTGGAGAACGTCATCGTCATCGGCGCCTCCAACCGCGAGGACATGATCGACCCCGCGATCCTGCGACCCGGCCGCCTCGATGTGAAGATCAAGATCGAGCGCCCGGACGCGGAGGCCGCGAAGGACATCTTCGCGAAGTACCTCACGCCTTCGCTGCCGCTGCACGCGGACGACCTCGCGGAGCACACCGGCTCCAAGGAAGCCGCGGCGCACGCCATGATCCAGTCCGTCGTCGAGCGGATGTACACCGAGTCCGAGGAGAACCGCTTCCTCGAAGTCACGTACGCCAACGGCGACAAGGAAGTCCTGTACTTCAAGGACTTCAACTCCGGCGCGATGATCCAGAACATCGTCGACCGGGCCAAGAAGATGGCCATCAAGGCCTTCCTCGACCAGGGCCAGAAGGGCCTTCGCGTCTCCCATCTCCTCCAGGCCTGCGTGGACGAGTTCAAGGAGAACGAGGACCTGCCGAACACCACCAACCCGGACGACTGGGCCAGGATCTCCGGCAAGAAGGGCGAGCGGATCGTCTTCATCCGTACGCTCGTCACCGGAAAGCAGGGCGCGGACACCGGTCGCTCCATCGACACGGTGGCGAACACCGGGCAGTACCTGTAGAACACGGACAGGCTGCGGATGCCCGGCCGGGCATCCGCAGCCGGTTGCTTTCGGTACAGCTCACGCGACACCGCAGCAATGACGTAATTGATCTCCCCACCAGCACAGAGGCGCTCTAGGCTCTTGCGTACCGCCCGGTCGCGCAGTGCGTGGACGGGCAGTGCACGCGCACCGACAAGCAGCGGTACTGGAGCGCCGCCCCTCAAGGGAGCGCCGCCGGGCAAGGAGGGCCGCATGACCGTACGGCGAGTAATGGGCATCGAGACGGAGTACGGGATCTCCGTCCCCGGCCACCCCAACGCCAATGCCATGCTCACCTCGTCCCAGATCGTCAACGCCTACGCAGCGGCGATGCACCGGGCGCGCCGCGCCCGCTGGGACTTCGAGGAGGAGAACCCGCTGCGGGACGCGCGAGGTTTCGACCTCGCCCGCGAGACCGCGGACTCCAGCCAGCTCACCGACGAGGACATCGGCCTCGCCAATGTCATCCTCACCAATGGGGCCCGCCTCTACGTCGACCACGCGCACCCGGAATACAGCTCCCCGGAGGTCACCAATCCGCGGGACGCGGTCCTCTGGGACAAGGCCGGCGAACGCATCATGGCCGAGGCCGCCGAGCGCGCGGCCCAGCTTCCCGGCGCCCAGCCGATCCACCTCTACAAGAACAACACCGACAACAAGGGCGCCTCGTACGGCACGCACGAGAACTACCTGATGAAGCGGGACACCCCGTTCTCCGACATCGTGCGCCATCTGACCCCGTTCTTCGTGTCCCGCCAAGTGGTCACCGGGGCGGGGCGCGTGGGGATCGGCCAGGACGGCACCGAGCACGGCTTCCAGATCAGCCAGCGCGCCGATTACTTCGAGGTCGAGGTAGGGCTGGAGACCACGCTCAAGCGCCCCATCATCAACACCCGCGACGAACCCCATTCCGACGCCGAGAAGTACCGACGGCTCCACGTGATCATCGGGGACGCGAACCTCTCGGAGATCTCCACCTATCTCAAGCTCGGCACCACGGCCCTGGTCCTGTCCATGATCGAGGACGGCTTCATCAACGTCGATCTCGCGGTCGACCAGCCGGTGCGCACCCTGCATCACGTCTCCCACGACCCGACCCTGAAGCACCTCATCACGCTGCGCAGCGGCCGCACCCTCACCGCCGTGCAACTGCAGATGGAGTACTTCGAGCTGGGCCGCAAGTATGTGGAGGAGCGGTTCGGGGCCGATGCCGACGAGCAGACCAAGGACGTCCTGATCCGCTGGGAGGACACTCTCAACCGGCTGGAGAACGATCCGATGAGCCTGTCCGGCGAGCTCGACTGGATCGCCAAGCGGGAGCTCATGGAGGGCTACCGCCGCCGTGACAGCCTGGACTGGGACGCGGCACGTCTGCACCTGGTGGATCTCCAGTACGCCGACGTACGGGCCGAGAAGGGCCTGTACAACCGTCTGGCGGCCCGCGGGAAGATGAAGCGGCTGCTGGACGAGAGCGAGGTCGAGCTGGCCCGTACGGGGCCTCCGGAGGACACCAGGGCCTACTTCCGCGGCCGCTGCCTGGAGCAGTACGCCGACGACGTGGCCGCGGCCTCCTGGGACTCGGTCATCTTCGACCTGCCGGGTCATGACTCGCTGCAACGGGTACCCACCCTGGAACCGCTGCGCGGCACCCGCAGCCACGTCAAGGAGCTCCTGGACCGCTGCCGCACGGCGGAGGAGCTGGTCCAGGTCCTGTCGGGCGGCTGAAAGGGAAGGGATCGGGGAATCATCGGGATGTCCCCCGGACGTTGAGGGAAGTACCGGGCCGATGTCGGAGCCCGTGGGTAGGGTCTGATCAAGTGCTTCGAACCGAGCGGGGTGAGCTAGATGGCGACCAAGGACACCGGCGGCGGACAGCAGAAGGCGACGCGTTCCACGGAGGAGGTCGAGGAGCAGGCGCAGGACGCGCAGGTCTCCGAGGACCTCAAGGACCGCCAGGAGAAGCTGAGCGACGACGTCGACTCGGTTCTGGACGAGATCGACGACGTGCTCGAGGAGAACGCAGAGGACTTCGTGCGCTCCTTTGTTCAAAAGGGTGGACAGTAGTTCACAGACGTGAAAACGGGGGAGTGGAGAGCGATGCGCGCGGTACGGGCCGGGTCGGCCCGTACCGCGCGGGCGCTGGCGGCACCGCGAGCCGTGCAGCTGCCCCCGCCGTTCGTGTGGAGCATCGCCGCGGGGCGGGTAGGGTCCGTGGCGTAACCGCATCAACTGCAAATCGGCCATCGGCAAGTTGGGAGACGATCCTGACGCCTTGCGCAGGGCCGTCGCTTACCTGGAGGGAAACGCGTGGAAGCCAACACTCGTAGCACCGGGCGTCTACCAGCTGCCTTCCTGACGCCGGGATCCTCTTCGTTCATGGATTTCCTGTCCGACCACTCGCCCGGGATGCTCCCGGGCAACAGGAACCTGCCACCGCTCCAGGGGGCAGTGGAGGCGCCGCACGGGACGACCATCGTCGCGGCGACGTTCGGCGACGGTGTGGTCCTGGCCGGTGACCGGCGCGCGACCATGGGCAATGTGATCGCGCAGCGCGACATCGAGAAGGTCTTCCCGGCCGACGAGTACTCGGCGGTGGGCATCGCCGGCACGGCCGGGCTGGCCGTGGAGATGGTCAAGCTCTTCCAGCTGGAGCTGGAGCACTTCGAGAAGGTCGAGGGCGCCCAGCTCTCCCTGGAGGGCAAGGCGAACCGGCTCTCCACGATGATCCGCAGCAATCTGGCCATGGCCATGCAGGGGCTGGCCGTCGTCCCGCTCTTCGCAGGTTTCGACATCGACCGCGAGAAGGGCCGCATCTTCTCGTACGACGTCACCGGCGGCCGTTCCGAGGAGCACGGCTACGCGGCCACCGGCTCCGGGTCGGTCTTCGCCCGCGGCTCGATGAAGAAGCTCTACCGCCAGGACCTGACGGAGCAGGAGGCGCTCACTCTGGTGGTACAGGCGCTGTACGACGCGGCGGACGACGACTCGGCGACCGGCGGTCCGGACGTGGCCCGGCGGATCTATCCGATCGTCACCGTCATCACCGACGAGGGCTTCCGGAGGCTGGACGACGCGGAATCCTCCGAGATCGCCCGCTCCGTCCTGGAACACCGGCTGGAACAGCCCGACGGCCCGCGCGCCGCGCTGCTCTGACCTTCGTTCCGCTGCCTCTTCGATGCTCTCGTCACTGACAGAAAGGGACGGATAACCGGTGTCGACGCCGTTCTATGTCTCACCTCAGCAGGCCATGGCCGACCGGGCGGAATACGCCCGGAAGGGCATTGCCCGTGGTCGCAGCCTGGTTGTGCTGCAGTATGCCGACGGCATTGTGTTCGTCGGCGAGAACCCGTCCCGCGCGCTGCACAAGTTCAGCGAGATCTACGACCGGATCGGCTTCGCCGCTGCCGGCAAGTACAACGAGTACGAGAACCTCCGCATCGGCGGCGTGCGCTATGCCGATCTGCGCGGATACACCTACGACCGTGACGACGTGACCGCCCGCGGGCTGGCCAACGTCTACGCGCAGACGCTGGGCACCATCTTCTCCAGTGCGGCCGAGAAGCCGTACGAGGTGGAGCTGGTGGTCGCCGAGGTGGGCGTCGCGCCCGAGGGCGACCAGATCTACCGGCTGCCGCACGACGGCTCGATCGTCGACGAGCACGGCTCGGTCGCGGTCGGCGGCAACGCCGAGCAGATCAGCACCTTCCTGGACCAGCGGCACCGCGACGGGATGACGCTCGCCGAGGCGCTGAAGCTGGCGGTGCAGGCCCTCTCGCGCGATCCCAACGGCAGCGAGCGGGAGATCCCCGCGGAGCGGCTGGAGGTCGCGGTCCTGGACCGTACACGGCCGCAGCAGCGGAAGTTCAAGCGCATCGTCGGCAGGCAGCTGGCCCGGCTGCTGGAGGCGGACGGCGGCTCCGCGCCGACGGACGCCCCCTCCGACACCGAAGAGGGTGAGGGCGGCGAGTCCGCCGCTGCGACGGATGCCCCCGAGTCCACCGACTCCGGCGGGGACGTGGAGTAACCTTCCGGGGGACGCCCCACGCTGTTCCTGAGCCCCGGTCCGCCGCACTCGGCGGGCCGGGGCACTGTCATGCGTGCGGGGCGTCGGCGGGCGGGGGCGCCGACGAGCCCCGGGCCACCAGGTGCACGGGGAGGCTGCCGGGCTCGGCCGGCCGGTCGTCCAGGACCGCCAGCAGCGCCGCCATGCCGCGCTCCCCGACCTGCTCGGCGGGCAGCCGCACGGTGGTGAGCTCCGGCTCGACGGCCGTGGCCAGGGCCAGATCGTCGAAGCCGGTGACGGACAGGTCGTCGGGCACGCGGAGGCCGAGCCTGCGGGCGGCCTTGCAGGCACCCGCGGCGAGAATGTCGTCGTCGCAGACGATGGCGGTGGGCCGGGGGCCCGGGGCGGCGAGCGTGTGCTCCGCCGCGATGCGGCCCGCATGGACGTCGAGCGCCGCCGGGACGGTCCGTACGGAGGTGCCGGGCACCATGCGCAGGGCGTCGTGGAGAGTCCGGCCGCGCACCGCGAAGGTCCAGGAGTCGACGGCCGAGGCCAGGTGGACGAAGCGACGGTGGCCGAGGCCGAGCAGATGCTCCGCCACCTGGCGCATTCCGTCGGCGATGTCCAGATTGACGCGGGCCGCGACGCCGGTGTCCGCCGGGTCGCTGTCGAGCATGACCAGCGGCAGGCCCGCGCCGCGCAGCTCGCCGAGCGCGCCGGCGGCCATGGAGGAGGCGATCACGCCGTCCAGGGAGGCGCTCGCGGAGGCGAAGGGGTCCCGGGCCGGACCGATGCCGTCCGGGGACGGGTAGAGCACGACGCCGAAGCCGTGCTCGGCGGCGACCGCGGCGGCGCCGGTGTAGACGCGGGCGAAGAACTCGTTGGTGAGCGCGGGCACGACCAGCAGCGCGGTCCTGGTGCGGCCCAGGCGCAGGTTGCGTGCGGCGAGATTGGGCCGGTAGCCGAGTTCGTGGGCGGCACGGCGCACACGTTCGGCGGTGGCCTCGGAGACCCGGCCGCGCCATTTGCCGCCGAGCACCAGGGAGACGCTGGCCTGCGAGACCCCCGCGGCCCGCGCGACGTCGCGGCTGGTGGGCCGGGTCGGGGCGGGCTGTGCTGCGCTGGTCACGGGGACCTCCGGGCCGGTCGGGGCAGGCGCCGTGAGGTGGACCTGCGGACTGGGCACATGGTACGTATGAACCTCGACGTTATACGTAAAACCTCGGGGTCGCCGGACCGCTCGGGGGAGAGGGGCGACGGGACATGGCGGCGGGATATCTGGACATCCTCCGGGCGCGGCACGCCGCCCGGCTGCTGGCGGGAACCCTGGTGGGGCGGCTGCCGAGCGGCACCGCCCACATCGCGATCGTGCTCTTCACCAGGGCCGAGGGCGGCAGCTACACCCTCGCCGGAGCGCTCGCGGCCGTCTACGGGCTGGCCACCGCGGTCGGCCAGCCGCTGCTGGGCCGCGCCGTCGACCTGTACGGCCAGCCACGCGTCCAGCTCCCGGCCGCCGTGGTGTCGGCGCTCGGCATGGCCGTGCTGGCCCTGGCGGGCCTGGGATCGCTGCCGTTGGCCTACGCGGCGGTGACGGTGGCCGGCGTCTTCACACCGCCGCTGGAGGGCGGTCTGCGGGCCCTGTGGCCGAGTGTGCTGGGCGGTGAGGACCGGGTGCACCGGGCGTATGCCATGGACGCGGTCGCCCAGGAGGTCATGTTCACCGTGGGCCCCCTGCTGGTGACGCTGCTGGTCTCCCTGTGGTCGCCCGCCGCCGCCCTGCTCGTCATCAACGCGATAGGCGTCCTGGGGGCGCTCTCCGTCGTCCTCTCCGAGCCCTCCCGGGCCTGGCGCTCGGCACCCCGCGAGGCGCACTGGCTGGGCGCACTGCGCTCGCCGGGGCTGCTGGCACTGCTCGGGGCGTTCTTCTTCGTCGGACTCGCGCTGGGCTCGATCACGGTGGCCGGTGTGGCCTACGCCGACGACCACGGACGGGAGTCGGTGTACGGCTGGCTGATGGCCGCGCTCGGGCTGGGCGCGCTGATCGGCGGCGCGGTCTACGGGGCACGGCAGTGGGCCGGGGCGCCGGAGCGCCGGCTGCGGGTCATCGTCGCGCTGCTGGCACTGGGCTACCTGCCGCTGATGCTGACCCCCGGAGTGGTCGCCATGACCGCACTGGCGGCACTGGCCGGAGTCTTTCTGGCACCCGCCATCGCGTGCTCCTTCATCGTGGTCGACCGGCATGCCCCGCAGGGCACCGTGACCGAAGCGTTCTCCTGGCTGGTGACGACCTTCGGGGTCGGTGCTGCGGCGGGAACGGCCGTGGCGGGCCCGGCGGTCGAGCTGGGCGGCACCTCGTGGAGTTTCGCCGTCGCCGCCGCCGGTGGAGTGGCGGCGCTGCTCGTCCTGCTGGCGACGGGAAGGGTACTGACAGTTCCCGGGCGCACGGCCGTTGCCGTACGGGGATCGGAAAATGATCGAAACGGTGCTGTCGAACCCGGTTTCAGCTCAGGCCATCAGGCGTAATGTTCTGTCATGGACCGCCGCATTTTCGGGCTGGAGAACGAGTACGGCGTCACGTGCACGTTCAGGGGACAGCGCCGACTGTCCCCTGATGAAGTGGCGCGCTACCTCTTCCGCCGTGTTGTGTCATGGGGCCGCAGCAGCAATGTCTTTCTGCGGAACGGCGCCCGCCTCTACCTCGACGTGGGATCGCATCCGGAATATGCAACCCCCGAATGCGACAACCTGACCGAACTGGTCACCCACGACAAGGCCGGCGAGCGCATTCTCGAAGGTCTGCTCGTCGATGCCGAACGCCGCCTGCACGAGGAGGGAATCGCGGGCGACGTATATCTCTTCAAGAACAACACCGACTCGGCGGGAAACTCCTACGGATGCCATGAGAACTACCTCGTGGCCCGGCACGGAGAATTCTCCCGGCTCGCGGACATCCTCATTCCCTTCCTCGTCACGAGGCAACTGATCTGCGGCGCGGGCAAGGTGCTGCAGACCCCCCGGGGCGCGGTCTACTGCGTCAGCCAGCGTGCCGAGCACATCTGGGAGGGCGTCAGTTCCGCGACCACGCGATCCCGCCCGATCATCAATACACGTGACGAACCGCACGCGGACGCGGAGCGCTACCGCCGCCTCCACGTCATCGTCGGTGACTCCAACATGTCCGAGACGACCATGCTGCTCAAGGTCGGTGCGACCGACCTGGTGCTTCGCATGATCGAAGCGGGCACGGTGATGCGGGATCTGACGCTGGAGAACCCGATCCGGGCGATCCGCGAGGTCAGCCACGACACCACGGGGCAGCGCAAGGTGCGCCTGGCCAGCGGCCGAGAGGCGTCCGCCATCGAGGTGCAGCGCGAGTACTACGAGAAGGCCGTCGACTTCGTCGACCGCCGCGGCATCCGCACCGGCACCGTCGCCCGGGTCCTGGAGCTCTGGGGCCGCACCCTCGACGCGGTCGAGGCCGAGGACCTCGACCGGATCGAGACCGAGATCGACTGGGTGATGAAGTACAAGCTCATCGAGCGGTACCGGGCCAAGCACAACATGACCATGTCGCACCCGCGGGTCGCCCAGATAGACCTCGCGTACCACGACATCCACCGCCGTCGCGGCCTGTACTACCTGCTGGAGCGCAAGGGGCAGGCCGCCCGCGTCTGCAACGACCTGAAGATCTTCGAGGGCAAGTCCGTGCCCCCGCAGACGACCAGGGCGCGGCTGCGCGGCGACTTCATCCGCAGGGCGCAGGAGCAGCGGCGGGACTTCACCGTCGACTGGGTCCACCTCAAGCTCAACGACCAGGCGCAACGCACCGTGTTGTGCAAGGACCCGTTCCGTTCGGTCGACGACCGTGTGGAGAAATTGATCGCGGGTATGTGAGCCGGCGCAGGACGATCCCGGCCACCGGCGCGACGCGGGCCCCGTACGTTCCTCGTACGGGGCCCCGCGTACGCCCTAGAGTGTCGGGGACTCAACCAACCGTGCCGTCTGAGATCTGAGGAACAAGTGCGCCGACTTGCCGGCCTTCTCGTCGTCCCCCTGTTGCTGCTGACAGCGGGCTGCGGCGACGAAAAGGAATCCGCTTCCGTTTCCGCTTCCGCCGCGTCGAAGGACGGGTTCCCCGCGATCACCGCGGGTGCGAAATTCGGTGAGAAGCCGACCCTGGCCAAGGGCACGGGGAACCCGCCCAAGGAGCTGAAGACCAGAGTCGTCAGCCCGGGAGACGGCGCCACGCTCAAGAACGGCGACGCGATCCAGGTCAACTACCTCGGTCAGTCCTGGGACTCGGACAAGCCCTTCGACAACAGCTTCGACCGCAAGCAGCCGTTCGATCTGACCCTCGGCGCCGGCATGGTCATCCAGGGCTGGGACAAGGGCCTCGTCGGCCAGAAGGTCGGCAGCAGGGTCCAGCTGGTCATTCCGCCGGACCTCGGTTACGGCGCCCAGGGCCAGGGCGACATCAAGCCCAACGCCACGCTCGTCTTCGTCGTCGACGTCCTGAAGGCGACGCAGATCCCGGCTTCCGCCAAGGGCACCGAGGTCGCCCAGGACAACATCGACCTGCCGAAGGTCGGCACCAACACGGACGGCAAGGCTCCCAAGGTCACCGTCCCGACCAAGAGCGACCCGCCGACGAAGCTGGTCTCCAACTACATCCTGGAGTCCAAGGGCGATGTCGTGAAGGACACCGACAGCGTCGTCGTGAACTACGTCGCACTGACGTGGAAGGACGGCAAGACCTTCGACAGCACCTACGCCACGGGCAAGACACAGACCTTCCCGCTCGACCAGGTGACCCTGAAGGGGCTGAAGAACGGCCTGGTCGGCAAGAAGATCGGCAGCCGGGTGCTGCTCGTCATCCCGCCGGACCAGGGGTTCGGTGACAAGGCGCAGCAGACCATCCCTGCCAAGTCCACGCTGGTCTTCGCCGTGGACCTCCTGGCGAAGATGTAAGACTGTCCCGGTTGCCCAGTAGTTCATCAGTTAGAGGAGCAAGTCAGTGAGCATCGAGAAGCCCGAGATCGACTTCCCGGGTGGCGAGCCGCCGGCCGATCTGGAGATCAAGGACATCTGGGAGGGCGACGGCCCGGTCGCCGAGGCCGGTGCCACCGTCTCCGTCCACTACGTGGGCGTGGCCTTCTCCACCGGCGAGGAGTTCGACGCCTCCTGGAACCGCGGCACCCCGCTGCAGTTCCAGCTCGGTGCCGGCCAGGTCATCGCCGGCTGGGACAAGGGCGTACAGGGCATGAAGGTCGGCGGCCGTCGCCAGCTGACCATTCCCGCGCACCTCGCCTACGGCGACCGCGGCGCCGGTGGCGGCCGCATCGCGCCCGGCGAGACGCTGATCTTCGTCTGCGACCTGGTCGCCGTCTGATCCGCATCCGTGCGATACGAGGGCCCGTGCCGCAAGGCACGGGCCCTCGCTTTTGTCCCGACACCGCGTAGCGGTACGGTCGAGCGTCGTAGGGCGAAACAGAAAGGGCATCGATGGCGATTGCCAAGGCCGAGCGGCTGATGAACCTGGCGCTGTGCCTGCTGGGGACCCGCCGTCCGCTCAGCAAGCGCGAGCTGCGCGGATCCATCGAGGCCTACCTGGAAGGGGGCTCCGACGACGCCTTCAACCGGATGTTCGAGCGCGACAAGGACGACCTGCGCGAGCTCGGCCTGATCATCGAGACCGTGGAGAACCTGGACGGCGAGACGGGGTATCTCGCCCGCCGCGACAGCAATCGGCTGCCCCCGATCACGCTGGACGCCGAGGAGGCCGCCGCGCTCGGGCTGGCCGCCAAGGTCTGGCAGCAGGCACGGCTGGCCGGCGCGGCCAGCGGTGCGCTGCAGAAGCTGCGGGCCGCCGGGATGCCGGAGGCCGAGGACGCGTACGAGGTGCACAGTGCCCTCGAACCGCGCATCCCCGTCCACGAGGCGGCGTTCGAACCGCTGATGCTGGCCTGTCGTGACCGCCGCCCGGTGACCTTCGACTACCGCAAGGGCAACGCCGCCAAGCCCGAACAGCGCCAGGTCGAGCCGTGGACCCTGGAGTGCTGGCGCGGACACTGGTACCTGGCCGGCTGGGACCGGGACCGCAGTGCCGAGCGGGTGTTCCGGCTCTCCAGGATCACCGGCCGGGTCCGCTCCCGCGCCGGGGTGTTCACCGCCGAGGTGCCCGACGTCGTGACCGTGCGCGAGACGGTAGAGAGCTGGGCGGGGGAGACGGCCACCAGGACCGCGCTGATCAGGCTGCGCACCGGTGCCGGCTACCCGCTGCGCTCCCGCGCCGTGTCGGTCCGGGAACTCGGCAACGGCTGGGACGAGTTGGAGATTCCGTACGGACACGGTCTGGACGCCTGGCTCGTCGAGTTCGGTCCGGACGTCGTCGTACAGGAACCCGCCGACCTGCGGGCCGATGTGGTGGACCGGCTGCGCGCCGTGGCCAAGGACTGAGAGAGAAACGGCACCCATGGCCACGAACGCGATCGACCAGACCCGCCGGATGCTCTCCCTGGTGACCTATCTGCGCGAGCGCCCGGGCGCCCATGTCCAGGACGTCGCCCGCGCCTTCGGGATCACCGAGGACGAGCTGATCTCGGACCTCGACGTGCTGCCCATGTGCGGTACGAGCTTCCGCGGCGGGGACCTGCTGGACATCGACACCGACGGCGACCGCATCTGGTGGCACAACCCGGACGACGTCGCCGAGCCGCTGCGGCTCGCGGCCGACGAGGCGACGGCCCTGCTGGTCGCCGCCCGCGCCGTGGCCACGCTGCCGGGGCTGCGCGAGAGCGACCGGCAGGCGCTGCTGCGGGCGACCGCGAAGCTGGAGACCGCGGCCGGCGAGGTGGGGGCGGCGAGCTCGCGGCTCTCGGTCACCTTCGAGTCCGAGGGCGGCGTGTTCGCCGATGTGGACCGGGCGATCTCGGAGCGGCGCCGGCTCTGGCTGCGCTACTACTCTCCCGCGCGCGACGAGCTCACCGAGCGCGAGGTGGACCCGATCCGGCTGTTCGCCGTGGGGCACACCTACATGGAGGCCTGGTGCAGGTCGTCCGAGGACCGGCGTACGTTCCGGCTCGACCGGGTCGCCGAGATCCGGCTGCTGGACGAGCCGGCCGCGCCGCCCGAGCTGGAGCTGCGGGATCTGTCCGAGGGGCTCGTCCAGCCGGCCGCCGAGGACCCGGAGGTCGTCGTCGAGGTGGGCCCCGGCGGACGCTGGGTCGCCGAGTACTACCCGCACGACAGCGCACAGGAACTGCCCGACGGCGGACTGCGGATCGCCCTGCGCACCCCCGACCCGGCCTCGCTGCGCCGGCTCGCGCTGCGACTGGGTGGCGAGGGCCGCATCGTCTCCCCGCCGGAGCTGGCGCGGAGCGCACAGCAGGCGGCCCGTGCGGCGCTCGCCGCGTACGACGTACAGGTCTGAGCGGAAACCTGAGGGAGATATGAGCAATATGTCTGTGGTGTCAGGTGTTCCGACCGTGGTGGTGCCCGAGTCCGTACGGTTCAAGGCGGCCTGCCCGGACTGCCGCGAGCGGTTCGAACTGGCCGCGGCCGCCATCCGGCTGGCCGTGGGGGCGAGCCGCCGGACGACGTTCTACTCCTTCACCTGTCCGCAGTGCGGCGCGGCCGTCCGCAAGCCTGCCGGGGAGCGGATAGTCGAGCTCCTCAGCCGGGGCGGGGTGCGGACGCTGCGCCTCCACACCGGCAACCAGTCCTCCTCCACGCCGTCGGCCCCCTAGACACATCGAGGCTCTGCGCATGTTCTGGCCCATGCTCGCCATCGCCCTGGGATTTCTCGGGATCGCCGTGCTCGGCGTGCTGGCCGTCAAGGTCTTCATCGAGGCCCGGCGGCTCGGGCACCAGGTGACGCGGACCACCCAGCGCATCAACCGTGCCGCGGAGGACCTCGAAAGGGCGGCGACGGACCTTGCCGCGACCGGCGAGGCGCTGCGCTAGCAGGGGAGCGGCCTTTGATTCACCGGTACGGAGGTACGCTGCTGACGTCGGCCCAGGGGGAGGCGCGGGCCGCAAGCGGGAGTATGCACGGGCATTGCCTTGCGTTTACCCCTGCGGGTTACGATCGCTGTCAGCGCACAGGTTGGACGTGTGTCCGGCCGAATGGGTAGCGAGCCCGCCCTCCAGTCGCCTCAGTGAGAAGGAAGTCGCACATGATCGGCAATCTGAAGCCCCTCGAGATCGTTCTGATCATCGCTGTCATCCTGCTGCTCTTCGGTGCCAAGAAGCTTCCTGACATGGCGCGTTCGCTCGGCAAGTCGGCCCGCATCCTCAAGAGCGAGGCCAAGGCCATGAAGAAGGACGATGCGGAGCCCGCGGCGCCCACCACGGAGACCGTCGCGGACACCACTCCGCCTGCGGCCACCGCGCGCACGATCCAGGCCGCTCCGGGAGACGTCACCAGCTCCCGTCCGGTCAGTGAGGCCAAGCCCACCACCCAGAGCTGACAGCTGATCCGCATCACCGGCAGCTGCCGCACGAGACGAGGGAAGTGGGTTGCTCAAGTCTGCCCGCAAGCAGGAGAAGGACGACGAGGGGCGCATGCCCCTCCTCGATCACCTGCGTGAGCTGCGCAACCGGCTGCTGAAGTCGGTTCTGGCGATCGTCGTCGCCGTGATCGTGGCGGCGTTCTTCCAGAAGGAGATCTTCGAGTTCCTGATGAAGCCGATCCTGGATTCGGTCGGCTGCAGGAACGGTGCCGTGACCATGATCAACGGTCGGCCGTGCGCGGAGATGACCACCAACGGCCTGCTGTCGCCGTTCACCATCGCACTGAAGGTGTCCCTGATGACGGGCGTGCTGGTGGCCACTCCAGTGTGGCTGTACCAGCTGTGGGGCTTCGTCGCCCCGGGCCTGCACAAGCACGAGAAGCGCTACTCGATGGCCTTCGTCGCCGCCGGGGTCCCGCTCTTCTTCGCCGGCGCCTACCTCGCGTACGCGATCCTGCCGCAGACCGCCCAGATCATGCTCGGCTTCACGCCCGACAACGTGAAGAACCTGCTGCCGCTGGACGATTTCCTGGACCTGATCACCCGCATGGTGATCGTCTTCGGGCTGGCCTTCGAGCTGCCGCTGCTGCTCATCCTGCTCAATATGACCGGCGTCCTGTCCGGTGCCCGCATGCTGCGCTGGTGGCGGGGGATGATCATCGGCCTCACCGCGTTCGCGGCCATCGCGACACCCGGTGGCGAGCCCATCTCGATGCTGCTGCTGGCCGGTCCGCTGGCCGTGCTGTACTTCATCGCAGTCGGTTTCTCCCTGCTCAACGACAAGCGCAAGCGGCGTGCCAACCCCGACGCCGAGCTCGACGACGACGAGGCGTCGAAGCTGGACCTCACCCCCGAGGGCATCGGAGAGGTCGAATCGGTCTCCCCCAGCAGGGCGTTGCCCACCCAGGCGAACTCGGACCGTGACCGGGCCAACGGTTACGACGACATCACCTGACCTTGTAGGGTCCCCGGGTGACCAGCGAGATCACCCTCTTCGTCAATCCCACCGCAGGAAGCGGCCGGGGCGCGCGTGCTGCGCAGCCGGCCGCTTCCGCGTTGCGGGACGCCGGATTCTCCGTGCGTACGGTGCTCGGTGAGGATGCCGACGACGCCCTGCGGCGGGCCCGTGAGGCCGTTGCCGCCGGGACCGGTGCCCTGATAGCCGTCGGCGGGGACGGCATGATGTCGCTCGCCCTGCAGGCGGTCGCGGGAACGATGACCCCGCTCGGGGCCGTCGCCGTCGGCACCGGGAACGACTTCGCCCGCGCGCTCGGGCTGCCGATACGGGACCCGGCCGCCGCCGGACGGCTGGCCGCCGAGGCGCTCAAGGGCGGTGCCGTGCGCGAGATCGACCTGGGCCGGGTCGGTGAGCGGTGGTTCGGGTCGGTGCTCGCCTCCGGCTTCGACTCCCGGGTCAACGACCGCGGCAACCGGATGCGATGGGTCGGCGGACGGTTCAAGTACGACCTCGCGATCCTCGCCGAACTCGCCGCGTTCAAGCCCATCCCGTACCGCGTCCGGCTGGACGGCGGACCGGTGCGGGAGATCGAGGCGACGCTCATCGCCGTCGGCAACGGGACGACGTACGGCGGCGGCATGCGGATCTGCGCCGACGCCGTCATGGACGACGGGCTCTTCGACGTGACCGTCGTCGGGGACTGCAGCCGCACCACTCTGCTCAAGGTGTTCCCCCGCGTCTACAAGGGCACGCATCTCGACCATCCCCAGGTCACCGTGCACCGGGTCTCCTCGATCGAGCTGGCCGCAGCCGGTGTCACCGCGTACGCGGACGGTGAACAACTCGGGGCGCTGCCGCTGACGGCACACTGTGTGCCGGGCGCGGTCAGGGTGCTCGCGCCGGGCTCTGTCACCGGGATTTAAAGATCGCGTCGCTGTCAGAGGCGGCGGGTAGGCTCATAAGCAAGATGACAGAGGACCTCTCACCAGCTGAGCGATACCAGGCTTCTCGGATCCGCGCCGCCGAGCAGGCCACCGCACTCGCGCCCTTCCGCGAGCTGTACGAATTCGATCTGGACCCCTATCAGATCGAGGCCTGCGAGGCCCTGGAAGCCGGCAAGGGGGTGCTCGTCGCGGCCCCGACCGGCTCCGGCAAGACGATCGTCGGCGAATTCGCCGTGCACCTCGCCCTCGAACAGGGCCGCAAGTGTTTCTACACCACCCCCATCAAGGCCCTCTCCAACCAGAAGTTCACCGATCTGGTCAAGCGTTACGGACCGGAGAAGGTCGGCCTGCTGACCGGCGACAACAGCGTCAACGCCGATGCCCCGGTGGTCGTGATGACCACAGAGGTGCTGCGGAACATGCTGTACGCGGGCTCGCAGGCGCTGCGGGGCCTCGGCCATGTGGTGATGGACGAGGTGCACTACCTCTCCGACCGTTTCCGGGGCGCCGTCTGGGAGGAAGTGATCATTCACCTCCCGGACTCCGTGACCCTGGTGTCACTGTCGGCGACCGTGTCCAACGCCGAAGAGTTCGGCGACTGGCTGGACACCGTCCGCGGTGACACCCAGGTGATCGTCTCCGAGCACCGCCCCGTGCCGCTCTGGCAGCATGTGCTGGCAGGCCGCCGGATGTACGACCTCTTCGAGGAGGAGACCGACCACGGCGGCCGCGGCATCGGACGCCGCGAGGTCAACCCCGACCTCGTCCGGCTCGTCCGCATGGAGAACCAGCGCGGGTACAACCCGCGTGAGCGCCGCCGCGGCAAGATGGTCCGCGAGGCCGACCGCGAGCGCGAGCGGCGCCAGCGCAGCCGGATCTGGACACCGGCGCGGCCCGAGGTCATCGACCGGCTGGACGCCGAAGGACTGCTCCCCGCCATCACGTTCATCTTCAGCCGGGCCGGCTGCGAGGCCGCCGTGCAGCAGTGTCTGCACGCCGGACTGCGGCTCAACGACGAGGCCAAGCGACGCCTGGTCCGCGAGATCGTCGAGGAGCGGACCGCGTCCATTCCTGGCGAGGACCTCCACGTCCTGGGCTACTACGAATGGCTCGAAGGGCTGGAGCGGGGCATCGCCGCGCACCACGCGGGCATGCTGCCGACCTTCAAGGAAGTCGTCGAGGAGCTTTTCGTACGCGGGCTCGTCAAGGCCGTCTTCGCCACCGAGACCCTCGCCCTCGGTATCAACATGCCCGCACGCTCGGTGGTGTTGGAGAAGCTCGTCAAGTGGAACGGCGAGCAGCACGCCGACATCACCCCCGGCGAGTACACCCAGCTGACCGGGCGGGCCGGGCGGCGCGGCATCGACGTCGAGGGCCACGCGGTGGTGCTGTGGCAGCGCGGTATGGATCCGGGGGCGCTGGCCGGACTCGCGGGTACGCGTACGTATCCGCTGCGGTCCAGCTTCCGGCCCTCCTACAACATGGCCGTCAACCTGGTGCAGCAGTTCGGGCGGCACCGCTCGCGCGAGCTGCTGGAGACCTCCTTCGCGCAGTTCCAGGCGGACCGTTCGGTGGTCGGCATCTCGCGGCAGGTCCAGAAGAACGAAGAGGGGCTGGAGGGCTACCGGGAGGGCATGACCTGCCACCTCGGTGACTTCGAGGAGTACGCGCGGCTGCGCCGCGACCTCAAGGACCGGGAGACCGAACTTGCCAAGCGGGGCGCCACCCAGCGGCGGGCCGAGGCCGCGGCGTCCCTGGAGCGGCTCAAGCCCGGCGACGTCATCCATGTGCCCACCGGAAAGTTCGCCGGACTGGCGCTGGTCCTCGACCCCGGCCTGCCCGCCGGGCGGACCAACGGCCACGGCCACCGGGGGCTCGAATACCACGACGGGCCGCGGCCGTTGGTGCTCACGGCCGAGCGTCAGGTCAAGCGGCTCGCCTCGATCGACTTCCCGGTTCCGGTGGAGGCGCTGGAGCGGATGCGGGTGCCGAAGTCGTTCAACCCGCGTTCCCCGCAGTCGCGCCGCGACCTGGCCTCCGCGCTGCGGACCAAGGCCGGGCACATAGTCCCCGAGCGGCACCGCAAGGGGCGGTCACCCGCGGCCGACGACCGGGAGATCGCCCGCTACCGGGCGGAGCTGCGCGCGCATCCCTGCCACGGATGCGCCGAGCGCGAGGACCATGCGCGCTGGGCCGAGCGGTATCACCGCCTGCAGCGCGACACCAGGCAGCTGGAGCGGCGGATCGAGGGGCGGACCAACACGATCGCCCGTACCTTCGACCGGATCGTGGCGCTGCTCACCGAGCTCGACTATCTGCGCGGCCATGAGGTCACCGAGCACGGGCGCCGGCTGGCGCGGCTCTACGGCGAGCTCGATCTGCTGGCGAGCGAGTGCCTGCGGGC
Source organism: Streptomyces gelaticus (assembly GCF_014649535.1). Lineage (GTDB taxonomy): Bacteria > Actinomycetota > Actinomycetes > Streptomycetales > Streptomycetaceae > Streptomyces > Streptomyces gelaticus. Next base: position 203,279 of record NZ_BMTF01000006.1, read on the forward strand.
GGGTGTGTGGGAGGGGCTGAACCCCGCCGAACTCGCGGCGTGCGTCTCGGCGTTGGTGTACGAGGCACGGCAGGCCGACGACGCGGTGGCGCCGAAGCTGCCGTCGGGACCCGCGCGGACCGCACTGGGCGAGATGGTCCGGATCTGGGGTCGGCTCGACGCGCTGGAAGAGGAATTCAAGATCAACCAGGCGGAGGGTGTCGGGCAGCGCGAACCTGATCTCGGCTTCGCCTGGGCGGTCTACATGTGGGCGTCGGGGCGGACGCTGGACGAGGTGCTGGGCGAGGCGGAGATGCCGGCCGGAGACTTCGTGCGGTGGTGCAAGCAGGTGATCGACGTGCTGGGGCAGATTGCGGCCGCGGCGCCCCGGGACGGGAGTTCTGTGGCGCGCAGTGCGCACAAGGCGGTGGACGCGGTGTTGCGGGGGGTTGTGGCCTACAGCTCGGTGGGGTGAGGTGGCCGCCGCCGCGGAGTGTGGCGGCGGGCTGTTGTGCGGTGGGCTGTTGCGGTGCGCCTGCGGCGGGCTGTCCCCTGCCACCCCTTCCCGTGACCGGGGCTCTGCCCCGGACCTGCTCCTCGAGCGGCGGAGGGGCCGGACCGCGGTACTTCGGGTACGACGGGGACCATCTGCTGTTCCGGGAGGGCTGACCCATGGGCCGGAGAACACCGGCGCCCGGCCGGTCCGCGCGCAGCGGACCGGCCGGGCCTTCCCTTCCGCCGGGCCCTCCCTTGTCTCAGGTCCCGCGCTTGCCGCTCTTCATGGACACCGCGACGCAGGCCAGCCCCAGCAGCACGGTCAGACCGCCGATGATGACGTTGCTGAGGACGATGCCGAGGCCGGGGCTGCTGCCGACGATCCACGTCGAGAGGATCGTCCAGATGCCCATGGCGCAGATGGCCCAGCTCAGGCCGTACATGCGCTCCGGCATGACGGTGAACCCGAGTCCCAGGGCGGCGATCGCGATACCCATGATCAGGTTGTGCGTCGCGAGTGCGGGCTGACTTGCCGTGAAGTGCAGCACCCACGGCGAGATGGCGCAATAAAGACCGACGAGGAACACCGGTGCGTCCACCAGGGCCACATCGCGGCCACCGAGCACGCGGGCATAGCGATCGCGCATTTCGGAAACATCCGGGTGACTGGCTATGTCACGGCCGGTGTGCGAGAGGTTTGACATGGGGTTCGTCTCCTTCGCTCCTGCAGACCAACCCGCCACTTCTGTGCGATAAGCGGCCTGCAATGTCATTCTGCGCTTATACCGCCCTTATGTGTAGATTCAGGACCTGCGAAATCTGCGGGAACCGCACATGGCCGCATGGGAAGCGCGCGGGGTGCGCAAAAACCGCGTAACCCCGCGCCGGTTACGCGGGAACCGCGCGATCCGGGCCACCGCCCAGTCCCTTCGCCGCACTCCGGTTCAGCACCCGCCGGTTCAGGGAACGTCGACCACCACCGAGTGCCAGCCGGTCGCACCACTGGGTACGGTGCCCGCGCGAGCACCGGTCTGGGTGGCGCCGGTTCCGTCGGTGGCGCGGACCTCCAGGGTGTGACGGCCGGATGTGGCGGCCCATTCCCACACCCACTGGCGCCAGGTGTCCCGGGTGTCCGCGGCGGCCAGCCGCGCGGTGTGCCACTTCCCGCCGTCCACCCGGACCTCGACCCGGGAGATGCCGCGGTGCTGGGCCCAGGCCACCCCGGCCACCGGCACGATGCCGGGCTTCGGGGAGGCGAACGGGCGGGGGGTGTCGATCCGCGACTCGGTCTTGACCGGTGCCTGCTGGGCCCAGCTCCGCCTGACCCAGTAGGCGTCGTAGGCGGCGAAGGTCGTCAGCTCGATGTCCTCGATCCATTTGCAGGCGGAGACGTATCCGTACAGGCCGGGTACGACCATCCGGACCGGGAAGCCGTGCTCGAAGGGCAGCGGCTCGCCGTTCATGCCGAAGGCGAGCATCGCGTCGCGCCCGTCCATGACCGCCTCGACCGGTGTGCCGATCGTCATGCCGTCGACGGAACGCGCCACGATCTGGTCGGCGGGGCCGCCCTTCGACGGGGGGCGCACTCCGGCGTCGCGCAACAGATCGGCCAGCCGTACGCCGAGCCACCGGGCGTTGCCGACCAGGGGCCCGCCGACCTCGTTGGACACGCAGGCCAAGGTGATGTCGCGTTCGATGACCTCCCTGTGCAGCAGATCGCGGAGACCGATGGTGACGGGCCGCGCCACACCCCTGCCGTGGATCCTCAGCCGCCAGGTGCCGGCATCGACGCGTGGTACGACCAGAGCCGTGTCCACCCGGTAGAAGTCCTTGTTCGGGGTGATGAAGGGGCTCAGCCCCCGGATCCTCAGATCGGCGCCGGGCGGACGTGCCGGTGCTGCGGAACGCGGGGCCGGGAGAACCAGGGCGCGACGTGAGGCGGAGGCTCCGGCCTGGACGGAGGAGGTGAGCCGCCGGCCCAGGAGTCCCGCGCCGGCGGAGGCCGCCGTCGTGGCGGTGGCCGCGACCACGAAGCCGCGCCGGTCGAAGCCGCCGTCCGCACCTTTGTCCCGCTCCACGGCCGAGGCAGCGGGACGAGGCCCTGGTACGAGTCGTCCGACCAGGAGATACAGCACCGCGACGCCCACCGCGGCACCCACCACCGAGGGCAGCGCGTCGGCCGGCACACCCTCCGGACGCCCTGCCGCCGCCACGGCCCCGACCAGGCCGAGGACCAGGACGGCGGCCGAACCCATCCGTCGGTGCCGCAGCGCCAGGACCCCGATCGCCATGGCGAGGAACGCCAGGAGGACCAGGATCCCGAGCTGGAGCACCAGCTTGTCGGCGGTGCCGAAGTTCCGTACGGCGAAGTCCCGCACGGCCGGGGGAGTGCGGTCGATCACCGCACTGCCCACCGCCGTGACCGGGCCCGCCTCGGGACGTACGAGAGCCGCGGCCAACTCGGCGACCGCCAAGGCGCAGAACCCGGCGATCAGACCGCTGAGCGCGGCGAGGGCAGTGCGCGTCCCGCCCGGTCGCCGGGGCCGGGCCGCCCCGGTCCGCTGTGCATCGTCTCGATCTCCACTCACGACCGGGATTCGTCGCCCCGTGCCGGGCGGATTGGTCCCTCACCCGATCGGATGCGGGTCAGTCCAGGCCGCGCGCCCTTTCGAACCGGGCCCGTGCCTCCGCCAGGCCGACGAGCGGGTCCGGGTAGTCGATCGCGGCCCGGCGTGGCCCGGTGAGTTTCCACGGCTCATGGATCTCGCCGTCCGCCAGTTCCGCGAGCTCCGGCACCCAGCGGCGCACGTAGGTGCCGTGCGGATCGAACCGCTTGCCCTGGACCACCGGGTTCAGGAGCCGGTTGGGGCGGGTGTCGGTGCCGGTGCCCGCCATCCACTGCCAGTTGAGCTGATTGTTCGCCAGGTCGCCGTCGACCAGCAGGTCCAGGAAGTGCCGGGCACCCACCCGCCAGTCCGTGTACAGCGTCTTGGTGAGGAAACAGGCCACGAGCATCCGGCCCCGGTTGGGCATCCAGCCCTCGTACGCCAGCTGTCGCATCGCCGCGTCGACGAGCGGAAAGCCGGTGCGCCCCGCGCGCCAGGCCGCGATCTCGTCCTCGTCGGACCGCCAGCGGTCGTGCCGGGTGCGGTAGTCCTCCCGGGCGGCATCCGGCCGTGCGGCGAGCACCTGGTGGTGGAAGTCCCGCCACGCCAACTGCCGCACGAACGCGTCGGCGCCCGGCCCGCCCCGTTGCCTCGCCCGGTTGATCACCTCGGCCGCCGAGAGGCAGCCGAAATGGAGGTGGGGGGAGAGCCTGGACGTCGCGTCACCGGCCAGATCGTCGTGACCGTCCCCGTAGTCGGCCAGCGGGCCGCGCAGCCAGGACGACAGCAGCCCCCGTCCGGCCGACTCGCCGCCGTCGGCGAGCCCGGGGGAGACGCCGGCCACCTCAGCCCGCTTCGGCAACGGCTCCGACTCCACTCCGTCCGGCAGCCGCACCGCGCGTGGCGCGGCCAGTGTTCCCCGTACTCCTACCTCTTCCCAACGGCGCAGGTACGGCGTGAACACCGCGTAGTGGTCACGGCCCGCCGGGGTGATCCGGCCCGGGGCGACCGCGGTGACGACCGCGTCGTGGACGTGCAGGGTGCAGCCGGCCGCCGCCAGAGCCGTACGGAGCCCGTTCTCGCGGTGCGTCGCGTACCCGCTCACCCCGCTGCCGATGTGCAGACTCCGCGCACCGGTCGCCACGGCCACGGCACGGGCGACGGCCACCACGTCGCCCTCCCGCACGACGAGCCGTCCGCCGCGGCGGCGCAGTCCCGCGTCGAGGTCGGCGAGGCAGTCGGCCAGGAACGCCCGCCGGTTCGGCGCGTCGAAGCCGGTCCGGCGGATGCCCCGGTCCCGCACGAACAGCGGAATGACGGCATCCGCGTCCCGCACCGCGGCGCGCAGCACCGGGTTGTCGTGCACCCGCAGGTCCGAGGTGAACAGTGCGACGGAGACAGCCATGGCGGTGTGCCCTTCCCGGTGTCGGTCGTGCCGTCGCCGTGCGACGGGTCGTCACGGCGCGGTACGGCGAGTGCGGTGCCGGACGGGTCCGCCCGGCGGCGCGGCCGGAGCGTTCGCCGGCGTCGCTCACGTGCTCGCCCCGAGGCAGCCGCGCAGCCGGATCAGCCCGTCGCGCAACCGGGTCTTGACCGTCCCGAGCGGCACCGAGAGCAGCTCCGACACCTCGCGGGGGGTCAGCCCCCGGTAGTAGGCGAGTGTCACGGACTGGCGCTGCAGCTCGGAGAGCGTCCCTACGCAGCGGCGGACCTGTTCGCGCTCCAGCCGGGCCTCCACCTGCTCGGCGACCTGGTCGAAGGCGGGCGTACGGTCCAGCAGCGCCGCCGCGCGATCACGGGCCGCCGATGCCTCGGCCGAGCGCACCCGGTCCACGGCCCGGTGGTGGGCGAGGGTCAGCACCCAGGTCATCGCGCTGCCGCGGGAGGCCCGGAAGCGAGGGGCCGACCGCCACACCTCGGCCAGGACCTCCTGCGCCACCTCCTCCGCCTGGGCGGGATCGCGCAGCACACTCCGTACCAGCCCGAGGACGGGCCCGCTCACCGCGGTGTACACCGTGGTGAAGGCTTCCTGGTCGCCCCGGGCGACCAGGCCCAGCAGCTCCTGGAGATCGGGTCCCTCCGACGGTGCCCCACCGATGTGCACGGCTTCTTTCACGGGGTCTTCTCCCTGATCGCGCATCGGCTCCCCGACGTGATCCCGGACCGACGGCGGTGCGGTGTGGTCAGTGCGCGAGATCCTTCCATGCCTCCTGAGATTCGCGATACATCGTGGTTGACGCGTAAGAGTGAACGCGATATGTTCGTCCGCGAGTATTCGACGGCGAGGTAGAGGTGGTGGGAGCGGTGGCCAAGCGGCGCAAGCTCGGCAATCCGCTGGCGCTGACGGTCATGGTGCTGCTCGCCGAGCGCTCCATGCATCCGTACGAGATCGCCCAGACGCTTCGGCGGCGCGGCAAGGAACACAGCGTCAAGATCAACTTCGGCTCGCTCTACACCGTCGTCCAGAACCTGGAGAAGCACGGATACGTCGAGGTGGCCGGCGTCCAGCGGCAGGGCAACCGCCCCGAGCGCACGCTCTACGGCATCACCGAGGCCGGGCGCGCGGAGATGCTGGACTGGCTCTCCGATCTGCTCGCCGTGCCCGCCGCCGAGTACCCGGTCTTCGAGACGGCGCTGTCGCTGCTGCCGGTGCTGCCGCCGCAGGATGTGGCGGAGCTGATGGAGACCCGGGGGGCGGCGCTGGCGATCCAGGCGGCGGCCCTGCGGGGTGTCCTCGGCCAGCTGGGGGAGAAGTTGCCCCGCGTCTTCGTCGTCGAGACCGAATACCAGCTGCACATGATCGACGCACAGCTGGAATGGATCAACAGCTTCCGCACCGAACTGACCGAAGAGACGATCAGCGGCATCGAGGAGTGGAAGTCCTTCCACGAGACCGGTGAAGTCCCGCAGGACTGGCAGGACCTGGACGAGCAGGAGATCGTCCCGGCCCCGGAGCGGAAGGCCTGAATCGCAGGAACCAGACAGGGAAAGACCCCGGTGGGAGCTGTTGGAGCAGCGACCGCCGGGGTCTCGAACCCCGAACCGGCCACGCCGTGGAGGCGGGCCGGGCCATCGAGGTGCGGCACACCAAGGATAGCCCGGCGCTCTTCACGCGGACCCGGCTCGGCATACCCGCGTGCTCGGTGCACCCGAGCACCCGCCGACCACAGGAGAGCTCCGTCATGAGCACCCGTGCGCCCGCAGTAGTGGCGCGAGACCTGATCAAGACCTATCCCGGCGATGTCACCGCCCTGGGCGGCATGGACCTCGCCATCGGAGCCGGCACGGTCTTCGGACTGCTCGGCCCCAACGGCGCCGGCAAGTCCACCACCGTCAAGATCCTCACCACCCTGACGCGCCCCGACTCCGGCACCGCGACCGTCGCCGGACACGACGTACTGCGCCACCCCGGCCGGGTCCGCCGCGCCATCGGCGTCGTCGCCCAGAAGTCCGGCGCCGACCCGGTCGCCACCGGCCGGGAGAACCTTCTGCTCCAGGGCAGGCTGTACGGGATGCGGGGCGCGGCCGTCCGGCGCCGCGCCGATGAGCTGCTGGACCGCTTCGACCTCGCCGACGCGGGGAACCGCCGGACCGAGGGCTACTCCGGCGGGATGCGGCGCCGCCTCGACGTGGCGCTCGGCCTGGTCCACCGCCCCGAGGTGCTCTTCCTCGACGAACCCACCACCGGGCTCGACCCCGAGGCCCGCACGGCGATGTGGGACGAGATCGCCCGGCTGGCCGGCGACGAGGGGCTGACCATCATCCTCACCACGCACTATCTGGAGGAGGCCGACCGGCTGGCCGAGCGGATCGCGATCGTCGACCGCGGCCGGATCGTCGTCGAGGGCACCCCCGACGAGCTCAAGGGCGAACTCCGGGGCGACGCCGTCCACATGGAGCTGGGCGCCGAGGGTGATGCCGGGATGATCGGCGCCGCGCTGGGCGGGCTGCGCGGTGTGCACGAGGTGCTGGTCGAGGGCCGCCGGGTGAGCGTGCGCGCCGAGGACGGCGCCGCGGCCGTCCCCGTCCTGCTCGCCGCTCTGGAGCGGGCCGGTGCGGCGGTTGCCGCCGCCACCGTCGCCCGCCCCTCGCTCGACGACGTCTATCTGCGCTACGCCGGGCGCCGCTTCGCCGAGGCCGAAGCCGCGGTCGCCCGGCAGGTTCCCGCCCTCACCGCCGCCGGAGGCAACCGATGAGCAGTCAGGCACTGTCCCAGATCCGGTATATGACTCAGCGTCAGCTCATGCAGATCGTCCGGCAGCCGGTCTTTCTGGTGATCTCCCTGATCCAGCCGGCGATCTGGCTGTTCCTGTTCGGCAACCTCTTCAGGGAGGTCGTCGAGCTCGGCGGCTTCGGCACCACGTCCTACCTGGACTACCTGATCCCGGGCATCGTGGTGATGAGCGCGCTCGGCACGAGCATGTGGGCCGGGATGGGCACCCTGGAGGAAATCGAACGGGGCACCCTCGACCGCTTCCTGACGACGCCGGTCAGCCGCAGCGCGCTGATGAACGCCAACGTCGTGCAGAACGGCGTCGCCACCGCCGCGCAGTCCGTCGTCATCGTGCTGCTCGGCCGGGCGGCCGGAGCCGCCTACCCGGGCGGCGCGGTCGGGCTGCTGGTCCTGGTCGTCGCCTCGGTGCTGCTCGGTACGGTCTTCGGCGCGCTCTCCAACGCCCTGGGGATGCTGGTCCGTCGGCGCGAGTCGATCATCGGCATCAACACCTTCCTCCTCCTGCCGCTGACGTTTCTCTCCTCGTCCTTCATGGCTCCGAGCCGGATGCCGTCCTGGATGCGGCACATCGCCGACTTCAACCCGGTCGACTGGGCAATGGTGGCGGGCCGTTCGGCGCTGAACGGCGAGCCGGACTGGGGGGCGGTGCTCGGTCGCGGGGGAGCCCTTCTGGTCCTCGCCGCGGTGGCGGTCGGGCTGTCGACCCGTACGTTCCGCTCGTACCAGAAGTCCGTCTGAGGGGCGCGCCTACGACGGCGTCACGCCATCGACCCGGTCCGGGACCGGATTCCCGGGCCGGGTCCTCGGCTTCCGTGCGGCCCTCAGTGTCAGAAAGAGCAGCAGCCCGAACGGCGAGAGCAGGATCGTCAGCACCAGCAACGGCCCCATCACCACCGGGGAGATCCCCAGTCGGCGCCCTTCCAGGAACATCCACTGCCCCAGCAGCAGATCCCAGGCGATCACCTGCGCCCAGATCGCCCCCGCCCCGTTCGCCAGCGCCATCAGATCGCGGAAGGTGTCGAGGTCGGGGCTGCGCACCGCGTCCCAGAGCTCGGGGAAGACGGGCACGGCCATGACCAGGTAGAGCGCCAGCACCGGCAGAACGGTGAGCGGCGAGGCGGCGATGTGTGCCGTGGGGCGCCAGTTGGGCGCCAGGATCATCAGCAGCCAGAACGGAGCTGCCAGGAAGAACGAGATCTCGAAGAGTGCACCGGTCATGACACGAGCTCCTTCTGGGTGTGATCGGAACGGGAATCGGGTCCGGCGCCGGTGTCGTGGCCCGAACCCGTCCGCAGCCCTGCGGCAGCCGGCCTCAGCACCCCGCAGGCGGCGGAGGCGCTCGCGGCCACGATCAGGGCGGCGGCGCCGAGCGTCGCGCCGTCCGGGCGGATCAGCGGCTGGCCGCGCAGCGCCTGCCAGGCGACCAGGGCGACGACCGCCGCGTACGCCCCCGAGGCCACCAGCACCAGCCGCAGCCGGACCCGCGGGTCGCGCAGCAGCGGGAAGCGCGGGGCCAGGCAGAGCAGCGCGAGCAGGAAGAGCGGCAGCAGCTGGAGCGCGTGCATCCCGACGAAGTGCGGGATGCGCAGATCGCCACCGGTCGTGGACCAGCCGGTCAGCGGCATCGACGGGCCGCCGTCCGGTACGCCGACGGAGTGCGCGCCGATCACATCGGCGGTGTCCAGGTTCCCGGCCGTCCGCTGCTCGGGGGTGGGCTGAGTCATCAGGAAACCGAATGCGGCGCCCACCAGGGCTATCAGTACGCCGGAGCGGATCGCCCAGGCGGAGGCGCGGTCGGCGATGCGGGCGCGCAGCAACAGGACCGCGATGACCAGGGTGCCGGTCCACAGGATGACGACGGTGACGGCCATCGCGCCGAACAGCGACTCGTCGAACGGGGTGGCGTGATTGAAGTGGCTGCGCTTCCCGCGGATCACCTGCCCGGTGATGATCGCCATCTCGGCCAGGCTGGAGAGCGTGACCACGGTCCCGGCCCACCAGCCCACCCGTCGGCCGCGGGTGACCAGCGTCAGCATCCAGGCGAGGGCGAGTGCGTACACCACGAACGAGACCGCGAATTTGAACGGTTTGAACCATATGGCCGCGCCCGCCAGGACCCGGTCGTCGGCTATGAGGCCGATGGCCGAGACGACCGCCATGACGGCCATCGCCGCGGCGAAGAGGACCAATGGCCGATGCCAGGAACGCCAGGAAGACATGAGGACCCCTCGGAGATTATGGATAGCGGCACTTTCCGCTGTCCGATAGCGGAACTATCTATGATGGGGTCGGGGGTTGGCAAGGGCGGAAGGGTGAACGCACGGTGCGCATCGGTGAGTTGAGCAACAGGTCCGGGGTTCCGGTACCGACGATCAAGTTCTACGTACGTGAAGGGCTGCTTCCCGCAGGGCAGTTGACCAGCCCGAACCAGGCGAGTTACGACTCGGGTCATGAGCGCAGGCTGCGGCTGATCCGCGCCCTGCTCGATGTCGGCGGGCTCTCGCTGGCCGCCATCGGCGAGGTGCTGCGGGCGATCGAGGATCCGGCGCAGCCGGTCCACGAGGTGCTGGGTGTCGCGGCGAAGCGCCTCACTCCGCCCCAACGGGACGAGCCGGGGCCCGAGTTGGAGGACGCCCGCGAAGAGGTGGCGGAGCTGCTGGAGCGGCGCGGCTGGCGGGCCGAGGCGCACGGTCCGGCGGGCGAGTCCCTGGCCGAGGTGATCGTCGCGCTGCGGCGGGCCGGGCACGGGGGCTTCGTCGAACTGCTCGACGACTACGCGGCCGCCGCCGAGCCGGTCGCGCGGGCCGACCTCGACTACGTGGGGCGGCGGGTGGCGCGCGAGGACCTGGTGGAGAGCGTGGTGGTGGGCACGGTGCTGGGGGAGGCCATGTTCGGAGCGCTGCGACGGCTCGCGCACGCGGACGCCTCCGCGCGGGTGTACGACGGCGACGGGGCGGGCGGTCCGGGCGGCGACGCGGCGGAGGGGTACGTCGGCCAGGGGTGATTCCGTGCCCCGTACGCGCGTACGCCCCGGCCGGGGGCCGGGGCGTACGGATGCGTTCCGGTGTCGGTTACGCGGCGCCTTCCTGCTCGCGCTCCACCTGTGCGTTCCACTCGCGCTTGACCGAGCGCCAGGCGTCGTCGTTCTGGCCGAGCCGCCAGTAGCCCGAGATGGACAGCCGGTCGAGCGGGATCCCGCGCTCCAGGCGCAGATGGCGGCGGATCTCCTTCACGAAGCCCGCCTCGCCGTGGACGAACGCCTGGACCTCGCCCGCCGGGAACTCCAGCTCCTTCACGGCGGCGACCAGCGCCTTGCCGACCGGGCGCTCCCCGCGGTGCAGCCAGGTCACCTCGACGCCGTCGGGCGTCACGATCTTCTGCTCCTCCGCCGCGTCCGCCACCTCGATGAACGCGTGCACCACCGCGCCCGCCGGCATCTGCTCCAGGGCCGCCGCGACGGCCGGCAGTGCGCTCTCGTCGCCCACCAGGAGGTGCCAGTCGGCCGCGGCGTCCGGGCCGTAGCCGCCGCCCGGACCCAGGAAGGTCACCTGCTCGCCCGGGACCGCCCGCGCCGCCCAGGGCCCGGCGAGCCCCTCGTCGCCGTGGACCACGAAGTCGATCGCCAGCTCGCGGGCGGCCGGATCCCAGGAACGCACCGTGTACGTACGCGTGGTGGGCCACAGCTCCCGCGGCTGCTCCTCGCGGATGCGGGCCATGTCGAAGGGGTGCGCGTACTCGGCGCCCTCGGGGGCGAAGCAGAGCTTGACGTAGTGATCGGTGAACCCCGAGAGCCCGAAGCCGGCCAAGCCCTCGCCGCCGAGCACCACGCGCACCATGTGCGGGGTGATCTGCTCGGTGCGCACCACCTGGGCCCCCTGCGCCCGGGGTGCCTGCCGTGCCGGTCGTTCTGCCACGAGGTTCTCCCTGCTCCGATGTGCTTAGGCTTACCTAAGCTAGCATCTCAGTCGCGCAGCGCGGAGAGCAGGCGCTGGAGCGCACCGCCCAGTCCCCACCGCTTCGCGAGGACTTCGAGGGCGGCGGGATCGCGCGGCGCGACGGGCAGCGCGGAGTCGAATTCCGGCAGGGGGACGTCACCGGCGACCCGGACCACCTTCGGCGCGACGGCCACGTAGCCCCGCGCCTCGTCGAGCCGCCTGCGCTGCGACGGCGTCAGCCCAGCCGCCGGGTCGTCGACGGCGGCCATGATCCCGGCCAGATCACCGAAGGCGTCGAGCAGCTTCGCCGCGGTCTTCTCGCCGATGCCGGGGACACCCGGCAGCCCGTCGCTCGGGTCGCCGCGCAGCAGGGCCAGATCGGCGTAGCCGGAGCCGTCCACCCCGTACTTCTCCCGCAGCCACGCCTCGTCCGTCAGCTGGAGCGAGCCGACCCCCTTGAGCGGGTAGAGCACCCGCACCCCGCGCGCGTCGTCGACCAGCTGGTAGAGGTCCCGGTCGCCGGTGACGATGTCCACGGGGCCGGTGGCCAGGCCGGTGAGCGTGCCGATCACGTCGTCGGCCTCGTAGCCCGCGACGCCGACCCGGGCGATGCCGAGCGCGTCGAGCACGTCCTCGATGACCGGAACCTGCGGGGCCAGGGTGTCCGGGGTCTCCTCCTCGTCGGGCAGTCCCTCGGCGGTCTCCACCGCGACCCGGTGCGCCTTGTACGAGGGGATCAGCTCGACCCGCCAGTGGGGCCGCCAGTCCGCGTCCATGCAGGCCACCAGCTCGTCCGGCCGGTGGTCCTGGACCAGGCGCCCGATGAAGTCGAGCAGCCCGCGCACGGCGTTGACGGGCGTACCGTCCGGGGCGCGCACCGAGTCGGGGACCCCGAAGTAGGCGCGGTAGTAGAGGGAAGCGGTGTCAAGAAGCATCAGGCGCGTCACACCCCGATGATGCCGCACGCCACTGACACCGGCCGTCCCGGAGTGCGGGGGCGAATGGCCGCAATCATTCGTTCGCATGTGACCTGGATCACTCTTGCGTTTGGGTTGTGCAAGCGGGGGCAGGCGCGCAGCCGGAGCGGATCACGTACCGGTTTCAACCGGTGTGCGTGCCATGCGGGCCGAATCCGCGCCGCTCCACGGTCTGCCGGAGGGGGTGGCAGACCGTTTTTCGGTTCAACCCGCGAGGTGTATGTGTCAAGGCTGGAAGCTGAACGCTTGTACAAAGTGTTCGGCAGACGACCCGATCAAGCCGTGCAGAAGCTCGAAGGCGGCGCCGACCGCGACGAACTGCGCGCCGACGGAACGACCGCAGCGGTGATCGACGCCTCGTTCACCGTCGAACCGGGACAGATCTTCGTCGTGATGGGTCTGTCCGGGTCCGGGAAGTCCACGTTGCTGCGCATGCTCAACGGACTTCTGGAGCCCACCGCCGGACGCGTCCTCTTCGACGGCCAGGACCTGACCGCCCTGAGCCCCGCCGAACTGCGCCATGTCCGGTCCTCCAAGATCAGCATGGTGTTCCAGCACTTCGCGCTCTTCCCCCACCGCAGTGTGCTGGAGAACGCCGCGTACGGCCTGGAGGTGCAGGGCGTACCGCGTGCCGAGCGCGAGAAGCGCGCCGCCGAGGCACTGGAGCTGACCGGCCTCGCCGGCTGGGAGAAGTCCTGGCCCGACGAGCTGTCCGGCGGCATGCAGCAGCGTGTCGGCCTGGCCCGCGCCCTGGCCACCGACGCCGACCTGCTGCTGATGGATGAGTCCTTCAGCGCGCTCGACCCGCTGATCCGCCGCGACATGCAGGACCAGCTGCTCGAACTGCAGAAGCGGCTGAAGAAGACCATCGTCTTCATCACCCACGACCTCAACGAGGCCATGCGCCTCGGCGACCGCATCGCCGTCATGCGCGACGGGAGGATAGTCCAGCTCGGCACCGCCGAGGACATCCTCGTCACCCCGGCCAACGACTACGTCGCCTCCTTCACCCAGGACGTCGACCGGACCCGGGTGCTGACCGCGGGCGCCATCATGGCCGAGCCGCACACCGTCATGGGCACCAGCACGGACGACGGCAAGGAGCTGCGCACCGCCGCCGACGTGCTCGCGGCCGCCCCGGCCACCGTCACCGAGTCCACGCCGATCATCGAGCTCTTCACGCCCTGCTCGCAGAGCGGTGTCGCGGTCGCCGTGACCGACAGCGAGGGCGAGCTCGTCGGTGTCGTACCGCGCGCCCGGCTGCTCGCCGTCCTCGGCGAGCCGATGACCCCCGCCGAGGCTCCCGAGAACGTCGAGCCCGGCACGGTCGGCACGAAGAAGGTGGCCAGTGTTTAGGCTCCCTCTCGGCGACTGGGTCGACTCCGCCGTCGACTGGCTCCAGACCCATCTGGCCTGGCTGTTCGACGCGATCAGCTCGGTCGTCAGCACCATGTTCGACGGCATCGCCGCCGTGCTCTCCGCCCCCGCCCCGCTGCTCTTCGCGGGCATCGTCGCGGTCATCGCCTGGTGGCTGCGCGGTCTGCTCGCCGGTGTGCTCGCCTTCGTCGGCTTCGCGGTCATCGACTCCGTCGAGCTGTGGGACGAAGCGATGGACACCCTCACCCTGGTGCTCGTCGCCACCATCATCGCGCTGGTGCTGGCCGTACCGCTGGGGATCTGGGCATCCCGCTCCAAGACCGTCAGCGCGGTGACCCGGCCGGTCCTGGACTTCATGCAGACCATGCCCGCCATGGTCTATCTGATCCCCGGCGTCATCTTCTTCGGCGTCGGCGTGGTGCCCGGCATCATCGCCACCATCATCTTCTCGCTGCCCCCGGGCGTCCGGATGACCGAACTCGGCATCCGCCAGGTCGACGGCGAGCTCGTCGAGGCGGCCGAGGCATTCGGCACCACCAAGCGCAACACCCTGCTGCGGGTCCAGCTGCCGCTCGCCCTGCCCACGATCATGGCGGGCATCAACCAGGTCATCATGCTGGGCCTGTCCATGGTGGTCATCGCCGGCATGGTCGGCGGCGGCGGCCTCGGCGGCGCCGTCTACCGCGCCATCGGCAACGTGGACGTCGGTCTCGGCTTCGAGGCGGGCATCTCCATCGTCATCGTGGCGATGTACCTGGACCGGATGACCGGCGCGCTCGGCCGCGAGGTCTCCCCGCTCGCCCGCCGCGCGCTCGCCAGGGCGCAGGCGACGGCCGGCGGCTTCAAGCTCTGGAACCACCGCCCGCAGCCCGTGGTCGCGGTCTCCGGCGTCGTCGTCCTCGCGCTCGTCGCGGGCGCCCTGGGCGTCTTCGGCTCCTCCGGCACGGACAAGACCGAGAGCACCGCCGACGGTTCCGCCATCGGCGCGGGCAAGAAGATCAGCATGGGCTACATCCCGTGGGACGAGGGCATCGCCTCCACCTTCCTCTGGAAGGAGATGCTGGAGAGGCGCGGCTTCGAGGTCGACGTCAAGCAGTACGAGGCCGGCGCGCTCTACACCGGTATGGCCAACGGCCAGATCGACTTCGAGACCGACTCCTGGCTCCCGGTCACCCACGCCCAGTACTGGGAGAAGTACCAGGACCGCCTGGAGGACATGGGCTCCTGGTACGGCCCCACGTCCCTGGAGCTGGCCGTCCCCTCGTACCTGAAGGACGTCCAGTCGCTGGACGATCTCAAGGGCAAGGGCGCGCAGTTCAAGGGCCGGATCGTCGGCATCGAGCCGAGCGCCGGCGAGATGGGCCTGCTCAAGGACAAGATCCTGCCGGGCTACGGCCTGGACAAGGAGTACAAGGTCGTCGACGGCTCCACGCCGTCGATGCTGGCCGAGCTGAAGCGCGCGTACGCCAAGAAGGAACCGATCGTCGTTCCGCTCTGGTCGCCGCACTGGGCGTACAACCAGTTCGAGCTCACCAAGCTCAAGGACCCCAAGAACCTCTGGGGCAAGGGCGACGGCATCCACACCCTGGCCCGCAAGGGCTTCTCCGCCGACAACCCCGAGGTCGGCAGCTGGCTCAAGAACTTCAAGATGAGCGAGGACCAGCTCACCAGCCTCGAGGCGGAGATCCAGAAGGCCGGCTCCGGCAAGGAGCAGGAGGCGGTCCGCACCTGGCTGAAGGCCAACCCGGGCGTCGCCGACAAGTGGACCCCGGTCGCCGGGGCCGGCGCGGCCAAGGGCGCGAACGGCAAGGACGAGCGCGACCGCGCCGTCGAGATGGCCTGGTTCCCCTGGGAGGAGGACATCGCCGCCACGTACCTGTGGAAGGCCGTCCTGGAGGAGCGCGGCTACAAGGTCAACCTCAAGCAGTTCGAGGTCGGCCCGATGTACGCCGCGATGTCGCGCGGCCAGATCGACGTGCAGTTCGACGGCTGGCTGCCGTACACCCAGAAGAACTACTGGGAGAAGTACGGCTCGCAGCTGAGCGACCTCGGATCGTGGTACGGCCCGACGTCCATCGAGGTCGCGGTGCCCTCCTACGTGAAGGACGTCAAGTCCCTCGCCGACCTCAAGGGCAAGGCCGCGCAGTTCAAGGGCCGGATCGTCGGCATCGAGCCAGGCACCGCCACGATGGAGAACCTCAAGAAGAACGTCCTGCCGGCCTACGGCCTGGACAAGGAGTACAAGGTCGTCGACTCCTCGACGCCCGGCATGCTGGCCGAGCTGAAGCGCGCGTACGCCAAGAAGGAGCCGATCGCGGTGCTGCTCTGGACCCCGCACTGGGCGTACAGCGAGTACGGCATGACCAAGCTGGCGGACCCCGAGAAGGCCTTCGGTGACGGCGACCGGCTGCACACCATCGCGTCCAAGGAATTCCCGGAGAACTACCCGCAGCTGACGAAGTGGTTCAAGGACTTCAAGCTGAGCGAGGACCAGCTCGCCGGCCTGGAGAACCAGATCCAGAAGCACGGCGCGGGGCACGAGGAAGAGGCCGTGAAGGCCTGGATGGAGAAGAACCCGGGCATCGTGGACAAGATGGCCCCGCAGTAGGACTCCCGCACGGACCGAAGCAACGGAAACGGCGGGCCCGCCGACGGCGGGCCCGCCCTTTCCGGGTCTCCGGACGTTCACCATCCGGCCGACCTTGCGCAACCGTATGCGTAAGGTGCTGGCAGCCGGAAGGATGACGAGTCGGGAGGGAGCCGGACATGGACGAGAAGGAAGCACTCCGCGTGGGCGCCGCGGTCCGCCGAAGGCGCAGAACCCTGGGACTCACCCTGGCCGCCGTCGCCGACCGCAGTGGTCTGTCCGTACCGTTCCTCAGCCAGATCGAGAACGAGCGGGCCAGACCCAGTGCCCGGTCCCTGGACCGGGTCGCCGAAGCACTGGAGACCACCACGGCACGGCTGCGCGCCGCCGCGGACTCCGCGCGCGCCGTCGACGTGGTGCGGGCGGGCGAGGGCGACGGGGTGCGCAGGGTGGTGCGCGGACGCCATCAGCTCAGCGCCCTGGAGTTCACCGGGGAGCTCGACCTCGGGCGCGAGTTCCAGCACCGCAACGACGAGGTGATGTACGTGGTGCAGGGCGCCGCGGAGGTGGAGGCCGAGGGGCAGGCGTACCGGCTGGAGCAGGGCGACACCCTCTTCCTGTCCGGCGGGGTGCGGCACCGCTGGCGGGCCACCGTGCCCGGCACTCGGCTGCTGGTCGTCGCGGTCGCCGAGCACATCGACGCCACCTACGACTCGCGCCGCTGAGCGGGGGCCGTCATGCGCGTCGTCTCCCTGGTGCCCTCGCTCACCGAGGCCGTCGCGGCCACCGCGCCCGGACTCCTGGCCGGGGTCACCGACTGGTGCACCCACCCGGCCGGCCTGGCCGCCGCGCGGATCGGCGGGACCAAGAATCCCGACGTGGCCGCGGTTCTCGCGCTCCGGCCCGATCTTGTCGTCGCCAACGAGGAGGAGAACCGCGGGGCCGACCTCGCGGCGCTCCGGGCCGCCGGCGCCGAGGTGCTGGTCACCGAGGTCCGCACCCTCGACCAGGCCTTCGCGGAGCTCGAACGCGTCCTGGCCGCCTGCGGCCGGTCCAGGCCGGGCTGGCTGGGCGAGGCCGAGGCGGCCTGGGCGGCACTCCCGCCGCCCCGCGCCCCGCGCCGTGCGGTGGTGCCCGTCTGGCGCAGGCCCTGGATGGTCCTGGGCCGCGACACCTTCGCCGGGGACCTGCTCGCCAGGCTCGGCGTCGAGAACGTCTACGCGGACCACGCCGAGCGCTATCCGCGTATCCCGCTCGACGTACTCAACACGGCGGGCGCCGACCTGGTGGTGCTGCCCGACGAGCCGTACCGCTTCACCGCGGACGACGGTCCCGAGGCCTTCCCCGCACTGCCCGCCGCGCTCGTCGACGGGCGGTACCTCACGTGGTACGGACCGTCACTGGTGCGGGCGCCTGCGGTGCTGCGAGCAGCGCTCCGCTGAACAGCCCGCGCAGCGTCCGTACTCCGGCCACCGCCCAGGCCGCCACCAGCAGCACGTACAGTGCGACGGCCAGCCAGGTGAACGCCGTGAGACCGGTGTGCCGGGCCAGACCCGCGGCGCCCGTGACACACGTACCGACCGGGAAGGTGAAGCCCCACCAGGTCATGGCGAAGGTCATGCCGTTCCGCGCGGCGCGCACAACCAGTGCGACGGCCAGTGCCAGCCACAGCAGCGCGAAGCCCATCACCGGCACCCCGTACAGCACGGCGAACACCCCGAACCCCGAGGCGTACGGTTCCCCGATCGCGCCCGGCGCCACATCCGCGAGCTGATTGACCGCGGTCGTCGACTGCCCCAGCGGGCCGAGGACCAGGAACAGGGTGGGCGTCAGCGCGAGCGGCAGCGGCCCCTGGTGGACGAGCCGGGCGAAGACCAACGGCAGCATCACCAGCGTGGCCAGCAGGCTCAGGCCGAACATCGCATAGCAGGCCAGCAGCATCGCCTCCCGCCACTGGCCGGCCGGCAGCTCCGGCACCAGCAGCGGACCGAGAGCCGCGGAGACCATCGGGGCGACCACCGGCAGCAGCCACACCGGCGACGCGGTGCCGGGGTCGATCCGGTGGCGTACGACCATCAGATACGGGATCGCGACCGCGGCGGCCAGCCCGATCAGCGTGCCCGCCGTGTACAGCACCACGTCCACGGCGAGCGCGGCCGGGTGCCCGATGACATCCCGGCCGACCACCATCGTCGAGCCGCCGACGGCCAGCAGGGCCATCGACAGACAGCCGTAGAACGGGGCCACGGCCGGGTCGAGGAGATGGCTGCGGGCCTGGTCGCGATGGGCGAGCCAGTGCCCGGTGCGGGCCACCAGCACCGCGACGAGCGCCGCCGCGGCCAGTGCCCACACCACCGTGCACGCCGCCCGTAGCCCGGGGACGTGCACGGGCAGCGCGACACCTCCGCTCGCGACGATCGAGGTGCCCATGACGGCGGCGTACCAATTGGGACCGAGGTACCGCAGGGAAGGCAGCCGTTCGGCGGCAGGGAGCGGGACCGGGGACTGCTGGGTCTGCGGAAAGATGGCCATGCCACGATTTTCTCGGCGGGGGCCGGGCCCCACCAGGGAGTTCGCATCTATGAGGTCATAAGGTGGTTTTATGACCGGCGAAGCACATGTCCCTCTCTCCCACCGGGTCCCCGATCTCGGAGCGCTGGAGCTCCTGCTCGCCGTCGCCCGGCACGGCAGCCTGGGACGCGCGGCCCGGGAGACCGGCGTCACCCAGCCCGCCGCCAGCAGCCGTATCCGCTCCATGGAACGGCAGCTCGGAGTGGCCCTGCTGGACCGCTCGCCGCGCGGCTCCCGGCTCACCGACGCGGGCGCGCTGGTCACCGACTGGGCGCGCAGGATCGTCGAGGCCGCAGAGGCGTTCGACGCGGGCACACAGGCGCTGCGCGACCGGCGGGACTCCAGGCTGCGGGTCGCCGCCTCCATGACCATCGCCGAGTACCTGCTGCCCGGCTGGCTGATAGCACTGCGCGCCGAGCGGCCGGACACTGCGGTCTCGCTGCTCGCCGGGAACTCGGCGGCGGTCGCCGGCCGGCTGCTGGCCGGTGAGGCCGACCTCGGGTTCGTGGAGGGCCTGTCCGTGCCGGAAGGGCTCGACGGGACGGTCATCGCCCATGACCGCCTCGTCGTCGTGGCCGCCCCCTCCCACGCCTGGGCCCGCCGTCTCACGCCCCTGACGCCGCAGGAACTGGCCGCGGCCCCGCTGATCCTGCGCGAACACGGCTCCGGCACCCGCCAGGTCCTGGACGCCGCCCTCGCCGTGCACGGCGGTCTCGCCCAGCCGCTGCTCGAACTCTCCTCCACGACCGCGGTGAAGGGAGCTGCGGAGAGCGGCGCCGGACCGTGCGTGCTGAGCGAACTGGCGCTCGGTGAGGAGCTGTCCTCGCGGCGCCTGGTCAAGGTCCCGGTCGCCGGAGTACGCCTGCGGCGCCAGCTCCGTGCGGTCTGGCCCTCCGGCCACCGCCCGACGGGGCCGGCCCGCGATCTGCTGTCACTGACCGCGCGGGACGGCCAGGCGCGTTCCTGAGGTCCCGGCGGCGCCGCACGCCCGGCAAAACCGGCGGGCGCCGTTGGACCCAATGCGCGCGGCGGCGCTCCGCCGGCTGCGCGGGAGACCCGGCCCCGGCGCTCCCTGAGGGAGCCTCACGGACACAAGCCGCCCAATGGTCTTTGCGTCCGCCAGGGGGGCGGCGCGCCCCCGGCTCAGGTCAGGAAGCCGCGCAGCAGCGCGGCCGTACCGGCGCAGTGCTCGCGCATCACCGCGCGCGCGGCCTCGCCGTCCCCGTCGAGGACCGCCTCGACGAGGCTGGTGTGCTGGTGCTGCGAATGCTCCAGGTTCCGCACGAGCAGCGGTATGCAGTCCAGCAGGTCGTTCAGGGTGGCCCGGACGGCTGCGTACTGCGTGGTGAGCGAGGCGGATCCGGAGAGTTCGGCCAGGGTCAGATGGAACAGGGTGTCGCGCCTGCGGTAGTCCTGGAGCGGAGCCTCGTGGGTCGCCGCCAGGGCCGCGCGCAGCCGGTCCGCGCCCTCGCCGTCGAGCCCCTGCGCGGCGCACAGCTCGGCCGCACCCGCCTCCAGCACCTCGCGGAAGCGCAGCACGTCCTCGATGTCGACGGACGCCACCCTGCGACGCAGCTCGTCCTCGCCGGGGCTGCCGGTACGCAGCCGCACGAACGTGCCGCCGTACCGGCCGCGCCTGCTCTCCACCAGCCCCTGGTCCTGCAGTACTTTCAGCACCTCGCGGAGGGTGACCCGGCTTATCCCCAGCAGTTCCGAGAGGTCGCGCTCGGCCGGCAGCCGCCCGCCGCCCGGCACCAGCCCGAGTCTGATCACCTGGAGGATCTGCTCCAGCGCCTCCTCGAAGCCGTTCCCCGCCCGGACCGGCCGCAGCACGGGCATCAGGCGGTCGATGAACTCGCTTTCCCCGGCCACGTCCCGTTCCCCCTAACCCGGTCACCGGTCGACCAGCAATGGCCGACGTCCACACCATAGGTCTTCCGGCCGGCCGGGTACGGAGCAGCCCCCGCACCCCTGTGCGGACGATCCGGACAGACCGTCAATCGCCGGGTCCGGGCCGGTGGCCGAACCCTGGAGTGGGGGGAACGACCAACGCGACGGCGCCCGGCTGGTACCCGGACGCCGCGGCACCGGGCACCGATCGGTGGTGGGACGGCACGGCGTGGACCGCGCGCACCCGCCCGGCCACCCCGGCACCCCAGGGCTTCGGCCCGCCCGAGCCGGTCGCCGCCGAATCCGGCAGCGGCGCCACCACCGGCGGGGGCGGCACCCGGATCGTCGCGCTCACCGTGGCCGGCCTGATCGTCGTCGGCGCCGCGTCACCGGAGCCGTCCTGCTGGGCGGTGACGACAACGGCGCGCGGCCCGAGGCCGAAGAGAGCAGCTCCGCACCGCCGGCCACCACCGCGACGGCCACCCCGTCGCCCGGCGACGACACCATCACCAAGGGGATCCGGTCGATCGGAGACAGCGCGACGAGCGGTGGCGCGGGCAGTTCGATCGCGTCTTGACCGGGCCGCCGCGCTCAGAGGAACGTACGGCCCTCGCCCCGGTACGTCGGCACGGTCGCCGTCACCCGGTCACCCTCGATCAAGTGCAACTCCTCGAAGCGCTCGCACAGTTCACCGGCCTTCGCGTGCCGGAACCACACCTTGTCGCCGATCAGCAGATCGTCCGCCGGGGAACCGAGCAGCGGGGTCTGCACCTCGCCCGGCCCCTCCTGCGGGTCGTAGCGCAGTCCCTGAGGCAGATACGGGACGGGCAGCCGGTCCGGGCCCGCGGGGCCGGACGCCGGATAGCCGCCACCGAGGACCGTCACCACCCCCACACCGGGCCGGCGCACCACGGGCTGGGCGAACAGCGCCGCCGGACGGGCCGTGAACGACGTGTAGTTGTCGAACAGTCTCGGTACGTAGAGCCCCGACCCGGCCGCGATCTCGGTCACCGCACGCTCGGCCGCCGTGTGCTGCACACTGCCCGTGCCGCCGCCGTTCACGAACTCCAGGTCCGGCGCCACCGCCCGTACCGCGCGCACCACCTCGGCCCGGCGGACGGCCAGCTCCCGGCGGGCCGCGGCCTGCATCAGCCGGACCGCCCGGGAGCGCAGCGGTCGGCCCGCGACCGCGTCCCCAACCCCGGCGACATGACCCTCGTACGCCATCAGGCCCACCAGCCGGAAACCCGGCCGCCGCGCCACCGAGCGTGCCAGCTCCGCCAGTTGGGCGGGGGAGCGCAGCGGGGAGCGCAGGGCGCCGACCCGGACCCGGCCGCCGAGCAGCCGGAGCGAGGTGTCCAGCTCCAGGCAGACCCGGATCTCCTCACGGCCACCGGCCCGCGCCGCGTCGATCAGCTCCAGTTGGGCATGGTCGTCGACCAACACCGTCACCGCGGCGGCCGGCTTCGGATCGCCGGCCAGCTCCGCGAGGGCCGCCCGGTCGGTCGTCGGATAGGCCAGCAGCACGTCGTCGAACCCGGCCCGCGCCAGCCACAGCGACTCCGCCAGCGTGAACGACATGATCCCGGCGAAGCCGGGCCGCGCGAGCACCCGCTCCAGCAGGGCCCGGCAGCGCACCGACTTGCTCGCCACCCGGACCGGCTTACCGGCCGCGCGGCGGACGAGATCGTCGGCATTGGCGTCGAAGGCGTCGAGATCGACGATGGCGATCGGGGCGTCCAGATGGGCAGTGGCCCGGTTGTAACGGGTCCGGTCAGCGGCACGGGCAGTCATGGCCGCAGCTTGCCAGACGTCCGTACCGCTGGGTAGGGGGATGATCTGCGCAGATCGTCCGGGGCGGGACGGCTGGCTCCCGCCGGGGGCGTCCCACCCCGTAGAGTGACGGGACGCGGCAACCAACGGGCCTGCCTGTGACGTCGATCCGCGCACGGTACGGAATGGGACCAGGGGGGCGGATGAGTACCGAGGCGCAGCGCGCTCCCGTCCCGCCCCGCCCCACGACCCCGCCACCGGCGCCCCCGGCACAGGACCCGGCGACGCCCTTTGCAGGCGCACCCCTTCCACAACGCCCGGCCACACCACCGCCCACGGCTCCCGCCCCGCCCGTGGAGACCACGGCCCGGCTCCGGCCCGTGCCCCCGCCCTCCGACGCGCCTGCCGCAGCTCCGACTCCCGCCACTGCGCCCCCCATCGCCCCGCCGCGCCCCGAGCAGCCACCCGCTGCCACCCGTCGGCGTCCCGTCGGCGCCGTGGATCTCACCCCGCGCCCCGGAGCGACCCCGCCCCCGGCCGGACGGGCCCACGTCCCGCACCCCTACCAGCTGTCGCAGCCGTACCGCGGGCCCCGCCCCGAGACGCCCGCCGAGACCACGACCCGGCTGCGCCCGATCCGTACCCGTCACCCCGCCAGGACCGCGGCCGCCGCGGCCTGCGTCGTGCTCGGGCTCGGACTGATCGGCGGCGCGGCCACCGGCGCCTGGCTCACCAGCGACTCCTCGGCCGACGCCGCCGCTCACAGCGCCTACACCGTGGGCCGCTCCGCCTGGCACAGCGTCCCCGTGGACACCCTCTTCCCGCGCACGCTGACCGGTGACGGAGCGGGCCCCGGCGGCGCCGACCGGATCTGGACACGGATCGCCGTGGCCCCGGACGGCGGCTGCCGGGCGGCCCTGGACCCGCTGCTGGCCAGGGCACTCGGCCCGGTCGGCTGCGAGCGCCTGCTCCGCGCCACCTACACCGACGCCACCCGCAGCAGCGTCACCACGGTCGGGGTGATCTTCACCGAGGGCGACGCGGCGGCGATGAAGGCGCTGAGCGCCCGCTTCGCCGACCAGCTCCTCGGCGGGCGCACCGATCTGATGCCCCGCACCTATCCCGTCAAGGGCACGGCCGCCGCCGGATTCGGCGACCGGCAGCGCGCCAGCTGGACGGTCCACGTACTGACCGAGGTGCCCGTCGTCGTGTTCGCCGTGTCCGGCTTCGCCGACGGGCGCGCCGTCACCGACCCGCAGCCCGCCGACAAGGCCATGGCCGCGAACGCCACGACGGCCGCCGCCCAGGCCGGGCTCGGCCACGAGGCCGAGGGCATCGCCGACCGGATCGAGCGCGGCCTGCGCCGGACCGTCACCGACCTCACGGAGAAGCCGGAATGAGCCGCCGCCACCGCGCCCTGGGCGCGGTCTGCGCCGCCACCGCGTTCGCGCTCCTGCCCGCGCTGCCCGCCAGGGCCGATGCCATCCGGGACCAGCAGTGGGGCCTCCAGGCGCTCCACACCGACAAGGCGTGGCAGACCACGAAGGGCCGCGGGATCACCGTCGCCGTCGTCGACACCGGAGTCGACGGCAGCCTCCCCGACCTGGCCGGCCAGGTGCTCCCCGGCAAGGACATGATCGGTTTCGGCGCCCGCCGCGGCGACCGCTCCTGGGCCCGGCACGGCACCGCCATGGCGGGCATCATCGCCGGCCACGGCCATGGAGCGGGGCGCGACGACGGAGTGCTCGGCATCGCGCCCGAGGCGAAGATCCTCCCGGTCCGGGTCATCCTCGAAGCCTCCGACCCGGCCCGCGCCAAGGCCCGCGCGTCACGCGGCACGGCCCTCGCCGACGGCATCCGCTGGGCCGCCGACCACGGCGCCGACGTCATCAACCTCTCCCTCGGCGACGACAGCAAGTCCGCACACCCCGAGCCGGGCGAGGATGCCGCCATCCAGTACGCGCTGAAGAAGGGCGCCGTGGTCGTCGCCTCCGCCGGCAACGGGGGCGAGAAGGGCGACCACATTTCGTACCCCGCCGCCTACCCCGGCGTGATCGCGGTCACCGCCGTCGACCGGTACGGCACCCACGCGGCGTTCTCGACCCGCCGCTGGTACGCCACCGTCAGCGCCCCCGGGGTCGACATCGTCGTCGCCGCACCCGACCACCAGTACTACGTGGAGTGGGGCACCTCCGCCGCCTCCGCGTTCGTCTCGGGCGCGGTCGCGCTGGTCCGCGCCGCGCACCCGGGACTGACCCCCGTCCAGATCAAGCAACTCCTCACGGAGACCGCTCGCAGCGCCCCGGCGTCCGGCCGCGACGATGCCCGGGGGTACGGAATCGTCGACCCCGCCGCGGCGATCGAGGCCGGAGCCGCGCCGAGCCGAGCCGGTCTGAGCGCCGAATCCGCCGAGACCGGCTACCGGAAGCGGTACTTCGGCACCGGCCCGGCTCCCGAGCGCCACGAAAGCAGCCCCGCGGGCTGGCTCGCCGTCGGCGCGGGCGGCCTCGGAGCGGTGCTGCTGGCCCTGGCCGTGGTGCTCTGGCGCGACAGGGGCCGAGGCCCGGCCGCCGTACGGGGCTGAACGGGCCCGGACCGCGCCGGCCTGACGAGGCCCGGACCACCTCTCCGCACTCCCGGCGCCCCGCGTCCGCGCCGCGCGGTGGTGCCCGCCGCGCCCGCTCACCGTGCGGTGCCGAGCACTCCCACCGCGACCTTCGCCACCGCCTCGACCAGCGCGGTCCCCGACACTCCTCGTCGCTCCTCGTCGCCGGGGCCGACGATACGGACCCGGTCGCGGGGCCGGCCCGATGCCGACCTGTCGGCGGGGCGGGAAAGCCCAGGCACTACGCTCGCCCTGTGGCGCAGAAGAACATTCCGGACCCCGGATACTCCGACGACGACGGCACGGCCGACCCGGCACTGACCGAGGCGCTGGCCGCCTGGGCCGAGGACCGCGAGGCCGTCGGCCCGGTACTCGAAGCCCTCAAGGGCACCAGGCTCCTGGTCCCGGTCGTCGCCGTGCTCGGGGAGGTGGAGGAGGACGACGGGGCGAGCCGCGAAGCGTCCGGCAAGGGCGGCGGTGGGAGACGGGGGAGCGGACTGCGTCGCGAGAAGACCAGCGACATGGCGGTTCCCACCCTCCAGGCAGGGGACCGCCGAGCCCTGCCCGCCTTCACCTCGACCGAATCACTGGCCCGCTGGGACCCGCAGGCCCGCCCCGTCGCCGTACCCCTGCACCAGGCGCTGCAGGCCGCCGCGCACGAGAAGGCGGACACGGTCGTCCTCGATCTCGCAGGGCCGGTCGCCTTCGAGCTGACCGGCCCCGCACTGCTCGCCCTCGCCGAGGGCCGCACCAGCGCCGACCCGCTGGACGACCCGGCCGTCACCTCGGCGGTGCGGAACGCGGTCGCCGCCGAGCCGGCCGTGCTCCGGGCCCACCTCGGCCCCGGCCGGGCCGACGGCACCCTCGCCCTCGTCCTCGCCCCCGGCGCGGACCCCGCCGAAGCGGCCCGCCGGGTCGCGGAACTGCTGGCGGCCGACGAGGTCCTGCGCGCCCGCCTGGTGCGCGGACTGGACCTGGCGCTGCTGCCGGCCGACGCCGCCGCGCCGGGCGAGCCCCTGTTCACCCGCTGAGCGCGGTACTACGCGGTGAGCCCCCTGCCCGGACCGGGCAGGGGGCTCACTCGTGGGGACGGGGAGGCGCTCAGCCGAAGACCGGGCCGGTGTACTTCTCGCCGGGGCCCTGACCGGGCTCGTCCGGCACCAGCGAGGCCTCGCGGAAGGCGAGCTGCAGCGACTTCAGGCCGTCCCGCAGCGGGGCCGCGTGGAAGGAGCTGATCTCGGTGGCGCTGGCGTCCAGCAGGCCGGCCAGTGCATGGACCAGCTTGCGGGCCTCGTCGAGGTCCTTGTGGTCGTCGCCGTCCTCGGTCAGCCCGAGCTTCACGGCGGCGGCGCTCATCAGATTGACCGCGACCGTCACGATCACCTCGACCGCGGGCACCTCCGCGATGTCGCGGGCCATGTCGTCGAAGCCGGGGGAATCACTGGTGGGGGTCGCGTCACTCATGCGCCATACGATAGGCCCACGCCGGAGCCTTCCCGCGCGCGGGAACGGTCACGGACGGCGAGGAGACAGCGGGTTAGCGCACGCCCGGGGGAGCTGCTAGCCTTGTGTAACGACCGGCTGGGCAGCTATGTGCCTGGCCCACAAGTGGAGGCTCCGATCTCCCACCTGGCCGTCCTTCAGGGCGGCGGGTCATCCGGTCAGGCGGTGACCATCGTTCCGTACGGACGATGGGACCGCCCGATGCGCCCCGCGGTTGACCGCGGTGGTTCCGGTTGTTCCAGGAGCCCCGCCTGTGTCCCGTCCGGGGCATTTTTCTTGCGCTGGTGCGGTTGGTCTCACGAAACAGACGTTACGTGGCTGTCCGCCAGGCGGCCGCGTGGTGCTACCGAGGAGGATCCATCAGCGCCGAGCCCCGCATCAACGACCGGATTCGCGTTCCCGAGGTGCGACTTGTCGGTCCCAGCGGCGAGCAGGTCGGGATTGTTCCGCTTGCCAAGGCCCTGGAACTCGCACAGGAGTACGACCTCGACCTGGTCGAGGTGGCGGCGACCGCCCGTCCGCCCGTGTGCAAGCTCATGGACTACGGGAAGTTCAAGTACGAGTCGGCCATGAAGGCCCGTGAGGCGCGCAAGAACCAGGCGCACACGGTCATCAAGGAGATGAAGCTCCGGCCGAAGATCGACCCGCACGACTATGACACCAAGAAGGGTCATGTCGTCCGGTTCCTCAAGCAGGGCGACAAGGTCAAGATCACGATCATGTT
The DNA here is from genome assembly GCF_014649535.1 of Streptomyces gelaticus. Lineage (GTDB taxonomy): Bacteria > Actinomycetota > Actinomycetes > Streptomycetales > Streptomycetaceae > Streptomyces > Streptomyces gelaticus. Next base: position 230,535 of record NZ_BMTF01000006.1, read on the forward strand.
CCGTGGTCGTGAGCAGTCCCGCCCTGAGCTGGGCTTCCGACTGCTCCAGCGTCTGGCTTCGGACGTGGAGGAACTCGGCTTCATCGAGTCCAACCCGAAGCAGGACGGCCGGAACATGATCATGGTTCTGGGCCCGCACAAGAAGAAGACCGAAGCCATGGCCGAGGCCCGCGAGGCCCAGGCCGCCCGCAAGGCGGGGCGTCAGGGTTCCACCCCCGACGCCGAGGCTGCGCAGGCCCAGCCCGAGGCTCCGGCCGAGACACCTTCCGAGGCGTGACCTCAAGGGGCCGCCATCCAGGCGGCCCCGGGTCCCCCCGGAAATCCACCAAGATCTGACGCCCCTGCTGCCCGGTGCCCGCACCGCGAGGGGCGCCACTGACGAGGAGAGAACGGCGCGATGCCGAAGAACAAGACGCACAGCGGTGCCAGCAAGCGCTTCAAGGTCACCGGCTCCGGCAAGGTGCTCCGTGAGCGCGCAGGCAAGCGCCACCTTCTTGAGCACAAGTCGTCCAAGAAGACCCGCTCGCTGACCGGCACGGTCGTAGTGGCTCCGTCCGACGCCAAGAAGATCAAGAAGCTTCTCGGCAAGTGAGTCCGCGGCCCGCGGTGAACCCGTGGGCGGCGCACTCGACAGACCGGGACCAATTCGTTTCCGGGCCGTGTGAGTCCAACCACGGCCCCGCTACAAGGAGTTAAAAAGTGGCACGCGTCAAGCGGGCAGTAAACGCTCACAAGAAGCGCCGGGCAATCCTCGAGCAGGCCAGCGGTTACCGGGGTCAGCGCTCCCGCCTGTACCGCAAGGCGAAGGAGCAGGTCACCCACTCCCTCGTCTACAACTACAACGACCGCAAGAAGCGCAAGGGCGACTTCCGTCAGCTGTGGATCCAGCGCATCAACGCCGCTGCCCGTCAGAACGGCATGACGTACAACCGCCTCATCCAGGGTCTGAAGGCCGCCAACATCGAGGTGGACCGCAAGATGCTGGCCGAGCTCGCGGTCAACGACAGCAACGCGTTCGCCGCCCTCGTCGAGGTTGCCCAGAAGGCCCTCCCGAGCGACGTCAACGCCCCGAAGGCCGCCTGATCCAGGTCGCACTTCCTGTCTTCTGAGCCGGACCCGCAGGCGCTCGCCGTCTGCGGGTCCGGTGCGTTGCACGACACATTTCCGCAACTCCGTCACCTCCGTACGCGCAGAGAGGCTCGCCGCCGACCATGGGCACCCCCGAACTGATCTCCCCGCGATCACCGCGCGTCGCCGCCGCCCGGCGGCTGGCCAAGCGCAACTTCCGCGGCAAGGAGCGCAGGTTCATCGCCGAGGGGCCGCAGGCCGTGCGCGAGGCCGCCGAGCACCGCGGCAGCGACGGCGGGCCGACACTGATCGAGCTGTTCGCCACTGTCGAGGCGGCCGAGCGGTACGCCGACATCGTCGCCGCCGCCCACGCGGCCGGCGCCCGGGTGCACCTCGCCGACAGCGATGTGCTCGCCGATGTGTCGCAGACCGTCACCCCGCAAGGCCTGATCGGCGTCTGCCGCTTCCTCGACTCGCCGTTCGACGCGATCCTCGCCGCCAAGCCGAAACTCGTCGCCGTCCTCGCCCACGTACGCGACCCCGGGAACGCCGGTACGGTGCTGCGCTGCGCCGACGCCGCGGGGGCCGACGCCGTCGTGCTCACCGATGCCTCGGTGGACCTCTACAACCCGAAGTCCGTGCGGGCCTCGGTCGGTTCGCTCTTCCATCTGCCGGTGGCCGTCGGCGTTCCGGTCGAGCAGGCCGTGCAGGGTCTGCGGGCGGTGGGCGTACGGATTCTCGCCGCCGACGGCGCGGGCGACGACGACCTCGACGACGAGCTCGACGCGGGCACCATGGGCGGTCCGACCGCCTGGGTCTTCGGCAACGAGGCCTGGGGCCTGCCGGAGGAGACCCGGGCGCTGGCCGACGCCGTCGTACGAGTGCCCATCCACGGCAAGGCGGAGAGCCTCAACCTCGCGACGGCCGCGGCGGTCTGTCTGTACGCCTCCGCGAGGGCCCAGCGCCCGAGGTGATCGCGCCTCCGCGCCACCGCAGGGTGTCGCTCCGTCACCGACGACTAGTAGGGTGGCGAACTCGGGGGCCCACTGCACCGGTTCGAGAGGTGGGGTACGGGATATGGCTGTCGGCATGAGCAGGCCGCGCGAGGCACATGCGGCCGTCGTGCGCGCCTGTGAACCCCCTGGCACGGCCGGTGAACCGGACGGGAGCCGGGAGCTCGGAGCCGTCGGCACGGGCATCGATCCCGACGACCTGCCCGACGGCCTGGTCGTCGCCGACGAGACGGGCCGGGTCATCTGCTTCAACTCCGCCGCCGCCCGGATCACCGCGGTGCCCCGGGCCGCGGCCCTCGGCCGTTCCCTGGAGCACGCACTGCCGCTGGAGGACCTCAAGGGCCGCCGCTGGTGGCCCCTGACCGATCCCTACGGCGGCCTCGCCACCCGGGTCGGCCAGCCCGAACGCAATCTGCTGCTGCCCGGCGGCCGGGAGGTCCTGGTCTCCGCCCGCTACGTGCGCGAGCACCCGACCGGTCCGGTGCGCCGCGTGGTGATCTCGCTGCGCGGCACCGAGGCCCGCCGCCGCAACGAGCGCAGCCACGCCGAGCTGATCGCGACGGTCGCCCATGAGCTCCGCTCCCCGCTGACCTCCGTCAAGGGCTTCACCGCGACCCTCCTCGCCAAATGGGAGCGGTTCACCGACGACCAGAAGCGCCTGATGCTGGAGACGGTCGACGCCGACGCCGGCCGTGTCACCCGGCTCATCGCCGAGCTGCTGGACATCTCCCGGATCGACTCCGGACGCCTGGAGCTGCGCCGCCAGCCCGTGGACCTCTCCGCCGCGGTCGAACGCCACATCCAGGCCCTCACCGCGAGCGGTCAGACCCCCGACCGCTTCCTCGTCCGCACCTGCCAGCCGCTGCCCACGGTCTGGGCCGACCCGGACAAGGTCGACCAGGTGCTCGGCAACCTGCTGGAAAACGCGGTGCGCCACGGCGAGGGAACCGTCACCATCGAAGTCGCACCCGCACCCGCGAAGAGCGACGAGAAGGGAACGGCCGTCACCGTGAGCGACGAAGGCCCCGGCATCCCCGAGGAGTCGATGGGCCGTGTCTTCACCCGCTTCTGGCGGGGGAGCAAGCGCGGTGGCACGGGCCTGGGCCTCTACATCGTCAAGGGCATCGTCGAGGCGCACGGCGGTACGATCACGGTCGGGCGCGGCCCCGGCGGCGGCGCGGAATTCCGATTTATCCTGCCCGTGAGTGCGCCGGCCTACATGGTCTGAGCGGCCCACGGGCCTCCACACATCCTCCGGCCCTTAGACTCGACCTTTGGCACCTTTGCGTCCTCCAGTCGTCGATCGGGGCCATGGGGGTCCGGGGCATCCCCGGTAAGCGCAGTACCAGCCAATCGGAAGCACGGGAAGAGATGTCGGCACCGAACAAGTCGTACGACCCAGTCGAGGTCGAGGCACTGAAACCGGAAGAGATCGAGCGCATGCGGGACGAGGCGTTCGCCGCCTTCGCCGCCGCCGGTGACCTCGACGCGCTCGCCCAGGCGAAGACCGCGCACACCGGGGGCACCTCGCCGCTGTCGCTCGCCAACCGCGAGATCGGCGCGCTGCCGCCGCAGGCCAAGGCCGAGGCCGGCAAGCGCGTGGGCCAGGCCCGCGGCGCCGTCGGCAAGGCCCTCGCCGCCCGCCAGGCGGAGCTGGAGGCCGAGCGGGACGCCCGCGTGCTGGTCGAGGAGGCGGTGGACGTCACGCTGCCCCACGACCGCACCCCGGCCGGTGCCCGCCACCCGCTGACGACCATCATGGAGCGCGTCGCCGACGTCTTCGTGGCCATGGGCTACGAGATCGCCGAGGGCCCCGAGGTCGAGGCGGAGTGGTTCAACTTCGACGCCCTGAACTTCGTGCCCGACCACCCGGCCCGGCAGATGCAGGACACCTTCTTCGTCCAGGGTGCCGACGGCGCCAGGAACGACGAGTCCGGTGTCGTGCTGCGCACCCACACCTCGCCGGTCCAGGCCCGTTCCCTGCTCGACCGCGAGCCGCCCGTCTACGTCGTCTGCCCCGGCCGCGTCTACCGCACCGACGAGCTCGACGCGACGCACACCCCGGTCTTCCACCAGATCGAGCTGCTGGCCGTCGACGAGGGCCTCACCATGGCCGACCTCAAGGGCACCCTCGACCACATGGTCCAGGCGCTCTTCGGCCCGGACATGAAGACCCGGCTGCGGCCGAACTTCTTCCCGTTCACCGAGCCGTCCGCCGAGATGGACATGGTCTGCTTCGTCTGCCGCGGCGCGTCCGTCGGCAACCCGGACCGTCCCTGCCGCACCTGCGGCAGCGAGGGCTGGATCGAGCTCGGCGGCTGCGGCATGGTCAACCCCAAGGTGCTCATCGCCTGCGGCGTCGACCCCCAGAAGTACAGCGGATTCGCCTTCGGGTTCGGCATCGAACGGATGCTGATGTTCCGCCACAACGTAGAAGACATGCGAGACATGGTCGAGGGTGACGTCCGGTTCACCCGGCCGTTCGGGATGGAGATCTGATGCGCGTCCCGCTTTCCTGGCTGCGGGAGTACGTCGACCTGCCGGCGACGGAGACCGGCCGTGACGTACAGGCCAAGCTCGTCGCCGTGGGGCTGGAGGTCGAGACCGTCGAGCAGATCGGCGCCGGCCTCAAGGGCCCGCTGGTCGTCGGACAGGTACTGACCATCGAGGAGCTGGAGGGCTTCAAGAAGCCCATCCGCTTCTGCACGGTCGACGTCGGCGACGCCAACGGCACCGGCGAGCCGCAGGAGATCGTCTGCGGCGCCCGCAACTTCGCCGTCGGCGACAAGGTCGTCGTGGTCCTCCCGGGCGCCGTGCTGCCCGGCGACTTCGCGATCGCCGCACGCAAGACGTACGGCAAGACCTCGCACGGCATGATCTGCTCCACCGACGAGCTCGGCATGGGCGACGACGGCACGCACGGCATCATCGTGCTGCCGCCGGAGCACGAGGCCGGCACCGACGCGATCGAGCTGCTCCAGCTCGTCGACGAGGTCCTCGACATCGCCGTCACGCCCGACCGCGGCTACTGCCTCTCCATGCGCGGCGTCGCCCGCGAGACCGCCATCGCGTACGGGCTGCCGCTGCGCGACCCGGCGCTGCTGGACGTGCCCGCGCCGAACGCGTACGGCTACCCGGTCAAGGTCGGCGACCCGATCGGCTGCGACCGGTTCACCGCCCGCACCGTCGTCGGCCTGGACCCCGAGGCCCGGTCCCCGATCTGGCTGCAGCGCCGGCTGCAGAAGGCCGGGATGCGCCCGATCTCGCTCACCGTCGACATCACCAACTACGTGATGCTGGAGCTCGGCCAGCCGCTGCACGCCTACGACCGCACCCGGATCGACGGGCCGATCGGGGTGCGCCGCGCCCAGCAGGGCGAGAAGCTCACCACCCTCGACGGCACGGTCCGCGTCCTGGACGGCGAGGACCTGGTCATCACGGACAACCGCGGTCCGATCGGCCTCGCGGGCGTCATGGGCGGTGCCGACACCGAGATCGCGGACATCCAGGACGGCGAGCACCGCACCACCGAGGTCGTCATCGAGGCCGCGCACTTCGACGCGATCTCGATCGCCCGGACCGCGCGCCGCCACAAGCTGTCCTCCGAGGCGTCCAAGCGCTTCGAGCGCGGCGCCGACCCGCAGGCCGCCGCGGCCGCCGCGCAGCGCACCGTCGACCTTCTGGTGCTGCTCGCCGGCGGCACCGCCGAGGCCGGGGTCACCGAGCTCAGCGCGCCGTCGGCGCCCCGCACCATCGCGATGCCCGCCGACCACCCCGACCGGGTGGCCGGTGTGGCCTACGGCCGCGAGACCGTCGTGCGCCGCCTCCAGGAGGTCGGCTGCGACGTCTACGGACAGGACGAGCTGATCGTCACCGTGCCGTCCTGGCGCCCCGACCTCAGCGAGCCGAACGACCTCGCCGAAGAGGTCATCCGCCTGGAGGGCTACGAGAACCTCCCGTCCACCCTCCCGACCCCGCCGTCCGGCCGCGGGCTCACCGACCGCCAGCGGCTGTACCGCAGGGTCGGCCGGGCGCTCGCCGGAGCCGGCTACGTCGAGGCGCTGAACTACCCGTTCATCGGCGACGCCGTCCTCGACCAGCTCGGGCTCGACGCCGACGACGCCCGCCGCCGCACCGTCAAGCTCGTCAACCCGCTCTCCGACGAGGAGCCGGCGCTGCGCACCACGCTGCTGCCGGGCCTGCTCGGCGCACTGCGGCGCAACGACGGCCGCGGCAGCCACGACCTCGCGCTCTTCGAGACCGGTCTGGTCTTCAGGCCGACCGGCGCCGAGACCAAGGCCGTCCGGCTGCCCGTCGACCGCCGTCCCACCGACGAGGAGATCGCCGGGCTGGACGCCTCGCTGCCGCGTCAGCCGCGCCGCGCCGCGGTCGTGCTCGCGGGCGCCCGCGAGCAGGCCGGCTGGTGGGGCAAGGGCACCCCGGCGACCTGGGCGGACGCCGTCGAGGCCGCGCGGAGCATCGCCCGGGAGGCCGGCGTCGAGGTGACCGTCCGCGCCGACCAGCACGCCCCGTGGCACCCGGGCCGCTGCGCCGCGCTGTACGTCACCGTGAACGGCGAGGAGACGCTCTTCGGGCACGCGGGCGAACTCCACCCGCGGGTCGTCAAGGCGCTCCACCTGCCCGAGCGGACCTGTGCCGCCGAGGTCGAGCTCGACGTCCTGGAACAGGCTGTCGACGGCGTGCTCCGGGCGCCCCGGATCTCCGCCTTCCCGGTGGCGACCCAGGACGTCGCGCTGATCGTCGCGGAGAACGTCCCGGCCGCCGACGTGGAGCGGGCGCTGCGCGAGGGCGCGGGCGAACTGCTCGAATCGGTGCGGCTGTTCGACGTCTTCACCGGTGAGCAGATCGGTGCGGGCCGCAAGTCCCTGGCGTACGCGCTGCGTTTCCGCGCGGCGGACCGCACGCTGACCGTCGACGAGGCGACGGCCGCGCGCGACGCGGCGGTGGCCCTCGCCGCCGAGCGGACGGGCGCGGTGCTGCGGGGCGCGTAGCGTCCCGCGCCGACACGGCGAGGAGGGGCGCATCCGGCGCGACCGGGTGCGCCCCTCCTGTGTGCTCGCCGAGAGGTGAGGACCGCACCCGGGTCCCGGCGCGGACCGGGAGGACCCGGGGTCCGAGCCGACCCCGCAGCCACCCTCCGATCCGTGGGCAGTGGGCCGTGCGGTCCGGCACCGTCCGCGCTGCCACGGAGTGTCGGGCAGGTCGGCAGGGCGGACGGTGCGGGTGCGGGTCGTCGTGCCGTACGAGGGGGAGCAGACGACCCGTCCGCCTCTCGCGAGACGACTGATTCAACCGACCCCCGCGTCGGCGCAACAGGGTGCGCAGCGGGACGGTTCGGGCATTGCGTTCACACCCCGTGTGAATCGTGCTGCACTGGTGCGACACGCCTCGGCGTGCCGAACCACCGGAGGGGCACATGGGGGCAACGGAGCCCAACATCCTGCTGGCTGCCCTGATCGAGGAGGCAGGCGTCTCCCGGGCGGGTCTCGCCGCGCACATCAACCGGGCCGGCCGCTCCCGCGGGCTGCGCCTGCGGTACGAGCACACGGCCGTGGCCCGCTGGCTGAAGGGGCAGCGTCCGCGCGGCCAGGTGCCCGACCTGATCTGCGAGGTGCTCGGGAACCGGCTGACCAGGCCCGTCTCGCTGGATGACATCGGTATGGCGACCCCGGGCACCGGCGCGGCCGGGCCCGCCTCCTCGCTCACCGGCTTCGTCGACCGGGCCACCGCGCTGTGGCGTTCCGACGAGGCACAGCGCCCGCAGGGCCTCGCTCCCGCCGCCGTCACCGGCACCTCGGCGGTGATGCCGGTCTGGGAGTGGGAGAACCCGCCGGAGGACGCCGATGTCTCGCGCGGCGGACCGGGCCGCGTCTCCATGGCCGACATAGTGATGTTGCGCGCGGCCCGTGCCCACTACGAACTGATGTACCGCCGGGCAGGCGGAATCGCGACCCGATCCCGCATCGTCGGCTTCCTCAACGCCGAGACGGCCCCGCTGCTGCGCGGCGGCTGCACCGACGCGATGGGCCGTCGGTTGCACCGGGCGGCGGGCGGTCTGGTGGCGGTCGCGGGGATCTGCGCCTACGACTCCGACGCGCACGGGCCGGCCCAGCGCTACTTCCACCAGGCGCTGCGGCTGGCCAAGTCCAGCGGGGACAAGGGGTTCGGCGGCTATGTGGTCGCCCTGCTGGTCAACCAGTCGCTCCACCTCGCCGACTACCGGCAGTCCGTGGCCTTCGCCCAGGCGGCGCTGCGGGGCGCCGGAGGCCACATCAGCCCCGCGCTCGCCGCCGACCTGTACGCGATGCAGGCCAAGGCGTACGCCCGCCTCGGCGACGCGAGCGGCGCCCTGGAGTGCATCCGGCGGGCCGAGTCGGAGGCCGAGCGGATCAGGCCGGGCCATGAACCGGACGAGACGGGGTACGTCCAGCCGGGCCTGGTCGATGTGCAGGTGGCCGAGGCGCTCCTCGGCATCGGTGATCTGCCGGGGGCCAGGGAGCACGCGGCCAAGGCCGTGCGGATCCCGGCGCACGACCGGGGCCGGGTGCACCGGCTGGCCATGCTGACCCATATCGAGCTGCGCCAGGGCGAGGCGGACCGGGCGGCGGCCACGGCCGCGGAGATGGCGGAGCGGGCCAGGGGCATGGAGTCGCGGCGGCTGCGCGAGCGGCTGCGCGCCGTGCGCGCGGATCTGGTGGCGAGCGGCTGCGCCGACGCGGGGCGGGCGGCCGAACTGATCGACGGGGCGTTGCGCGTACCGCTGTGAGCGCGTACCCGGCGCATACGTACGTGCCCGGCGCATACGTACGTGTCCGGCGCGGCCCCGCGCGCCCCCGTTCGTGGCCAGGAGGACCGGTACGTTCCGTTCCGATGCCGCTCCTGCTGCGATGTTGCCACCTACTTGTCGAAAGGTGGCAGAAACGTGCAATGGGCGAATCTGAACGAACAAACTGTGTATGAGAACCGCTGGTTCCGGGTCAATCTGGCGGATGTGGTCGTTCCCGGTGGCCGCCGTCTCGACCACTATCTGATCCGGCTCCGCCCCGTCGCGGCGGCCACCGTCGTCAACGAGGCCGACGAGGTGCTCCTGCTGTGGCGGCACCGGTTCATCACGGACAGCTGGGGCTGGGAGTTCGCCGCGGGCGTCGTCGAGGACGGTGAGGACGTCGAGGCCGCCGCCGCACGGGAGATGGAGGAGGAGACCGGCTGGCGCCCCGGGCCGCTGCACCCGCTGCTGACGGTGGAGCCGTCGAACGGCCTCACCGATGCCCGGCACCACCTCTACTGGTCCGAGGAGGCCGGCTGGACCGGCCCGCCCGGCGACGCCTTCGAGTCCTCGCGCCGCGAGTGGATACCGCTCGAGCTGGTGCCCGACATGATCGCCCGTGGCGAGGTCCCGGCCGCGGGCATGGCGGCCGGGCTGATGATGCTCCATCACTTACGGCTCGGCTGAGCCGTCGCCGACCGCGAACGGGGCCGGACCGGGGATCGCCCGGCCCGGCCCCGTACGGGCACGAAGGAGGATCAGGAGTACGGGTAGAAGCCCGAGCCGGTCTTGCGGCCGAGCCTGCCCGCGTCCACCATGCGCTGGAGCAGCGGGGGAGCGGCGTACAGCGGCTCCTTGAACTCCGCGTACATCGAGTCGGCGACCGAGGCCACCGTGTCGAGGCCGATCAGATCGGAGAGCTTGAGCGGGCCCATGGGATGGGCACAGCCGAGCTCCATGCCGTTGTCGATGTCCTCACGGCTGGCGATCCCCGACTCGAACATCCGGATTGCGGAGAGCAGATACGGAATCAGCAGCGCGTTGACGACGAAGCCCGAGCGGTCCTGGGCGCGGATCGGGTGCTTGCCGAGCACGTCCTGCACCAGGGCCTCGGAGCGCTTCACCGTCTCGTCGGACGTCGTCAGCGCGGGGATCAGCTCGACGAGCTTCTGCACCGGCGCCGGGTTGAAGAAGTGGATGCCGATGACCTGGTCCGGGCGGGAGGTCGCCACGGCCAGCTTCACCAGCGGGATGGAGGAGGTGTTCGAGGCGAGGATCGCGTCCTGCCGCGTCACCACCTGGTCGAGCACCTGGAAGATCTCGGTCTTGACCTGCTCGTTCTCGACGACGGCCTCGATGACGAGATCGCGGTCGGCGAACTCGCCCAGGTCCGTGGTGAAGCTCAGCCGGGCGAGTGTCTCGTCGCGCTCCTCGGCAGTGATCTTGCCGCGCTCGGCGGCCTTCGAGAGAGAGTTGTGCAGCCGGGTGCGGCCGATCTCCAACGCCTCGCCGGTGGTCTCGGCCACGAGGACCTCGAGACCGCTGCGCGCGCACACCTCCGCGATACCCGCGCCCATCTGGCCACAGCCCACCACTCCGACGCGTGCAATGTCGGCCATAGAGTCCGTCACCTCGTGCCTTTCGCTGTTCTGCGTGTCGCAGGTTCCCGTCTGATTCCGGTGCCCGCCCCGACTCCCCGACGTTACTCCGCGCCCCAGGGGTCATCGTGGGCCGGGGCGGGCATGCTCTGCGTTGCGCCCTGATACCCGGGTGACGGAAGCGGACAGAGAGACGGCAGGTGCAGCGAAATGCGGCAATTGGGCCGAAGAGGCTTTGTGACGGGTGCGGCCGGGGTGGTGGCGGGGGTGGTGAGCGGTGTCACCGCGGCGGGTGAGGCCGTCGCTGTTCCGCCCCGGCGGACCGGCGCCGAGCGGATCGGGGCGACCGCCCGTACGGGCGGCCGCCATGTCGCACGGCGCGAGCTGCGCGGCATGTGGGTCGCCACCGTCGCCAATCTCGACTGGCCCTCGGCGCCCGGTCTGACGGCGGCCGCGCAGCGCGCCGAGCTGATCGCGTACCTCGACGAGGCCGTGGCCCGGCGGCTGAACACCGTCATCCTCCAGGTCCGGCCGACCGCCGACGCGCTGTGGCCCTCGCCCTACGAACCGTGGGCCCAGTACCTCACCGGCGTCCAGGGCAAGGACCCCGGCTGGGATCCGCTGGGCACCGCCGTCAGCGAGGCACACCGCCGAGGCCTGGAACTGCACGCCTGGTTCAACCCGTACCGGGTCGCCAACCACACCGACCCGTCCCGGCTGGTCGCCACCCACCCGGCCAGACGGCACCCCGACTGGGTGCTGCCGTACGGCGGGAAGCTCTACTACAACCCCGGAATCCCCGAGGTCCGCCGCTTCGTCCAGGACGCGATGCTCGACGCGGTCCGCCGCTACGACATCGACGCCGTGCACTGGGACGACTACTTCTACCCCTACCCGGTGGCCGGACAGCTCTTCGACGACGACGCCACGTACGCCAAGTACGGCGCGGCCTTCCCGGACAAGGCGGCCTGGCGGCGCGACAACACCGACAAACTGGTGCGCGAGACCGCCGAGCGGATCAAGAAGATCAAGAAGAACGTCCAGTTCGGGATCAGCCCGTTCGGGGTCTGGCGCAATGCCGCGACCGACCCGCTCGGCTCCGACACCAGGGCGGGGGTGCAGACCTACGACGATCTGTACGCCGACACCCGCGGCTGGGTCAGGAAGGGCTGGATCGACTACATCTGCCCGCAGATCTACTGGAACATCGGCTTCGCCGCCGCCGACTACGCCAAGCTGCTGCCCTGGTGGAGCGAGACCGTGCGCGGCACGGGCGTCGACCTGTTCGTGGGGGAGGCGCTCTACAAGGCCGGCGACCCCGCCCAGCCCGCCGCCTGGCAGGACCCGGCCGAACTCTCCCGGCACCTGGCCTTCGCCGCCGGGTACGACCAGGTGCGCGGTCACGTCTACTTCTCCGGGAAGAACGTGGTCACGGACCGGATCGGAGCCATGGACCGGGTGGTCGGCGACCACTACCGCAACCGGGCGCGCCCGCCCCGCTGACAGCAGCGGAGCGGACGCGGTGTCGGGGCGGGCCGCCGGGGAACCGGCCGGCCCGCCCGCGGCCCGGGGCGAAGAGCAGTGCCGCCCGCCGGAGGCCGCTACGGAGTCTCCGGAGCCTGCTTCCGGCCGTGGGTGTGCTGTACGACGCTGTCGGGACCGGGTGAAACCAGGTGTTCGTGTCCGTCCTTGAAGCGGACGCGGTACGGGGGAGTGCCCCCGGCACCGAGCACTTCGACGATCTCTGCGACCTTGTCGTGCTGCCCCACGGTCCTGCCGTGTATCAGCAGCCGGTCGCCCGTGTGTGCCTCCATCGGGACTGACCTCCTCACGGGTGGCGATCCATGTCGACAAGTCTATGACCGAAAGGCGACTTCGCCCGGTGGAGCGGTCCCGGCCTCACCGCGGACGCCGGGTCCGCCCCGCCCGCTGGGTAGCGGCGATGCAGACGAGCACTGCGAGGGCCGCCACCGGTGCCGCCGCCGCGATCGTCTCCCCGAGCAGGAAGAACGACCACACCAGGGTCAGCAACGGCTGGGCGAGCTGGAGCTGGCTGGCTCGGGGCACCCCGATCTCGGCCATCCCCCGGTACCAGACGTACAGGCCCAGGAAGGTCGAAACGACCGCCACCCAGACCAGGCCGATCACCCCGTGCGCCGTCAGCCGGACCGGCTCGGCCGGCAGCGCGACCGCCGCCCCCGCCACCGCGAGCGGCAGACAGAGCACCAGTGCCCACCCGACCACCTGCCAGCCAGGCATGACCCGGGCCAGCCTGCCCCCCTCCGTGTACCCCGCCGCACACACCAGCAGCGCACCGAACAGATACAGATCGCCGCCGGACAGCTCGCCCCCGCTCTGCTGCACCGTGAACGCGATCACCACGGCGGCGCCGGCCAGCGCCGCGGCCCAGAAGGCGCGCGGCGGCCGCGCTCCCGTCCGCAGCGAGGAGAACACCGCGGTGGTCAGTGGCAGCAGCCCCACGACCACGGCCGCGTGCGAGGTCGTCGAGGTCTGCAGCGCCAGTGTGGTCAGCAGCGGGAAACCGATCACCACCCCCGCGGCGACGACGACGAGCCCGGCCCAGTGCCGGCGGTCCGGCACCGCGACGCGTCCCAGCAGCAGCGCACCGCCCGCGATCACCGCGGCGAGCAGGGTGCGCAGCGCCACCAGCGACCAGGGGCCGAAGCTCTCCAGGCCCCAGACCGTGGAGGGAAAGGTCAGCGAGAAGGCGAGGACGCCGAGTCCGGCGAGAAGGATCCCGCCCCGGTTCGCCCCGGAGGCGGTGGTGCGGCCCGTCCCGCTGTCGGCCGCAGGGTCGGCCCCGTGGCCGGCAGCGGCGCCGGTCGGCGAACCAATCGCTATCGTGTTCTTGCTGGTAGCGCTATCCTCGACTCTCATGCACGAGCGTAGCAGTGTCGCTGAACTGGTCAAATCTCTCCGGAGTGAGCTGAACCGCTACTCACCTGGTGGAAAGCTGCCGTCCAGTCGGGCTCTCGTGGAGCGCTTCCGGGTCAGCCCGGTCACCGTCTCCCGGGCGATCGCCCAGCTCGTCGCCGAGGGCCTCGTGGTCACCAGGCCCGGCTCGGGTGCCTTCCGGGCGGAGCCCCGTGCCGACGTGCCCCCGCCGGGCGACACCTCCTGGCAGGAGGTCTCCCTCAGCGGCGACGGCGGCCCCGAGGCGGTGCCGCGCACCGTCGACGCCTCCGGGGTCCTGGTCACGCTCGCCGCCCCGCCGCCCGGGGTCATCGAGCTGAACGGCGGCTACCTCCACTCCTCGCTCCAGCCGGAGCGGGCGCTCGCCGCCGCCCTCGCCCGCGCCGGCCGCCGCCCCGGCGCCTGGGGCCGGCCGCCCACCGACGGCCTGACCGAACTGCGGTCCTGGTTCGCCCGGGAGATCGGGCCCGCGCTCACCGCCGCCGATGTGCTGATCACCGCGGGCGGCCAGAGCGCCCTGGCCACCGCACTGCGCGCCCTCGCCCCGCCCGGCGCCCCGCTGCTGGTCGAGTCACCCACGTACCCCGGCATGCTGGCGGTCGCCCGCGCCGCCGGACTGCGGCCCGTGCCGGTGCCGGTCGACGCCGACGGCGTACGGCCGGAGCTGCTCGACGCCGCGTTCCGGGCCACCGGCGCCCGTGTCTTCGTCTGCCAGCCGCTCTTCCAGAACCCGACCGGCGCGGTACTCGCCCCCGGCCGGCGTGCCGAGGTCGTCCGGATCGCCCGCGCGGCGGGCGCGTTCGTCGTCGAGGACGACTTCGCGCGCCGACTGGTCCACGAGGACGCCGGGCCGCTGCCCGCACCGCTGGCCGCCGACGACCCGGACGGGGTGGTCGTCCATGTCCGCTCCCTCACCAAGATCGCCTCGCCGAGCCTGCGGGTGGGTGCGCTCGCCGCCCGCGGGCCGGTGCTGGGCCGGCTGCGGGCCATCCAGGTCGTCGACAGCTTCTTCGTCCCCCGGCCGCTCCAGGAGGCCGCGCTCGAACTCGTCGGGTCTCCGGCCTGGGGCCACCATTTGCGTGCCGTGGCGACCGGGCTGAAGAACCGCCGCACCGCCATGACGACGGCCCTGAGCCGGGAACTGCCCGCCCTCTCGCTCCCGCACATTCCCGCCGGGGGCGGCAGTCTGTGGCTGCGGCTGCCCGAGGCGGAGGCCGGTACGGACGAGTCCGCGGTGGTCTCGGCGGCCCTGCGGGCGGGCGTCGCGATCGCGCCCGGCCGCCCGTACTTCTGCGCGGAACCCCCGTCCCCGCAGATCCGGTTGAGCTTTGCCGCGGCCGCCGGGGCGGCCGAGATCGCCGAGGGGGTCCGTCGGCTGCGCACCGCCTGCGACGAAGTGCTGACCGGTTCCGCGGGTGGTTTCCGGCCCTGACCGGGTGGCCCGTACGGTCCCTGAGAAGGCTGCTTCCAGCCAATCGAGGGCAGGCGCCGCCGGATCCGCGGCGGGCCCGGCCGGGCCGGAAGGAGTCGTGAAGGCCCTCTTGACCGGAAGGGTGTTCGGATCCACGATCACCGCCATGACTTCCAGAGTCTCGTTGGTCGCCGCGGCACGCAGCTCCGCCCTGCTCGCCGAGCGCTTCGACGACGACCGGCCGCTCGACCACACCGGTCTGTACGAGATACGGCTCGCCGCGCCCGCTCTCATGCCGCTGGGCGCCGCCGAGTTGCGCTACTGCTCGCCGACTCCGCGCAGCCGCGCGACCGGCGACGCGCTCGGCTTCGCCCCGCTCGTCCAACCGGCCCTGCGCGACTGCGACATGGGCCGCTGGCGCGGCTGCACCCTCGCCGACGTCACCGCATGCGAACCCGCAGCGGTCGACGCCTGGCTCGCGGACCCGCGCTCCGCCCCGCACGGCGGTGAACCGCTGCTCGCGTTCATCTCGCGGATAGGGGGCTGGCTGGACACCCGCCCCGCATGCGACGGCGCCATCGTCGCCGTCGCCGAACCGGCGGTCGTCCGGGCGGCGCTCGTCTACGCGCTCAAGGCGCCGCCCTCGGCGTACTGGAACGTGGACGTCGGGCCGCTCTCCACCGTGACGCTCACGGGTGTGCCGGGCCGCTGGAGTCTCAGGCTCGAAGCGGGAGTGCGCTGAAATTTTCTGAAGGACTTTCCGGAGAATTCCGGGGAGCGCGAGGAGCCGGGCGCGGCGGTCGCCGTACAGTCCGCGGGCCCGTGGTCCGCTTCCGGAGCGGTCGGGCCGAACGGTGTCCGCGTCCGCTCCGGGAACGGGAGGTCCTGGTCAGCGTCCGGTGAGCGAACAAGGGCGACCGCTCGGGGCACCCCGGCACCGGTCGGCCGGGGGCCGTACGGGCCTCGCCGCCCCGGTCGCCGCGCACTGGCCGGAATTCGTTGCGGTGGGGCCGGCGGCGAGCAGCGCCGGGCCGCCGGGGCGTCCGGCGGACCCGGCGCCTCGTTCAGCCGTCCTCGCGCGAGCCGGTGAGGAGGGAGAGGGCCTCGGCGATGCCCGCCTCGGCGGTCGCCTTGTCGATACCGAGACCCGTCAGCACGCCCGCACCGTCCTCCTGCTCCAGCAGAGCGAGCAGGATGTGCTCGGTCCCGATGTAGTTGTGCCCCATCCGCAGGGCCTCCCGGAACGTCAGCTCCAGTGCCTTGCGGGCCGCGGCGTCGTACGGGACGAGATCCGGCAGCTCGCCGTCGACGGCGGGCCGCAGCGCCTCGGTCGCGGCCCGGCGGGCGGCCTCCAGTGTGACGCCCTGCGCCGTGATGAACGCGGCGCCCAGCCCTTCCGGCTCGCTGAGCAGCCCGAGCACCAGGTGCTCGGTGCCCACTTCGTCGTTGTGGGCCGCGCGGGCCTCGTTCTGCGCGGCCATCACGACGTTTCTGGCGCGCTCGGTGAAGCGGCTGAAACCCTGGCTGGGGTCGAGATCCGACACCTCGCCGGGATCCTTGGCCACGAACCGCTTCTGGGCCGCCTGCCTGGTCACCCCCATGCTCTTGCCGATCTCGGTCCAGGAGGCGCCCGAGCGCCGGGCCTGGTCGACAAAGTGGCCGATCAGATGGTCCGCGATGTCACCGAGGTGGTCCGCGGCGATCACTGCGTCGGAGAGTTGGTCGAGGGCGTCGGTGTGCACCTTCTTGATGGCCTCGATCAAGTCGTCGAGGCGTACGGGATGCGTCGGGCGTACGGGATTCACCATGTGTCAACCGTAGGTTGACGGCCCCTCGCTGTCAACCGTCGGTTGACAGCGAGGCCGATGGGGCGATGCGCCGCGGCATCAGCAGGGCGACTCCGATGCGTTGCAGAAGACGCATGCCTCCCAGTACGCCGGCGCGCACAGCACGCGGTGCCGTACGCACGAGGCCATGGCGGCCTCCTCCGGGCCGGGAAAGGGGGAAAGGGCGTTCTGTGGCTCGGCGTCGGCGGGGTCGAACGCCTCGACCATCTCCCGGTACTGCCGCAGGAACCCCTCGGCGAAGGGTGGTTCGTACCCCAGCTCGTCCCACCGGTGCCTGCGCAGGGCCAGATCGATCAGCCGCAGGACGAAGTCCTTCGCCGCGGCCTGCTCACCGGGGGAGCTGCCCCAGTCGATCTCCTCCAGGTCGAACCCGACCACCCCCCGCCCCACGGCACTCTGGTCCTGCAGGATCAGCAGGGTGGCGAAGCGGTACTCCCAGACGCTCTCGGCAAGATCGGACACGGCCAGCACGAGCACGTCGACGAAGACGTCCGTGCTCCCGTTGGACATGGACAGACTGCGGCCCCCGCCGTGGAATGTGTTCCCCATCCCGACACCGTAGCGAGCGGGGGCAGGGGCCGTGCGGCCGCCGGTACGACAGAGCGCGCCGCCCGGCGGGAAATGCCGGGCGGCGCGCTCGTTCAGCGGGTGCGGGTCAGAGAGTGCCGCAGTCCGCGATGGTGATCTTCGCGGACGGGCGGCCGCTCTGCGAGCCGAGCGCCTCGATCTTCTTGACCAGCTCCATGCCGGCCTCGTCGTCGACCTCGCCGAAGACCACGTGCTTGCCGTCCAGCCACGACGTCACGATCGTCGTGATGAAGAACTGCGAGCCGTTGGAGTTGGGGCCGGCGTTGGCCATGGACAGCTGGCCCGGCTTGGTGTGCTTCAGCTGGAAGTTCTCGTCCGCGAACTTGGCGCCGTAGATGCTCTGGCCGCCGGTGCCGTCGCCCCGGGTGAAGTCACCGCCCTGCAGCATGAAGTCGGGGATGATGCGGTGGAACGAGGAGCCCTTGTAACCGAAGCCCTTCTCGCCCGTCGCCAGCGCGCGGAAGTTCTCCGCGGTCTTGGGAACGATGTCGTCGAACAGCTTGAACGTGATCCGCCCGGCGGGCTCGTCGTTGATGGTGATGTCGAAGTAAACCTTGCTCGTCATGGAACCATCCTGACATCGACTCGTTCGGCGCGTACGGGCGGGCACGGCTGTCGGGCCCGCTCGGGCGGCGTCCGCCCGCTCGTGGCGCTCCCGCACGCGTGCCACGGCCTTTTCCGGAGCCCGGCCCGCGGTCCCGCGCCGGGACCCGTGGACGGGTGCACCTGGAAATACCCGCCCCTTCTGTTCCGGTCACCGGGGGAGTCGGGCGCCCGGACCGGCGACCGCTCACGTGCCGGGGTGCCGTCAGGGCTCCTCGTCAGGACGGGGCGAGGACGCAGAACTCGTGGCCCTCCGGGTCGGCCAGGCACGTCCACGGGACGTCGCCCTGGTCGAGGTCGAGGTCGGTGGCGCCGAGGGCCCGCAGCCGGGCGACCTCCGCTGCTCCGTCGTCACCGGGGTAGGGCAGCAGGCCGAGATGGACGCGGTCCGGCACGGTCTTCACGCCGGGCGTACGGAGGAACTCGAGATACGGGCCGATGCCCCTGGCGGAGCGCAGGACCGCACGATCGTCGGTCACCTCGTGCAGGGACCAGTCCGTCGCCTCACCCCAGAACCGGGCCATGGCCCGCGGATCCGCGCAGTCGACCACCACCGCGGCGATCGGCCCGGTGTCCCGGTAGATCTCCCGGGGCTCCAGCACGCAGAACTCGTTGCCCTCGGGGTCGGCGAGGACTGTCCACGGTACTTCGCCCTGGCCCACGTGGGCGGGCGTCGCACCGAGAGCCCCGAGGCGTGCGACCAGCTCCGCCTGATGGGCCGCCGAGGTGGTGGCGAGATCGAGGTGCACACGGTTCTTCGTCGTTGTCCTGGGTTCCGCGACGGGGACGGCGTCGACGCAGACGGCGACCGGGTCCGGCCGGACGGGGTCGCCGCCCGGCCCCACATGGGTGGTCACGCCGGTTTTGCGGGCACTCCAGCCGAGTGCCTGCGCCCAGAACCGGCCGACCGCCGAGTCGTCGAGAGCCTTTATGTTCACCTGAACAGGTCGCAGTGCCATGCCGGTGATCCTATGCACCCGCTCTGCGACGGCATCCGCACGCGCAGTCACCCGAGAGCAACCGCAAAGAAATCTTCGCAAGTAAATCTTTGCAAGCTTCTCTTTGCGGTCTACCGTGCTGGGTATGACAGAGATTCCTGCAGAGAAGGCCGTCGTACTCGACGCCAAGGGCCTGCGTGCACTGGCGCACCCGGTGCGTGTTCAGCTCCTCGGTCTGCTACGGCTCCATGGTCCGGCCACCGCCACGCAGCTGGCCGAGCGCCTGGGCCTGAACTCCGGGGCGACCAGCTACCACCTGCGGCAGCTGGCGGCGGCCGGTTTCGTCGCCGAGGACACCGAGCGGGGCAATGCCCGGGAGCGGTGGTGGCGTTCGGTGCACGAGCGCACCCGGTTGGAGATCGACGAATTCGCCGAGCGGGAGCCCGAGGCGGCGCTGGCCTATCTCCAGTCGATCCACAACACCTACACCCTGCGCAGCCAGCAGGCACTCAACGGCCTGCAGACAATGCCGCGGACATGGCGGGAGGCGTTCGACATGAGCGATGACGCGCTGCGGCTCACCCCCGCGCAGGCCCGGGAGATGCGGACGGAGATCTGGTCGGTGATCGACCGGTACCGGCGGGCGGACGGGGCGCAGGAGCCCCGGGGCGCCGAGCGGGTCTGGGTGAATGTGCATGTGCTGCCGGAGGTCGAAACCACCGAGCAGGACGCGGGCAACTGATGGCGGCCGCAGGGGCACAGAAGGCCGGTCTCACGCGGATGCGGCCACTGGCCGGGCTGCTCGCGGCGCTGCTGATCGCGCAGAGCGGCACCCGGATCTCGGCCATCGCCATCCCGTGGTTCGTACTCACCACGACCGGCAGCGCCACCCAGGCCGGGTTGGTCGCGTTCTGCGAGATGGGCCCGTACGTGGTGATCAAGGCGTTCACCGGGCCACTGGTCGATCGGGCCGGTCCGCGCCGCGTCTCCTGGGCTGCGGACGTCGTCAGCGCTGCTGCCGCCCTGCTGATCCCGTTGCTGCATCTCCAGGGCGTGCTGTCGTTCGGAGCGCTGCTGGCACTGGTCGCCGTCATCGGTGCCGTGCGCAGCCCCGGGGATCTGGCGAAGGAGGTCATGGTCCCGGAGGCGGCGGAGCGCTGCGGGCTGCCGCTGGAGCGGGCGACCGGTCTGGAGGGTGTGGTCGAGCGGCTGTCCGGGACCGTGGGTCCCGCCGCCGGAGGTGCCCTGGTGGCGCTGGTCGGGCCGATGGCCGGCCTGGGCGTCAACGCGGCCTGCTTCGCGGCGGGGGCACTGATCGTCGCCGTCGTTCTGCCGCGCGGCATGGGGCGGCCCCATGAACGCAGCGCGACGCAAGGAGCGGACGCGGGCACTGTGGAGGCCGGCTACTGGCGCAGCCTTCGACAAGGCTTCGCGTTCCTCTCCCGGGAGCGGCTGCTGCTGACGCTCAACGCGATGATCGGTGTCACGAATCTGCTGGACGCCGCATGTGTTGCGGTGTTCATACCCGTGTGGGCGAAGGAGTCCGGCCATGGAGCGGGCGCGATCGGACTGATCATGGTGGCGTTCAGCATCGCGGCGACCGCGGGAAGCCTTGCCGCGGCTGCGGTGGCGCACCGGCTGCGGCGCCGTCCGGTGTTCTTCCTCGGCTGGCTGGTCGCGGGGGCGCCGCGGTTCCTCGTTCTCGCGTCCGGGGCGCCACTGTGGGTGGTGGCGGTGGTCGTCGGCGCCGGCGGTTTCGGAGGTGGCTTCATCAACCCGATCGTCGGGGCGGTCACGTACGAGCGGATCCCGCCGGAGCTGCTGGGGCGTGTCCGCGGCATCGGTCAGGCCATGTCCTGGGCCGGGATTCCGCTGGGCGGCCTGCTCGCCGGCGTCGCCGTCACGGGCCTCGGCCTCACGCCGGTGCTGGTGGTCGCGGGCATCGTGTACTTCCTGACCACCAACCTCGCCGGTTTGCGTCCGGAATGGCGTGAGATGGACCGTCACCGCGGCAAGGGGCGAGCCGATTCGGCGGGGCCGCTCGCATCCGCCGACGCCGCCCAGCCGGCCTCATAGGGCCGGCCGCGCCGTCGCCCCGACCGGCGGTCACCCTGCGGTGCTCGCGGAGCGGCACCGCAGGGCGGACGTCCTCAGCCCTCCTGCGGGCCGACCTGGACGCTCGGCGCGGCCGACTCCAGAGCCAAAGGGCCGATTGAAGCGCCAAGTCTCGACGACAACCGCCGAACCGCCCGGCAAGCTTTGCATAAAAGTGCATGCATGCGTATAGTCATGCCATCGATGAGGAGGTTTTTCGATGGTGGTACGCGCAGCAGTGGCAGGGGCGAGTGGATACGCCGGCGGGGAGCTGCTCCGCCTCCTGCTGGTTCACCCCCAGGTCGAGATCGGGGCACTCACGGCCAACTCCAACGCCGGGCAGAAGCTCGGCGCGCTGCAACCGCATCTGCGGCCGCTCGCCGACCGGGTGCTCCAGCCGACCACCCCCGAGGTCCTCGCCGGGCACGACGTCGTCTTCCTCGCCCTTCCGCACGGACAGTCCGCCGCCGTGGCCGAGCAGCTCGGTGACGAGGTGCTGGTCGTCGACATGGGTGCCGACTTCCGGCTGAAGGACGCGGCGGACTGGGAGAAGTTCTACGGTTCCCCGCATGCCGGCACCTGGCCCTACGGTCTGCCCGAACTGCCGGGCGCACGTGCGGCACTCGCCGGTTCCAAGCGGATCGCGGTGCCCGGCTGCTACCCGACCGCCGTCTCTCTCGCACTCTTCCCGGCATACGCGGCCCGGCTGGCCGAGCCGGAGGCCGTGATCGTCGCCGCGTCCGGCACCTCAGGGGCGGGCAAGGCGGCCAAGCCGCACCTGCTCGGCTCCGAGGTGATGGGCAACATGTCCCCCTACGGTGTCGGCGGCGCCCACCGGCACACCCCCGAGATGATCCAGAACCTCAGCGCGGCGGCCGGGGAACGGGTCACGGTCTCCTTCACGCCGACCCTGGCGCCGATGCCGCGCGGGATCCTCGCCACCTGCAGCGCGAAGGCCAGGCCCGGGGTCACCGCCCAGTCCGTCCGTGAGGTGTACGAGAAGGCGTTCGCCGACGAACCCTTCGTCGAACTGCTCCCCGAGGGGCAGTGGCCCGCCACGGCATCCGTCCACGGTTCCAACGCCGTACAGATCCAGGTCGCCCACGACGAGGCGGCGGGCCGGATCATCGTGATCAGCGCCATCGACAACCTCGCCAAGGGCACCGCCGGCGGCGCCCTGCAGAGCATGAACATCGCCCTCGGACTTCCCGAGGACACAGGTCTTTCCACGATCGGAGTCGCACCGTGAGCGTCACGGCAGCACAGGGGTTCTCCGCGGCGGGCATCGCCGCGGGAATCAAGGAGAGCGGTAACCCGGACCTGGCCCTCGTGGTCAACCACGGTCCGCGTCGCGCCGCCGCGGGCGTCTTCACCTCCAACCGAGTCAAGGCCGCCCCCGTCCTCTGGTCGGAGCAGGTGCTCAAGGGCGGCGAGGTCACCGCCGTCGTCCTCAACTCCGGTGGTGCCAACGCCTGCACGGGGCCGAAGGGCTTCCAGGACACCCACGCCACCGCCGAGAAGGCCGCCGAGGTGCTAACCGGCCACAACGCCGGTGAGATCGCGGTCGCGTCGACCGGGCTGATCGGCACGCTGCTCCCGATGGACAAGCTGCTGCCCGGCATCGAGCAGGCCGCCGCCGCCCTCAGCGAGCACGGCGGCGAGAAGGCCGCCATCGCGATCATGACCACCGACACCGTCCACAAGACCGCCGTCGCGGGCGGCGAGGGCTGGACCGTGGGCGGCATGGCCAAGGGGGCGGGCATGCTCGCCCCGGGCCTCGCCACCATGCTGGTCGTCCTCAGCACCGACGCCGACGTGGACGCCGCCGGACTCGACTCCGCGCTGCGCGCCGCCACCCGCACCACCTTCGACCGGGTCGACTCCGACGGCTGCATGTCGACCAACGACACCGTGCTGCTGCTGGCCTCCGGGGCGAGCGGAATCACCCCGGACCAGGGCGAGTTCGCCGAGGCCGTACGGACCGTCTGCGCGGACCTGGCCCGCCAGCTCATCGGCGACGCCGAGGGCGCCTCGAAGGACATCCGGATCGAGGTCGTGGGCGCCGCGACCGAGGACGACGCCGTCGAGGTGGGCCGTTCCATCGCCCGCAACAACCTCCTCAAGTGCGCCATCCACGGCGAGGACCCCAACTGGGGCCGGGTCCTCTCCGCGATCGGCACCACGAAGGCCGCCTTCGAGCCCGACCAGCTGAACGTCGCCATCAACGGCATCTGGGTCTGCAAGAACGGCGGCGTCGGCGAGGACCGCGACCTGGTCGACATGCGCTACCGGGAGGTCAGGATCACCGCCGACCTCGCGGCCGGCACCGAGTCCGCCGTCATCTGGGCCAACGACCTGACCGCGGACTACGTCCACGAGAACAGCGCGTACAGCTCATGAGCGCGGCGCGGAAACACACCGCACTCCCGAAGGCGCAGATCCTCATCGAGGCACTGCCCTGGCTGACCCGGCACAACGGCAAGACCGTCGTCATCAAGTTCGGCGGCAACGCCATGATCGACGACGAACTGAAGGCGGCCTTCGCCCAGGACGTGGTCTTTCTGCGCCAGGCCGGCCTCAAGCCCGTCGTGGTGCACGGCGGCGGCCCGCAGATCAGCGCCCAGCTCGACAAGCAGGGCCTGGTCAGCGAGTTCAAGGCGGGTCTGCGCGTCACCACGCCCGAGGCGATGGACGTCGTGCGGATGGTGCTGGCCGGACAGGTCCAGCGCGAACTCGTCGGCCTGCTCAACGAGCACGGCCCGCTCGCCGTCGGCATGACCGGCGAGGACGCCCACACCATCACCGCCACCCAGCACCGGCCGAACATCGACGGCGAGCTCGTCGACATCGGCCGGGTCGGCGAGATCACCGCCATCGACACCGGGGCGATCCAGGCGCTGCTGGACGACGGCCGGATCCCGGTGGTCTCCTCCATCGCCCGCTCCGCCGACGACAACCATGTCTACAACGTCAACGCCGACACCGCGGCCGCGGCGCTCGCCGCCGCGCTGAACGCCGAGACGCTGATGGTCCTCACCGACGTCGAGGGGCTCTACGAGGACTGGCCCAACAGCGACGACGTGATCAGCCGTCTCACCGCGGCCGAGCTGGAGAAGCTGCTGCCGGAGCTCTCCAGCGGCATGGTGCCGAAGATGCAGGGCTGCCTGCACGCCGTGCGCAACGGCGTCGAGACCGCCCGCGTGATCGACGGCCGGGTCCAGCACTCGATCCTGCTGGAGATCTTCACCGACGAAGGAATCGGCACGATGGTCGTGCCCGACGCACAGCCCGACGCGCAGGGGGAGTCATGAGCAACCAGGAGCTCGCGCAGCGCTGGAGCCAGGCGCTGATGGACAACTACGGGACCCCGAAGCTGTCCCTGGTCCGAGGCGAGGGCGCCCGGGTGTGGGACGCCGACGGCACCGAGTACCTCGACTTCGTCGGCGGGATCGCGGTGAACGCGCTGGGGCACGCCCACCCCGCTGTCGTCGAGGCCGTCTCCACCCAGATCGCCTCCCTCGGCCATGTCTCCAACCTCTTCGTCGCCGAACCGCCCGTCGCCCTCGCCGAACGGCTGCTCCAACTCTTCGGCCGGACCGGCCGCGTCTACTTCGCCAACTCGGGCGCCGAGGCCAACGAGGCCGCCTTCAAGATCGGCCGGCTGACCGGGCGGACCCACATGGTCGCCACCGACGGCGGCTTCCACGGCCGGACCATGGGCGCGCTCGCGCTGACCGGCCAGCCCGCGAAGCGCGACCCGTTCCTCCCGCTGCCCGGTGACGTCACGCACGTCCCGTACGGCGACGCGGAAGCGCTGCGGGCCGCCGTCACCACCGACACCGCGCTGGTGATCATCGAGCCGGTCCAGGGTGAGAACGGTGTGGTCGTACCGCCCGCCGGGTATCTGGAGGCCGCCCGGGAGATCACCCGCGCCACCGGCACCCTGCTGGTGCTCGACGAGGTGCAGACCGGCATCGGCCGCTGCGGCCAGTGGTTCGAGCACCAGGCCCACCAGGGCATCGAGCCCGATGTCGTCACCCTCGCCAAGGGCCTGGGCGGCGGACTGCCGATCGGCGCGACCGTGGCCTTCGGCCCGGCGGCCGAACTGCTGAAGCCGGGTCAGCACGGCACGACCTTCGGCGGCAACCCGGTCGCCTGCGCCGCCGGGCTCGCCGTTCTGGACACCCTGGCCGCCGACGGCGTCCTGGCCCGGGTCAAGCGGCTCGGCGAGCGGATCCGGGAGGGTGTGGAGGATCTCGGCCATCCGCTGGTATCCCATGTCCGCGGCTCCGGACTGCTGCTGGGTATCGTGCTCACCGAGCCGCTCGCGCCCCAGGCGCAGCAGGCGGCTCAGAGCGCCGGAATCCTGGTGAACGCACCCGCCCCCGATGTTCTGCGGCTCATGCCGCCGCTGATCATCGGCGACGCGGAAGTGGACGCGTTGCTCCAGGCACTGCCCGGCGCTCTCGACGCGGCACAAGGGGACGGACGATCCGGAGAATGAGGCGACGACGATGACCGAGGCGCAGGAAACCGAGTACGGCGGGCCGTCCGTGCCGCAGACCCGCACCGCACGCCACCGCCGGATCGTGGACATCCTGAACCGGCAGCCGGTGCGCTCGCAGAGCCAGCTGGCCAAGCTCCTCGCCGACGACGGGCTGAGCGTCACCCAGGCGACGCTCTCCCGCGACCTGGACGAGCTGGGTGCGGTGAAGATCCGCAACACCGGCGGCGAGCTGATCTACGCGGTGCCCAGCGAGGGCGGCTTCCGCACCCCGCAGGCACCCCTGGGCGGGTCGGCGAAGGAGGAGCGGATGCGGCGGCTCTCCGCCGAACTGCTCATCTCCGCGGAGGCATCGGCCAACCTCGTGGTGCTGCGCACCCCTCCGGGAGCGGCACAGTTCCTCGCCTCGGCCATCGACCAGGCCGAACTGCACGACATCCTCGGCACCATCGCGGGTGACGACACGCTGATGCTGATCAGCCGTGACCCGGCGGGCGGTCAGGCGCTCGCCGATCATCTGCTGCGACTGGCCCAGAACGAGCGCTGAGCGGGCCGGTGCCGCAGGCTTTCGTCAGTAGCGCGTGATCGCGGTCGGGCCCGAGCGGGTCCCGATCGCGATGTGCGGACGGCGGACCGGGTCCACCCAGTCGAGGATCCGGTCCATCGCGGCCGCCGGTACGGAGACGCAACCGGCGGTCGCGCCACGCCCGTTGACGTGGAGGAAGATGCCCGCGCCACGGCCGCGCACCGGTCGTTCGTAGTTGAACCCGATGAGGAGCGCGCGGGCGTACTGCGTCGGATACGCGATCAGATGCTCCGCCTCGCCCGCCCGGCAGTCCCGGGGCCGAGGCTCCACCCAGCGGTTGTAGTCCCGCGCCGCGTTGTCCTGGCACCACCACGACCGGTCGTTGACCCGGCGGTACGGATGGACGGTGCCGGCCGGTGCGGGCTTGATCCCGAAGGCGTACGGCAGGTCGTACAGGCCGGTCGGCGTGGTGTTGGTGCCCTGTGTGCGCGAGGCCCCCTCGGCCAGGCCGTTCGCACCGAATCGGGCGGACGTCGATCCGCCCTTCACCCAGACCCCCCGGCGCAGATTCCACCAGGTGACGGTGCCCGTGGTGGAGCCCGCGGCCGGGGCCTCGGCCGTGATCAGCTGAGTGCCGCCGCCGGTGTCGGCCATCCGCTGGGGGAGCGGCGGCGCGGCGGCGGGCCGGGCCGCGACCGAGCCCGCCAGCGCGAGCAGTACCGAGAAGGCCACCAGAGATCTGCGCATGCCCCGGACGGTAGGCCCTGTGCCCGGCCGCCGCCCGTGGTTCTGCTCCGTACGGCTCAAAGACGTTCCGCCGGGCCGGACCGGGGCATGGCCGGCAGCGGGAGCGGCAGCCCCGGAAGCCCGTCGATGCTCGTCGCGATGTGCTCCTTCTTCTCGAAGTACGCACCGAGCGAGGCGTCGTCCTCGCGGGCGAAGCGCTGGGCGTGCAGCGGCCGGTCCTCGTCGTACGACATGAACGGCACCCCGTAGCCGCAGGAGTCCCGGATCAGTTCGGCCCGTACCACGATGACCGCGCGCAGCCCGTGGAGCCCGGGGTCCACGTCCGGGAAGCGGGCCAGCAGCGCGCCGAACCGCGGATCGTCACGGAAGACCGGCTCGCCGCGGCCGTGGATCCGCACGATGTTCGGCGGCCCCTGGAAGGCGCACCACATCAGCGTGATCCGACCGTTCTCACGGAGGTGGGCGACGGTCTCGGCGTGGCTGCCGGCGAAGTCCAGGTAGGCCACGGTCAGCTCGTCGAGCACGGCGAACGAACCGCTGACCCCCTTGGGGGAGAGGTTGACCGTGCCCTCGCCGCCCAGGGGCGCCGTCGCGGTGAAGAAGATGCGCTGCTCTTCGATGAAGGTCCTGATCCGTCCGTCGATCCGTTCATGTGTTTTCCCCATGGGGGTCATTGTCGGCGCCAACTCCGTTGGTGGCCAGGTGGTTTCACCTGGCGGGATGCCTCTTCGGGGGTGCGGGGCGACGGTCGCGGCTTTGACAAAACATGCATTGGTCTGCATAGTTATGCCTATCGGTGATCGCACCGTGAGCGGAGAGACGCGCGACCGGGCGGGAGTCCGGGAAGCGTGACCTCGCCCGTCCCCCAGCAGTTACGTCTCCGCCTCCCCGGCCCTCCACGCGGGGAGGCGGCCGCACACACCACCCTGTTCTTCCCGAGGAGCACGCAGTGAGCAACGGCAACGGCAACAGCGACGTACGCCTCTGGGGCGCCCGCTTCGCCGACGGTCCGGCCGAGGCGCTGGCCAAGCTGTCCGCCTCCGTCCACTTCGACTGGCGGCTCGCGCCGTACGACATCGCCGGTTCCCGTGCCCACGCGCGCGTGCTGAACAAGGCGAGCCTGCTCACCGAGGACGAGCTGAGCCGCATGCTCGCCGGTCTCGACCAGCTCGAAGCCGATGTCGCCGACGGCTCCTTCACCGGCACCGTCGCCGACGAGGACGTCCACACCGCGCTGGAGCGCGGACTGCTGGAGCGCCTCGGCCCCGACCTCGGCGGCAAGCTGCGGGCCGGCCGGTCCCGCAACGACCAGATCGCCACGCTCTTCCGGATGTACCTGCGTGACCACGCCCGGATCATCGGCGGCCTGATCGCCGAACTGCAGGGCGCGCTGGTCGGCCTCGCCGAGGCGCACCCGGACGTCGCGATGCCCGGCCGTACGCATCTGCAGCACGCCCAGCCGGTGCTCTTCGCCCACCATGTCCTGGCCCATGCCCAGTCCCTGTCCAGAGACGCCGAGCGGCTGCGCCAGTGGGACGAGCGGACCGCCGTCTCGCCGTACGGCTCCGGCGCCCTGGCCGGGTCGTCCCTCGGCCTCGACCCGGAGGCGGTCGCCGCCGACCTCGGCTTCGAGCACGGGTCCGTCGGTAACTCCATCGACGGAACGGCCTCCCGCGACTTCGTCGCCGAGTTCGCCTTCATCACCGCGATGATCGGTGTGAACCTCTCCCGGATCGCGGAGGAGGTCATCATCTGGAACACGAAGGAGTTCTCCTTCGTCACCCTGCACGACGCCTTCTCCACCGGCTCCTCGATCATGCCGCAGAAGAAGAACCCGGACATCGCCGAGCTGGCCCGCGGCAAGTCCGGCCGTCTGATCGGCAACCTGACCGGCCTGATGGCCACGCTGAAGGCGCTCCCGCTCGCGTACAACCGTGACCTCCAGGAGGACAAGGAGCCGGTCTTCGACTCCTGCGACCAGCTGGAGGTCCTGCTGCCCGCCTTCACCGGCATGATGGCCACCCTCACCGTCAACCGCGAGCGGATGCAGGAGCTGGCCCCGGCCGGCTTCTCGCTCGCCACCGACATCGCCGAGTGGCTGGTCAAGCAGGGCGTGCCCTTCCGCGTCGCCCACGAGGTCGCCGGTGAGTGCGTCAAGGAGTGCGAGCAGCACGGCATCGAGCTCGACGAGCTGACCGACGAGCAGTTCGCCAAGATCTCCGGGCACCTCACCCCCGAGGTCCGCACGGTCCTCGACGTGCCCGGGGCACTCGCCTCCCGCAGCGGCCGCGGCGGTACGGCCCCGTCGGCCGTGGCCGTCCAGCTGGCCGAGGTGAAGGCCGATCTCGCCGCCCAGCAGAGCTGGGCCACCGCGAAGAACTGAACAGGGCGGGGACGGCATCGGGGCGGGGAGCGGTCGTACGCTCCCCGCCTTCCGGTTTCGGTGAGCTGGGTTACGTTGACGGTGAGCGCACCCGACCCACGAGGAGCCCGACGATGCCTTTCGCCCGGCTGGCCACAGCGACCACACCGACCGCCCACATCGGGCTCGGCCTGGCGGCGGTCGGCAGGCCCGGCTACATCAACCTCCACCGCGACCGCGATCTGCCCGCCGACCGCAGCGTCGAGGCGATGCGCGACCGCACCCACGAGCTGCTCGACGCCGCCTACGCGCAGGGCGTCCGCTACTTCGACGCGGCCCGTTCCTACGGCCGTTCGGAGGAGTTCCTGTCCAGCTGGCTGACGGCGCACCCCGAGGCGGACGATGTCGTCATCGGCAGCAAATGGGGCTACACCTACACCGCCGACTGGAAAGTCGACGCCGAGGCGCACGAGGTCAAGGACCACAGCCTCGCCACGTTCCTGCGCCAGCGGGCCGAGACCCACGCCCTGCTCGGCGACCGCCTCGACCTCTACCAGATCCACTCGGTCACCGCCGACAGCCCGGCCCTCACCGACAAGGAGCTGCACGCCCGGCTGGCCGCGTTCGCCGCGGAAGGGGTCAGCATCGGTCTCTCGACCACCGGCCCCGCCCAGGCCGACGCGATCCGGGCCGCCCTCGCCGTCACCGTCGACGGCGAGCCGCTCTTCCGCACGGTCCAGGCCACGTACAACGCCCTGGAGACCTCGGCCGGGACGGCGCTCGCCGAGGCCCACGCCGCCGGCCTCACCGTGATCGTCAAGGAAGCCATGGCCAACGGGCGGCTCGCCGGCACGGAGGCCCCCGCCGTGATCCAGGAGATCGCCGCCGACGCCGGCCTCGGCAGCGACGCGGTGGCCCTGGCGTTCGTGCTGCACCAGCCCTGGGCCGGGGTGGTGCTCTCCGGTGCGGCGACCGTCGACCAGCTCGCCGGAAATCTGCACGCCCCGGTCGTCGACCTCGACGAGGAGCGGCGCGCCCGGCTCGACGCGCTGGTGGAGGAGCCCGAGGCGTACTGGCGGCACCGCGCCGGGCTGCGCTGGAGCTGACCGCAGACCGCCGGGGCCGGCCCGTCACATCGGCGGCGTTCCGCGCGTCAGTGCTGTGACGGAACACGACGGAGGAATGTGACTGTGGACGGACATGAGTTCCTGGCGGAGCGCTTCGAGGAGAACCGGAATCAGCTGAAGGCCGTGGCCTACCGGATGCTCGGCTCGGCGAGCGAGGCGGAGGACGCCGTCCAGGAGGCCTGGATCCGGCTCAGCCGTTCCGACGACCGGGCGATCGAGAACCTGGGCGGCTGGCTGACGACGGTGGTCGGGCGGGTGTGCCTGGACATGCTCCGCTCCCGCCGCTCCCGCCGCGAGGAGCCCCTGGGCACCGGGGTGCCCGAGGAGCACGCCTCGGGCCCGGACCTCGGCGACGGGCCGGGTGCCGACCCCGAGCAGCAGGCGCTGATGGCCGACTCGGTGGGGATCGCGATGCTCGTCGTGCTCGAAACGCTCGAACCCGCCGAGCGGCTCGCCTTCGTGCTGCACGACATGTTCGCCGTCCCCTTCGACGAGATCGCCGGGGTCGTGGACCGTACCCCGGCCGCGACCCGGCAGCTCGCCAGCCGGGCGCGGCGCCGGGTGCAGGGCGTGGAGCCGGCCCCGGACCCCTCTCTCGCCCGCAAGCGCGAGGTCGTCGCCGCCTTCCTGGCCGCCGCCCGCGACGGCGACTTCGAGGCCCTGGTGGCCGTGCTCGATCCGGACGTGGTGGTGCGGTCCGACATCGGCGTCGACGGGGTCGGTGCCCCGGCCCTGGTGCGGGGCGCCGAGGCCGTGGCCCGTCAGGCGATGATGTTCGCGCCGTTCGCGCGGTCGGCGCAGCACGCACTGGTCGACGGGGAACCGGCCGTCATCGCGACGCGCGAGGGCCGGCGGTTCTCGGTCATGGTCTTCACGGTCGTCCGGGACAGGGTCGTCGAGATGTCCGTGATCGGCGACCCGGCCCGCCTGCCCGGCCTCGACCTGACGGTCCTCAACGACTGACGGGCCCGCCCCGCGGGGAACCGTCCGCCCACGCCGCGAGCGCCGCGAAGTCGGACGGCAGCAGCCCGGCCCCGGGGTCGATCCGGCGGAGCAGCGCCTCGGTGGCCCCCTGGCCGAGAACCCACTCCTGGTCCTGCTCGGCTATCTCGTCGTCGACCCAGGCGAACGGCCGGCCGGTCGCGTACTCCACGACGTACTGCGTCTTCCAGTACGTGCCGTCCGGCGCGCTGCCGTGCATCGAGGGCCAGTCGATGTACGGCAGCGGGGGCAGCCCGAGCCGCGGCCCGATCCAGACGTTCGCCTCGTCCTTCCAGGTCGTCGCCCAGACCAGCTCGTACCGATCGGCCAGGGCCAGCAGCGCCCTGCCGTGCTCCGGGTTCAGCAGGACGGGGAGCGGCGGGCCGTAGTCCCACCCCGTCGGCCGCGTCAGATGCTTCGCATATCCATCCGGTGGCCGCGGTTGCGCGAGCGCCTCGTAGGGATTGAGCGGACCGTCGATGTCGATCAGCAGCAGCGGCTTCATGGCGCCATGGTCCTCCCTCGCCGAGGGGGCGGGCACGCCTTTTCGTTGAGACATTGTTGTCTCATATGGTTTACGCTTGTCTCATGAGTCTCGACCGTGAGCAGGTGCTGCGCAGCGCCGCCGCTCTGCTGACCCGCAAATCGACCGCCACCATGGACGAGGTCGCCAGAGCCGCAGGCATCGGGCGCGCCACCCTGCACCGGCACTTCGCCGGACGGGACGCCCTGGTCAGAGCGTTGGAGAACCTGGGCATCCAGGAGGTCGAAGCGGCGCTGGACGCCGCCGCGCTCGACGAGGGCTCCGCGCAGGACGCGCTGCGCCGCCTCGTCGCGGCCGTCGAGCCGAGCGCCGGGCTGCTTTCCTTCCTCGTCACCGAGAACCAGCTCTTCGAGGGCGAAGAGGTGAACGAGGGCTGGAACCGCCTCGACGCCCGGGTCTCCGCCTTCTTCAGGCGCGGCCAGGAGCGCGGCGAATTCCGGATCGACCTCACCCCCGCCTGGCTGACCGAAGCCCTCTACGGGCTCATCTCCTCCGCCGCCTGGGCCGTCCAGGACGGCCGGGTCGCAAGCCAGGACTTCAAGTACATGATCGTCGAGCTGCTGCTCGGCGGTGCACGCCGGAGCGTGGAGCAATGAGCCGTATCGCACAGCAGGTGGAAACCCCGAACGAGCTGCGCCGTCCAGGGCGTTGGCTCGCCCTGGCCGTGCTCGTCCTCGCCGTGCTGCTCGTGGCGATCGACGCCACCGTCCTCGGCCTGGCGACCCCGTTCCTCACCGAGGACCTCGAACCGACAGGTACCCAGCTCCTGTGGATCGGCGACGTCTACTCCTTCGTCATCGCCGGACTCCTGGTCTCCATGGGCAGCCTCGGCGACCGCATCGGCCGCAAGAAGCTGCTGCTGTGCGGTGCGACGGCGTTCGGCGCGGTCTCGGTGCTCAACGCCTACGCACACACCCCCGAGATGATGATCCTGGCGCGGGCACTGCTCGGTGTCGCGGGCGCCACCCTCATGCCGTCCACGCTCGCCCTGATCCGCAACCTCTTCCACGACCCGCGCGAGCGCAGTCTGGCCATCGGGATCTGGGGAGCGATGGCCTCGGCGGGCGCGGCCGTCGGCCCCGTGGTCGGCGGACTGCTGCTGGAGCACTTCTGGTGGGGCTCGGTCTTCCTGATCAACCTGCCGGTGATGGCGATCCTGGTGGTGGTCGGCGCCAGGATGATCCCCGAATCCAGGAACCCTGCCCCGGGCCCGTGGGACCTGGTCAGCGTGGCGCTCTCCTTCATCGGCATGATCGGCGTCGTGTACGCCATCAAGGAGCTGGCGTCGCACGGCCCGAGCTCGGGGACCGTCCTCGCGGGCCTCGGCGGCGTGGTCGCACTCTGCTGGTTCGTACGCAGGCAACTCACGCTGCCCGCACCCCTGCTGGACATGCGGCTCTTCCACCACCGGGGTTTCTCGGGCGCGGTCCTCGCCGACCTGCTGACCATCCTCGGCCTGTCCGGCATGGTCTTCTTCCTCTCCCAGTTCCTCCAACTGGTGCAGGGGCGCGGCCCGCTGGAGGCCGGCCTCGCCGAACTTCCCGCGGCCGTCGGTGCGGTCGTCGCGGGTCTGCTCGCGGGCCGGGCGGCCCGACGCTTCTCGGTGCGTTCGGTGGTGACCGGCGGTCTCGGGGCGATCGGCCTGGCGCTCGCCGCGGTCACCCTGATCCACGGGGAGACCGCCTACCCGCTGATCGGCGCGGTGCTGCTCGTCGTCGGAACGGGTGCGGGCTTCGCCTTCACCGTCACCTCCGACGTGATCCTCTCCAGCGTCCCGCAGGAGCAGGCGGGTTCCGCCGGCGCGGTCTCCGAGACGGCGTACGAACTCGGCGCGGCCCTCGGCATCGCCCTGCTCGGCTCCATCGTCACCGGCGCCTACCAGACCTTCGAATCGCCCGCGGGCACCCCGCCGGCCAACGCCGCCGCGGCGCACGAATCGCTGGGCGGCGCGGTCGAGGCGACCCACGGCCTGCCGGCCCAGCAGGCACACGCGCTGCTCACCGCGGCGCAGGACTCGTTCGTGGAAGGGCTGCGGCTCGCCGCGGGGGTCGGCGCGGCGGTCCTGCTGGCCACGGCCGTCGCCGCCTGGTTCCTGCTGCGCGGTCAGAAGCTGGAGGACGGCATCGTGCACCAGTAGCCGCCCGGACACGCGAAGGGGCCCGTACCACCGAGAGAACGGGGGTACGGGCCCTTGTGCACGTCCTGCCGTCGGCGCATCGCGCCCGGGGCTCAGGCGGCCTTGGCCTTCGTGGCGTACATGTCGACGTACTCCTGACCGGACAGCCGCATCACCTCGGCCATCACGGAGTCGGTCACCGCCCGCAGCACATAGCGGTCGCGGTCCATGCCCTCGTAACGGGAGAACTCCATCGGCTCGCCGAAACGGACCGTCACCTTGCCGGGACGGGGCAGGCCGGCCCCGCCGGGCTGCAGCTTGTCCGTGCCGATCATCGCGAACGGCACCACCGGCGCGCCCGTCATCAGCGTCAGCCGGGCGATGCCGGTACGGCCCCGGTACAGGCGGCCGTCGGGGGAGCGGGTGCCCTCGGGGTAGATGGCGAACGCCTTGCCCTCCTCCAGCACCCGACGGCCCGTCATCAGCGCCGCGACACCGCCGCGGCCGCCGTCCCGGTCCACCGGGATCATGCCGCAGCCGGTGAAGAACCAGGCCATCGCCCGGCCCTTGAGCCCCTTGCCCGTCACATACTCGTCCTTGCCGATGTAGAACACCGGCCGGTCGCAGCAGATCGGCATGATCATCGAGTCGATGAACGTCAGATGGTTGCCCGCGAGAATCACCGGACCGTCCCCGGGGATGTTCTCCACACCCTCCACCTGGGGGCGGAACATCAGGCGCAAGATCGGTCCGAGCACTGCCTTGATGAGTGCGTGTCGGGACAACGGTTCCTCCGGTGTAGTGGCCGGGCCGGCCGAGGAGCGGGATCGAGACGGTCCATGCAGGTGAGGACGATACTCGCGGTTACTCGCTGATCGCACATCGGGTTCACGGAGCGGATACGCGGCGTTGACATGAGTTTCCGCCATGTTCGTCCAGGAGCTGCCTCCAAGACGGTACCGCTGCCTACGCTCGGGCCCCGCCCGACAGGTGCCAGACATCACACGCGAGGAGCATTCATGACTGAGCGCGCGCAGGCCGGTCCCGGCCGCAGAACCATGCTGGGAGCGGGAGCCGCCGTACTGGGCACGGCCGCCCTCGGACTGGCCGGCGGTCCGGCCGCCGCCGGCACCGCGTCGAACACCCCGGGACACCGCGGCGGCCACGGCTTCCGCCTCGACCTGCCGGTGCCCACCGTCATCGGGCACCGCGGCGCCAGCGGCTACCGGCCCGAGCACACCCTCGGCTCCTACCAGCTGGCCCTCGACATGGGCGCGCACATCGTCGAGCAGGACCTGGTGCCGACCAAGGACGGCCACCTGGTGTGCCGTCACGAGAACGACATCACCGCCACCACCGATGTCTCCGCCCACCCCGAGTTCGCGAGCCGCAGGACCACGAAGAAGGTCGACGGCGTCCTGCTCACCGGCTGGTTCACCGAGGACTTCACCCTCGCCGAACTGAAGACACTGCGCGCCAAGGAGCGCATCCCCGGCACCCGGCAGAAGAACACGCTCTACGACGGCCGCTGGGAGATCCCCACCTTCGAGGAGGTGCTGCGCTGGGCCGACCGCGAGGGCCGCAGGCGCTCAAAGCCCGTCTGGCTGTACGTCGAGACCAAGCACCCCACCTACTTCCGCGGTCTCGGTCTCGGCCTCGAAGAGCCGCTGGCCAAGCTGCTGCGCCGCTACAACCGGAACCGTCAGCACTCGCCGCTCATCCTCCAGTCCTTCGAGCCCAGCAGCATCCAGCGGCTGGCCCGGCTCGTCGCGACCCCACGCGTCGTCCTGCTCTCGGGCGCGGCATCGCGCCCCTGGGACTTCGTGACGTCCGGTGACCCGCGCACCGTGGCGGACCTGGTGAAGCCCGAGGGACTGAAGTGGATGGCCTCCTTCGCCCAGGGCATCGGCCCCACCCTGGACCTGGTCATCCCCAAGGACGCCTCCGGGCGGCTCACCGCACCGACCACGCTGGTCGAGGACGCGCACGCCCAGGGCCTGGTCCTGCACCCCTACACCATGCGCAACGAGAACACCTTCCTGCCCGCCGACTTCCGGCGCGGGACGGACCCCAACGCCTACGGCGACGCGTTCGGCGCGTTCCAGGCGTACTTCGCGACGGGCATCGACGGCGTCTTCTCCGACAACCCGGACACGGCCCTGCTCGCCGCGGCGGACTTCGCCGCGAAGTGACAACCGCGTCAGCACCCGGCCGGGGCGTGCCCCGGTCGGGTGATGCTCGCCCGGCACGGCAACCGGCCGCGGGCGCGGGCGCGTCGGCCGGGACATGACGCTTCTCGATCTTGCTCCCGCAGTTCCCGCCCGCACTTCCGCTTCGGCGTCCGCCTCCCTGGTCCGCGCCCTGCATCCGCTGGTGAGCGCCGAGGCCATGGCGGAGGCGGCCGCCTCGGCGACGGGGGCGGCGGTCGAACCGGCCGATCTCGAACAGGCCGTCTGGCTGCGGCTGCTGGAGCGGCTCGCGGGGGAGGGCCCGCCGGTGGACCCGGCCCGCTGGGTACGCGAGGCCGTACGCGGAGAGGCCCGCAGGGCCCGCCGTACCGTCCGGCACGAACGTCCCTACCGCGACGACACCGCCGCGGACCCGGCCGGCTGCCCCGAGCGGCTCGCCCTCGGCGCCGACGAACGCCGGGTGCTGCGCGCGGCGGTGGACCGGCTGCCCGGCCGGTGCGCCCGGCTGCTGGCGGCGATGCTCGCGCCCAGCGATCCGACCTACCGGGAAATCGCAGGGAAGTTGGGTATGTCACAGGGGAGTTTGGGCCCGATCCGTTCCCGTTGCCTTGGATGTCTGCGCAGAATGCTCGCGGCGGAGGTTGCTGCTCCTGAACTGCGGGAAAAGGAGCGTTAGACAACCGGTGGATCAGGTGGGCGGAGGCATGCGCGGATGGGCATGAGCGTGATCATCTCGACGGCGACGGCACAGGACGCCGAACAGATCTTGAAACTCCAGTACCTCTGCTTCCAGAGCGAGGCGGAGCTGTACGGGAACTACCGGATCGACCCGCTGGTCCAGACCCTCGACTCGCTGCACGCCGAGATCGCCACCAACCTGGTGTTCGTCGCGCGCCTGGGTGACGAGGTCGTGGGCTCGGTCCGGGGAGCCGTCGGCGCGGACGGCACGGGGGAGATCGGCAGGCTCTGCGTCCACCCCCGGCTCCAGGGCCACGGACTCGGTGCCCGGTTGCTGCGGGCGGCGGAGTCGGGACTCGCCGAGGAGCGGTCGGCCACCCGGTTCCGGCTGCACACCGGTCATCGCAGCGAGAGCAATCTGCGGCTCTACCGACGGGCTGGCTACGCCCCCGTGGGCAACGAGACCGGCCGGGACGGCGTCCTGATGATCCTGCTGGAGAAGGACGCCGCCAAGCCCGCGTACGTGGCCAGCGCCTAGGGGTTTTTCGTTCGGATCGGGCCGGATCAGGGAGCGGGGTCCGGTGCGTGCGATCGCAAGGCGGACCAGGGTCGGACAGGCCCTAGTTCTGTTTCGCCCGGCGCAGCCACATCATCCCGGTGACCGGCAGGATCACCGGGATGAACAGGTACCCCATGCCGAAGTCGGACCAGACGGTGGCGTCCGCGAACGCCGAGGGCTCCGCCATCGTCCAGGCCCCGACGACCAGCACGCCCAGCAGCTCGGCGGCGCAGCACACCAGCGCGGTCCGGCGCGCCTTCTCGCCCCCGCGCACCAGCGAGTACGTGATGAACCCGTATACGAGCGCGGCGACGGCCGACAGCACGTAGGCGAGCGGCGCCCTGTCGAAGTCCAGGATCATCTGGACGATCGAGCGGGAGGCGGCCGCGACGGTGAACACCCCGTAGAACCAGACCAGTACGCGGCCGGGCCCCGTGCCGAGGTCGAAGGGCTGCTTCTCGCCGGTGGCCGCCGCGGGAGTGCGTTCGGTGTCGGTCACGGTCAGTTTCCCCAGATGTCGTAGAGCCGTACTTCGAGGACGGCCAGCACGACGGCGCCCGCCGCCACCGTCACCGAACCCCACCGGGTCCGCTCGGTCAGCGAGAGGAAACCGGCCGCGGGGACCGCCAGGAAGGCCCCGATGAGATAGGCGATGAAGATCGTCATGCCCTGCTCGGGCCGTTCGCCCCGGGACAGCTGCACGATGCCCACCACCAGCTGGGCCAGCGCCAGCAGCGAGACCACGGCCATTCCGATGAAGTGCCAGTCCTTGGTCGGCTGGTCGCGGTAGGCGGCGAATCCGCACCAGGCGGCGAGGGCGAGCGCGGTCACGGCGACCGCGATCGTCAGGGCGTCAAGCATGAGCCGAGGGTATTACGGAGCGATCGGTCCCCTGTGTGCGCCCCCGGTCGCACCGGACCCCGGGCCGGACGGGGGCCGGCGAGAGGACCGTGGCCTTGGCCACAGCCCAGGGCTGCGCCGGACCGGTCGCGGATACGGTCATCGACGCCCTGTTCCGTGTATCGATGCAGGTCACAGCTGTGGGAGCAGAGAGTGCGGCGAACAGTCGAGCCGGAGCGCGCCACCGTCCACGTCTGTCCGCTATTCGGACAGGCGGGTCGGGCGGAAGGTTATGTCTGTTTTACTTGGGACATGACCACGACGAGCAGCCGCATCCTTGCGACCGAGGCGATCACGACGCCCGGTGCTCGTTGTATGTGTCGAATGCGCACCTTCTGAGGGCCCCCCGCTCCTCGCGCCCCGAAGCGAGACCGAGCCCGGCCGTCCGCACCCAGCGGAACGAGCCCTCCCCGGCACCGCCGTCCGGCCGCCCGCCGCCCCGAGCCGTGCCGGGACCCCGCTCGGAACGTCCGATCAAAACGTCCGAATCAGTCTCATCAGACGAATGCCCCGTGCCCGGCGGACACCGCGCCGCGCACTCGACAGTGACGGAAACCCTGTGATCACCACTTCGGGCCTCACGAAGGTCTACCAGTCGCGCGGCCGGGAGGTCACCGCCCTGGACGGCGTCGACCTGCACGTCCGCGAGGGCGAGGTGTACGGCGTCATCGGACAGAGCGGCGCCGGCAAGTCCTCCCTGATCCGCTGCATCAACCTCCTGGAACGCCCCACCTCCGGCACCGTCACCGTGGCCGGCCAGGACCTCACCTCACTCGCCGGACGCGGCCGCCGGGCCGGCCAGGAACTGCGCGAGGCACGCAGCCGCATCGGCATGGTCTTCCAGCACTTCAACCTGCTGGCCTCCCGCACCGTCCAGGCCAACATCGAACTCCCGCTGGAGATCCTCGGTGTCTCCGGCCGGGACCGCTCCCGCAAGGCCCTCGAACTCCTCGGCCTGGTCGGCCTCGCCGACAAGGCCAGGGCCTACCCCGGCCAGCTCTCCGGCGGCCAGAAACAGCGCGTCGGCATCGCCCGCGCCCTGGCCGGCGACCCCAAGGTGCTGCTCTCCGACGAGGCGACCTCGGCCCTCGACCCCGAGACCACCCGCTCCATCCTCCAGCTGTTGCGCGACCTCAACCAGCAGCTCGGCCTGACCGTCCTGCTCATCACACACGAGATGGACGTCGTCAAGACGATCTGCGACTCCGCCGCGCTGATGCAGAAGGGGCGCGTCGTCGAGTCCGGCACCGTCGGCGAACTGCTCGCCACCCCCGGTTCCGAGCTGGCCCACGAACTGTTCCCCGTCGGCGGTACGGCCTCCGGCCCCGAGTGCACGGTCGTCGACGTCACCTTCCACGGCGACGCGGCCGGCCGGCCGGTGATCTCGCAGCTCTCGCGCACCTACAACATCGACATCTCGATCCTGGGCGCCGCGATGGACACCGTCGGCGGCAAGCAGATCGGCCGGATGCGCATCGAACTGCCCGGCCGCTTCGAGGAGAACGTCGTCCCGATCGGCTTCCTGCGCGAGCAGGGCCTCCAGGCCGAGGTGGTGGCGGACGTCCCCGCCGTCCCCGTACAGACCCCCGCCCCGCTCACCAAGGAGGTGGCGAAGTGACCTGGTCCGAAATGCAGCCGCTGCTCACCCAGGGGACCATCGACACCCTCTACATGGTGCTCTGGTCCACCGTCGTCACCGTGCTCGTCGGACTGCCGCTCGGCGTTCTGCTGGTCCTCACCGACAAGGGCGGACTGCTCCAGAACACCCCGGTGAACAAGGTCATCGGCGTGATCGTGAACATCGGCCGCTCGCTGCCGTTCATCATCCTGCTCATCGCCCTGATCCCCTTCACCACCTGGGTCGTCGGCACCTTCATCGGCCCGACCGCGATGATCGTCCCGCTCTCCGTCGGAGCCATCCCGTTCTTCGCCCGGCTCGTCGAGACCGCCGTCCGCGAGGTCGACCACGGACTCGTCGAGGCAGTCCAGTCGATGGGCGGCTCCATCCCGACGATCGTCCGCAAGGTCCTGCTGCCGCAGGCGCTGCCCTCGGTCGTCTCGGGCGTCACCACCACCGTCATCGTGCTCATCGGCTACTCCGCGATGGCCGGCGCGGTCGGCGGCGAAGGACTCGGCTCCAAGGCCGTCACCTACGGATTCCAGCGCTTCGACAATCAGTTCATGCTCATCACCGTCGCGGTGCTGATCGTCATCGTGACCGCGGTCCAGCTGATCGGCGACCTGGCCGTACGCCTGCTCGCCCGCCGGGGCCGCACCGCCTCCTGAGACCTCCTCTCCGCTCACAAGCCCGAACTCCTTGTCCGGGTGCACCACTCACCACCAGAAAGAGGCACTTTTCGTGCGTAAGAACATCAAGATCGCCGCGGCTGCCGCCGCCACCGCCGCCATCGCCCTCGGCCTCACCGCCTGCGGCACCTCGTCCGACCCGGGCGCCAAGAGCGAGACCGGTGCCAAGGCCGACACCTCCAAGGCGCTCGTCGTCGCCGCGTCCCCGACACCGCACGCCGACATCCTGGACTTCGTCAAGAAGAACCTGGCCGAGAAGGCGGGCCTCAAGCTGGAGGTCAAGGAGTTCACGGACTATGTCCTGCCGAACACCGCCACCGAGACCGGCCAGGTAGACGCCAACTTCTTCCAGCACCAGCCCTACCTCGACGACTTCAACAAGAAGAAGAACACCCACCTCGTCTCCGTCGGCACCGTCCACCTGGAGCCCCTCGGCCTGTACTCCAGGAAGGTCAAGGACCTCAAGGGCATCAAGGCCGGGCAGACCGTCGCCGTCCCCAACGACACCACCAACGAGGGCCGCGCCCTCCAGCTCCTCGCCGAGAACGGCCTCATCACCCTCAAGGACGGCGTCGGCACCAGCGCCAAGCTGAGCGACATCACCGACAAGAAGGGCCTGGAGTTCAAGGAGCTGGAGGCCGCCACCGTGCCCCGCGCCCTGAACGACGTCGACGCCGCCGTCATCAACGGCAACTACGCGATCGAGGCCGGCCTCAAGCCCGCCAAGGACGCCCTCGTGCTCGAAAAGGCCGACGGCAACCCCTACGCCAACATCGTCGCCGTGAAGAAGGGCAACGAGCAGGACCCCCGCGTCCAGAAGCTCGTGAAGCTCCTGCACTCCGACGAGGTCAAGAAGTTCCTCGAGGACACCTACCAGGGATCCGTCGTCCCGGCCTTCGGCACCGCCGCCAAGTCCTGACACCCGTACGGCATTTGTCCGAGGAGCCCCGCGCCCCCGTTCAGTGGGGGCGCGGGGCTCCGTCGTGCGGACCCGCCCATGCGCGACATCGGGCCGATGCTGCATGCTGTGCCTTTAACGGTCTTCGGTATGGAGCTGCGCATGACTTCCACCTTTCCGGACATCTCCATCAGCACGGATCGGTTGGTGCTGCGCCCCTTCGACATGGCGGACGTCCCCGCGTACATCGAGATGATGAACGACGAACTCGTCACCGCCTGGACCGAAGCGCCCCACCCCTACACCCAGGTCGACGCCGAACGCTGGGTCCGCAGGATCGCACCCGCCCAGCGCACCAGCGGTGACGGCATCGCCCTCGCCGTCACCGAATTCCTCACCCAGCGGCTCGTCGGCTCGGTCCGGCTCCGCAACACCGACTGGCGCACCCTCTCCACCGAGGCCGCCTACATCACCGCTCCCTGGGCCCGCGGCGAGGGCTACGCCACCGAGTCCGTGCTGGCCGTGGCCCAGTGGCTCTTCCGCGACCAGGGCTTCGAACGCCTCGAACTGCGCACCGCCGCCGACAACACCGCCTCCCAGCAGGTCGCCCAGAAGCTCGGCTGCATCAGCGAGGGCGTCCTGCGCAACGCCCGCATAGCGCGCACCCGGACCGAGAACGGCACGGACGGCGGCTGGACCGACATCAGGACCGACCTGATCGTCTGGGGCCTGCTGCCCGAGGACCTCGAGGGCGTCGCCGAGCAGCTCGCCGACGCGGGCGGCTACGGCGCCTACAACGACTGGAACTGACCGCCTCGAAGGGGCCCTGACGCCCTGCCGGTACGGACCGGGTACTCTCACCCTGCCCCACCTCACCTCCATCCCCACCTGCGACGACTCCAGGAGACTGACGACAGATGGCCGATCGGGTCACCGTGATCGGCTGGGACGGCTCGCCACTGACCGGAGCGGCCACGGCCGCCCTCTCGGCCGCCACGCTCGTCGCCGGAGCCGCCCACCACCTCGCACTCCCCGAAGTCCCGGCGCACGCCGAACGGATCCGCCTGGGCTCCATCGACCTGGCCGCCCGCCGGATCGCCGGCCACCGGGGCAGCGCCGTGGTCCTCGCCGACGGGGACCCCGGTTTCTTCGGCGTCGTACGCAACCTCCGCGCACCCGAACACGGCCTGGAGGTCGAGGTCGTCCCCGCGGTGTCCTCGGTCGCCGCCGCGTTCGCCCGCGCCGGAATGCCGTGGGAGGACGCCCAGACCGTCGTCGCCCACCCCCGCACCCTGCGCCGCGCCGTCAATGTCTGCCGCGCCCACCACAAGGTCGCCGTCCTCACCTCGCCCGGCGCGGGCCCCGCCGAACTCGCCCTGCTCCTCGAAGGCGTCCACCGCACCTTCGTCATCTGCGAGGAACTCGGCACCGCCAGGGAACGGGTCACCGTCGTCACCTCCGACAAGGCGGCCGACCACGTCTGGCGCGACCCCAACGTGGTCATCGTCATCGGCGGCGGTCCCGAACCGCAGGCCGCCGGCGCCTGGATCGCCGGCCGTCACCCCGCCTACCCCCGTGGCGTACGCGGCTGGGCACTGCCCGCGGACGCCTACCCGGGCGGCGGCGCCGAGGGCGGACAGGACAGCGGCGAAGGCGAGTCCCCGGGACTCCGCGCCGCCCAACTGGCCCACCTGGGTCCCCGGACCGGCGACCTCCTCTGGGACATCGGCTCCGGCAGCGGAGCCCTGTCGGTGGAGGCCGCCCGCTTCGGCGCGGCGGTCCTGGCCGTCGACAGCGACCCGGCCGCCTGCGCGCGTACCGCGGCGGCGGCGCGGGCGTTCGGGGTCCAGCTCCAGGTTGTCGAGGGCCGGGCCCCGCATGTGCTGGAACGGCTGCCGGAACCCGATGTCGTACGGATCGGGGGCGGCGGGGTCCCCGTCGCCAC
The DNA here is from genome assembly GCF_014649535.1 of Streptomyces gelaticus. GTDB lineage: Bacteria > Actinomycetota > Actinomycetes > Streptomycetales > Streptomycetaceae > Streptomyces > Streptomyces gelaticus. The sequence goes on from NZ_BMTF01000006.1 coordinate 273,799, forward strand.
TGCCGTCACCGAACGGCGGCCGGAACGCATCGTCACCCATGCCTCGACACGGGACGAGGCGGAGGCGCTCGGCGCCGCCCTCGGCGCGAACGGATACACCGTCCGGTGTTCGCTCCTCCAGTCCGTCGAACTGGACACGGCCGCGTGGTCGGAGCGCGAACGATCGGTCGCGTTCCTCCTCTCGGCGCTGCGTTCCGACCTCGCCCCGTGACCCGGACGGCGTACAGCGGGAGGTAGGCTGACCGATCGTTGCACCGCGCCTGGGCCTTCGTCGCTTCGTTCGTCAATGTCCGGAAAAGGGGACCGTTTTGGTCCCCGTTGTGGTACGGCAGAACCGGGGGACGCGCGACGTGGCGCAGTCCACAGCGGGCCGTGGCGAAATGAGCTGCCGCGGCGGCGAACGGCCGCGAGAATGCAGTATGTCCGCGACCGATTCGTGCCGCGCGGCGAGCCCGCTCGTTCTTGTTGACGAGCGCGGGCGTGCCGTGTCCGGGCGTCCCGGGCGAAGGGCCGAAGGAGCACTGACGATGGGCGAGGGGTACGCATGAGTGACACCGGCCAGATCCCGGGCGAGGGACTGCCGGAGAACGCAGGCACGGCGGAGCAGCCGGGCGTCGCCGCCCCGGATGCCTACGCCTACCTCGCTCCTTCCGAGCATGTCTCCGAGGACGACGACCTCCTCCTGATGCCGAGCCCGCAGGGCGCCTGGAGCGACCCGCAGGCCGTACCGGCCCCGGGCCAGTACCCCGAGGGTGCCGCCGCCCAGGCACCGCTGCCGGGACAGGGCGCCCATCAGGCCCCGCCCGTGGCACAGCCCCATGCCCAGCCGGCCGGCGAGACCCCCGCGCAGCCCCAGGGCCCCGTCCAGGTCCAGGTGCAGGAGCCTGTCCAGGCACAGACCGCCGACGTGTACGCGGCCCAGCGGGCGGTGGCGGAGCCGCTGCCCGAGACCCAGGGGACCCATGAGTCCGGCGGCCGCGACTCCGGTTCGGTCGACCTGAGCGGCGTACGCATTCCGTCGCCTGCTCCGGCCCCCGCCCCGGCGGCCCAGGCACAGCCGCAGGCGCCGGTGCGCCGTCCGCTGCACCGCGGCCCGGTCGCCGCCGACGGTTCGCCGACCTACGGAGGGACGCCGACCGGCGGAGTGGTGCGTTCGCTCGCCGACCGCGGACCCGCAGGCGCGCCCCAGGCCCGGCCCCAGGTCCCCGTACGGCATGCCGGTCCGCCGACCGCCGGCCCGGAGTACTTCGAGATGCCGACCGAGGACGCGTCCGCGCTGCCGGGCCCGCAGCTCGGGGAGATCCTGCCGCAGGGCGGCAGCCCGTGGGGGGCGCAGCCACCGCAGCCGGAGGCCGCCCCGGTGGCCGCGGAGCCGGTCGTCGCGGGACAGGCCGGTTCGGAGCCGGTCGCCGAGGCGGCGCAGGCGGCCCAGCCGGTTCAGGCCGCTCCGGTCGCGGAACCGGAGGCGGCTGCTGCTCCGGCCGCCGAGCCGCTGCCGGCCGCGGCCGGCACGCCCGCCGAAGTCTCTGCCGAAGGCCCGGTCGAAGCCGAAATCTCCACCGCGGCCTCCGCCGATGCCGGGGCGCCCGCCGAAGCGATCGCGCCGCAGGACACCGCGGAGGCCGTACCCATGGGCCAGTTCGTGCCCGTGGAGGGGTCGGTGCCGACGACTCCGCACCTGGCCCCGACGCCTGTCGCGGAGCAGACCGCCGAGGTGGCGCCCGCGCCTGAGGTGGCGCCCGCGCCTGAGGTGGCGCCCGCGCCTGAGGTTGCGTCCATGCCCGAGGTTGCGTCCACGCCTGAGGCGGCGTCCACGCCCGAGGTGGCGTCCATGCCTGAGGCGGCGTCCATGCCTGAGGTGGCGTTCACGCCCGAGGTGGCGTCCACGCCCGAAGCCGAGCGCGTGCCGATCGCGATGGAGCCCGTGCAGGTTCCTCAGCCGGAGATTGCGGAGGCCGGGGGCGCCGTCGAGCCCACCGCGCATGCCGAGCCCACCGCGCATGCCGAGCCCGTCGCGCATGCCGAGCCGGTGGCGCATGCCGAGCCGGTCGAGCCCGTCGCGAGCGCCGAGGTCGTCGAGGCCGCCGAGCCCGTTGTGAACGCCCGGCCCGTTGTGAACGCCGAGGCCACCGAAGCTGTCGTGAAGGACGACCCGGTCGAGAACGTCGTGCCCGCCGAGGCCTCCGCGGTCGCACCCGCCCCCGTTCCTGCCTCCGGGGCCGAGGCCCTGACGGTGCCCGAGCCGGAGGCCGAACAGGGCCCGGAGGTCATCGAGACCCCGGACATCACGGCCTCCGCGGACACCGTGGAAGCCGTCCCCCTCGCGGAGCCCGCAGTGGCGGCCATGGCGACGCAGGCCCCGGAGACCGCGCAGGTGGAATCCGTACAGCCCGAGGCCCGGCCCCAGGAGCCCGCCGATGCGGCCCGGGCGCCCGAGCCGGAAGCCGCTGAAGCGGAGGCCCCCGTGGCGTCCGAGGCCGACGAGGCGTCCGAGGCCGATGAGGCCGCGGCTCCCGCCGGACCGCCGGCCCCCGGCTACGACGACGCCGAGCGCGAGGCGGTGCTCCGCGTCATGCGTGAGCGCCGCGACATCCGCAACGGCTTCCGCAGCGACCCCATCCCGCACGAGGTCCTGCTCCGCGTCCTCGAAGCCGCGCACACGGCACCCAGCGTCGGCCATTCGCAGCCCTGGGACTTCGTCGTCATCCGCTCCGCGGAGACCCGTCGCTCCATGCACGAACTTGCACAGCGTCAGCGCGACGCCTACGCCAAGTCGCTGCCCAAGGGCCGGGCCAAGCAGTTCAAGGAACTGAAGATCGAGGCCATCCTCGACACCCCGGTGAACATCGTCGTCACCGCCGACCCCACCCGTGGTGGCCGGCACACCCTCGGCCGGCACACCCAGCCGCAGATGGCCCCGTACTCCTCCGCGCTCGCCGTCGAGAACCTCTGGCTCGCCGCACGCGCCGAGGGCCTCGGGGTCGGCTGGGTCAGCTTCTTCGACGAGCGCGAGATGGTCCGCGCCCTGGGTCTGCCCGAGCACCTCGAAGTCGTCGCCTACCTGTGTGTCGGCTACGTCGACGAGTTCCCCGAGGAGCCCGAGCTGATGCAGGCGGGCTGGTCCAAGCGCCGCCCGCTGTCCTGGGTCGTCCACGAGGAGACGTACGGCCGTCGCGCCCTGCCCGGCGAGGAGCCGCACGACCTGCTCCAGGAGACCATCTCCAACATCCGCCCGCTCGACGCCAAGGCGCTCGGCGAGGCATGGGAACGCCAGAAGCGGATGACCAAGCCGGCCGGTGCGCTCGGCATGCTGGAGATCATCTCGGCCCAGCTGTCCGGGCTCTCCCGGATGTGCCCGCCGCCGATCCCGGAGCCCGCGGCCGTCGCGATCTTCGCGGGCGACCACGGGGTGCACGCCCAGGGCGTCACGGCCTGGCCGCAGGAGGTCACCGGCCAGATGGTCGCCAACTTCCTCGGCGGCGGCGCGGTCTGCAACGCCTTCGCGGCCCAGGTCGGCGCCGAGGTGTGCGTGGTCGACGTCGGCGTTGCCATGGAACTGCCCGCGACGCCCGGCCTGCTGCCCCGCAAGGTGCGCGCCGGAACGGCCGACTTCACCACCGGCCCCGCGCTCACCCGCGAAGAGGTGCTCGCGGCGGTCGAGGTCGGCATCGAGACCGCCCGCGACCTGGTCGCGGCAGGCAACAAGGGCCTGCTCATCGGCGAGATGGGAATCGCCAACACCACGGCGTCGGCCGCATTGATCTGTGTGTACACGGGCATGGACCCGGCCGAGGTGACCGGTCGGGGCACCGGCATCAACGACGAGATGCACGCCCGCAAGGTGGACGTGGTCCGCCGCGCCCTCGAATTCCACCAGCCCGACCCGGCCGACCCGATCGGTGTCCTGGCAGCGGTCGGCGGCCTGGAGCACGCCGCCATGGCCGGATTCCTGCTGGGCGGCGCCTCGCTCCGTACGCCGGTCATCCTCGACGGCGTGAGCGCGGGCGCCGCGGCCCTGGTCGCGCGGGCGATCGCTCCCGAGGCCCTGGCCGCCTGCATCGCCGGCCACCGCAGCGCCGAGCCCGGCCATGTGGCCGCGCTCAACAAGCTGGGCCTGCGCCCGCTGGTCGACCTCGACCTCCGCCTCGGCGAGGGAACGGGCGCACTGCTGGCGCTCCCGATCGTGCAGAGCGCGGCGCGCGCGATGCACGAAGTGGCGACCTTCGACTCGGCGGGCGTCACCGAGAAGTAGACGTCACCGGGAAGTACACGGGCGTCGTCGCCGGCGAGCGGCACGTCACCGAGAAGCGGTGCCCGGCCATCCTCGGCCCGGACCGGCGCCCCGGGCGCCCGGTCCGGGCCGAGCCACGGTTCCGGCCCGGTCCCGGCCCCGCCCGGCGGCCTCCAGCCGCTCCACCGGCCCGCCACACCCCCCTGACGCACCCCGTATCGTGGACCCGCACCCCACAAAGCCGCACGTCACAGCCGCTCCATCGCCGCAGTGGCCCGCATCCCGCATCGCACGAGGAGTCCGCACCGACATGGCCGAGCACGCCGATCACCCCGCGTACCCCGTCGGACTGCGCCTGAGCGGGCGCCGCGTCGTCGTCGTCGGCGGTGGCCAGGTCGCGCAGCGCCGCCTGCCGGCGCTCATCGCGGCGGGCGCCGACATCACCCTCGTATCACCGTCCGCGACCCCGTCCGTCGAGGCGATGGCCGACGCCGGAGAGATCCGCTGGGAGCGCCGCCGGTACCGGGACGGAGACCTCACCGACACCTGGTACGCGCTCATCGCCTCCGACGACGACGCCACGAACGACGCCGCGTCCGCCGAGGCCGAGCGCACCCGCACCTGGTGCGTGCGCAGTGACAACGCCGATGTGGCCACCGCCTGGACCCCGGCCACCGGACGCAGCGAGGGCGTGACCGTCGCCGTCCTCTCCACCGACGCCCAGGGCCGCGATCCGCGCCACTCCGCCGCCGTCCGCGACGCCATCGTCGAGGGGCTGCGCGACGGCACGCTCGCCGCCCCGCACCACCGCACCAGGCCCGCCCCCGGTGTCTCCCTGGTCGGTGGCGGTCCCGGCGACCCCGACCTGATCACCGTGCGCGGGCGGCGTCTCCTGGCCGAGGCCGACGTCGTCATTGCCGACCGGCTCGGCCCGCGCGACCTGCTCGACGAACTGCCGCCGCACGTCCAGGTGATCGACGCGGCGAAGATCCCGTACGGCCGCTTCATGGCGCAGGAGGCCATCAACCAGGCGCTCATCGAGCACGCCAGGGCGGGCAAGGCCGTCGTACGGCTCAAGGGCGGCGACCCGTTCGTCTTCGGCCGGGGCATGGAGGAGGCCCAGGCACTCGCCGCCGAAGGCATCCCGTGCACCGTCGTCCCCGGCATCTCCAGCTCGATCTCCGTGCCCGGGGCGGCCGGAATCCCCGTCACCCACCGGGGGGTCGCCCATGAGTTCACCGTCGTCAGCGGTCATGTCGCGCCCGACGACGAACGTTCACTGGTCGACTGGGCAGCGCTCGCACAGCTGCGCGGCACCCTCGTGCTGCTGATGGCCGTCGACAAGATCGGCGCCATCGCGAAGGCCCTCGTCGCCCACGGCAAGTCCCCGGACACCCCGGTCGCCCTGGTCCAGGAGGGCACCACCGCATCCCAGCGCCGCGTCGACGCGACCCTGGCGACCGTCGCCGAACGGGCCGCCGCCGAAGACGTACGTCCCCCGGCCGTCATCGTCATCGGTGATGTCGTCGCGGTCGGCGCCGCGCCGCTCCCCGCCGAGTAGCCGGACGGGACACCGCCCGCACCCCCGCAGAGTAACCAGCGGTAACGGATCTTCTTCCGAGCCGTTGGCACCACACAACGGACAAGGCAGTATCGAACCCGTGGCTGATCTCATCACCGTCGACGACCCCGACGACCCCCGACTGCGCGACTACACCGGGCTGACCGATGTCGAACTCCGGCGCCGGCGGGAGCCCGCCGAGGGCCTCTTCATCGCCGAGGGCGAGAAGGTGATCAGACGCGCCAAGCACGCCGGGTACGAGATGCGGTCCATGCTGCTCTCGGCGAAATGGGTCGACCTGATGCGCGACGTCATCGACGAGGTCCCCGCCCCGGTGTATGCGGTCAGCCCCGAGCTCGCCGAGCGCGTCACCGGCTACCACGTCCACCGCGGTGCCCTCGCCTCGATGCAGCGCAAGCCGCTGCCCACCGCCGACGAGCTGCTGACCACGGCCCGCAGGGTGGTCGTCATGGAGGCCGTCAACGACCACACCAACATCGGGGCGATCTTCCGCAGCGCCGCCGCGCTCGGCATGGACGCCGTACTGCTCTCCCCGGACTGCGCCGACCCGCTCTACCGGCGTTCCGTCAAGGTATCGATGGGCGCGGTCTTCTCCGTCCCCTACGCCCGCCTCGGTACCTGGCCCAAGGACCTGGAGACCGTACGGGAAGCGGGCTTCAGGCTTCTCGCGCTGACCCCGGACGAGAAGGCCGGAAGCATCGACGAGGCGGCACCGCACCGGATGGACAAGGTGGCGCTGATGCTGGGCGCCGAGGGCGACGGACTGTCCACCCGGGCGCTGGTCGCCGCCGACGAATGGGTACGCATCCCCATGGCCCACGGCGTCGATTCGCTCAACGTGGGAGCGGCCGCGGCGGTCGCGTTCTACGCGGTGGCATCGGGCCGCCCGGAGAACTGACCGGCTACGGGAGCTGCCTGCTCTGCGGCGGGCCGTCGACCTGGGCCTGGGTCCGGGTCTCCTGCCGGCCCGGATCCAGGCCCAGCCCGCGGGAGGGCCCCTGGCAGCCCTGAGCCGCCGCGATGCCGAGCGCCACCAGCAGCGTCACCACCACGAAGACGACGAGCCGCTGCCGCAGCAGGCGCGGATTGGCGGGCCGCAGTCCCGTCGACGTCGTACGGGTCCCGGGCCGCGTGCCCGGCCGGCCGTTCGTCCCGTGCGTACCCTGCGGGCGCCTGCCGGACCGGGTGGTGCTGCGCGGCGGCTGCTGCCGGGGGCGCGAACCTCCGGTCCGGGGCGAACCGGCCCGCGACGACGAGGACGGTCTGCTGCCCTGGGGCTGCTTCTGCTTCTGCTGACGGGGCGCGGGAGGAGCCGCCCGCCGCGTCTGCTGCTCGGTGTACGGGCCGTCGAGGCGACCGGTCGGCCGGTCCAGCTCCTGTGCCGAACGCTGCACGGGCGGCCGGCTCTCGTGCAGCCCCTGAGCCTCCCGCGCCGCGATCTCCTTGAGCCGCATGGAGAGTTGGAGCGTGCTCGGCCGCTCCTCGGGATCCTTGGCCAGGCAGGCGCTCACCAGCGGTGCGAGCGCGTCGTGCACATCGCGCAACTGGGGCTCCTCGTGCACCACGCGGTACAGCATCACCTCGGAACTGCCGTGCCCGAAAGGCGAATCGGCCGTGGCCGCGTACGCCAGTGTGGCGCCGAGCGAGAACACGTCGGTCGCGGGCGTCACGGCCGCGCCGCGCACCTGCTCGGGCGCGAGGAATCCCGGCGAGCCCACCGCCGTACCGACATGGGTGAGGGTGGAGGCCCCGGTCGCCCAGGCGATCCCGAAGTCGATGATCCGGGGGCCCTTGGGGGAGAGGAGAATGTTCGACGGCTTCAGGTCGCGGTGGACGACACCGGCCTCGTGCACCGCCACCAGGCCCTCGGAGAGCGCCGCCCCGATCGAGGCGACCTCGGCTGCCGACAGCGGTCCCTCCTCGGCCACCTTGTCGTGCAGCGAGGGCCCCGGGACGTACTGCGTGGCGAACCACGGACGGTCCGCCTCCAGGTCCGCGGCCACCAGACGCGCCGTGCAGCCGCCACGGATCCGCCGGGCGGCGGACACCTCGCGCGCGAAACGGGAGCGGAACTCCTGGTCCTCCGCCAGATCCGGGCGGATCACCTTCAGCGCCACCCGTTGTCCCCGCCGGTCCGAACCCAGGTAGACGACACCCATGCCGCCCGCCCCGAGCCGCCGGTGCAGCCTGAACGAGCCGACGACACGCGGGTCCTCGCGCCGGAGCCGCATCATCGCCATGTCTGCCCATCCCCGCTGCCTGGTCCGCCTGACGAGGCACAGCTTACGTACCCGGCGCCCGGGGTGCTCAGAGGCCGCGCCCTCGCCGGTCGATCGATTGTCGGTGCGCGGCGCGGCCCATGACGGGGCGTGCCTCCGGCGCGGGTCCCGCGCCGGGCGCGTCCGTGCCCCAAGGCGGTTGCGGTGACGGGAGGTTGGAGCCGCGACGGCCCAGGCGGCGGTACGGCGCGGACTTCGGCCCGGACGGACACGGGCGTACACCGGTGGCCGGTGGCCGGGGTCCGGGGGCGCGGAGGGTGAGTGATGTCACGGGGGCCACGGCCTTGCACAGCGCCACTGTGCCCAACCGCTACGGCGTCGCGGGAAGTTCGCCGCACCCCCTCCGGGATGTCCCCGGGATCAGGCACCCGGTCTCCACCCAGGGGAGTACATCCATGGCCCGGGGCTCATCCTCGGGGAGGCCCGGCATTCGGTACGCGGGCATGACGCCCTTTGCCCCGCGCGTCCCTAATGTTGAGGTCAAGCGGCGGGCGCAGCACTCGTCCCCCGAGGTCACACGCCCGCCGCCCCATATCGAGTCAGGAGAGGAACCATGGCGGACACGGCACCGCGGACCATGATCCGCACAGGACGCAGGGTCCATGCCCCGTTCGGGAGCCGCCCGTCGTCCGGCACCCGCCACCCACTGGTGGCGACGGCGATGGTTCTTCCTCTGGCGGCCCTGCTCGTAGTCGTCTTCGGCGGCTGGGACGCAGTGGTCACACAGGCGTCGTCCGTGGGCGCGATGCTGGGGCGCTGAGCGGCGCCCCGGGTCCGGAAGAGCGGTCCGGACCGGGACATCCGGCCAAAAACCCCGTGGGGACGGGGGTGCGGCGGACGGCAGCGATTGTCCGGTCAGCTGGGGAGCTGACCGGACATCGCGCTGTCCGGGCCCGTTCGCGACGAGCCGGCGACCGCACCGGCCACGGCATGTGCACTGCCGCGACCCTCTCCCCGCCCCTGCCCCCGGGCGACGCGCGTACGCTCATCGGCGGGCCCGGTGCGGACCGGCCGCCCGCACCTGTTCGCCACCGGGGGAGACCGTGACCACCGCAGTCGTACGCGCGCTGGGCGCCCTCGCCCACCGGGCCGCCCACGCCCACCCCGATGACCCTTGCGCCTGCCCGCCCCCGACGGTGCTCGCGGACCGTGCGGACGGCACGGTGGTCCGCAGCGGGGCCGTCGTCGCCAAGGCCCACGCCTCCGGCACGGACACCCCCGGCCTGCTCACCCGGCTCACCCTGGCGGACGACCCGCGCCTCACCGGCATCCTGCTCGCCCCCCTGGTGCCCCACCCCGCCGCACCGTCCGCCGCTCTCGACGGCCGCCCCGTCACCCTCTGGCCGCACGGCCGCCCCGTCGACCCCGGCGACCCCGACGCCGCCCCCTGGGAAGAGGCCGCCGCACTGTTGGCCGGGCTCCACCGGACACCGGCGCCGCCCTCCCTCGTGCTCCCGCCCATGCGGGGCCCCGCGAAGGCCGCGCTCGCCGTCGCCCGGATGCGCGCGGCCCGACCGGCCGACCCGGCCACCGCCCCCGTGCTCGAAGCCTGGCGCCGCCTGCCGGCCTGGGCCCGCGACGAGGCCGCAGCTCCCGCGCGCCGTTCGCGCTTCCTCTGTCACGGCGATCTGCACCTCGGCCAGCTCGTCCGCCACCCCGCCCCGCACGGGCCCTGGCTGCTCATCGACGTCGACGACGCCGGTCTTGGCGACCCCGCCTGGGACCTGGCCCGCCCCGCCGCCTGGTACGCGGCCGGGATCCTGCCCCCCGAGGTCTGGCTCCGCTTCCTGGAGGCCTACCGGGCGGCGGGCGGCCCCGCCGTACGCGCCGAGGGCGATCCCTGGCCGGAGCTGGATGTGCCGGCCCGCGCACTGACCGTCCAGACCGCGGCGCTGGCGTTCGCCAAGTCCGCGACGGAGGAACGGACTCCGGACGAGGTGGAGCTGGCGATGATCGACGCCTGTGCGCGAATCGCATCCCTCCCGCCCGAGTTGGGTGCCCGAAACCCGTCGTAGGCTGAACCGACCGTCGGCGGGCATGAATTCCGGCGACGGCGACCCGACGGCGAGGAGTGAGCCGAACCATGCAGTGTCCCAAGTGCCACGCACAGATGCACACGTACAACCGCAACGGCATACAGATCGAGCAGTGCAGCGGCTGCCGGGGAATCTTCCTCGACTACGGCGAGCTGGAGTCCCTCACCCGTATCGAGGCGCAGTGGACACAGCAGGCCCCGCCCGCACCGCCGGCCCCGCAGGCCTACCCGGCCGCCCCGGCACCCGCCTGGGGTGCCCCGCAGCACCACGGCGGTCACTACCGGCACAAGAGCTTCGGCCGCATGCTCTTCTCGTCCTGAACGGACCGACCGGCCCTGAGCGGGCCGACTCCGGCGAGCCACTGACCGCGGGCCCGGACGCCTTCCGTCCGGGCCCGCGGTGTGTCCGTACCGGGGCCCGTGCTCAGGAGCACGACAGAGCCCCGGTCGTCGGAACGACCGGGGCTCTGGCTGGTGCGCGATACTGGGATTGAACCAGTGACCTCTTCCGTGTCAGGGAAGCGCTCTCCCGCTGAGCTAATCGCGCAGGGTGAACCTGCGTGTACTGCGTGCGCGATACTGGGATTGAACCAGTGACCTCTTCCGTGTCAGGGAAGCGCTCTCCCGCTGAGCTAATCGCGCGGGGATCCTTGCGGATCAGTGGACGATACTGGGATTGAACCAGTGACCTCTTCCGTGTCAGGGAAGCGCTCTCCCGCTGAGCTAATCGTCCTTGGAGGTGGAGACGGGATTTGAACCCGTGTAGACGGCTTTGCAGGCCGTTGCCTCGCCTCTCGGCCACTCCACCACGAGCGAGGGTTCGGGAAGATCCCCCACCTTGTGCGAGCGGACGACCAGGTTCGAACTGGCGACCTCAACCTTGGCAAGGTTGCGCTCTACCAACTGAGCTACGTCCGCTTGTCTTTCCCGGTCCGCTTGCGCGTCCCGGCGACGTGTTGAACTCTAGCGGATTCCCGGGCCAGTACAAAAACGCGTTTGTGCAGCGTGCTGAGGTGCGCTCGCACCGGCGCGGGCCATCGCGCGCCGTCACTAGACTCAACGACGTGCACGACCTAGCTCCAATGGCCCGCTTCGGCGGCCTCGTCGCGTCCGATCTGCAGGACGTGACCAGTGATCCTGCCGCCCTCGAGTCGACCGGCTTCTGGGCCGTGTCCGCCGATTTCGAGGGCCGCCTCGTCTGCGCGCGCTTCGGCTCCGTACGTACGGGGGCGGTGCCCGCCCCCGTACCGGGCGCCTGGCGCGGGCCCGCGGCCGGTGACTGGACCTCGTCGCTGGACCGCGCCGCGTACGTCGCGGGCGTACGGCGGATCCGCGCGTACATCGCGGCGGGCGAGGTCTACCAGGCCAACCTCTGCCGGGTGCTGACCGCGCCACTGCCCGACCCGGGCGCCGCGGACGTGGACGCGCTGACCGCGCTGCTCGCCCGCGGTAACCCCGCCCCGTACGCAGGAACGATTCGGCTGCCCGGGCACGGCGTGGAGATCGCCACCGCCTCCCCCGAGCTCTTCCTGAAGCGGGACGGCCGGACCGTCGAGTCGGGACCGATCAAGGGCACCGGCCGCACCGAGGCCGACCTGCTGGAGAAGGACCACGCCGAGAACGTGATGATCGTCGACCTGGTCCGCAACGACCTGGGCCGGGTCTGCGCCACCGGATCGGTCACCGTCCCCGGCCTCTGCGTGGTCGAGAAGCACCCCGGCCTGGTCCATCTCGTCTCCACCGTGCGCGGGGAGCTCGCCGGGGACGCCGGCTGGCCCGAACTCCTCGACGCGACGTTTCCGCCCGGCTCCGTCACCGGGGCACCCAAGTCCAGCGCTCTGCGGATCATCGAGGAGCTGGAGACCGCACCGCGCGGTCCCTACTGCGGAGGCATCGGCTGGGTCGATGCCGACCGCCGCACCGCATCGCTCGCCGTCGGCATACGTACCTTCTGGATCGACCGCACCGGCACCGCCCCGGTTCTCCGCTTCGGTACCGGGGCCGGCATCACCTGGGGCTCGGACCCGGAACGCGAGTGGGACGAGACCGAACTCAAGGCGTCCCGGCTGCTCGCTGTAGCGTCGGGCGTTCACGAAGCAATGGGAAGGACCGCGTGATGAGGATCTGGGTCAACGGCGAACTGCGCGATGCCGAAGACGCCATGGTGTCCGTGCTGGACCACGGACTCACTGTCGGGGACGGCATCTTCGAGACGGTCAGGACCGTCGACGGCAGGCCCTTCGCCCTCACCCGCCACCTCGGCCGGCTGACCCGCTCGGCCCGCGGCCTCGGACTCCCCGACCCCGACCTCGACGAGGTCCGCCGCGCCTGCGCCGATGTCATCGACGCCAACCCGATGGCGCTCGGCAGGCTGCGCATCACCTACACCGGAGGGCTCTCCCCCCTCGGCTCCGACCGCGGCAAAGCCGGCCCCGGCCTCGTCGTCGCCCTCGGCGAGGCGGCCCGCCGTCCCGACACCACCGCCGTGATCACCGTTCCCTGGACGCGCAACGAACGCAGTGCGCTGGCCGGGCTCAAGACCACTTCGTACGCCGAGAACGTCGTCGCCCTGGCCCGCGCCCATGAGCACGGCGCCTCGGAGGCGCTCTTCGCCAACACGGCCGGGCAGCTCTGCGAGGGCACCGGCTCCAATGTCTTCGTCGTCCTCGACGGGCAGCTGCACACCCCGCCGGTCGCCTCCGGGTGCCTCGCCGGGATCACCCGCGCGCTGGCCGTGGAGTGGACGGGCGCGCAGGAGACCGAGCTGCCGTTCGACGTCCTGGAGCGGGCCGAGGAGATCTTCCTCACCTCCACCCTGCGCGACGTGCAGGCCGTGCACCGGGTGGACGGCCGGGAGCTGCCCGGCGGGCCCGGACCTGTGACCGCCAAGGCCATGCGGATCTTCGACGAGCGGGCGGGCGACGACCTCGACCCGTAAACCCGGGTGACGGACCGGGCCGCAGCGGATAGAACATCTGCGATGACCACTACCCTCCGGCCGACCGGGCCGATCCAGGAAGGCGCCGACGGCGCGAAGAGCCGCACGTACGACGTGTGCGACAACGGGCGGCCCATCGGCACCGTCGAGATCGGCACCGACGCCGCGTTCGGCAGTGCCACCGGCGCACTGCGCTCCCTGAGCATCGAGGAACCGAGCCGGCGCCGGGGCCGCGGCACCGTGGCCGGGCTCGCAGCCGAGGAGGTGCTGCGCGGGTGGGGCTGCGGTCTGGTGCGCCTGTCGGTCCCGGAGGGCAACGAGGGGGCCGGACGCCTGGCGGCCGCCCTCGGCTACACCGAACGCAGCCGCAACATGCTCAAGCACCTCGACCCGGCGGCACCCGCGCTCCCGGACGGAGTCGCGACCCGGGAGATGAGTGCCGAGGAGTTCACGGCCTGGCAGCGCACCAGCGTCGACACGTATGCCCGGTCCTGGATCGACCAGGGTGTTCCGGCCGAACAGGCCATGCGCAAGTCCCGCTCCGACCACGCCCGCAACCTGCCGGACGGACTGGCCACCCGGGGAATGTACTTCCACGTCCTCGTCGCCGGGGGCACGGTCGTCGGCCATGTGTGGGTCTCGGTGCGCGAGGGCGACGACGGCGAGACGACCGGGTTCGTCTTCGACGTCGAGGTGGACGAGGAGTACCGGGGCCGCGGCCACGGGCGTGCCCTGATGGCGCAGGCCGAGCACATCACGCTGGCCGCGGGCCCCCGGCGCCTCGGACTGCACGTGTTCGCCGCCAACACGCCCGCCCTGCGGCTGTACGAGTCGCTCGGGTACCGGACGACCCGGTACAACCTGGCCAAGGACCTCTGAGGACCGGGCCGCTCAGCCTCGCCCGGCGAGCAGCCGGTCGGCGATCTCCTCGATCCGTTCGCGCAGCCCGTCCTGGCTCCTGCCGCCGTCCAGCCGCTCGCCGCCGATCACATACGTCGGGGTGCCGGTGACCCCGATCGCCTTGCCCTCGGCCTGGTCGGCGTCGACGATCAGCATGTGGCGTCCGTCGATCAGCGCGGTGTCCATCTCCTCGGTGTCCAGGCCGAGTTCCCGCGCCACCTCGACGAGCAGCGGCTCGCCGGTGCGGGCGAGATCGGCGGTACGGGCGAGCACCGCCTCGATGTACGGCCAGTCCTTGCCCTGGGCGGCGGCCTCCTCGGCGGCCTGCGCGGCTGCGTAGGCGTGCTTGTGCTTCTCCAGCGGGAAGTGGCGCAGCCGCACATCCAGCCGGTCGCCGTACTTGGCCCGCAGGGCGTGCACATCGGTGAGGGCCTGGTGACAGTCGGGGCACTGGAGCTCGCACCAGACGTCGAGGACGAGGGGGGCCGCAGGGGTGGAATCGCTCATGCGGCCAGTCTCCCAGGGCCCGCGCGAGCCTCCCAATCGGCACCCGTCGCGACACCGCCCCGTACGGCCGGCGCACCGCCGATCGGCACCTGGGGAGGATCCCGGCCCTGAAATGTCCCTGATGCGGTCCCGGATCGTGGCCACCGGGCCGGTCACCGGTGCAGGATGGAAGGGACGTTTCCCCTGCGCCTGGAGGCACCGATGCTTGCCGAGACCATCTGCTCCGCGGTGTCCGCGGCGGGCCTGGGCATCGCCGCCGTCACCGCCTGGCGAAAGCGCTTCCTGGCCGCGACCCGGATCGCCGCCTACTCCCTGGTCCCGGTCGCGCTGGTGCTGACCGGAATCGTGGACTGGGTCGCCGGCATCGCTTTCAAGCCCAGTGTCTGGCTCGGATTCGGGCTGCTCGCGGTGGCCTGGGTGCTGTTCATGACCACCCGGGCGGTCGAGCGCCGCGGTGGTGGCACCCGCAAGGAGCGCAGGGCCGCCGCACGGGCGGCGCGGGGCGACGCGGTCGCCCCCGCGGCCTCGGCGCCCTCGCTGGGGGCAGGAGTCCCGCAGGCCCAGGCGCGTCCGAAGGGGAAGTCCCGGGAGCAGTCCGCCGTACCGGGCGAGGACTTCAGTGACATCGAGGCCATCCTGAAGAAGCACGGCATCTGATCCCCGTTCCCGCCCCGGCCCGCAGGGCCGTCCCCGGGCGCCCTCCGTACGATGGGGACACGTCGCGGACCGGTGCGGCCGAAGCCATCAGTGGGGCAGGGCAAGTGGGGCGTGTGGCAGGGATCAAGGATGTGGCCCGGCAGGCCGGAGTCTCCGTGGGCACCGTGTCCAACGTGATCAACCGGCCGGAGGCGGTGCTGCCGGAGACCCGCGCCCGGGTGCTCGCCGCCATCGAGGAACTCGGCTACGTGCGCAGTGAGTCGGCACGCCAGCTGAGGGCGGGACGCAGCCGGATCATGGCCCTGCTCGTCCTCGACATGGGCAACCCCTTCTTCGTGGACGTGGCCCGTGGCGCCGAACGCGCCGCCCGGGAGGCCGGCCTCGGCGTCATGGTCTGCAACAGCGACCAGAGCCCGGCGGAGGAGGCCGAGTACCTCGGGCTCTTCGCGGAGCAGCGGGTCTGCGGCGTCCTGGTCACTCCGGCCGACGCGACCGGCCGGAACCTGGAGGTGTTCAGCCGTCACCGGATCCCCTTCGTGCTGGTGGACCGGGTGGCGCCCTCGGCGGGGACCTGCGCGGTGTCCGTCGACGACGTCCGCGGCGGCGCTCTCGCCGTGGGGCATCTGGTCTCGGCGGGGCACCGCTCGGTGGCGTACGTCAGCGGCCCGGGAGACCTCCATCAGATCCGGGACCGGCGCGAGGGCGCCCTGTCGGCCCTCGCCGACGCCGGGCTCCCGCCCGAGGCGCTCGTCGAACTCCCCTCCGACCGTCTGGACGTGGCGGCGGGCCGCGATGCCGGGGCCCGGCTGCTCGGCCTCGTGCCCTGGCCGACCGCGGTGTTCTGCGCCAACGACCTGCTGGCCCTGGGGGTGCTCCAGGCGCTGTACGCAGCGGGTGTCCGGGTGCCGCACGACATCGCCATCGTCGGCTACGACGACATCGAGTTCGCCGCCGCCGCTGCCGTACCGCTCACCTCGGTCCGCCAGCCCGCGGTCGTGATGGGCAGGATGGCCGCGGAGCTCCTGCTGGAGGAGTCGGACGACGACGGCACCCATGAGCACCGCAGTGTGGTGCTCCAGCCGGAGCTCGTGGTGCGGGCCTCCAGCTCGACACCGCGCTGACGCCGCGGGGGCCGTACCGAATGTATGGCGGCCGATCGGACGCCGGAGCGAATTCCGGCGGTCCGGGGTGGGTGAACTCCCGGCACAAAAAGGCATGTTGATCGCCAACAGGGCCTGGAGTGCGTCATGATCGTCCCGAGATGGTGGACACCTCCCGGGGCGATGCCCCCGCACCCCCTGCCGAAGAGCCGCGCGGCTGCCTCTTCGCGCTTTCCCAGCCCCCTTTGATGATCTTCCTCGCAGTGGTCGGCAGTCTGCTGCTGATGGCCGCGTTGCATGATCTCTTCATGCTGTGAACGGTCAGCCGGCCGCTTCCTTGCGGCGTGCCCGGTACGCGGCCACGTGCAGACGATTGCCGCAGGTGCGGCTGGAGCAGTAGCGGCGGGAGCGGTTCCGGGACAGGTCGACGAAGGCGCGCCGGCAGTCCGGCGCCTCGCACCGCCGCAGCCGTTCCAGCTCGCCCGCCACCACGATGAAGGCCAGCGCCATGCCGCAGTCGGCCGCGAGGTGGTCGGCGATCGATGCGTCGGGTGCGAAGTAGTGCACATGCCAGTCGTAGCCGTCGTGATCGCTGAGCTGCGGCGTCGTGCCGGCGGCGGCGACGAGCGCGTTGACGAGCGGGGCGGCGGTGCGGGTGTCGTCCGTCGCGAAGATCTCGGCGAAGCGCGTCCGTACGTCCTGCACGGCCCGCAGGTCCTTGTCGTGGAGTTCGCCCACGCCGCTGATGCGATGGCGCCGCGCGAAGTCGTACAGCGCTCCGATGCCGGCGAGGCCGTCGCTCCGTTCGCCTTCCGGCTGCCCGCTCGCCGGCGGCTCGCTCTCCGGTGCGGTGTTCAACAGGTCGACCACCGTGTCGAGGGCGATCCGGGTGTCGTGGGGGATCAGCACGCTTTCGCTCCCTGCCTCCGGCGGGCGGGTCTCCGCCGATGCGGGCTGACTCTACTGGCTCGGCCGCGGCGCACAGCGGGCCGAGAGGGCCCCTGGGGGGTGCGGAGAGCGGATACCGGCCACGGGCGGCTATCTGTTGTCCGGCAGGCATCTGTCCGGGGCGTGAGGGCGGCGTCACGGGCACCGGGGGGCGCGCCGACGCCGTCACCACGGTGGATTCCGTGATGACGGCGTCGGCGTCACCGTATGAGGTTGTCCGCGCGGCGCCGTCTCCCCGAGTCGGACGGCGCCGTGCAGCTCTCGGCCTGGCTCAGCTCTCGGCCAGGATGTGTGAGAGCTCCGTATCGAGGTCGAAGTGGCGATGCTCGGTGCCCGGAGGCACCGCGGCGTCGGTCCGCTTCAGGAACGACTCCAGGGCCCTCGCCGGGGCTTCGAGCAGGGCCTCGCCCTCTGGGGAGCTCAGCGCGATGCAGACGACGCCCTGGCCATGACTACGTGATGGCCAGACGCGGACGTCTCCGGTGCCGGTGGGCCGGTGCAGCCCTTCGGCAAGGAGGTCGCGGGCGAATACCCATTCGACCGTCTCCTCCGCTCCGGTGTGGAAGGTGGCGTGCACGGCATACGGATCGGCCGTGTCATACCGCAGGCCCGCGGGTACAGGCAGTGATGACTCGCTCGACACAACGAGGCGCAGGTGCAGCTCGCAGCTGACCGTGGTGTTCATAAGCGCCAGGGCCTTTCGCTCAGTGTGCGCTCGGGGATTCGCACGTCGGCGAAATCGACATGCCACCTACGGTGGCGTTGTAAACCCCTCTGACCTTTTTGTGTTCCTTCGGGTCGCTCGTACGGTGGTGTGTAACTTTCGGTTATGCGGCCATTCCGGTGATGAAGGCCGTTCCGGTAGGTTGGCTCCATGAAAGCGGAGCGTGACCTGCGGGACGGGGACGCCGCACAGGCGAAACCGGCGCCCGACGCGGGGGACAGGACGGACGGCGTGACGGGCGAAGTCACCGAGGGCGTGACCAAGGAGCGGGATCTGGGCTCCAGGGCGCCCGGATTCATCAAGGCGTCCAGGGCGCTGCACCTGAGCTGGCAGGTCGGCGTCTTCGTGGTCGGCTTCGCCGTGGTCGTCGCGGGCATCATCATGCTGCCGCTTCCCGGGCCCGGCTGGCTGGTGATCTTCGGTGGCATGGCGATCTGGGCGACCGAGTTCGTCTGGGCGCAGCTGGTGCTCCGCTGGACCAGGCGGAAGGTCACCGAGGCCGCCCAGCGGGCGCTCGACCCCAAGGTCCGGCGGCGCAACATCATCCTCACGTCGACCGGCCTGGTGATCGTCGCGGTGCTGGTGGGGATCTACGTCTGGAAGTTCGGCATCACCATGCCGTGGAAGATCCACGAGTGACCCGGGAGTGGTCATGGGGTGCCGCTGACATGGGGTAATGTTTGGCCTGCGCCCGGGCGATTAGCTCAGTGGGAGAGCGCTTCGTTCACACCGAAGAGGTCACTGGTTCGAACCCAGTATCGCCCACCCGGGACAGAGGGCCCGTGAGACCGCAGAGTCTCACGGGCCCTCTGCGTTTTCGGCATCGGGTCGGCTCTCCGGGGCCCGGTCGGACACTTCGCGGATTCACAAGCGCTTTCGTGAACGATTCGGTCCGGGTCGCCGCCGGCGGATGGGATCCGCCAATCGAGCAGAGGTATCCGGATATCGTGGCCCGGCGGACTTCGACGACCACGGGAATTCCCGCAACGGGCACGGTCTCCGGTATCCGTGAGCAATTGCTGCGAGGATTCGCGAACTCCCGCCGGGAAATGCCGTGGGAGCGGCCGTCGGTGCGAACTGCTCGATTTCTCGGGCGAGTTCACCGAGGCCGCTCCCGGGCCGGCCGTACGACGCGCCGTCAGCGCATCCGGCCCACCGTCTCCCTCAGCCGCCGTGCGTCGCGCAGCCGTTGCTCGTACGTCGCACCGACCACCAGCAGCAGCACCCCGGCCAGCGCCGGCGGCAGCCAGCGGGGGAGGGCGCCGACGACCTGGACCACGTACGGCGCCAGTTCGTGCACGGCGTCCATGGCCAGCACCGCGCCACCGAGCAGCAGCAGTGCCTGGAGCCGGAGCCGGGCGCCCGCCAGTGTGATCACCAGGGCCGCCAAGCCGAGCAGCAGCGGGCGGGGCCAGTGCGGATCGAACCAGGCCGCGCAGAGGCTCGGGACCAGCGTCGCCGCGAGACCCGCCCCGTACGCCGTCCACGACGACGCCGCCGGGTCGCGGCGCCGGCGCAGTGCGCCGACCGCCAGGGCGGGCACCGTCACCGGCAGGGTGTACGCCTCCGGGGCCGACACGTCCGAGGCCGAGAGCCGCACCCACGTCGCCAGGACGAAGAGTGCCATCGCCAGATACCCGGCGGCCGGACGGCGCTCGGCACGTACCGCCGTGCCCGCCGCCAGCACCCCGCCGAGCGCCAGGACCAGCGCCAGGAACGGCAGGTCAGGCACCGCCATGACCACCGCCACCGCAGCTGCCGCGGCCCCCGTCAGCTCGACCGGAAGAGCCGCCGGGCGGCTCCGCAGCCGGGCCCCGAGCAGCACCGTCAGCCCGGGGACGAGCAGCATGACCGGCGCCGCGCGGTACCCGTCGAGCCCCAGCGACGCCCCGGCCGCACGGGCCAGCACCGCCCCGCACACCACGGCCCCGCACGCCGGCACCGCCTGCGCGACCCGCAGCGCCCGGACCGCACGCCCGGCCCCGGGGTCCGGCAGCGCCCGCGCGGCCTGTGCCGCGGCGCCGTCGAGCAGCACCGCGACCGTCCCGAGCACCACCAGCAGCACCGCGAACACTGCATACGTCGCGGCCTGCGCCGCGAGCGAGAGCAGGCCCGCACTCACCGCGCCGACCAGCCCGCACACCAGCGTGGTCGTCCCCACGGCGCGCGCCCCGTGCCGCAGCGCCCGTACCGCCACCGCGAACGCCGCGGCCACCAGCACCGACTGCATCGACACGGCCGCCGGGTACGACAGCCCCAGCACTGCGGGCAAGGCGGTGAACCCCGCCCAGCCGAGGGCCGAAGCGGCGGCTCCCGCCGCACTCCGCCAGGACGTACCCGCCGGCAGCACCGGCCCCGCCGCCCGCACCAGTCGGTCCCACGAGCGGTGCGCGAGACCCAGCAGGACGGCCACCATCAGCAGCACCACCGGGGCCGCGGCCGGCCGGGACCATGCGAACTCCTCCGCATCCAGAGCACCCCGGACACCGTCGGGAGCACCGGACCACACGTGGGCCAGCTGCGACACCGTACCCATCAGCGACATGCCGACCGTCGGCACCGCCGACAGCACCGCGGCCGCGCTCACCGCCGACGAGGCCCACACCACGCCCTGCCCGACCGGGCGGGGCAGCGGTGCGCGCAGCGCGGTCAACAGCGCCACACCGCACGGCAGATACACCGGCACCGACCAGCCCCGGTCCATCCCGGCACGCAGCACACCACCCACCGCGGCCACCGTGCACAACCCGGCCAGCACGCCGCCCGCCACCGCGAGACCCGTGGGCGCACGCCACGCCCCGGACAGCGCGAGCGCCGCACCCGCGAGCAGCAGCGCGGCCGGTGCCAGCGCGCCCGGTGCCGAACCGGCGGACACCGACTGCGTCAGGGCCACCAGCAGGCCCAGCAGTCCCGTCGTCCAGCAGCCGACACAGGCCGTCACCCGTACCGCGAGGCCAGGGCCCCACAACGCGATCGCGCAGTCCAGCGCCGCAGTCAGCAGCAGCGCCCAGCCGAACACCGTGGCGCCCGCCTCCGCCGACCAGGCCCACAGCAGCAGCGGCAGCTGAGCGCTCACCACCGCAAGGGGCAGCGGCAGCCGCAGCCGGCCGAGCAGCAGCCCGTACCCGCCCCACAGCACCGCCAGCACCGCCGAGGCGGCCGCGGCGAAACCGGCGCCGCCGGCCTCCGGCACCGCCACCCGGTGCAGCGCGTAGGCGTCGAGGGTCATCAGCACGGATGCCAGGGCGCCGAGCGACTCGGCTGTCGCGCAGAGCCCGCGCCGCAGCAGCAGGGCGGGAGCGGCGAGCGCCGCGAGCGTCACCACGGCGAGCACCGCCGAGCGTCCGGAGATCCCCATGTGACCCCAGCTGACCAGGGTGAACGCGATCGCCGCGATCGTCAGCAGCAGACCGCCCAGAGTGAGCAGCACATTCTGCGCACTGCGTGGTCCGGCCTGCGCCGCGGGAGGCCCGAAGGGAGCCGCGAACGGAGCCGGCGGCGCGAACGGGGCGGCCGGCTGCGGTACTGGCGGCGCTGCCGGAGGCCCGGCGGGCGGCGTCAGCACACTCAGCAGCCAGGCACGGCGGACCAGCAACTGGGAGCGGCGGGCGTCCAGCCGGGCCAGTTCTCGATCGAGGAGCGCCAATTCCTCGGCGGGTGGCGGCACATGTTCCATGGACGTGAGTGTGGTGCGAGCCACAGTCTCGGACATGCGCTCGGATACTCAGTTCCCCGGCTGAGTACGCGCAGACTGAGGCCATGGACTGGAGCCACTACCGATTCGTGAGTATCTGGGACCTTCCTGCCCCGCCCGGCACCGTGTACGAGATCCTCGAACGCGCCGATGACTATCCGCAGTGGTGGCCGCAGGTCCGCGAGGTCACCTCGGCGGACGGGACCAGCGGCACCACCCGCATCCGCTCCTTCCTCCCGTTCGACCTCGTCCTGACCGTCCGCGAACGCCGTCGCGACCCCCGGGCCGGGGTGATCGAGGCGACGCTCAGCGGCGACCTCGACGGCTGGGTCCGCTGGACGGTCACCCCGCACGGAGGCGGCAGCCGGGCCGTCTACGAGCAGGAGGTCGACGTGCGCAGGCGGCTGATGCGGCTCCTGGCGGTGCCCGGACGCCCGGTGTTCCGGGCCAACCACGCCCTGATGATGCGCGCCGGACGGCGGGGTCTGGTGGCCAGGCTGGAAGCAGTTTGAACCGGACCCGCCGAGCCCTGTATGGTTCAACCCGTTCCCGGGCGATTAGCTCAGTGGGAGAGCGCTTCGTTCACACCGAAGAGGTCACTGGTTCGAACCCAGTATCGCCCACCCGGAAGAGGTCGGTCCGTCAGCAGAATCGACGGACCGGCCTCTGCATGTCCGGACCTGGTGAGGTCCGGCACACACAAGCGGCAACGGGCTCCTGGCGTCCGGTCACGCCGCGGCGGGAAGGTCCGGGCGCAGCGGCCAGGCCGGATCCACCATCTCCGCCGTGCCGTTCTTCGTGAACCACGCCTGGAGTCCACGCGCCTGCGCCGCATGCCACACGGCCTGCAGGGTGTGCAGTTCCGGCGGGGTCAGCCGTTCCAGGCGGGACGAGAACCGCCGCCCCACGGCCCGTACCAATTCCAGCGAGGCCGTCGCATCCGCCGCCGCGTCATGGGCGCCGTCGAGCACCACGCCGTACAGCTCGCACAGATCGGTGAGGGTGCGCCGCCCCTTGCGATAGCGGTCCAGATGCTTGTCGAGCACGCGCGGATCCAGCACGCACAGCGGGGAGTTCTGCAGATACGCCCCGAGCGACGAAGCGCGATGGCGCTTCAGCTCCCGGTCCAGCAGCGTCAGGTCGAACGGCGCGTTCATCACCACCAGCGGCCGTCCGGCCGCGCACTGCTCGGCCAGCGCACGGCCTATCTCCTCCACCACCGGCGCGGGCCAGCGTCCGTTGCGCTGGAGGTGATCGTCGGTCAGGCCGTGGATCTCGGTCGCCCCCACGGGCACCGGCACCCCCGGATTCACCAGCCAGCGGGTGACGTGCGTCCGCCCGCCCGCCGCGTCCTGGACGACCAGGGCGGCCGACACGATCCGGTCCCCCTCGACGTCGACTCCTGTTGTCTCGGTGTCAAAAGCGGCCAGTGGCCCCTCGTACCAGTGCGTCATCCCCGAACTCCTCGTGCCCGAACGGCAGATGGTGTGTTTCCCCTGCCCGGTTCGGTGATACCCCCGCGCTTTGCCCGGTACGCCGTTTGCGGGGCGTCGGGTGCGGTGACAACACAGGTGGGGAAAGCGGGAGTTGTCCGTCACCCCGCACCGGAGAAACGATCGGCACAGCCCGGAAGGCACACGCAGCCATGGCGCTCGCGCAGCCCGAACCGAGCGGGCTGCTGTTCCAGCGGACCGAACCGCTGCGCGGCACACTCGCAACCACCGCCTGCATGGAGACGCTCCAGGTGGGCTACCTGCACGCGGTCGCGGCCGCGGCGGGGTGCTCCCTGTCGCAGCCCTTCCCCGACAACGGAATCGACTGGCACGTCAGCCACGGCGCCCCCGGCCACGCCGTGGACGACGAAGTGACCATAAAGGTGCAGCTCAAATGCACCTACCAGATCCCGCCGCACCCGCCGGGGCCGACGTTCGCCTTCACCCTCGACAACGCCCACCTCGTGAAGCTCGCCCGGACTCCCGTTTCGGTGCACAAGATCCTCGTCGTGATGATCGTGCCGCGCAGCCAGGACGACTGGCTGCGCGCCGGACACGACCGGCTCGACCTGCGGCACTGCTGTTACTGGACCAATCTGGCCGGCCACGCGGTGACAGGCCGGCACCGGACCACCGTGCGGATCCCGACGTCGCGCATCTTCGACGATCGGGCGCTCTGCGAGATCATGACCCGCGTAGGGGCGGGAGGGAGGCCCTGATGCACCGGCCGATGGACCAGTACGCCGACGGAGCGATCCCGTCGGCCACCGGCCCGCACCCCGCGGAATCCGCGGGACCGCGGCCCGACGCCTTCCGGGCGCCCGGAGGCCTCGCCGACCCGGCCCGCGTCGACCCCGCCGTCCTCGCCGCCCTGCTGGGCCGGCACGGCTGGCAGCGCCGCGGCGGGTCGGCCGGGCGCTACAGCCGCTGGACCCCACCGGGACCACCGGCTGCGCCCGGGGGCGGGACGAGCCTCCTGGTTCCCGACACCACCGCCTTCCCCGACAGCGGGGACCTCCTCGGCGAGGCGCTGACCGCGCTCGCCCGCAGCGCCGCCCCCTCGGCCCGCGAGATCCTGGTCTCCCTCGCCGTGCCCAGCGACGAGATCCGCTGGTGGCGGGAGGTACCCGAACCGTTCGCGGGAGCGGCGGGCGCGGCCGGCTGGACAGGGGCCGAGCGGCTGCACACCGCCGCCCGGCAGACGCTGCTCGCCGGCGCCCTCGCCGTACGGGCGAACACCGGCTACCACGGCTCGCGCCACCGCCGCAGGGCCCGGGCCGCGCTCGACGGCATCCTCGTCGGACCGGCTCCCGGCGGCCGTGAGCTCGCCGCGTTCGTGCCGGTCGAACCGGGTCGCGCCGTCGCCGTACGCCTCTGCCAGGCCCTGCACGCCACCCGCGAGGCGGTGGACCACCAGCGGGCCACCGGCCGCTTCGAAGCCTTCGACACGGCCGTCGAGGCGGGCGTCAGCCGGGAACTGACCGAGGCGGTCGTCGCGCTGGTCCGGGGCTCGGAGGGGGCGGGGATCGCCCTGGAGTGGGCGCCCGCCGCCGGAATCCCCGAGGGCTGCCCGGCCCGCCCCGGGCCGGTGGAGTTCTCCCCGGGCGATCTGCCCGCCCTGCGCCTGGCGGGCGCCCGCTACCTGCGGGACGAGCCCGCCGTGACGGTACGGATCACCGGCGCCGTCGTCCGTATGCGCCGCTCGGCACCACGCGGTGCCGGGATCGTGCGGCTGCGCGTGCTGGCGGGCGCCGAGGTGCCGCACGTACGGCTGGAGCTGGACGAGGAGGCGTACCGGATCGCCGGCCACGCCCACCTGGTGGGGCTGCCGATCCGGGTGGAGGGCAGGCTGGAGAGCCGCGGCGGCTTCCGGCGGCTGACCCGGATCTCGCACGTCGTGCCCGTGCAGGTCGACGAGTCGGAGCGCGACCGGCTGATGAAGTCCCTCCAGGAGAACGTGGACCTGTTCGAGGAGGCGTGCACCGGCGAATAGGGCCGTGGGGGAGGGTCCCGCGGGGGAGCGGGCCGACTTCGTGTTCGGCCGTTTCGCAGAGGGGGCCCGCGGCTCGGTACGATTCGTATCGCACGCGCACCACGAACGCGTGCGTACCCCCTGAGTCAGGAGAGACCGGTGTCAGACGTCCGTGTGATCATCCAACGCGATTCCGAGCGGGAAGAGCGCGTGGTGACGACGGGCACTACGGCAGCCGAGCTCTTCCCCGGCGAGCGCACCGTTGTCGCCGCCCGGGTCGCCGGCGAGCTGAAGGACCTCGCGTACGTCGTCGCCGACGGCGAGGTCGTCGAGCCCGTCGAGATCTCCTCCGAGGACGGCCTGAACATCCTGCGGCACTCCACCGCGCACGTGATGGCGCAGGCCGTGCAGCAGCTCTTCCCCGAGGCCAAGCTGGGCATCGGCCCGCCGGTCAAGGACGGCTTCTACTACGACTTCGACGTCGAGAAGCCGTTCACGCCCGAGGACCTCAAGGCCATCGAGAAGAAGATGCAGGAGATCCAGAAGCGGGGTCAGAAGTTCTCCCGCCGGGTCGTGACGGACGAGGCCGCCCGTGAGGAGCTGTCCGACGAGCCGTACAAGCTGGAGCTCATCGGTATCAAGGGCTCCGCATCCTCCGACGACGGCGCGGACGTCGAGGTGGGCGGCGGCGAGCTGACCATCTACGACAACCTCGACCCGAAGACCGGCGATCTGTGCTGGAAGGACCTCTGCCGGGGTCCGCACCTGCCGACCACCCGGTTCATCCCGGCGTTCAAGCTGATGCGCAACGCCGCGGCGTACTGGCGGGGCAGCGAGAAGAACCCGATGCTCCAGCGCATCTACGGCACCGCGTGGCCCACCAAGGACGAGCTGAAGGCGCACCTGGAGTTCCTGGAGGAGGCTGCCAAGCGCGACCACCGCAAGCTCGGCAACGAGCTGGACCTCTTCTCCTTCCCGGACGAGATCGGCCCCGGTCTCGCGGTCTTCCACCCCAAGGGCGGCATCATCCGCCGCGCCATGGAGGACTACTCGCGCCGGCGCCACGAGGAGGAGGGCTACGAGTTCGTCTACTCCCCGCACGCCACCAAGGGCAAGCTTTTCGAGAAGTCCGGCCACCTGGACTGGTACGCCGACGGCATGTACCCGCCCATGCAGCTCGACGACGGGGTGGACTACTACCTCAAGCCGATGAACTGCCCGATGCACAACCTGATCTTCGACGCGCGCGGCCGCTCCTACCGTGAACTGCCGCTGCGCCTCTTCGAGTTCGGCACGGTGTACCGGTACGAGAAGTCCGGCGTGGTGCACGGCCTGACCCGCTCGCGCGGCTTCACGCAGGACGACGCACACATCTACTGCACCAAGGAGCAGATGGCGGAGGAGCTCGACCGTACGCTCACCTTCGTCCTGAACCTGCTGCGCGACTACGGTCTGACCGACTTCTACCTGGAGCTCTCCACCAAGGACCCGGAGAAGTTCGTCGGCTCCGACGAGATCTGGGAAGAGGCCACCGAGACGCTGCGCCAGGTCGCCGAGAAGCAGGGCCTGCCGCTGGTCCCGGACCCGGGCGGCGCCGCGTTCTACGGCCCGAAGATCTCGGTGCAGTGCAAGGACGCCATCGGCCGTACCTGGCAGATGTCGACCGTGCAGCTCGACTTCAACCTCCCGGAGCGCTTCGACCTGGAGTACACCGGCCCGGACGGCACCAAGCAGCGCCCGGTCATGATCCACCGTGCGCTGTTCGGCTCCATCGAGCGTTTCTTCGCGGTGCTTCTGGAGCACTACGCGGGTGCGTTCCCGGTGTGGCTGGCCCCGGTCCAGGCGGTCGGCATCCCGATCGGAGACGCGCACGTCCCGTACCTCCAGGAGTTCGCGGCCAAGGCCCGGAAGGCGGGGCTGCGGGTCGAGGTGGACGCCTCCTCCGACCGGATGCAGAAGAAGATCCGCAACCAGCAGAAGGCCAAGGTGCCCTTCATGGTCATCGCGGGTGATGAGGACATGGCCAACGGCGCCGTCTCCTTCCGCTACCGCGACGGATCGCAGGAGAACGGCATCCCGGTCGACGACGCCATCGCCAAGATCCAGAAGGCCGTCGAGGACCGCGCCCAGGTCTGACCGGCACGTCGCAGGAGGCCCCCCGGAGCGCTACTCGCGCTCCGGGGGCCTCTTCTCGTCCTCCCGGGTGAAGACCTGCACAAGCCACGACGAGAACGAGCCCGTCACCGCTCCCAGCAGCGCCAGCCCGCAGGCCATCAGGCCGGACGCCACGACCCGGCCGCCCGCCGTGACCGGCACCGTGTCCCCGTACCCCACGGTCGTCAGCGTCTCGCACGCCCACCACGCCGCGTCGCCGAAGGTACGGATCGAAGCGCCGGGCGCCTGGTGCTCCTGGTCGTAGACGGCGAGCGCGGCGGAGAAGCCGAGCAGCAGGGCGGTCGCCCCGGCGTAGGCGATCACGCGGGCGTACAGGCTCAGCCGCGGCTGCTCCCGTCGGCGCTGGACCGCGGTGTAGACGCGGATCAGGCGCAGTGGCCGCAGCAACGGAAGCAGCAGCACCACCGTGTCCAGCCAGTGCACCCGCACGAAGCGGAGACCGAGACCGCTGAGCCGGAGCCGTACGGCGTAGTCCGCCGCGAAGACCAGCCAGGTGGCGCCGACCAGTCCGAGGGCGATGTCCCGCCAGGGTTCGGTGTCCTCGGGTACGAGCACGCGGACCGCGTAGCCGAGCAGGAAGAGCAGCGAGGCGCCGAAGAGCGGCACTTCCGTGCGTTGCTCCCAGCGCCGGAAGCGAAGAGGAGTGGAGTCGGCGGACCGGTCGCTCATCACCTCAGCATCGCCGCACGCCCAGGGGCGCGGCCCCGGCGACACGCACCCGGGGAGCGAAGCAATATGCTGATCGCCATGACGAGTGAGCCGGAGCAGCAGATCGGAGTGGGAACGCCCGATGCGTTCCAGCGCCTGTGGACGCCCCACCGGATGGCGTACATCCAGGGTGAGAACAAGCCGACCGGTCCGGAGGCCGGCGACGGCTGCCCGTTCTGCGGCATCCCGTCGAATTCGGACGAGGACGGGCTCGTCGTCGCGCGCGGCAAGCATGTCTACGCCGTGCTGAATCTGTACCCGTACAACGGCGGGCATCTGATGGTGGTGCCGTACCGGCACGTCGCCGACTACACGGAGCTCGACGGTCCGGAGACGATGGAGCTGGCCGATTTCACCAAGCGGGCGATGACGGCTCTGCGGACGGCCTCGGGGGCGCACGGATTCAACATCGGTATGAACCAGGGCTCGGTGGCCGGGGCCGGCATCGCGGCCCATCTGCACCAGCATCTGGTACCGCGCTGGGGCGGTGACACCAACTTCATGCCGGTGGTCGGGCACACGAAGGTGCTGCCGCAGCTGCTCGCCGACACCCGCAAGATGCTGGCCGACGCCTGGCCCGTCGACTGAGCCCGGCTGCCGCTTTCCGACGCGGCCGCCCCGGCTGCTGCTTCCTGCCGGGGCGGTCTTCGCCGTCCGGGCGGCCGGCTACGCGTCGTAGACGTCGGCCTTGCGCGGGGACGGGTCCTGGACCAGGCCGCTGAGCACCATCGAGCGGTTGTCGAAGCGCTCGGTGTCCACGCCGTTCTCCGCCAGGACACGCAGGGCGGCGCTGTGGACGGCGCGCAGGACGGGCGTGGCGGCGCGCATCGCGTCGTCCGCCATGAAGCGGTGGCGCCACGGCTTCTCGGCCCAGGCATGGCGCAGACCGAACGGCTCGGGCAGGGCGATCTTTCCGCCCAGGTAGTCCAGCAGCGGCGGGTACCAGGTGAACGGGGCGCGCAGGGCGAGGCGGACGACCTCGCTGGATTCGACCAGCGGGAGCGTGATGTCGCGGGTCTCCCAGAACCGGACGGTCTTGTTGACCGTCTTGGTCTTGGCAGCGGGCTTGCTGGTGAAGAGCGAGTGGACCGGGCCGAGCGCATGTCCGGTGACCTCGATGCGCAGGGTTTCGTGGAGCACCGTGACCGTGATCATCATCGTGATGATCAACTGGCCTTCCCAGAGGGTGAACTGGACGCCCAGATAGTGCCGGTCACCGCTGCCGAACTGCTGGTGGTTGCAGATCCGCTGTATCTCGTGCGGCTTGACCTGGAAGGTGGCGACGTCCTCGCCGTCGGGGCGGGAGACCGAATCGGCGTTCTCCCCGACGGGGGACACGATCCAGTGGGTGACCGACGGGGTGGGGAAGCCGCCGGTGTTCAGCGGGCCGCGCTCCAGCACCTTGAGCTGGTCGTGGATGGCCCGCACCAGGTCCCAGCTGCGGAACTGGTGGAACTCCTTGCCGGGCTCCTTGGGGACCAGCTCCTCGGCGAGCTGCCAGCTGCCCCAGCGGGTTCCCATGCCGAGGATCCCCTTGGGGCCCGCGTAGAAGACGGAGTTGGACTGCTGCTCGGCGGAGAGCTTCTCCAGGCCCTGGCGGAGCGCCTCGCGGGAGGTCTCGTTGGGGTTCTTCGGTACGGCCTCGGGGATCTTGGCGACGACCCCGCCGCCGGAGAGCAGCCCTTCCCAGCGCGCGCGCATGTCCTTGGCGGAGGATTCGGCGATTCGTCTGGCGATGAACCAGCCGATGACGGGGGCGATGATCATCGCGCGGACGTAGAGCGCCAGGAATCCGTTGAGTGGCAGGCCGACCAGGAAGATCAGCGCCACAATGCCGATGACCGGAAGCAGGACGGCGCCCAGCCCGGAGAGTGCCTTGTCCTTGGTCTTGCCGAGTATGTCGCGCAGGCGGAACGCGAGGACCCACAGGATCATGCCCGGCAGGAAGAGGAAGCCGAACAGGGCGGTGACGGCGGTGAGTTTGGTGTCACGGCTCTTGCGGAGGCGGGTCGCCGACAGGCAGTGCTCGACGACGGTCTGCGGGTCCGTCCCGAAGGACTGGATGAGGGCCTTGCGGGCGCCGCCCAGCATGCGTTCCTGGACGGCGCGGGAGAACGCCTCACCGAGATTGGGCTTGAAGTAGTCGGACTTGAAGAGCTTGGAACGGCCCACCTTGACTTCGGACTTGTGCCATTCGCTGTTGGCCTCAAGGATCTTCTCCACCGGGCTGTCGCGGTACGCGGCGGAGGCGAGGGCGTTCGTCGCCACCGCCTGTCCGCCCGAGCCCTGGAGCGGGATCTGCGCTCCGGGAGAGAAATCGAATCCGTCGCTGGCCACTGTCGCCCCCACTCGCTGCCGAGGAACTGCTCCTGCGGCTGTTTCCCAACTGCCGTGCCCGGCACACCTTCTGAGCTGGGACCAAAGCGTATCGTCCGGATCGCTGCGCCGCCCGCCCCTGTGGACAAAGACGGGCGGCATGGCTGGTCACGAGTCGTTCGGGTTGTTCTCCTGCTGCTCCCGGATGCGCTCGGCGAGCTGCGGGGGCATGGCTTCGTGCCGGGCGTACGCCCGGTCGAAGCGGCCGGCGCCATGGGAGAGGGAGCGCAGGTCGACCGCATACCTGCCGATCTCCAGTTCGGGCACCTCGGCCCGTACGAGAGTGCGGCCGGGGCCGGACTGCTCGGTCCCGATCACTCTGCCGCGCCGCCCGGACAGATCGCTCATCACCGGTCCGACATAGTCGTCCGGGATCAGGACCTGGAGCTCGGCGACGGGTTCGAGGAGCTGGATGCGGGTGTCCGCGGCGGCTTCGCGCAGGGCCAGCGCGCCCGCGGTCTGGAAGGCCGCGTCCGAGGAGTCCACCGAGTGGGACTTGCCGTCCCGCAGCGTGATGCGCACGTCGACGAGCGGGTGTCCGGCCGCGACCCCGCGGGCGGCCTGCGCACGCACGCCCTTCTCGACGGACGGGATGAACTGGCGGGGCACCGCTCCGCCGACCACCTTGTCGACGAATTCGATGCCCGAGCCCGGGGGCAGCGGCTCCACGTCGATCTCGCAGATGGCGTACTGCCCGTGGCCGCCGGACTGCTTCACGTGTCGGCCACGCCCGGTGGACGGGGCGGCGAAGGTTTCGCGGAGCGACACCTTGTGCGGTACGGCGTCGACCTGGACGCCGTAGCGGCTGCGCAGCCGGTCCAGTGCCACGTCCTGGTGGGCCTCGCCCAGGCACCACAGGACCACCTGGTGGGTGTCCTGATTCTGTTCGAGGCGCATGGTCGGGTCCTCGGCCACCAGCCGGGCGAGCCCTTGGGAGAGCTTGTCCTCGTCCGCCTTGCTGTGCGCCTCGATGGCGAGCGGCAGCAGCGGGTCCGGAGAGATCCAGGGGTCCATCAGCAGTGGCAGGTCCTTGTCGGACAGGGTGTCCCCGGTCTCGGCGCTGCCGAGTTTGGCGACGCATGCCAGATCCCCGGCGACGCACTCGGTGAGGGGACGCTGCTGCTTGCCGAAGGGCGAGGAGAGCGCGCCGACGCGTACCTCGGCCTCGTGGAAGGGGCGGGTCTCGTGGCCGGGCTCGGTGAGGCCGTGGCCGAACACATGGACGCTCTCGTCGGGACGCAGGGTGCCGGAGAAGACACGTACCAGCGAAACCCGGCCCACGTACGGGTCGGAAGCCGTCTTGACCACCTCGGCGACGAGCGGGCCGTCCGGGTCGCAGGTCAGGACCGGCCGCGACGCACCGTGGAGGGGGGTGACGTCGGGGAGCGGGCGCTCCAGCGGGGTCGGGAAGCCGCCGGTGATCAGGTCCAGGAGTTCGACGGTGCCGATGCCCTGGCGGGCGTCCGCGGCGGCGGGGGCCGCGGTGAGGACGGGGTGGAAGGTGCCCCGGGCGACGGCGCGTTCCAGATCGTCGACGAGTGTCCTGATATCGACCTCGGCACCGCCGAGATAGCGGTCCATCAAGGTCTCGTCCTCGCTCTCGGCGATGATCCCCTCGATGAGCCGGTCGCGGGCCTGCTGGAGCGTCGTCCGCTCGGCCGGGGCGGGCGGCTTCTCCTGCCGCTCGCCGGAGGAGTAGTCGAAGATCCGCCGGGTGAGGAGCCCGGTGAGCCCGGTGAGCGGGGCGTGCCCGTCGGCGCCCTCGGGGCCGAGGACGGGCAGGTGGAGCGGGAGCACGGCGTCGGGGTCCTCACCGCCGAAGATCTCCCCGCAGATCCGGGTCATCTCCTCGAACGGGGTGCGTGCCGTGTCGAGGTGGGTGACGACGATGGCGCGCGGCATGCCGACGGCCGCGCACTCCTCCCACACGGCACGGGTGGCGCCCGCCACCGCCTCGGGTTCCTGGGCCGCGGAGACGACGAACAGGGCCGCGTCCGCCGCCCGCAGACCGGCCCTGAGCTCCCCGACGAAGTCGGCGTAACCGGGGGTGTCCAGCAGATTGATCCGGTACCCGCCCCACTCGACGGGGACCACGGAGAGCTGTACGGAGCGCTGCTGGCGATGCTCGATCCCGTCGTAGTCGGAGACGGTGGTGCCGTCCTCGACCCGGCCGGCCCGGTTGACCGCGCCCGCGGTCTGTGCCAGGGCCTCGACGAGGGTGGTCTTTCCGGAGCCGCTGTGGCCGACCAGCACCACATTCCGTACGGATGAGGGCCGGCCGGCCGTCGCTGCCCTGCCGGCGGCCCCGGTGTGCGCGTTTGTCCTGTCGCCCATGATGCGTGCCTCCCTGGTGGTGGTGCGAAGCGGAGGGGAATACCGACGCGATGTGGGGAGATGTGCACGGGCACGGGGAGCCGCCTCGGCGGCTGCGGCGACGCCCGCGGTAATTCGAGCTTTCCACTCGGGCCAGGTCGCGTCCATACAAGGCACGGCGCCGCGCGAGGCCGGGTGCCCGGACGGTGGAGTCCGGCGGGCGTGACTACGATGGGCCAGCCGGTGGCCGTAGGGGCCGCTCGGCCCACCGACCCTCGGGAAGGCCATGCTGAACAAGTACGCGCGTGCATTTTTTACGCGTGTCCTCACACCGTTCGCCGCTCTGTTGCTCCGTCTCGGTGTGAGCCCTGACGCGGTCACCCTGATCGGTACGGCCGGGGTGGTGGCAGGTGCGCTGGTCTTCTTCCCGATGGGGGAGTTTTTCTGGGGCACGATCGTCATCACGATCTTCGTCTTCTCCGACCTCGTCGACGGCAACATGGCCCGGCAGGCCGGTATCTCCAGCCGCTGGGGCGCGTTCCTGGACTCGACCCTGGACCGGGTCGCCGACGGGGCGATCTTCGGCGGATTCGCGCTCTGGTACGCGGGCAGCGGCGACGACAACGTGCTCTGCGCCGTCGCGATCTTCTGCCTGGCCAGCGGCCAGGTGGTCTCGTACACCAAGGCGCGCGGCGAGTCGATCGGGCTGCCGGTCGCGGTGAACGGTCTCGTGGAGCGTGCCGAGCGGCTGGTGATCTCACTGGTCGCGGCCGGTTTCGCGGGCCTGCACAAGTTCGGTGTCCCCGGCATCCAGGTTGTGCTGCCGATCGCGCTGTGGATCGTCGCCGTTGGCAGCCTGATCACGCTGGTGCAGCGGGTCGTGACCGTGCGCCGCGAGTCCGCGGAGGCCGACGCGGCGGAGGCTGCCGCCGCCGGCCCGGGGAGCGGGACCGCACAGTGAGCGACGCCCCCGGACAGACGCCCACCGGCCTGCGGGACCGGCTGACCGACGGGCTGTACGGGCTCGGCTGGAGCGCAGTCAAGAAGCTCCCCGAACCGGTCGCCCGGACGCTCTTCCGTACCATCGCCGACCAGGTCTGGAAGCGGCGCGGCAAGAGCGTGCTGCGGCTGGAGTCCAATCTGGCACGGGTCGTACCCGAAGCGTCACCGGCCCAGCTGGCCGAGCTCTCCAGGGCCGGGATGCGCTCGTACATGCGCTACTGGATGGAGTCGTTCCGGCTGCCCACCTGGAACCCGGACCGGATCAAGGCATCCATAGAGGTGACCGACGCGCACCGACTGACCGAGGGCCTCGACACCGGCCGCGGCGTCATCCTCGCCCTGCCGCACCTGGCCAACTGGGACCTGGCGGGAGCCTGGGTCACCACCGATCTCGAGGTGCCCTTCACCACGGTCGCCGAGCGGCTCAGGCCCGAGACGCTGTACGACCGGTTCGTGGCCTACCGCGAGGGGCTCGGGATGGAGGTCCTGCCGCACAGCGGCGGCGCCGCCTTCGGCACCCTGGCACGGCGGCTGCGGGCAGGCGGGCTGGTCTGCCTGGTCGCCGACCGTGATCTGTCCGCCTCCGGCGTCGAGGTGAAGTTCTTCGGCGACACCGCGCGGATGCCGGCCGGGCCCGCGCTGCTGGCCCAGCAGACCGGTGCGCTGCTGCTGCCCGTGACGCTCGGCTACGACGACACGCCCGTGATGAAGGCGCGCATCCATCCGCCGGTCGAGACGCCCGAGTCGGGCAGCCGCACGGAGAAGACGTCCTCGATGACACAGGCGCTGGCCGATGCCTTCGCCGTCGGAATCGCCGACCATCCGGAGGACTGGCACATGCTGCAACGGCTCTGGCTCGCCGATCTGGAGCCCCGGGAGGAGACGACGTGAAGATCGGCATCGTCTGCCCGTACTCCTGGGACGTACCGGGCGGTGTGCAGTTCCACATCCGCGACCTGGCCGAGCATCTGATCCGCCTGGGGCACCAGGTGTCGGTGCTGGCGCCCGCCGACGACGAGACGCCGCTGCCGCCGTACGTGGTGTCGGCGGGCCGGGCCGTGCCCGTCCCGTACAACGGCTCCGTCGCCCGGCTGAACTTCGGCTTCCTCTCGGCCGCCCGGGTGCGCCGCTGGCTGCACGACGGCACCTTCGACGTGATCCACATCCACGAGCCGACCTCGCCCTCGCTGGGGCTGCTCGCCTGCTGGGCGGCTCAGGGGCCGATCGTCGCCACGTTCCACACGTCCAACCCGCGCTCCCGGGCCATGCTCGCGGCGTACCCGATCCTCCAGCCGGCGCTGGAGAAGATCAGCGCGCGGATCGCGGTGAGCGAGTACGCGCGCCGCACCCTGGTCGAGCACCTGGGCGGCGACGCGGTCGTCATCCCGAACGGGGTCGACGTCGGTTTCTTCGCCGCCGCCGAGCCCAGAGCCGAGTGGCAATCAGGAGACGCGCGAAGCGAGGGCGGGACGATCGGCTTCATCGGACGCATCGACGAGCCCCGCAAGGGCCTGCCCGTCCTGATGAGAGCGCTGCCCGCGATCCTCGCCGCACGCCCGGAGACCAGACTGCTGGTCGCCGGCCGGGGCGACGAGGAGGAGGCCGTCGCCTCGCTGCCCGAGGCGATGCGCGAACGGGTCGAATTCCTGGGCATGGTGAGTGACGCGGACAAGGCGCGGCTGCTGCGCAGCGTCGATCTGTACGTCGCTCCCAACACGGGCGGCGAGAGCTTCGGCATCATCCTGGTCGAGGCCATGTCGGCCGGCGCTCCGGTCCTCGCCAGCGATCTGGACGCCTTCGCCCAGGTGCTCGACCTCGGCGCGGCGGGCGAACTCTTCGCCAACGAGGACGCGGACGCGCTGGCCGGGGCGGCGATCCGGCTGCTCGGCGACCCGCAGCGGCGCAGGGAGCTGAGCGAGCGGGGCACCGCGCATGTGCGGCGGTTCGACTGGTCGACGGTCGGAGCGGACATCCTCGCGGTGTACGAGACGGTGACGGACGGCGCGGCCTCGGTGGCCGCCGACGAACGCACGGGCCTGCGGGCGCGGCTCGGCCTGGCGCGGGAGTAGCGGACCGGGGCCGCGGTCCGGGCCCGCACCCGGACCGCCACGCCGTCCGCGCCCCGACGGTAGCCTTGCCGCCCGTGATCGAAACCCTCATCTGGATCGCTGTCGCGGTCGTCGCGATCGGCATGTACCTCAGCTGGACCGCCGGGCGGCTCGACCGGCTGCACACCCGCATCGACGCCGCACGGGCCGCCCTCGACGCACAACTGCTGCGCCGTGCGTCCGTCACCCAGGAACTGGCCACCTCCGGCGTCCTCGACCCGGCCGCGTCCATCGTCCTGTACGAGGCCGCGCACGCCGCCCGTCAGGCGGAGGAGGAGCAGCGCGAGGTCGCCGAGAGCGAGCTGAGCGCCGCGCTGCGGGCGGTCTTCGGCGAGCCGGAACAGGTGGAGGCCGTGAAGGAGATCCCCGGTGGTGAGGACGCGGCGTCCGAACTCGCCGCCGCCGTGCGCCGCGTCCCGATGGCCCGGCGGTTCCACAACGACGCGGTGCGCGCGGCGCGTGCGCTGCGCCGGCACCGGAAGGTGCGGTGGTTCCGGCTGGCCGGGCACGCCCCGTTCCCGCTGGCCTTCGAGATGGACGACGAACCCCCGGTGGCCCTCGCGGACCGCCCCGTCAGCTGACCGGACGGCCGTATTCGCGAGTGACAGGGGCCACATCCCGCCCCGTACGCGTCCAAAACGATCCACCGGCCTTCCATTGGCCCTTGCAGTGGACTGTTCCCGGAGAGTTTGCTCAGCACTGCACCAGCCAGCGCTTTTCAGCAACTTTTTCTCCGAGTGAGGTCGATCCATGTCCACGCTGCCCACCACCCCGCAGTCCGCAGACTCCCCGGCCACGGGCACCGCGCGCGTCAAGCGCGGCATGGCCGAGCAGCTCAAGGGCGGCGTGATCATGGACGTCGTCAACGCCGAGCAGGCGAAGATCGCCGAGGACGCGGGCGCCGTGGCCGTCATGGCCCTGGAGCGGGTGCCGGCCGACATCCGCAAGGACGGCGGCGTGGCCCGGATGTCGGACCCGAACATGATCGAGGAGATCATCGAGGCCGTCTCCATCCCCGTGATGGCGAAGTCCCGTATCGGCCACTTCGTCGAGGCCCAGGTCCTCCAGTCCCTCGGAGTGGACTACATCGACGAGTCCGAGGTCCTCACCCCGGCCGACGAGGTCAACCACAGCGACAAGTTCGCCTTCACCACCCCGTTCGTCTGCGGTGCCACCAACCTGGGCGAGGCCCTGCGCCGGATCGCCGAGGGCGCCGCCATGATCCGCTCGAAGGGCGAGGCCGGCACCGGCAACGTCGTCGAGGCCGTCCGCCACCTGCGCCAGATCAAGAACGAGATCGCCCGCCTGCGCGGCTACGACAACAACGAGCTGTACGCCGCCGCCAAGGAGCTCCGCGCCCCGTACGAGCTGGTCAAGGAGGTCGCGGAGCTCGGCAAGCTGCCCGTCGTGCTGTTCTCCGCGGGCGGTGTCGCCACCCCCGCCGACGCCGCACTGATGCGCCAGCTCGGTGCCGAGGGCGTCTTCGTCGGCTCCGGAATCTTCAAGTCCGGCGACCCGGCCAAGCGCGCCGCCGCGATCGTGAAGGCCACCACCTTCTACGACGACCCGAAGATCATCGCGGACGCTTCCCGGAACCTCGGCGAGGCCATGGTCGGCATCAACTGCGACACCCTGCCCGAGGCCGAGCGCTACGCCAACCGTGGCTGGTAATGACTGATGAGCGACACCCCTGTGATCGGAGTCCTGGCCCTCCAGGGCGACGTACGGGAACACCTGATCGCCCTGGCCTCGGCTGACGCCCTGGCCAGGCCGGTCCGGCGTTCCGAGGAACTCGCCGAGGTCGACGGCCTGGTCATTCCCGGTGGCGAGTCCACCACGATGTCCAAGCTGGCTTCCCTCTTCGGCATGCTGGAACCGCTGCGCGAGCGGGTGCGCAACGGGATGCCGGTCTACGGCACCTGCGCGGGAATGATTCTGCTCGCGGACAAGATCCTCGACCCGCGCTCGGGTCAGGAGACGGTCGGCGGAATCGACATGATCGTGCGCCGCAATGCCTTCGGGCGGCAGAACGAGTCCTTCGAGGCGGCCGTCGAGGTCGCCGGCATCGAGGGCGGACCCGTGGAGGGAGTCTTCATCCGCGCACCCTGGGTGGAGTCGGTCGGCGCGCAGGCCGAGGTGGTGGCGGAGCACGGTGGCCACATCGTCGCCGTACGTCAGGGAAACGCCCTGGCGACGTCATTCCACCCGGAATTGACCGGAGACCACCGTGTTCACGCACTGTTCGTCGACATGGTGCGCGCAGTCGGGTGACTCGATCCCGGTAGGATCTCTCGGGTTCGAATCGTTTTTGGTGACGCGAAGGAGAAGGCAGATGTCCGGCCACTCTAAATGGGCTACGACGAAGCACAAGAAGGCCGTGATTGACGCCAAGCGCGGCAAGCTCTTCGCGAAGCTGATCAAGAACATCGAGGTCGCGGCCCGTACCGGCGGTGTGGACCCCGATGGAAATCCGACCCTCGTGGACGCGATCCAGAAGGCGAAGAAGAGCTCCGTACCGAACAAGAACATCGACTCCGCGGTCAAGCGCGGGGGCGGTCTCGAAGCGGGCGGCGTCGACTATCAGACGATCATGTACGAGGGTTACGGCCCGAACGGCGTCGCGGTGCTCATCGAGTGCCTCACCGACAACCGCAACCGTGCCGCGTCCGACGTGCGTGTCGCGATGACCCGCAACGGCGGCTCGATGGCCGACCCGGGTTCGGTCTCGTACCTCTTCAACCGCAAGGGCGTCGTGATCGTACCCAAGGGCGAGCTGACCGAGGACGACGTCCTGGGCGCCGTGCTCGACGCGGGTGCCGAGGAGGTCAACGACCTCGGTGACACCTACGAGGTCGTCAGCGAGGCCACCGACATGGTCGCGGTCCGTACCGCGCTCCAGCAGGCCGGCATCGACTACGACTCCGCCGAGGCCAACTTCCTGCCGACCATGCAGGTCGAGCTGGACGAGGAGGGCGCGCGCAAGATCTTCAAGCTGATCGACGCGCTGGAGGACAGCGACGACGTGCAGAACGTCTTCGCCAACTTCGACGTCTCGGACGAGGTCATGGAGAAGGTGGACGCCTGAGCCGGGCTCAGCGCAGCCTTCACGGACGGGCCGACGGGGACACACCCCGTCGGCCCGTCGCATTGTCAGTGCGAGCCGATAGCCTGCGGGAACAGTTGACCGATCGGTACGGAGGGGGCGTCCCATGCGGGTGCTGGGCGTGGACCCGGGGCTGACCCGGTGCGGTGTCGGCGTCGTCGAAGGCGTCGCAGGCCGCCCCCTGACGATGCTCGGCGTGGGCGTCGTCCGCACCCCGACCGATGCGGAGCTCGGCCACCGGCTGGTCGCCGTCGAGCGCGGCATCGAGGAATGGCTCGACGAACACCGGCCCGAATTCGTCGCAGTGGAACGGGTGTTCAGCCAGCACAACGTCCGTACGGTCATGGGCACCGCCCAGGCCAGCGCCGTCGCCATGCTCTGCGCCTCGCGCCGCGGCATACCCGTCGCCCTGCACACCCCGAGCGAGGTCAAGGCAGCCGTCACGGGCAGCGGCCGCGCCGACAAGGCGCAGGTCGGCGCCATGGTCACCCGGCTGCTGCGGCTCGACGCGCCGCCGAAGCCGGCCGACGCGGCCGACGCCCTCGCCCTCGCCATCTGCCACATCTGGCGTGCCCCCGCCGTCAACCGCCTCCAGCAGGCACACGCGGCAGCCGCCGCGGCCGGCACCCGGCGCGTTCCCCGTACACCCGCAGTTCCCGTCCGGAAGGTCCCCCGATGATCGCCTTCGTCAGCGGCCCCGTGGCCGCACTCGCCCCGACCACGGCCGTGATCGAGGTCGGCGGCATCGGCATGGCCGTCCAGTGCACGCCGAACACCCTCGCCGACCTCCGGATCGGCAAGGAGGCCAGGCTCGCCACCTCTCTTGTCGTACGGGAGGACTCCCTCACGCTCTACGGCTTCGCCGACGACGACGAGCGGCAGGTCTTCGAGCTGCTCCAGACCGCCAGCGGGGTCGGGCCCCGGCTCGCCCAGGCCATGCTCGCCACCCACAGCCCCGAC
Organism: Streptomyces gelaticus; assembly: GCF_014649535.1. Lineage (GTDB taxonomy): Bacteria > Actinomycetota > Actinomycetes > Streptomycetales > Streptomycetaceae > Streptomyces > Streptomyces gelaticus. Next base: position 313,604 of record NZ_BMTF01000006.1, read on the forward strand.
GCCCTGCGCACCGCGGTCGCCACCGGCGACGAGAAGGCGCTCACCGCCGTCTCCGGCATCGGCAAGAAGGGCGCGCAGAAACTCCTCCTCGAACTGAAGGACAGACTCGGCGAGCCCGTCGGCGCCCACATCGGCCGTCAGGGCATCGGCACCTCCGTCTCCTCCTCCTGGCGCGATCAGCTCCAGGCCGCCCTGATCGGCCTCGGCTACGCCACCCGCGAGGCCGACGAAGCGGTCACCGCCGTCGCCCCCCAGGCCGAGGCGGCCATCGCCGACGGCGGGCAGGCGCCCGTGCCGCAGCTGCTGCGCGCCGCACTGCAGACCCTCAACCGCGCGCGCTGACCGGAGCGCGACACCCCGGGGAACACCCCGACGCCGGGCCGCGCACCGCACGGCACCCAAACACCCGAGGCGGGACAGACTGAATGAACTGGGACGAGACCGGACCCGACACCGACGAGCGGCTCGACGAGCGCCTCGTCCAGGCCGACGCGGACGGCGAGGACACCGCGGTCGAGGCTGCGCTGCGCCCGAAGGACCTCGACGAATTCGTCGGCCAGGAGAAGGTGCGCGAACAGCTCGATCTGGTCCTCAAGGCGGCCCGGGCCCGCGGCGCCACCGCCGACCACGTCCTGCTCTCCGGTGCCCCCGGCCTCGGCAAGACCACCCTTTCCATGATCATCGCGGCCGAGATGGGCGCGCCGATCCGGATCACCTCCGGCCCCGCCATCCAGCACGCGGGTGATCTCGCCGCAATCCTCTCCTCCCTCCAGGAGGGCGAGGTCCTCTTCCTCGACGAGATCCACCGCATGTCGCGGCCGGCCGAGGAGATGCTCTACATGGCGATGGAGGACTTCCGGGTCGACGTCATCGTCGGCAAGGGCCCCGGGGCCACCGCCATCCCGCTGGAACTGCCGCCCTTCACCCTGGTCGGCGCGACCACCAGGGCCGGACTGCTGCCGCCGCCGCTGCGCGACCGCTTCGGCTTCACCGGCCACATGGAGTTCTACGCACCCACCGAGCTGGAGCGCGTCGTCCACCGCTCCGCCCGCCTCCTCGACGTGGAGATAGACGCGGACGGAGCCGCCGAGATCGCCGGCCGTTCCCGCGGCACCCCCCGCATCGCCAACCGGCTGCTGCGCCGCGTCCGGGACTACGCCCAGGTCAAGGCCGACGGGCGGATCGACCGCCCGGTCGCCGCCGCGGCCCTGGGGGTCTACGAGGTCGACGCCCGCGGCCTCGACCGGCTCGACCGCGCGGTGCTCGGCGCCCTGCTGAAGCTCTTCGGCGGCGGACCGGTCGGGTTGTCCACCCTCGCGGTCGCCGTGGGGGAGGAGCGCGAAACCGTCGAGGAGGTCGCGGAGCCCTTCCTGGTCCGGGAAGGACTGCTGGCCAGGACGCCGCGGGGCCGGGTCGCGACGCCCGCGGCCTGGGCCCACCTCGGTCTCGTACCTCCGCAGCAAGGTGGAAAGGGACAACAGGGCCTGTTCGGGGCGTGATGTGTCACAGGTTGACCGGAGCAGGAACCACGACGCGTCTTCGGGCGTTGTTCCATCGATGCGGACTCGCTTAGACTCCGCCGATGCCGCCCTTACAGGTCGGTGTACCCACCCCCGTAGATACAGGCCGCCCTCCAGCGCGGTCGTGCGAAGGAAACTCGTCCCGTGAATCCCGTGACTCTCCTCCCCTTCATCGTGCTCATCGGGGCCATGTTCCTGATGACGCGGTCCGCCAAGAAGAAGCAGGCGGCCGCCGTCCAGATGCGCAACGAGATGCAGCCCGGTACCGGCGTCCGGACGATCGGGGGCATGTACGCCACCGTCAAGGAACTGCACGACGACACGGTTCTCCTCGAGATCGCGCCTGGCGTCCACGCCATCTACGCGAAGAACGCCGTTGGCGCCGTCCTCGACGACGCGGAGTACAACCGCATCGTCCACGGCGACGGCGAGGACGACCTCGACCTCGACGGCGCCGTCGTGCCGGACGACGCCTCCTCGCTGACCGAGGCGAGCGACGACGAGGACACCTCGGACGACGCCAAGATCGACCTGGGCAAGAAGGCCGAGGCCGACGATGCCGAGCCGACGGACGCCGGGTCCGACAAGTCCGACAAGAAGTCCGAGGGCAAGACCGACGGCGAGGCCGACGCGAAGTAACCCACGCCCCGGGGAGTGTCGTGAGCCCATTGGCGCCCGGCGCTCCCCGGTCCGTGCGATCTTCTGCGGGGGCGGGTCCCCACTACACTTCGTGGCCGCTTGGGCGCGTACCCGGCGCGGGGCGGTTGGACAGGGAGAAACGAGAAGGTGGCAGCACCGAAGAAGAGCCGAGGGCCGGCCGGCGGTCAGGGCAGGCCGGGGCGTTCCCTGGCTCTGATCCTGATCGCCATGGTCGCGCTCACCGGCGGGATGTTCCTGGCCGATCAGCCGACCCCACGGCTCGGCATCGACCTGGCGGGCGGCACGTCCATCACGCTTGAGGCGAAGAGCGAGCCGGGCCAGGAATCGGCAATCAACAAGACCAACATGGACACGGCGGTCCAGATCATGGAGCGCCGTGTCAATGGTCTTGGTGTCTCCGAGGCCGAGGTCCAGACGCAGGGCGATCGCAACATCATCGTCAACATCCCCAAGGGCACGAACTCCGCCCAGGCCCGGGAGCAGGTCGGCACCACGGCCAAGCTGTACTTCCGGCCGGTGCTGACCGTCGCCCAGGGCACGCCCACCCCGGAGCCCAGCGCCTCGTCGTCCGGCAAGCCCACTCCGTCCGGCAGCCCCAGCGCTCCCACCGCGGACAAGGGGAAGGCCTCGGCGACACCCAGCGGGAGCGCCACCACCCAGGGCCGCGCGGTCACCGGCGCACTCAAGGCCGACTCCACGCCCACCCCCAAGGCGAGCACCACGCCCAAGGCCGACACCACGCCGTCGGCATCCGCCGCCGACGAGGCTGCTGCCGCCAAGCTGCAGAAGCAGTTCGCGGCGCTCGACTGCTCCAGCAAGGCGTCCCGCGCCGCGGCCGCACGGGGGGCCAAGCCCACCGACACGGTCGTCGCATGCAGCTCGGAGGGCGACGCGAAGTACGTCCTCGGTCCGTCCGAGGTGTCCGGCACCGAGGTCGACAACGCCAAGGCCGGCTTCGACCAGCAGCGTGGCATGTGGGTCGTCAACATGGAGTTCACCAAGCAGGGCTCCAAGCAGTTCCAGACGATCACCAAGAAGCTCTCCGCGCAGCAGTCCCCGCAGAACCAGTTCGCCATCTCCCTGGACGGCGAGGTCGTCTCCGCGCCCCAGGTGAACACCACGCTCAGCGGCAGCGCCGAGATCTCCGGCAGCTTCACCCAGCAGTCCGCCGAGGACCTGGCCAACGTGCTCTCCTACGGTGCGCTCCCGCTCTCGTTCAAGGAGCAGAGCGTCACCACGGTCACCGCCGCGCTCGGTGGCGAGCAGCTCCAGGCCGGTCTGATCGCCGGTGCCATCGGTCTGGCCCTGGTGGTCGTCTACCTGGTGGCCTACTACCGGGGACTCGCGCTCATCGCGCTCCTGAGCCTCCTGGTCTCCGGCATCCTGACCTACACGATCATGTCGCTGCTCGGCCCGGCCATCGGCTTCGCGCTGAACCTCCCGGCTGTCTGCGGCGCCATCGTGGCCATCGGTATCACCGCGGACTCCTTCATCGTGTACTTCGAACGGGTCCGCGACGAGATCCGTGAGGGCCGCACGCTCCGCCCGGCCGTCGAACGGGCCTGGCCGCGCGCCCGGCGCACCATCCTGGTCTCCGACTTCGTGTCGTTCCTCGCCGCCGCGGTGCTCTTCGTCGTCACCGTCGGCAAGGTCCAGGGCTTCGCGTTCACGCTGGGTCTCACCACTCTGCTCGACGTGGTCGTGGTGTTCTTCTTCACCAAGCCCGTCATGACGCTGATGGCCCGTACGAAGTTCTTCGCAAGCGGTCACCCGTGGTCCGGTCTGGACCCGAAGCGGCTCGGCGCCAAACCTCCGCTGCGCCGCTCGCGCCGTGTCAACGCCCCCACTGAACCGAAGGAGGCGTGAGATGTCGCGACTCGGCACCCTCGGCGCCCGTCTCTACCGAGGCGAGGTCGGCTACGACTTCATCGGCAAGCGCAAGATCTGGTACGGGATCTCGATCCTGATCACCATCACGGCCATCGTCGGCCTGGCGGTCAGCGGCCTGAACATGGGCATCGAGTTCAAGGGCGGCGCGGTCTTCACCACCCCGAAGACCAGCGTCACCGTCGCCGAGGCGGAGGACCTGGCCACGGAGGCCTCCGGCCACCAGGCGATCGTCCAGAAGCTCGGCAACGGCGGTCTGCGCATCCAGATCACCGAGGTCGACACTGCGAAGTCCGACGAGATCAAGGGCAAGCTCTCCAAGGATCTCGACGTCCCGGCGGAGAAGATCGCCGCCGACCTGGTCGGCCCCAGCTGGGGTGAGCAGATCGCCAACAAGGCCTGGACCGGCCTCGGCATCTTCATGGTCCTCGTGGTGATCTACCTGGCCATCGCCTTCGAGTGGCGCATGGCGATCGCGGCCCTGGTCGCACTGATCCACGACATCACCATCACGGTCGGCATCTACGCCCTGGTCGGTTTCGAGGTCACCCCGGGCACCGTGATCGGTCTGCTGACGATCCTCGGATACTCCCTCTACGACACGGTCGTCGTCTTCGACAGCCTCAGGGAGAGCACGAACGACATCACCAAGCAGACCCGCTGGACATACAGCGAGATCGCCAACCGCTCGATCAACGGCACACTGGTCCGCTCCATCAACACCACCGTCGTGGCCCTGCTCCCCGTCGCCGGTCTGCTCTTCATCGGCGGCGGTGTCCTCGGCGCCGGCATGCTGAACGACATCTCGCTGTCGCTGTTCGTCGGCCTCGCGGCCGGTGCGTATTCCTCGATCTTCATCGCCACCCCGCTCGTCGCCGACCTCAAGGAACGCGACCCGCAGATGAAGGCCCTGAAGAAGCGGGTCCTCGCCAAGCGCGCCGCAGCCGCCGCCAAGGGCGAGTCCGGCGAGGACGACCCGTCGGACGACGGCTACCCCCAGGACGCCGCACCCGCCGCCGCTGTCGTCGGCCAGCGCCAGCAGCCCCCCAGGGGCCAAGGCCGGACCCAGGGGAAGCGTCGATGACCAGTACCACCGACAGCACCCGCGCGCTCCTGCTCAGCCGGATCCGCGACGTGCCGGACTACCCGAAGCAGGGCGTGCTGTTCAAGGACATCACGCCGCTGCTCGCGGACCCCACGGCGTTCGCGGCCCTCACCGACACCCTCGCGGAGCTGTGCGTACGGCACGGCGCCACGAAGGTCGTCGGCCTGGAAGCACGCGGCTTCATCCTGGCCGCCCCGGTCGCGGTCCGGGCCGGGCTCGGCTTCGTGCCCGTCCGCAAGGCGGGCAAGCTGCCCGGAGCCACGCTCGGCCAGGCGTACGACCTGGAGTACGGCACCGCCGAGATCGAGATCCACGCGGAGGACCTGTCTGGCGACGACCGGATCATGGTCATCGACGACGTCCTCGCCACCGGTGGCACCGCCGAGGCCTCGCTGGAGCTGATCCGGCGGGCCGGTGCCGAGGTCGCGGGCGTCGCGGTCCTCATGGAGCTCGGCTTCCTGCCCGGACGGGCCCGTCTGGAGCAGGGCCTGCGCGGCGCGCCGCTGGAGGTGCTGCTCACGGTCTGAGCAGCACCGGCCGTACGCGGCAGCCGATCATGTGCATACGGACGGGCACCCGGGAACAATCGGGTGCCCGTCCGGCGTTGTCAGGAGTCTCACGGTCCCCGAGGGAGGACCGGCCGCAGGGTCGATACGATGGCCTCTCCGGGTACCCGGATCCGCACGAGGAGCGCTCTTGCCAGACGAGGCCCAGCCAGTCGCCGCCCCGCAGCCCGACAAGCCCGCGGCGGCCCCAGCCACGCCCGGGAAGAAGCAGCCTGCGGACAAGCAGAAGCCCCCGGCCCCCGAGCCCGGCAGGGGCCCGCACCGGACGGGCACCGCGGCCCCCGGAGGAGCGCCCGCCTCCCCCGTACAGCCGGCCGCACCCGCCTCCCCGGCCGCGTCCGCCCCGAAGCCTCCCGCGAAGCCCGCGGCCAGGCCGGTGCCGCCGAGCGCCCCCACTACCCGCTCCGGCGGTTCTTCCAACCGGGTGAGGGCCAGGCTGGCCCGCCTCGGCGTCCAGCGCTCCAGCCCGTACAACCCGGTGCTCGAACCGCTGCTGCGCATCGTCCGCAGCAACGACCCCAAGATCGAGACGGCCACGCTGCGCCAGGTCGAGCGCGCGTACCAGGTCGCCGAGCGCTGGCACCGGGGACAGAAGCGCAAAAGCGGCGATCCGTACATCACGCATCCGCTCGCCGTCACGACCATCCTCGCCGAGCTGGGCATGGACCCGGCCACGCTGATGGCCGGGCTGCTGCACGACACGGTGGAGGACACCGAGTACGGCCTGGACACCCTGCGCCGTGACTTCGGCGACCAGGTCGCCCTGCTCGTCGACGGCGTCACCAAACTGGACAAGGTCAAGTTCGGCGAGGCCGCCCAGGCCGAGACGGTACGCAAGATGGTCGTCGCCATGGCCAAGGACCCCCGGGTCCTGGTCATCAAGCTCGCCGACCGGCTGCACAACATGCGCACCATGCGCTACCTCAAGCGGGAGAAGCAGGAGAAGAAGGCCCGCGAGACGCTGGAGATCTATGCCCCGCTGGCGCACCGCCTGGGCATGAACACCATCAAGTGGGAGCTGGAGGACCTCGCCTTCGCGATCCTCTACCCCAAGATGTACGACGAGATCGTGCGCCTGGTCGCCGAGCGGGCGCCCAAGCGCGACGAATACCTCGCCATAGTGACCGACGAGGTCCAGGCCGACCTGCGCGCCGCCCGGATCAAGGCCACCGTCACGGGACGGCCGAAGCACTACTACAGCGTCTACCAGAAGATGATCGTGCGGGGCCGGGACTTCGCCGAGATCTACGACCTGGTGGGCATCAGGGTCCTCGTCGACACCGTCCGCGACTGCTACGCGGCGCTCGGCACCGTCCACGCGCGATGGAATCCGGTCCCCGGCCGGTTCAAGGACTACATCGCGATGCCCAAGTTCAACATGTACCAGTCGCTGCACACGACGGTGATCGGTCCCAGCGGCAAGCCCGTCGAGCTGCAGATCCGCACTTTTGACATGCACCGCCGTGCCGAGTACGGCATCGCCGCGCACTGGAAGTACAAGCAGGAGGCCGTCGCGGGCGCCTCCAAGGTGCGCACCGACGTGCCCAAGAGCCCCGGCAAGGGCGCGCGCCAGGACACCGTCAACGACATGGCGTGGCTGCGCCAGCTCCTGGACTGGCAGAAGGAGACCGAGGACCCCAGCGAGTTCCTGGAGTCGCTGCGCTTCGACCTCTCCCGCAACGAGGTCTTCGTCTTCACGCCCAAGGGCGACGTCATAGCGCTGCCCGCGGGCGCGACCCCGGTCGACTTCGCGTACGCGGTGCACACGGAGGTCGGCCACCGGACGATAGGAGCACGGGTCAACGGGCGGCTCGTACCGCTCGAATCCACGCTCGACAACGGCGATCTGGTGGAGGTCTTCACCTCCAAGGCGGCCGGCGCCGGACCCTCCCGGGACTGGCTGGGCTTCGTCAAGTCCCCCCGCGCCCGCAACAAGATCCGTGCCTGGTTCTCCAAGGAGCGCCGCGACGAGGCGATCGAGCAGGGCAAGGACGCCATCGCGCGCGCCATGCGCAAGCAGAACCTGCCGATCCAGCGCATCCTCACCGGTGACTCCCTGGTCACCCTCGCCCACGAGATGCGCTACCCCGACATCTCGTCCCTGTACGCGGCGATCGGCGAGGGCCATGTCGCGGCCGCCGGAGTCGTGCAGAAGCTGGTCCAGGCGCTCGGCGGCGAGGACGAGGCCAACGAGGACATCGCCGAGAGCTCGCCGCCCTCGCGCAGCCGCAACAAGCGCCGCTCCAGCGCCGATCCGGGCGTGGTCGTCAAGGGCGTCGAGGACGTCTGGGTCAAACTGGCCCGCTGCTGCACGCCCGTCCCCGGCGACCCGATCATCGGCTTCGTCACCCGGGGCAGCGGTGTCTCCGTGCACCGCGCCGACTGTGTCAACGTCGACTCGTTGTCGCAGCAGCCGGAGCGGATCCTGGATGTGGAGTGGGCGCCGACCCAGTCCTCGGTCTTCCTGGTCGCCATCCAGGTCGAGGCCCTCGACCGGTCCAGGCTGCTCTCGGACGTCACCCGCGTCCTGTCCGACCAGCACGTCAACATCCTGTCGGCGGCCGTCCAGACCTCCCGGGACCGGGTGGCCACCTCGCGCTTCACCTTCGAGATGGGCGACCCGAAGCACCTCGGCCACGTACTGAAGGCGGTACGGGGCGTGGAGGGCGTCTACGACGTCTATCGGGTGACCTCGGCCCGCAGGCCGTGACACACATGCGAAAGGGGCCCCCGTACGCCATGTACGGGAGCCCCTTCCTCGTGGTGCCCGGTCTCAGCCGCCGAACTCCTCAAGGCCCTTGAGCGCCTGGTCCAGGAGTGCCTGCCGGCCCTCCAGCTCCTTGGCCAGCTTGTCGGCGCGGGCGTTGTTGCCCGAGGCACGGGCCGTGTCGATCTGCGTACGCAGCTTGTCCACGGCGGCCTGGAGCTGACCGGTCAGACCCGCGGCGCGCGCACGCGCCTCGGGGTTCGTCCGCCGCCACTCCGACTCCTCGGCCTCCTGGAGCGCCCGCTCCACCGCGTGCATCCGCCCCTCGACCTTCGGGCGGGCGTCACGCGGTACGTGGCCGATGGCCTCCCAGCGCTCGTTGATGGCCCGGAACGCGGCCCTGGCCGCCTTCAGGTCCTTCACCGGCACCAGCCGCTCGGCCTCGACCGCGAGCTCCTCCTTGAGCTTGAGGTTCTCGCCCTGCTCCGCGTCCCGCTCGGCGAAGACCTCGCTGCGGGCGGCGAAGAAGATGTCCTGGGCACCGCGGAAGCGGTTCCAGAGGTCGTCCTCGGCCTCGCGCTGGGCGCGGCCCGCCGCCTTCCACTCCGTCATCAGGTCGCGGTAGCGGGCGGCCGTGGCCCCCCAGTCCGTGGAACCGGAGAGCGACTCCGCCTCGACGACCAGCTTTTCCTTGGCCTTGCGGGCCTCCTCGCGCTGGGCGTCCAGCGATGCGAAGTGGGCCTTGCGGCGCTTGGAGAACGCCGAGCGGGCGTGCGAGAAGCGGTGCCACAGCTCGTCGTCGGACTTGCGGTCGAGCCGCGGCAGGCTCTTCCACGTGTCGACGAGCGCACGGAGTCGCTCGCCCGCGGAGCGCCACTGCTCGCTCTGCGCCAGCTCCTCGGCCTCGGTGACCAGGGCCTCCTTGGCGTGCTTCGCCTCGTCGGTCTGCTTCGCCTTCTGGGCCTTGCGCTCCTCGCGCCGCGAGTCGACCGTCGCGACGAGCGCGTCGAGCCGCTTGCGCAGCGCGTCGAGGTCACCGACGGCGTGATGCTCGTCCACCTGCAGACGCAGATGCTCGATGGCGGTCGTCGCGTCCTTCGCCGACAGGTCTGTGGTCTTCACCCGCCGTTCGAGGAGGCCGATCTCGACCACAATGCCCTCGTACTTGCGCTCGAAGTAGGCCAGAGCCTCCTCGGGGGAACCCGCCTGCCACGATCCGACGACCTGCTCGCCGTCGGCTGTCCGCACGTACACGGTGCCGGTCTCATCGACACGGCCCCACGGGTCGCTGCTCACAGCGCCTCCTCCACCTGATGCCCGCGAGGGGGTTCGCCCCCCTGGCATCGTCCACAGTTTCCTGGGGCGGGCAGCGCCCGCCCTGCACAACGCCAATCTAGGCGACCGGCCGCCCGGCTGTCCGCACTCAGCGCGGCCGAAATAAATCCGGCCCGCGCTCGCCCTCTCCGGCCGGCCGGCCCGGGCCGGTCACGACTTGTCGACAGCCGCCTTCGTGATCTTCACTTCCTTCTTCGGCGCACCGTCTGGGGCACCACCCGCCGCGCCCGCCGCACCGATGTCCTTGACGGCTTTCAGCGAGGCGTCGTCCATCGTGCCGAACGGGGTGTAGGTGGGCGGCAGTTTGCTGTCCTTGTACACCAGGAAGAACTGGCTGCCACCGGTGTGCGGCTGGCCGGTGTTCGCCATCGCCACCGTGCCGGCCGGGTAGGTGACCGTGCCGTCCTTGCCCGCCTTGCCCAGTGCGGTCAGGTTCTCGTCCGGGATCGTGTAGCCGGGGCCGCCCGTGCCGTCGCCCTTGGGGTCGCCGCACTGCAGCACGAAGATGCCCTGCGTGGTCAGCCGGTGGCACTTCGTGCCGTTGAAGAAACCCTTGTCGGCGAGCGACTTGAAGGAGTTCGTGGTGTGCGGGGTCTTCGCCGCGTCCATGGTGAACGCGATGTCGCCCTGGCTCGTCTTGAGCGACATCTTGTACCCGGCCTTCTTGTCGATCTTCATCGCGGGCTCGGGCGCCTTGCTCTCCTTCTCCTTCGGCGACGCGTCGGCCGACGGGCTCGAACTCGCGGCGGCGTCCGCCTTGTCCTTCTTGCCGTCGTCGCCGAGGGCGAGGTAGGAGCCGACACCTATGACCGCCACCACGGCGACCGTGGACGCGATGACGACCGTCAGCCGCCTCGTCCTGCGGCGGGCCTCCTCCCGGCGCTGCTGCTGCCGCTCGAACTTCTCCCTGGCGAGCTGCCGCCGCCGCTGATCGCTGCTGACCACCGGGTGATCTCCTTGTAGGTCGTGTGATGGGGCCTTGGCTGCCCCGTACCGTATATGGGTTAGCTGTGGAATGAGGAGCGCCGGTAGGCTCTGAACTGCCGCGACCTTCTCAGTCGCGATCCGCGTCGGACGACCATTAAGGACGATCGTGCTCATTGCCGGGTTCCCCGCAGGGGCCTGGGGGACCAACTGCTATCTGGTCGCCCCGGCCGCAGGCGAGGAGTGCGTGATCATCGACCCGGGCCACCAGGCCGCGGCCGGAGTCGAGGAAGCGCTGAAGAAGCATCGGCTGAAGCCCGTCGCCGTCGTACTGACCCACGGCCACATCGACCATGTCGCCTCGGTCGTCCCGGTGTGCGGCGCGCACGACGTCCCCGCCTGGATCCACCCGGAGGACCGGTTCATGATGAGCGACCCGGAGAAGGCCCTCGGCCGCTCCATCGGGATGCCGCTCATGGGCGAGCTGACGATCGGGGAGCCGGACGACGTCAAGGAACTGAGCGACGGCGCCCGGCTGAAGCTGGCCGGTCTGGAGTTCGGTGTCGCGCATGCGCCCGGCCATACCAAGGGGTCGGTGACGTTCAGGATGCCCGAGGCCGCGGATGTTCCGCAGATCCTCTTCTCGGGCGACCTGCTCTTCGCCGGCTCCGTCGGACGCACCGACCTGCCCGGCGGCGACCACGCCGAGCTGCTCGAGTCGCTGGCGCGTGTGTGCCTGCCGCTCGACGACTCGACCGTGGTGCTGTCCGGCCACGGCCCCCAGACGACCATCGGCCGCGAGCGCGCCTCGAATCCGTTCCTGAACGGCATGGACGCGCCCCGACGAGGAATGTGACGAGAACATCCCGTGAGCACTTTCAAGGCCCCCAAGGGCACGTACGACCTGACCCCGCCGGATTCCGCCAAGTACCTCGCGGTGCGCGAGGCCATCGCCGCGCCCTTGAAGAACTCCGGCTTCGGCTACATCGAGACCCCCGGCTTCGAGGACGTCGCCCTCTTCTCGCGCGGTGTCGGTGAGTCCACCGACATCGTGACCAAGGAGATGTACACCCTCACCACCAAGGGCGGCTCCCAGCTGGCACTGCGCCCCGAGGGCACCGCCTCCGTGCTCCGCGCCGCACTGGAGGCCAACCTCCACAAGCTCGGCAATCTGCCCGTGAAGCTCTGGTACTCCGGCTCGTACTACCGCTACGAGCGCCCGCAGAAGGGCCGCTACCGGCACTTCTCGCAGGTCGGCGCCGAGGCGATCGGCGCCGAGGACCCGGCGCTGGACGCCGAGCTGATCATTCTGGCCGACCAGGCGTACCGCGCGCTGGGCCTGCGGAACTTCCGCATCCTGCTCAATTCGCTGGGCGACAAGGAGTGCCGCCCCGTCTACCGCGACGCTCTCCAGGGCTTCCTGCGCGAGCTCGACCTGGACGAGGAGACCCGCCGCCGCATCGAGATCAACCCGCTCCGGGTTCTCGACGACAAGCGGCCCGAGGTGCAGAAGCAGCTGGCCGGCGCCCCGGTGCTGCGCGACTACCTCTGCGACGCCTGCAAGGCGTACCACGAGGAGGTGCGCGACCTGCTCTCCGCGGCCGGTGTGGTGTACGAGGACGACGAGAAGCTCGTCCGCGGCCTCGACTACTACACCCGCACCACCTTCGAGTTCGTCCACGACGGGCTCGGCTCGCAGTCCGCGGTGGGCGGCGGCGGCCGCTACGACGGTCTGTCCGAGATGATCGGCGGACCGGCGCTCCCGTCGGTCGGCTGGGCGCTCGGCGTGGACCGTACGGTGCTCGCACTGGAGGCGGAGGGCATCGAGCTCGAACTGCCCGACGCCACCAGCGTCTTCGCGGTGCCGCTCGGCGAGGAGGCCCGCCGGGTGCTCTTCGGCATCGTCACGCAGCTGCGCCGGGAGGGCGTGGCGGCGGACTTCGCTTATGGGAACCGGGGCCTCAAGGGCGCGATGAAGAGCGCGAACCGGTCGGGAGCCCGCTTCACGATCGTCGCGGGCGAGCGGGACCTCGCCGAGGGCCTCGTCCAGCTCAAGGACATGGAGTCCGGCGAGCAGACGCCCGTGCCCCTGACCGAAGTGGCCGGGACGATCCGCGAGCGTCTGGCCTAGGTCGTGTGGGAGGCGCCGGCGGACTTCGTTCCGCCGGCCGCCCCCGTCAGCCATCGCGTCAACTCGGCGAGTACGGATTCATACCTCCGAGTGATGTCAACTTGGGAATGCCCAGGGTGGTGGGGCCCTGCCGAGCACCGGCCCGGTGCCCTCGTCACGGCTTCCGCGGTCCTGCTCCTCCCTGCCCTGGCCGATGCCGGGATCCCGACCCCTTCGCCTGCGGATGCGCAGGTCCGGGCGTCGGCGCCGGTCGGCCGGCCACCCGGCTTCCCCGGGCCGCGCACCTCCGCCGCGAGTCCGGTCATCGCACGGAGCCTCTTCCCGACCCCTGAGCTCCGCACCGGCCGTGCGCAGAACTTGAGTCATCTTTATGTCCATCGAACAGAGGGCCGGTGCCATGGTGCGGCACAATGACCGTGCCCAGCAGCCCACTCACTGATGGAACGGCGATATGACGACTGCAGCGGTTGACCATCCCTCCTCCGAACAGGACGAGGACGGCGGGAACAGGACCATCGGCGGCAGCCGGGGGCTCGCACTGCTGTTGGTGATCACCGGCGCCGCCGGACTCCTCGCCGCCTGGATCATCACGATCGACAAGTTCAAGCTGCTGGAAGACCCCAACTTCACACCGGGTTGCAGCCTCAACCCTGTTGTCGCGTGCGGCAACATCATGAAGAGCGAGCAGGCGGCCGCCTTCGGCTTCCCGAACCCGATGCTCGGCATGGCCACCTACCCCGTGATCATCGGGATCGGGCTGGCGCTGCTCGCGGGCGCCCGCTTCCGCAGCTGGTACTGGCTCGGGATGAACGCCGGCACACTGTTCGGCGTCGGCTTCTGCACCTGGCTCCAGTACCAGTCGCTCTACAACATCAACTCGCTCTGCCTCTGGTGCTGCCTGGCCTGGGTCGCCACGATCTTCATGTTCTGCTACGTCACCACGCACAACATCGAGCACCGGATCATTCCCGCGCCGAACTGGCTGCGCAACGGCCTGACGGAGTTCCACTGGGTGCCGCCGGTCCTGTGGACCGGCATCATCGGCATGCTGATCCTGACCCGCTGGTGGGACTTCTGGACCAGCTGACAGGCGCCGGCCTCTCCCGGGCGACCGGGCCCGGCAGGGATGTCGGTGCCGTGGCATAGGCTTCAAATCGTGGAGCCCGACCTCTTTACCGCAGCCGCCGAAGACCGCCAGGAGAAGGACCCGTCCAGCAGCCCACTGGCGGTCCGGATGCGCCCCCGTACCCTCGACGAGGTCGTCGGCCAGCAGCATCTGCTCAAGCCGGGCTCGCCGCTGCGCCGCCTCGTCGGCGAGGGGAACGGCGGGCCGGCCGGCCCGTCGTCGGTGATCCTCTGGGGCCCGCCCGGCATCGGGAAGACGACCCTGGCCTACGTGGTCAGCAAGGCCACCAACAAGCGCTTCGTCGAGCTCTCCGCGATCACCGCGGGCGTCAAGGAGGTGCGGGCCGTCATCGAGGGCGCCCGCCGCGCCACCGGTGGCTACGGCAAGGAGACCGTCCTCTTCCTCGACGAGATCCACCGCTTCTCCAAGGCGCAGCAGGACTCCCTGCTGCCGGCCGTGGAGAACCGCTGGGTGACGCTGATCGCGGCGACCACCGAGAATCCGTACTTCTCGATCATCTCGCCCCTGCTCTCCCGCTCGCTGCTGCTCACCCTGGAATCGCTCACCGACGACGATCTGCGCGGCCTGCTCAGGCGGGCTCTGTCCGACGAGCGCGGGCTCGGCGGCGCGGTGACGCTGCCGGAGGAGGCCGAGGCGCATCTGCTGCGGATCGCGGGAGGCGACGCCCGCCGGGCCCTGACGGCCCTGGAGGCCGCGGCCGGTGCCGCGCTGTCCAAGCAGGAGAAGGAGATCACTCTCCTGACCCTGGAGGAGACCGTCGACCGCGCGGCCGTCAAGTACGACCGGGACGGCGACCAGCACTACGACGTGGCGAGCGCGCTCATCAAGTCCATCCGCGGTTCCGACGTGGATGCCGCGCTGCACTATCTGGCCCGGATGATCGAGGCGGGGGAGGACCCCCGGTTCATCGCCCGGCGGCTGATGATCTCGGCCAGCGAGGACATCGGGCTCGCCGACCCCACGGCGCTGCCCACCGCCGTCGCGGCCGCCCAGGCGGTCGCCATGATCGGTTTTCCCGAGGCGGCGCTCACCCTGAGCCATGCCACGATCGCGCTGGCCCTCGCCCCCAAGTCCAACGCGGCGACGCTGGCGATCTTCGCTGCCCAGGAGGACGTACGGAAGGGGCTCGCGGGCCCGGTCCCGGCGCATCTGCGCGACGGCCACTACAAGGGCGCCGCCAAGCTGGGCCATGCCCAGGGCTATGTGTATCCGCACGATGTCCCCGGCGGGATCGCCGCCCAGCAGTACGCCCCGGAGGCGGTGCGCGACAAGCACTACTACCAGCCCACGCGCTACGGCGCGGAGGCGCGCTACGCCGATGTGGTGGAGCGGGTCCGCGAGCGGCTCGGCCGCGCGGCCGGCGACGGCGGCTCCGGGCCGTCCGAGGGCTGAGGGCGGGCGGCAGCCGCGCCCCCGTTCAATGCCCCGCCGCCTCGAAGAGGGCGTACATGGCCTGGCGCAGTTCGACGACGTCCCGTACCGGGGCGGGGAACTCGAAGCGCGCGTCGTAGCACCGTCCCCCGGCCTCGCACAGCCGCACCCGCAGCCCGTACCGATCCAGCGCCAGCGGCACGACGGACGGCAGACGGGCCGGGCAGCGACCGCCCGCCCGTTCGCCCAGCAGCCCGCACAGTGACGCCAGCTGCTCGCCGTGCCCCGCGTGCAGATGCTGGAGCAGCTCGGTCTCGTACCCGGTCAGCGGATCGGGTTCCGCGTCCCGGAATTCCTCCGGCCCGACCTCCTGCGCGCCCCACAGATCGTCGACGTACGCCTCCTCCGTCTCCAGCCGGAGCATCATCCGGCCGGGCCCGGACATGCCGGGTACGGCGGTGAGCCGGCCCGAGACCCACGCGCGGCCCCGGACGCGGTGCGGGACGGAGACCGGGGCGACGTCCGTGATCTCCAGCACGGCGGTCGGCCCGTCGTCCTCGGCCTGCACCGCGGCCCGTACGACCGGGGAATCCGCGGGGAGTTCCAGGAACAGATCCCCGTCCGGCCCCACGCTCCTGGCCACCGGCATCAGCCGGACCGAGTCGGCCTCGTCCAGCCCGGGGGCGAGCAGTACCGACGAGCAGGTACTCTGTACGAGAGTTCGTGTGCGCTCGGCTGCTGACGGCATCCGAGTGATTTCAAGCCCGCCGGGACGCGGCTGACCACGATCTGATCGGTCCTCCGTCGTATCGGCACTCCAAGGGGTGTCGACGCTGTCAGTGCTGTCCGTGATGTGACTGGTGTTCCCCGGGCGAGACATGCGATCTCCTTAAGTAAGGTGAGCCTAACCTAACCTACAATGGAGGTCTGGAGAACGTGCCTAACCAGTCGCGTCCCAAGGTCAAGAAGAGCCGCGCGCTCGGCATCGCGCTGACGCCGAAGGCCGTCAAGTACTTCGAGGCCCGCCCCTACCCGCCGGGCGAGCACGGCCGTGGCCGCAAGCAGAACTCGGACTACAAGGTCCGTCTGCTGGAGAAGCAGCGTCTGCGTGCCCAGTACGACATCAGCGAGCGCCAGATGGCGCGCGCGTACGACCGCGCCAAGAAGGCCGAGGGCAAGACGGGCGAGGCGCTGGTCGTCGAGCTCGAGCGCCGTCTCGACGCGCTGGTCCTGCGTTCGGGCATCGCCCGCACCATCTACCAGGCCCGTCAGATGGTCGTGCACGGCCACATCGAGGTCAACGGTGGCAAGGTCGACAAGCCGTCGTTCCGCGTCCGTCCCGACGACATCGTGATGGTTCGGGAGCGCAGCCGCGACAAGCACCCCTTCCAGGTGGCCCGCGAGGGTGGCTACGCCCCCGACGGCGAGACCCCGCGCTACCTGCAGGTGAACCTGAAGGCCCTGGCCTTCCGCCTTGACCGGGACCCGAACCGCAAGGAAATCCCCGTCATCTGCGACGAGCAGCTCGTCGTCGAGTACTACGCCCGCTGATCCGGGCGCAGCCGCTCTCACCAGCGCTCAGGCCCGCCCCTCCCGGATGTACGGGAGGCGGCGGGCCTCCGCGTTCTTCCCGGGGCCCGACGGCGTCCCCGGCCGTCGCTCCGGGGTCTCCGGGCGGTCCGCCGGGACGCTCGCCAGAGCCCTGGCCACCGCCGCGTCCGTATCCAGCTGTCCGCCCGTACGCAGCCCCGACTCGTAGCGGTCGTCACCGAGCTCCCGGCGGGCCAGCTCCTCGCAGCGGACCCGGGGCTGCCCGTACTGCGCCGATCCGAACAGCGGCAGTCCCACCGAAGGCCAGATCCGGTCCGCGGCCCCCTGGAGCACCGCCGCCTCCGCCGCATCGCCCTCGACGGCCGTGACCAGCGCCAGCAGCTCCAGGGCGAGCACCGATCCGAGCAGATCGTGGAAGGTGTGGCTGATCACCAGCGACTGCCCGAGCAGTTCCCGGGCCCGGTCCGGCCGACCGTGCTGGAGGGCCGTGAAGGCCAGCACGTACAGCGCGTACGACAGGGCCCAGCGCTCCCCGTGGTCCTCGCAGATCTCCTTGACCTCTTCGCAGATGGCGGCCGCCCCGTCCGGATCCCCGTTGAATCCGACCGCCATCGCGAGCTCGATCTGGGCCATCAGGACGTTGCTGTTCAGCTCGCCGAGCTCCCGGTAGCGGCGCAGCGCGTCGCCCAGCAGCTCCTCTGCCCGTGCCATGTCGTCGGTGACCAGCGCCAGACATCCCATCCGGTGCACCGCGTACGCGAGCGCCGTGGGGTCGCCGGCCCGGTCCGCCTCGTCCCGGCACTCCTGCAGCGCGGACACCGCACCGATCGGATCGCCCTGGAGCACGGCCACGTGCCCGAGCACCCACAGCGCCTTCAGCCGCGAGGAGTCGTACGGGGTGTCCTCCTCCAGTACATGGTCCAGCCAGTGCCGGCCTTCCGAGAGCCGTCCGCAGCCCACCCAGAGGAACCACAGGGTGCCCGCCAGATACTGCGCGAGATGGGCCTCGCCCGGACTCTCCAGCGAACATTCCATCGCCCGCCGCAGGTTCGGCAGCTCGCTCTCGGCCCGGGCCGCCACCTCGGCCTGCCGTGGGCTGAACCAGTCGAGTTCGCACCAGGTCGCGAGCCCCAGGTACCAGTCCCGGTGGCGGCGCCGCAGCCGGTCCGTGTCATCGGTGGCCGCCAGCCACTCGGCGCCGTACTCCCGGACCGTGTCCAGCATCCGGTAGCGGGTGCCCTGCGCCGAGTCCTCGCGCAGCACGACGGACTGCGCCAGCAGCCCGGAGAGCACATCGAGCACCGACTCGGCCGGCAGACCGGCACCGCTGCAGATGTATTCGACGGCCTCCAGGTCGAACTGCCCGGCGAACACCGAGAGCCGCGCCCAGAGCAGCCGCTGCTCGGGGGCGCAGAGTTCATGGCTCCAGCCGATGGCGGTACGCAGCGTCTGATGACGTGCCAGCGCGCTGCGGCTCGAACCGGTCAGCAGCCGGAAGCGGTCGTCCAGACGTTGCAGCACCTGGACGGTGGACAGGGCGCGCAGCCTCCCGGCGGCGAGTTCCAGGGCAAGGGGGATTCCGTCCAGGCGGCGGCACAGCTCACGGGTGGTCTCGCGGTTGTCGTCGGTCAGCCGGAAATCCGGCTGTACGGCGACGGCCCGCTCCGTGAAGAGCAGCATCGCGTCCTCGTCCGTCATCGGTGCGAGCGGGAAGACGCGTTCTCCGTCCAGTTCCAGCGGCAGCCGCCCGACGGCCAGCACCCGCAGCCCCGGGGCCCGGCGCAGCAGTTCTCGTACCAGTCCGGCGCAGGCGTCCACGAGGTGTTCGAAGCCGTCGATCACCAGCAGGAGCCGGCGCCCGGCCAGATGTTCGACGAGGGTCGTGCGGGGCGGTCTGCTGGTGTGATCGGTGAGCGCCAGGGCGTCGACCAGGGCGTGTTCCAGCAGTTCGGGGTCATGGGTGTCGGAGAGCTCGGCCATCCGGACACCGTCGCAGTACCGTTTCTCCAGAAGCGCGGCGATCCGGGCGGCGCAGCGGGTCTTGCCCACGCCGCCGACACCGACCATGGTGACGAGCCTGGACTCGTCCAGTAGTTGAGCGAGACGGACGAGTTCGTTCTCGCGTCCCACGAAACTGCTCAGTTCCGCCGGGAGGTTTCCGAGGGTGGTGGGGGCGCTCGGACCGTGGGGGGACGGAATGGGGCGCTGGGGGCGTCGCATGAAACACGCAGAGTACTGGCAGGAATGCTCTCCGTACAATCGCCTTATGGCAACGCCGCCCTTCCCGCCGGGAATGCGGTACGGGGTGCGACCACCGGCGCGATAGGCTCAAGGGACGACGATCGGCTGTTGCGGCGGCCGTCGCCGGACCGAGCAGAGACAGACAGAGACAGCGACAAGCTAGAGAGCGGTGCACTGTGTCCGGTGGAGAGGTGGCCGGGATTCTGGTGGCCGTCTTCTGGGCGATCCTGGTTTCGTTCCTCGCCGTCGTGCTGGTGAGGCTGGCCCAGACGCTCAGGGCGACCACCAAGCTCGTGGCGGACGTGACCGAGCAGGCCGTCCCCCTGCTCGCCGACGCCTCCGCCACCGTGCGTTCCGCGCAGACCCAGCTCGACAAGGTCGACGCGATCGCGTCGGACGTCCAGGAAGTCACCTCGAACGCCTCCGCGCTCTCCACCACCGTCGCCTCGACCTTCGGCGGCCCGCTCGTCAAGGTCGCCGCGTTCGGCTACGGGGTGCGGCGGGCCATCGGCCGCAAGGCCACCCCCGAACCGGAACCCGCCCGCCGTTCGGTGATCGTCGGCCGCACCGTGCCTTCCGCGCGCGGCAGGAAGCGCGACGGCAGAAGTTCCCGCGGATCGAAGGACTGACGCAGCCATGTTCCGCCGTACGTTCTGGTTCACCGCCGGCGCCGCCGCCGGTGTCTGGGCCACCGCCAAGGTCAACCGGAAGCTCAAGCAGCTGACCCCCGAGAGCCTTGCGGCGCAGGCCGCCGACCGGGCGATCGAGACGGGGCACAAGCTCAAGGACTTCGCCCTGGACGTCCGTGAGTCCATGGCCCGCCGCGAAGCCGAACTGGGCGAGGTGCTGGGCCTGGCGGCACCGGTCGATCAGGACCTCCCGGTCCGGCCGCACTTCGTCGTCGAGGCGTCCGAGCCCGTCGGACCCGACAGGTCTCTCGAGGCCACCAAGTACCGCAAGCTCCCCTACACGTCGTACAACCGGAATGAGGACCACTGATGGAGTCGGCTGAAATTCGTCGCCGCTGGCTGAGCTTCTTCGAGGAGCGCGGTCACACCGTCGTCCCTTCGGCGTCGCTCATCGCGGACGACCCGACTCTGCTGCTCGTCAACGCGGGCATGGTCCCCTTCAAGCCGTACTTCCTCGGTGAGACCAAGCCGCCGGCCCCGCGCGCCACCAGCGTGCAGAAGTGCGTGCGTACGCCCGACATCGAAGAGGTCGGCAAGACCACCCGGCACGGCACGTTCTTCCAGATGTGCGGCAACTTCTCCTTCGGTGAGTACTTCAAGGAAGGGGCCATCAGCTACGCCTGGGAGCTGCTGACCAACTCCGTGGCGGAGGGCGGCTACGGCCTCGACCCCGAGCGGCTGTGGATCACGGTCTACCTCGACGACGACGAGGCCGAGCAGATCTGGCGCGAGAAGATCGGCGTTCCCGCCGAGCGCATCCAGCGCCTGGGCAAGAAGGACAACTTCTGGTCCATGGGCGTCCCCGGCCCCTGCGGTCCCTGCTCCGAGATCAACTACGACCGCGGCCCCGAGTTCGGCGTCGAGGGCGGCCCGGCCGTCAACGACGAGCGGTACGTGGAGATCTGGAACCTGGTCTTCATGCAGTTCGAGCGCGGCGCCGGTGACGGCAAGGAGGACTTCCCGATCCTCGGCGATCTGCCGTCGAAGAACATCGACACGGGTCTGGGCCTGGAACGCCTCGCCATGATCCTGCAGGGCGTACAGAACATGTACGAGACCGACACCCTGCGCGTCGTCATGGACAAGGCCACCGAGCTGACCGGTGTCCGCTACGGCGACAAGCACGACTCCGACGTCTCGATGCGTGTGGTCGCCGACCACATCCGTACCTCCGTGATGCTCATCGGCGACGGCGTGACGCCGGGCAACGAGGGCCGCGGGTACGTCCTGCGCCGCATCATGCGCCGTGCCGTCCGCAACATGCGCCTGATGGGTGCCGACGGACCGGTGGTCAAGGACCTGGTCGACGTCGTGATCGAGACGATGGGGCAGCAGTACCCGGAGCTGATCACCGACCGCAAGCGCATCGAGACCGTCGCCCTCGCCGAGGAGGCCGCCTTCCTCAAGGCGCTCAAGGGCGGCACCAACATCCTCGACACCGCCGTCACCGAGACCAAGGCCGCCGGTGGCAAGGTCCTCGCCGGTGACAAGGCGTTCCTGCTCCACGACACCTGGGGCTTCCCGATCGACCTCACCCTGGAGATGGCCGCCGAACAGGGCCTCTCGGTGGACGAGGAGGGCTTCCGCCGCCTGATGAGGGAGCAGCGGGAGCGCGCCAAGGCGGACGCCCGCGCCAAGAAGACCGGTCACGCCGACCTGTCCGCCTACCGCGAGGTCGCCGACAACTCCGGCACCACCGACTTCACCGGCTACACCGCCACCGAGGGGGAGTCGACCATCGTCGGCCTCCTCGTCGACGGAGTGTCCTCCCCGGCCGCGTCCGAGGGCGACGAGGTCGAGGTCGTCCTCGACCGCACCCCGTTCTACGCCGAGGGCGGCGGCCAGATCGCCGACCAGGGCCGGATCAGGCTCGACACCGGCGCCGTCATCGAGGTCCGCGACGTCCAGAAGCCGGTGCCCGGCGTCCACGTCCACAAGGGCGTCGTCCAGGTCGGTGAGGTCACCGTCGGCGCTCCGGTCTTCGCCTCGATCGACGTCAAGCGCCGCCGCGCCATCGCCCGCGCCCACTCCGCCACGCACCTCACGCACCAGGCCCTGCGCGACGCACTCGGCCCGACGGCCGCCCAGGCCGGTTCCGAGAACCAGCCCGGCCGCTTCCGCTTCGACTTCGGCTCGCCGAACGCCGTTCCCGGCTCGGTCATGACCGACGTCGAGCAGAAGATCAACGACGTGCTCTCGCGCGAACTCGACGTCCAGGCCGAGGTCATGTCGATCGACGAGGCCAAGAAGCAGGGCGCCATCGCCGAGTTCGGCGAGAAGTACGGGGAGCGGGTCCGGGTCGTCACCATCGGCGACTTCTCCAAGGAGCTCTGCGGCGGTACGCACGTCCACAACACCGCCCAGCTGGGCCTGGTGAAGCTGCTCGGAGAGTCGTCCATCGGCTCCGGTGTGCGGCGTATCGAGGCCCTCGTCGGCGTCGACGCGTACAACTTCCTCGCCAAGGAGCACACGGTCGTCGCCCAGCTCCAGGAGCTGGTCAAGGGGCGTCCCGAGGAGCTCCCGGAGAAGATCGCCGGAATGCTCGGCAAGCTGAAGGACGCCGAGAAGGAGATCGAGAAGTTCCGCGCGGAGAAGGTCCTCCAGGCCGCCGCCGGACTGGCCGAGTCCGCCAAGGACGTACGCGGCGTCGCCCTGGTCACCGGCCAGGTGCCCGACGGCACGTCCGCCGACGACCTGCGCAAGCTCGTTCTCGACGTCCGTGGCCGCATCCAGGGAGGCCGCCCGGCCGTCGTGGCCCTGTTCACCACGGCCAACGGCCGCCCGCTGACCGTCATCGCCACCAACGAGGCCGCCCGCGAGCGCGGTCTCAAGGCCGGTGACCTGGTCCGCACCGCGGCCAAGACCCTCGGTGGCGGTGGCGGCGGCAAGCCGGACGTCGCCCAGGGCGGCGGCCAGGACCCCGAGGCCATCGGCGCCGCCGTGTCCGCCGTCGAACGCCTCGTCACCGAGACGGCGTGACGACGGGAATGACGCAGATGCGCCGCGGTCGTCGTCTCGCGATCGATGTCGGGGACGCCCGGATCGGGGTCGCCTCGTGCGACCCCGACGGGATCCTCGCCACGCCGGTGGAGACCGTTCCGGGACGTGATGTCCCGGCGGCCCACCGGCGGCTCGGGCAGATCGTCGAGGAGTACGAGCCGATCGAGATCATCATCGGCCTGCCGCGGTCCCTCGGTGGCGGTGAAGGACCCGCCGCCGCCAAGATCCGGCTCTTCGCACAGGAGGTCGCCCGCTCGGTCGCGCCCGTTCCGGTGCGGTTGGTGGACGAGAGGATGACCACAGTGACGGCCAGTCAGGGGCTGCGCGCTTCGGGCGTGAAGTCCAAGAAAGGCCGATCCGTCATCGACCAAGCTGCCGCTGTGGTGATCCTTCAGAACGCTCTGGAGTCCGAACGGGCCTCGGGCCGGGCCCCCGGCGAAGGCGTCGAAGTGGTTGTCTGATCGCGATACGGTAACGTTCCGCGCGATGCGGCGGTGCTTCGAACAAACACCGCACAGCAAGAGACGGAATGTCGTCTCGCGGCTCTAGGGGATCGATGACTGAGTATGGCCGGGGCCCCGGCTCCGAACCGTGGCATCCCGAGGACCCGTTGTACGGGGACCAGGGATGGGGAGGGCAGCAGTCCTCCCACGGCCAGAGCCAGTACGGCGGCCGGCAGCAGCCCTACGATCCTTACGCGCAGCAGCCGCAGCAGCCGCAGCAGCCGCAGCAGCCGCAGCAGCAGGACCCGTACGCCCAGCAGCAGTATCAGCAGCAGCCCGGCTACGGGGTCCCGCAGGACCCGTATGCGCAGCAGCCCCAGCAATCCCAGCAGCCGCAGTACGACAACGGCGGCTGGGACACCGGGCAGCAGACGGCCGCGACGCCGTACGACCCCCAGCCGGCCGCCGACCCGTACGGCGGCGGGCAGGGGGGCTACAGCGAGACGCACGACTACTACGGCACGCCGGAGGCCTATCCGCCGCCGCAGCCCCCGGGCCGTCGTGAGGCCGCTCCCCAGCAGGCACCGACGGACGACCGTCCGGACTGGGACCCGGAGGTCCAGCCGGAGGAGACCCACCCCTTCTTCACGGGCGCCGACGACGGTGACGACAAGGGGGGCGACAACGACGACGAGTACGACGACGACCCGCGCGAGTCGCGCCGCGGCAGCCGGGGCGCCAACGAGCGCCGCGGCAAGGGCAAGAAGAAGAGCCGCAGCGGCTGCGCCTGCCTGGTCGTCTCGCTGGTCCTGGTCGGCGGTCTCGGCGGGGTGAGCTACTTCGGCTACTCGTACTGGAAGGACAGGTTCGGCGCGGCACCCGACTACGCCGGCAGCGGCTCGGGGTCGGTCGAGGTGGAGATCCCCAAGGGAGCCTTCGGCTCCGACATCGGCAACATCCTGAAGCAGAAGGGTGTCGTCAAGAGCGTCGACGCGTTCGTCTCCGCGCAGAGCGAGAACCCCAAGGGGAAGTCGATCCAGGCCGGCGTCTATCTCCTCCACGAGAAGATGTCCGCGGCCGAGGCCGTGAAGATGATGGTCGACCCGAAGAGCCAGAATCTTCTGGTGATTCCCGAGGGTTTCCGCAATGTCGCCGTGTACGACTTGGTCGACAAGAAGCTGGGCCTCAAGAAGGGCACCACCAAGGGCATCGCCAAGTCCGATGCCTCCGAACTCGGTCTGCCCGACTGGGTGAGCAAGAACAAGGACATCAAGGACCCGCTGGAGGGATTCCTTTACCCGGCCGCCTACCCGGTCACCAAGGAAACCAAGCCGGAGACCCTTCTGAAGAAGATGGTCTCCCGCGCCAACGAGGAGTACGACAAGCTCGACCTCGAGGGAACGGCCAAGAAGTACAAGCTGGACGGTCCTTGGCAGGTACTCACGGTCGCGAGCCTGGTCCAGGCGGAGGGGCTCACGCACGACGACTTCCGCAAGATGGCCGAAGTCGCCTACAACCGCTTGAAGCCCGACAACGTCGCCACGAACCGCAAGCTCGAATTCGACTCCGCGTTCAATTACCTCAAGAACCAGAGCAAGATCAAGATCGGGTCGGACGAGATCCGGACCAACCCGGACCCGTACAACACGTATTACCACGAGGGCCTGCCGCCGGGGCCGATCAGCAATCCGGGCGACGAGGCCCTGCGGGCCACGCTCAGGCCCACCAGCGACGGCTGGATGTTCTTCATCTCGCTCGACGGCAAGAAGACCCAGTTCACCAAGACGGTCGCCGAGCACGAGAAGCTCAACGACAAGTTCAAGGAACAGCATGGCCTCGGATGACGGACCCCGCCGGGCGGCCGTCCTCGGTTCGCCCATCGCGCACTCGCTCTCCCCGGTGCTGCACCGGGCCGCGTACGCCGAACTCGGCCTCACCGGCTGGACGTACGACCGGTTCGAGGTCGACGAGGCCGCGCTGCCCGGATTCGTCCGGGGACTCGGCGCCGAGTGGGCCGGGCTCTCGCTGACCATGCCGCTCAAGCGGGCGGTCATTCCGCTGCTGGACTCCGTCAGCGAGACCGCGTCATCGGTGGAGGCCGTCAACACCGTCGTCCGCACCGAGGACGGCCGGCTGGCCGGCGACAACACCGACATCCCGGGGATGATCGCCGCGCTGCGCGAACGCGGGGTGGAGAAGACCGGGTCCGCCGCCGTCCTCGGCGCCGGCGCGACCGCCTCCTCGGCGCTCGCCGCGCTGTCCGGGATCTGCACGGGACCGGTCACGGCATACGTCCGCAGCCGGGAGCGGGGCCAGGAGATGCGCGGCTGGGGCGAACGCCTCGGCGTGGACGTCCGGATCGCCGACTGGGCGGAGGCCGAGCAGGCGCTGCGCGCCCCGCTGGTCGTCGCCACCACCCCGGCCGGTGCCACGGACGCCCTGGCCGCCGCCGTCCCGGAGCGGCCCGGCACGCTCTTCGATGTGCTCTACGAGCCCTGGCCCACCCGCCTCGCCGCCTCCTGGACGGCCCGGAGCGGCGCAGTGGTCGGAGGTCTCGATCTCCTGGTGCACCAGGCCGTCCTCCAGGTCGAGCAGATGACCGGCCGTGCCCCCGCACCGCTCGCGGCCATGCGGCGGGCCGGTGAAGCGGCGCTCGCCGCCCGCTGAACCCTCGCGCCCGCCCGTTCGATCCGTCCGTCTGCTGGACCGGCGGCCTGTCCGGGCCCCCGGTCGTGGGAGGATCGAAGGCGGCGGGCCAGGGCCGCGCACCCGGTCGCGCCGTCGCAGTTCCAGGCGCGAGCATGAGGAGCACCGTTGAGCAGGTTGCGCTGGCTGACCGCGGGGGAGTCCCACGGCCCCGCACTCGTGGCGACGCTGGAGGGTCTTCCCGCCGGCGTCCCGATCACCACGGAGATGGTGGCGGACGCACTCGCCCGGCGGCGGCTCGGTTATGGCCGCGGTGCGCGGATGAAGTTCGAGAAGGACGAGGTCACCTTCCTCGGCGGGGTGCGCCACGGCCTCACCATGGGCTCCCCGGTCGCCGTGATGGTCGGCAACACCGAGTGGCCCAAGTGGGAGCAGGTCATGGCGGCCGACCCGGTCGACCCCGCCGAGCTGGCCGAGCTGGCCCGCAACGCCCCGCTGACCCGCCCGAGGCCCGGCCACGCCGACCTCGCGGGCATGCAGAAGTACGGCTTCGACGAGGCTCGGCCGATCCTGGAGCGCGCCAGCGCCCGGGAGACGGCGGCCCGCGTCGCACTCGGTGCCGTCGCGCGCTCCTACCTCAAGGAGACCGCGGGCATCGACATCGTCAGCCATGTCGTCGAGCTGGCCGCGGCCAAGGCGCCCTACGGCGTCTACCCGACGCCCGCCGACGTCGAGCGGCTCGATGCCGACCCGGTGCGCTGCATGGACGCAGACGCGAGCAAGGAGATGGTCGCCGAGATCGACCAGGCCCACAAGGACGGCGACACCCTCGGCGGCGTCGTCGAGGTGCTGGCGTACGGTGTGCCCGTCGGCCTCGGCTCGCACGTCCACTGGGACCGCCGGCTCGACGCCCGGCTCGCCGCCGCCCTCATGGGCATCCAGGCCATCAAGGGGGTCGAGGTCGGCGACGGCTTCGACCTGGCCCGGGTCCCCGGCTCCAAGGCGCACGACGAGATCCTGGCCACCGAGGACGGCATCAAGCGCGCCTCCGGCCGCTCCGGCGGAACCGAGGGCGGCCTTACCACCGGCGAGCTGCTGCGGGTCCGTGCCGCGATGAAGCCCATCGCCACCGTGCCGCGCGCACTCGCCACCGTCGACGTCGTCACCGGCGAACCCGCCAAGGCCCACCACCAGCGCTCCGATGTCTGTGCGGTTCCGGCCGCGGGCATCGTCGCCGAGGCGATGGTCGCGCTGGTCCTGGCCGACGCCGTCGCGGAGAAGTTCGGCGGCGACAGCGTCGCCGAGACCCGCCGCAACGTGCAGTCGTACCTCGACCACCTCCGGATCCGATGAGCGGCCCGCTGATCGTCCTCGTCGGCCCGATGGGCGTAGGCAAGTCCACGGTCGGTGAGCTGCTCGCCGACCGGCTCGGCACCGGCTACCGGGACACCGACGCGGACGTCGTGGCCACGGCCGGCAAGCCGATCCCGGAGATCTTCTACGACGAGGGCGAGGAGCACTTCCGCGAGCTGGAGCGGCAGGCGGTGCACACCGCCGTCGCCGAGCACACGGGTGTCCTCTCCCTCGGCGGCGGCGCCGTGCTCGACGACACGACGCGCGCCCTGCTCGCCGGCCGCCCCGTCGTCTATCTCTCGATGGAGGTCGAGGAGGCGGTCAGGCGGGTCGGCCTGAACACCGCCCGCCCGCTCCTCGCGGTCAACCCGCGCCGGCAGTGGCGCGAGCTGATGAACGCCCGCCGGCACCTGTACACCGAGGTGGCCCGGGTGACCGTCGCCACCGACGAGCGCACCCCCGAAGAGGTCGCCCAGGCGGTCCTCGACGCACTGGAACTGCCGGAGAGCGCGGACGACCCCGTCGCCCCCGGCCGGGAGAACACAGCCATGACCGAGCAGGCCCCCACCCGCATCCCGATCGCAGGCAGTGCGGGCACCGACCCGTACGAGGTGCTGGTCGGCCGACAGCTGCTGGGCGAGCTGCCCTCGCTCATCGGCGACCGTGCCAAGCGCGTCGCGGTGCTGCACCCCGAGGCGCTCGCCGAGACCGGTGAGGCGGTCCGCCAGGACCTCGCCGAGCAGGGCTACGAGGCCATCGCGATCCAGCTGCCGAACGCCGAGGAGGCCAAGACCGTCGAGGTCGCGGCGTACTGCTGGAAGGCGCTCGGCCAGACCGGCTTCACCCGTACCGACGTGATCGTCGGCGTCGGCGGCGGAGCCACCACCGACGTGGCCGGATTCGTCGCGGCGAGCTGGCTGCGTGGGGTGCGCTGGATCGCCGTACCGACGACCGTGCTAGGCATGGTCGACGCGGCGGTCGGCGGCAAGACCGGCATCAACACCGCCGAGGGCAAGAACCTCGTCGGCGCCTTCCACCCGCCGGCCGGGGTCCTCTGCGACCTCGCGGCGCTGGACTCGCTGCCCGTCCACGACTACGTCAGCGGCATGGCCGAGGTCATCAAGGCCGGTTTCATCGCCGACCCGGCCATCCTCGACCTCGTCGAGGCGGACCCGGAAGGCGCCCGTACGCCCACCGGACCGCACACCGCCGAGCTGATCGAGCGCGCCATCAGAGTCAAGGCCGAGGTCGTCTCCAGCGACCTGAAGGAGTCGGGACTGCGCGAGATCCTCAACTACGGCCACACCCTGGCCCACGCCATCGAGAAGAACGAGCGCTACAAGTGGCGGCACGGCGCGGCCGTCTCGGTCGGCATGGTGTTCGCCGCCGAGCTGGGCCGGCTGGCCGGACGCCTCGACGACGCCACGGCCGAGCGGCACCGCACCGTCCTGGAGTCCGTCGGGCTGCCGCTCACCTACCGCGGCGACCAGTGGCCCAGGCTGCTGGAGAACATGAAGGTCGACAAGAAGTCCCGCGGCGACCTGCTGCGCTTCATCGTCCTCGACGGCCTCGGCAAGCCCACCGTCCTGGAGGGCCCCGATCCGGCCGTGCTGCTCGCCGCCTACGGGGAGGTGTCGGCGTGACCCGCCGGGTGCTCGTCCTCAACGGGCCGAACCTCGGCCGGCTCGGCTCCCGCGAGCCGGATGTGTACGGTGCCACGTCCTACGCCGGACTCGTCGAGACCTGTCAGGCGCTCGGCAAGGAGCTCGGCTTCGACGTCGACGTCCGCGAGACCAACGACGAGGGCGAACTGATCCGCTGGCTCCACGAGGCGGCGGACGGCTCAATTCCGGTCGTGCTCAACCCAGGCGCCTTCACCCACTACTCGTACGGGATGCGGGACGCGGCGGCCCAGCGCACCGCCCCGCTGATCGAGGTGCACATCTCGAACCCGTACGCACGGGAGGAATTCCGCCACAATTCCGTGGTCGCGCCGGTCGCCACGGGGACCGTGGCCGGATTCGGCATCGGCTCCTACCGTCTCGCGCTGCGCGCCCTCGCGGACGAGCTGACCGACTGACCGACTGACCGACCGGAATTCCCGGCCGGCCGGGCACCGTGGCGCGTCCCCGACCGTTGTCCCAGCGGCGGCCGGGGACGGTACGGTTGCCGTTCCACCAGCGCCAGTTGCCTGTACGAGACGGAGTGGCACCGGATGCAGCACGCAGTGGGGGCCCCGCTGCCGCCGCCCCAAGGCCCCGGAAACGGACCTGTCGGCTGGTCGCACCAGGCCCAGCACCCCGGCCACCCCGGTCCGCCGGGGCCGCCGCCCACCAGCCCCCCCGCGCCCGGCGCCTGGAGGGAGGCGGCCCCGCACCATGCCCCGGGGCCGCCTCCCTCCAGGGAGACCACGGGACACGTCCAGCTGCCGCCCGGCGGCCCCGTCCCGCTGCCCGCACCGCCCGCCGATCCCGGCACCGGCAGCGCGACCCTGGCCGTCCTTCTGATCGGTCCCGCAGGCGCCGGCAAGACCACCGTGGCCAAGCTCTGGGCCAGCCGCCGCCGGGTCCCCACCGCCCATGTCAGCCTCGACGACGTCCGCGAATGGGTCTGCTCCGGTTTCGCCGACCCGCAGTCCGGGTGGAACGACCACTCCGAGGCCCAGTACCGCCTGGCCCGCCGCACCTGTGGCTTCGCGGCGCGCAACTTCCTCGCCAACGGCATCTCCTGCATCCTCGACGATGCCGTCTTCCCCGACCGGCCGGTCGTCGGCCTCGGCGGCTGGAAGCGCCATGTCGGCCCCGGGCTCCTGCCCGTCGTCCTGCTGCCCGGCCTGGAGATCGTGCTGGAGCGCAACGCCGCCCGCAGTGGGAACCGCCGCCTCTCGGACGAGGAGGTCGCCAGGATCCACGGCAGGATGGCCGGCTGGTACGGCTCCGGCCTGCCGATCATCGACAACTCGACGTACGACGTGGAGACCACCGCTCGCGTCCTGGACGACATACTCGCCCGTTCCATAGCCAGCCCTCCGGCCTGGTGAACCACCCGCCGGCGATGCGCCCGGCCCGGTGCCGGGACCGGCGGCCGCCCCCCGGTCGGAGGCGCTGACCGAGCAGGCCCGCGCCACCGCTCGTAGGCTCGTGACATGTCAGAGGTGTACGCCGTCCGCCGCCAGCTGCTCCGCGACCGGTGCGCCGCCGTCGGATCCGCGGCCGCTCTGGTCTCCCGCCCCGCCAACGTCCGCTATCTCGCGGGTGGGGCGCCCCCGGGTGCCGTGCTGTTGCTCGGACCCGGCGGGGACGTCCTGCTCGCCCCCCGTGACCCGAGCGGTGATCCCGCCGACGGCCGCACCGACGAACATCTGCGGCTCTCCCTGCTGCCGGGCCCCGACGGCGATCCGGTGGTCGCGGCCGCCGATCTGGCGGCCTCCTCGGGCGCGGAGTCCCTCGCTGTCGAGGAACACCATCTGACGGTCTCCCGACACCGGGCCATGAGTTCGGTCGCCCCGGGGCTGGGGCTGGCCGATCTCGGTGCCACCGTCGAGCAGCTGCGCGTGGTCAAGGACGAGGAGGAGATCGCCTGTCTGCGGATCGCCGCCGAGATCACCGACCAGGCCCTGGGCGAGCTCCTGGAGTCCATTCTGGTCGGCCGCACCGAACGGCATCTCGCCCTGGAGCTGGAGCGCCGTCTGGTGGACCACGGCGCCGACGGACCCGCCTTCGCCACCTCCGTCGCCACCGGACCGAACTCCGGGCAGGGCCGCCACCGCCCCTCGGACCGCCGGGTCGAGGAAGGAGATTTCCTCTCCGTCTGCCTGGGCGCGAACTACCGCGGCTACCGCTGCGAGATCGGCCGCACGTTCGTCATCGGGACGACGCCCGCCGACTGGCAGATCGACCTCTACGACCTGGTTTTCGCCGCTCAGCGGGCCGGGCGCGAGGCTCTCGTACCGGGCGCCGCCTACCGCGATGTGGACCGTGCGGCTCGGTATCTCCTGGACTCCGCGGGGCACGGCGGGGGGCTGGCACCCTGGACCGGGCACGGGGTGGGGCTCGAAATCGACGAGGACCCGCAGCTGGCACCTGCGGCCATGGGTAAACTGGACGCTTGCGTGCCGGTCACCGTCGAACCGGGGGTCCACCTCCCCGGCCGGGGAGGTGTCCGGATCGATGACACGCTCGTCGTGCGCCCCGAGGCGGACGGCGGACCCGAGCTACTCACCATTACGACCAAGGAGCTGCTCGCGCTCTAGCGCGCATCCTCGGCCGTTCCACCAGCTTCAGTCCAGGAGATTCCGCAACCGTGGCTTCCACGAACGACCTCAAGAACGGCATGGTACTCAAGCTCGACGCAGGCCAGCTCTGGTCCGTCGTCGAGTTCCAGCACGTCAAGCCCGGCAAGGGCCCGGCCTTCGTGCGCACCAAGCTCAAGAACGTGCTCTCCGGCAAGGTCGTCGACAAGACGTTCAACGCCGGCGTCAAGGTCGAGACGGCCACTGTCGACAAGCGCGACATGCAGTTCTCGTACATGGACGGCGACTACTTCGTCTTCATGGACATGGAGACGTACGACCAGCTGCACATCGACCGCAAGGTCGTCGGCAACGCCGCGAACTTCCTGATCGAGGGCTTCGAGGCCACGGTCGCGCAGCACGAGGGCGAGGTGCTCTTCGTGGAGCTGCCGGCCGCCGTCGAGCTGACCGTCAAGCACACCGACCCCGGTGTCCAGGGCGACCGCTCCACCGGTGGCACCAAGCCCGCCACGCTGGAGACCGACTACGAGATCGGCGTCCCGCTCTTCATCACCACGGGTGAGAAGATCAAGGTCGACACCCGCACGGGCGACTACCTCGGCCGGGTGAACAGCTAACCGTGGCTGCCCGGAACAAGGCCCGCAAGCGTGCCTTCCAGATCCTCTTCGAGGCCGACCAGCGCGGCGAGTCCGTGCAGACGGTCCTCGCGGACTGGGTGCGGCACTCGCGGGCCGACAACCGTCAGCCGCCGGTCACCGAGTACACGATGGAGCTCGTCGAGGGGTACGCGCAGTACGCGGACCGGATCGACGACCTCATCGTGACCTACGCGGTGGACTGGGAGATCGACCGCATGCCGGTCGTCGACCGGAACATCCTGCGGCTCGGTGCGTACGAGCTGATCTGGGTGGACGGCACCCCGGACGCGGTGGTGATCGACGAGGCGGTCCAGCTCGCCAAGGAGTTCTCCACCGACGACTCCCCGTCCTTCGTGAACGGGCTGCTGGCCCGCTTCAAGGACCTCAAGCCGAACCTCCGCCGCGAGCAGTAGCCGACGGCGGCGTTCAGCCGACGAAGGGTCCATGGTCTGCGCGGACCGTGGGCCCTTCGGCATGCGGCGGACCGGTACCCACCGCCACCGCGCAGGAACCGGCGCATACGAAAAAGGAACCGCCGCATACGAAAAAGCCGTGCCGGTGCGGTCACCCGAAGGAGTGAACCCGCACCGAACACGGCGGCACGTTTCTTCAGCGGGGCCTCAGCCCTCTTCGTGGGCCACGGCGCGACGCGCGTCGGCGTCCAGCACGCCCCAGCTGATCAGCTGCTCCGTGAGCACCGACGGCGACTGGTCGTAGATCACGGCCAGTGTGCGCAGGTCGTCCTGGCGGATCGAGAGCACCTTGCCGTTGTAGTCACCGCGCTGGCTCTGGATCGTCGCCGCGTAGCGCTGCAGCGGACCGGCCTTCTCCGGCGGGACGTGGGCGAGCCGCTCCAGGTCCAGGACCAGCTTCGGCGGCGGCTCGGCGGCCCCTCCGGGCGTCGTACCGGGCAGGAGCTCCTGCACCGGGACCCCGTAGAAGTCCGCGAGCTCGGCCAGGCGCTGCACGGTCACGGCACGGTCGCCGCGCTCGTACGAACCGACGACAACGGCCTTCCAGCGGCCCTGGGACTTCTCCTCCACGCCATGGAGGGAGAGGCCCTGCTGGGTGCGGATGGCACGGAGTTTGGCCCCGAGCTGTTTTGCGTATTCGCTGGACATAAGGCTCCCCGGACGCTGGGACATTTCGCGGCTCCGCCGCGTTGCTGGTAACTCACTGTGAGGTTACGCAGCGTTACTTGGATGCGTCAAGCCGAATGGTCCGGACCGGCACCTCCCGGGGGTGGATCGGAGGCCGGTGCAAGCCCTGGTAATCTGATTGACGCAATTTCGACGTCCTTTAAGGTCCGTCCCGTGAGGCGGAGAAGGAGGTCCGTTTCTTATGGACGCACAGCATGAAGCCACCGGCAATGCGGCACGCCCCGTGCTGGAGGCTCCCGACATCGCCCGGGTACTGACCCGGATCGCCCACGAGATCGTCGAACGCGCCAAGGGCGCCGACGACGTGGTGCTCCTCGGCATTCCGACGCGAGGCGTCTTTCTCGCCCGCCGGCTCGCCGAAAAACTCGAAGAGATCACCGGCGGGAAGATGCCGGTCGGCTCCCTCGACATCACCATGTACCGCGACGACCTGCGGCTGCGCCCGGCGCGCGCCCTGGCCCGCACCGACATCCCCGGCGAGGGCATCGAGGGCCGCCTGGTCGTCCTGGTCGACGACGTCCTCTTCTCGGGACGCACGATCCGCGCCGCGCTCGACGCCCTGGGCGACATCGGCCGGCCCCGCGCGGTGCAGCTCGCGGTCCTCGTCGACCGCGGGCACCGCGAACTCCCGATCCGTGCCGACTACGTCGGCAAGAACCTCCCCACGTCGCTGCGGGAGACGGTCAAGGTCCAGCTCGCCGAGGAGGACGGCCGGGACGCCGTGCTGCTCGGTGTCGAGCGGACCGCCCCGACGGGCGAGCAGTAGCCCCACCACGCCCGTACGGCCCCACCACGAGTCCGTACGGCCGCTTCCGCACGCCCGCATGCCTGAACCCTCCAGCCCCCGGAGAACACCCAGATGAAGCGCCACCTCATCTCGGCCGCCGATCTCACC
Source organism: Streptomyces gelaticus (assembly GCF_014649535.1). GTDB lineage: Bacteria > Actinomycetota > Actinomycetes > Streptomycetales > Streptomycetaceae > Streptomyces > Streptomyces gelaticus. Next base: position 347,825 of record NZ_BMTF01000006.1, read on the forward strand.
CGCGACGACGCCGTCCTGATCCTCGACACCGCCGAGGAGATGGCCAGGGTCGCGGACCGGCCGATCAAGAAGCTCCCGACCCTGCGCGGCCGTACCGTCGTCAACCTCTTCTTCGAGGACTCGACCCGTACCCGCATCTCCTTCGAGGCAGCCGCCAAGCGCCTGTCCGCCGACGTCATCAACTTCTCCGCGAAGGGCTCGTCCGTCTCCAAGGGCGAGTCCCTCAAGGACACCGCGCTGACCCTGGAGGCGATGGGCGCGGACGCCGTCGTCATCCGGCACGGCGCCTCCGGAGCCCCGTACCGCCTCGCCACCTCCGGCTGGATCGACGGCGCCGTCGTCAACGCCGGTGACGGCACTCACGAGCACCCCACCCAGGCCCTGCTGGACGCCTTCACGATGCGCCGCCGCCTGGTCGGCGCCGACAGCGGGCTCGGCCGGGACCTCGAAGGCCGCCGGATCACCATCGTCGGCGACATCCTGCACAGCCGGGTGGCCCGCTCCAACGTCCACCTGCTGAACACGCTCGGCGCCCACGTCACCCTGGTGGCCCCGCCGACCCTCGTTCCGGTCGGTGTCGAGCAGTGGCCCTGCGAGGTCAGCTACGGCCTCGACGAGGTGCTGCCGAAGTCCGACGCGGTGATGATGCTGCGTGTGCAGCGCGAACGGATGAACGCCGCGTACTTCCCGACCGAGCGCGAGTACTCCCGCCGCTACGGCCTGGACGGCGACCGGATGGCGAAGATGCCCGCACACGCCGTCGTCATGCACCCCGGTCCGATGGTGCGTGGCATGGAGATCACCGCCGAGGTCGCCGACTCCGACCGGTGCACGGCCGTCGAGCAGGTCGCCAACGGCGTCTCGATCCGCATGGCCGTCCTGTACCTGCTGCTGGGCGGGTACGAATCCGCCGCCCCCGCCGCCCCGTCCCGTACCGAGGAGAACAAGTAACCATGAGCAAGATCCTTATCCGCGGCGCGAAGATCCTCGGCGGCGAGCCCCAGGACGTCCTCATCGACGGCGAGACCATCGCCGCGGTCCGCACGGGCATCGAGGCCGGTGACGCGAGCGTGGTCGAGGCCGGGGGCCAGATCCTGCTGCCCGGCCTGGTCGACCTCCACACCCACCTGCGCGAGCCCGGCCGCGAGGACTCCGAGACCGTCCTCACCGGTACCAAAGCGGCGGCCGTCGGCGGCTTCACCGCCGTGCACGCCATGGCCAACACCTTCCCGGTCGCCGACACCGCCGGTGTCGTGGAGCAGGTGTGGCGGCTCGGCAAGGAGTCCGGCTACTGCGACGTGCAGCCGATCGGCGCCGTCACGGTCGGCCTGGAGGGCAGGAAGCTCGCCGAGCTCGGCGCCATGCACGATTCGGCCGCCGGAGTGAAGGTCTTCTCCGACGACGGCAAGTGCGTCGATGACGCGGTGATCATGCGCCGCGCGCTGGAGTACGTGAAGGCCTTCGACGGCGTCGTCGCCCAGCACGCCCAGGAGCCCCGCCTCACCGAGGGCGCCCAGATGAACGAGGGCGTCGTCTCCGCCGAACTCGGCCTCGGCGGCTGGCCCGCCGTCGCCGAGGAGTCGATCATCGCCCGCGACGTCCTGCTCGCCGCCCACGTCGGCTCCAGGGTGCACATCTGCCACCTGTCGACCGCAGGTTCCGTCGAGATCGTCCGCTGGGCCAAGTCCAAGGGCTGGAGCGTCACCGCCGAGGTCACCCCGCACCACCTGCTCCTCACCGATGAGCTCGTACGCTCCTACAACCCGGTCTACAAGGTGAACCCGCCGCTGCGCACCGAGGCCGACGTCATGGCCCTGCGCGAGGCGCTCGCCGACGGCACCATCGACTGCGTCGCCACCGACCACGCCCCGCACCCGCACGAGGACAAGGACTGCGAGTGGGCCGCCGCCGCCATGGGCATGGTGGGCCTGGAGACCGCACTGTCCGTGGTCCAGCAGACGATGGTCGACACCGGACTGATCGACTGGGCGGGTGTCGCCGACCGAATGTCGTTCCGTCCGGCCGCCATCGGCCGGCTCGACGGACACGGCCGGCCCGTCGCGGCGGGCGAACCCGCCAACCTCACCCTGGTCGATCCGGCTTACCGTGGTGTCGTGGACCCCGCGGGCTTCGCCTCCCGCAGCCGCAACACTCCGTACGAGGGGCGCGAGCTGCCGGGCCGAGTCACCCACACCTTCCTGCGGGGCCGTGCCACGGTCGTCGACGGGAAGCTCGCGTGACATCACTCACCCCTCTGTACCAACTCGCTGCCGAGCAGAAGTCGGCCGAGGTGACCGACTGGTCCGCCCGGATCAGCTGGGTCGTCGGACTGCTGGTCCTGATCGCCTTCGTCTACTGGCTGATGCGCCAGGGATGGAAGTGGCGGGGCAGCCTCCAGTCCGGCCTGCCGGAGCTCGCCGCCACCCCCGAGGGGTTCGCGGACGGCGAGAAGCTGCTCACGCTGACCGGCCGGTACCACGCCTCGACCACCGCCGGGCAGTGGCTCGACCGCATCGTGGCCCACGGCCTCGGCACCCGCAGCCGCGTCGAGCTGACCCTGACCGAGCAGGGCCTCGACGTCGTACGCCCCGGGGCGGCCGACTTCTTCGTGCCGGCCGCCGCACTGCGCGAGGCCCGGCTCGACAAGGGCATCGCAGGCAAGGTCCTCCCCGAGGGCGGCCTGCTGATCATCACCTGGGCCCACGGCGACAAGCTGATCGACTCCGGCTTCCGCTCCGACCACTCGGCCGAGCACCCGGCCTGGGTCGAGGCCATCGACCAACTCACCAGAACTACGGAAGGCACCGCACGATGACGATCTCCACCCGGGGAGCCGGCAAAGCTCCCGCCGTACTCGTCCTGGAGGACGGCCGCGCCTTCCGCGGCCGCGCCTACGGGGCCGTGGGGGAGACCTTCGGCGAGGCGGTGTTCTCCACCGGCATGACCGGCTACCAGGAGACGCTGACCGACCCCTCGTACCACCGCCAGGTCGTCGTGATGACCGCCCCGCACGTCGGGAACACCGGGGTGAACGACGAGGACCCCGAGTCCGGACGGATCTGGGTCTCCGGCTACGTCGTCCGCGATCCCGCCCGGGTGCCCTCCAACTGGCGCTCACGGCGCTCGCTGGACGAGGAGCTGGAGCGCCAGGGCGTCGTCGGCATCAGCGGCATCGACACCCGTGCGCTCACCCGCCACCTGCGCGAGCGCGGCGCCATGCGCGTCGGCATCTTCTCCGGTGACGCGGTTGCCGACGAGGCCACGCTGCTGGCCCGGGTCCGGCAGGCCCCCGAAATGGTGGGTGCCGACCTCTCCGCCGAGGTCGCCACCAAGGAGACGTACGTCGTCCCCGCGATCGGCACCAAGAAGTTCACCGTCGCCGCGATCGACCTGGGCATCAAGGGCATGACCCCGCACCGGATGGCCGAGCGCGGCATCGAGGTGCACGTGCTGCCCGCCACTGCCACCCTGGAGGAGGTGTACGCGGTCGAGCCCGACGGCGTGTTCTTCTCCAACGGCCCCGGTGACCCGGCCACCGCCGACCACCCGGTCTCCGTCATGCAGGGTGTCCTGGAGCGCAGGACCCCGCTCTTCGGCATCTGCTTCGGCAACCAGATCCTGGGCCGCGCCCTCGGCTTCGGCACCTACAAGCTGAAGTACGGCCACCGCGGCATCAACCAGCCCGTGCAGGACCGCACGACCGGCAAGGTCGAGGTCACCGCGCACAACCACGGCTTCGCCGTCGACGCCCCGCTCGACAAGGTGTCCGAGACGAAGTTCGGCCGCGCCGAGGTCTCCCACGTCTGCCTGAACGACCAGGTCGTCGAGGGGCTCCAGCTCCTCGACCAGCCGGCCTTCAGCGTCCAGTACCACCCCGAAGCAGCCGCGGGCCCGCACGACGCCGCGTACCTCTTCGACCGTTTCGTATCCCTGATGGAGGGCCAGCGTGCCTAAGCGCTCCGATATCCAGTCCGTCCTGGTCATCGGCTCCGGCCCGATCGTCATCGGGCAGGCCGCCGAGTTCGACTACTCCGGAACCCAGGCCTGCCGCGTCCTCAAGGCCGAGGGCCTGCGCGTCATCCTGGTGAACTCCAACCCTGCGACGATCATGACCGACCCGGAGATCGCCGACGCCACATACGTCGAGCCGATCACCCCCGAGTTCGTCGAGAAGATCATCGCCAAGGAGCGCCCCGACGCGCTGCTCCCGACCCTGGGCGGCCAGACCGCGCTCAACACCGCGATCTCCATGCACGAGAACGGTGTCCTGGAGAAGTACGGCGTCGAGCTCATCGGCGCCAACGTCGAGGCCATCAACAAGGGCGAGGACCGCGACCTCTTCAAGGGCGTCGTCGAGGCCGTGAACGCCAAGATCGGCCACGGCGAGTCCGCCCGCTCGGTCATCTGCCACTCCATGGACGACGTCCTCGCAGGCGTCGAGGCGCTCGGCGGCTACCCCGTCGTCGTCCGCCCGTCCTTCACCATGGGCGGCGCCGGCTCCGGCTTCGCGCACGACGAGGACGAGCTGCGCCGCATCGCCGGACAGGGCCTCACGCTCTCGCCGACCACCGAGGTGCTCCTGGAGGAGTCCATCCTCGGCTGGAAGGAGTACGAGCTGGAGCTGATGCGCGACAAGCACGACAACGTCGTGGTTGTCTGTTCCATCGAGAACTTCGACCCGATGGGCGTCCACACCGGCGACTCGATCACCGTCGCCCCGGCGATGACGCTCACCGACCGCGAGTACCAGCGGCTGCGCGACATCGGCATCGCCATCATCCGCGAGGTCGGCGTCGACACCGGCGGCTGCAACATCCAGTTCGCCGTCGACCCGGCCGACGGCCGGATCATCGTGATCGAGATGAACCCGCGCGTCTCCCGCTCCTCGGCGCTCGCCTCGAAGGCCACCGGCTTCCCGATCGCCAAGATCGCCGCCAAGCTGGCCGTCGGCTACACGCTCGACGAGATCCCCAACGACATCACCGAGAAGACCCCGGCCTCCTTCGAGCCGACCCTCGACTACGTCGTCGTCAAGGCCCCCCGGTTCGCCTTCGAGAAGTTCCCCTCCGCCGACTCCACCCTCACCACCACCATGAAGTCGGTGGGCGAGGCCATGGCGATCGGCCGGAACTTCACCGAGGCGCTCCAGAAGGCGCTGCGCTCGCTGGAGAAGAAGGGCTCGCAGTTCGCCTTCACCGGTGAGCCCGGCGACAAGGCCGAGCTGCTGGCCGAGGCGGTCCGCCCGACCGACGGCCGGATCAACACCGTCATGCAGGCGATCCGGGCCGGCGCCACCCAGGAAGAGGTCTTCGATGCCACGAGGATCGACCCCTGGTTCGTCGACCAGCTCTTCCTGATCAAGGAGATCGCCGACGAGCTCGCCGCCGCCGACAAGCTCGGCCCCGAGCTGCTCGCCGAGGCCAAGCGGCACGGCTTCTCCGACGCCCAGATCGCCGACATCCGCAGCCTGCGCGAGGACGTCGTGCGCGAGGTGCGGCACGCGCTGGGCATCCGCCCGGTCTACAAGACGGTCGACACCTGCGCCGCCGAGTTCGCCGCGAAGACGCCGTACTTCTACTCCAGTTACGACGAGGAGAGCGAGGTCGCGTCCCGCACCAAGCCCGCGGTGATCATCCTCGGCTCCGGCCCCAACCGCATCGGCCAGGGCATCGAGTTCGACTACTCCTGCGTCCACGCCTCCTTCGCGCTGAGCGACGCGGGCTACGAGACCGTGATGGTCAACTGCAACCCGGAGACCGTCTCCACCGACTACGACACCTCCGACCGCCTGTACTTCGAGCCGCTGACGCTGGAAGACGTGCTGGAGATCGTGCACGCGGAGACGCTCGCCGGCCCGGTCGCCGGTGTCGTCGTCCAGCTCGGCGGCCAGACCCCGCTGGGCCTGTCGCAGGCGCTCAAGGACAACGGCGTGCCGGTCGTCGGCACCTCCCCGGAGGCCATCCACGCGGCCGAGGACCGCGGCGCCTTCGGCCGCGTCCTCGCCGAGGCCGGGCTCCCGGCCCCGAAGCACGGCACGGCCACCACCTTCGACGAGGCCAAGGGCATCGCCGACGAGATCGGCTACCCCGTCCTCGTACGCCCCAGCTACGTGCTCGGCGGCCGCGGCATGGAGATCGTGTACGACGAGGCGAGGCTCTCCTCGTACATCGCCGAGTCCACCGAGATCAGCCCCACCCGGCCGGTCCTGGTCGACCGCTTCCTCGACGACGCGATCGAGATCGACGTCGACGCGCTCTACGACGGCACCGAGCTCTACCTCGGCGGCGTCATGGAGCACATCGAGGAAGCCGGAATCCACTCCGGCGACTCCGCCTGCGCACTGCCCCCGATCACGCTCGGCGGTCACGACATCAAGCGGCTGCGGGCCTCCACCGAGGGCATCGCCAAGGGCGTCGGCGTACGCGGGCTGATCAACATCCAGTTCGCGCTCTCCGGCGACATCCTCTACGTCCTGGAGGCCAACCCGCGCGCCTCGCGCACGGTGCCCTTCACCTCGAAGGCGACCGCGGTCCCGCTCGCCAAGGCCGCCGCCCGCATCTCGCTGGGTGCGACCATCGCCGAGCTGCGCGCGGAGGGCCTGCTCCCCGCGAACGGTGACGGCGGCACCCTCCCGATGGACGCGCCGATCTCCGTCAAGGAGGCCGTCATGCCGTGGTCGCGCTTCCGCGACATCCACGGCCGCGGCGTCGACACCGTCCTCGGCCCGGAGATGCGCTCCACCGGTGAGGTCATGGGTATCGACTCGGTCTTCGGCACGGCGTACGCCAAGTCGCAGGCCGGCGCCTACGGCCCGCTGCCCACCAAGGGCCGCGCCTTCATCTCGGTCGCCAACCGCGACAAGCGCTCGATGATCTTCCCGGCGCGCGAACTCGTCGCCCACGGCTTCGAGCTGCTCGCCACCTCCGGCACCGCCGAGGTCCTCAAGCGCAACGGCATCAACGCCACGATCGTGCGCAAGCAGTCCGAGGGCGTGGGCCCGCAGGGCGAGAAGACCATCGTCCAGCTGATCCACGACGGCGAGGTCGACCTCATCGTCAACACGCCGTACGGAACGGGCGGCCGCCTCGACGGCTACGAGATCCGTACCGCGGCCGTGGCCCGGTCCGTGCCGTGCCTGACGACGGTCCAGGCGCTCGCCGCCGCCGTCCAGGGCATCGACGCGCTCACCCACGGGGGCGTCGGCGTCAGTTCCCTCCAGGAACACGCGGAACATCTGACCGCGGCCCGCGACTAGCAGACCGGCAGGGGGACACCGGAAACGGTGTCCCCCTCTCTGTGAGGACACTCCCGATGTACAAGTTCTTCTTCCGGCTGGTCTTCCAGCGGATGGACCCGGAGCAGGCCCACTACCTGGCCTTCCGGTGGATCCGCCTCGCCGCCCGCATTCCCGTGCTGCGCACCTTCGTCGCCGCCGTGCTCGCGCCCCGGTACAAGGAGCTGCGGACCGAGGCCCTCGGTCTGCGGATGCACGGCCCCTTCGGCCTCGCCGCCGGTTTCGACAAGAACGCCGTCGCGATCGACGGCATGTCGATGCTCGGCTTCGACCACGTCGAGATCGGCACGGTCACCGGTGAGCCGCAGCCCGGCAACCCCAAGAAGCGCCTCTTCCGCCTCGTCGCGGACCGCGCGCTGATCAACCGCATGGGCTTCAACAACGAGGGCTCGGCCGCCGTCGCAGCGCGGCTGGCCGCCCGCAGGCCGGTCTTCCGGACCACGGTCGGCGTCAACATCGGCAAGACGAAGGTCGTGCCGGAGGCCGAAGCGGCCGGCGACTACGTCAAGTCCACCGAGCACCTGGCCGCCCACGCCGACTACCTGGTCGTGAACGTCTCCTCGCCCAACACCCCGGGGCTGCGCAACCTCCAGGCCACCGAGGCGCTGCGGCCCCTCCTCGGCGCGGTGCGCGAGGCGGCCGACCGGACCGTCACCGGGCGGCGGGTCCCGCTGCTCGTCAAGATCGCCCCGGACCTCGCGGACGAGGACGTCGACGCGGTCGCCGACCTCGCGGTCGAGCTGGGTCTGGACGGCATCATCGCGACCAACACCACCATCGCCCGCGACGGCCTCGGCCTGAAGTCCTCGCCGACCCTGACCGGGGAGACCGGCGGACTCTCCGGAGCACCTCTCAAGGCACGCTCCCTGGAGGTGCTGGGCCGCCTCTACGCGCGCGTGGGCGACCGGATCACCCTGGTGGGTGTCGGGGGCATCGATAACGCCGAGGACGCCTGGCAGCGCATCCTCGCCGGCGCCACGCTGGTCCAGGGCTACAGCGCCTTCATCTACGAGGGGCCGTTCTACGCCCGTGCCATCCACAAGGGCCTGGCCGCGCGCCTGGCCGCCTCCCCGTACGCCACCCTCGCCGAAGCCGTCGGCGCAGAAACCAGGAAGGCCACCGCATGAGCACCGAACCGTTCGGCGCGCGTCTGCGCCGCGCCATGGACACCCGCGGTCCGCTGTGCGTCGGCATCGACCCGCACGCCTCGCTGCTCACCGCCTGGGGCCTGAACGACGACGTCGCCGGGCTCGAACGCTTCACACGTACGGTCGTGGAGGCGCTGGCCGACCGGGTCGCGGTACTCAAGCCGCAGTCCGCGTTCTTCGAGCGCTTCGGCTCGCGCGGCATCGCCGTCCTGGAGAAGGCGGTCGCGGAGGCGCGGGCGGCCGGCGCGCTCGTGCTGATGGACGCCAAGCGCGGCGACATCGGCTCCACCATGGGCGCCTACGCGGCGACCTACCTGGACAAGGACTCACCGCTGTTCTCGGACGCGGTCACCGTTTCGCCGTACCTCGGCTTCGGTTCGCTGCGCCCGGCGCTCGACGCCGCGGTCCTGTCCGGCGCGGGCGTCTTCGTGCTCGCCCTCACCTCCAACCCGGAGGGCGCCGAGGTGCAGCGGGCCACCGCCGCCGACGGCCGCTCGCTGGCCCAGGTCATGCTCGACCACATGGCGGCCGAGAACGAGGGGATGACCCCGCTCGGCTCCGTCGGCGCGGTGGTCGGGGCCACGCTCGGGGACGCGGGAGCGGACCTGGCGATCAACGGCCCGCTGCTCGCTCCCGGGATCGGGGCGCAGGGCGCGACGCCCGCGGACCTGCCCGGTGTGTTCGGTGCCTCGGTGGGCCATGTGGTGCCCAGCGTGAGCCGCGGTGTGCTGAGCCAGGGGCCGGACGTGGCGGGGCTGCGCGAGGCCGCCGAGCGGCTCACGGACGAGATCCGGGCGGCCGTGGCAGGTAGGTGACTATGCCACGTAACAGGGTGTTGACTCTTTCCTGACCAAAAAACTCGGTTGTTATGCCTGAAATGTCCTGGTCGGCCGAGGCTGACCAGGACTTTTCGTTGGTTCTCGCTGACTCCGGCGGCCTTGGCCGCTAGTCTCCGACGAGAGCCGACGTACACAAGTGGTCCGTCGCTCACCTGGTGTGGAGCGTTCAGCTTCCTCACCGGTCCGTATCCGACAGATCGACATCCGAGGTGACGTAGGCGTGGCTCTTCCGCCCCTTACCCCTGAACAGCGCGCAGCCGCGCTCGAAAAGGCCGCCGCGGCTCGCCGGGAGCGGGCCGAGGTCAAGAATCGACTCAAGCACTCCGGCGCCTCCCTCCACGAGGTCATCAAGCAGGGCCAGGAGAACGACGTCATCGGCAAGATGAAGGTCTCCGCCCTCCTGGAGTCCCTGCCGGGCGTGGGCAAGGTCCGCGCCAAGCAGATCATGGAGCGGCTCGGCATCTCCGAGAGCCGCCGGGTCCGGGGTCTCGGCTCCAACCAGATCGCATCCCTGGAGCGCGAGTTCGGCGGCAGTGCCGCCTGACGTTCTCAGGCACTCCTGAGAACCTGGATAATCGCTCCATGGCTGCAACATCCCGGGGGACGTCCCCCGTACCCCCGGACGTACGTCCGCGGCTGACCGTGCTCTCCGGCCCCTCCGGGGTCGGCAAGAGCACGGTCGTCGCTCATATGCGCAAGGTCCACCCCGAGGTCTGGCTCTCGGTGTCGGCGACGACCCGCAGGCCGCGCCCCGGTGAGCGCAACGGTGTCCACTACTTCTTCGTGGACGACGAGGAGTTCGACAAGCTGATCGCCAACGGCGAACTGCTGGAGTGGGCCGAATTCGCGGGCAACCGCTACGGCACGCCCCGCCGTGCCGTGCTCGACCGCCTGGAGGCGGGCGAACCGGTGCTGCTGGAGATCGACCTTCAGGGCGCCCGGCTGGTCCGGCAGTCGATGCCGGACGCGCAGCTGGTCTTCCTGGCCCCGCCGAGCTGGGAGGAGCTGGTCCGCCGGCTCACCGGCCGCGGGACCGAGGCGCCCGATGTGATCGAGCGCCGGCTCGGCGCCGCCAGGGTCGAACTGGCCGCCGAGGCCGAGTTCGATACGACGCTGGTCAACACCTCGGTCGAGGACGTGGCCCGTGAGCTGCTAGCCTTGATGCTGGAGGTTTCCGGCCAACGTGCCGACGGCGACTGACGAAGTCGGCGCACAGCCACCGCGGATCTCCGCACCATGATCTCCGCACCGTCAAAGATTTCTTTGATCCCCCTTCGGAAGGCAGAGAGTGTCCTCTTCCATCACCACGCCCGAGGGCATCATCAACCCGCCGATTGATGAGCTCCTCGAGGCCACCGACTCGAAGTACAGCCTCGTGATCTACGCCGCCAAGCGCGCGCGCCAGATCAACGCGTACTACTCGCAGCTCGGCGAGGGTCTCCTGGAGTACGTCGGTCCGCTCGTCGACACGCACGTGCACGAGAAGCCGCTCTCGATCGCGCTCCGCGAGATCAACGCGGGCCTGCTCACCTCCGAGGCCATCGAGGGCCCCGCGCAGTAAGCAGGAATTGCACCTTCACCTCAGGCCCGGCGGCCACGGCTGCCGGGCCTGAGGTGTGTCCGGGGCGGCAGCCTCGGACCGGCCCCGGTGAGGCAGCATGGGGGTGTTCGTATCCGAGTGCGGGGAGACGCAGTGGACAAGCCGAAGGTCGTTCTGGGGGTCAGCGGGGGCATCGCCGCGTACAAGGCGTGCGAACTGCTGCGCCGGCTGACCGAGTCCGGTCACGACGTGCGTGTCGTGCCGACCGAGTCGTCGCTGCACTTCGTGGGAGCGGCCACCTGGTCGGCGCTCTCCGGTCACCCGGTCTCCACCGAGGTCTGGAAGGACGTCCACGAGGTGCCGCACGTCAGGATCGGACAGGGCGCCGACCTGGTGGTCGTGGCCCCCGCCACCGCCGACATGCTCGCCAAGGCGGCCCACGGCCTCGCGGACGACCTGCTCACCAACACGCTCCTCACCGCCCGCTGTCCGGTCGTCCTCGCGCCCGCCATGCACACCGAGATGTGGGAGCACCCCGCCACCCAGGAGAACGTCGCCACCCTGCGTCGCCGGGGCACCGTCGTCATCGAGCCCGCCGTCGGCCGGCTCACCGGCGTCGACACCGGCAAGGGCCGACTGCCCGATCCGGGGGAGATCTTCGAGGTCTGCCGCCGGGTGCTGGCCCGCGGACCCGTCGAACCCGACTTGGCCGGCCGCCATGTGGTCATCAGCGCGGGTGGTACGCGCGAACCGCTCGACCCGGTGCGCTACCTCGGCAACCGCTCCTCCGGCAAGCAGGGCTACGCCCTGGCCCGTACCGCGGTCGCCCGCGGCGCCCGGGTCACCCTCGTCGAGGCCAACACCGGACTGCCCGACCCGGCCGGCGCCGACGTCCTGCACGCGGGGACCGCCGTGCAGCTGCGCGAGGCCGTGCTGAAGGCCGCCGCCGACGCCGACGTGGTCGTGATGGCCGCGGCGGTCGCCGACTTCCGCCCCGCCGAGTACGCCACGGGGAAGATCAAGAAGAAGGACGGCCAGGAGCCCGCGCCCATCACGCTCGTCCGCAACCCCGACATCCTCGCCGAGGTGGCCGGCGAACGTGCCCGGCCGGAGCAGATCGTCGTCGGATTCGCCGCCGAGACCGACAACGTCCTCGCCAACGGCCGGGAGAAGCTCCGTCGCAAGGGCTGCGATCTCCTCGTCGTCAACGAGGTGGGGGAGCGCCGGACCTTCGGCTCCGAGGAGAACGAGGCGGTCGTGCTCGCGGCCGACGGCGGTGAGACCCAGGTGCCGTACGGGCCCAAGGAAGCGCTCGCCGACACGGTCTGGGATCTCGTGTCGTCGCGTCTCGGATGAAATTCGCGTGCCACGCCCGCACCCGGTCCGAAACCCTTGAAATATGGGCGTAAATGGCATTCTCCATGGCGGTGCGACCCGCGTCGGAGGGCCGTGCCGCAGGTCACAGAACTCCCAAAGGGCGAGACATGTTGTCCGCCGAACGAAAGCGACCGATAAACTGGGCCCGGATCGTGCCGGGCGCAGCTCCCGGCCGTCCGCCAAATGATCAGCCAGCAGCCGCTGCAACCCCAGGGAGCGATGTGTCCCGCCGTCTCTTCACCTCGGAATCCGTGACCGAGGGTCACCCCGACAAGATCGCTGACCAGATCAGCGACACCATTCTCGACGCACTGCTCCGCGAGGACCCCCGGTCCCGCGTCGCCGTCGAGACCCTGATCACCACCGGTCTGGTGCATGTTGCGGGTGAGGTCACGACCAAGGCCTACGCCGACATTCCGACCCTCGTACGCAACAAGGTCCTGGAGATCGGTTACGACTCCTCGAAGAAGGGCTTCGACGGCGCCTCCTGCGGTGTCTCGGTGTCCATCGGGGCGCAGTCTCCCGACATCGCGCAGGGTGTCGACACCGCGTACGAGAAGCGGGTCGAGGGCGACGAGGACGAGCTCGACAAGCAGGGCGCCGGCGACCAGGGACTGATGTTCGGCTACGCCTGCGACGAGACGCCCGAGCTCATGCCGCTCCCGATCTACCTCGCGCACCGTCTCTCCCGCCGGCTCTCCGAGGTCCGCAAGAACGGGACCATCCCGTACCTGCGCCCCGACGGCAAGACCCAGGTCACCATCGAGTACGACGGCGACAAGGCCGTCCGTCTCGACACGGTCGTCGTCTCCTCGCAGCACGCCAGCGACATCGACCTCGACTCGCTGCTCGCGCCCGACATCCGCGAGTTCGTCGTCGAGCACGTGCTCGGCCAGCTGATCGAGGACGGCATCAAGCTCGACACCGACGGCTACCGGCTGCTGGTCAACCCGACCGGGCGCTTCGAGATCGGCGGCCCGATGGGTGACGCCGGTCTGACCGGCCGCAAGATCATCATCGACACCTACGGCGGCATGGCCCGCCACGGCGGCGGCGCCTTCTCGGGCAAGGACCCGTCGAAGGTGGACCGCTCGGCCGCGTACGCCATGCGCTGGGTCGCCAAGAACGTCGTCGCCGCGGGCCTCGCCGCCCGTTGCGAGGTGCAGGTCGCGTACGCGATCGGCAAGGCGGAGCCGGTCGGTCTGTTCGTCGAGACGTTCGGCACCGCCGCCGTCGACACCGAGAAGATCGAGCACGCCATCGGCGAGGTCTTCGACCTCCGCCCGGCCGCGATCATCCGCGACCTCGACCTGCTCCGCCCGATCTACGCCCAGACCGCGGCCTACGGCCACTTCGGCCGGGAGCTGCCCGACTTCACCTGGGAGCGCACCGACCGCGTGGACGCGCTGCGCGCGGCCGCCGGGCTGTAGGTCCGCCGCCACTTCCGTCCGTTTGCCGGGGCCCGGACACCGCACATGGTGTCCGGGCCCCGGTATGTGCGGCCGCCGGTGCTGCCTCGACGGGGCCGCTGTCAGTGGTTTCTGGTAGGAATTTGGCTGTGAGCAGCGACAACGAGCGATCCGCGGATCCCGGCGACGGGGCCCCGGAGCAGCTTGCGCTGATCCGGGAGACGGTGCGCAAGGCGAAGGTGCCGCGGGCCAAGCCGCGGACCTGGCGCGGCGCCGCGCTCGCCAAGGAGCTGCCCGTCGCCCGGGTGCTGGTCAACAAGGGAGCGCTCCATCTCGACCAGTACTTCGACTACGCGGTGCCCGAGGAGCTGGACGCCGAGGCACAGCCCGGAGTGCGGGTACGCGTGCGCTTCGGGGCCGGAGGGCGCAATGTGCGCGGCGGCCGGCGCGAGGGCGGCGGGCTGATCGACGGCTTCCTCGTCGAGCGGCGCGCCGAATCGGACTACACGGGCGCCCTCGCGGCGCTCGCCTATGTGGTCTCACCCGAACCGGTGCTGGGGCCGGAGCTGCTCGCGCTCTCCCGAGCCGTCGCCGACCGGTACGCGGGCAGCCTCGCCGACGTGCTCCAGCTCGCCGTGCCGCCCCGGAACGGCAAGGCCGAGTCCAGGCCCTCGCCCGAGCCCCTGCCACCACCGCCCGCGCCGTCGGCGGGGAGCTGGGAGCGGTACGCGCAGGGGCCGGCATTCCTGCGGGCGCTGGCCGAGGGCGGGGCGCCCCGGGCCGTCTGGACCGCGCTGCCAGGACCCCACTGGCCCCAGGAGATCGCCAGAGCCATGGCCGCGACCCTCGCGTCCGGGCGCGGCGCCCTCGTCGTCGTCCCCGACGGCCGGGCCGCGGCGCGGGTGGACGCCGCGCTCACCGGCCTGCTCGGCCCGGGGCGCCACGCGCTGCTGACCGCCGACTCCGGGCCGGAGAAGCGGTACCGGGAGTGGCTCGCGGTGCGGCGCGGCTCGGTACGGGCGGTCGTGGGGACCAGAGCGGCGATGTTCGCCCCGGTCGCCGATCTCGGCCTGGTCGCCGTCTGGGACGACGGGGACACCAGCCACAGCGACGACAACGCCCCCTTCCCGCACGTGCGGGAGGTGCTCGAACTGCGGGCCGCGCACGGCCGGTGCGCCTTCCTGCTCGGCGGTACGAACTGCACGGTGGAGGCCGCCCAGCTGGTGGAGAGCGGCTGGGCGCTGCCGCTGCGCGCGGACCGGGAGCAGCTGCGGATCGCGGCGCCCCTGGTGCGTACGGTCGGCGACGGCGAGCTGGCGCGGGACGGTGCCGCAAGGGCCGCGCGGCTGCCCAGCCTGGCCTGGCAGACGGTACGGGACGGGCTGCGCAGCGGCCCCGTCCTGATCCAGGTGCCACGCCGCGGCTACGCGCCCCGGCTGGCCTGCGTGCGCTGCCGCGAGCCTGCCCGGTGCCGGCACTGCGCCGGACCGCTCCAGGCGCCCGACCAGCAGGGGCTCGACTGCGCCTGGTGCGGGCGGGCCGAGACCGCCTGGCACTGCGTCGCCTGCGGTTCCAGCCGATTGCGGGCCCAGATAGTCGGCGCCCGGCGTACGGCCGAGGAGCTCGGCCGGGCATTCCCCGCCGTCCCGGTGCGGACCTCCGGCCGCGATCACATCCTCGACTCGGTGCCGGACGCGCCCGCACTGGTCGTCAGCACTCCCGGCGCCGAGCCGGTGGCCGAGGGCGGCTACGCGGCCGCGCTGCTGCTGGACGGCTGGGCCATGGTCGGCCGGCCCGATCTGCGGGCGGGCGAGGAGGCGCTGCGCCGGTGGACGGCCGCGGCCTCGCTGGTGCGGGGGCAGCCGGAGGGCGGCACGGTGGTGGTCGTCGCCGAGCCGACACTGCGGCCGGTCCAGGCCCTGGTGCGCTGGGACCCGGTCGGTCACGCCCGCCGTGAGCTCGCGGAGCGGGCCGAGCTGGGCTTCCCCCCGGTGTCCCGGATGGCCTCGGTGACGGGCGCCCCCCCGGCGCTGGCCGCCTTTCTCGCGGCGGCCGAGCTGCCGCCGGAGGCCGAGGTGCTGGGCCCGGTCCCGGTGCCGGCCGGCGGATCGGGCAGGCCCCGCAGGCCCGGGGACGCACCGCCGGGGGAGCCCTGGGAGCGGGCGCTGCTCCGGGTGCCGCCGGGCAGCGGGGCGGCACTGGCGGCCGCGCTGAAGGCCGCGCAGGCGGCGCGGATGTCCCGGGGGAGCGGTGAGCAGGTCCGGATCAGGGTGGATCCGCTGGACATCGGGTGACGGCGCGGACATGAGGCTGCCCCGCCGCGCGTCGGGTGCGGCGGGGCAGTGGTGGACGGGTGGGTCAGCCGTTGCGCGGGCCGGGGAAGGCGCCGGGGCGCAGATCCTCGCGCCGTGCCGGGCGGTCCAGCGACGGCTGCGGCGGCATGGAGCGTGCGGCGGGTACGGCGGGCGTGCTGCCGGGGCCGGGCACGCCGGGCAGGGCGCGAGGCACCGCGTTCTCCCCGGCGGCTTCGGCCGCCCCCGGCTGCCGGGCGTTGCGCCGTGCGCCGTAGCGGCGGTGCACGGCCTGCTTGGTGACCCCGAGCGCGGAGCCCACCGCGTCCCAGGAGAAGCCCAGCGAGCGGTCGAAGTCGACCGCGGCGGTGACCAGGGTCTCGACGCTGTCGCGCAGTTCCTGGGCCAGCCTGACGGTGGGGGCCGGGGCCCTGCCGTAGACGACGAAGCCCGTGGACGGGCCGGAGCGGCGCGGACGGTAGACGTTGCCCAGTTGGGCGGTGAGCGTGCGCAGCGCGTCCACCTGCCGCCGGACCCGCTCGATGTCCCGCACCAACAGATGCAGACTGGCCCTCGCTTGGGCGTCGTGGGTTGCGTGGTCGGCCATGAAGAAGCCTCTCGAACCGGCGTTGAAAGGGATCGGGCCGCACCGTGGCGGCCCGCTTCGGTCAATCTCTCTTGACCAACGCCTCAGCTGCGGATCTGGTCACGCTGCAGGGGCGCGTGCACCCTTCCAAGGGGCGCACACTCATGCGTACGCCCCCCGGCCGCCCGCCCCATAGACTTATGCGTTGCTCGTCACCGCACGTTCCGGCCCGAGAGGCAGTCAGCCACCCATGAAGCTCGTCTTCGCCGGCACCCCCGAGGTAGCCGTACCCGCCCTGGACGCCCTGATCGCCTCCGACCGGCACGAGGTGGCCGCCGTCGTGACCCGGCCCGACGCCCCAGCCGGGCGGGGCCGCCGACTGGTCGCCAGCCCGGTCGCCGAGCGGGCCGAGGAGGCCGGCATCGAGGTGCTCAAGCCCGCCCGGCCGCGCGACGAGGACTTCCTCGCCCGGCTGCGGGAGATCGCCCCGGACTGCTGTCCGGTCGTCGCCTACGGGGCGCTGCTTCCCGAGGAGGCGCTCGCCGTACCCGCCCGCGGCTGGGTCAATCTCCACTTCTCGCTGCTGCCCGCCTGGCGCGGTGCGGCCCCCGTGCAGCACGCGGTCATGGCCGGGGACGAGGTGACCGGCGCATCGACCTTCCTGATCGAGAAGGGGCTCGACTCCGGCCCGGTGTACGGCGTGCTCACCGAGGAGGTGCGCCCCACCGACACCAGTGGCGACCTGCTCACCCGGCTGGCGTTCGCCGGCGCGGGGCTGCTCGCCGCGACCATGGACGGCATCGAGGACGGCACGCTGCACGCCGTGCCGCAGCCGGCCGAGGGCATCACCCTCGCCCCGAAGATCACCGTCGAGGACGCCCAGGTGCAGTGGTCGGCGCCCGCACTGCGGGTCGACCGCGTGGTGCGCGGCTGCACCCCCGCTCCCGGGGCCTGGACGCTCTTCCGGGGAGAACGGCTGAAGCTGATCCAGGCGGTGCCCGTCCTGGACCGCGCAGATCTGGCGCCCGGCGAGCTGTCCGCCGCCAAGAACAACGTCTACGTGGGCACCGGATCGCACGCCGTCGAGCTGCTCTGGGTCCAGCCGCAGGGCAAGAAGCCGATGCGGGCCGCGGACTGGGCCCGCGGGGTGCGGATCGCCCACGGCGAGCTGCTGGGGGTCTGAGGCCCTGCCCCACCGGGGCGGCGACGTAGGCTGGGAGGGTTCGCCCCCTCACCGTCAGCGGAGCACCTTTCACGTGAACGACCAGCAGCGTCGCCGTCCCGCCAAGCCGCATCGCCGCCCCAGGAAGGACCCGGTCCGGTTCCTCGCCTTCGAAACCCTCAGGGCCGTCGACGAACGGGACGCGTACGCCAACCTCGTCCTGCCCCCGCTGCTGAAGAAGGCACGCGCCAAGGGCGACTTCGACAACCGGGACGCGGCGCTGGCGACCGAGCTGGTCTACGGCACGCTGCGCCGCCAGGGGACGTACGACGCGATCGTCGCGGCCTGCATCGACCGGCCGCTGCGTGAGGTCGACCCGCCGGTCCTGGACGTGCTCAATATGGGCGTGCACCAGCTGCTCGGCACCCGTATCCCCACCCACGCCGCGGTCTCCGCCAGCGTGGAGCTGGCCCGGGTGGTGCTCGGCGAAGGGCGGGCCAAGTTCGTCAACGCCGTGCTGCGCAAGGTCTCCGCGGACGACCTCGACGGCTGGGTGGCCCGGGTGGCCCCGCCCTACGAGGAGGACCCCGAGGACCACCTCGCGGTCGTGCACTCGCATCCGCGCTGGGTGGTCTCGGCCCTGTGGGACGCGCTGGGCGGCGGCCGGGCCGGGATCGAGGACCTCCTCGAAGCGGACAACGAACGGCCGGAGGTCACCCTGGTCGCCCGCCCCGGCCGCTCCACCACCGACGAGCTGCTCACTGCCCTCGGCGACGGGAACGGCCTGCCGGGGCGCTGGTCGCCCTATGCCGTACGGATGGCGGAGGGCGGCGAGCCCGGGGCGCTGGCCGCCGTCCAGGAGGGCCGGGCGGGGGTCCAGGACGAGGGCAGCCAGCTGGTCGCCGCCGCCCTCGCCAACGCGCCGGTGGAGGGCAGCGACAACCGCTGGCTCGACGGCTGCGCGGGCCCCGGCGGCAAGGCCGCCCTGCTCGCCGCGCTCGCCGCCGAACGGGGCGCCGCCCTGCTCGCCGCCGAGAAGCAGCCGCACCGTGCCCGTCTCGTCGAGCGCGCGCTGGCCGGCAACCCCGGGCCGTACCAGGTGATCACCGCCGACGGCACCCGCCCGCCGTGGCGGCCCGGCGGTTTCGACCGGGTCCTGATGGACGTGCCCTGCTCGGGCCTCGGAGCCCTGCGCCGCCGCCCGGAGGCTCGCTGGCGGCGCCGCAAGGAGGACCTGGAGAACTTCGCGTCGCTTCAACGTGCCCTGCTGCGCGAGGCGTTGAAGGCCGTACGGGTCGGCGGCGTCGTCGGCTACGCGACCTGTTCGCCGCATCTCGCGGAGACCCGGGTCGTCGTCGACGACGTGCTCAGGGGCCGGGGCGGTCAGCCCGTCGAGGCCGAGTGGGTGGACGCCCGCCCGCTGATGCCGGGCGTGCCCGCGCTGGGAGACGGCCCCGACGTCCAGCTCTGGCCGCATCTGCACGGCACGGACGCGATGTATCTGGCCCTGCTCCGGCGTACCGCCTGAACCGGCCGATGCGGCCCGCGGCCGCCCGAAGCACCCGCCGCGGGCCGAAACGCCCGTATCGCGCGGAGAGGGCGCCTCGATCGCGCGAACTGTAATGATCCCGTGAGGCTTTGGCCCGCGCTGGGGCGGGGAAGCGGTGCGGAACATGGCAGGCTTGGGACATGGCCCAGATCAACCCCAGCATCCTGTCCGCCGACTTCGCCCGCCTCGCCGAGGAGGCGAAGGCGGTCGAAGGTGCCGACTGGCTCCACGTCGATGTGATGGACAACCACTTCGTGCCCAATCTGACCCTCGGCGTGCCGATCGTCGAATCGCTCAGCCGGGCCACAAAGACCCCGCTGGACTGCCATCTGATGATCGAGGACCCCGACCGCTGGGCGCCCCGGTACGTCGAGGCGGGCGCCGGTTCCGTCACCTTCCACGCGGAGGCCGCGGCGGCCCCCGTACGGCTGGCGCGGGAGATCCGGGCCAAGGGCGCCCGTGCCTCCATGGCGCTCAAGCCCGCGACGCCCATCGAGCCGTACGAGGACCTGCTCCCCGAGCTCGACATGCTGCTGATCATGACGGTGGAGCCGGGCTTCGGCGGCCAGGCATTCCTGGACATCATGCTGCCGAAGATCCGCCGCACCCGTGAGCTGATCTCCAAGCACGGTCTCGAACTGTGGCTCCAGGTCGACGGCGGCGTCTCGGAGTCCACCATCGAGCGGTGCGCCGAGGCCGGTGCGGACGTCTTCGTCGCGGGTTCGGCGGTGTACGGGGCGGCGGACCCGGCCGAAGCGGTGCGGGCCCTGCGCGCCAAGGCCGACGGGGCCACCGCCTCGGCGGCCTGGGCGTGCGGTCACTGACACCGGGACCGACGCCTGCTGCCGATTGCGGGTCGGCCGGGCCAAGGGCAGATGAATGCGGTCCGACGGGACCGGTCAGGAAACGCCGGATCTGACAGGATGAACGGCGTATCGAGAGTGTGAACAGCAGTGAGGAGATCGCGGTGTCTGCAATGTCGGCGGGCCGGTCCGCCCTGCGGATGGGGCCCGCGGAGCTGGTGCAGGCGGCGGCCATGGCCCGCCGCTTCTACCTCGAGGGAAAGTCGAAGATCCAGATCGCCGAGGAGTTCGGCGTCAGCCGCTTCAAGGTGGCCCGGGTCCTGGAGACGGCTCTTGAGCGCGATCTCGTACGGATCGAGATCCGCGTCCCCGCCGAGCTGGACGCCGAGCGTTCCGACGCGCTCCGCGCGCGCTACGGGCTGCGTCACGCGGTCGTCGTCGAATCCCCGGCCGAGGAGCAGGACGACGCACCGGACCCGGAGAACCTGGGCGAGGTCGCGGCCGATCTCCTCGGCGAACTGGTGAACGAGGGCGATGTGCTCGGGCTGGCCTGGGGCCGGTCCACCATCCACATGGCCGCGGCGCTCGACCGGCTGCCGCCGTGCACGGTCGTCCAGCTCACCGGGGTGTACGACGCGGGGACGGCCGAACGCGGCTCCGTCGAGGCGGTCCGGCGGGCCGCCCAGGTGTCCGGCGGCGAGGCCCACCCCATCTACGCCCCGATGCTGCTCCCCGACCCGGCCACGGCCGCCGCGCTGCGCCACCAGACCGGCATCGCCCGCGCCTTCGAGTACTTCGACAAGGTGACGGTCGCGGCGGTCTCCATCGGCTCCTGGGAGCCGGGCATCTCGACCGTCCACGACATGCTCAGCGACGAGGAGCGGGCGCACTACGCCTCGCTCGGCGTCGCGGCGGAGATGTCGGCGCACCTCTTCGACACCGAGGGCCGGCGGGTCGGGCGGGACCTGGGGGAGCGGTGCATCACGGTCGAGGCCGACCGGCTGCGCCGGATCCCCGAGGTGGTGGCGATCGCGGGCGGCCAGCGCAAGGCCGCGGCGATCGGGGCGGTGCTGCGGTCCGGGCTCGTCACCAGCCTGGTGACGGACACGGCGGCGGCGGACTATCTGCTGACGGAATCCGCGGCGCCGCAGCGGCCTGCGCTGGAGCGGGCCGACCCGGACGGCGCCTGAGCGGTCCCGGGGCTGCGGGCAAGCGAGAGGCCCGGACGGCGCGCGGCGCTGTCCGGGCCTCCCGGCCCGGCGGGGCTCAGTCCCGGGCCGGGCCCAGGACCGTCGCCTCCAGATACTCCTCCGGCTCCTCGTACTGGCTCACATCGGCCGGGTTGTAGCGCGGGGTCTGCCGCGACCAGTCGAGATTGCCGCGCATCCAGCTCCGCATGCCGTCCAGATACGGCGCGAGCATCCAGGACAGCTGCGGGTACGCGGTCAGCAGCTCGGACTCGGCGGTGAGGAAGCGTTCCGTCTCCGCCGCGATCCGGGCGCAGACGTGTTCGAGCGCCTGCCGCTCGCCGTAGCCGCGATGGTGCCGGACCAGGTGGACGAGATTGTGGATCTCGCCGAGCACCTGCTCCTTCTCGTACGAATACACGTCGTTGGCCCAGCACACGACGTTGCACGAGGCTTCCAGCGCGGTGATGAACCGGGAGTCGTTGTGGATCGACTCGGGAGCCTCGATCCCGGCCACGATCTCTATCAGGTCCATGCAGACGTGTATCGCGCCGGTGTGGCGCCGCTGGGCGATGTACGTCTCCTCGGACGGCACCACGCCGCCGGCCCGGTTCCCCGCCTCCCAGGTGGTGGTGGTCGTGAGGTACGTGGTGAGGTGCCAGCCGAACCGGGTGCGCCAGTGCGGGGCGGCGGCCGGTGTCGTGCGCTTCCACAGATCGGCCAGCGCGACCACGGCGGCGGGGAGCGGTCCGTCCGGCAGGGTGCCCGGGGTGTCGCTCTCGATCACGGCGCGCATCAGCTCGACCACGTCGCGCACGGGCTCGGGGCTGCGGCCGAGATGGCCGTCGTCGAGCTGGTCGTCGACGAGAAAGAGCCAGACGAACCAGTCGGCGACGAGGTCGAGATTCTCGGCGTCCGCGGTCGGGTACACCATGCCGACGAACGATCCGAAGTCCGCCTGCTCGAAGCGGTTCCTGGCCGAATCGCGATGGACCAGACCTGTGTTGCGCGTCCATTCGTCGAGGTGGACCCGGGTTTGCCCGACGTGCGGGTTGGTTCGCTGGGGGAACGGGCAGTAGATGTCCGGCAGTTCGCTCTCCACGGGTGGGTCGTGATCCTCTCCGGTCGTACGTGTGACGGAAGTTGTTGCCCTTCCGGCTGTTCCTCCGGGGCGTAGACAAGACCCACGGGACCTGCGGGTTTGAAGCTACCTGACCGCTTGTCACCAGGTCCAGGGCAGATGATCGCGAATGATTCCCATGTCCTTCGGGTAGGGTCCGCCGACAAGGCGGTTTCCACCTGCCCGGGGCTCCCGCCCGGCCCTGTTGGAGGAACATACGAACACGGGTGCCTTTTGTTGTGTCTTCGAGGACGCGACCCGCTCCGTTTCGTATGAAAAAATGAGCGTTATGCGTTTTCTTGAGCCCGGAACTGGTCGTTACACAGACTCCCCCTCGGTCCCGTACGACCTCACATACGACGACGTCTTCATGGTCCCGGGCCGTTCGGCAGTCGGTTCCCGCCAGGGTGTCGATCTCTCCTCGCCCGATGGCACCGGCACCACCATCCCGCTCGTCGTGGCGAACATGACGGCCATCGCGGGCCGCCGGATGGCCGAAACAGTCGCCCGCCGCGGCGGTCTCGTCGTCATCCCGCAGGACATCCCGATCGAGGTCGTCACCGATGTCATCTCCTGGGTGAAGACGCGGCACCTGGTGCTCGACACACCGATCGTGCTGACCCCGGGCCAGACGGTCGCCGACGCCCTGTCGCTGCTGCCGAAGCGTGCGCACGGCGCGGGAGTCGTCGTCGACGAGGAGCAGCGGCCTCTCGGTGTCGTCACCGAGCACGACCTGGCCGGCGTCGACCGCTTCACCCAGCTCTCCGAGGTCATGTCCAAGGATCTGGTGCTGCTCGACTCGGGCATCGACCCGCGCGACGCGTTCAACAAGCTGGACGGCGCCAACCGCAAGCTCGCTCCCGCCGTCGACGCGGACGGTCGGCTGGTCGGCCTCCTCACCCGCAAGGCCGCGCTGCGGGCCACCCTGTACACCCCCGCCACCGACGCCGGGGGCAGGCTGCGGATCGCCGCCGCCGTCGGGATCAACGGCAACGTCGCGGGCAAGGCCAAGCAACTCCTCGACGCGGGTGTCGACACACTCGTCGTGGACACCGCCCACGGCCACCAGGAGTCCATGATCAACGCGGTCCGGGCCGTCCGTGCGCTCGACCCGCAGGTCCCGATCGTCGCGGGCAACATCGTCGCCGCCGAGGGGGTGCGTGACCTCGTCGAGGCCGGCGCGGACATCATCAAGGTGGGTGTCGGGCCCGGCGCCATGTGCACCACCCGGATGATGACCGGTGTGGGCCGGCCGCAGTTCTCCGCCGTTCTGGAGTGCGCCGCCGAGGCGAGGAAGTACGGCAAGCACGTCTGGGCGGACGGCGGTGTCCGGCACCCGCGCGATGTCGCCATGGCGCTCGCCGCCGGCGCGTCCAACGTGATGATCGGCTCCTGGTTCGCCGGTACGTACGAGTCGCCCGGCGACCTCCAGCAGTCCGCCGACGGCCGCTTCTACAAGGAGTCCTTCGGCATGGCGTCCGCGCGCGCCGTGAAGAACCGTACATCGGACGAGTCCGCGTACGACCGGGCCCGCAAGGCGCTCTTCGAGGAGGGCATCTCCACCTCGCGGATGTTCCTCGACCCGGCCAGGCCCGGCGTCGAGGACCTGATCGACTCGATCATCGCGGGCGTCCGCTCCTCCTGCACCTATGCCGGTGCGGCCTCCCTGGCGGAGTTCACGGAGAAGGCGGTCGTCGGGGTGCAGAGCGCCGCCGGATACGCCGAGGGCAAGCCGCTGCACGCCAGCTGGAACTGATCCCGGAGTACCGCGACGCCGGTGCCCCTCCAGGCCGTTCGGCCGGGAGGGGCACCGGTGTTTCCGGATACTTCCGCCGGGGGAACGGATGACCGGTTCCGGACCTCGTCGAACCCCCAATTGCCGCTCGGCCTAAGTAACATGAATCCCAATCAGCTGCCCGTTCCTGCGTGGTAAGGGATCTCATGTCCTTCTTCACCGACCTGGCCCATCAGTACATCGACGGAGAGTGGAGGCCGGGCAAGGGTTCCTGGGACATCATCGACTTCAATCCGTACAACGGCGAGAAGCTCGCCTCGATCACGGTCGCCACGGCCGACGAGGTGGACCAGGCCTACCGGTCCGCGCAGGACGCCCAGCGGGCCTGGGGCGACACCAACCCGTACACCAGGCGGACGGTGCTGGAGCGGGCGCTGCGCATCGTCGAGGAGCGCGAGTCCGAGATCGGTGACGCGATCGTCGCGGAGCTGGGCGGCACCCGGCTGAAGGCGGCCTTCGAGCTGCATCTCGCCAAGGAGTTCCTGCGGGAGTCGGTCCAGCTCGCGCTGCGGCCCACCGGGCAGATACTGCCCTCGCCGACCGAGGGCAAGGAGAACCGCGTCTACCGGGTGCCCGTCGGCGTCGTGGGCGTCATCAGCCCCTTCAACTTCCCCTTCCTGCTGTCCCTGAAGTCGGTCGCCCCCGCCCTGGCGCTCGGCAACGCGGTGGTGCTCAAGCCGCACCAGAACACCCCGGTCTGCGGCGGCACCCTGGTGGCGAAGGTGTTCGAGGAGGCCGGGCTGCCGGCCGGCCTGCTGAACGTCGTGGTCACCGACATCGCCGAGATCGGCGACGCCCTGCTGGAGCACCCCGTTCCCCAGGTCATCTCCTTCACCGGCTCGGACAAGGTGGGACGGCACGTCGCCACGGTCTGCGCGGCGAACCTGAAGCGCGCCGTGCTCGAACTCGGCGGCAACAGCGCGCTGATCGTTCTCGACGACGCCGATCTGGACTACGCCGTGGACGCGGCCGTGTTCAGCCGGTACGTGCACCAGGGCCAGGTCTGCATGGCCGCCAACCGGATCCTGGTCGACCGGGCGGTGGAGCAGGAGTTCACCGAGAAGTTCGTCGCCAAGGTCGCCTCGCTACCCGTCGGTGACCCGGCCGCCCCGGGGACCGTGATCGGTCCGCTGATCAACTCCTCGCAGGCCGAGGCCATTTCCTCGCTCGTCGAGCAGGCCGTGGCGGCCGGTGCGACGGCCCTGCTGCACGGCCGGACCGAGGGCAATCTGGTGAGCCCGTCCGTGCTGACCGCCCTGGCCGCCGATTCCCCCGTCCTGTCCCAGGAGATCTTCGGGCCGGTCGCGCTCATCGTGCCGTTCGACGGCGAGGACGAGGCGGTGCGGATCGCCAACGACACCCCGTACGGACTGAGCGGCGCGGTGCACACCGGCGACATCGAGCGCGGCGTGCGGATCGGGCAGCGCATTCACACCGGCATGATCCACATCAACGACGGCACGGTCCACGACGAGCCGATCGTCCCCTTCGGCGGCGAGAAGAGCTCCGGCCTCGGCCGGCTGAACGGCGACGCGATGGCCGAGGCCTTCACCACCCAGAAGTGGATCTCGGTGCAGCACGGCCGCTCGCAGTTCCCGTTCTGACCGGTCACGCTCTGCGGTGAGCGCGCCGGGTCGCGCGCTCCATGGTCTACTTCGGGGGCGGCCCGTGCCGCCCCCGAAACCGGACATCGCAGAGATGGTGAACCGCCCGAAGTGCGCCTGAACGACCTCGACGAACGCATCGTCCACGCCCTCGCCGAAGACGCCCGGCGCTCCTATGCCGACATCGGCGCGATGATCGGCCTGTCCGCGCCCGCCGTGAAACGCCGGGTGGACCGGCTGCGCGCCGAGGGCGCCATCACCGGCTTCACGGTCCGGGTGGACCCGGCGGCACTGGGCTGGGAGACCGAGGGGTTCATCGAGATCTACTGCAGCCGCAACACCTCGCCAGAGGCGATCAAGCAGGGGCTCGCGCGCTATCCGGAGATCGCGTCGGCCTCCACGGTGACGGGGGAGGCCGACGCGATCGTGCAGGTCTTCGCCGCGGACATGCGCCACTTCGAGCAGGTTCTGGAGCGGATCGCGGGCGAGCCGTACGTGGAACGGACGAAGTCCGTGCTGGTGCTGTCCCCACTGCTGCGACGGTACTCCTCGGGCGCGCCGGAGTAGGTACCGCGCGCCGGGCCGCGTGAGACCTGAGTCACCCCTATTGACCTGCGAAGACGTCCCACGCAATGAATCGCCGCGCACGGCCGTCGGCGCGCAACGGATCGACGGTGCACGCGCAACGCTCGCGCCTTGTCCGGTGCGAGCGGCGGACCGTACCTTCGATACGTCCCCGCCCAGCCCGCACCGCCCGAGGTCAGCCATGCCGCCGTTGCGCACCGCCCTGCTCCAGAACTCCGGACGCCCCGGGCACGTGGCCGAGAACATCGAGGTGCTCGACGGAGCCGCGCGGCGGGCGGCGGACGCCGGGGCGCGGCTGCTGGTCTGTCCTGAGCTCTTCCTGACCGGATACGCGATCGGGGCCGAGGTGCCGCGGCTGGCCGAGCCGGCCGACGGGCCGTCCGCCCTGGCCGTCGGCGAGATCGCCGCCCGGCACGGGCTCGCCGTCCTCTACGGCTACCCGGAGCGCGCGGGCGAGCAGATCTTCAACGCAGCGCAGCTCATCGGGCCGGACGGCACGGCGCTCGCGAACTACCGCAAGACCCACCTCTTCGGCGGCTTCGAGCAGGAGTGGTTCACCCCGGGCGAGCAGGCCGTGGTCCAGGCCGAGCTGGACGGCGTACGCATCGGGATCGTGATCTGTTACGACGTGGAGTTCCCGGAGAACGTCCGCGCCCACGCCCTCGCGGGCACCGATCTGCTCCTGGTGCCCACCGCGGTGATGCACCCCTTCCAGTTCGTCGCCGAGTCCGTCGTGCCCGTCCGCGCCTTCGAGAACCAGATGTACGTGGCGTACGTCAACAGGACCGGCCAGGAGGGCGAGTTCGAGTTCGTCGGGCTGAGCTGTCTGGCCGGTCCCGACGGCGCCGTCCGCAGCCGCGCCGGACGCGGCAAGGAACTGGTCGTCGGCGAGGTGGACCCCGCGCTGCTGAGCGCCTCGCGCGCCGCCAACCCGTATCTGCACGACCGCCGCCCCGGTCTGTACGGCTCACTCGTCTGAGCCCGCCCTCCCCGTACCAACTGTTCAACCGCGCAAGGAGTCCGTACCCCATGACGTCCACGGTGCCCAACGCCGTCCAGCACACCGACGCCACCGAGCCGATCACGATGTTCGGGCCGGACTTCCCCTACGCGTACGACGACTTCCTGGCGCACCCCGCCGGCATCGGGCAGATCCCGGCGACCGAGCACGGCACCGAGGTGGCCGTCATCGGCGGCGGGCTCTCCGGCATCGTCGCCGCGTACGAGCTGATGAAGATGGGGCTCAAGCCCGTCGTCTACGAGGCGGACCGGATCGGCGGCCGGCTGCGCACCGTCGGCTTCGAGGGCTGCGATCCACAGCTCACCGCCGAGATGGGTGCCATGCGCTTCCCGCCCTCCTCCACCGCGCTCCAGCACTACATCGACCTGGTCGGCCTGGAGACGAAGCCGTTCCCCAACCCGCTCTCCGCGGCCACCCCGTCGACCGTCGTCGACCTCAAGGGCGAGTCGCACTACGCGCGGACCATCGAGGACCTGCCGCAGGTCTACCGCGACGTGATGGACGCCTGGAACCGCTGCCTGGAGGAGGGCGCGGACTTCTCCGACATGAACCGCGCGATGCGCGAGCGCGACGTGCCGCGCATCCGGGAGATCTGGGCGGAGCTCGTCCGCAAGCTCGACAACCAGACCTTCTACGGATTCCTCTGCGACTCCGACGCCTTCCAGTCGTTCCGGCACCGGGAGATCTTCGGCCAGGTCGGTTTCGGCACCGGCGGCTGGGACACCGACTTCCCCAACTCCATCCTGGAGATCCTGCGCGTCGTCTACACCGAGGCGGACGACCACCACCGGGGCATCGTCGGCGGCAGCCAGCAGCTCCCGCTGCGGCTCTGGGACCGCGAGCCGCAGAAGATCGTCCACTGGCCGCTCGGTACGTCGCTCTCCTCGCTGCACGACGGCGAGCCCCGGCCCGCCGTGACCCGGCTGAACCGCACCGCCGGCAACCGGATCACCGTCACCGACGCCACCGGTGACATCCGTACCTACCCGGCCGCGATCTTCACCGGCCAGTCCTGGCTGCTGCTCTCGAAGATCGACTGCGACGACGCGCTCTTCCCGATCGACCACTGGACGGCGATGGAGCGCACCCACTACATGGAGTCGTCCAAGCTCTTCGTGCCCGTCGACCGGCCGTTCTGGCTCGACAAGGACGAGGCCACGGGGCGGGACACCATGTCGATGACGCTCACCGACCGGATGACCCGGGGGACGTACCTCCTGGACGACGGTCCCGACCGGCCCGCCGTCATCTGCCTCTCGTACACCTGGTGCGACGACAGCCTGAAGTGGCTGCCGCTCTCCCCGAACGAGCGCATGGACGTCATGCTGAAGTCGCTCGGCGAGATCTATCCGGACGTCGACATCCGGAAGCACGTCATCGGCAACCCGGTGACGGTGTCCTGGGAGAACGAGCCGTGGTTCATGGGCGCGTTCAAGGCCAACCTGCCGGGCCACTACCGCTACCAGCGGCGGCTGTTCACCCACTTCATGCAGGACCGGCTGCCCGCCGACCGACGGGGGCTGTTCCTGGCGGGCGACGACATCTCCTGGACGGCCGGCTGGGCCGAGGGCGCCGTACAGACCGCGCTCAACGCCGTCTGGGGTGTGATGACCCAGTTCGGCGGCGCGACCGATGCGACGAACCCCGGCCCCGGCGACGTCTTCGACGACATCGCCCCGGTCGAACTCCCGGAGGACTGAGACCCGTTCGGTGCTACGCGGGCCGGCAGACGCTGCGCTGCCGGCCGAGGCCCGAAATCTCGACCTCCATCACATCGTCCGGGCCCAGGTAGGGGAAGCGGCCGGACAGCGCCACACCCTGCGGGGTACCGGTGTTGATGATGTCGCCGGGCTCCAGCACCAGGTACTGCGACAGATGGTGCACCAGATGCGCCACGCTGAAGATCATGTCCGCGGTGCCGGAGTCCTGCCGCGGCTCGCCGTTGACAAAGCTGCGCAGCCGCAGCTGCTGCGGGTCGGCGACCTCGTCGGCCGTCACCAGCACCGGGCCGAGCGGGTTGAACGTGGCGCAGCTCTTGCCCTTGGACCACTGCCCGCCCGACTCCTCCAGCTGGAAGGCGCGTTCGGAGACGTCGTTGCTGACGGCGTAGCCCGCGATGTGCGCGGCGGCGTCGGCGGGGGAGTCCAGGTAGGAGGCGCGGCGGCCGATGACGACGGCCAACTCCACCTCCCAGTCCGTCTTCTTCGAGCCGCGCGGGATCAGCACGTCGTCGTAGGGCCCGACGACGGTGTTGGGCGACTTGTAGAAGAGGATCGGCTGCTCGGGCGGTTCGGCACCCGACTCCGCCGCGTGGGCCGCGTAGTTCTGGCCGATGCAGAGCAGCGCGGAGGGGCGGGCCACCGGGGCGCCGATCCGCAGCCCCGTGATGTCGGTCTCCGGGAGCACCGGCTCGGCGGGCACCAGGTGCGGATCGTCGGCGAGCGCGGCGAGGAACGCGCCGTCGATGTCGTCGGTGATGCCGGACAGGTCGTAGTGACGGCCCTCGGGGCAGACGAGGACCGGACGCTCGTGGCCCGGCTCGCCGATGCGCATCAGTCGCATGAAGTGAAATCTCCTGAAAAGTAAGGGGGTTGGGGCACTCGGCCCCAGGTCCGTCCGGCGGGTCATGGCCGGGGTCGCGGCCCTGACCCGCCGGACAGGCTCTAGTGCAGGCGGGTGAGGGCGTCGGCGGTGACGGCGTGGGCCGGGGGGCGCCCGGCGAGCAGCCGCAGCACCTCGTCGACCGCGCTCGCACCGAGCCGCTGCCGGCACTCGACGCTGCCGGCCGCCTGGTGCGGGGTGAGCAGCACGTTCGGCAGCGAGCGGAAGGGGTGGCCGGTGGGCAGCGGCTCGGCGTCGAAGACA
Source organism: Streptomyces gelaticus (assembly GCF_014649535.1). Classification (GTDB taxonomy): domain Bacteria; phylum Actinomycetota; class Actinomycetes; order Streptomycetales; family Streptomycetaceae; genus Streptomyces; species Streptomyces gelaticus. Next base: position 378,000 of record NZ_BMTF01000006.1, read on the forward strand.
TCGATCGCCGCGTCCAGCCGGCCCGTGGACAACTCGGCGAGGAGTGCGTCCTCGTCGACCAGCCACGACCTGGCGGTGTTGACCAGACCCGCTCCGTCCGGCATCAGCGCCAGCTGCTCGGCGCCGATCATCCGACGGGTCTCCTCGGTGACCGGTGCGTGCACGGCCACGATCCTGCTGCGCGACAGCAGCGTCTCCAGCGGGACGGACTCCACCCCGAGGGCCTCTGCGTCCGCGTCGGACAGATACGGGTCGGTGACGCACACCCGCGCGCCCATCGCCCGCACCAGGGCGATGTAGGCGCGCCCGGTACGGGAGGCGCCGATCACGCCGATGTCGCTGCCGTGGATCTCGTGGCGCGGCGGGGCCTCGCTCGCCGCACCCCACTCCAGCCCGCCGCGCAGGGCGTGGTCGAAGCGGTGGACGCGGTGGAGCAGCGAGAGCGTGAACGCGAGGGCCACCTCGGCGACCGGACGAGCCATCTCGTCACCGGCCTGCGTGACCAGGATGCCCCGCCGGAACACCTCCTCGGTGACATAGGGCGCGACCGCCGAACCGGTGTGCGCCACCAGCTCCAGCCGGTCGGCCGACGCGAGGAGCCCGGCATCCACCTTCGGCGCCCGCCACGAGGTGATCAGCGCACGGGCACCGGGCAGCGCGGCCACGACCGCCGCCCGGTCCCAGTGGTCGTCGACGACGGTGAGTTCGGCCGCCCGCTCCAGCTGCCGCCACACCTCGGCGGTGAAGAACTGGGCTCGCAGGCCCGGCGGTACGGCGACGACCACCCGGGAGCGGCCGGCAGGGTCAGGAGAGCCAGTCATCGAGGTGCTCCGCAACGAAGGCGTCATCGGTCAGCCAAGGGTAGGCCGTGGCCACCCGGCTGATCTCCTCGGCCTGTCCGGGGGAGAGCGTCTCGGCCGGGTCCAGGCACCTGATGTTCGCCAGCAGGCCCTGGCGGCGCAGCACTTCGTGGACCCCGGCGATGCAGCCGCGGAACGCGCCGCGCACATCGAAGACCGCGCTGTTGGCGTCGGTCAGTTCGGGGCGCCGGGTCAGGCAGCGCACCATCGCCTCGTGGTCACCGGCGCGTGCCCTGCGGACGTCGTCGAGGAGGGTCACCGCGGAGCCGGTCCACACGGCCCACTGGCCGAGGAGCCCGCCCGCGAACCAGCGCGGCCCGCCGCCCGCCGTCTCGTACGGGGTGAGCAGATCACCGATGATGTCGTCGTCGTTGCCGGTGTACAGCGCCACCTCGTCGGCCCGGTCCGCGGCGGCCACGGCACGTACGACATCGGCGGTGCGGTAGCGGTCGAACGGGGCGATCTTCACCGCGGCGGTGTTCGGCAGATCGGTGAACGAGGACCAGAAGTGCGGCGACAGGTAGCGTCCGCCGACCGCCTCCTGGAGGTAGAAGCCGATCACCGGCAGCACCTCGCCGACCGCCCGCGCCCGGTCCAGCAGGCCCTTCTCGTCCGCGCCGGGCACGGCCGGGCTGAGCAGCACCGCGTCGTAACCGAGCTCGGCCGCGGTCTCGGCCTCGGCGACGGCCTGCGCCGTGTAGCCGCAGGTACCGGCGACCTTGATGAACGGACGGCCGGCCTCGGCGTCGATCGTCTCGGCGGCGAGTTCCAGGACCGGCCGGAACAGACCGACCTCCGGTTCGCGGATCTCGAACTGGGTGGTGTGCACGGCGACGGCGACGCCGCCCGCGCCCGAGGCGAGGTAGTAGCGGGTCAGGGCACGCTGCCGGCGCTCGTCGAAGGAGCCGTCGTCGTGCAGGGCGAGCGGGTGCGCGGGGATCACCGCACCGTGGGCGAGCGCGTCCAGGGCGGGGGTCTGCGCGAGGGAGGGAGTGGACATGGAGTGGATCAGAACCTTCCGTCACGGACCTGGAACTTGGTGGGCTTGCCGGACAGCGGCAGCCCGCGGCGCAGCCAGTCGGCCTGCCATTCGACGAGGGTGCGCAGGGTGACGTCCGGGTAGCCGAAGAGGGCGTGGCAGCGGCTTGCGTCGGAGAGCAGCGCGGTGGGCGCCTCCTCGCCGGCGAAGACCGGCTCCTTGCCGAACTCCTCGCCGAACCATTGGGCGATGCGCCGTATGGATGCGGTTTCGGGGCCGGTGAGGTTGAGGGTGAACGCCTCGCCGTC
>NZ_BMTF01000007.1:0-370133 GCF_014649535.1 Streptomyces gelaticus
GCCGCATGACCCCACCACACCCAAACCACCCCAAACCCAACAGGGGCGCCTTGACGAAAGACATAGAGGCACCCCCCAGATCACCGCCAGCGCCAGCGCTGCGGCCGCGCCGGCCCCGGTCGCCGTCCGGCCGGGGAAGCGCCGCGCCGCCCTGGCGGGGCGTTTCTCGGTGGGGTCGTCGTGCATGGTCGCCTCCGGGCATCTCGGACGGGCGGCGGGTGCCGCGGACTGATGCTCCGAGTGAACGGCGGGCCGTGTTGTCGGGCCGTTTCGATTTCCCGATACCTTTTCGATATGCCCGTACTGTTCCCATGGGTTCGGTACCGGCAGGCCGACGACCGGCCGGGTGAGGCGCAGAGCAGGAGAGGCCGTATGCGGGTGCTGATTGTCGAGGACGAGCTGTATCTCGCCGAGGCGGTGCAGGCGGGACTGAGGCTCGAAGCCATCGCCTCCGACATCGCCGGCGACGGGGACACCGCCCTGGAACGCCTCGGTGTGAACGAGTACGACGTCGTCGTGCTCGACCGCGACATCCCCGGGACGCACGGCGACGACGTGTGCCGGATCATCGTGGAGCGGCGCCTCGGCTGCCGTGTGCTCATGCTGACCGCGGCGGGCCTGATCAACGAGAAGGTCACCGGGTTCGAGATCGGCGCCGACGACTACCTGACGAAGCCCTTCGACCTGCAGGAGCTGGTCGTACGCATCCGCTCGCTGGCCCGCCGGCCGAAGGACAGCACACCCCCGGTCATCGAGTGCGCCGGAATCCGGCTGGACCCGTTCCGGCGCGAGGTCTTCCGTGACGGCAGATACGTGGCGCTCACCAGGAAGCAGTTCGCCGTCCTGGAAGTCCTCATGACCGCGCGGGGCGGCGTAGTCAGCGCGGAGACACTGCTGGAACGGGCCTGGGACGAGAATGCCGACCCGTTCACCAACGCGGTCCGCATCACCATGTCCACGCTCCGCAAAAGACTCGGTGAGCCATGGGCCATCCACACCGTGCCCGGCGTCGGGTACCGCCTCGACGAGCCGGCGGGGCACCGCGGGACGACGGGGCACCAGCAGTGAGACGCGGACCCGCACCCCACCGGGCCGGCGGCGCGGACACGTCCGAGGGCCCGGCGCCGTCCGGGCGGCCACGACGGCTGACCGCCAGGATGAAGCTCACCCTCACCTACGCCCTGTTCGTCGTCGTCGCCGGGGCGTTCAGCCTGGTCGTGGTCTACCTGGCCATGCGCTTCGTGCCCAACTACCCGCTGGGCGACGTGAACCCGCAGGCCGCGGCCGTCGCCACGCGTCCGGACATCCTTCAGGCCCTGGTCAAGGCCTCCGGTGTCGCTCTGCTGTCCCTCGCGCTGGTCGGGCTCGGCGTCGGCTGGCTCATCGCGGGCCGCGTGCTGCGCCCCCTCCAGGACATCACCCGGGCGGCGCGCCGGGCCGCCGACGGCTCCCTGGACCACCGCATCGGACTCACCGGTCCGCGCGACGAGTTCACCGAGCTCTCCGACACCTTCGACGACATGCTCGCCCGCCTGCAGCGGTCCTTCGACGCCCAGCAGCGCTTCGCCGCCAACGCCTCGCACGAGCTGCGCACCCCGCTCGCCGTCAGCCGCACCATGCTCGACGTGGCCGTCGCCGACCCCGACGGCCAGGACTACCGGCGGCTCGTCTCCCGGCTCCGCGAGACCAACCAACGCGGCATCGACATCACCGACGCCCTGCTGCAGCTCTCCGCCCTCGACAACACCCAGCCGGCCATGGAGCGGCTCGACCTCGCGGACACCGCCCGGGGCGCCGTCGACACCGTCCGCGAGGAGGCGAGGACACGCGGCATCGCCCTCTTTGCCGACATCGACCCGGCTCCGGTCACCGGCAATGGCGTGCTGCTGCGCCAGCTCGTCCTGAATCTGCTCCACAACGCCGTACGGCACAACCTGCCCACGGGCGGATCGCTCTCCCTGGCCACCGGCCCCGACCCGGCCCGGCCCGGCCACACCCTCCTGGCCGTCACCAACACCGGACCTTCCGTGTCCGACACCGTCGACCGCCTCACCGAACCGTTCCTGCGCGGCAGCGGCCGGCTGGCCGAGCAGGACCCCACGCGCCGCGGTCACGGTCTCGGCCTGGCGATCGTCTCCAGCATCGTCCGCGCGCACCACGCCGAGCTGTCCCTGGCCCCCAACCCCGGCGGAGGACTCGCCGTCCGGGTGTCGCTGCCCGGCACCGGGTAGGGCCGCAGCCCGCCCGTCACGCCCGGCGCCGGAACTAAACCGGGCAGTGGCGACGTTATGGCTGATCGGCACCGATTCATGGAGCGGTCGGGCGGATGTGGAGGCATGGCTGTGCACGGTGAGTACAAGGTCCCCGGCGGCAAGCTCGTCGTGGTGGACCTCGATGTCGAGGGCGGGGCGCTGCGCAACGTACGGGTCGCCGGGGACTTCTTCCTCGAACCCGACGAAGCGATCCTCGCGATCGACGCGGCGCTGGAGGGCGCACCGGCCAACACCGACACCGCCGGTCTCACCGCCCGGATCGACGCGGCCCTCCCCGCCTCGACCGTGATGCTCGGCCTCACATCCGAGGGCGTCGCCGTCGCCGTACGCCGGGCCCTCGCGCACGCGACCGAGTGGAGCGACTACGACTGGCAGCTCATCCACGAGGCCCCGCAGTCCCCCGCGCTGCACATGGCGCTCGACGAGGTGATCACCGCCGAGGTCGCCGCGGGGCGCCGGCCGCCCACGCTCCGGGTCTGGGAATGGGACTCCCCCGCCGTGATCATCGGCAGTTTCCAGTCGCTGCGCAACGAGGTCGACCCGCAGGGCGCCGCACGCCACGGTGTCAGGGTCGTGCGCCGGATTTCCGGTGGCGGAGCCATGTTCGTCGAGCCGGGCAACACCATCACGTACTCGCTCTCGGTCCCGGACGCCCTCGTGTCCGGGCTGTCGTTCGCCGACAGCTACGCCTATCTCGACGACTGGGTGCTGGGCGCGCTCGCCGAGATGGGCATCAAAGCCTGGTACCAGCCGCTCAACGACATCGCCACGGACGCCGGGAAGATCGCGGGCGCGGCCCAGAAGCGCGTGGTCGGCGGGGAAGGCGCCGTGCTGCACCACGTGACCATGTCGTACGACATCGACGCCGACAAGATGCTGGAAGTGCTGCGGATCGGCAAGGAGAAGCTCTCCGACAAGGGCACCAAGAGCGCGAAGAAGCGCGTCGACCCGCTGCGCCGTCAGACGGGGCTGGCACGCGAGGCCGTCATCGAGCGGATGATCGACTCCTTCCGTACCCGGCACGGTCTCACCCGAGGCAGGGTGACGGACGAGGAGATGGCGCGGGCCGAGGAGCTCGTGCGGACGAAGTTCGGCACCGAGGAGTGGACCGCTCGGGTGCCGTGAGCCGGGCCCTGCGGGGCGGGCGTCCCCCGCAAAGGGTCAGGTTCCCGTCGCCGGGATTTCCTGCTCGGTCCAGATGATCTTGCCTTCGGCGGTGTAACGGGTTCCCCAGCGGCGGGTCAGCTGGGCGACGAGGAAGAGGCCGCGGCCGCCCTCGTCCGTGGTGCGGGCGTGCCTGAGCCGCGGCGAAGTGCTGCTGGTGTCGGAGACCTCACAGATCAGTACGGACTGGCGCAGCAGCCGGAGCCGGATCGGCCCGGTGGCGTAGCGCAACGCGTTGGTGACCAGCTCGCTGACGATCAGTTCGGTCGTCATCTCCAGTTCCTCCAGGCCCCAGGTCCTCAGCAGGCGGGCGGTCCGGGCCCTGACCCCGGCGACGGCGGCCGGGTCGTCGGGGATCTCCCACGAGGCGACGTGGTCGGCGCTCAGCTCGTGGGTGCGGGCGAGCAGCAGGGCGACGTCGTCGGGCTGGGGCACCGGGAGCAGCTGCTCCACGACCGCCGCGCACAGGGCGTCGAGCGGAAGGCCGCGCTGGGCCAGGGCGCCGCCGAGGCGGGACATGCCGAGTTCGGCGTCGCGGTCCCGGCCCTCGATGAGTCCGTCGGTGTAGAGACCGATCAGGCTCCCCTCCGGGAGGCAGATCTCCGCCGTCTCGAACGGCATCCCGCCCAGGCCCAGCGGGGGGCCGGCGGGCAGCTCGGGGAAGCTGACGCGTCCGTCCGGGGAGACGACGACGGGCGGCGGGTGGCCGGCGCGCGCCATGGTGCACAGCTGGGTGACCGGGTCGTAGACGGCGTACAGGCAGGTGGCGCCGAGCACGGAGGTGCCGTGCTCCTCGCCCTCGCGTTCCTCGTCGCTCAGGCGGAGCACGAGATCGTCGAGGTGGGCGAGGAGTTCGTCGGGCGGCAGGTCCATGTCGGCGAGGGTGTGGACCGCTGTGCGGAGCCGACCCATGGTGGCGGCGGCGCCGATGCCGTGGCCGACGACATCGCCGACGACGAGGGCGACCCGGGCGCCGGACAGCGGGATCACGTCGAACCAGTCGCCCCCGACACCGTCCTTGGCGTCCGCCGGGAGGTAGGAGGAGGCCACGTCCAGGGCCATCCCGCCGGGCAGGGTGTGCGGGAGCAGGCTGCGCTGGAGGGTCAGCGCCGCGGTGTGCTCATGGGTGTAGCGGCGGGCGTTGTCCACGCACACGGCGGCCCGTGCGACCATCTCACGGGCCGGAAGCACGTCGTCCGGTTCGAAGGGGGCGGGATTCACCGACCGGATGAAGGTGGTCAGCCCGAGCACGGTGTCCCGGGCCCGCATGGGTACGGAGATGAGGGAGTGGAGCCCGTACTCACGGATGCGCGCCGCCCTGACGGGCTGGTCGACGGCCCACATGTGGTTGCCGGGGTCGAGGACCGGGATGAGGACGGGTTCGCCGTCGATGAGGAACCGGATGTCGTGCGGCGGGGGCACGGAGTCCACCGGATCCCCGATCCGGGAGACCGCCTCCGGGCACCCCTCGCGCACCGAGCTCATCCCGGCCCGGCGCATCCTGGGCCGGGCGGAGCCGGTGACGGCGCCGGACCGGCCGGGATCCTGGCCGGACAGCCCCGCGCCCAGGGGCCACTGAGTGGGCTCATCCGGGTTGGCGACCGGCTCCAGCAGGTCGACGACGACGAAGTCGGCGAACCGCGGCACCGCGAAGTCGGCCAGTTCCTGAGCCGTGCGCATCACGTCCAGGGTGGAGCCGATGCTGGCCCCGGCGTCGTTGACCAGGGCCAGGCGTTGCTGGGCGTTCCACCGGTCGGTGACGTCCAGCACCATGTAGCAGAGGCCGGTGATGCCGCCGTCGCTGTCGGTCAGCGGGAGGTACGAGGTGGAGTAGGCGCGCTTGCGGCGCGGATCGGCCCACGTCCAGCCCACGTACTCGTAGTCGATGACGGGCACCCCGGTCTCCAGCACCCCGCGCATCAAGGTCTCCAGGGCGTCGGTCTCCAGCCCCGGGAGCACGTCGCTCAGCCGCAGGCCCACCCGGCGCTCGCGCGGCACTCCGCTGAAGCGTTCCAGGGTGTCATTCATCCAGACGTAGCGCAGCTCCGGGCTCAGCACCGCCACGCCGATCGGCGAACCGCTCAGGAAGGCGTCGAGCACGGACTGCCCGACCGTCCACTCCGGCCTTCGTTCGCGTCCGGAGACCAGGAAGCACTCCCGGCCGTCCAGGTGAAACGAGGCCGAGACCCGGAGGTCCAGCTCGATCCGGCCGCCGTCACGCCGCCGCGCGTCGACCACGCCCCGCCATCCCACGCCCGCGCGGCAGCGCTCGGCGATCCCGGCCACCCGGACCGGGTCCTCGGGCATGGCGAGCAGGAACCCGGCCGACCGCCCGACCACGTCACCGGCGCGGTACCCCAGCAGGTCCTGCGCGCTCTGCGTCCAGCCGACGACCGTTCCGGTGCCGGAGACCACCGCGGTCGCGTCGTTCGCGGTGTCGTAGGAGTGCCCCGGGGCGCTGGGCGGCGGGGGCTCGGCACCGGGCGTCGGCTGCGGACCTGCACACGCCATTCTGGCCACCACCCATCGACTCGGTTTCCATGATCCCGCCTCCCGCGCTCGGGTGCGAGCGACCGGAGCGGGCCTGGACGTGCACGGGTCGGTCAGCGTCCGCCGGCCGGACCGGGCGGGGCCGGGGGCCGGTGCTCGTACCAGCGCCGGTCGGCCTCCAGCTGGGCGGCGAGGGAGATCAGCCGTTCCTCGCTGCGGGACGGGCCGAGCAGCTGCGCCCCGACGGGCAGCCCGTCGGCGGTGAACCCGGCCGGTACGTTGATGCCGGGCCAGCCCAGTACGTTCCAGGGCCAGGCGTACGGGCAGGCCTCGGTCATCGCCAGATCGGTGCGCCAGGCGCTCAGCCCGTCGAACCGGCCGATCGGGGGCGGCGGCAGGGCGGTCGTCGGGGTGAGCAGTACGTCGTACCCGGTGCCGCCTCGGGACGTGTGGAAGAACGCGCCGATCCTGCGGTGCTGGCGCACCTCGCGCTCCCTGGCCGCCCGTACCACCCGGCCGCCGAGCCGGGTGCCGGTGCGCAGCGCGCTGCGGGTACGCGGATCGAGGAGGGCGGGTTCGGGGTGGCGGGCGGCGAGTTCGGCGATCCCGGCGGTGGCGCGGGGGACGAAGCCGAGACCGATCAGCCCGTACCGGGGCCTGGCCTCCTCGACGTCGTGGCCGAGGCGGGCGAGGGCCTCGGCCAGGGCGAGGACGGCCCGCCGCACCTCGGGGTGGGGTGCGGAGCCGGTGAGGGTGAGCGGGGGACGCCAGGCGAGGGCGATGCGCAGTCGGCCGGGGTCGCGGCGGGCGGCGGCCGCGGCGGCGACCGGGGGCGGGCGGTGCGCGTCGTCGGGGTGGGATCCGGCGACCGCGTCGAGCAGCAGTGCGGCGTCGGCGACGGTCCTGGCGAGGGGCCCGTTGACGGTCAGGCCCTGGAAGGCGTCGATGTGCGGATGGCCGGAGATCCGGCCGCGCTGGGGCTTGATGCCGACGAGATGGGTCCAGGCCGCGGGGATACGGACGGACCCGGCGCCGTCCGAGCCGAGCGCGGCGGGTACGAGCCCGGCCGCCACGGCCGCCGCGGAACCCCCGGACGATCCGCCGGGGGTGTGGCCGGCGTGCCACGGGTTGCGTGTGGCGCCGAAGGCGGGACCCTCGGTGAACGGCCACTGGCCGAGTTCGCAGGAGTTGGTCTTCCCGACGATCACGGCCCCGGCCGCCCGCAGCCGGCGTACCGCCTCGCTGTCCGCGGTCGCGGCGGGCCGTTCGCCCTCGCAGCCGAAGTGGGTCGGCATCCCGAGGACGTCCGTGTCGTCCTTGACGGCGACCGGCACGCCGAGCAGGGGCAGCCGCTCCCCCGCCGCGAGCCGGCGGTCGGCCTCGGCGGCCTCGGCGAGCGCGGCCTCGGCGCGCAGGTGCCGGAAGGCGTTGAGGGTGCCCTGGCTCGCTTCGATACGGTCCAGCGCGGCGGACACCTGCTCGACCGAGGTGGTGCGGCCCTCGGTCAGCTCCCGTGCGCTCTCGGCCAGTCCCGCCGGGCCGGGCGGTCCGGTGGTTTCCACGGCTTCCGTTGAGGACATGGGCTGACCGCCTTCCTCGCATCGGCACAGGCGCGCGACGCGTCTGTGTGCCGGCAGCATCTGTGTGCCTGAAGCATCTGTGCCCGAACGAACTTACCGGAGGGTAACGATTGGTGAGCGGTCCGCTCAACCGTTCGGTGGAATGTGGCCGGGCATCGCTCGGGGGAGTGTCAGTGCCGCTTGCTACGTTCCACGGTGGAAACGGGTGGCAGAAGCACTGCTGGAGGGGTAAGTGGAAGCGGAGTTCGAGGGCGAATTCGAAACGCATCTGACGGTGCGGTTCGATCCCCGCGCCGACGGGGCCGAGGAGGGCGCCCGGCTGGCGCGCTGGGCGGAGCGGCACGGTCTGAAACTCACCCGTATCGTCCTGGACCGCGGTGCCGTGCCGGACCAGCCGATGCTGACCGAGCAGGGCCGGGGCTCGCTCTCCCGGCAACGGGCCGCCGCGGAGCTCCGGGCGGACGCGCTGCGCGCGGCGGGCTTCCCCGTCGTGCGCGTGAAGATCGAGGCCGCTCCGTGGAACGAGGACATACCCCGAACGGCCGACGAGGCCGCCGCGCTGTCCCCCGACTGCCACTTCGAGCACCACGTCAAGCTGCTGCTCTCCGGCGAGAGGGACCTGGCCGCCGCGCGGGCCGCGGCCGAACGGCACAGCGCGCACCTCTCGCACAACGCCCGCCGCACCGACGGGCGCGGGCGCCACGAGCGGTTCGTCACCCAGCGCTGCCGCGCGATCGGCCGGCCCGGGGCGCGGGCCCGGCTCGACGCGCTGCTGCGCGCGCTGGACGACGCGGGGCTCGAAGTGCTGGAGACCGAGGAGGAGTTCGTGGTGCACGACGACCACCCGGCGGTGGACGCGGGCTGGATCGACGAGCAGGCCGGGGCGGCGCTGTGAGCACGGGCGGCCGCCCCGTTCCCGGGGAGCCGGCCTTCGACGACCCCGCACTCGCTCCGCGCTGGCGGGCCGCCCGGCGCGCTGTCCAGGACCATCTGCTGTCCGTGATCGCCGGGTCGCCGTGGGGCGACCAGTTGGTCCTGCGCGGCAGCCTCCCGCTCCAGGCGTGGGTGGGCGAGGCGGCACGGGAACCGGGCGATCTGGACTGGATCGTGTACGGGCCGCTGCCGGAGGACTTCGTCGACCGTCTCGATCCCTACCCCTACGTCAACGGGATCGAGGCGGTCCAGCACTGGCCGGAAGCCGCGCACGGCGCGGCCGCTGCCGAGCTGTGGACGGACGAGGATTCCCACGAGACTGCCGGTGCCCGGCCCGTGCTCGCACCCGAGGGGCTGTGCTGGGTCGAGATCGAGGGGCCCGACGACATCGATCCGCCCTCCTCGCCCACCGAGGAGGTCGTCGCCGCCCTGGCGGCCGGGCCGCAGCCGCCCGAGGGGATACGCATCGATCCGGGCCGGGTGACGTCGGACGGCGTGTGGATGTACCGGGAGTACGAGACGCCGGGCGTGCGGGTCGTCGTGCCCTGGCAGGCCGACGGGCTGCCACCGGGCGAGCTGCGGATGGACTTCGCCCAGGACGAGTGGCTGCCCCGGGCACCGGTGTGGACGGCCTGCCCACGCGGGGACGGCGGACCTCCGACACCGGTCCGCACCGCGGACCCGGGGCTCTCGCTCGCCTGGAAGCTGCTGTGGCTCGCCGAGGACCAGGAGGCGGAGGGCCGGTCGGGGGCCAAGGACCTGTACGACGCGGTGCTGCTCGCGGAGTACGAGCGGACGCGGCTCCCGCCCCGGCTGCTGCACACCGTGCTCGGCCCGCACGCGGACGGCTTCACGCCCCGGACGGTGCTGGACTGGCTGGTGGACTGGTCCACGTTCCACGCCGCGCACCCGTGGGTGGACGGCGGTCCGGACCGGTTGCGGGAGCGGCTGGCCGCCGCGCTGCCGCGGCTGCTGGAGCGGAGCACTCCGCAGTCATGGCAGCCGGCCCGGCATGGCGCGGACGCGCCCTACGGCTGGACGCCGATCTCCCCGATCCCGGTGCCGAGCGCGGAGCAGTGCGCGGTGGACTGACCGGACTGGCCGGGGGCCGGCGTGACGTGCTCGCCGTCCGCGTCCGGGGACCAGCCGCAAGAGGCAAAACATCACACTGTGTATGTGCTGTGGCGGTGTTCTCCACCGCGCGACCGGTCCGGCCCCGGCGTACGCTCGGAAGAATCCGATGGCCTGCGAACGGCCGGCATCGGATGGCACCTGAACAGGCTCGACGGGCTTCGCGCCCGGCGGGTTCTACGAGGGAGGCGACGTGACCGGTCGACACAGCGGCACCCGCCGGGTCGCCTGGACGGCGGTCGTCGTGCTGGGACTCACCGGCGGGAGCGTCCTCGGCGGCGGCGCGGCCCGGGCGGACGACGGCAACGGCATCGAGAAACTCTCCGCGCAGCAGATCGCGGACCGCTCACGTGACGCCCTGCTGAGCGCCCGTTCCCTGCATATCGGCGTGCGCGGCGACCTGGGCGGCGACCTGCCGTCGATGACCCTGGAACTCACCCTGGACCGGGACGGGAACTGCAACGGATCGGTGGATCTCGGCCACAGTCAGGGCTCGGTCCAGATCGTGAAGCGCGGCGACGAGGTCTGGGTCAAGCCGGACGCGAACTTCTGGAAGAACCAGGTTCCGAGCGGTGGTTCGGCCTTCGCCGCGATCCTCAACGGCCGTTACATGAAGGGTTCGGCCGACGACCCGCGGCTGCGCGGTGTGGCGAACGGCTGCGATCTGGACAACTTCCAGAAACTCGTCAGCAGCAACGCGAAGAACGACCGGGGGACGCTGAACAAGGGCAGGAAGACCACCCTCGACGGGGCTCCGGTGGTGCCGCTGACCAGGATGCGCGACGGCCAGACGCTGGTGATGTACGTCGCCGCCACGGGCAAGCCGTACCCCGTCAGGATCACGGCTCAGGGCGGCGGGACGGACGCGGTCGTCGGCTTCTCGGCCTTCGACAAGCCGGTGCCCACGACCACACCGCCGCCGGACCAGACGTACGACATCAGTGCTCTGCTGGGCCGTACGTCCGCGCCGCTGTGACGCCGGACCGGCCGCTGAGCACCACGTACAGCAGCAGCGACGAGACCAGCCCGACCGCCCAGCCGTAGTCCGCGAGCGGTTCGAGGAACGGGACCAGACCGTCGGCCGGGAACGGGCCCTCCCCGGGGGCGGAGTGGGAGCCCCCGATCGCAAGGACGCCGCCGACGGCGAACGCGGCGACGGCCCGCCGGTTCCATCCGTTCGTGTACCAGTAGCGGCCGCCGGGACGGTAGAGGTCGGCCAGGTCGAGCACGGTGCGGCGGACGATCCAGTAGTCGGCGATCAGGATGCCCGCGACCGTGCCGAGGAGTCCGCCGACCAGCCCGAGCCAGGTGAAGATGTACAGCTCGGGCGTCTCGGTGAGCTTCCACGGCATGATCAGGACGCCGACGACACCCGTGATCAGGGCGCCGGTACGGAAGTTGATGAAGCGGGGCGCGAGGTTCGCCAGGTCGTACGCGGGTGACACGACGTTCGCCGCGATGTTCACGGAGACCGTCGCGACCAGCACCGTCACCAGGGCGAAGAGCAGCCCGAAGACGCTGTCGGTCCTCGCCACGAGCTGGACCGGGTCCCAGATCGCCTCGCCGTACACGGCCTGCGAGCCGGAGGTGACCAGGACCGAGAGCAGGGCGAAGAGCGTCATGGTGGTGGGCAGCCCGAGCACCTGGCCCCGGATCTGGGCGCGTTGGCCGGCCCCGAAGCGGGTGAAGTCGGGGATGTTCAACGAGAGCGTGGCCCAGAACGCGATCATGCCCATCAGTGAGGGGAAGAAGACCGGCCAGAACTCCTTGCCCCAGCCGAGCTTCGAGGGCTGGTCGAGCAGCGGGCCGAAGCCGCCCGCCTTGACGGCGATCCAGACCAGCAGCACGAAGGCACCGACGATGACGAACGGCGCCGCCCAGTTCTCGAAGCGTCGCAGCGCGTCCATCCCCCGGTGGATGATGGCGAGTTCGAGCGCCCAGAAGAGGATGAAACAGAGCCAGAGCGTCCACGGCTGCCCGCCGATCTCGGACGCCTTCGCCCAGCCGCCGAAGATCTTCCCCAGCAGGGTGAAGATGCCGACGCCGCCGATCCAGGTCTGGATGCCGAACCAGGCGCAGGCCACCGCGGCCCGGATCAGCGCGGGCAGATTGGCGCCGCGCAGCCCGAAGGAGGCGCGGGCCAGCACCGGGAAGGGGATGCCGTACTTGGGTCCGGCGTGCCCGGTGAGCAACATGGGCCCGAGCACGATCAGGTTGGCCAGCGCGATGGTGAACACGGCCTGCTTCCAGTCCATGCCGAGGGCCACCAGGCCGGAGGCGAGCAGCCAGGACGGGATGTTGTGGGCCATGCCCACCCAGAGCGCGGCGAAGTTGTACGTCGTCCAGCGGCGCCGTTCCAGCGGGACGGGCAACAGGTCCTCGTTGACGAACCGGTTGTCGGTGGGAACGGCGCCGGGGGCGAGTTCGATGCGCCCCGAGGGGTCGGATATCGGGTCCTGCGGTGGGATCGGTGGGATCGGTGGGACGGTCGAGGTCATGGCGGCTGGACCCTTCGCTCGGGAACGGTGCCGTGCGGGGCGGGGCGCGGGGAGTACGGGGCGCGCGGGGTACGGGGACGGGGGTGCGGACAACCGTGCGGGGAGGGGCGGGTCAGTCCGACAGGGCGGGGATGATCTGCGCGCCGTAGGCGTCGATCGTCGCCTCCCGCGCGTCGTGCATGTCGTACACGGCGAACTGGTCCACGCCCAGATCGCGCAGGGCCCGCAGCTTCTCGATGTGCGCCTCGGCGGGGCCCAGCAGGCAGAACCGGTCGACGATCTCGTCGGGCACGAAGTTCGTGTCGGGGTTCCCGGCCCGGCCGTGGTGGCTGTAGTCGTAGCCCTGCCGGTCCTTGATGTAGGCGGTCAGAGCCTCGGGGACGAGCCCGGAGTGCGCGCCGTACCGGGAGACGAGGTCGGCGACGTGGTTGCCGACCATGCCGCCGAACCACCGGCACTGCTCGCGGGCGTGGTCGAGGTCGTCGCCCACGTAGGCGGGGGCGGCGACGCAGATCGTCACGGAGTCCGGGTCGCGGCCCGCCTCCGTCGCCGCGTCCCGTACCGCCTTGATCATCCACTCGGTGAGGAACGGGTCGGCGAGCTGGAGGATGAAGCCGTCGGCCTTCTGTCCGGCGAGGGCGAGTGCCTTCGGGCCGTATGCGCCCATCCAGACGGGCAGCCTGCCGTCCTTCACCCAGGGGATCCGGACCGGTTGCCCGTCGACGGTCGCCTCGCGTCCCTCGGCGAGGTCGCGGATGACGTCGATGGCCTCGCCGAGCCGGGCCAGGGTGTTGGGCTTGCGACCGGCGACGCGCATCGCCGAGTCGCCCCGTCCGATGCCGCAGACGGTGCGGTTGCCGTACATGTCGTTGAGGGTGGCGAAGGTGGAGGCGGTCACCTCCCAGGTGCGCGTGCCCGGGTTGGTGACCATGGGGCCGACAATGAGGTGATCGGTGTGTTCCAGGATCCGGCTGTAGATGACGAACGGTTCCTGCCAGAGCACCGTCGAGTCGAAGGTCCATCCGTAGCGGAAACCGTTGCGTTCGGCGCGGCGCATCAGGCCGACGACGGCCGAGGCGGGCGGGTCGGTCTGGAGGACGAGTCCGAAGTCCATGACGGGTGCTCCTAGTCGAGGTACTGACAGGTGGCGCGCGGGGTGTAGCTGCCGTGTCCGGGTCGGCCGGTGAACTTCCTCTCGTCGATGACGACTTCACCGCGGGAGAGGACCGTTTCGACCTGGCCGGTGATCCGCCTTCCCTCGTACGCCGAGTAGTCGACGTTCATGTGGTGGGTCTCGGCGGAGATGGTCTGCTCGGCCGCCGGGTCATAGATGACGACATCGGCGTCGGCGCCCGGGGCGATGGTGCCCTTCTTCGGGTAGAGGCCGAACATCCGGGCCGGGGAGGCGCAGGCGATCTCGATCCAGCGGCGGCGCGAGATGTGACCGTCCACGACCGCCTGGTGGAGGAGGTCCATCCGGTTCTCCACGCCGGGCATGCCGTTGGGGATCTTCGAGAAGTCGCCCCGGCCCATCTCCTTCTGGCCGGAGAAGCAGAAGGGGCAGTGGTCGGTGGAGACGACCTGGAGTTCGTTGTTCCTGAGCCCCCGCCAGAGCGCTTCCTGGTGTTCCCTGGGCCGCAACGGGGTGGAGCAGACGTACTTGGCGCCCTCGAAGTCCGGCTCGGCGAGGTTGTCGGTGGACAGGAAGAGGTACTGCGGGCAGGTCTCGCCGAAGACCGGAAGTCCCTTGTGGCGGGCGGCGGCCACCTCGGCGACGGCCTCGTCCGCGGAGACGTGCACGACGTACAGCGGGGAACCGGCGACGCGGGCGAGCTGGATGGCGCGGTGGGTGGCCTCGGCCTCCAGCGCCACCTTGCGCACGTCGCCGTGGTAGCGGGGGTCGGTGCGTCCCTCGGCGAGGGCCTGTTCGACGAGTACGTCGATGGCGATGCCGTTCTCCGCGTGCATCATGATCAGGCCGCCGTTGTGGGAGGCCCGTTGCATGGCACGCAGGATCTGGCCGTCGTTGCTGTAGAAGACGCCGGGATAGGCCATGAACAGCTTGAAGGAGGTCACGCCCTCCGACACCAGCAGGTCCATCTCCTTGAGCGTGGACTCGTTCACGTCGGAGAGGATCATGTGGAAGGCGTAGTCGATGGCGCATTTGCCGTCGGCCTTCGCGTACCAGGCGTCGAGACCCTCACGGACCGCGTGGCCCACGGACTGGATGGCGAAGTCGACGATCGTGGTGGTGCCGCCCCAGGCGGCCGCCCGGGTGCCGGTCTCGAAGGTGTCGGCGGCGTAGGTGCCGCCGAACGGCATCTCCATGTGGGTATGCGCGTCGACACCGCCCGGGATGACGTATTTGCCGGTGGCGTCGATCCTCCGGTCGGCGCTCCAGCTCTCGGCCGCGCCGCTGGCGTGTGCCGCGAGGGCCACGATGCGGCCGCCCTCGATGAGTACGTCGGCATGGATTTCGTCGGACGCGGTGATGACGAGACCACCGTGGATGACGGTGCGGCTCATGTACCCCTCCTCACTGTGGCGGAATGGGTCTACGCACGTAGACAAGGTGCGTGATGAAGAACGTAGAAGTGGGCTACCCACTGTGGCAATACCGCTGCCGCCAACCGCTGAAGACGTTTCTGTTTCATCCGCCCGGCACTCCACCGGCCCACAACCATGACGACGACTCACGCGGCGACCACGGTGAAGGGCACGAAGGTCACGGCCGAGCCGACGGCCGGCGGCGAGGCGCAGAAGCTGACCGGCACGACCAGGAAGGACAGCCCGGTCAGCTTCAGGACGACGGTGCGCCGGGGCGTTGCCGGGGCCCGCTGGACGTCACCGATGTGCGCTATGTGCCACCAGCACCTCGCGCACTACGGCGAGCTCGACCCGGTCCACGGCCTGGACCTGACCCGGCCGACCGGCCGGCCGGACCCCGCACCCACCGGCCGGGGCCCGGTCACCGTTCGCCCCTCCACCGCTCGGTCCGTCGGCCTCGGCCGACCTGCCTCAGCCGACCGACCGGAGAGCCTCGGCCAGGACCTTCGCGCCCTCCTCCGCCTCCGTGATGGTCAGCGAGAGCGGTGGTGCGATCCGCAGCACGCTGGTGTTGTGGCCACCGCCCTTCCCGATGAGCAGACCGCCCTCGCGGGCCGCTTCGAGCACGGCCGAGGCCGCTTCCGGATGCGCCTCGTCGGTGCCGGGCTTCACCAGCTCGATGCCGATCATCAGCCCCCGGCCGCGCACTTCGCGTACGCACTCGGAGCCCGCGCCGATCGCCCGCAGCCGCTCGATCAGCAGACCGCCGACGCGCCGGGCGTTGCCCTGCAGATCGTGTTCGAGGAGGTAGGAGAGGTTGGCGAGACCGGCCGCCATGGTGACCGGGGAACCGCCGAAGGTCGAAATGGAGTTGGCGTCCAGGCAGTTCATGACGTCGGCCCGCGCCACCACACCACCGATCGACATGCCGTTGCCGATGCCCTTGGCGAAGGTGAGGATGTCCGGCGGCCCGTTCTGCCCGTGCGCCTGCCAGCCCCAGAAGTGTTCGCCGGTGCGGCCCCAGCCGGTCTGCACCTCGTCGGAGATCCACAGGACGCCGTGCCGCTCCAGGACCCGGCGGAACGCCGCGTAGAGGCCGTCGGGCGGTGAGGTGAACCCCCCGACGCCCTGGATGGGTTCGGCGATCAGCGCGGCCGGTGTCCGGGTTTGCCCGAGCAGGTCCTCCAGATCGGCGACACACGCCTCGATGAACTCCGCGTCGCCGAGGTCCGCGTAAGGCCCCCGGGTGCGCACCCCGCCGTGCACATACAGCGTCTGGAGCGGCGACAGACTGGTCGGCGACCAGGCGTTGTTGCCGGTGATGGACACCGCGGAGAACGATCTGCCGTGGTAGCTGTTGCGCATCGCGAGGATCTGGTTCGACCTGCGGTACGCGGTGGCGAGCAGCAGCGCCGTGTCGTTGGCCTCGGTGCCGGAGGTGGTGAAGAAGACCCGGGCGTCCGGGATGCCGGAGAGCGTGGCGACGCGTTCGGCCAGCTCGACCATCGGCCGGTTGAGGTAGAGCGTGGAGCTGTGGATGATCCGGCCGGCCTGCTCGCCGACCGCCTTGGTCACCTCGGGCAGGGCGTGGGCGGTCATGGTGGTGAGGATGCCGCCGAAGAAGTCGAGGTAGCGCCTGCCGTCGGCGTCCCAGACGTGCCGGCCCTCGCCGTGGGTGATCTCCAGCGGGTGCTTGTAATAGAGGGCCAGCCAGTCGGGGCTGACGGCGCGGTGGCGATCGTGCAGGCTGCTCACGGCTCCATCAGTCCTTCGTACGCGTCGGGGCGGCGGTCCCGGTAGAATGCCCACTGCTGCCTGACCTCGTCGATGACACCGAAGTCGAGGTCACGGACGAGGAGTTCCTCCTCCTTGTCACTGGCGACCTCGCCGACGAACTGGCCGCGCGGGTCGACGAAGTAGCTGGTTCCGTAGAAGTCGTTGTCGCCGTACTCCTCCTGGCCGACGCGGTTGATCGCGGCGACGAAGTACTCGTTGGCGACGGCGGAAGCGGGCTGCTCCAGCTGCCAGAGGTAACCGGAGAGGCCACGCGATGTGGCGGACGGGTTGTACACCAACTGCGCGCCGTTGAGGCCGAGTTGACGCCAACCCTCGGGAAAGTGCCGGTCGTAGCAGATATAGACGCCGACCTTGCCGACCGCGGTGTCGAAGACCGGCCAGCCGACGTTTCCGGGCTTGAAGTAGTACTTCTCCCAGAACCCCTTGACCTGCGGGATGTGGTGCTTGCGGTACTTGCCGAGAAAGGAGCCGTCGGCATCGATCACGGCGGCGGTGTTGTAGTAGAAGCCGGACTGCTCGACCTCGAAGACCGGCACGACGATCACCATGCCGGTCTCGCGGGCGAGTTCCTGCATCCGGCGGACGGTCGGCCCGTCCGGGACGGCCTCGGCCCAGCGGTAGTGCTCGGGTTCCTGCACCTGGCAGAAGTAGGGGGCGTTGAACACCTCCTGGAAGCCGATGATCTGCGCACCCTGGCGGGCGGCCTCGCGCGCATGCTCCTCATGCTTGGCGATCATGGATTCGGTGTCGCCGGTCCAGGTCGCCTGGACGAGTGCGGCGCGAACGACTGGGGACATGAGCTGCTCCTTCGACGCGGCGTCAGAGAGCCTCAACGCTTTTTCTACGCCCGTAGACACGTGCGTAGAGGAGAACGTAAGCCCCGTCACACAGCGGGGCAAGACCATCACCGTGAACCGGCGGAGTCGATCATGTTTCACACCCGTGCGGTCCACACACCCGTCCGGCCGGCCGGACGGCGGCACCGACGAGCGGGCGCCCCGCGCGGCTCCCGGGCCGCCGGACCCCCGAGCCGGTTTGTATTCTCGGCAGGCGCCCCCGTCCGAGCGGCACCTGCGAGAGGAAACACCATGACCACCGAGCTGAGCCCCGACGCCCTGTCCGGGCTCCTCGACCGGGCCCGTCGGGACTACCAGGACCTGGCGGGGCTGGGCCTCTCGCTCGACCTCACCCGGGGCAAGCCGGCCCCCGAGCAGCTCGACCTCTCCGAGGACCTGCTGAGTCTGCCCGGCGGGCGGCACACTTCCGCCGACGGCACCGACGTACGCAACTACGGCGGGCTGCAGGGGCTGCCCGAGCTCCGGGAGATCTTCGCCGGGGTGCTCCAGGTGCCGGCCGGCCAGCTGCTCGCGGCCGGGAACTCCAGCCTTGAGCTGATGCACGACTGCCTGGTGCACGCCCTGCTGAGCGTGGTGCCGGGCGCCGAATCGCGCTGGGTGGACCAGGAACGGATCGCGTTCCTGTGCCCGGTGCCCGGCTACGACCGGCACTTCGCACTCTGTGAGCGCTTCGGAATCGACATGATCCCGGTGCCGATGACCGCCGACGGCCCGGACATGGAGGCCGTGGAGCGGCTCGTCGCCGAGGACCCGACGGTCAAGGGCATCTGGTGCGTACCGAAGTACAGCAACCCGGACGGCGCCTGCTACAGCGACACGACCGTGGCCCGGCTCGCCTCGATGAGCACCGCCGCTCCCGACTTCCGGATCTTCTGGGACAACGCCTACGCCGCCCACCACCTCACCGACGAGCCCGTCGGGATCGCCGATCTGCTCGCCGCCTGCGCCGCGGCCGGGAACCCGGACCGGGCGTTCGTGTTCGGCTCCACCTCGAAGATCACCGCGGCCGGCGCGGGCGTCGCGTTCTTCGGCTCGTCGCCCGCGAACCTCCAGTGGCTGCTCGGCAACAACGCCAGGCGTTCGATCGGCCCGGACAAGGTGAACCAGCTGCGGCACGTCATGTTCCTGCGCGACGCCGACGGGGTGCGGAGCCACATGGAGCGCCAGCGCGCCCTGCTGCAGCCCAAGTTCGAGGCGGTGGCCCGGATTCTGGACGCCGAGCTCGGCGGCACCGGGCTCGCGGCCTGGACCTCGCCCAGGGGCGGGTACTTCGTCACCCTTCAGGTGCCGGACGGCTGCGCCAAGGAGGTCGTGCGCCGTGCCGCCGAGGCCGGCATCGTGCTGACCCCGGCCGGCGCCACCCACCCGTACGGCGACGACCCGCGCGACGCGGTCATCCGGATCGCGCCCAGCTACCCGGGGCTCGCGGAGCTGGAACAGGCGATCACGGGGCTCGCCGTCTGCGTCAGGCTCGTGGGGTACGAGCAGCTGGCACACTGACCCCGCGCGTCAACTCCTGCCACTTTTCTTCCCGTTCGGGTGATATGCGTTGATTCGGGAGGATTCCGGGTCGGTCTGGGCACGCTCCAGGCGACCGAATCCGGAAGGGGATGTGGTGGGACAGTCACGCGAGTACGGGCGCGCCATCAGCGAGGGGCCGACATCGGCCGATGCTGCGGGCGCGCCCGCCTTGCCCTATCCGAGCGGCTGGGCCGCACTGGCGTTCTCCGAGGAGCTGCGGCCGGGCACCGTGCTCACCCGCCCGCTGGCGGGTCAGGACGTGGTGCTGTACCGGCTGGGCACGGGAGCGGTCCGCGCCGTCCGCCCGTACTGCCCGCATCTGGGCGCCCACCTCGGGCTGGCGAGGGTCGAGGGGGACGATCTCGTATGCCCCTTCCACTTCTTCGCGTTCGGCCCGGACGGCGCGTGTGTGCGTACGGGCTACGACACCGCACCGCCGAGGTCGCCCTTGTCGCAGTTGCCGGTGCTCGAAGTCAACGGCGCCGTGTTCGTCTGGCGGCACCACGACGGCCGCGCTCCGGACTGGTTCGTCCCCGAGTGGCACAGGATCGGTCACCGGCCTGCCCGGAGCGCGGCCTGGGAGCTGGCCGGCAATGTCCAGGAAGTCATCGAGAACTCGGTGGACCTCGGGCATTTCGCCACCCTGCACGGCTGGGACAGGGCCGAGATCGGCGGGCCCGTGGTCTACGACGACGCCGCGTTCCATGTGTCCATGCGGGCCCACGAATCCGCGCCGCTGCTGGGCAGTTTCGTCGTGGACGTGGAGGTGGACGGCTACGGACTCGGCTGTCTGCACGCCGATGTGCACACGCCCCGGCTGGGTCTGCGGATGTGCACGATGGTGATGCCGACGGCGATCGCGCCCAACCGGATGCAGTTCCGCCAGCTCAACCGCATCTCCTTCGCCGAGCCGGCCCGGCTGCCGGCCCCGCTCGCCCGCATGGTGAGCCGCACCGCGGCCAGGCTGCTGGATCGCGCCGTCTTCCGGTCCAGTTGCGAGTTCACCGCCGCGGACTTCCCGATCTGGCACCACAAGCAGTACCAGCAGCCGCCCCGGCTCGCTTCCGGCGACGGCCCGATCGGCCCGTTCCGGCGCTGGGCCCGGCGGTTCTACCCGCCGCAGCCGGGAAAGGACCGCGTGATGCGGCTCGACCGCATCGAGCAGGCCGACGGGGCCGAGGTGGTGTCCTGAGATCGACGGGCCCGGGGTGACGTGCTCCGGGAGGGGAATTCCGGGCCGGACCGGCGTGCGCGCTCCGGCCCGGACCTGTGCTGAGCGGGGTGCGCGCCTGAGTCATACTGAGGCGCCGGAGCACAGGGGGAGGCATACACAGCATGGGGTACGGGGCGGACGGCAGGGGCCTGCCGGAGCGGATCGGCGGGTACGCCGTGGAGCGCGAGCTGGGGGCCGGCGGAATGGGCACCGTCTATCTGGGGCGTTCGCGCGGCGGGCGTGCGGTGGCCGTGAAGGTGGCTCGCCCCGAGCTCGCGGCCGACCCGCACTTCCGGGAGAGGTTTCGCGCCGAGGTCGCGGCCGCGCGGAGCGTGGGCGGCTTCCACACGGCTCCGGTGGTGGACGCGGACCCGGACGCCGCTGCGCCCTGGCTGGCCACGGCGTACGTTCCCGGTCCCACGCTCGCCGCCTTGCTGGAGGCCGAGGGGCCGATGGACGAGGCGCGGCTGCGGCAGTTGGGCGCGGCGCTCGCCGAGGCGCTGGCGGCGATCCATGGCTGCGGCCTGGTGCACCGTGACCTGAAGCCCGGGAACATCATCATGGCCGGGGACGGACCTCGGGTCCTGGACTTCGGGATCGCGCGGGCGCTGGAGTCGACCCGTCTGACGGCCACCGGGACGGCTTTCGGGACGCCGGGGTTCCTGGCGCCCGAGCAGGCGCAGGGGCTGGAAGTCAGCGGCGCCACCGATGTGTTCGCCCTGGGCGCGGTGCTCGTCGCGGCGGCGGGCGGCAGCGCGTTCGGCGTGGGCACACCGATGGGCCTGATGTACCGGTCGGTGCACGAGCCGCCGGACCTGACCGCGGTACCGGACGGCCTGCGGCCGGTGCTGGCCTCGTGCCTGGCCAAGGAGCCGGGCCAACGACCCACGCCGGAGGGCCTGTTGGACCTTTTCGTGCCGGGCACCATGGCGTACTCCCCCACGGTGGCGCTGCCCGCGCCGCCTTCCTGGTCACCGTCCGACGTCGTTCCGCCGCCCCCGCCGCCTTCACCTTCATCGCCCGACGCCGTCCCGCTGCACCAGGCCCCGACCCGGTCGGCCCCCGTGAACGAGGCACCGGGGAACAACGACACCGACCTCGCCTTCGTCGCGATGGCCACCGAGGGCTCCCTCCTGGTCGACGCCTCGGGGGTCGCGCTCAGCTCCGCGGCCGGGGAGGCGCAGTTCGCCTGGGCCGAGATCAGTGCCGTCGAGTACGTGGCCGAGGGCCCCAAACACCTCGGCGTCACCGTCCGCCTCCATGACGGCTCCACCCACCGGTGCCTGCTCACCGCTCGCAGGCGGGCCCGTCTCCAGGAGTGGCTGGAGGACCTGCCGCTGATCCTGGAGTGCTTCACATAGCCGCCGGACAGCGTCCAGGGCCTGCTGCGGGGTGCTGGTGCTGTCCGGCCGCAATTCGATGGCGGACCGGGCGGTGCTTCAGGCAGGCTCTCGCGCCATGGTCTCGGTATTGCAGAATGTGGCAATCGACTGCGCGAATGCCTATGAGCTGACCCGGTTCTGGAGTGAGGTGCTCGGTTGTCCGCTGCACCGGGACGACAAGCCAGGCGATCCGGAGACCGAGGTGATGGTGCCGGAGGGCCCGCTGCTGCACTTCAACCAGGTACCGGAACCAAAGACGATCAAGAACAGGTTTCACCTGTGCCTGCGTCCGAATACCATGCGCGAAGAGGAGGTCGAGCGGCTGCTGAACCTCGGGGCCACCCTCGTCGACGACCGCCGGGAGCCCGGCGGTGCCGGCTGGGCCGTTCTCGCGGATCCGAACGCGTCTCACTAGTAGTTCTGGACGTTACACCAGGTCAGCGGACAGGCGGAAGCCCCGCCCATGCGCCACGGGGGAGCAACGCGCGGACGGGGCAGCCGACACGCTGAGCCATCGGCGTAGCCAGCGAGCCGGGGTCATTCGTCCCGTGTCACGGGCGCATGGTCGGTCACCACGCGCCGGAAGAGGTCATGCGTAGGGTTGCGGCCGGTGTGAGCCAGCGCCCACTCCTGGGCCGTCTCCTGGTGTCCTGCGGGCCGGAATCCTCCGAGCAGTCCGGCGCAGCGCAGAACGCTTCGTAGATCCACCCGCCCTCTTCCTGGTGGCGGATCGTGTGCGGGACGTACCGCAGAATCGCGCGGGTCATGTGGAAGCCTCGGCGGGTGCTCGCTGTCACTGTCGTCCTCTTCAGCGTCGGGCGCAGACAGGCGCAGTCCCCGGCTCTCAGCGATCCGCAGAGCGTCAGTCAGGCACTCGGACAGACGCAGGGTCGCGTAACGCACCTCAGCGTGTGGTGACAGCGGGTCGGCCAGCACCTTGCGCGCAGCGCTGAGCACATCCGCACCCATCGCAAGCTGTACGGCCTCACGGTCGTCAGCGAGTCGGGACAAGGAACCCGCCCGGGTCGTCGGTGCTCAACATGCACCGCTTGCCGTCCTCAGTCGTCCAGCGCAGCAACCGGGGCCGGTGTCCCGTCGGCACGTCCGCAAGGTGCTGCCGTCGCTGCCGGTCGCCGTCTGTTCTCTGCATCGCTTCGGCCCCCTTCGCCTTGATCGGTAAGGGGACCGTACGAGCGACCGGAGACCCAATCCACGTGCGCAGAGCGGTAGTTGCGAAGCACAGCGCGCCGAACCACCACGCTCCGCAGTACCTCAGCCATCGACCCCGAGGTGTGCCGCCATGCTGCGCATGTCTTCCGTCAGCGTCCGCTTGCGAGTCTTCAGGAGGTCCGCCATCACGCGCCGTGCCATGGGCTGATGAGTCAGCCACACATCGGCCGTCTGGCGCAGGTTGACCAACTCGTCCATGGCCTCCTGGTGGGAGCCGAGCAGGACGTGAACCCGTGCGACGTCCAGCCGGTGACGACCCCAGTTGTTCGTACTCAGCCGACCGAAATTCTGCACGGCCTTGGGACTCAGGGGCCCATCGTCGGCGCGCCGCAGAACACCCCGCGCACCACCGACAAGGGCGAGATCCTCGACGGCCTTTGCCTCAGCGGTCACGGGGCCAAACGCGCTCCAATGGGTCGGGAAGTCGGTGTGTTCCCGTTTCAGCGCACCCCCGGCCGTTCCTGCCATTCGGCGGGCATGCTTCGCCATGTCCAGCCGGTTGTTCCTCCGCCCTGCGGCCGCAACCCGTAGCCACAGCTCACCCCAGACAGCGAGTTGGGCGGGCGTTGCCTCGGACATGCGCGGCTCGATCTCCGCTGCCGTCTGCACTGCAAGAGTCTCCGATTCGTCGAATCGGTCCTGCCTGAGCAGCAGCCAGCACAGCCCCACAACTCCCGTTGCTGCCAACTGAGTTTGTCCAGTCTCGCGGGCGAGCCGGATTGCCTCGGCCAGCGCGAAGTAGGCCATGTCGTACTGCCGAACCTGGGTCAGGTACTTGCCCGCCAACAGCAGCGCATGAGCCCGCGCGATCATGGCGTGTTGCTGCTCTTCGCCCTCAGGGATCGCAACGGCCGCTTCGGAGGAGCGCAGCAGTCCGGGCAGCTTCCGGGCGACCGAGGTGTACCGGTCCGCCTGGTAGAGCGCGTGACCGTCCTGTACGCCCTACCGGATGGCCGATGGCTGCGCAGCCTCACCAGGCTCAGCCAGGGGCGCAGCGAGCCCGACAGGGGGCATGAGGGCACGGCGCAGCTCTGCAAGGTGGCGCCGGTTGGCTTCGTCCTGCGGGCCTAGTACAGGCTCGGGCGCCTCGCTGGCGAACAGGTCGGAAGTCGACACCCCCAGCGCACCAGCGAGCAGGGCAAGGGTGTCCATGCTGACGTGCCCGCCCTGTGTACATCGGCACCACCTCAACACCCAGGGTACGCACTCGCCTTAGCGGAGCAGCGCCGTTAGGTCAAGCCGGGTTCGCGTCCGGCTGTTGGGGGGCATGATCGGTGCTCCGTGCCGGGAATGGGCACAAATTCGAGGGAGGGCGTATGGCGGGGAACCTTGGTCCGTATGAGGAATTCACGACAGCAGCAGGCAAAGCGGGGGGCGTAGACAAGCTGATCAGCAGCATCGAAAAGGCTGCCGCATCAAAGGCGTTCGGTAAGGGCGTCGGGCTAGGGGTGGCTGGCGCACTAGCGGCAGTCGGGGGTGCAGCCGCTGTGAAACGCTCCTTGGACGCTCGAAGAGCAGCCCGTGAAGCACTGGCTGACGAGTCAAAAGAGATTCTGAAGACCAAGGTTGGCGAGCCCATGAGATCGGATGGCGACAACCCGGAGAATGGCAACGGCGGGAAGTAGCTGTACAAACTCGAAAAGCCCCGTACCGGCCACCGGGGGAGGTAGCGGGTACGGGGCGGGGCGCTGGCTACGCCTCTTCTGGCTCGTCCATGTCGGCCAGCCTGCGCAGTGCCTCGCGCATGACCTTGTTGAAGCTGCGTCCGGATGCCTCAGAGATCCGGCGTAGCGCTTCCGTCTCGTCCGGCCACAGGCGGACCTAGATGGTTGTGAAGGGTCGGGACCGGGCTGAGGTTGCCGCCCTCTTCAAGGTGTCAGTCAGGGCAGTGGACAGCTGGTGGGCGAGGTGGCAGGCCGACGGCCGGGACGCGCTGCGGTCGCGGCCGCGAGGTCGGCGGGTAGGAGAACACCAGGTCCTCTCTGACGCCGAGCAGGCCGCCGTTCGGCGGGCTGCCCTCGATCACACCTCCGACCTGGGACTTTCGGGACAGCTGTGGAAACGAGGGTAGATAGGCGAGCTGATCTTCAAGCTGTACCGCATCCGCTTCACCGAGCCTGGTGTGGGCGAGTACCTCTAGCGCTGGGGGTTGACCTTCCAGCGTCCCGACAAGCGGGCGGTCGAGCCGGATGCCGCGGGCGCCGCGGCAGACTCGTCGGCATGGTGTGCCTGTGCGTGCTGCTGCCGCGGCGATCGGCGCACCGACGGACCGGACGAGGGATCGGTGTCCGCTCACGGTTCTACGCGGACGTGCGGAAGTTCGTCACGCAGGCGGTCCAGGACCGGCCGGCTGAGCTTCGTGTACCGCAGATCGACGGCTTCGAGACGTGGCAGCCGGAAGAAGAACTCCGGCAGGACCGTCAGTTCGTTGGAGGAGATGTCCAGCCGCCTGAGTCCCTGCATTCGCGCGAACGCGTCGTCGGGCAGCGCGGTGAAAGCGGTTCGCACGATCTGGCCATGCACCGTGCATTCGCCCCAGCGGTCGATCTCCAGTTCCTCCAGGGTGGTGACGGCCCAGATGCCGGAGAGCAGATCCCGGTCCGGCTCGGGCTGGTACGTCCATTGGGCGGACTCCAACACCCTGGCCGGTGACACCGCGCGAGCGGCCGTGTTACGCCACGGCTACGCGGGCTCTTCGAGCGCGAAGCGGCCCCGGTCGGACCGCCGGGGCCCTACCCGGCCAGGGGCACTGCATCCGGCTCCGGGGCGCAGCGGGTGAGGATCTCGTCCATCGAGAGTCCGAGCGCCCCGGCCAGCGCCGCGACCGTGAAGAAGGCGGGTGTGGGGGCGCGGCCCGTCTCGATCTTGCGCAGCGTCTCCGCGGAGATGCCGGCGCTCGCCGCGATCTCGATCATGCTGCGCCCGCCGCGCGCCTCACGCAGCAGCGCTCCGAGCCGCTCGCCGCGGCGGCGCTCTTCCGGGGTCAGGGGGGTTCGTACCATGCCGTCAT
Organism: Streptomyces gelaticus; assembly: GCF_014649535.1. Classification (GTDB taxonomy): domain Bacteria; phylum Actinomycetota; class Actinomycetes; order Streptomycetales; family Streptomycetaceae; genus Streptomyces; species Streptomyces gelaticus. The sequence goes on from NZ_BMTF01000007.1 coordinate 25,627, forward strand.
TCTAATACCGCCGAGACCGGTATAGTAATTGGCATGGTGCAGCTCAAGACAGACACGTCCATCGAAGCCATGCGCGAGACCGGCCGGGTCGTCGCGCAGCTCCTGACCGCCGTGCGGCAATCCGCTGCGGTCGGCATCTCCCTGCGTGAACTGGACGAGGTGGCCCGCGAGGTCCTGCGTGAGGCCGGCGCCGGGTCGCCGTTCCTGAACTACCGGCCGCATTTCGCGCCCACCCCCTTCCCCGCCGTGATCTGCGCGTCGGTGAACGACGCGATCGTGCACGGCATCCCGACCGTCCAGCGGCTGCGCGACGGCGATCTGGTGAGCATCGACGCGGGCGCCACACTGAACGGCTGGGCCGGCGACTCGGCGATCAGTTTCACCGTCGGGCGCGCCCGGCCCGCCGACACCCGGCTCGTCGAGACGGCCTTCGAGGCGCTGGACGCGGGCATCGCGGCGGCGGTCGTCGGCAATCGGATCGGTGACATCGCGCATGCGATCGGCACGGTCTGCCGCAGGGCCGGGTACGGCATTCCGGAGGGCTTCGGCGGCCACGGCGTGGGCCGGTCGATGCACGAGGACCCGGCCGTCCCCAACGAGGGACGACCGGGTCGCGGCATGCCGTTGCGGCACGGGATGGTGCTGGCGATCGAGCCGATGCTGATCGGCAGCGGAGAGGACGCCTACCACGCGGACCGGGACGGCTGGACACTGCGCACGTCCGACGGCAGCCGCGCCGCGCACGCCGAGCACACGGTGGCGATCACCGACGACGGCCCGCGCATCCTGACCGCACTGTGACGCCCGGAGATCCGTCCGGCCCTAGTTGTTCTGGATGAACTGCCTGGCGAGGGCGTCACCGGCGGTGACGGCGGCACTGTGGCTCTCGATCGGCGACACCTTGGAGTTCTTGAACAGGATGTAGGTGACGCCGGACTCCGCGCCGCCGGTCTCCGGGTCCGGGTCGATGCCGAGGGCCTTGGCGGTGGCGTACGAGGCCTCACCGATGATCTTGTTGGGTCCGGTGTCGCCGACGACCGCGTACTCGACGTTGTTGTTGTAGATGACGGCGACGACGCCACCACCCTTGATACCGGCATCTGCGTAGTTCCAGATGCTGCTGGTGCTCGGCACGACGACGTACGGCAGCTTCTCGGCGTTCAGCGGCTTTCCGGCGGAGGTGGTGAACGCCGTCCCGTTCTGGAACCACGGGTCGGTGTCCTCGTTGCAGGCGGCGGTGATCTCGCCGTCGCAGTCGATGTCCATGTCGGCCTTCCAGAACACGGCGCCGTTCTTGCCACAGACCGGAATGGTCGCCGAAGTCTCCTCGTCCGTACGGTACTTGCCGTTGGATATCTGCGAACACGACGTGACCTTGGCCAGCAGGTCGGCCGCGCTGACGGAGCCCTCCTTGAGGTCCGCAGCGGCCGGGGCCGCGCCCCGGGCCGGATCGGCGTGGGCGGCCGGGGTCAGGGTGACGGCCGCGAGCAGGGCGGCGCCGGAGGCGGCAGCGAGGGCGAGCGTTCGAATACGCACAGTGGGGGTGCCCTTCCATCAGGAAACTTTCCTTACCGACGCGCTCAACATGGCCCGGGGCGGATGCCGCCGTCAAGACCAAGGGGCCGGTTCGCCGTGAAGGATCACGAGGAACCAGCCCCGCATCAGGTGTTATTGACGAGCCATCAGCCCAGGTGTCCGCTCGCCGTCATGGGCGTCCGCTCGGACTGACGACCATCGCCGAGCCTCCGCCCCTGCGTACCTTCTCCGCAGCCGCCAGCCACCGCCCGTCCGGCAGCCGCTGCACACCGGTTGCCGCCCCGATCTCCGGGTTGAGCTTGAACATGTGCCCCAGCGACTCCAGTTGCGCCCTGAGCGGGCTGCTCCACAGCCCCGGTTCGAGCTCCGTCGTCGTCGAGTTGCGCTGGCTGGCCCGCGGCGCCGCGATGGCGTCGACCAGCGGGAGCCCCCGGTCGACCGTACCGATGAGCGACTGGAGCACCGTCGTGATGATCGTGGCACCTCCGGGCGACCCCAGCGCCAGCACCGGCTCGCCCTGCTTCAGCACGATCGTGGGCGAGATGGACGAACGGGGGCGCTTGCCCGGGCCGGGCAGATTCGGGTCGTGGACGGCGGGGTTGGCGGGCGCGAACGAGAAGTCCGTCAGCTCGTTGTTGAGCAGGAAGCCACGCCCCGGCACGGTGATGCCGCTGCCGCCGGTCTGCTCGATCGTCAGGGTGTACGCGACGACGTTGCCCCACTTGTCGGCCGCGGTCAGATGGGTGGTGTTCTCTCCCTCGTACGTCGTCGGGGCGGCCGTTGCGCCGGCCTCGCAGTCGGCCGGATGCCTCGGGTCGCCCGGCGCAAGCGGGCTGGTCAGCACCGCGTCGTCCTTGATCAGGCACTCCCGCGCATCGGCGAACCGCTGAGTCAGCAGCTCCCGCGTCGGCACGTCCTCGAACGCCGGGTCGCCCACCCAGCGCCCGCGGTCCGCGAACGCGATCCGGCTCGCCTCGATGTAGCGGTGCAGATACCGCGCCTCGCTCACCTTGGAGAGGTTCGTGGACTCAAGGATGTTGAGCGCCTCACCGACACTCGTACCGCCGGACGAGGACGGCGCCATGCCGTACACGTCGAGGCCGCGGTAGCCGGTCTTCGTCGGGGCCTGCCGCAGCGCCCGGTAGGACCGCAGGTCCTTCGCGGTCAGGTCACCGGGCCGCACCACCCGCGTGGAGTCCGGGTCGACGGGCGGATTCCGGACGGTCCGTACGACGTCGTCGGCCAGCTTGCCCCGGTACAGCTCGTCAACACCCTTGCGGCCCACCTCTTCATAGGTACGTGCCAGGTCGGGATTCTTGAACACGGAGCCGACCACGGGCAGTTGGCCGCCGGGCAGGAAGAGCTTCCTGGTTGCCGGGAAGTCGGCGAACCTGGCCTGGTTGCCCTCGGTCTGCGAGCGGAACGTGCTGTCGACGACGAAGCCGTCCCTGGCCAGCCGCTCGGCCGGCTTCAGCACCTGTCGCAGCGACTTGCTGCCCCAGGCGTCGAGCGCGGAGTCCCAGGTGGCCGGGGTGCCCGGGGTCCCCACGGCCAGCCCGCTGGTGACCGCCTCGTCGAAGGCGAGCGGTTTGCCGTTCTCCAGGAACAGCGAGGAGTCCGCGCTGCGCGGCGCGGTCTCCCGGCCGTCGATCGTCTCCACGGTGCGCCTCTTGGCGTTGTAGTAGACGAAGTAGCCGCCCCCGCCGAGGCCCGCCGAATAGGGCTCGGTCACACCGAGCGCCGCCGCGGTCGCCACGGCCGCGTCCACCGCGTTGCCGCCCTTGCGGAGCACCTCGATACCGGCGGCCGAGGCATCCGCGTCGACACTGGCCACCGCCCCTCCGTAGCCCACCGCGACAGGTGACTTGGGCGGTGCCGCCGACGGTGGCGCGGACGAGGACGGGGCAGCCGCCCCGACCGTGACGACAGCGGCGAGAACAGCCGACAACGACACATTCCGCGCAACGGAACGTCGCATGCGCACCTCCAGTGCAGGATCGTCCGCGCAGGGTAACGCCGCGCCGCCTGCCCCGTCAGGGCCGCCGTGAAGCCGATTCCGAATACCCGCCGGCACTCCTGCTGATGACGGGCGACGTACGCGGCATGGCGCCGGGTGTGAGAACCGCCGGCATCGGCGCCGCGCCGGGGCCGAGTCGGCGGTGGCCGGTGGGCCACGGCGTCGGTGTGCTCGATGACCCGTCGGCGTCGCCCTGTTCGTTCACCGGGCTCGATGCCTTCACGGCAGCCCATTGACATCGGGGCAAGACCACCGCAAGATGATCCGCACACCAATGATTGACGTACAGATCATTCAGGGCGGCGCTCGCCGGCTCCTCTCTCGGTGTCCTCCACTCCTTCGACGCTAGGAGGCCATATGCCTGTGACTCCTGATCCTCTCCGCATCGCCGTCGTCGGCGGCGGCATCGGCGGACTGGCCGCGGCTCTGGCAGCAGCCCGCTCCGGGCACCATGTGACGCTCGTGGAACGAGCCGCCCGGTTCGGCGAGATCGGAGCCGGCCTGCAGCTCGCACCGAACGCCTCTCTCGCGCTTGAGGAACTCGGCGTCCTCACGGCTGTTCAGCACACCGCGGTCGCCCCACCCCGGCTGGTGATGATGGACGCTCTGACGGGCGACCAGATCACCTCCCTCGACCTTCGCGGCGCGGCCTACACCGAGCGCTTCAGGCATCCCTACCTGGTCACGCACCGCACGGATCTGCACACCGCGCTGCTCACCGCTTGCCGGGAACACCCTGCCGTCACACTTCGCACGGGGCACACCGTCACCCACGTCGAGCAGGACGCATCCGGGGCGCAGCTGCACTTCGCCGAATCGTCGGCGATCCTGACCGCGGACGCGGTCGTTGCCGCGGACGGCCTGCACTCACGTCTGCGCCAGGCCCTGGTGGGCGACGGGGAGCCGGTCTGCTCCCGTTACGTGGCCTTCCGCGGCGCTCTGCCGACCGGGAAGATGACCGGCCGGATGTCGCAGCACGCCGCTTCGGAGGCGGTGATGGTGTGGGCCGGTCCCCGCATGCATCTGGTGCAATACCCCGTGCGGCGCGGGGAGTTGTACAACCAGGTCGCTGTCTTCGAGAGCGACCACTACACGCCGGACTCCGACGACTGGGGCACCGAGGCGGAGCTCGAGGAACGCTTCGCCGGCACCTGCCAGGCCATACGCGACTCTCTGCCGCTGGTGTCGCGCGATCGGCGCTGGCCCCTGTACGACCGCCTGCCCATCGACAACTGGGTGCACGGCCGGATCCTGCTGCTCGGCGACGCCGCCCACCCGATGCTGCAGTACCTGGCCCAGGGAGCCTGCCAGGCGCTGGAGGACGCCGTCGCCCTGGGGCAGGCACTCGGCCGGTTCCCCGACCCGGCCGACGCCTTCGCGGCGTACGCCGCCCAGCGCCGCGAGCGGGCAGCGCGTATCCAGACCAACGCCCGCCGCTTCGGCGAGATCTGTCACCTGGAGGGCATGGGGGCCACCCTGCGCAACGTCCTCCTCTCGTCCCGTACGCCTGACGACTTCGACGACATCTCCTGGGTGTGGACACCGGCCGCGGCCGGCGTTCCTGCCCTGTGAGCCCGCAACCACAGGAGGAGACGATGAGCGACGAACTCGCCTACAAGGCATTGGAGGGCCTGGGGGCCGCGCCGCTGTGGAACTTCTACGGGAACCTGTTCCCCGCCCAGCCGCGCAGCCGCGCCGTGCCCTACCGCTGGAGCTGGCAGGAACTGCGCCCACACCTGCTGCACTTCTCCAAGACCCTCTCGCTGGAGGAGGCCGAGCGGCGGGTCCTGATGCTGGTCAATCCCGGCCTGACCGATCCCCCGGCCACCGTCAACACCCTCTATGCGGGCCTGCAGATCATCCTGCCCGGCGAGACCGCGCAGGCGCACCGGCACACGTCCAACGCCTTCCGGTTCATCCTGGAGGGAAGCGGTGCGTGGACGACGGTCGACGGCGAGCGGGTCTTCATGTCCCCCGGCGATCTGCTGCTCACTCCCGGCTGGCACTGGCACGACCACACCCATGAGGGCGACGAGCCGATGATCTGGCTCGACGCTCTCGACTACCCCCTCGTCAACGCTCTGGAAGCCGGCTTCTACGAGCAGTACCCCCGGCGTCTCCAGCCTGTCACCCGGCCCGACGACGCGGGCAGCAGGCAGTTCCTGCACGGCCGGCTGACCCCCCTCTGGCTCTCCCAGGACGGGCCCAACTCCCCTGTCACCCGCTACACCTGGCAGGAAACACATCGCGCCCTGGAGGGCATCGCCGACAGCGCCGACGGAAGCGATACCGACGGCATCGTCCTGGAGTACACGAATCCGTGGACGGGCGGTCCGGTGATGCCCACCATCGGATGCCGCATCCAGCGCCTGCGCCCCGGCTTCCAGGGAGCCGGACGCCGGCACACGGCCTCCACCGTCTTCAGCGTCGTACGCGGCGAAGGGGCCACGATCGTGGACGGCGTGCGGCTGGAGTGGTCCGAGAACGACACCTTCGCCGTGCCCGGCTGGGCGTCCTACCGGCACCTGAACGCCTCCACCTCGCGGGACGCCGTCCTGTTCTCCTACAGCGACGAGCCCGTCATGCGCTCGCTCGGCCTCTACCGCACGGAAGGCGCCGATCCCGGCGCCTGATCCGCCCATTCGACACCTCAGAAGGAGGCCATGATGCGTCTGGCCCTGTTCAACAAGGGGCGACTCGGACTCGTCGACGGCTACGAACTCGTCGATGTGACCGAACAACTCGCCGGCTCCGGCACCCCCGGTGCGGCCGGTGCGCTCCACCAGCACATCGAGACCGTCGCCCGCGGCGGCGCGGCGGAGATCGACCTCACCCGCTGCGCACGCGTTCCGCTCGTCGAGGCAGTCCTGGAAGCGCCTCTGCCACGCCCCGGCAAGATCATCGGCGCGCCGGTCAACTACCTCGACCACAAGGCCGAGATGGAGTACACCACCTCGGTGGCCGACCTCGGCGTCTTCCTCAAGGCGAACTCGTCCGTCATCGGCCCCGGCCAGGACATCCTCCTGCCCTACACCGACAAGCGCACCGACCAGGAAGGCGAACTGGGCGTCGTCATCGGACGCACCGCCACGCACGTCAGCGCCGATGACGCACTGGACCACGTGTTCGGCTACACATGCGTGCTGGACATCACCGTCCGGTCCGGCGAGGACCGCTCCACGCGGAAGTCGTTCGACACTTTCACCCCCATCGGCCCCTGGGTCGTGACCGCGGACGAGATCCCGGACCCGGACACCCTCGATCTGCGATGCGACGTGGGAGGCGCCACCCGGCAGCGGACCAACACGGCAGACCTGATCTTCGGCGTCCGTGAACTCATCGCCTACACCTCCTCCGTCATGACGCTGCACCCGGGCGACGTGATCGCGACGGGCACGCCGGCCGGCGTGGGGCCGCTCAGCCACGGCGACCGGGTCGTTCTGGAGATCGAGCAGGTCGGTCGCCTGGAAGTGGGCGTCGACGGCTCCCGGGCCGCCCCCTATGAGCAGCGTCCCGGGAGCCGGGATCGCTGACGGACCGGCCGCACACGAGGTGGTGCCGCGCACTCGTAGACTCCTGGGCGTGCCGGCTGTCTCCTTGGCCGGCACCACCTCGGCAGCGGACGAACGGAGCACTGTGGCGCGCGCACTGGATCTGTACAACTACATCGGACACCTGATCCGACGTGCGGAACAGGTACACACCGCTCTGTGGTCCCAGCACGTGTCCCGGGAGATCACCTCCCAGCAGTTCTCCGTCCTGAACGCTCTGAGCCAGAAACCGGGCGTCGACCAGCGCACACTCGCGCACCTCACCTCGCTGGACCGCTCCACGGTCAACCAGATGGTCCGCCGTCTGACCGACCAGCGCTACGTGAGTCAGGTGCGGGACGAAGACGACCGCAGACGAACCCTGCTGAGTCTGACCGACCAGGGAGCCGAGCTGCTCGACTCACTGATCCCTCCGGCAGAACGGGTCAACGAGCAACTCCTGAACGCACTCCCCGCGAGCGAGCGGGCTCTGGCCGTGGACATCCTCCGCAGAATTGCCACCATGGACGACAGGTCGTTCCACGACGAGGCGTAACACCCGGTACGCGGCTGCCTCGGCAACGGCCGACCCGGCGCCCGGACATCCCGCGTGTCAACGCAGGAAGAGGTGTCCAGGCCCCGGGTCCGGATGAGGAGTCACATCTTGCCTCACTCTCGCATTCCTGAAGCAGCGCCGGCCGGTCTGCGGCAACAGCCGCAGCCCCGCCTGGTCACCGGCACCGGTCCCGTCATCGGCCGCGCCCTGCAGATCCTCGGCACCTTCACGGCCCAGCACCCTCTTCTGTCCCTGAGCGAACTGGCCCGCAAGACCGGCCTGCCGGTGTCCACCGTGCACCGCATGCTGGGAGAGCTTCTCGCCTGGGGAGCCCTCGAACGGGACGAGCACGGGCGCTACCGCGTCGGACTGCGCTTGTGGGAGGTCGGGTCCCTGGCGCCCCGTACCCAAGGGCTGCGTGAGCGCGCGCTGCCCTATCTGGAGGACCTGGCAGCCCTCACACGCGAGAACGTGCAACTCGCCGTCCGTGAGGAGTCGGAGATCGTCTTCGTGGAGCGCATCGGCTCCAGCAGCGCCGTACCCACGCTGACACGCGTGGGCGGACGGCTCGCCATCACGGCCACCGGCGTGGGCCTGGTCCTGCTCGCCCACGCCCCGGCCCATGTGCAGGATGCCGCGCTGGCCCGGCGGATTCAGCGCCACACCCCCTTCACCCTGACCGACAGCGGTCAGCTCAGGAGGGTCCTCGCGCAGGTGCGGACGTGCGGCTACGCGGTGAGTGACCGGCAGCTGTCTGCCGACACCCTCTCGGTCGCGGCACCCGTCACGACCGCCGCCGGTGAGGTCGCGGCCGCTGTCTCCCTCGTCGTCCGGCACGGATCCATGCCGGTGGGAGCACTGGCAGATCTCGTCCGGACCAGCAGCCGGGCCATCTCGCGGGTACTTCACACACCTATTTCCTGAGGTGCACGCGCCCGCCACGATTGCTTTCCCGGCATACGGAAAAGGCCCTGGCCACCGGAGGCAGGTGCTCGGAACATGTCTGCGCCGACAGCCGAATCCGCCACCGGCCATCTGCCCCTCTCCGGGCCCCGTCATCCATACCGCAGTCGACAGTGGAGTGCTGCCATGTACATGTTTTTCAGTCGCGTCGCCGCTCAGCGAGTCGTCCGATGAGCCCCTCTTTGCAAGAAGCCCTGGACTCGGGGCGCATGAGCCGCTTCCAGTGGCGCGCCATCGTGATCTGTGTGCTTCTCAACACCCTCGACGGTTTCGACGTGCTGGTCATGTCCTTCACCGGGAAGACGATCTCCGGTGAGTGGCACCTGGACTCCGGCACGCTGGGTCTTCTCCTCAGCAGCGGTCTGGCCGGCATGGCTCTGGGCGCCCTCCTCGTCGCCCCCTGGGCGGACCGGATCGGCAGAAGGCCCGTCATCCTCGCCGGACTGATCGTGGCGGCGGTCGGGATGATGCTCTCCTCGGCCAGCCAGAACTGGCAGCAGCTGGGAACCCTGCGCCTCGTCACGGGCGTCGGGATCGGCGCCGTTCTCGCCTGCAGCAACGTCATCGCCGGCGAGTTCGCCTCGCAACGCTGGCGCGGCCTCGCGGTGAGCCTCAACTCCACCGGCTATGCCATCGGGGCGACAGTCGGCGGGCTCTCGTCCGTGGCACTCATCGACCACTACGGGTGGCGATCGGTGTTCCTGGCCGGCGGAACGGCCACTCTGGTGGTCGTACCGCTCACCTTCTGGCTCCTGCCCGAGTCCCTCGACTTCCTCATCACGAGGAGGCCCAGGAACGCCCTGGACAGGGTCAACTCGCTCGCGCGCCGCATGGGACATCCCGAACTCACCGCGCTTCCCGACCCGCCCCGGGCCGAGCAATCCCGTCCGGCCGGGTTCCGTCCGCTGCTCGCAGGGGAGCTGCGCCGCCCCACCCTGACGCTCTGGGCGGCCTTCTTCCTGGTGATGGCGGCCTTCTACTTCGTCACCAGCTGGACACCAACGCTGCTGGTGGAAGCCGGCATGTCCTCGAACCAGGGCTTGACCGGCGGCACGCTGCTCAACCTGGGCGGCATCTTCGGAACGGCACTCCTGGGCGCGCTGGCCGCGCGCTTCGCCCTGATCAGCGTCCTGCGGGCCTACCTCCTTCTGGCAGGAGCACTGGTCACAGTGTTCGCAGCCTCCACCGGCGTGCTCGCTCTGGCCTTTGCTACCGGTGCGGTCATCGGCGTGGCTGTGAACGGATGCATCGCCGGCCTCTACGCCCTCACACCGGCCGTCTACTCGACGCACCTCCGGGCCACCGGCGTGGGAGCGGCCATCAGTGTCGGTCGCGTGGGCGCCATCATCGCTCCCTCCGCGGCGGGTTGGCTGCTCCACTCCGGCTGGACACCACGGGGGCTCTACGTAGCCACTGGTGTTGTGTTCGCCGCAGCGGGCCTGCTCCTGTTCACCATGCGCGCGAAGCGGCCCGCAACGGGCGCCGCACCCATGGCGGAGCCCGCCGGCTCGGCTTCATAGCGTTCCGGCAATCCGGAGAACAAGCGGACGACGCCCTCGGATGCCGACGCGTCTGTGGGCGTCTTCGCAGACACCTGCACCTCACAGACACCTGCACCTCACCCGACGACGGAACAGGTACGCGGTACCGGGGCCGGGGGTTCAAGGTGCACCTCCTGGAACGCGTCCGAAAGGGGCATCTGCGGCGGGAGCAGCGGCGGCGACTGCGCCTTTGCCGCGGCGTGGCTGTGCCGGACGCTGCTCCGCAGCCGTCTCGACCAGGCCGGACGGGCGAGCAGCCTGACGGCGCAGCTGCCGTGTACGGGCATGTCTACGGCATCCCGATGAGCTGTCGCATCAGGTGGATGGATGTCCGGCTGAAACCTGTCGCCCGGTACAGATTGGCGGCGCGTGTGTTCTGCCTGAACACTGTCAGAGCCATGTCGGTGTTCCCCGTGGACGCGGCGTGGTCCTCCGCAACCTGGAGCAGCACTCGCCCATGCCCTCGTCCCTGATGCTTCTTCTCGACCCCTACGTCGTGGACGAATCCCGTGCGGCCGTCCGCGCTCCTGCCGAGGCACAGACGTCCGACGCGCTCACCCTGATGGAAAAGGTCCTGGAGCTGATAGGACCCCGCCGCTCCACCCGGTCGCGCGAGGGAAGTGAGGGCCTTTTGCGCGCTGGACTCCGCGTAGCCGCCGGGCAGTCCCAGGTCGCGCAGCACCGCCGCGTACCCGCGCAAGAACCCCCGCTCCCACGACTCCCGCCCGGCCTGCGACGTCCACACGGTCGCATAGCCCTCGCCCGGTTCCGTGCCGGCCCGCTCGACCGGGCCGACCCGCTTGCCCAGGTCATAGGCGAACTCCTTGTATCCGGCAAGCGAAAGCATCGGGAGATCGCCGAACCGGAAGGAGGGAAGTGTCAGGAGAACGTGATCGCATCCGGCACTGAACAGCACTCGCTCCGCTGCGCGCACCGCCCGGAGGGCGAGACGGCGTTCGTGATCGTCGTCCTCCACCTGGAACGAGTGGATCCTGCCGACGGGTGCCTTGCCGCCCGTGGCCAGACGCACAGACCCGACATCCCGTGCACCCACTCGCAGGACGTACTCCTCGACCGTCGGATCCGCGCCCGGCGCACCCTCGGATGCCGCCTCCACAAGGCGGAGATCCCCCGACCGCTCCATGCCCCTCCCCGGTTGCCGTCCCGAGCCGCATGCGATCGGTCAGACCGCGGGATGCCCCAACGCAGTCAGTAGTGCCTGCGCCTCCGAGAGACCGGCTCGTGGCCCCTCGAGGGCGACCACACCGCCGGCGCTGACCACGACTTCGTCCACGCCGGCCGCCGCGTACTCGGTCACGCGGTCCTTCAGCTCGGCCGCGTCCCCGTACAGGAAGGCACCACCGTCCACGAGGGCCCTCGCCGCCTTCACCGGATCCGAGTCCACATCGGTGTCCATGCCGGCCTGTCTCAGCATGTCCCGGTAGTGGGGCAGACCGAGATGGGCCCGGTTTCCGGCGAGGACGAGTTCTTCCGCCGCCCGGTCGGCCCTTTCGAGCGCGGCAGGCACCATCGCGACGACGCGCGGGACCGCACGACCGCGAGTGGCCGCCCCCTCTCGCAGCGCCGGCAGGATGACGTCACGGATGTATGCGGCAGGCGCCAGCCAGGTGATCGCGACATCGGCCACCTCTCCGGCAAGCCGCGCCATCCCGGGCCGGAGCACGCCCAAGCCCACCTCGACCCGGGGACGAGTGACCTTGGGGAGTCTGCCGTGAAAGGAGAAGTACTCGCCCGTGACGGCCACCTCTCCCCCGTCCAGCAGCCCTTTCAGGATGCTCGCGTACTCCCGCACCGCCCCCAGCTGGCTGCGATAGGGCGCGCCCAGCAGCCTCTTCTGGAACGAGACACTGCCGGGACCGTAGCCGGCGACGACCGGGTGCCCGGTCGCGGCGGCCACCGACTGGGCCTGGACAGCCGCGTCGTAAGGATGGCGCAGCGGCATCAGCGACACACCGATGCCCGCGGGAACCGGAAATCCGGCCGCCGCCGCGTGAATGAACGGATGGTGTGTGTCGCCGCTCAGTACCTGGCCGAGCCAGAGCGTGCGCCCGCCCCGCGACTGAGCGAGCGCGGCGTAGGGCAGGACGGCCTGCATCCGCGCGCCTCCGACGGGCATCATGAGCGCGATGTCCGGCATCATCGTGTTCCGTCGCACGTCAACCCCCATATGCACAAGAGAGGTCCGGCCGCGATCACAGCGGAACGGACGGCGAGGAGAAGATGAACTTGGGCTTGAGGCCCGGATCGTAGCCCCCGCTCTTGACGATGACGAACTGGAACGCCACACCATCCTCCCGCTCGCTCGCGGGGTGCGACGCGATCTCGGCGCGGACGTACTCCCTCAGGATTCGGTACAGGTGGTTCTCCGTGACCCCCTGGACACCGGCGGAAGCGACTACCCCGCTCAACTTGCCGCAGACCATGAGAACGGACTTGACGTGCCGCCGCTGCGGGGACCACAGGACGGAGGTCCAGCCCCTCTCGCACGGTTGCGACGGCCGACGCCACCCGCCGGTCGAGCGGTCGGCGCGCACGAGGCGGTACAGCACGACGTAGTCGTGCTGCGCGGGGATGGGCGCGAAGAACCGCCAGTTCGGAATGAGACCGAGACGGTCGAACCGCCGCAGCCCGTCGAACACCCGGTGGGGGTGCTGGCTGAGGACCGTCGCGGTGAACCAGCCCGCGAGAGCGGCCCGAACGGAACGGTCGAGAACACTGCGGCTCAACGGTCGGCCTCCACCTCGTAGAGGGCATGCAGAAAGCGTTGTGTCCCATGGACGATCCCCTTCGCTCCTTCCTCGTACGGCACTGCTTCTCGCCTGACGTCGTCGAGGACCGTGGTGCCGGCGAAGCCGGGCAGGTCCATGAGCTCCGCATGCATCTCCTGATACGCGAGGCTCTCGGCGGTCCTGGGGCTCGACATGAGCAGGGACACCGGGACGGGGACCTTCGGGATCGTGGCCGGCTCGGTCAGTTCACGATGTGCGGCCCGCCACTCGCGTTCCGCCGCGGTCCAGGTCGAGGCCGCACGGTACTGATCCAGGCAGAGCGACCTCACCCGTCGGGGGACCTGGTCGATCCACGGGGGCGGCAGCAGCAGCGGGGAGAGGCCGCAACGCAGGGACCGCGGCATCAGGGTGAAGCCGAACCCGGTTTGCTCGGAGAGCGATCGAAGCAGCTTCGACCGATGGAGCTCGCCCGGGTACCGGGGATCGATCACCACCACTCCGTCGACCAGCCCGGGCGCGTCCGCCGCGGCCCGCAGAGCGAGGAGCCCGCCGAGTCCGTGCCCGACCAGCACCACGCGGCGGCCCTCGCAAGTCACCCGCACGAGGTCCACGGTGTCCTCCACGAGCAGGGCGAGGGTGAACGCGGCGGTGCTCCCGAGACGACTCCTGCCATAACCGGCGCGGTTGGCCACCAGGACCGAGAAGTCCTCGCCGAGCGCGGCCTCGACCGCGCTCCATCGCTCCACGGTGTCGCCCAGATCCGGCAGAAGCATCACCACGGGATCCGTGGCGAGCGCCGGGCGAGGTGTGCGCCGGAACCGATACGCGATGGTGCTGCCGCTGCCGGTGCGTACGAATCGCTCCGCACCGGTTCCCCGCGCGGCCCGGCGGGCCGTCCGCCGCTGTGCGACCGCTCCTGTGAGCAGAGCAGTACCGAGCACCGCGGTGATCAGGCGCGGCAGCGCGTCATCCCTGGTGTCCACGGATTCCCTCCACTGTGCCGATGCTGTTCGGCCGCGTCACGTAAAGGATCGCGGGATAGGTGGAGAAGAAGGCCCACACGAAGCGCGAGAGCCCCATGACCCGGGCATTGACCAGGTGGAAGGAGCCGGAGACGGCCAGCATGAGCGGAGCCGCCCTCCCGTTCGCCACGAAGATCACGGGGAACGCACACTCGAACAACAGCACCCCGTGGCTCACGTACTTCGACAGCTCCGGGAAACGCTGCGTGAGCCGGTAGGCTCCCTCGTCGCCGTAGATCTCGGTCCGGAGGATGCCCGGCAGCGCTTCGCCCGAACGCCAGCCCGGTCCAGCGAGCTTGGTGACGCCGGCGGCGAAGTACGACAGGGCCGACTGGAGTGCGACGAACCAGAGGCAGGCGTCCACCACCTTCGGCTGCCGCTCGCTCAGCCGGGCCACGGCGGCGACCCCCTGCACCGTGAAGGCCACCTGGTCGGATCCGTCCGTCCCGAAGTGCTGGCGAGGATTGACCACCAGCGAGGACAGGGCGAGGAAGGACCCGGCGGCCGCTCTGGTCCGGCGCCCTGTCGACGGCACCAGAAGCGTTGCCGCCGCGGCCACCCGGGCGATCTGAATCGACCGGCTCACCCGCGGCCGGCCGACGAAGTCCAGGACCCGTTGTACCGGGGGTGGTGCCCACGCGAACTCCTCACGGACCAGGTTCCAGTCCACGAGGGGCGCGTTGTGCGCCCGGCGCTCGATAGTCAGCGACTCGAGAGCTGCGACCAGATGCGTGATCGCGCAAATCTGCTCGGTCGTCGTCAGTGTGCGTGCGCGGCCCGGCCGCGGCACTCGAATTCTCCCTGACCACCGCATGTCTGATTCCCCACCTGTTCCGATCGTCCGCCGGGCCGCTGTCAGGCCAGCAAGAGCGCCGCGTCCCACGGCGCCGCCTCGGTGCTTCCCGAGGCGTAGGCGTCCAGTGCCAGGACGACACCGGCGGCGCCGTCCAGGAAACCCGGGAGCGCGAGCGTCGTACGCCCGTCTTCGTCCGGGTATCCGAACCCGAAGGGTTCCCGTTCGTCGTGGAGCCGGAGAACCATGTCGGCGATCTCGTCGCGAACCTGGTTCACCTCCTCGGCAAGTGGCCCCGTCGCGAAGAACTTGAGGCAGTTGAGCGCACCGGCCCAGCCGTGGCAGAGTCCGGCGCTCCGCACCGGCCATCGGTTCAGCGGTACGCGGACCACGGATTCCACGGCCGAGTGGGCCAGCAGGCGCAGTTCCTCCTGACCGGTCGCGTCCGCCGCGAGACGCAGCGCCGAGGCGATACCGAGACTGCCGTAACACCACGCCGTTCTTCCGCTCTCCTCGTCGCCGTCACCGGACAGCCACTCGTCCCACGAGATGAAGTCGGGCCAGAAGACGCCGTGCTCCCCCACCCGAGCACGATCCCGGTAGACGCCGGCCAGCGTCTCCATCGTCTTCAGCTGACCGGGTACGGACACCCCCTGCCCGTGGGCGAGGGCCAGCAGTGCCAGCGGGCCGGCGATGCCGTGCGACATCCCGAGGTTCAGGTTGCCGGCGCGTGGCGAGGCGACGAGACCGCCGCGCGGTCTCGTCAACGTCCAGTAACCGGGGAGGTGGTGACCGTCGACGGAGCGACTCGTTCCGAGAGCGACCAGTGTCTTCAGGACCGACACGAGGGTGTCCCGCATCGGGGCGCCCCTCAACAGGGCGTACCGGCCCACGCCCGCCAGACCGCTGATGGCGTCGAAGCGGGCCCGGTCGCCGATGGGATCGCGTGCGACGGAGGTGCACACCGCTGCCACGACGGCGCCCAGGGAAGCGTCGATCCGCTGCAGGGCGCGTCCATACCCGCTGCCGCTCCCACGGCACAGGAGGAGCGACAACGCCAGGCCGCTGAGCCCGGAGTGCAGGCCGGGGTCACTGGCGGGACCGCCCTGCAACAACTGGACGGCCGCGGTGAAATGCCGGTGTGCCACCCGGTCCGCCCGCAGGCCGGGAGGTGCGCAGTCGCCGAAGAGGAGGGCCACGCCGGGCAGGCCGCTGCCCAGGCTCCGCGCCTGTGCTTCCAGTTGCGCCGAGGTCGCGTCGTCGCCCAGCGAGTCCGTGAACGTCCTCAGGACGGACGCGGGGTCGACGAGCCCGGCCGAGACGTCCTGGCAGACTCGGCGCACACGGCTGGTTCTGTCGGTCATCGGTGCCGCAGCCTTCGCGCCGCATGGCCGAGCAGGACGAGGCTCCGTTCCTCGTTCTCCGGGTTCACGCCGACGAGACGGTTGTGCTGCATGTGGAGAAGGCTGGAGATCGCGTAGTTCTGCTGCTTCTCGGAGAACCGGGACGGATCCCGCGAGATGCTCTCGCCGTAGCCGCGCGCAGCAGCGTTGTCCCCCCAGGCCCGTACCAGGTCGAGCGCCGGAAGGCGTTCGGTGACGCTTCGTGCGACGTCCTTGGCCGTCACGATCCGGCACACCTCGTCGATCTGGTCACGGCCGACGGCCCCGTCCCTGGACTTCATGAAACGTTCCGCCGCCCACGTGGTCCAGTCCACCCCGAGGGCTTCCAGCAGGGACGCGTAGCCGGCCACCAGGACAGTGTTCGCGGCGACACCGAGGGCCTGGCCACGGTTCAGCAGACGGATCTGGTTGACGGCGACCTGACTGTCGACGCAGAAGATCCTCTCGGCGAGCGACAGCGCCTCGGGCCCGCCGTAGCGCTCGGTCTCCGGCTCGTAGGACTCTGCGCCGACGCGGCGGAGGAGACCCTTGCGGATGAGCGCCCGCAGATTCTCGTGCAGCCGCTCGTGCATCCGTCCCGTCGTCCTCGCGTCGGCGCTCTTCAGACGCAGGCGGAGGTGCGGCTCCGGATCGTTGAAGCGGATGAAGAACCACTGGTCGGCCAGATCGGCCGTCTCCCTCACCACTTGGGGCAGATGGCGTGCGATCAGCTCGTCATGGGTGTCGAGGTCGGCGTACAGCCGTACGTACGCCCACTCGCCGCCGAGACCGTGGTGCACGGGCTCGATCACTGCCGGCGGGTGCGGCGGCCGGGGTTCGTCCGTCCGGGCATTCCCGCGCAGCGGAACCACGATCTCGTTGGACCGGCCCTGGAGCCAGCCGAAGTCCTCCTCGCCCATGCCCGGTCCCTCCATCAGGGTGATCCCGCCCTTGAGCAGGTCGCGACGGAGGATCTCGCGGTGGAAGGCGTCGTCGAGGTCCAGCCCGTAGACGCGGTCCTGGTCCACGACGCCGACCCGTCGGTCGACGCGTGACGCGTCCCGCCACCGCGGGACCGCCTCGTGCCAGGCCGACGGGTCCCCTGCGGCCCGGCGCAGGGCCGGGGTTGCACGCCAGGTCCTGGGGAAGGCGACGACCTTGCCGATGCGGACGCGTGGCAGCATGGGCAGCGCGTCGTACCCTTTCCAGTTCCATTCGCGCCAGGCCTTCCGGCCGCTCGTGTACCGCAGTTCGCTGAGGAATCTCGCCAGGTTCGGCGCACCGCCCTGAAGCGCGAGCATGTGCGGGACGAAGGGATGCACCTCCGTGTCCTCACGCGGCCAGTGGAGACGGAGCCTCGTTCCGTCGGAGTGGACGACGAGCTCTCGCCAGTCGATCGGACGGCCGCCGTCGTCCCGGCCGACGAAGGTGCCGATGGGCAGAGTGAAGGGGACGAGGCGCGGCGTGCGCATCACGTTGCGGGCGCGCGCCGAGGTCGGCTCGAAGAAGACCTGCGCGTGAATACCGGAGGAGTGGTCGGACGGGTAGAGCGCGGCAAGCCGGTCCACGCTGCCGGTCAGTTCCGCGAACCGCCCCATGGTGGCGCCCATGACGCGCGCGCCCACCAGCGGTGACGAGACCAGCTCGAAGTCACCGGCGTTCAGGGCGTCGGTGTCCCGGGCCCTGAGCTGGAAGCAGAGATCCATGTCGTACGGGGGTGACTGTGTGCTGTCCGCGAGCAGTTCCACATCGGACTCGTCCAGGACGACCTCTCCGTCCGGGTGTGTCAGTCCGCTGTGCAGCAGCGCGGCCACGTGCTCCTCGCGCCGCGCCTGGCGGAGCTCGTCCTTGGTGCCCGTGGCGTCGGGGAAGACCCGGGAGTTGACGAGGGGGTGGCGGTAGCCGGTGGGGAAGCCCAGGCCTCGGTGCGAGTCGATGAGCTGTTCGAGCCGGACCGCGCCGTACTTGCCGTAGCGGTCCATGAACGCGTAGAAGTACGAAACCATGTGCGGGTGCGAGGGCTCGTCGGGAGTGATGCGCCACATCGTGGACGCGTACGACTCGATCTCCGCGAGCACGCCGGGCGGGACAGCGGCCCGGACGCCCAGCTCCAGGTCCACCTGGATGGCGCCCTTGGCCGTCTCGGCCAGCCCCTTGGCCGTACGGGAGGCCGTTCTGAGCTCCTCGATCCCTTCCGCCGACTCCGGGCGCTCCTCGTATCGCCGTAGGCGGGTGCGCAGTTCCCGCATTGTGCCGGACTCCGGACAGGTGCCGTCGTGCGGCAGCTCGTCGAGGAGGTCGGAGCGCAGCGAGGTGAGCAGGACACCGTTCTGCACGAGCCCGAGGAGGTAGCGGTCGATCTGCTCGACGGGGGTCTCGGGCAGTGTGCCGGCCAGCCGGTCGGCCAGCTCCGCGTACCGGATCGGCCTCGCCGCCGTCTCGCGGACGGTGGCCAGAAGCCGTGTCATGCGGATACTCGCCTGGCCGCTGCCCTTCTCCCCCGTACCGGCCGGGGCGTGTGTGCTGGGCAGGACGAGCCTGTCCCCGCGGACATAGCCGAGGTTGGTGACGACGACGGTCAGCGAGTGACGCACGCTCGGGTACGTCAGCAGGGTCCGCGCCACCTCGGAGAACCATGCCTCGTCGAACCGTGCTCTCACACGGCGCTCCGTGTGCTCCACGCGCGCGGTGTCCGCCGTCTCCAGAACAGAGACTCCGGCGTGCAGGCCGAAGGGTGTCGGCCGGCCGGCTATGCGCAGGGCGTACTTGGTGAGCGAGACGGCCGTCTTCATCAGGCGCTTCCGCGGCAGTTCCGCGCCATCGAGCAGCCGTTCCAACGTCTCGTCGAGAGAAGGGCTGGACACCGCCACGGCGTCACGGAGGCGCCGGTCCGACGCCAGAAGCCGGATCTGGGCCAGGAGATCCGTTTCGCTGAAGCCGTACGTCGCGCTCGCCGGAGGCGAGGGAATTTCGGCCGGGCTTTGAGAAGTGGCCACCGCACGAAGCATCAGCGGTTCCCGTGACGTGAAATAACCCGCCTTCATCCCCTGCCTCCATAAGAACGAGCCGCCAGGCCCGTGAAAAGAAGGCAGAGCCTCTTTTCACAGGCCTGGCATTTCCGAAGATCCCTCACGGGATGATTACGCGCAGCAGGTGCGCCAACCGTTGGAGGTGCTGGATCCGTTACCCATGCTGTCGACGGCACAGCTGTACATCTGGTCGGCCACGTCGCCACTCGACATGAAATGAACGTCGAGGTCGAGGTCGCCCAGTTCCTCGTCAGCCGCTGCGATGAGGAGATCCGTGCTCATGATGCAACTCCTGTTCATAGTCAGGGCGCGCATGGAAAGTAACGGATATTTCCCGTGGCCCAAAGGCCCGGCTCCTGCGAGGAAGAAATATCTGCTACAGGTTTCCACGCCGAACGCCAGAACTTACGGCTCAGGAACCTAAGTGCCGATGATCATACGTGTCAACAACCCCTCAAAAAGAAGGAAGGATTCTCCGGAGTATGCCCCATATGCGAATATTGACCACAGGGGTTATATCGCGCCACTCTGCCATTGAAATTCACCGAGCACTTGACGCCCGCCCACCCTTGCGCGGCCGCTCGATGCAGTTCGGATTAAAGGATTGAGCTGCGAAATTCCGCCACACCTTCCCTGCGGCAGATGCGGCCGCCGTGACTCCCCCCGATCGAACCATCACCCATGGGGACAATTCCGGCACTTCAGCCTTCGCGCCGGCAAGCCGGAGAACGAAATGCCACGGCAGTCCGAGGTGGGAGCGATTTCCGGCCAGACGGATGCCCCTCCCCCACTGAGGGCGTAAAGGTCCTGGCGACCGGGAAAGGTTCCTGTACGGCAAGGACTTGTCCGGGCGATCATGTTCGCAGCCGGATGACGAGGGCTGCTGCTGTCGCGGTTCCGAGGCGGACACAGCTGCGCTTGTCGCAGCGAGTGGCGACCGCCCGGTGCTGCTTCAAGCGGTTGACCGCCCGTTCGACGGTGTTGCGTGTCTCGTACCGCTCTTCACCGGGTCGGCCGGGCCGGACACGGCACGGCACCGCCTCGGCTCACACGGAGCAGCGGGCCGGTCCGATGACGCCGTCGGTACCGACCACCTTCACCGCCTCGCCCCGGTCCGCGGTGCGGGCCTGTGCGGCAGTGCAGATCAACTGCTGGCGGGCGACCTCGGAGAGTGTGGTGACGGCCGTGTTCAACCGGACCAGGACTCCGTCCGGGCCCAGCTCGATGTTCGGAGCGGCGCGGGCGTAGGGGAGTTCGGTGCGCAGGCCGGTCGCGACCTCGACCTTGTTCGGCCCTTCGAAGAGCAGGGCGAGCGCCCGGCTCGGCCCTCGCACCACTTCCGTACCGCCGTAGAAGGGGAATTCCGCCGGCATCTCGATGGGCCGTACGACGGGCATCAGCCGCTTCGCGGACGACGAGGACACGAAGTAGAGCAGGGTGCTCTGCTCGCGTCCCGGCGCCACATCGACGACCGCCGGGTCGCCGACCTCGATGACATCCGTGGCCCGTATCCCGCACCCGGTCGCCAGCAAGGCAAGAGGAAGCAGGGCGCCGAGGGCGCGTACGCCTCTCACGGCCCCTCCAGCGGCAGTTCGACCGTGAGGACCGCGCCGCCTCCGGGCCCGCCCGCGGCGCGCACGGTGCCGCCGTGCAGCCGTACGTTCTCCTGGGTGATCGCCAGCCCGAGTCCGCTGCCGGCCGACCGGGTACGGGCCGCGTCGGCCTTGTAGAACCGGTCGAAGATATGGGGCAGCACGGCGGGGTCGATGCCGGGGCCGCTGTCCGCCACCTCGACCACCAGCCGTTCCGCCGCGCCCTGCCGCTCGGTCCGCAGTCGCACCGCGACGGGCTCCGCGCCGTGCCGCAGGGCGTTGCCGACGAGGTTGGCGACGACGACATCGAAGCGGCGCGGATCGATCATCGCCCGTATCCCCTCGGGGAGTTCGGCCTGAACCCGGTCCTCCCAGCGCCTGCTCTGGAGGGTCTTTCGGATCGCTTCGGCGACATCGACCTCATCGAGGTGGAGATCCGCGGCCTTGGCGTCGAAGCGGGAGATCTCCATCAGGTCCTCGACGAGGGTGGCGAGCTTGCCCGTCTCCGCGCTGATCAGCCGGACGGCCGCCGCGGTGTCGGGGTTCAGCTGGGCCGCGTCCTCGTCGAGCACCTCGGTGACGGCGAGCATTCCGGCGAGCGGGGTGCGCAGCTCGTGCGAGACGTCGGAGGCGAAGCGCCGGGCCCGCACCTCGGCCTGCCGGAGCTCCGCCACGGACTCCTGGAGCTTGATCGAGGAGTCGTTGAACGTCCTGGCGAGTCCGGCGAGTTCGTCGGAGCCCCGGACCTCGATCCGGGTGTCGAGCTCGCCCCGGCCGATGCCCGCGGCGGCCCGTCGCAGGTCGCGTACCGGACGCAGCACACTGCGGGCCGCGAGCAGTGCGGGCACCAGGGCGATCAGGAGGGCGGGCAGGGCGCCGTCGCGGGCCGCGGTCACCATGGCTTCGACATTGGCCTCCTCGGTGGAGAGCTGCATCACGGCGTAGAGGACGAGCCCGGTGGGCTGGCCTCCGTCGCCGCGGTCGATGAGCGCGGGCATTCCGACGGTCAGCCAGGGCGCGCCGTCCTTGACGACCCGCTGGAAGGAGCCGTGCGCGTTGCCGCGGGCGGCTGCCTGCAGTTCGGGCGTGATCACGTCGGAGGTGGGCCGGTTCGAGGAGGAGACCCGGATCGCCCCGTACTCGGCGAAGACGATCCAGGGATGCGGCTTGCCCTCCCTGGCGAGGCTGCGGCAGGCCCGCCGCAGCTGCTCCTCGTCCACCGGCAGGGTCACGGACTGGGAGCCGATCCGGTCGCGGAACTGGTCGACGGCCGTGTCCTGGGCCTGCTGGAGGATGGCGGAGCGCGCCTCGCGGTAGGTGAGGGTGGCGGTGGTGGCGGCGCTGATCGCCGCGACCAGGAGGAAGGCTCCGACGAGACGGGTGCGCAGCCCGAACGGGGCGGCGAAGACCCTCATCCGAGCGGCCCGAAGCGGTATCCGAAGCCGCGGACGGTCTGGATGTACCGCGGGCTGCCCGCCACGTCCTCGACTTTCTGCCGCAGCCGCCGCACACAGGCGTCGACCAGGCGGGCGTCCCCGTGGTAGCTGTGCTCCCAGACGTATTCGAGGAGCTGCTGCCTGCTGAAGACCTGCTCGGGCGAGGCCGAAAGGTGGAGCAGCAGCTTCAGTTCGGAGGGTGCGAGCAGGACGCGCTGCCCGGCCTTGGTGACCGAGAGTCCGGCCCGGTCGACGGCCAGTTCGCCATGGATCTCGGTGCCGCCACGCCCTGTCGGTTCGGCGAGCCTGCGCAGCACGGCACGGATCCTGGCCTCGATCACCTCGGTGCGGGCCGGCTTGACGATGTAGTCGTCGGCACCGGCCTCCAGCCCGACGACCACGTCGAAGTCGTCGCCCCGGGCCGTGAGCATGATGATCGGCAGCTGGCTGGTCTCGCGTATCCGGCGGCAGACCTGGACCCCGTTCATGGCGGGGAGCATCAGGTCGAGGAGCACCAGATCGGGCCGGAACTCCCCCAGCGCGGCCAGCCCCGCCTCCCCGCTCTCCACGGCGCGCAGTTCGTGGCCGCGCCGCCGCAGCCCCAGCTCGACCCCTTCCCGTACGGAGGGGTCATCTTCGATCAGCAGAACGCGAGGCATGGCAGCAGTATCCCAGCGATCAAGAAATGGATGCGAATGGGCGGGTGGGCAGGTGGTGCCTGCGGGTCACGCCCGCCTCAGCCGCCCCCGGCCCGCCGCGATCACGGCGCTGACCTCCCGCAGCCGCAACGGCCGGGCCAGCAGCGCCACCGTGAGCAGGAGCACGAAGGAGCCCGCGCCCACCGCCGCGAAGTCCCCGAGCCCCGCGCAGCTCCCGGCGGCCAGGTATCCCAGGAGCCCGGCGGGCACGGACGCCGCCACCAGCCGGAACTGCGCCCACAGCGCGGGCGAACGCACCGGTGAGGTCCGGGCTACGTCGCCCCGGCCGAGCCTGCGGTGCAGCGCGTACGCGGTGGCCGCGAAGCCGGCGAACAGTGCCACGGAGTAGGCGCCGGCCATCCCCGTCACGGCCCAGCGGACCGGCAGCAGCAGATACGCGGCGGCCGAGAGCCCGGCGTTGAGCGTCGCGATCACCAGATTGAGGAGGAACGGCGTGCGGGTGTCGCCCATCGCGTAGAACGCCCGGGAGAGCACGTACTGCCCCGAGTAGGCGATGAGTCCGGGCGCGAACGCCATCGTCATGCCCGCCATCACGGCGATGTCCGCGTCGTCCGTGGCCCCGTACCCGTACACCGCTCCCATCACCCACGGTGCCAGCGCGAACAGCAGGGCCACCGCGGGCACCACGACCGCGGCCGAGGTGCGCAGGGCGTACGAGACATCGCGCCGCAGGCCCGGCAGGTCGTCGTCGGCCGCCGCCCGGCTCATCCGGGGCATCAGCGCGGTGACGAGCGAGACGGTCACGATGCCGTGCGGCACCACCCACAGCTGGAAGGCGTAGCTGTACGCGGTGTAGCCGGCGCCTCCCGCCAGGCCCATGTCGTGGGCGCGCTGGCCGATGGTGGTGGAGAGCCGGGTCACCACCCAGTAGGCGAGCTGATTGGTCAGCACCAGCGTGACCAGCCAGCCGGCCGCGCGCAACGGCCGGGTGAGGCCGCTGCCCCGCCAGTCGAACCGGGGCCGCCAGCGGAACTCGGCGGCGCGCAGCGCGGGCACCAGGGCGAGCGTCTGGACGACGATCCCGGCCGTCGTGCCCCAGCCGAGCCACTGGGCCTGCGCCGGGGTGAGCGTGCCGTCGGAGCCCGCCGCGATGGCGAGGTAGATCCCGAACACGGCGATGACGACCACGTTGTTGAGGACCGGGGTCCACATCATCGCCCCGAACCGGCCCCGGGCGTTCAGAACTTGCCCGAGGAGGGTGAACAGTCCGTAGAAGAGGATCTGCGGCAGGCAGTAGCGGGCCAGGGCGACGGTCATCTCCGCCTGTGCGCCGTGGTAGCCGGGGGCGTAGACCTCGACGATCCAGGGGGCGGCGAGGACGGTGACGCCGGTGAGGGCGAGGAGGGCGACGGCGCAGACGGTGAGCAGCCGGTCGGTGTACGCGGCTCCGCCGTCGGCGTGGTTCTTTGCCGCCCGCACCAGTTCGGGGACGAAGACGGCGTTGAGCGCGCCGCCGATGAGCAGTGTGTAGAGGATGTTGGGGACGGTGTTGGCGACCGTGTAGCCGTCGGCCCCGAGTCCGGTGCCGAGCGCGGCGACGACGACCGCCGAGCGTATGAAGCCGGTCGCCCGGGAGACGACGGAGCCGGCCGCCATGACGGCACCGTTGCGCAGCACCGAGCGGGGCTTGTGGTCCGCGGCCTTCGTGAGGGCCGCTCCGGTGGCCGTCACCGGCGGGCCAGGTACGCCTGGAACGCCCGGTAAAGGGTGTTGTTCGTGGCTCCGCCCACCGATGTCTCCCACTCTCCGAGCGTCTCGACGACCTGACCGCCGGTGCCGAGTTTCCAGCGGAGCAGCCCGAAGGGGCGGTCGTCGGGGTCAAGGGTGGAGGGTACCCCGCGCATGTCGTGCACATCGGCACCGAGCCCGTGGGCATCGAGCATCATCCGCCACTGCAGCGCGTTGCTGGGGCGGACCTCGCGGCGGTGGTCGGCGGACGCCCCGGTCTGGTACCAGACCCGCCGGCCGGTGCTGATCATGGTGTGGGCGGCCAGGATCTCGCCCTGGTGGACGGCGAGGTAGAGCCGCATCCGGCCGGGCTGTTCGGCGTTGAGCACGGCGTACTGCTGCTGGTAGTACGCGAGGGAGCGGCCGAGCCGGAAGCCGTCGCGTTCCTCGGTGATCCGCAGCAGCCGGTGGAACTCGGGGAGTTCCGCCTCGCCGCCGATGACGATACGCACCCCGGACTTCTGGGCCCTGCGGACGTTGCGGCGCCATTCCTGGTTGAGTCCGGACCAGAGCTGGTCGGGGGTCCGTCCGGCGAGCGGCACCTGGAAGACATGGCGCGGCTGTGCGTCGGCGTCCTCGCCGCCGTCACCGCCGCAGCGGTGCCAGCCACGGGCCCTCAGCCGCTCGGCAACGGCCGCGCCGAGCGGGTCCACCTCGCTCGCCAGCACGTCGGACACCGTCCGGCCCGGCCCCGTGGCCGCCTTGAGACGGCCGGAGTCCCAGCGGCGGTACGCCGGTGAGGGACCGATCCGTACGGCGAAGGCACCGGCCCTTCGCAGATGCGCCATCAGCGGGCCGAGCCAGCCGTCGAGGTCCGGGTCGGCCCAGTCGGCGACCGGGCCCTCGGGCAGATAGGCGAAGTACTTGCGGGTTCCCGGGAATTGCCGGTAGAGCACCAGAGCGGCGCCGGTCAGCTCGCCGGATCCGCCGTGCCAGCCGACCGTTTCGGAGGTCCAGCGGTCCTTCACTCCCGCCCACGACGGGTACTGCAGAAAGCTCGCCCCGGGGCGGGTGGACAGGAACGCCCGGTGCTCGGCGGCGGTCAGCCCGCGTATCCGCAGTTCCTGGTCGTGGCGACGGTCTCCGGTCGCGAGCAGCGCTGACATGTTCGTGGCCCTTCCTGGTCCGCCCCGCTGTCGGCTCTGCGGGGCCGCACAGGATGCTCACAGCGGTCCGTGACGGAGCCGAGCGACGTATGTGACCGGACGATGACCGTTGCGCTGCGGCACATGTCACACGGGGCATTTCCCGGTTTTCGGCCGATTTGCGGAACCTATCGTCGGATGAACACCTCTCCCTCGACGAGAAGCAATGCCTTGGAGGTTTTTCCGTTGATCGCTGCACCCCGGTCCGTACGCCGTACCGCTCCACTCGGCCGCCCGGTCCGGCTCACCCTGATCGCCGGTACCGCGGTGCTCGGTACCGTGCTCACCGCCTGTACCGGTGCCTCCGCGTCGGACTCGGACAAGGGCTCGGGCAAGGGAGGCGCGGCCGCACCGGCCTCCGAGGCCAGGATCTCGGTGAACCTCCGGGGCAGCCAGGCCGCTCCCGGGTCGCCGGTGAAGGTGACGCTCGGCAGCGGGAAGCTGAAGACGGTCACGGTGAGCGCGAAGGGGGGCGAGGCGCTGACCGGCCGGATATCCGCCGACGGCAGGACGTGGACCTCCGACCGGCCGGCCGCGCCCGGCACCACGTACGGCGTCGAGGCGAAGAACACCGAGGGCGGCAGCGCCGAGGCCGGCTTCA
This sequence comes from Streptomyces gelaticus, assembly GCF_014649535.1. GTDB lineage: Bacteria > Actinomycetota > Actinomycetes > Streptomycetales > Streptomycetaceae > Streptomyces > Streptomyces gelaticus. Next base: position 51,967 of record NZ_BMTF01000007.1, read on the forward strand.
CCACCGCCGCGGCGGACAAGGTCAACAAGCTGACGCTGGCCCCCGGGAAGAACACCACGGTCGGCATCGCCCAGCCGCTCTCGATCGTCTTCGACAACCCGGTCAAGGACAGGGCGGCGGTCGAGAAGGCCCTGAAGGTCACCACCTCGAACAACACCGAGGGCTCCTGGGGCTGGCTGCAGGACTACTCCGGCAAGGACCGCGTCGACTGGCGGCCCAAGGAGTACTGGAAGTCGGGTACGAAGGTCACGCTCGACGCCGATCTCAACGGCATCGACTCGGGCCCTTCCGGCGGCTGGTTCGTACGCGACTACCGGACCACCTTCACGATCGGCGCCGACCAGGTGGTCGAGGTCGACCTCGACCGCCACCGGCTGGCGCTGAAGCGGGACGGAAAGACCGTCATGGACGTGCCCATGTCGGCCGGCACCCCCGGCGGCGAGAAGGCGTCCTGGCGCGGCACCGCCGTACTGATGTCCAAGGAGGGAACGATCAACATGCGCTCCGAGACGGTCGGCCTCGGCGACGCCTACGACAAGATGGTCGACTCGTCGATGCGGCTGACCTGGTCGGGGATGTACGCCCACGCGGCGCCGTGGAACGCGGCCTACTTCGGGGTGGCCAACCGCAGTTCGGGCTGTGTCGGGATGAGCGACGCCAACGCCGCCGCGCTCTACCGGCAGGTGCGGGTCGGCGACCCGTTCGAGATCACCGGCGCGGACGCCAAGGGCACGGTCGCGGAGGGCAACGGGTACGGGGCGTGGAACGTGTCGTGGTCCGACTGGCAGGCGAAGAGCGCGCTGTAGGGGCCACGGAGCCGCGCCCGACCTCCGGCGGGGCGGCCGACAATTGTTACCCTCACGTAACTTACCGGTGAGTTACCACAGTTGAGGGGCGAGGGTTACCGTCGGTTCACTTCGCCCTGCACGCGTGAGGAGTGATCCGTGGGACGTCCGTACCCGGCTCTGCGCACCACCGCTTCCATCGCAACAGCCGCCGTCCTGTTCGCCGGAGCCGCCCTCACTGCGGCTCCGGCCGCCGCAGCGCTGCCCGCCGCCCCTGCCCCCGCGGCCTCCGCACCGGGCCCGGAGTTCCACGACATCCCCGGCTCCGGCGGGATCACGCTCAAGGGCAATGTGTTCACGCCCGCCGGAGCGGAGCCGGGCTCGAAGCACCCGCTGATCGTGCTGCCCACCAGCTGGGGCATGCCGCAATTCGAGTACTTCGCCCAGGCGCAGGAGCTCGCCGACTCCGGCTATGTGGTGGTCAGTTACACCTCGCGGGGCTTCTGGCTCTCCGGCGGCGAAATCGAGGTGGCGGGCCCGCCGGACCTCGCTGACGTCACCTCGGTCATCGACTGGGCCCTCGCCAACACCCCCTCCGACCCGGACCGCATCGGCATGGGCGGAGTCTCCTACGGTGCGGGCATCAGCCTCCTCGCCGCCGGGCACGACAAGCGGATCAAGGCCGTGGTCGCGCTCAGCGGCTGGGCCGATCTCATCGAATCGATCTACAGCGGCCGGACCCAGCACCTCCAGGCCGCCGCCCTCCTCGGCGGCGCCGGCCTGCTCACCGGACGCCCGAGCGAGGAGCTGAGCCGGACGCTCGCGAGCTTCCTCGGCTCCGACCTCGCCAAGGAAGGGAACATGATCGCCTGGGGAAAGAAGCGCTCCCCCGCCGCCTTCCTCGATGAGATCAACGCCAACGGCGCGGCCGTCATGATGGGCAACGCCTGGGGCGACACGATCTTCCCGCCGAACCAGTACGCCTCGTTCTACGAGAAGCTCAGCGGCCCCAAGCGCCTGGAGTTCCGCCCCGGCGACCACGCCACGGCGGAAGCCACCGGGCTGCTCGGTCTGCCCAACGACACCTGGACCGATGCCCACCGCTGGTTCGACCGCTACCTCAAGGGCGAGCGCAACGGCATCGACCAGGAGCCGCCGGTCCAGCTCAAGTCCCGTACGGACAGCGGTTACGAGGGCTACCCGGACTGGAAGTCGGTGGGCGCCGCCCAGGAGCGGATCGCGCTCGACGGCACACAGCGGATCCTCGCGAACGTCGACTCGGGCGCCAACGGCGGCCTCGTCATGCTGTCCAACGCCCTCGACCAGTTCGTGAAGCTGCCGCCGCTCGCCTCCGTACCACTGCTGCCCCGTGCCTTCGCGGGCGTCTGGCAGTCCGGGAAGTACGCGGCACCGCAGCACATCCGGGGCACGGCGCGGCTCCACACCACGGTGACCGCGAACAAGGAGAGCGGCACCTTCGTCGCGTATCTCTACGACGAAGGGCCGCTCGGCCTCGGCAAGCTGGTCAGCAACGCCCCCTATACCTTCCACGGGCGGACGCCGGGCCGGCCGTTCCCCGTAGACCTGGAGCTGTTCTCCACCGCCTACGACGTTCCGGCCGGTCACCGTCTCACCCTGGTGATCGACACCGTCGACCCCCTCTACATCGAGCACAACCCGACCGGATCACAGCTGACCTTCTCCTCGTCCCCGGCGGACCCGTCGTACCTGTCCGTACCGTTGCGCGAGAAGTGATCACCGGCTGCTGCCGGGCGGGCAACGCTCCGCTGGGACCGCCTCGCGGCGGGCCCCGGCTACTGCACTCCCGGCAGCAGCGTTCCTGGTTCGGCCGGTGCGATCTCCACGGCCTTCACCTTCGGATTGCGCCGTTCCTGCTTGGCCACCCAGGTCGCGAACCAGGAGAGCAGCATGCACATCCCGATGTAGATCGGCGAGATCACCATCACCACGGGGATGAAGGGCAGATCGTAGTCGAGGTTGGACGCGATGAGCTTGCCCGCGTGGAGAAATTCCTCATAGGTGATCAGATAGCCGAGCGAGGTGTCCTTCAGTGCCACGACCAGCTGGCTGATGATGGTGGGCAACATGGCGCGCACGGCCTGCGGGGCCAGCACGAACGTGGTGACCTGGGTCTTGCGCAGCCCGAGCGCGTACGCGGCCTCCGACTGGCCGCGCTCCACCGAGTTGATCCCGGTACGGAACACCTCTGCGAGCACCGAGCCGTTGTACAGGGTCAGACCGGTGACCAGGGCGGGCAGCGGCTGCACCTTCAGCGCCACGAAGATGAAGAAGATCATCACCAGTACGGGCATGGCCCGGAAGAACTCCACGAGCACCGTGGCGATCCAGCGCACGGGCCGGTGGTCGGAGAGCCGGCCCACGGCGAGGACCGCGCCGAGCAGGAGGGAGAGCACCGCGGCGTACGCGAACGCCTTGAGGGTGTTGCCCAGTCCGCGCAGCAGCAGTTTTTGGATCCCCTTGTACGTGAAGGGGGTCCACTTGGCACTGGTGAACTGTTCGGTGTCGAAGAGCAGATAGACGACCCAGCCGATCAGGGCGAGGATCAGGGCCGTCGAGACGACGCCGTACAGGAGATGGCGCCTGCGGGTCGCCGGGCCCGGGATGTCGTAGAGGGCGGTGGCGGACGGCGCGGTGCGGGTGGTCATCGGGCGACTCCCCAGCGCTTCTCCATCAGGTTGAAGAGCGCACTGATGGACAGGGTGATGATCAGGTAGCCGACGGCGATCCAGACGAAGGTCCAGATGATGCTGTAACCCAGCTCGTTGAGGTTCTTGTAGGTGCCGAGCAGCTCGGTGACGCTGAACGCCCCGGCGATCGCCGAGTTCTTGGCGAGGGCGATGAGGGTGGATCCGACCGGTGGAATCACCGACCGGAACGCCTGGGGCAGCACCACGGTGTTCAGCGTCTGGCCGAACGTCATGCCGAGGCTGCGGGCCGCCTCGCCCTGCCCCGTCGGCACGGTGTTGATTCCCGAGCGCAGCACCTCGCAGATGAACGCGGAGGTGTAGCAGCCGAGCGCCAGGACCGCGAAGACCTTGAAGGGAAGGACCAGACCGAAGCGCGGCAGTCCGAGCAGGACCGCGAAGAAGAGCAGCGTCAGCGGGGTGTTGCGCAGCACCGTCACCCAGACCGTGCCGAGCACGCGCAGCGAACCGACGGGGGCCACCCGGAAGGAGGCCATGACGAAGCCGAGGAGCAGGGCCAGGATCGAGGAGTAGACGGTCAGTTCGACCGTGCCCAGGAAACCCTGGGCATAGAGCGAGAAATTCTCGGTGAGTACGTCCATGGTCGATGCCCGCCCTCTCAGGTCGCCGGGTAGCGGTCGATGGGCGGCGGCTGCGGCGCGGGCGCCCCGGACAGGCCGAGCGTGGCCTCGAACGCCTTCTTCCAGTTGCCGTTCTTCTCGTTCGCCTCCAGGGCGTCGTTGAGCGCGAACCGCAGCGCGTTGTCGCTGCGCGGGACTCCGATGCCGTACGGCTCCTCGGAGAACGGCTTGCCCACGACCTTCATCTCCTTGGGCGCCTTGGCCGCGAAGCCCAGCAGGATGGCGTCGTCGGTGGTGACGGCGTCGACCTGGTAGGTCAGCAGGTTGTCGACGCAGATCGAGTACGTGTCGTAGGCGACCAGGATCGCCTTGGGATAATCGGCGGCGATGCGCTGGTACGGGGTCGACCCGGCGGCCGAGCAGACCGTCTTGCCGGCCAGGTCCTGCGGGCCGTTGATGTCGTGCTCGTCGGTGCGGACGAGGAGGCCCTGTCCGGCCATGTAGTAGGGACCGGCGAAGCCGACGAGCTTCTTGCGCATGGCGTTGATGGTGTAGGTGCCGACGTAGTAGTCGATCTGCCCGTTCTGCAGCGCCGTCTCGCGGTTGGCGGAGGCGATGGTCTTGAAGCGGATCGTCTTCGGATCGAAGCCGAGCGAGGCCGCCATCATCTTGGCGATCTCGATGTCGAAGCCGGAGTAGATGCCGGTGGCCGGGTCCTTCTCGCCCAGGTAGGGCTGGTCCTCCTTGGCACCGACCCGGAGATAGCCGCGTTTCTTCGCCTTCGTCCAGGTCGGCGAGGCGGGCAGCCGGAAGGCGGTGTCGACCTTGTAGACCGGCAGTTGTTCGGGCTTCGGGCCCTTCACCGGCGGGCTGCCCTCCTTGCCGCACGCGGCGGCGAGCACGGCCAGCAGGAGGCCGGCACAGGCGGCCAGAACTCTTCTCGTACGCAACACGGAACCCCCCGTCAGTGCTTGAGGATCTTGGACAGGAAGTCCTTGGCGCGGTCGCTCTCCGGAGCCGTGAAGAACGCCTCGGGAGTGCGGTCCTCGACGATGCGTCCGTCGGCCATGAAGACCACGCGGTTGGCGGCGGAGCGGGCGAAGCCCATCTCGTGCGTGACCACGACCATCGTCATGCCGTCCCGGGCGAGCTGCTGCATGACCTCCAGCACCTCATTGATCATCTCCGGGTCGAGCGCCGAGGTGGGCTCGTCGAAGAGCAGCGCCTTGGGGTCCATGGCGAGGGCGCGGGCGATGGCGACGCGCTGCTGCTGGCCGCCGGAGAGCTGGGCGGGGAACTTGTCGGCGTGCGAGGCCAGTCCGACCCGCTCCAGCAGTTCGCGGGAGCGCCGGTCCGCCTCGTCCTTCTTGCGCTTGCGGACCTTGAGCTGGGCGAGCGAGACATTGGCCAGCACGGTCCGGTGCGCGAACAGGTTGAACGACTGGAAGACCATGCCCACTTCGGCCCGGAGCTGGGCGAGGCCCTTGCCCTCCTCGGGGAGGGGTCTGCCGTCGATCGCGATACGGCCGGACTCGATCGTCTCCAGCCGGTTGATGGTCCGGCAGAGCGTCGATTTGCCGGAGCCGGAGGGGCCGATGACCACCACCACCTCCCCGCGGCCGACGGTGAGATTGATGTCCCGCAGTACGTGCAACTGTCCGTAGTACTTGTTGACGTCCCGCAGCTCGATCAACGGATCGACGGCCATACGCTGCCCTACCCACTTTTCGCTGTGTCGAGGTCAGCGCAAACTATCCAGCCCGAAAAGGGACTTCGTCACCGACACGCACAAATGGGGCATAAGGCTTCTTATCCGGTTGTAGTGAAATCGCTACCCTTCGGCCGACTCCGAGTAGACCTGCGAGAGCTCGGGGCTGCCCGCCATCGCCCAGTCCAGCCCCGCCTCGACCACATCGATCTCCCGCCCGGAGGCGAGCCGCACCACGGGCTGCCCGCTGGGCCGGATGCTCCAGACCGCGCCGGGAACGTTCCGCACCAGGACCGTCCCGAGGTACAGCCCCGCGTCGTTGCCCAGCCAGGGCAGCTCCTCCGGGTCGTCACGCCAGCGCGGTGGCAGTTGGTCGAGAGCCGTCAACGAGGCCGGGCTGTCGTCGAGTTCGAGCCCACGCTGCCCCACCCGGACACGCAGCAACTCGCACTCGGCGAGCAGCTCGGCCACACCATCGGGATCGGCCGCGACGGCGGCGAGCCCGGCCCCCTGCTCACCGCCGTGACGCTTGCGCCAGTTGCCCAGGAAAGGGATGTTCATGACCGGCCCCCCTGCGGCACGTCGCTGCTGGATGCGACCACCGCCCCGGCAGTACCAGACCGGGGCGACATCGAGCACTCGGCTCCAGCCGGTGCCAGTTCAACCACGTTCACCGTGATCACCTCCCACTCGCCTCCCACCGGACCCCCATTCCGCCAATCCCGCGAAGTGCGAACATCAGCCCACCATGACACAAAACCGGCCCCGGGTCGCTGCACCTCGGGGGCGTGGCCATCCCAGGACTGACAGACATGTTCCGTACCGCCCGGGTCGCTGTACCTCGGGGGCGTGGACTGCGTGGACTGCAACCCGGGACCGGCCATGCGGCCAACAATGGAGACCGCTCAACGGGGACCGCCCATGCGAGCGCACGCATGTTCGAGCGCCCAGCCCTGCACGGGGCCGGCATGACACACCGACCGCGGCCCAACCGCGACAGGGGGTGACGCGGCGGGCCACGGTCGGTGCGAGCCGGAGCGCGCAGAGGCCTCAGAAGAGACCCGGGATCGAACACGCGATCGACATTCGATCGCACCTGGCCCTACTGCGCTTCCTCCGGAGAGTGCAGCAGCAGGCCGCTAACAGAACCGGTCGAAGGCCCGGTCGTAGCCGTCGCTGTAACCGTCGGCGTAGCCCCGTGCCCAACGAATGTCCTGCTGTATGCCTCGCTGGGACAGACCCCCGAAATTGCGGTCGCAGTCGTCCCGCGCATCCGCGTATCCGTTCCGGAAGCCCTGGCGGTAGCCGTCCCGGTAGGAATCGGTGACGGCGTCGTGCGCGGCTACTGCCTGCGCAGGTTTGGGGGCGGCCGACGCCTGTGCGGTGAGCGCCGGTGCGACTGTCAGGCTGCCGACGAACAGAGCCGAGCCGAGAACCGCGAACGCCTTGTTGGTGCGCATGGATTTCTCCTTGGATCTGCGGGTGCAGGCGTGCCTTCCCAGGCTCCTACGGACATGGTCTCGGCGCGACCTCACTCCGGGTTACCCGAACACTCCGTTCCGTGCCCGGAAAGGTGGCACCGGCATCAACATCGAGGGTGCGCCTGCCCGCCGCATGAGTATGTCGACGCCCCGTCACCGTGCGGGCGACGGGGCGTCCGTGCTGCATCGTCAGGCGCCGAGGCCCGTCATGTCGTCGGCGCACCACGGCCGACGACCTGCACCGGTTCGAATGACGCGAGTCGTGCCCGTAGGCAGGAAGACGCCCCTCCCGCCGAGGCGGGAGGGGCGGCCGTGATGGTGCACGGGGGCGTCGCTGTGGATGCGATGCGGTCAGGCGGAAGCTATGCGTTCGGCGGAAGATGCCGGCCAGGCGTCGCCGCGCCGGCGACACAGGTAGACACGGTCTGCGTACACCGTCACAGCCGGATAGGCGGCGGCGATGGCGGCCTTGTAGGCCTCGGCGGCGGCCTGCGCCGCAGCGTCCTCGTGCGGCAGCTGGGACAGGGATGTGCTGAAGGGGATCTCGAAGGTGGTGCCGATCTCAACGCCGTCGGCGTAGGCCGTGAACGTGAACTGAACGGCGTAGGCGCCTTCCGGAACAGACATTTGATCTCCTCACGAAGTGCCTCGAACGAGGCCGCTGTGCCAAGTGAGCGTAAGCGAAATGATGTTGGGTGCACACGGCGTCGGAGACATGGATATGGCCCCGGTCGGCGGATCGGGGCTCAGGCGTGGCTGAGTGCTGGTTCCGGCCGAAAAGGGGTGGAGGCGAGGCGAAGCGAACTGGTACCTTCACGATCATGTCCAGCCCCGAGTCCGACAGAGGCTAGCCACCGGTCCACCGGTGGCTGATCCGCCGCGGAATTGCTCCCCTCGCGCCGAATTACCGGCCCGGAGCCGTTTTCCGTCGGCTGCCGCCGCAGGACCACCGCTGTGTGGGCTGCGCTCCTCCCGTCCGCGCTCATGGACCGCTCCCGATGCGACCGTGCGCGGACTCCCCGGCTCCGGCGCCCGCCGCCGTCTTGGAGTCACGTCCATCAACGCCTGGGACGTTCTTCCGCGTTGCCGCCCGTCGCGACGGGCGGGCGCGGGCCCACACCCCCTGTCTGGTCCATCCGTCTGCCGTCCATGGGGTTCCTTCATGCCATTCGCCGTCTACGCGCTCGGGCTCGCCGTCTTCGCCCAGGGCACCTCCGAATTCATGCTGTCCGGTCTGCTCTCGGACATCGCCACCGACCTGGATGTGTCCATCCCCGCCGCGGGGCTGCTGACCTCGGCCTTCGCGATCGGAATGATCGTCGGGGCGCCGTTGACGGCGCTCTTCAGCCGGAACTGGCCGCGCCGCCGCGCCCTCGTGTTCTTCCTCTGCGTCTTCGCCGCCGTCCATGTCATCGGCGCGCTCACTCCCGGCTACGGGCTGCTCCTCGCGACACGGGTGGTCGGGGCGCTGGCCAACGCGGGGTTCTGGGCGGTGGCGCTGGTGACCGCGGTCGCCATGGCCGGGCCCGAGGCACGGGCACGCGCCACCTCGGTCGTGGTCGGGGGCGTCACCGTCGCCTGTGTCGCCGGGGTGCCCGCCGGTGCGGCGCTGGGCGGGCACTGGGGGTGGCGGTCGGCGTTCTGGGCCGTGGCCCTGGTCTCCGTACCGGCCGTCGTCGTGATCGCCAGGACCGTTCCGGCGGGGCGGCCCGAGTCCGCCCCCGCCCCCGCGGGCGTCGAGCTGCGGACGCTGACGGGGCCGCGGCTGCTGCTGACCCTGCTGACGAGCGCCCTCGTGCAGGGGGCGACGTTCTGCGCGTTCTCCTACGTGGAACCGCTCGCCACCCATGTCACCGGGCTCACCGCGGGCTGGGTCCCGGGGCTGCTGGCCCTCTTCGGACTGGGCTCGTTCATCGGCGTCACGGTCGCCGGCCGGCTCGTCGACACCAGGCCGGTCGCCTTCACCGCGGCCGGTCTGGTGGCGCTGGTCATCGGCTGGACCGGCTTGGCACTGACCGCGGGCAGCCCGTCGGCGACGGTGGCGCTCGTCCTCGTCCAGGGAATGCTCGCGTTCGGTACGGGTACGGCGCTGATCTCCTGGGTGTTCCGGCTGGCGGCCGACGCACCGACCCTGTCCGGCTCGTTCGCCACAGCCGCGTTCAATGTGGGGGCCGCGCTCGGCCCCTGGCTGGGCGGCCTCGCGATCGGCGCGGGCTTCGGCTTCCGCTCACCGCTGTGGGTGAGCGCCCTGCTGATGGCCCTGGCCCTGGGCACCGCCGGTGCGGTACTGGGGATGAGCCGTGCCGCAGACCGCGGCCGGGAAAACATCGCCGCGGTCTGACGGGCAGCGGTGGAGGGAGCCCCGCCCGGCGCTGAACGGGCGGGGCCGTCCTGGTCGGAGCAAGCAGCCAGCAAGCGGGAACAGGACGGGAACCACGCTAGCGGCCACCACTGACAACGGCCTCAGATGTCGAGGTCCACGACCACCGGGGCGTGGTCGGACGCCCCCTTCCCCTTGCGCTCCTCGCGGTCCACATAGCTGTCCTTGACCGCCGCGACGAATGGCGCGTTGCCGTAGACCAGGTCGATCCGCATGCCCTTGTTCTTCGGGAAGCGCAGCTCCCGGTAGTCCCAGAAGGTGTACGGGCGGTCGTACTTGAGCGGCCGAGGCATGACGTCCGACAGCCCTTCCTCGCGGAGTGCGGCGAGAGCGGCCCGCTCGGCGGGGGTGACATGCGTGGCGCCCTCGAACAGCGCCGAGTCCCAGACGTCCTCGTCGGTCGGGGCCACATTGAAGTCGCCCAGGACCGCGAACGGCCGCGAGCCGGCCGCGTCCACGGCGACGGCCTTCTGCAGGGCCTCGAACCAGCGCAGCTTGTACGCGTAGTGCGCGTGCTCGACCTCGCGGCCGTTGGGCACGTAGACCGACCAGACCCGGACCGGGCCGCAGGTGGCGGAGATCGCCCGCGGTTCCTGCACCCCGTCGTAGTCCGGACCGTCCGGCAGTCCCTCCACCACGTCGGACAGGCCGGCCCGGGAGACCAGCGCCACGCCGTTCCACCGGCCGGTGGCGTTGACCGCGGACTCGTAGCCCAGCTCGCGGAGCGCGTCCGCCGGGAACTGTTCGGCGGTGCACTTGGTCTCCTGGATGCACAGCACATCCGTGCCGCTGCTCTCCAGCCAGGCCAGCAGCCTCGGGAGCCGGGCGGTGATCGAATTGACGTTCCAGGTGGCGATGCGCATGTACGTAAACCTAGCGGCTACCACTGACAGCCGCCGGACCGGCGCCGGTCACAGACCGGTCGAGTCCCCGGGGGCCAGCCGGCCGTGGTCGGCGCCGCCGAGGCTGCCGATCTGGTTGTCGTAGATCGGGCGGGCGAGATCGGTGAGCAGCGCGTCGTGGATGTCGATGGCGCGCCGCGGCCGGACCTCGCGTACGTAGTCGATGACCTCGGAGATCTTGTTCCAGGGGGCCATCACCGGGAGCAGCAGGGTGTCGACCGGCCGGTCGGGGACGGTGAGCGCGTCGCCCGGGTGGAAGACCGAGCCGTCCACCAGGAAGCCGATGTTGGTGATCCTCGGGATGTCCGGGTGGATGACGGCGTGCAGCTCGCCGTGCACCTGTACGTCGAAGCCCGCCGCGGTGAAGGTGTCGCCGTGGCCGACGGTGTGGACCCGGCCGGGGAAGGCCGCCGCGAGCCGGTCGGCGACGCTGCGCAGCGTCCAGATCTCGGCGGCCGGATCGGCCTCCATGACCGCGCGCAGCCGTCCCTCGTCGAAGTGGTCGGGGTGCTCGTGCGTCACCAGCATCACGTCGGCGCCGACAGCGGCGTCCTGCTCGGAGAAAGCACCCGGGTCGATGACGAGCGTCCGCCCGTTCTTCTCCAGCCGGATGCAGGAGTGCGTCTTCTTGGTCAGTGTCAGGTGCACGGGGTTCACGGCGTCCATGGCTCCCATCCTGCTACGGGCGCGGCCTCGTTTCTTCCTGGATCACGGTCTGGGCGACGGAGAAGGCGGCACTGGCGGCGGGCACGCCGCAGTACACGGCGGTCTGCATCAGCACCTCCTTGATCTCGGCCGGGGTGAGGCCGTTGCGCAGGGCGGCCCTGACATGTGCGGCCAGGCTCTCCAGACGTCCGGAGGCGACCAGCGCGGTGAGCGTGACACAACTGCGGGTGCGGCGGTCCAGGCCCTCCCGGGTCCACACCTCACCCCACGCGTAGCGGGTGACCAGCTCCTGGAAGTCCTCGGTGAACTCGTCGGCGGCGGCCAGGGCCCCGTCCACATGGGCGTCGCCCAGCACCTCACGGCGCATCTTCAGGCCGGGCTCGTACGGGTCGGGGCGTCCCTCGGTTCCGGGCCGGGGCTGCGGTGTGGCGGCGGTGATCTCCGCGACGGGCAGCACGGGCGCGGAGAGCTGCGGGGTGGACGGCGGGACGGGGATCGCGGCGAGGGTGTCCTGCCAGGCCGTGGAGAAGTGGGTGAGCAGGAGATCGGTGACGGCTCCGGGCTGCTCGACGGGGGCGAGGTGGGAGGCGCCGGGGACGAGGGCGAGCCGGGCGTCCGGTATGCCCGCGACCAGGGTGCGGGCGTCGCCCGGCCCGGTGACCCGGTCCTCGGCGCCGACCAGGACGAGGGTCGGGGCGGTGATGCGGCCGAGATCACCGCGGACGTCGAAGGCGGCGAGGGCCTCGCAGGCGGCGATGTAGCAGCCCGGGTCGGTGGTCCGGACCATCTGGACGGCCCAGTCGACGATGGCCGGCTGGGCGGCGGCGAACCCGGGCGTGAACCAGCGCTCGGGTGCGGTGCGTGCCATCGGCTCCAGCCCGTTGGTACGCACCACCACCCCGCGCTGGCGGAATTCGTCGGCGCTGCCGAACCGGGGCGAAGCGGCGACCAGGGCCAGCGAGGCGACCCGGTGCGGGTGGCGCAGCGCCAGGTCGGCGCCGATCGCGCCGCCGATGGAACAGCCCGCGTACCCGAAGCGCTGGACGCCGAGTCCGTCGAGGGTGGCGAGCAGCCGGTCGGAGAGATCACCGATGGCGGTGGCGGGGTGGGCGGGGGCGCCGCCGTGACCCGGGAGGTCGTAGCGGAAGACCCTCCAGTGCGGGGTGAGCTCCGGTATCTGCCGGTCCCACATGTGCCATGAAGTACCGAGCGAGGGCCCCAGGACCAGGATCGGTGCGTCCTCCGGCCCGTCAAAGCGGTATTGCAGGGTTTCAGTCGTCGTCTCACTCACCCGCCCACGCTCCCATATGTCACGAGAGCTCACACCGCCGGGGGAACGGAGCGGTTTCCGCCCCTCTCCCGGCGACAGGCCCCGCAGACGCCGGGCGGGCCGAGGCAACCGCCGTCCGGTCGACGACGGCCGGCGTCCCGTCACGGCAGCCGGAACGGCGGGGCTGGGCCGTCCGGAGGCACCCGGATGGTGATCCGGCGGATCCCCACGCACGATGGTGCCCGAGCCCCGACGCAGCGCCAGGTCTCCTGGGTCGCCGGCACGAGATATGTGCCGCGGGAGGTCGACAGAGGCTCGTCAGGCGGCGCTTCACCCGTGCTTGCCCCGGTGGCGGCCGAAGGAGACACCTCGTGGCTCAGGTCCTGTTGCGGGATACGAGTGCCGACCGGCGGGGCTCCTTCCGGTCGGCGTCGGGTGTGTCCGGTCGCCGTCACCGTCGACACATCGCGCACGGTCCACGACGTCGAGAGGTGATCGCGTGAAGACTCCGCCCAGGTCGGGCGCCGCCTCGCACCCGCGGGCGCGACGTATGCCGACGAGAACCGGACGATCCCCGGTGACCGTGGTATCGGTCCTGCTGGTCCTTCTCCTGACGACGCTGGTGCTGGGTTCGTTCGGCATCGATGACTTGGGGAAGGCCCTGACCTTCCCCGGCCGCATCACCGGTGCCGTGCTCCTCGTGGTCTCGTTCAGCACATTGCTGGGTGCTGCCGCGGCCCTGGACCACTGGATGCTTCCCGCCGGTTTGAGTCGTACCGCTCTCGGCGACGCGGGTGGGGCGATTCAGGGTGGTCGCCGGAGGCTTCGGCCTGATTGCGGCCCGGGACGTCATGACCGTCCCTCACTCCGCCGGCACGCCCGGCCGGCGGTCCGCTCCGTCGGCGGGCCTCGGGGCAGGAGGCCCGGTGCGCTCGTAGCCCGGGCCTTCTTCCAGTACGCGCCGCTGCGCAGGGCCTGTCAAACGCTGGCGGGCCCTGCGCCGGGCTCACGAGGTCCTCTCCTCGTGAGCCCGGCGTACGGTCGGCTACTCCTCCTCGGCGGTCCCGGTCCGGCCGCCGGTCCGTACCGCAAGGAGCGTGGACCAGCGTGCTTCCTCCTCACGCTGCTCCTGGCCCCGCCGCAGCCGCGCCTGGACGGCCAGGGACACCACGGCGGTGGTGCCCGCGACCGCCGCGAGCGCGGCCAGGACCGGAGCGACCGGCATGAGCAGCAGCAACAGCGTGAGGGCCGCCGATCCCCAGCCGGTCAGCACGGCGGCCGCGGCCGGTCGCCGGGAGCGCGGCCGGTCCTGGCCCGCCCGCAGGTCGACATAGGCGGGCAGGTACCAGACGTTGCCGGACGCGAGGAGCACGACGACACCGACCGCCAGAACACCGTGGGACATCGGCAGCACACTCTCCTGAGGGCGGGGCTTGCGGGGGCAGGTCCGGATGGGTCAGTGGGACACGGCGGGGTCGACTTCGAGTGCGGCGATCTCCGGGTGGTGCAGTTCGAGGGCCGGGGATTCGCTGCGGATACGGGGCAGGGAGATGAAGTTGTGCCGGGGCGGAGGGCAGGACGTGGCCCATTCCAGGGAGCGGCCGTATCCCCAGGGGTCGTCGACGGTGACCTTCCTGCCGTACTGGCTGGTCTTCCAGACGTTGTAGAAAAAGGGCAGGAAGGACAGTCCGAGCAGGAACGATCCGATGGTGGAGAGGGTGTTGAGAGCGGTGAATCCGTCGGCAGCGAGGTAGTCCGCGTAGCGGCGCGGCATTCCTTCGGCGCCGAGCCAGTGCTGCACGAGGAACGTGAGATGGAAACCGGCCGTCAGCACCCAGAAAGTGATCTTGCCCAGGCGCTCGTCGAGCATCCTTCCGGTGAACTTCGGCCACCAGAAATGGAATCCGGCGAACATCGCGTACACGACCGTGCCGAAGAGCGTGTAGTGGAAGTGCGCGACGACGAAGTACGAGTCGGTGACATGGAAGTCGAGCGGCGGTGAGGCCAGGATGACTCCGGTCAGTCCGCCGAATACGAAGGTGACCAGAAATCCGGTGGTCCACAGCATCGGCGTCTCGAAGGAGAGCGATCCCTTCCACATCGTGCCGATCCAGTTGAAGAACTTCACGCCGGTCGGCACGGCGATCAGGAAGGTCATGAAGGAGAAGAAGGGCAGCAGCACGCCACCGGTCGCATACATGTGGTGGGCCCAGACGGTGACGGAGAGTCCGGCGATGGCGATCGTGGCGGCGACGAGGCCGATGTAGCCGAACATCGGCTTCCGGGAGAAGACCGGAACGATCTCGGAGACGATTCCGAAGAACGGCAGAGCCAGTACATAGACCTCGGGATGACCGAAGAACCAGAAAAGGTGCTGCCACAGGAGCGCACCCCCGTTGGCGGGATCGAAGATGTGCGAGCCGAACTTCCGGTCCATCTCCAGCGCGAGGAGCGCCGCGGCGAAGACCGGGAAGACCAGGAGGATGAGTACGGCGGTCAGCAGTACGTTCCAGGTGAAGATCGACATCCGGAACATGGTCATTCCCGGGGCGCGCATGCAGATGATGGTGGTGATGAAATTGACCGCTCCGAGAATGGAACCGAATCCGGAGAGCGCCACGCCCATGATCCACATGTCGGCGCCGATGCCCGGTGAATGCGTCGCGTCGGACAGCGGGGCATAGGCGAACCACCCGAAGTCGGCGGCGCCTTGAGGGGTGAGGAACCCCGCGGCGGCGATCAGCGAACCGAAGAGGAACAACCAGTACGCCAGCATGTTCAGCCGTGGGAACGCCACATCGGGCGCGCCTATCTGAAGCGGCATGATCCAGTTGGCGAATCCGGTGAACAGCGGCATCGCGAACAGCAGCAGCATCACCGAACCGTGCATGGTGAATGCCTGGTTGAACTGCTCGTTGGAAACGATCTGCGTACCGGGGCGGGCGAGTTCCGCACGCATCACGAGTGCCATCAAGCCGCCGATGAGGAAGAAGACGAACGCGGTGACGAGATAGAGCGTGCCGATCTGCTTGTGGTCGGTCGTGGTGAGCCACGAGACGACGATCCGCCCGCGGGAGGGGCGGCGGCCCGGCAGTGCGGTGCCGGGCCGCGCCGCGGGCTCCTGCATGCCGACCGGGGTGGACCGGTTGCCGTCTCCGGTGGACCGGCTGCCGTTTCCGATGGCTCGCGTGTCGGCGGTGGCGGCTCCGGGGCCCGGGGGCAGGGGCCCCTGTGCGGGGGCGGCTCGATTGCCCTGCGATTCCATTGCGTCCACCGGACCGTGTCCTCCAGCTCTTGCGGTTCTCCGAACGCTCCCCGGCCGCACGGGGCGGAGGCGGAGCGGTCGGGAAGGTCCGGCGGATCACGAGGGGACGGGACCGGACCTTCCCGGCCGCACCATGCTGGCCGCGCCCCTCGAAGCCCTCCAGGGACCGACAGGCACCTTCCGCCGGGCCGACCGGCCCTACCTGCCGGTCCGTCGAGGAGCCGACCGGCCTCGCCGGGCCGGGCCCAAAGGCGGCAGCGCACTGCCCGGCCCGCCCTGCGGCTGCCGTAGGCTGACCGGCCGTGGACCGGTCCCAGCCCTGCGGTGATCCGGTGAGCGATTTCCCTGCATACGGCACACGGACCCTGAGAGCGACGCCCCGATGACAGAGACAGCACCCAGGGCCTTGCCCCACTCCCCCTGCGCCGGCCCGGCGGCCTGGCCCCACCCCAGCCGGCCGGACAGGATGCGCAGTCTGCTGGATGCCGTGATGAGCCTGGGACGTGGCCTGGAACTGCCCGAGGTGCTCCGCGGGATCGTGGAGGCCGCGGTGACCCTGACCGACGCGGAGTACGGGGCGCTCGGCATCGTCGGGGACGGGCAGAAGCTGCTGGAGTTCCTGCCGGTCGGCATATCGGAGCAGCTCGCCGCCGTGATCGGCCAGACGCCGTGCGGGCGCGGGATCCTCGGTGAGCTGATCCGGCACCCGCAACCGTTGCGGCTCACCGATCTCAGCAGCCATCCGCGCAGCTTCGGTTTCCCGCCCCACCATCCCCCGATGCGCACCTTCCTCGGGGTGCCGGTGCGGGTCCGGGACGAGGTGTTCGGCAACCTCTACCTCACCGAGAAGCGGGGCGGGGTGAGCTTCGACGCCGACGACGAGGCGGTGCTGACCACCCTGTCGATCGCGGCCGGCGTCGCCATCGACAATGCCCGCATGTACGACGAGAGCCGCCGCCGGGAGCGGCGGCTGGAGGCGCTGGGCGAGATCACCCGCACGCTGCTCTCGGGGACCGACGCCGACGAGGTGCTGCATCTGATCGCCGAGCGGGCGATGGAGGTGGCGGGGGCCGACCGGGCCGCGATTCTGCTGCCGACGCCTGCCGTTGCCCTCTCCGGGGCTTCGGAGGCCTCCGGGGCCGAGGCACGCCTGACCGTTGCCGTCGCCCACGGCCGGGACTCCGAACGCGTGACGGGACTGTCCGTGCCCGCATGGGGATCACTGGCCGGGCTCGCCGCCCGCACCGGAACCCCGGTGCACTGCGCCGATGTGCGGACCGATCCCCGGGCCCACCCGTTCGGCGACGGTGCCGAGGACGGTCTGGGGCCGGTGGTGACGGTGCCTCTGCGGGTCGACGCGGAGACCAGGGGCGCACTGCGCCTGGGCCGGCCGGTGGACCGGCCACCGTTCGACGACACCGAGGTCGCGTTCGTCTCGGGCTTCGCCGACCAGGCGGCCATCGCCCTGGAACTGGCCCGCAGGCGGGCCGAGTCCGAGGAGCTCGCCGTCATGCACGACCGGGACCGGATCGCCCGCGATCTGCACGATCTGGCGATCCAGCGTCTCTTCGCCACCGGGATGACCCTC
Organism: Streptomyces gelaticus; assembly: GCF_014649535.1. GTDB lineage: Bacteria > Actinomycetota > Actinomycetes > Streptomycetales > Streptomycetaceae > Streptomyces > Streptomyces gelaticus. The sequence continues at coordinate 69,319 of NZ_BMTF01000007.1, forward strand.
CAGAGCACCACCCGTGCCATCGCGGACCGGCCGGACGCGGCCGAGCGGGTCAGCCGGGCGGTGGACGATCTGGACACCACGATCCGGATCATCCGGTCCACCATCTTCGATCTGCGGACAGCGGACGGTTCCGGTCGCGGCGGGCTGCGGCACCGGATGGCGGAGACCGCTCGCACGGCGGCGCACGCTCTCGGTTTCCGGCCCTCTTTGCGGATCGACGGGCCGGTGGACACCACGGTCCCGGACGAGCTGGCCGAACATGTGGTGGCGGTCGCCGCCGAGGCGGTGTCCAACGCCTCCCGCCATGCCCGCGCCACGCGCATCGGCATCGTGCTGTCGGCCGACGACGCGGTGACCCTGACCGTCACCGACAACGGCATCGGAATCCGGGACGGCGTCATGACCGCGGCCGGGACAGGCTCGGCGGCCGACGCCGGCGAACCGGCGGCCGGGCGCCGCCTCGGAGGGCTGGCCAACATGCGTACGCGGGCGGAGCTGTGCGGAGGCACCCTGACCGTCGAACGGCCGGCGGACGGTGGCACCCGGATCATCTGGAGTGCACCGCTGCATGACTGACGCACCATCAGCTGACCTGCGCCGCTGCACGGCTGACGCCGGATCATTCGGGAGCCACCGGCTGCACGGCTGATGTCCGAGTGACCGTCAGACTCCCGGTGTTTGCGGCCACCCCTGGCGGTCCTTGACCCGGCCGACGAGCATGGCGGCCTGGATCCGGCGGCCCACGCCCAGTTTGGCGAGGATCGAGGAGATCCGGTTCTTGACGGTCTTCTCGGCCAGGAAGAGGCGTTCCGCGATCTCGCGGTTGGTGAGCCCCTCACCGATGAGATCCAGGATCTGCCGCTCCCTGGGCGTGAGCCCGTCCAGTTCCGAGGGGTTCGACGCCTCGGCAGGGGGTCGCTCGGTACCCCGCAGCCGTGCCATCACGCGGGCGGTCGTCCGCGGATCGAGCATCGAGGTGCCTGATGCGACCCTGCGTACGGCGGTGATCAGATCGGCTCCGTTGATCTGCTTGAGCACGTACCCCGCGGCGCCCGCCATGATGGCGTCGAACAGGGCCTCGTCGTCGTCGAACGACGTCAGCATCAGGCAGGCGAGTTCGGGCATCAGGGCGCGAAGTTCCCGGCACACCTCGATGCCGGCGTGGTCGCCGCCCCGGTCGTCGCCGAGGCGTACGTCCAGGACGGCGACCTGGGGCTTGCTGGCCGGTACGCGGGCCAGCGCCTCCCGGGCGTCGGACGCCTCGCCGACGACCTCGATGTCGTCCTCGGCCTCCAGCAGATCACGTACGCCGCGCCGCACGACCTCGTGGTCGTCGAGGATGAAGACGCGTACGGGGGCCGCGGACCGCGACGGGCCCGTGCTCGACGGGGTCGTGCTCGGTGGGGTCGTGCTCGTTGGGGTGTGCGCGAAGTCGTTCACATCATGCTCGATCGGTTCGGGGAGAGGGCCGGGAACAGTATGTGCCCGGCCGCGGGACTGTTCCCGCCGGGGGACAACAGCATGGAAAACAGCATGTGAACAGGGTCGAAAGACCCTGTGGCCAGGGGCCGGTCAGCGGGTGGGGCGCGGTGCCATACTGACGCCGCCAAGATCGTCCGGGCGCCACGGACATCTCCCTTCCCGGCCACCCCACAGTGCTGCAACGAGGAGCAACCGGCCCATGAACACCCCGAGCGAGGACTACCACGCACTGCTCGCACGGCATGACGCGATGCGGCTGCGACGACGCATCCTGGCCCCGTCCGGCAGCCGTGCCGGGGAATGGAGCGCCGAGGCCCCGCAGGCGTACGACGGAACAGCCGACCAGTTGCTGATCAGCGACTCGCTGCCGCTGGTGGACCCGCTGGAGGAGCTGATCGCCGAGCTGTACCGGAACCTGTTCGATCGGCACCCGTATCTGCGGTCGCTGTTCCCCGAGTCGATGGCGTTCCAGCAGGCCCATCTCGCCGGGATCTTCCGCTACCTGATCGGCAATCTGCACCGTACAGAAGAAATGATCGGTGTCTTCGGGCAGTTGGGGCGTGACCATCGCAAGCTCGGGGTGCGCCCCGCGCACTTCGAGGCCTTCGAGGCGGCGCTGATCGAGGCGCTGCGCATGCGCGCGGGCATCCGGTGGACCCATGCACTGGAGCATGCCTGGCTGCGGATGCTGCGGCTGGCCGTTTCGGCGATGGTCAGGGGCGCGGACGAGGCGATCGCCGAACCGCCCAGCTGGGAGGCGACGGTGACCTCGCACGAACTCCGCACCCCCGATCTCGCCGTACTGCGGGTGCGGCCCCACCAGCCCTACGGCTTCGAGGCCGGGCAGTACGCGTCCCTGGAGTCGCCGCTGCTGGAGCAGGCCTGGCGTCCCTACTATCTGGCCCGCGCCCCGCATCCGGACGGCGAACTGGAGTTCCACGTACGGGCCCGGGGCGCCGACGGGGTGAGCGATGCGCTGGTGCACGGTACGCGGGAGGGCGGCACCCTCCGTCTCAGCGCCCCGCGCGGCGCGCTGGCCCTGCCGGATCACCTTCCGTCCGCGGACATCCTGCTGATCGCCTCCGGTACGGGCTGGGCTCCGATGAAGGCACTGCTCCAACGGATCGACGCCGACCGCTCCCGCGCACAGCAGGTACGGCTGCTGCTGGGCCCCGCCGGGCCGGAGGAGAGGGCGGCCGAGGAGATGTACGACGCGGCGTATCTGGAAGCGTTCCGGCGCGGGCGCCCCTGGCTGACCGTCATCGCGGCCGACGCGGCGAGCGCCCGCTTCGCGGGTGCCGGGCTGCGGGCCCTGAACGGAATACTGCCCCCGCAGCCCGGGGCCGCCGCCCGGCAGCACGCCTTTCTGGCCCTGGCAGCCGAGACCCCGTCGGCCGGGCCGGTGGAGGCCGTGGCCGCACGACTGGTCGCTGCCGGAGTACCGGCCGAGCAGATCCATCACGACGCCACCGGCATGGTCGCGGTCACAGAAATGTCTGCCAGTACGGCCAGAACCGGACTGCTATCAGCATGACGATGGCCAGGCACCAGGTCACCGGTACCACAAGGGGGAACTCCAGCACCGCGGCGACCAGGGCGCGTGGGGCGGGCAGGACGCCGTGGCGCAGATTGTGCACCGTGGTGTGCCAGAACATGAAGATGGTGGCCACCCACACGAGCACGCACCACAGGCAGAGCGCGCCGATCTCGAACAGCGCCTGTGTCATCAGCCACATGCAGAAGCCCGCGCCGAACAGCGTGCCGAGGTTCAGCCCCCACCAGTACCAGCGCCGGTAGCGTGCGCCGGCGAGCAGGCCCGCGCCGGTCCCCAGCACCGTCCCGAAGGCGACCAGCCCGATGAGCGGGTTGGGAAAACCGAAGGCCGAGGCCTGCTCGCTGCGCATCACACTCGTGCAGGACACCACGGGGCTCAGCGAGCAGGCGGGCACGAAGCCGGGGTCGGCGAGCAGTTCGAACTTGTCGATCGTGATGGCGAACGAGCCGAGCAGCCCGAGCGCGGCGGTGATCACCAGCAACCAGGCGAACCCCCGCCTCGCCCCGGCGCACTCCCCTTCCTCGGCCGCCCCGGACGCGCCGACGAGGACCCGCTCGTCGGCCTCGGGCCCTTCCGCCGCCCGCTCCGTCCCACGCTCCGACAGCTTCATCCCCGCCCCCGTACGGAACCGTCCGGCCAGACGACATCCACCCGGATTCCTCGCGCACGCGCGAAGGCGACCAGATGCGCGGTGGCGTCCCGGCCGTCCGACGGCGATCCGTCCCACACGGCGAGTACGGTCCGGCACGACTCCACCAGCCGTTCATCGGCGCCGACACACGCGTCGCGGTCGGCCGGATCGAAGGCCAGCAGCCGCACGTGTTCGGCCAGGACCAGCAGTTCGCCCGCGGCCGACCGGTCCCGCTCGGGCAGCACGGCGGGAACAGCGCCCCGGGCCGGCAGCAGCACGGTCAGCTTCCGCCCGGCCTCCCGCGCGGCCCTCCCGAACACCAGCGGAAGCCCCGAACCGACCCGTACCAGGGCGGCGGCACCTTCCGCCAAGCGGTCCAGCCGCGCTCTCAGTTCGGCTTCCACCAGCTCCAGGGTCCTGTTGCCGAGGTCCCTGTGCCCGACGACTGCGATCACCATGCTTCCCTCCTGCGCGCACTCGCGGCGTGCTGTGCATCGCAGTGAATCCATCCGGGGTCCGGCACCACTAGGGCCGATCGGCCCTCTCGGCCGGACTCCGGTGGAATTGGGCCCGAGGCGAACGGCAACTCCCTTCCCCCATACGGGATCACGACAATTTAGGCTAGGCTAAGCTAAGTATGTGAACAGGGTGCGGGGCGGCACGGTCGTCATCAAGTTCGGCGGGAACGCCATGGTGGACGCGGGCCTGAAACGGGCGTTCGCCCGGGACGTCGTGGAGCTGTGGCGCACGGGACTGCGCCCGGTCGTCGTGCACGGTGGCGGGCCGCAGATCAGCGCGATGCTCGCTCTCCTCGGCCTGGAATCCCGCTTCGAGGCGGGCCTGCGGGTGACCACGCCGGAGGCCATGGACGTGGTGCGCATGGTGCTGAGCGGCCGGGTCCAGCGGGAGCTGGTCGGCCACATCAACGAGCACGGCCCCTTCGCGGTGGGGATGACCGGTGAGGACGCGCACACGATGACGGCGGTGCGGCGGCCGGCCTGGGTGGACGGACGGCCGGTGGACATCGGCCTCGTCGGCGACGTCGTGGACGTGAATCCCCGCATGGTGCGCACCCTCCTGGAGCAGGGGCACATACCGGTGGTCTCCCCCGTGGCACGCGGCGAGGACGGGCAGGCCTACAACGTCAACGCCGATCTCGCGGCCTCGGCCCTGGCCGTGGCCCTCGGTGCCGAGCGGCTGGTGATGCTCACCGACGTGGAGGGGCTGTACGCGAACTGGCCGCACAGCACCGAGGTGATCGAGCACCTGACGGCCGACGCGCTGGACGGGCTGCTGCCGGGGCTGGCGAGCGGGATGCTGCCGAAGATGGAAGGCTGCCTGCGGGCCGTCCGTGGCGGGGTGGGCAAGGCTCACGTGCTCGACGGCCGCGTACCGCACGCGGTGCTGCGCGGCGCCCTCGGCGAGACCGGTCCCGGCACCACCGTGGTACCCGGCAGCGATCCGGCTCGCCGGAGCAGCGGCCGGACCGGATGACCGCGGCGGCCGGCTCGCAGACGCGAGCCGGCCGTCACAGGGACTTCGTGAGGATCCGCGTGTCGCGGCGGGGGTCCATGGACCGCACCCAGGAGGCGGGCGCCCGGCGCACGGCCGTGGGTGCGAACCCGTACCGGAGGAACAGGCCGCCACCACCGGTCGTCGCGGTGAACAGCGCGCCGAGCGACCGGGCGTGCGCCATGGCCAGTGCGGCGCGCAGGAGCCCGGCTCCCACTCCGCACCCCTGCCGGTGGCCGGCCACGCAGAAGTTGTACAGAACGCCCACGGGTCCGCGGGCCTCCCCCGGGCCGGCCGGATGCACCCGCAGGCCGACGGAGCCCTCGATGCGGCCCGAAGGGTCCTGTGCCACCAGGAAGTCGGCCGCGTGGGCGGCATAGAGGGAGACGGGCCGCTCCCGCAGCGCGCCCGAACGTACGAACGGCCGGGAGAGTTCGGCGAGTTCAGCGGCGTCCTCCTCCCGGGCCGAGCGCACGGAGTACGCCGGCCCGGGAAGCGCGGGCGGCAGCGGGGCGGGGCACGACGAGGCCGTGGTCAAGGTTTCCCCGCTCGGTTCAGTCGCCGGACGCGGCGAGGGACCGGGGGCGCAGGTCGGTCCAGTTGGCCTCGACGAAGTCCAGGCACGCCTCCCTGGTGCTCTCGGCGAGGACGATCGTCCAGCCCCCGGGAACCTCGGCGAAGGACGGCCAGAGCGAGTGCTGCCCCTCGTCGTTCACCAGGACCAGGAAGCGGCCTTCGGGGTCGTCGAAAGGGTTGGTACTCATGCGTGGATGTCTCCTCGGGCCCGACGGGCCACCGACAGGCCCGTCGTGAGTGTGCGTCAGATCCGGGTGGATCGGAATGGAGGGGGTGGGCAGTTAGGTTAGGCTCACCTAATGCAGAATGAGCCTAACCTCTCCCCTCCTCTCTCACAAGGAGACGTCCACGCCTCCGGAGATCGCACGGCTCCGCACCGAGGACGGCACGAACGCGCCCCCGGGCATGTGCCGTCGGACCACGGACCACCGCCGCACCGGCCGGACAGGACCCCTCCCGGCTCCAACCCCACGGCCCACGAGGAAGGCCCCTTCGCGGAGTTCGGGCTGCCCGGCAGCCCCGGCACCGACGCGTTCTGGGCGGCGGCGCGCACCCCCATGTCGGTGCCCGACGGCGACGGCGGCTGGCGGACCCTGTTCCTGTGGCGCGGGTCCGAGGCCGGCATCGGGTTCGAGAGCTGGTCGCCGCCGGTTCCCCTGCGCCGATGGGCCGACACGGACTGCTGGCACGCCGAGGTGCGCATGCCCGCGCGGCTGCGGGTGACCTACCGGATCCTCGCGGGCGACGCGGCCCACGCGGACCCGTACAACCCGGTCGGCGCCGGCGCGGACCGGTCCGTCGCCGCGACCCCGGACGCCCCGGCGCAGCCGCACTGGCCCGTCCTCGGCCCCGACGACGTGCTGCCCCTGCCCTCGGCCCGGCTCCGCTGGAACAGCGCGCGGCTCGGCGGGCGGCGCACCGTGCGCCTCCACCCGGCGGGCGGCGGCGGGCCGGTGGTCCTGCTGCTCGACGGGGACGACTGGCTGTATCTGCACCCGGCCATGGCCGCCTTCGACTCGGCGGTCGCCGGTGGCGCGATGCCCCCCGTGACGTTGGTCTTCGTTCCGGCCAAGGACCGGGCGGCCGAGTTCGGGTGCAGGCCCGAGCTGTGGGAGGCGGTCCGGGACGAACTCCTGCCGCTGGTCGCGGAATCCGGCGTGACGGCCGAGCCGGACCGGCTGGTGGTGGCCGGGCAGAGCCTGGGCGGGCTGAGCGCGCTGTACGCGGCGCTGGCGTTCCCGGACCTGGTCTCGCGGGTCGCTCTCCAGTCGGCGTCCTTCTGGTGGGCACCCGGCGCCATGGATCTGGCGGACCCCCTGGGCGGCCCGGTCGGCGGCGCCGTAGCCGCGCGGCTGCGCCGGGGCGCCGATCTGTCCGGCCTGCGGTGTGCGTTCGACGTGGGGGAACACGAGACGCGGATGCTGCCGCACTGCGAACTGGCCGAGGCCCTGACCGAACAGGCCGGCGCGACGGTGCGGGTCTCCCGCTCGCCCTCGGGCCACGACCGGGCCGGCTGGCGGCACGCCCTGCTCAGGGACGTCGCCTGGGCCCTCGCCTGAGCGGTTTCGGGGACGTGTCCGGGCACGTCCCCGAAACCGCCGGCGTTTCACCGGGCCACGGCCAGGCAGTAATCGGCGTCGCGGGCCAGGAGGTTGCGGTGGGTGTCCTCGGCGGTGATGACGCCCTCGTCCAGCACGAGAACCCGGTCGGCGGCGTCCAGCAGGGCCGGGCTGCTGGTGATCACGACCGTGGTACGGCCGCGGCGCGACTTCGCGACGTTGCGCGCGATGAGCTGCTCGGTGACCGCGTCGACCGCTGTCGTCGGGTTGTGCAGGACCAGTACGTCGGTGTCGGCGGCCAGGGCGCGGGCCAGGGACAGCCGCTGGCGCTGCCCCCCGGAGAGGTTCGCCCCGCGGTCGCGGACCGCGTGGTCGAGCCCGTCGCGGTGGAGAGCGACGACATCCGTCAGCATCGACGCCTCGACGGCCTCGGGAACCGTCCGGCTGGTGCCCGACGGGTCGATGTTCGTGCGGAGCGTGCCCGCGAAGATCTCCCCGTCGTACGGGTTCACCAGCATGTGCTCCCGGACCGCCTCGACCGACAGCTCCGCGACCGGCCGCTCACCGAGCCGCACCACTCCCTCGTACGCGTCCGGCGCGACGTTCACCGCGAGGACCGCCGCGAGATCGGCCGCCGCACGCGGCTGATAGGCGGCGATCGCCACGAACTCACCAGCGGACACCTCGAACTTCAGCCCGCGCAGCGACCCGTGCCGGACGCCGTCGACCGCGAGACCTCCGCCCGGGGCCGGGTGCCCGGCCCCCGCGGTCGTCACCGGCGGCGCGGAGAGCACCAGCGCCATCCGTTCGGCCGAAGCGCGCGCCGTCATCACGTACTTGGGCATCTCCGAGAACATCTTGAGCGGCTCGATGACGAACTGCGCGAGGCCCACGGCCATGACCAGTTCCCCGATGGTGATCCGGCCGTCGAGCGCCAGCCACCCCGCCGTCAGGGACACGGCGGCGGCGAGGACCGCGTTGAGAGCCAGCGCGGTGCCCGCGTACGCGCCGTTCACCCGGGCGACGGTGATCGCCTGGCGCTTCGCGTCCGTGCTGACCTTCCGGTACGCCCCGAACGCGGCGTGGTTGCCGCCGAAGCCGTGCAGCGGACGCAGGCCTGTGATCAGGTCCGCGACCTTCGCGCCCGCCCGCGCCACCCGGGCCTGCTGCTCGCGGGTACTGGCGCCGATCCGCTGGGACATCACGGCCAGGACCGCCAGGATCGCGACGGTCCCCACGATCACCAGCAGGCCGAGCCGGATGTCGGCCAGGCCCAGCGCGACCGCCGCGACCAGCACCGCGACCAGCGAGCTGATCAGCAGCGGCACCACCTCGACGATGTCGGCGGTCTGGTCGGCGTCCTCGGTGGCGATGGTGAGCACCTCGCCGGACTTCAGGTCGACGTCCCTGGCCACCGGTTGGAGCCCGCAGGCGGCCACCCGCACCCGCCAGCGGTGTGCCTCGGTCGTGTTGGCCTTCTGCAGGATCCGCATCCCGAACCGCCACGACAACGACACCGTCGTGATGATCACGGCCAGCGCGCCGATCGACAGGCCGAGCGCGGCCGGGCTGCGGTCCTGCATCGTGTGCTGGACGATCAGGCCGAGCGCGATGGGGAAGGCGGTCTCCCCCGCCTGGTAAAGGCCCATGAGGACGGTGCCCCGGACCATGGCACCGACATTGCGGCGCAGCGCGGTGCGCAGGATGTCCGCCCCCGGCCGGGGGCGCTGCGTGTCAGGAGTTCTCATCGAGGTGGCGGGCAATCGCTTCCGGGGTTCGCAGGGTGAACAGATCGCGGATGGTGATCACGGGACCGTACTCTCGGCGGAGCAGCCCGTTCAGCCGCACCGCCAGCATGGAGTGCCCGCCGAGGGACACGAAGTCGCTCTCCGCGCTCACCTCGTCGTCGTCCAAGTCCAGCGCCTCGGCGAAGAACTCGCACACCATGGTCTCGGTTCCGGTCTCCGGGGCGCGTTCTCCCGCAGTGGTCAGCGCGCCGAGCGGCCTGGCCTCCGGCAGCGCCCCGGTGTCGGCCTTCCCGTTCACCGTGAGGGGGATGGCGTCGACCCGGGCGAAATGCGTCGGGCGCAGGAAGTCCGGCAGCCCGGCGCCGACTTCCGCGGCGACCTGCGCCAGGTCGGCGCCGTCCAGCACGAGATAGGCAGCCAGCCGGTACCCGCCGTCGACCTGCGGGTCTGGCTGGGCGACCGCGGCGGCGAACCGCACCGCCGGGTGCGCCGCGAACACGGCCTCGACCTCGCCGGGTTCGACCCGGTGCCCGCGGATCTTGACCTGCTGGTCGGTGCGGCCCAGGTACGTCAGGTTCCCGTCGGGCCGGCGGATCACCAGGTCGCCGGTGCGGTACATCCGCTCGCCGGGTCCGGCGAACGGGCACGCGACGAAGCGGTGCGCGGTCCGGGCGCTCTGCCCGAGGTAGCCGCGCGCGATGCCGATGCCCGCTACATACAGCTCACCGGGGACCCCGTCGGGCAGCGGGCGCAGCCACGGATCGAGTACGTACACCTCGGTGTTGTCGATCGCCACGCCCACCACCGGGTCCTGGCATTCGAAGGTGCCGACGCCGAGGGTGTTGATGGTGTACTCGGTGGGTCCGTACAGGTTGTAGCCGGCCGTTCCCTCGGTCCTGGCGAGCCGCTGCCAGAGCGTCGGGGTGACGGCCTCGCCGCCCAGCAGCACCAGCGCCGGCCGCCGTGCCGGATCGTCCAGCAGGCCCTCGGCCACCAGCTGTTGTGCGTAGGTCGGGGTCACGTTGATGACGTCGATCGCGTGCTCACGGCAGTACTCGACCAGGCGGGGGGCGTCGCGGCGCAGTTCCTCGTCGCAGATGTGGACCTCGTGGCCGTCGGCGAGCCACAGCAGTTCCTCCCACGACATGTCGAAGGCGAACGACACGGTGTGCGCGATCCGGAACACCCGGTGGCCGTGCTCGGCGAGGACCGGTTCGAAGATGCGCCGCTGATGGTTGATCAGCATGTTGGTGAGCCCGGCGTATTCGGTCACCACGCCCTTGGGCTTCCCGGTCGAGCCGGAGGTGTGGATCACGTACGCGGGGTGCCGCAGGCGGTCCGGGTCGCCGGGCGCGAACGTCACGTACGGATCGGCCTCGGGCAGGGGCCGGTCCAGCTCGATCAGCTCGCCGGTCAGCCGGGGCGACACGGCGCTCACGGTGAGGATCGCCTCGGGCCGGGCGTCCGCGACGACGGCCGCGATCCGCTCGTCCGGGTGGTCCAGTTCCAGCGGTACGTACGCGGCGCCGACGCGCAGCACGGCGAACAGCGCCACGATCGAGTCGAGGGAGCGCGGGACCGCAAGACCCACGGTCGTTCCGGGCCCGATGCCCCGGCGGGCGAGCACACCGGCCAACGCCCTGCTGCCATCCTGGAGTTGGGCGAAGGTCAGGGTCGAGCCGTGGGCGACGAGCGCGACGCGGCCGGGGGCGCGGTCCGCCGCCCGGTCGAAGCGGTCGACGACGGTGTCCGTGCCGATGTCGGTGCGCACGGCGGGCTCGGGGGCCGGGACGAGGCCCGGCAGCGCGCCCACCTTCCCCGTCGACCGGGCGAGGTCCTCCAGTATGCGGAGGTAGTCGTCGAGGAGACGGCGGGCTCCCTCGGGGTCGTCGTCGCGGTGCTCCAGCTTGACCGTGAGCCGGTCGCCGGGCGTGACGACCCAGGTGAACGGGTAGTGCGTGGAGTCGTCGGCCCGCACGGAGGTGATGCCGTGCCGGGCGTTCATCCCGGCGAACGCGTCCAGGTCCAGGAAATTCTGGAGCACGAACAGGTTGTCGAAGAGGGTGTCGTGCCCGCCGGCCCGCTGGATCTCGCCGAGCCCCAGGTGCTCGTGCTCCATCGCCTCGACCCGGGCCGCCTGTACGGCCGCCAGGTACGCGCCGACCGTGTCGTCGGGCCGGGCCCGCGTCCACATGGGCACCGTGTTGAGCAGCACACCGACGATGTCCGAGTGGCCCTCGCCCTCGCGGCCCGAGACGGTCACACCGAACACGGCGTCACCGCGGCCCGTGCGGGCGCCGAGCAGCAGGCCGAACGCGGCGGTCAGCACCGTGTTCAGGGTGACTCCGTGCACCCTGGCCGCGTCCCGCAGCAGGTCGGAGAGTCCGGCGGACAACGTGTGCGTGATCGCGCGTGGCAGGCCGTCCGGCAGGGCCGGGGACGGCCCGGCAAGCAGTGTCGGGCCCGGCAGTCCTGCCAGGTGCTCCGCCCAGAAGCGGTTCGACGCCTCGGGGTCCCTGGCGGCGAGCGTCCGGGCGTAGTCCTCGAATCCCGGCACGGCCGAAGTCGCGGCCAACGGCTCGCCCGCCACGACGGCCTCGTACGCCCCGAACAGGTCCCGCAGCACGATCTCGCGCGACCAGCCGTCCCAGAGCAGCAGGTGGTAGCTGAGGAGCAGGCCGTCCCGGCCGTCGGGCAGCCGCACCACGGTCAGCCGGATCAGTGGTGGCTCGCCCGGTTCGAATCCCGACTCGCGGTCCCGGGTGCGCAGTTCCTCGGCCTCCGCCTCGGACTTCGCGGCGACCGTACGGACCTCGACCCGTCGGCCCGCCCTGAGGACCTGGACCGGGTTTCCGTCGTCGTCGGTGGTGAATCCGGCGCCCACGACCGGGTGGCGCGCGATCACGTACGCCATCGCCTCGGCCAGCGCGTCGGGGTCCAGGCGCCGGTCGAAGGTGAACCAGCTCTGCGCGACGTAGTGTCCGGCCGTGCCCGCCATCTGGGCCTGGAAGAACAGGCCCCGCTGGAGCGGGGTGACCGGGGCGGTGCGCTCGGCGGCGGCGGAGGCGTCGGCGATGTGCTCCAGTGCGGTGCGCCAGTGCTCGGTGATCCCGTCGGGTATGCCCTCGGCGAGGGTGAAGGCCGCGTGCAGGCTTCCGGTGGCGTCATCGGTCCACGCGTCGACCTCGACCGCGTACGGGCTGTCCTGGTCGCCGCCGGTGAGGTGGAGGGCCCGGGACTCGCCGCCCCGGCCGAGGTAGTTGAAGAGCACCTGCGGGCGGGCTTCCAGCAGCGGGGCCGTCTGCGGGTCGAGGTACCTGAGCTGGCCGTAGGCGACGTGATCTCGCTCGTCCGGCTGGCGTGCGGCGAGCTCGCGCGCCGCCGCGACGGGGTCGGTGTGCGCCGTGAGCCGCACCGGTGCGATGGCGGTGAACCAGCCGACGGTACGGGAGTAGTCGTGGTGCTCCAGGGCCGGGACCCGGCCGTGCCGCTCCAGTTCGATCGCGAGATCGGTGGGCGTGGGCTGGATGCGGGTCAGCGCGGTGCGCAGCGCGCCGCACAGCAGCTCGGTGAGGCCCACGCCGAGTGCGGCGGGGGCACTGCGCGTCACGCGGTCGCTCACCTCGGGGGCGAGCACGACCGTGGTCTTCCGCAGGTCCCGGACCTCGGGGAGCAGGGCGGGCGCCTCCAGCGTGGTGATCCAGCGTCCGAGGGAGCCGGCCGCCCGGCCGGACCGGGCCGCCAGCGCCTCGGCGTACTCGGCGTAGGACGTGGTCGGCGGTGGCAGGGCCGCGCCGCCGAGGGCGGTGGCCAGGTCGTCGAGCAGGATCAGCCAGGACACCGCGTCGACGGCGAGGTGGTGCACGGTGACCACCAGGGTGCGGCTCGCCGCCAGCCAGGAGAACGCGATGACGTCCCCGGACTCGGGGTCGAGCCGTGCGGCGGCCTCGTTCGCCGCGGCCGTCGCGTCGGGGGTGTTCACCGGTGTGACGGCGACCTCTCGGGCGGGTTCGGTGCGCAGGGTCCACACGCCGTGCTCGACGCGCAGCCGCAGTCGCAGGGCCGGGTGTGCGGCCACGACGGCGTTCGCGGCGCGGCGGGCGTCGGCGAGGTCGGTGCCCTCGGCCGCGACCACCGCCCTGGCCTGGGCGAACCGGGCGAGCGAGCCGCCCAGTTCGCGCCGGCGCAGGATGATCGGGGTGGCCGGCAGCGGGCCGTCCTCGCGCTGGGCCGGGGCGGGCGCGACGGGCTGCGGGGCGCGTGTGGCCGGCCGGCCGGCGAGCGCGCGCGGTGTCTTCAACAGGAACACGTCCCGGGGCGCGATCCGCAGGCCGAGCGCCCTGGCGCGGTTGATCACGGTGATGGCGACGATGCTGTCGCCACCGGCGCCGAAGAAGTCGGTGTCGGCGTCCACGGCGACGCCGGGCAGTGCCTCGGCGAAGATGCCGACCAGTGCGGTGAGCGCGGAGTCGCTCGTGGCCACCGGGGCCTCGTCCCGGGCGGCGCGCGCGGTCAGGGCCTCGCGGTCCAGCTTGCCGTTGACCGTCAGCGGCAGGGCGTCCACCGGCAGCACCCGTCCCGGCACCATGTGCACGGGCAGCTTGGCGGACAGCAGGGCCGTGAAGTCGCCGGGCACCCGGCCGACGACGTGGGCGACGAGATGGTCGCCGCTGTCCGCCACGGTGACGGCCGCGTCGACGACGCCGTCGAGTTCCCGCACCGCGGACTCCACTTCGCCGGGCTCGATCCGGAAGCCCTTGAGCTGCACCTGGTCGTCCGCGCGGCCGGCGAACTCCAGCTCGCCGTCGAGGGTGCGGCGGGCGAGGTCGCCGGTGTGGTACATGCGGGAGCCGTCGGCCGCGAACGGGTTCGCCACGAACCGGCCCGCGGTGAGCCCCGGCCGGCCCAGGTAGCCGAGCGACACCTGGTCCCCGGCCACGTAGATGGCGCCTACCCGGCCCGGCGGCACCGGCCGGAGCCGGTCGTCGAGCAGATGGACGGCCAGGCCGGGGACCGGGCCGCCGATCGGGCTGACGTCGTCGCCGCGGCCGAAGTCCTCGTCGGTCAGCACCCGGTGGGTGACATGGACGGTGGTCTCGGTGATGCCGTACATGTTGACCAGCTCGGGCGCACCGGTGCCGTGCCGCTCGACCCAGCCGCGCAGCCGTCCGAGGTCCAGCGCCTCTCCCCCGAAGACGACCCGGCGCAGCGCGGTGACCGGTTCGGCGGCGAGCCGGTCGGCCTCGATGAACTGGTGGAACGCCGACGGGGTCTGGTTGAGCACGGTCACGCCGCGCTCGCGGACCAGCCGGTGGAAGTCGACCGGGGAGCGGGTCAGCGCGTACTCCGGCACCAGCAGTTCACCGCCGTGCACCAAGGCGCCCCACAGCTCCCAGACCGCGAAGTCGAAGGAGAAGGAGTGGAACTGGACCCAGACGTCGTGCGGGCCGAAGTCCATGTCGGGCCGGGTGTTCGCGAGGAGCGTCACCACGGCGGAGTGCGGGACCACGACGCCCTTGGGGCGGCCGGTCGAGCCGGAGGTGTGGATCACGTACGCGGGGTCGCGCCAGTCGGGCCCGGGCCCGGTGGTGGCGGCCGGAACCGGCTCCTCGCCCTGGACGAGCACCCGGGCCGCCACGCCCGCCCGGTCCAGCAGGCGGGTGAAGCGGTCCCGCTGTTCACGGCCGACGAGCACGACCTGCGGGGCGGCGTCGGCGAGGATGTACTCCAGCCGCTCGTCCGGGTACGCCGGATCCAGTGGTACGTACGCGCCACCCGCGGTGACGACCGCGACCAGCGCGACGACCTGCTCCACGCAGCGCGGTACGGCGACGGCGACCCGGGTGCCGGGACCGGCCCCGGCCGCACGCAGGACCGAGGCCAACTCGTCCTTGGCCTTGGCGAGTTCACCGTACGTCAGTGACCGGGTGGCACCGTCGAGGGCGCACTGGGTGACGGCGGTGGCTGCCGGGTCGCGGTCCGCGGCGGCGTCGAACAGCTCGCCCAGGGTGACCGGAGGGACCGGCGCCGGGCTCCGGCCGGCCTCGGGGGCCAGGAGGCCGTCGACCGGGGTGTCCGGCTGTTCGAGCAGGGCGGTGAGGGTCCGGGTGAAGGTGCCCAGGATCGCCTCGGCGCTCTCCCGGCGCAGCAGCTCCCCGTCGTGGATCAGGCCGAAGCGCGGACGGCCGTCGGCGGTGCGCTCCACGACCAGCGTCAACGGGTAGTGCGGGGCGCCTTCGTTGACGATGCCGGTGATGACCAGTTCGTCGCCGGGTCCGCGCAGCGTCTCCACGTCGGTCGCGACGTCGAACACCACGAGGGTGTCGAACAGCGGGCCGGTGCCGGCCCGGCGGCCGATCCCGGCCAGCGAGACGTGCTGGTGCGCCAGCACGGTGCTCTGGTGTTCCTTCACCGCGGTGAGCAGCTCGCCCGCCGTGGTGGCGGCGGACCAACGGGCGCGTACGGGGACCGTGTTGATGAACAGCCCGACCATGTCCCCGATGCCGGGCACCTCGGCGTCGCGCCCGGAGACCGTGGAGCCGAACACGACGTCCCGGCCGTGCAGGATGCCGCCCAGCGTCACCGCCCACGCGCTGTGCACGGCCACGCTCAGCGGCACACCGGCCAGCCGGGCGGCGGCGTCGATGTCGAGGGCGGGCTCAGCGGTGATGTCCGCGAACCGGTCGGAGGGGGTGTGCCCCTCGGCCACCAGCGAGGGGCCGGGCAGCCCGGCCAGCTCGTGGTGCCACACCCGGTCGCTCTCATCGCGGTCGCGTCCGGCGAGCCAGGCCACGTAGTCGCGGTATCCGCCGAGCGGGTACACGCTCCCCGGCGCGTGGTACTCGGCCAGCAGCGCGCGGAGCATCGGCGGCACCGACCAGCCGTCGGCGACGATGTGGTGCACGGTCTGCACCAGGACGTTGCGGCCGGAACCGGCGCGGATGAGTGTGTACCGCATCAACGGCCCGGCGGCCAGGTCGAAGCCGGCGCGGCGGTCCCGCTCGGCGTGGTCGCGGATCTCCTCGTCGGTGAGGCCGGGGCGGTCCAGCGTGGTGAAGGGTGCCCGTGCGCCGCCCTCGACGACGGAGACGACCCGGCCGTCGGCGAGGGCCGTGAACCGGGCGGCCAGGTTGGGGTACAGCGTGAGCAGCCGGGTGGCCGCCGCCGCGAGCCGGTCGGCGTCCACGTCGCCGCCCAGCGTCAGCAGCTGCTGCTCGACGTAACTGCCGGTCGTGTGGTCGTCGAAGACCGAGTGGAAGTACAGGCCCTCCTGCAAGGGGGTCAGCGGCAGGACGTCCCGCAGCTCCGGACCGTCCAGCTCGTCGATATCGGACTGGGTGAGCCGCACCAGGGGGAAGTCGCTGGGGGTGTGGCCGCCTTCTTCGAGCGCGGCCAGGGCGGACAGGGCGGCTCGGAAGTACCCGCCGAGGGCGGCGATGTCCTCGTCGGTGAACATCCCCTCGGGCCAGGAGATGGTGGTGACCAGCTCGTACGCGCCGCTCGCGTCGGGTTCGGCGATGGCGTTGAACTCCAGGGCACGCGGCAGCCGCATCCTCGGGTCGCGCTTCTCCCCCAACTGAGCGGTGGTGCCGGTGAGTTGCCAGTCGTCGGACGAGCCCGCATCGAAGCGGCCCAGGTAGTTGAACAGCACCTGCGGTGCGGGGGTGGTCAGTCCGGTGTCGCTCAGGTAGCGCAGGGCACCGTAGGAGACGCCGTTGCCGGGCACGGCGGCGAGGTCCTCCTTGACCGCCTTGAGGGCGGCGGCCAGGTACGCGGGTGCGGTGAAGTCGGCTGTCGTGCCGGGGTCGACGGTCACCGGGAACAGGGTGGTGAACCAGCCCACGGTCCGCGAGAGTTCCGGTTCGAAGCCGGTCGCGTCCGCCACGTGGCGCCCCTCGCGGCCGTGTCCCTCCAGTTCGATGTGGGCGAACGTCTGGTCCTGCCCCCGGTCGCGGCGCCACCGGGCGAGGGCGACGGCGAGCGCGGTCAGCAGTACGTCGTTGACGCCCGCGTGGAATTTCGCGGGGATCGCGCCGAGCAGCGCGGCGGTGTCCTCGGGGCCCACGGAGACGGTCCGTGTCCGCTCCCGGGCGACGGTGTCGGTGCCGGACGGCGCGCGCCGGCCCAGCGGTGCGTCGGCTCCCGGCAGGGGGCGCTGGAAGTGGGCGCGGTCGGTGTCGAAGGCGGCGCGGTCCAGCAGCTGGGTCCATCGTCTGAACGACGTTCCCACGGGGGGAAGTTCGACCGGCGCGCCGGAGGCGTACTGGCGCCAGGCCGTGGCCAGGTCGTCCATCAGGATCCGCCAGGACACCCCGTCGATCACGACGTGGTGGGCGACCAGGACCAGTTGCCGCGCCTCGCGGCGCCACACGGCGCGCAGCATCACACCGTTGTCCGGGTCGAGCCCCTCGGCGGCGAGTTCCACGCACTGGGCCGGCGACCGGTCGCTCTCCTGCCACGCGACCGCGGCCCGTCCGGCCCCGGGGATGTCGAAGCTCCAGCGCTCGCCGCGCACCAGCCTGGCGCGCAGCATGTCGTGCCGTCCCAGTAGCGCGGCGAGGATCTCGTCGAGCGCGTCGGCGGTCAGCTCCGCCGGTGTGTTCAGCACGACGGACTGCACGAAGCCGTCGATCGCGTCCGTGGTCCGGCCGAGCCACTGCACGATGGGCGATCCCACGACAGGGCCGGTCGCGATGTCGCCGTGGTCCACGGCGGAGACGTCCTCGCGGCTCGCCACCGCGGCCAGTGCCCCGAGGACGCTGTGGGTGAAGATCTGCCGGGCGGTGACATGGAGGCCGGCCTCCCGCAGCGCGCTCAGCAGTGAGATCGCCAGAATGCTGTCCCCGCCGAGCCGGAAGAAGTCCTGGTCGACCCCGGCCTCTTCCAGGCGCAGCACCGCCGCGACGGCCGCGCACACCGCCCGCTCGTTGTCGGTGGCGGGCGCCACGACGGCGCCCGTGCCGATCTCGGGTTCCGGCAGGGCGCCCCGGTCGAGCTTGCCGTTCGCGGTGAGCGGGAACTCCTTCATCACGACGAGGTGGGCGGGCGCCATGTACTCCACCATGTGCCGGGCGGCCCACTCCTGGACGTCGTCCGCCCGCAGCTCCGTGTGGCCGGCGGCCGGGATCACGTACCCCACCAGGTAGGTGCCGCCCACCGTGTTCTTCTTCGCGACGACGCAGGTGTGCCGGACCCCGGGGTGTTCGGCGAGGCCGGCCTCGACGTCCTCGATCTCCAGCCGCATGCCGCGGATCTTGATCTGGTTGTCGGCGCGGCCGAGGAAGTCCAGCGAACCGTCCGGGGCGAACCGCGCGAGGTCGCCGGTCCGGTACAGCCGGGACCCGTCGTCGGCGAAGGGGTTCGCGACGAACCGGGAGGCGGTCAGACCGGGTGCGTTGACGTATCCACGTCCCAGGAGGAGCCCGCCCACGTACAGTTCACCGCCGACCCCGGCCGGCACCGGGCGCAGTTCTTCGTCGAGCACGTACA
Organism: Streptomyces gelaticus; assembly: GCF_014649535.1. Lineage (GTDB taxonomy): Bacteria > Actinomycetota > Actinomycetes > Streptomycetales > Streptomycetaceae > Streptomyces > Streptomyces gelaticus. The sequence goes on from NZ_BMTF01000007.1 coordinate 87,871, forward strand.
GCTGGGTGTTGGGGTTGGCCCGGCCGATCGAGGTCGAGAGGCGTTCGGCCGCGCCCCGGTAGATGACGTGGGAGACGCCGATGGTCGTCTCGGCCGGACCGTAGCCGTGGTACAGCGGTATGTCGAGCCGGGCGCGGAACCGCTCGTACAGCTCCGGGGTCAGCACCTCGCCGCCGCACCAGACGTGCCGCAGGCTGTCCAGGCGGCCGGAGTCGCCCACGATCTCCAGCAGCACGTCCAGCATGGACGACACCAGGTAGGTGAAGGTGACGCGCTGCTCGGCGATCACACTCAGCAGGTGGTGCGGGTCGCGTTCACCGCCGGGCCGCAGGATCACCAGCCTGCCGCCGGAGACCAGCGGCAGGAAGATCTCGTTGATGGAGATGTCGAAGGACAACGGCGCCTTGAACAGCGACGCGTCGTCGTGGCCGAAGCGCAGGATCTCGTCGACCTGCCACAGCAGGCGCTCGCTGATCGCCTCGTGCCGGATCATGGCGCCCTTGGGCCGTCCGGTCGAACCGGACGTGAAGATCACGTACGCCAGGGCGGCGCCGGGGACGGCCGCCTCCGGCCCCTCGGCCCGGCAGTCGGCGAACCGCCAGTCGTCGAGGTCGACGGCCACCGCGTCCGGCTCACCCGGACCGTGCTCGCCGGAGCCGTTGAGCTGGAGCACGACCCGGGCGTCCTCGACGACGACGGCGCGGCGCGCGGCGGGCCACTGCGGATCGAGCGGCACGAACGCGCACTTGGCCTGGAGAACGGCGAGGAGTCCGATGACCATCTCGGCGCAGCGGCCGAGCGAGATCCCGACGACCTGCTCGGGGCCGAGGCCGCGTTCGATCAAGTGGTGAGCCAACTGACCTGAGTATGAGGCAACTTGTCGGTACGTCAGGGAACGGTGTTCATCGACGATCGCGACGGCGTCCGGCCTGGCACGGGCCTGCGCACGGAACATCTCCATGACGGTGGGGCGGACCCGGTCGGCCCGGTTGTCGTTCCACTCGGCCAGGGTTTCGATCCTCGCTGCCGCACTGGACGGGCCGATGGTGCCGAGGGGGCGGTCCGGGAAGTCGGCCAGGTCGTCCAGTGCGAGCTGCGCGTCGGCCGGGCCGGCGTCACCGGGGACGGCGATGCTCCAGCCGTCCGCGACGGCTTCCCAACCACCGCTGCCGGTACCGCCGTTGTCGACCCACCCGAGGACATCGGTGAACAGTGTGCCGGGGGTGAGGTCCATACCGTCGGGGCCGAGGCCGGTCGCCCAGTACGACAGCCCGATGGCACAGGCTTCGGCGATGGTCCGGTCACTGTGGTCGCCGGTTCGCCGGCGCAAACCGGCCAGGCGAGCGGGAGAAAGCAGTACGCGAGGAGCGCTCGGTTCCGTCATCGAAGACTCAGCATCCTTCCAAGGTATGCAAGTTAGCCTAACCTAACTTAGGTTCACCTAACTACCCTCACGCCAGGCGCGCCACAGACGCGCGTACTGGCCGCCCAGAGCCACCAGCTCCCCGTGCGTTCCTTCCTCCACCACACGCCCTGCGGACAGCACGGCGATCCGGTCCGCCGCCATCGCCTGGGTCAGCCGGTGCGCCACGAACAGCGTGGTCCGCCCCGAGCACGCGGCCAGCACGGCCCGCTCCAGTTCGGCGGCGCCCTCACTGCCCGCCTCCGCGGTCGACTCGTCGAGCACCACCACCGGCGCACGGCCCAACACCAGCCGGGCCAGGGCGATCTGGGCGACCTCGGTGACGTCCAGGCGCTCGCCGCCCTCGCCGACCGTGGTGTTCAGCCCGTCGGGCAGCAGCTCGGCCCACTCGCCCGCGCCGACCGTGCGCAATGCCTCCATCAGCTCGGCGTCGCTCGCCCCGGGTGCGGCGAGCCGCAGATCGTCGGCGAGCGGACCCGAGAACACATGCGTCTCCTGCGTCAGGATGCTCACCAGGGCCCGCGCCCCGGCCTCGTCCAGACCGGCGAGGTCGTGCGGCCCGATGCGTACCGCACCCGTCTGCGGGGTCCCGATGCCGGCGATCAGCGCGGCAAGGGTCGACTTACCGGCACCCGTCGCCCCCACCAGCGCCAGCGAACCACCGGCCGGGACGGACAGGTTCACCTCCCGCAGGACCGGTTCCTCGGTGTCGGGATAGCTGAAGGTCAGCCCCTCCACCGTCACCGGATACGCCCCGGCGCCGGTCGGCGCGACGGACACCTCGCCCACCAGCCGGTCCTCCGCCGGCTCCCCCAGCACCCCGACCAGACGGGTGAGGCTCGCCCCCGACTTCTGCGCCTCGTCGAAGGTGAACATGATGGCGCCCAGCGGGGTGAACAGCCGGTGGAACATCAGCGGGGCCGCCGAGACCTCGCCCAGACTGGCGGCGTCGGCCTCCAGCAGGGCGTACCCCACCACCACGATCAGGACCAGCCCGATGAACTCGGCGCGGTTCTCCCGGCCGACGAACCGCCCGAAGAAGCGGAACACATCGACGCCGAGATCGCGCACCCGCCACGACTCCCGGGTGACCTTCTCGCGGACGGCGTCCTCCATGCGAAACGCCCGGACCGTGTCGATCCCGTTCAGACCGCTGATCAACGCCTGGGCGCGGTCGGCCTGGGCGGCGCGCTGCTTCCGGTAGAGCGGTGCGGACCGGGGCAGGTACCACCGCAGCGCCAGCCCGTACGCGGGCAGCGCGCCGGCGCCCGCCAGGCCCAGCCGCCAGTCCAGCCCGAACATGCCGGCCGTGGCGATGACTACCAGCACGCCCGCGGAGAACACCGTGGGAACGGCGGACCGGATGCCCTTGGACAGCACGGCCACGTCGTCGCCGACCCGGGAGAGCACATCGCCCCGGCCGACCTGCTCGACGCGTGCGCTCGGCATCCCCAGCACGGCACGGACGGCACCCTCCCGCAGCCGGGCGAGCAGTTCCGCCCCCAGCCGCCCGATCAGGTACGTCGACACGGCGGTGGCCACCGCACCGAGCAGCGCGGCGGCCACCATCAGCACCCCGACGGTGAGGAGCACCGAGCGCGACCCGCCTCCGGTCACCCCGTCGACCACCCGGCTCAGCAGGAGCACGGGGAGGACCTGGAGGGCTGCCCCCGCCACCGTGGTGAGCAGGGTGGCGGCCGTCAGCCAGGGGGCCCGGCGGCAGTGCGCCGCGACCCACCCGGCGGCCTCACCCCCGGTCGCCGTGCGCAGGGTTGCCGGGGCGACACGGGTGTCGGCGGTGCTCACACGAAGACCAAATCTCTCCGGGGACGGGTCAGTCCGATCGGCATGTCTAGTCGACCGACTTGACGAGTTCGTCGATCGCGTAGGGCAACGACAGCAGGGTGCCCTGGGACATGGCCGCGCCGACCGCCGGACCCTCGCTGTCCAACAGGTAGGACACCTTGCCGTCCTTGACCGCGGACAGGTTGGTGAACAGCTCGAACTTCTTCAGCGCTTCGGTGTCCGCCTTGTCGTTGATGACGAAGATGCGGTCGACGTCGACCAGATCGACGCGCTCGGGGGACAGCGCGGTGAAGAATTTGCCGTCCGCGATCCTGTCGATCTCCGTTTGGTACGTGAAGCCGATGCCCGTCGTCAGCCGCCCGCGCACGTCGGTGGAGGTGAACGGTGCGACGGAGTCCTTGTACCAGGAGAGCGCCACGGCGGTCCGGCCGGCGAACTCCGGGTGCGCCTTCTTGGCCGCGTCGAGCTTGTCCTGGATGCCCTGCACCAGCTCGGTTCCCTCGCGCTCCTTGCCGAGCGCCTTGGCGATGTGCACCGCGTTGTCCTGCCACGGAGCGCTGAAGGGCTCCTTCTCGCCCTTGGTGCGGCCCACCGTCGGGGCGATCCTGGAGAGTTTCTCGTAGGCGGCCTTGTCGATCTCGGAATAGACCGCGACGATCAGATCCGGCCGCAGGGCGGCGATCTTCTCGTAATTCGGGCCCGAGTCACCGTTGTTCATGACGACCTCGGGGCGGGTGTCGCCCCACTTGTCCTTCACCCAGGGCCACTGGGTGTTGATGTCGGGGGACTTGCCCGCCGGGTTCGGATACTGGTCGACCATGCCGACCGGCTTGATGCCGAGCGCCAGGACGGCCTGGTCGTCCGTGTAGCCGACCGAGACGACGCGCCGGGGCGCCTTGGTGATCTGCGTGGATCCGAAGGCGTGCTCCACGGTGACCGGGAACGCGCCGTCGGCCGCGGCCGGGGCGTCGTCGCTCTTCTCGTCCACCGAGCCGGAACCGCATCCCGCGAGGAGACCGGCACCGAGCGCCGTCGCGGACAGTGTCGCCGCCACCCGCCGCCAGGGCTTCACAAGCGTCGTTCGATGGAGAAGCATCCGGAATCCCTTGCTTTCACACGGTCCACTGCACCTCTGCGTAAGGGCAGCCAAACCTTATCCCATGCAGGTGAGGATAGCCTATCCTAACCAGCCAATTTCCCTCTGTTGGGCATGAGTTGGGACGTCACCCGCACGCACGCCGCGCGGCTACGGATCGAGTCGTACGTGCGTACGGCCGACCGGCACGATGAGCGGCCGGTCCCCCACCGGATCGTCGATCACCGCGGCGCGCAGCCCGAACGCCTCGTGCAGCAGCTCGGCGGTGATCACGTCACGCGGGTGCCCCTGTGCGAGGACGGATCCCGCCCGCATCACGATGAGGTGGTCGCTGTAGCGCGTGGCCAGATTGAGGTCGTGCAGCACCATGACCACGGTGCGCCCCGACTCGTGCAGATCGTCCACCAGATCGAGCACGTCGATCGCGTGAGCCAGGTCCAGATAGGTGGTCGGCTCGTCCAGCAGCAGCAGGTCGGTGCCCTGGGCCAGGGCCATCGAGATCCAGACGCGCTGGCGCTGCCCGCCGGACAGCGAGTCGACCGGGCGGTCCGCCAGCTCCAGGACCCCGGTCATGGTCAGCGCGCGCTCCACCACGCCCGCGTCGTCCGAGGACCACTGCCGCAGCCAGCTCTGGTGCGGATGGCGCCCCCTGGCAACCAGGTCCGCCACCGTCAGCCCCTCCGGTGCGACCGGCGCCTGCGGCAGCAGGCCCAGCTTCTTCGCCACATCCCTGGTCCGGAGCCCGGCGATGTCCTCGCCGTCCAGCACGACCGAGCCGCCGGCCGGCTTGAGCAGCCGGGTCAAAGTGCGCAACAGGGTCGACTTGCCACAGCCGTTGGGACCGATGATCGTGGTGATCACCCCTGGAGGGATCGCCACGTCGAGGCCGTCGATGACCTTCCGGCCGCCGTACCCGACCGTGACGCCCCTGGCCGCCAGCCGCGCTCCGCCCTCGCCTCCGGTCTCCGGCACGGTCTCGACCTCGGTGGTGAACTGAGCGGCCACGAGCCCTCCTTGGTTGGATTCGTCTTGCTTTCTCACCGTCTACCTCAGGTTCGCCCGCACCAGCAGAAGGACGAGGAAGGGGCCGCCGAGCGCGGCGGTGACCACACCGACCGGCACCGTGACCGGCAGCGCCGTACGCGCCACCAGGTCCGAGCCGATCAGCAGCAGCGCCCCCACCAGGCCGGAGGCCACCATCGGCGGCGTCGGGAACCTCGCCAGACGCATCGCCACCTGCGGTGCCACCAGAGCGACGAACGGAACCGGGCCCGCCGCGCTCACCGCCACCGCGGCCAGCAGCACCGCACACAGCAGCAGGATCGCCCGCACCCGCGTGTACCGGACGCCCAGGCCAGCGGCGACGTCGTCACCGAGGTGCATCGGCTTGAACTGGAACGCGACACCGGCCACCACGACGACGAGGACGACCGTGCACCGGAGCGCCACCTCGACCTCGTCCGACGACCGGTCGGCCAGCGAACCGACCAGCCACGCCTGGGCCCTGGCCACGTCCCTGATGTCGGCCCGCACCAGCAGCCACGTCGTGATCGCCTCCATCACGGCACTCACCGAGATGCCGATGAGGATGAGCCGGAAGCCGTCGATCCCGCGCCGCCACGCCAGGAAGTACACCAGCAGCCCCGTGCCGAGACCGCCCGCGAGCGCCGCCGCGGGCAGGCCCACCGAGCCGACCACCGCCGCGGCGGTGCCGCCCGACACCGTCACCAGGAACACCGCGACCGCGCCGGCTCCCCCGGTGATGCCCAGGATGTCCGGGCTGGCGAGCGGGTTGCGGGCGACGGACTGCGTGATCGCCCCGGACACGCCCAGCGCGATCCCCACGACGAGACCGGCCAGCGCACGCGGCATCCGCAGTTCCATGACCACGAACTCGTCGACCTGTTCGCCCCGGCCGAGGATCGTGGCGATCACCCGGGACAGGCCGATGGGGAAGTCCCCGACCCCGATGGAGAGGCAGAACACCAGGAAGGTCGCCGCCGCAAGCAGCAGCGTGACCAGGACGAGCCAGGGACGCCATACGAACGACACCCGTCCGAGCCGCACGCCCGGCGCCACCGAGGGGTTCACGTCTGTCCCGTTCATGCGTTCCTGAACTTTCCCCGCCACACCAGAATCGCGAAGAACGGGGCGCCGAGGAGGGCGACCACCACACCCGCGTCCAGCTCGCCCGGCCGTACCACCAGGCGCCCCACGATGTCGCAGACCAGCAGGACGACGGCCCCGAGCAGCCCCGCGTACGGCACCAGCCAGCGGTAGTCCGGCCCGGTCAGGTACCGGGCCACATGGGCCACCATCAGCCCGAGGAACGCGATGGGACCGCAGGCCGCCGTGGCAGCCCCGGCCAGCAGGGTGATGGCGACGATGCCGGCCGTCCGGCTCACCGCGATGTTCACGCCCAGCCCCCGCGCCACGTCGTCACCCAGATTGAGCAGATTGAGGGCGGGCAGGGTGATCAGCGCCAGTACCAGTCCGACCGCGATGAACGCGGTCACCGGCCGGATGACGTCGAATCCGACACCGGCCACGGAGCCCGCGTTCCAGAACCGCAGTGCGTTCAGCGACTTCTGGTCGGACAGCGCCACCGCCGTGGTCATCGCCGCGAGGAACACCGTGATCCCCTGCCCGGCCAGAGCGAGCGTCAGCGGATTGCCCGCCCCCCGGCCGATGCTCGCGAGGCCGAAGACGACCACGCCGGCGATCGCCGCTCCCACGAAGGCGAACCAGACGTACTGGAACGGGTCGGCGAGGCCGAACACAGCGATCACCGACACCACGGCGAACGAGGCTCCGGCGTTCACCCCCAGCAGGCCGGTGTCGGCTATCGGGTTGCGCGTGTAGCCCTGGATCAGCGCACCGCCGGTCCCCAGGGCGATGCCCGCGACGATCGCGAGCACCGTCCGCGGCACCCGCACGGTCTGCACGACGAGTCTGATCCCGGTGAGCCGCCGGTCGGGGTCGGGCGCCGCGAACAGTCCGTACCAGACCTCGGCGGGGCTCAGCGCGCGGGCGCCGACGGCCAAGGAGACCGCCGCGGCGATCGCAAGGACCGCCACGAGTGCGAGCAGACCGACGAGCCGCCGCCGGCGGGCCACTGAGGTCCCCCCGGGGGCGGGACGCTCAACTGCAGTCGTGCGCATGTCGGCGCTCGTTATCCCTTTGCCCCGGTGCCGTCGGCGACCGGCCGGGCCTCGTCGGAGGCGGACTCGACTCCCCGGTCGAGCAGCGAGTCGAGGATCTCGCCGACCCGTATCGCGGTGTTGGACAGCAACGACGTCGTGATGCCGTGCGTGTGCTCCGTGCCGCCCTGGAGATAGATGCCGCAGCGCAGAGAGGGGTCGGTCGAGACGCGGTAGTCGCGCTCGACGCGGACGCGGCCCTCGTCGTCGCGCAGGCAGCGGTCGGCCGCCTCGCCGAGCAGGCCGAGGGGGTCGGCGGGGCTGTAGCCGGTGGCGAACACCACGACATCGGCGTCCAGAACCGTCTCCTCGCCCGTGACCAGGGACTTCACGGTGGCACGTACACCGTCGGGCGTCTCCTCCACCTCGCTGACCCGGGACACGTTGAGGAAGCGCAGCCGTTCGGTGCCCAGGACCTTCTCCTGGTACATCTGCCGGTACAGGTCGTCGATGAGATCGATGTCCACCACGGAGTAGTTGGTGTTGCCGTGATAGGCCATCAGCCGGCTCTTGACGCTCTCGGGCGCGGTGAAGTAGTCGTCGACCGCCCCGGGGTCGAAGATCCGGTTGGCGAAGCTGCTGTCGTCGGCGGGGCTGTAGCCGTAGCGGGAGAAGACCGCGCAGACCTCGGCCCCGGGGAAGCGGCGGTGCAGGTAGGCGACGTTCTCGGCGGCGCTCTGCCCGGCGCCCACGACGACGAACCGCTGGGGCGAGGTGCCCTCAAGGCCGTCGACCTTGCGCAGGAGATCGGAGTTGTGCCAGACGCGGTCACCGCGCTCGACACCCGCCGGCATGAGGGGCCGCAGCCCGGTACCGATGACGAGGTTGCGGGCCTGGTGGACCTTCAGCCCCTCCTCCGAGCGGACGGTCACGTCCAGGTGGTCCACAACACCGTCGTGGACGAAGGGAGTGACGGAGACGACCTCGTGACCGTAGGAGACCATGGTGTCGACCTTGGCCGCGGCCCACTCGAAGTAGTCGTGGAACTCGACCCGCAGCGGGAAGAGGTTCTTGTGGTTGATGAAGTCGATCAGCCGGTCCTTGCTCTGCAGGTAGCAGAGGAAGCTGAACTCGCTGGCCGGGTTCCGGAGCGTCACCAGGTCCTTGAGGAAGGAGACCTGCATGGTGGCGTCGTCGATCAGCATGCCGCGGTGCCAGCCGAAGCCCGGCTGCTGCTCGAAGAAGTGAGCGGTGACCGGCTCCTGCCTGCCGACGCCTGAGTTGTGCTCGCTCAGCGCAATCGCCATGGCCACGTTGGAGGGGCCGAAGCCGATGCCGATCAGGTCGTGGACCAGTGGTGCGTCGCCAGGAAGAACCGGTGACATGTCACTCCCATCGTGCGGGAAAGCCGCCTGTCAGGCGTAGGGAAGGTACGAGAGATGGGCACGCCGACGGAGCTGCCCAACAAACTTAGGTGAGCCTAAGCTAATCATGCAGTGTTGTCGACAGGGTGATCCGCCATCCGCACCCTGACGATCCGTCAATCACGGCCCGAAATACCCCTGTTGCAAACTAAGGTAAGCCTTGCTTTACTTACCGCCGGTCTACCCCTGCCCTGAGGAGGAACCCCATGCGGGTCGTCATGTTCGGTTACCAGACCTGGGGCCATCGCACCCTGCAGGCCCTCCTGGACTCCGAGCACCAGGTGGTTCTGGTCGTGACGCACCCCAGGAGCGAGCACGCGTACGAGAAGATCTGGAGCGATTCCGTCGCCGACCTCGCCGAGGACCACGGCATCCCGGTGCTGATCCGCAACCGCCCGGACGACGACGAGCTGTTCGAGCGCCTCGAGGCGGCCGACCCGGACATCATCGTGGCCAACAACTGGCGGACATGGATCCCGCCGCGGATCTTCGGCCTCCCGCGCCACGGCACCCTGAACGTGCACGATTCACTGCTGCCGAAGTACGCCGGGTTCTCCCCGCTGATCTGGGCCCTGATCAACGGCGAGTCCGAAGTGGGCGTCACCGCGCACATGATGGACGACGAGCTCGACGCCGGCGACATCGTCCGCCAGGAGGCGGTTCCGGTCGGCCCGTCGGACACCGCCACCGACCTCTTCCACAAGACCGTCGACCTCATCGCCCCGGTCACCATCGGCGCACTCGACCTGATCGCCGGCGGGCAGACGGAGTTCACCAAGCAGGACCGCTCCCTGGCCAGCTTCTTCCACAAGCGGTCCACCGAGGACATCCGCATCGACTGGTCCTGGCCGGCCGAGGACCTCGAACGCCTGGTCCGCGCCCAGTCGGATCCGTACCCCAGCGCCTTCACCTTCCACCGGGGCGAGCGGCTCGAAGTTCTCGCCTCGGTGGTGTCCCGGGGCCGCTACGGCGGCACGCCCGGCCGCATCTTCTACCGCGAGGGCGAAGGCGTGGTGATCGTCGCCGGAGCCGACGCCCGCACCGGCCGCAACCACGGTCTGGCCATCACGCGCGTACGGACCGGGAACGGCCGGGAGATGCCTGCGAAGGAGTACTTCACCTCCATGGGCGGCTACCTGACCAACCGCCCCTGACGCACCATCAGCATCCTGGCCCCCAGGGCGTCCTCCGCGACTCCGACCCCGGTCAGGGGGTCGCCGCGGACACCACGTAGACGACCGGGTTCATCGGGTCGGTCATGTTCACCATGATGTCCTGGGTGGGCCGCGGGTCCTTGTTGGTGTGCGTGGTGCCCGCCCATTCCACCCCTGGGTCGAACTTCCAGCCCGAGACCTCCTGGTCGCGGGCGCCGATGGTCACCTTGCCGGGCTCCAGGTCGGAGCGCCCGCTGCCCATCCGGCCGAGGAAGCGGTCGAGCCCGGCGGACGTGGTGCGGAACTCCACGTACAGCCGGCTCGCCTTCCAGTTGTTGGTCTCGTAGTACTGCACGTCGAGGGAATTGCCGGGCATCGGCAGCTCGAAGATCCGGCGCTGCATCCGGGACGGCCAGCCCTCCCGGAGCCCCTGCGCGGAGGCCTCGGCCTCCTTGTTCTGACCGGAGCGGCGGCTCTGGCCGGCGGAGATCAGCATATAGCCGGCCGGGATGCCGATGAGCAGCACGATGATGGTCGCCGTGATCAGCCGCCGACGGATCATCCGGCGCCGGTCCTGCGGCGGCCGGCCGTCGTCGGGCGGCGAGGACTGGCGCGGCAGGACGGGGTGCTCGGCTGCGGTCATGTTTCTGGGGATCCCTAGGAGGTGCGGGTGTTGCGCGTATTGCGGATGGTGCTCGCGGCCTGGTCGTAGATCTGGGCGTACCGCTCGTACCGCTCGACCCGGCGGCGGTTGGTACGGCGGAATCTGCGGGCCACCAGCCGGGCCAGGTCCGCGGCGCCGACCATACCCGCCTCCGGGCCGAGCTGTGCCTTGGCGATCCGGGCCTCGGGCCGGTAACCGCGGCCGGTGAGATGGCGCTTGAAGGCATCCCTGGCGGGACCGATGAGCAGGTCGTCGGCGGCGCTGACCCCGCCCCCGATGACGAAGCAGGAGGGGTCGAGCGCGGCGGCCAGGTTGGCGATGCCCACGCCGAGCCACTGACCGATGTCCTGGAGCAGCTCGACGCACATCGCGTCGCCCTCGCGGGCCAGTTCGGTGATGAGCGGCCCGGTGATGTCGGGGATGTTGCCCTTGACCCGCTCGATGATCCCGTGGGCCACCGGGGAGTCCGCGGCGGCCAGCTCCTTGGCCTCCCGGACGAGCGCGTTGCCGGAGCTGTACTGCTCCCAGCAGCCGCGGTTCCCGCAGGGGCAGCGGTGGCCGCCGGGCACCACCTGCATGTGGCCGAACTCACCGGCGACGCCGTACTTGCCGCGCTTGACCTGGCCGTCCTCCAGGATCGCGCCGCCGATGCCGGTGCCGAGCGTGATCATGACGAGGTGGTCCTCGCCGCGGCCGGCGCCGAAGCGCCACTCGGCCCAGGCGGCGGTGTTGGCGTCGTTGTCGACCATGACGGGGACCACGAGGCGTGAGGCGAGGGCGTCGCGCAGCGGTTCGTCGCGCCAGGCGAGGTGCGGGGCGAAGAGCACCTTGGAACGGTCCGCGTCGACCCAGCCGGCCGCCCCGATGCCGACGGCGTGCACATCGTGCCGGTCGGAGAGGTCCAGGACCAGCTCGACGATGGTGTCCTCGACGACCTTGGGGCTCTTGGACTTGTCCGGCGTCTCGGTGCGCAGCTGTTCCAGGATGTTGCCGTCGGCGTCGACGACGCCCGCCATCACCTTCGTACCGCCGATGTCGATGCCGACGGTGGGTACCCGCGGGGCCGTGAGGTGCGAGCGCCGCTCCCGGGTGCCCACGGTCCGCAGGACGGTGGCGCGGGCGGAGCCGCGGTGTGTGAAGTCGCGGTACGTGCTCATCGTCCCTGCGGGGTCTGGGGGAGCCGGGGGCGGTGCTCCCGGCGGCGGACTGCGCCCGTCGGGCTCGATTCTGCCACTGCCGGGGCACCGGGGCTGGCGCACCGGTGGGTACGGGGCCGGTCCCGGCCCGGGGCTACTCGGCCTTGCCGGGGACCGGGTGACCGCCGAGATGCGTCGGTGCGGGGGCCCGTTCCAGCTCGTGGCTGAGCTCCTCCAGCTCGCTGCCGCCCGCCATCTGGCGGGTCAGCTCGTCCAGCGTGATGCTCGCCCGGGTGTGGCTGCCGGACATCGCGCCGCGCTTCAGGAGCACGAATCGGTCACCGACGAGATACGCGTGGTGCGGGTTGTGCGTGATGAGGACCACGCCGAGACCCGCGTCGCGGGCGGCCGCGACGTACTTCAGCACGACCCCGGACTGCTTGACGCCGAGCGCGGCGGTGGGCTCGTCCAGGACGAGGACCTTGGCGCCGAAGTAGACGGCCCGCGCGATGGCGACGCACTGGCGCTCGCCGCCGGAGAGGGTGCCGATCGGCTGGTCGACGTCGCGCAGGTCGATGCCCATGCGCAGCAGCTCGGAGCGGGTGGTCTCGCGCATCAGCCGTACGTCGAGGCGCTTGAAGGGGCCGGCGCCGGTGGTCGGCTCGGAACCGAGGAAGAAGTTCCGCCAGACCGGCATCAGGGGGACGACGGCCAGGTCCTGGTAGACCGTGGCGATGCCGCGGTCCAGGGCGTCGCGCGGGTTGACGAGGGTGGTCTCCTCGCCGTCGATGAGGAAGGTCCCCGCGTCGTGCCGGTGCAGCCCGGCGATGATCTTGATCAGGGTGGACTTGCCGGCACCGTTGTCGCCGAGCACACAGGAGATCTCGCCCGCGTGGACCTCCAGCGAGACGTCCGTCAGGGCCTTGATGTTGCCGTAGTACTTGCTGACGTGGTCCAGCTCGACGAGCGCCCGGTGAGGCGCCTCCTGTCCGGCCGGTGCCTTGGGGGCCGTCATTTCGTCGCCTCCGCGCGCTTGCGAACCCATGCGTTGAGCAGGGTGGCCAGGAGCAGCATGGCTCCGAGGAAGAACTTGAACCAGTCCGGGTTCCACTCCGCGTACACGATGCCCTTGCTGGTCATACCGAAGATGAAGGCACCGACCGCGGAGCCGATCGCGGAGCCGTAGCCGCCGGTGATCAGACAGCCGCCGATGACGGCCGCGATGATGTAGATCAGTTCGTTGCCGACGCCCTCGCCGGACTGCACCACGTCGAACGAGAACAACAGGTGCTGGCCGGAGACCCAGGCGGCGAAGGCGACCCCGAGGTAGAGCCCGATCTTGGTGCGGATCACCGGGACGCCGACCGCGCGGGCCGCGTCGGCCTCGCCGCCGACCGCGAAGATCCAGTTGCCGAAGCGGGTGCGGAGCAGGATCCAGGTGGCGATCGCGACGAGTACCGCCCACCACAGGATGGTGACCTTGAACTCGACACCGCCGATGGTCCACTGCGAGGCGAAGACCTTGCGGGCCGAGTCGAAGCCCTCCATGTCGCCGATGGCCTTGGTGGACACGGTCCCGCTGATCAGCTTGGTGAAGCCCAGATTGAGGCCGGTCAGCATCAGGAACGTACCGAGCGTGATGATGAAGCTCGGCAGTTTCGTGCGGGTCAGCATGAAGCCGTTGAAGGCGCCGATGGCCAGGGTGACCAGCAACGACACGAAGACACCGACCCAGACGTTGGCCGTCATCTGGTAGCTGAACATCGACGAGATCAGCGCGGAGCTGGTGACCAGCACACCGGCGGAGAGGTCGAACTCGCCGCCGATCATCAGCAGCGCCACCGGGGCGGCCATGATCCCGATCGTCGAGGCCGCGTACAGGACGGTGCCGAGGCTGGAGGCGCGCAGGAAGCTGTCGGCGACGATCGAGAAGAAGACGAAGACGGCCGCGGCACCGACCACCGAGCCGAGCTCGGGGCGGCCGAGCAGCCTGCGCAGCGGTGAGGTGCGCATCAGCCGCTCGTCGGCCCCGGCCGGGGCGGACGGTCCGGCGATCGTGCTCATCGGGTCCCCCGCTTCGTGTACTGGGCGAGTTCGGCGGCGTCCTCGGCGGTGATGATCTGGGGTCCGGTGAGGACCGGGCGGCCGCCGCCGAGCACATTGCCGTTGTAGCGGTGGAGCCAGAGCAGGTCGACCGCCTCGTACCCCTGGAGGTAGGGCTGCTGGTCGACGGCGAAGCCGAGGGTCTTGTCCTGGAGGGCCGTGGCGACCTTGGCGTTCAGGTCGAAGGTGTCGATCTCGGCCTTGCTGCCCGCGGTCTTCTTCGCCTTGACGGCGGCGTCCGCGAAGGGCGCGCCGAGGGTGACGACCGCGTCGATGTTCTTGTCGGCCTGGAGCTTGGCCTCGATGGACGCCTGGACGTCGGGCATGTTGGTGCCCTCGACGTAGAGGTTCTGCATCTGCCCGTCGAAGGTCTTCTTCGCTCCGGCACAGCGCTGCTCGTGGCCGACGTTGCCCTGCTCGTGCAGGATGCAGAGCGCCTTCTTGCGGCCCCGCGCGTTGAGCTCCTCGCCGACCGCCTCGCCCGCGATGGACTCGTCCTGGCCGATGTGGGTGAGTGCGCCGAACCGCTTGGACTCCGCAGAGCCCGAGTTCACCGTGATCACCGGGATTCCGGCCTTGGTGGCCTTGGTCACGACGTCCTTCATGGCGTCGGGCTTGGCGAGGGTGACGATCAGCCCGTCGACCTTCTGGTCGATGGCGGCCTGCACCAGCTGGGCCTGCTGCTGTGCCTCGTCGTTGTGCGAGTACAGGAACTTGATGTTGTCCTTGACGGCCGCCTGCTCGGCACCGCGCTGGACGATGTCCCAGAAGGTGTCCCCGTCGCCCGAGTGGGTGACCATGGCGAAGGTCCAGCGGGGCGTGTCCACGGCGGCCCGGCCCTCGGCGGCGGCGCGGGCCGCGCGTTCCTCCGCCCGCTTGCCACCGGTGCTGCTGCATCCCACGAGGGAGGCCCCGAGCACCGCCGCAAGCACGGCGCCCATCGCACGTACCCCTGTCCGAACCCTTGCCACGACGCCGTGCCCTTCTTGTGCTGCTCGCTGTGCTGCTTGGAGTGGCCGGGGGTGGTGCTGCACACCCGGCCCGGCTGGCCAAGTATCCCCGAGCGGTCGGCGGCGCCGCCCGGCAGGGGCGGGAGCCGTGTACCGGCACCGGGTGCGCACCGCGATGTGCGGGCGGTTCACCGGGTGCCGCGCGCGGTGTACTTCTCCAGCTGCGGCACGTCCTTCGCGGTGACGATCGCCGGGCCGGTGAGCACCGGCTTTCCGCCGCCGATGACGTTGCCGTTGGTCCGGTTCAGCCACAGCTCGTCGACGGCGAGGTAGCCCTGGAGATACGGCTGCTGGTCGACGGCGAAGCCGACCTCGTGGGCCTTCAACCGCTTGACGACCTCGGCGTTCAGATCGAAGGTGTCGACCTCCGCCGTACTGCCGGAGCCGTCCTTGGCCTTGACGGAGGCGGCGGCGAAGGGGGCGCCGAGGGTGACGATCGCGTCGATGTCCCTGTCGGCCTGGAGCTTCGCCTCGATGGAAGAGGTGGAGGCCGGCATGTTGGTGCCGTCGACGTCGAGGTTCTCGACCCGGCCGCCGAAGGTCTTGCGCACCCCGGCGCAGCGCTCCTCCAGCGAGACGTTGCCCTGCTCGTGGATGACGCAGAGGGCCTTCTTGCGGCCCCGTGCGTCGAGCTCCTCGCCGACGGCCTCGCCCGCGACCTTCTCGTCCTGGCCGATGTGACCGAGGGCGCCGAGCCGCTCGGAGAACCGCGCGCCCGAGTTGATGGTCACCACGGGTATGCCGGCCTTCACGGCCTTGGCGACGACGTCCTCGACGGCTTCCGGTTTGGCGAGGGTGACGATCAGCCCGTCGACCTTCTGGTCGATGGCGGCCTGCACCAGCTGGGCCTGTTCCTTGCCCTCCTTGTCCGCCGAGTACAGGAACTCGGCGTTGTCCTTGGCAGCCGCCTGTTCCGCGCCGCTCTGCACGATGTCCCAGAAGGTGTCGCCCTCCCCCGAGTGCGTGACCATCGCGATCTTCATCCGGGGTGTGGTGGCGACGCCCGCGCCACCGCTCGTGCCCGCCGGCTTCTCCTCGGCGCTGCGGCCGCCGGAGCCGCTGCAGCCGGAGACGGCGATACCGATTCCGAGGGCCGCGACGGTGATCAGGGTTGCTGCCTTGCGAGAGGTACGCATGGTGGGTCCGCCTTCTCTCCCGGCCGCCCGAGTGCGGCTGGAGGAGTTCTAGCGGTGGGCGTACGAGACGTCAACGGGGCCGTGCGGCCGTCGTCACCGTACGAGCAGCTGGAAGTCGAAGCTGTAGCGCGAGGCCCGGTAGATGTGGGAGCCGAACTCGACGGCCCGTCCGGTGTCGTCGAAGGTGGTGCGCTCCATCGTCAGCAGGGCGGCGCCCTCCGCCTCGGCGAGCCCGGCCGCCTCGTCGGCGGTGGCGAGCCGGGCGCCGACGGTCTGGCGGGCGCTGTGCAGGGTGATCCCGGCGCCGCGCAGCAGCCGGTACAGGCCGGTGGCCTCCAGCCGTTCGGTGTCCAGGTCGACGATCCCGGGCGGCAGATGGTTGCGCAGCAGTGCCAGCGGCTCGCCGTGGGCGTACCGCAGCCGCTCCACGAGGTGTACGCCGGTGCCTTCGGCGACCGCCAGGGCTTCGGCCACCTCGGGGCCGGCGGGCTCGACGGTGTTGCGCAGGACACGGGTCGCGGGGTGCCCGCCCGCGGCCTCCAGGTCGTCGTAGAGGCTGCTCAGTTCGAGCGGGCGCCGGACCGTGCTGTGCACGACCTGGGTGCCCACGCCGCGGCGGCGGACCATCAGTCCCTTGTCGACCAGTGACTGGATGGCCTGGCGGACCGTGGGCCGGGACAGGCCGAGCCGGGCCGCGAGCTCGATCTCGTTGCCGAGGAGGCTGCCGGGGGCGAGCCGGCCCTCTTCGACGGCCGCTTCCAGCTGCTGGGCCAGCTGGAAGTAGAGCGGGATCGGGCTGGTGCGGTCCACGCCGAGTTCAAGTGCGGCGGGGTCGGTGGTGGGTTTCGGCACGCGTGGAGGGTAACCCTCACGTCAGAACTTCCGGTAGTCCGGTCGTCCTGTTGTCCGGACAGCAGGACCAACAAACAAGCCACACCTTGTCAGGACATATGGTTGACAGCGCAGCCGACGGGCGGCACGTTGGGTCCATGCGTATCGGACTCATCGGCACCGGCCGGATCGGTTCCTTCCACGCGGGCGTGCTGGCCCGCCATCCCGAGGTGGACGCCCTGGTGGTGACGGACACCGATGCGGCGCGGGCCGCCGAGGTCGCGCGGGCCACCGGCGCGACGGCCCTCCCGGGCACGGCCGAGGTGTTCGGCGCGGGTGTGGACGCCGTGGTGATCGCCTCGGCCACCTCGGCGCACGCGGAGCTGATCGGCCGGGCGGCACGGGCGGGGCTCCCGGCGTTCTGCGAGAAGCCGATCGCCCTGGACCTGTCCGGGACCCTGGGCGCGCTGCGCGAGGTCGACCGGGCCGGGAGCGTGCTGCAACTGGGCTTCATGCGCCGGTTCGACGCGGGATTCCGGGCGGCCCGCGCGGCCGTGCGGTCCGGCGCGCTGGGCAGGCTGCACTCCGTGCGGGCGGTGACGATGGACCCCGCCCCGCCGCCCGCCGCGTATCTCCCGCTCTCCGGGGGGTTGTACCGGGACTGCCTGGTCCATGACTTCGACATGCTGCGGTGGGTGACGGGCCGTGAGGTGACGGAGGTGTACGCCGCCGGGTCGGATGCCGGGCCCGGGATGTTCCGGGCGGCGGGCGACGTGGACACGGCGGCGGTCCTGCTGACCCTCGACGACGGCACCCTGGCCACCGCGGCGGCCACCCGCTGCAACGGCGCCGGCTACGACGTGCGGATGGAGCTGGCGGGCGAGCTGGACCAGATCACGGTCGGCCTGGACGGCCGCACGCCGATCACCTCGGCCGAACCCCAGGGCCCGCCGGCCCCCGTCGGCCCCTGGCCCGGTTTCCTGGAACGGTTCGCCCCGGCGTACGAGGCCGAACTGGACGCCTTCGTACGGGTGGTGCGGGGCGAGCTGCCCAATCCGTGCGACGGTCGGGAGGCGTGGTTCGCGCTGCTGATCGCGGAGGCGTGCGAGGTGTCGCGCCGGGAGCGCCGCCCCGTGACGATCGCGGAGATCGCCGACGGCGCGGCGCAGCCCGTCGGTTAGGCCGTGCCCGGCGGTGGGCACTGCGCGCGGCCCAGGGTCTTTCGTTTGGATCATGCCGGACCCCGCGAGCCCGGCCTGATCGAACGAAAGATCCTGGGCGTGGGCGAGGCGGAGCCCCTTGGCTCACCAGCGGACGGGCAGCCCGCGCACCCCGCGCATCAGCATGCCGGGAATCCAGTCCAGCTCTCCGGCCGTCGCGTCCAGGGCGAGGGCGGGGCACCGCTCCAGCAGCGTGCCGATCGCGATCCGGCCCTCCAGGCGGGCCAGCGGCGCACCCACGCAGAAGTGGACGCCGTGGCCGAAGGCCACGTGCCCCTGGGCATCGCGGCGGATGTCGAAGGTGTCCGGTTCCGGATAGCGGCCGCCGTCCCGGTCGGCGCCCGCCAGGGACACCAGGACCGGGGCGCCCGCCGGAATGACCCGCTGTCCGATCTCGACCTGCTCGCGGGGGTAGCGGAACGTGGCGTTCTCCACCGGCCCGTCGTAGCGCAGCATCTCCTCGACCGCACCGCCGATCAGCTCCGGGTCGTCCCGCAGGGCCGCCAGCTGGCCGGGGTGGTCGAGCAGCGCCCGTACCCCGTTGCCGATCAGGTTGACCGTGGTCTCGTGGCCGGCCACCAGCAACAGGAAGGCCATGCCGACCAGCTCGTCGGGGGACAGACCGTCGCCCTCCTCGTCGCGGGTCCTGACCAGAGCGCTCATCAGGTCGTCGCCGGGTGAGCACCGCTTGTCCTCGATGAGTTCGCGCAGGTACTCGTTCATGGCGCGCACCGCCTCGAACTCCTGCTCCGGCGAGGCGGGGGTGACGACACCGTTGGACAGCCGGCGGAAGGCGCCGCGGTCCAGGTCCGGCACACCGATCAGCTCGCAGATGACGGTCATCGGCAGCGGGAAGGCGAGCGCGTCGACGAGGTCGGCGCGCCCGGCGGGCACCATCGCGTCGAGGAGTTCGTCGGTGATCTGCTGGACGCGTGGGCGCAGGGCCTCGACCCGGCGGGCGGTGAACTCCCGGGCGACGAGCTTGCGCAGCCGGGTGTGATGGGGCGCGTCCAGCTCCAGCATGTTGAGGAAGATGGGGTCGCTCTCGGCGGGTGCGCCCGGCAGGCCCCGCCAGTCCTTGGCGAACCGCGGGTCGGCAAGGGTCGCGCGGGCCTCCTCGTACCCCACCACCAGCCAGACGCGCTCGAACTCCTCGGTGCGCACGGTGTGCACCGGACCCGCGGCGCGCAGCTTCTCGTAGTACGGATACGGGTTCGCGGTGAAGTCCGCGAACCCGCGCAGATCGACATCGACCTCGGCACGGCCACTGGCATCGGACATGGGATCGCCCCTCCCGGTCTGACGGCTCGTTCGGCCGGATCGCTCAGGACCCGGCCGGTTCACCCTATGTCGCCGGCTCCGCGCCGTCGTCGTCGAGCAGGCCCGCGTCGTGCACCAACAGCGCGATCTGGACACGGTTGTTGAAGCCGAATCTGGCCAGGATCCGGGACACCTGCGTCTTCACGGTCGCCACGCTGAGATAGAGCGTCGCGGCGATCTCGGCATTGGAACGGCCGCGCGCCACGGCGATCGCGACCTCGCGTTCCCGTTCCGCGAGCACGGCGATCCGCTGCCGTGCCCGGTCCGCCCGGTCGTCGCGGGGGCCGGTCCCGGCGGCGCGGACCATCAGCCGGCGTGTCACCGCCGGCGAGAGCACCGGATCGCCGGCCGCCACCTGTCGCACCGCGTCGACGATCTGCGCGGGCGGGGTGTCCTTCAGTACGAACCCGGCCGCCCCGGCGCGGATGGCCCGCAGCACCTGTTCGTCGGCGTGGAACGTCGTCAGGACGATGACCTCCGGGGCGCCGGGGCGGCCGCGCAGGGACTCGGTCGCGGTCAGCCCGTCCATGCCCGGCATCCGGATGTCCATCAGCACCACGTCGGGGCGCAGCCGGTCGACGAGCTCCGCGGCCTGAGTGCCGTTCGCCCCCTCCCCCACGATCTCGATGTCGTCGGCACCGCCGAGCATCAGGGCGAGGCCGGCCCGTACGAGCGGGTCGTCGTCGACGATCAGCAGCCGGACGGGCGGTGCCGCGGGATCCATCGGGGCGGGGGTGGTCATGACGACAACCGTAGTCAGGCCCGGACGCCTCAGGGGCCGGGGGCCGGTGGGAGGGTCAGGGCCTGTCCGGCCACGGCAGTGAGGCCCGGATGCGGAAGCCGCCGTCCGGTCGCGGCCCGTGGTCGAGGCTGCCCCCGGCCAGAGCGGCGCGCTCCGTGAGGCCGATGAGCCCCTGGCCGGAACCGGGGACCTGCTCAAAGGGTTCGGTGGGCGCCGGATTGCACACCTCGACGGTGAGCCCTTCGCCCCGGGCGCCGGTGACCGTGACGGTGACCTCGGCGCCGGGTGCGTGCTTGCGGGCGTTGGTCAGGCCCTCCTGGGCGATGCGGTAGACGGTGCGGCCGGTGGCGGCCAGAACCGCGGCGGGGTCGGTGACGCGGTTGTCGAGGATGACCTTCATGCCGGCCGACCGGGACTCGGAGATCAGCGACTCCAGGGTGGCGAGGGTGGGCTGCGGCCGGTCGCCGTCGCTCTCGCCGGGGCTGCGCAGGACTCCGATGATCTCGCGGAGGTCCTGGAGCGCCTCGTGCGCGCTGTCCCGGATGACCCCGGCCGCGCGGGCCACCTCAGTGGTGGGTGCGTCGGGGCGGAATTCGAGGGCTCCGGCGTGGACGCTGAGCAGGGTCAGCCGGTGGGCGAGTACGTCGTGCATCTCGCGGGCGATGGCCTCGCGGGCCAGCCGCTGGGCCTGCTCGGCGCGGAGCTCCGCCTCGGTCTCGGCCCGGCGGGCCCGCTCGCGCAGGGTGAGGACGAGCTGGCGCCTGGACCGTACGACCATGCCCCAGCTGATCACCAGCAGCGGCAGCAGCACTCCGACGACCGTGGCCCCGGTGAACGAGGTCTCCGGATCGGGGCGAAGGTACGGCTGTACGGGGGCGAGGGCCAGGGCGAGCGCCCCGACGGCCGCCACGGGCCGGAACGGGCGGTGCACGGCCACGCCGAACAGCGCCACGAGCATGGCCCCCGCGGAGACCGGCTCGACCGCGGAGGTCAGGACCAGGGCCACCGCGACGCCGACCGGCCACCGCCGCCGCACCCACAGGGCACAGCAGGCCAGGGCACCGATCACGACGTCGGCGAAGAGAACGCTGTCGGGGGTGGTGGGGTCGGCCTCGATCGCGGCCGCCGTGAGCATGCCGATCAGGGCCGCGCAGAGGAAGGCGGTGAGATCGACGGCCCAGTCCCGCACGGTGCGCCGGGAGCGGCCGCACCGGTCGCCGGGCAGCTCGGGGTCGGCCATCGCCGAGGGCAGCAGCCAGCGGTACTCCGTACGCGTCATGCCACAAAACTACCCAGGCCGGGCGCGTGGCCCCGGCCGCACGGACGCGTCGGGCGACCAAAGTCGTGGAACACGAGACTTTCGGACGCCGGGGCCGCGCCCACCCCACTCCCGGACGCCGAATCCCGCGGCCACGGTCCACGGCGCCTCCCCGGTGCCGGGCAGGGCCGCGAGCACGGCGAAGACGGCGACCGAGCTGTCGAGCTGTCGAGCTGTCGAGCTGAAGCGTGGTCAGCGACAGCGGGTCCGCCCCTGCACCGACTTGCGCGGGCCGACAGGTGTGGATGCAGGCGCCGCTCGGGGTCTCCCGCGCCCCATCGGTCCGGCCCCGGACGGAGCCCCGCGTCGGCGTCCGTTTCCCGCCGGTGACGGCCGGGCGGAAGGGCTTTCCTTGTCCGTGCCGAGGCGCACGACGCATGTCGGAGCGCCGGACGAAAAGCACCGACCTGCGAGGACTTCATCATGAACAGCACCACCACCGGCACGGCCCGGACCGCACTCGTCACCGGGGGCAGCCGGGGCATCGGCGCCGCGACCGCCCTGCGGCTCGCCCGGGACGGCGTCGATGTGGCACTGACGTACGTACAGGACGAGGCGGCGGCGCTGGCGGTCGTCGGGAAGATCCGCTCGTACGGCCGGCGCGGCATCGCCCTGCGGGTGGACTCGGCCGACCCGGAGGCGGTCCCGGCGGCCGTGACCGGGGCCGTGGACGTGCTCGGCCGGCTGGACATCCTGGTCAACAACGCGGGCATCGGCGTCCTCGGGCCCATCGACACCCTCACCCCCGCCGATGTGGACCGGGTGCTCGCGGTCAATGTGCGGGCGGTGTTCCTGGCCTGCCGCGCGGCGGCGGGGCTGATGGAGCACGGCGGCCGCATCGTCTCCGTCGGTACGGCCCTGAGCCGGCACGCGGGCGGTCCCGGCTCCACGCTCTACGCGATGAGCAAGTCGGCGCTGGCCGGTCTCACCAAGCCGCTCGCCCGTGAGCTCGGCCCGCGCGGCATCACCGTCAATCTGGTGCAGCCCGGCCCGGTCGACACGGATCTCAACCCGGCCGACGGCCCGTTCGCCGCCGGCCAGCGCTCGGCGACCGCCCTGGACCGGTTCGGCACCGCGGCCGAAGTGGCCTCGCTCATCACCTACTTGGCCAGTGCCGAAGCGGCGTACATCACCGGTACGGAGGTGGTGGTGGACGGCGGCCACGCGGCCTGACCGGGCCTGTCGCGGCCCCGGCGTCACCGCGGGCGCGGGGTGACCTCCGCCATCCGGGACCAACCCTCGCCCGGCACCTCGACGTTGATGATCTCCGGGGTCTGGGCGACGAGATCCGCCATCAGGTCCATGGCCGAGGCGAAGTGCTCGGACTTCACATGGGCCTCACCGGCCTCGGGGGAGGCGAAGGCCTCCAGCAGGACGAACTGGTCGGGGTTCTCGACGCTGTACGACCACTCGAAGAAGAGGTTGCCCGGCTCCTGCCGGGTGGCGAGGGTGAAGGGCTCGACGGCCGGGAGCCAGTTGTCGCGCTCTTCGCTTCGGACGGTGAACTTGACGGCGATGAAGATCATGCGTCAAGGGTCGCATATGCCCTGGACGAGGACTCATCGGGCACACCCGGATGGCTTCGGACCCGGCTTCGGACTCCTCGTCCGGGCCCGGGTCCGACGCGGCCGGCAGGCCAGGGGCGGGACGGCCCTCAGCCTCCCAGCTCGCGGTGGCGGGCCGTCAGCCGTGCGGCACCCTCCTCGGTCGGCGAGCCGAACAGCCGCAGCCGGGAGATTCCGCCGTCCGGGAAGATGTCGATCCGGATGTGCGTGGCCCGGACGGCCTCCGGCAGGACGAAGCGGTGGTTGGTGTCGGGCTGCAGCCGGGTCCTGGGCAGCACCTCGGTCCAGCCCCCGCTCTCGCCGTCGCGGGCCCAGAGGCTCGCCCAGCCCGCCGCGTTTCCCTTCAGATACGCTGTGTCGATCTCGACGGCGCGGATCTCCGCCTGTTCGACGAGCCGGTAGCGGATCCAGTCGTTGCCCCGGTCGCGCCGGCGGCGGGTCTCCCAGCCGTCGTCCATCTTGCGGGACCGGCCGGGCCGGATGGTGTTGGTGGCCGGGGAGTAGAAGCGGTCGGAGGCGTCCTCCACCGTGCCGCCGTTCTCCAGGGCGACCAGGTCGAAGGTGCCGAGGGCGACCAGCCAGGCGGGGTCGGGGGTGACCTCGCCGTACACCCGGAGGCGGGCCATCCCGCCGTCGGGGTGCTGGTTCACCCGCAGATGGGTGAAGCGCCGCTCGGCCGCGACCACGAAGCCGTTGGCCGCGTGTCCGCCAACGGCCGTACGGGGTATGAGCGTTGTCCACTCGACCTCGGGCGCGAGGAGTTCTTCGGGCGACGGCGAGCCGGGCACGCAGGCCGCCTCGACGGAGACCGCCTGCGGGTAGTTGCCGCGGAAGTGGGCGGTGTCGACGATGATGCCGCGGACGATTCCGGGCGCGCCGAGCCGTACCAGCGCCCAGTCGTGGTCCTCGTCCGCCGGGTGCGGCAGGTCCGCGCTCGCACCGCGGCGGCGCCGGGTCTCCCAGCCGTCCATGATCTTGCCCTTGTGGCCGAAGCGCTCGGGGTCGAATTCGGCGGGCTCCGGTTCGAGCAGGTTCTCGCGCTCGGCGAAGAACTCGTCGTTGGCGGCGATCACACCCGCGCCGAGCCGCCGGTCGGCGAGGTCGACGAGACCGGTGAAGGGGAAGTCGGCGGTGCGGTAGTCGGCGTACGGGTCGCCGCCGCCGTACGGATCCGCGTCACCGGTGAAACGCTCGGTCGCCGTCATGGTCACTGGTTCCTTTCGAGGAGTCGTCCGGTGGGTCCGGCGACCGCGCCGTCGGCCGCGATCCGTTCGCCGCGCAGCCAGGTCGACTTCACGACGCCGTACAGGGTCTTTCCGGCGTACGCGGTGACCTGGTTGCGGTGGAAGAGTTCGGCGGGGTCGACGGTGAAGGTCTCGTCGGGGGCGAGTACCGCGAAGTCCGCGTCCCGGCCGGCCTCGACGGCGCCCTTCCGGGTCAGCCCGGCCAGTCCGGCGGGGGCGGCCGACATCCAGCGGGCGACGTCGTCGAGCGAGTGACCGCGCTTCCGGGCCTCGGTCCAGATGGCGGGCAGTCCGAGCTGGAGAGAGGAGATACCGCCCCAGGCGGAGGCGAAGTCCGGCGTCTTGAGGTCGGTGGTGCACGGCGAGTGGTCGGAGACGATGCAGTCGATCGTCCCGTCGGCCAGCCCCTCCCACAGCGTGTCCTGGTTGGCGGCCTCGCGGATCGGCGGACAGCACTTGAACTCCGTGGCGCCGTCCGGGACCTCCTCGGCGGTGAGGGTGAGGAAGTGCGGGCAGGACTCCACCGTGATCCGTACGCCTTCGCGCTTGGCGGCCGCGATCATCGGCAGGGCGTCGCCGGAGGACAGGTGCAGGACGTGGACGCGGGCGTTCAGCCGCCCGGCGTGCGCGATCAGCCCTTCGATCGCGGTGTTCTCGGCGTCGCGCGGCCGGGAGGCGAGGAAGTCGGCGTACGCGGGGCCGCTGCGCTGCGGGGCGGAGGCCAGGTGGCGCGGGTCCTCGGCGTGCACGATCAGCAGCCCGCCGAATCCGGCGATCTCCGCCATGGAGCGGGCCAGCTGCTCCTGATCGAGCTCCGGGAACTCCTCCACTCCGGAGGGCGAGAGGAAGCACTTGAAGCCGAACACCCCGGCCTCGTGCAGCGGCCGCAGGTCCTTGGCGTTGGACGGGATCGCACCGCCCCAGAAGCCGGTGTCGATGTGCGCCTTGGGGGCCGCCACCTGCTGCTTGGTGCGCAGATGGTCGACGGTGGTGGTCGGCGGGAGGGAGTTGAGCGGCATGTCGAGCAGGGTGGTGATGCCGCCCGCCGCCGCCGCGCGGGTGGCGGTGAAGAAGCCTTCCCACTCCGTGCGGCCCGGGTCGTTCACATGGACATGCGTGTCGACGAGTCCGGGCAGCAGGACGTCGTCGCCGAAGTCCTCCAGCCGGGAGCCGGAAGGCACCTCGGTGTCGTACGGCAGGACGGCGTCGATCCTCCCGTCGGCGACGGCGATTGCTGCGGGGCGCGTCCCGTCCGGGGTGACCACACGCGTCGAGCGCAGTACCAGCTTCACGTCCGCACCGGACACCCGTGCTCCTCACTTCGGATTCTCGAACACCGACGAATTCAACGAACTGTTGAAGGAGTCTTCACTCGGAATTCGGGCCCGTCAAGACCCCACCCTCCCCGCCCGGCGGCCGACGGACCACCCCGCACCCGCACGCGAAGACATCCGCAAGGTAAAAGCAAAATTCCGGAGAGCGGAACGTAAGATGGGGCCACATGTGGCCCCGCAGAACTGCCCCGTCGGCTGCCGACACCGGGACGAAGGGGCTCTGACCGGCCAGGACTCCGCACCCGGAGCAGTGCGCCGACCGGTGACCGCCCGGTAGGCTGCTGGGTGCCTCGCCGGGCGGGGCACCAGCTCTTCCGCCTCGAAAGGACCGTTGACGTGCCGCCGTCCCACGCCAGCACATCCGACTCCAAGCCCGCCGCGTCCAGCGGTGGTGTGCAGTCCCTTGAGCGTGCCTTCGATCTGCTGGAGCGGATGGCGGACGCGGGGGGTGAGGTCGGGCTGAGCGAACTCTCCGCGAGCAGCGGGCTCCCGCTGCCGACCATTCACCGCCTGATGCGCACGCTGGTGCTCTGCGGATATGTGCGCCAGCAGCCCAACCGGCGCTACGCGCTCGGCCCGCGGCTGATCCGGCTCGGCGAGTCCGCGTCCCGGCTGCTGGGCACCTGGGCCCGTCCCTGCCTCGCCCGCCTGGTCGAGGAGACCGGCGAGACCGCGAACATGGCGCTGCTCGACGGCGACGAGATCGTGTACGTGGCGCAGGTGCCGTCCAAGCACTCGATGCGCATGTTCACCGAGGTGGGCCGACGGGTGCTCCCGCACTCCACCGGGGTCGGCAAGGCGCTGCTGGCGCACACCCCTCCGGAGGAGGTGCGCGCCCTGCTCGCCCGTACCGGAATGCCGGCCGCCACCGAGAAGACGATCACCACCCCCGACGGCTTCCTCGACGCGCTGGAGCAGGTCCGCCGGGTCGGCTACGCGGTCGACGACAACGAGCAGGAGATCGGGGTCCGCTGCCTGGCGGTCTCCGTCCCGGACTCCCCCACCGCGGCGGCGATCTCGATCTCCGGTCCGGCGGGCCGGGTGACGGACGCGGCGACGGAGCGGATCGTGCCCATCCTCCAGCAGGCCGCGAAGGAACTCTCCGACGCGCTGGCGAGCAACGGCTCCGCCGGCTGAGACAGACACAGGAGGGGGTGGGTGGCCGACGCCACCCACCCCCTCCTGTCCGCTCAGACCGGTTCGGCCGCCGTCAGCCGGCCGTCGTCCATCCGGACCGCGCGGTCCACCCGGTCCAGATGGGTCCGGTCGTGGGTGACCAGCACCGTCGCCGTCGACCGCTCCCGGGTCAGCGCGACCAGCAGGTCCAGCACCGCCGCGCCCCGCTCGTGATCGAGGGCGCTGGTCGGTTCGTCGACCAGCAGCACCGCCGGGTCGTTCATCAGGGCCCGCGCGATGTTGATCCGCTGCCGCTGTCCGCCCGACAACTGGTGCGGCCTGCGCCCGGCCTGATCCGCCAGGCCGACCGCGTCCAGCAGTTCCAGCGCCCGGCCGCGGGCTCCGCGCACCGCGCCGCCCGAGAGGTGGGTCATCACCTGGAGCTGTTCGACCGCCGTGAGCGAGGGCAGCAGATTGGGCTGCTGGAAGACGATCCCGATCTGCTCGCGGCGCAGCTGCGCCTGCTGCGCACGGCCCAGGCCCATGGTCTCCGTACCGGCGACGACCACCCGGCCCTCGTCCGGGGTGACCAGGGTCGCGGCCACCGCGAGCAGGCTGGACTTGCCGGAGCCGGAGGGTCCGACGACCGCGGTGAGCGTCCCCGCGGGCACGTCCAGCGAGATCCGGTCGAGGGCGGTGAGCCGGCCGTCGCCGTCCGGGTAGGTGAGGGTGACATCGGCGAGGGTGAGGGTCATCGGGCACTCCCGAGTGCGGTGATCGGGTCGACGGCGGTGATCCGCCGGATGGACAGGGCCGCCCCGAGGGCACCGAGGACGATCATGACGGCGGCCGGGACCAGCACGGTCGCCGCGTCGAGGACGAAGGGCACGGTCCCGCCGCTGATCAGGGCGCCGAACCCGGAGGCGAGCGCGGTGCCCACGCCGGTACCGATGACGAGCATCACGACGGCCTGCCCGAGCGCGTCGCGCAGCAGGTACGGGGTGGAGGCGCCGAGCGCCTTGAGCACGGCGACGTCGCCGCTGCGCTGGATCGTCCAAACGGTGAAGAAGGCGCCGATGACCAGGGCGGAGATGGCGAAGAGGAAGCCGCGCATCATCTGGAGCGACCCGTTCTCGGCCTGGTAGGAGCCGATGGCGGTGAGCGAGTCGGCGAGGGGGAGCGTGCTGGTGCCGACCGCCTTGTCGCCCGCGCCGAGATCGGCGCCGCCGGTGGTGGTCAGGGCGATCACCGTGGCATGCCGGGCCCGGCCGTCGCCGTCGCTGCCGAAACGCTGCCAGTCGTCGAGCGAGGTCCATACGACGGGCGTGTGGCTGTACGAGGCGTCCCCCGCGACGGCGGCGACGGTGACCTCGGTCGAGCCGAGCCGCAGCCGGTCACCGGCCCCGGCCGCGAGGTCCTCGGCGGCCTGCTCGGACAGCACCACCCGCCCCGGTCCGACCCCCGCGCCCCCGGTGGGCGCGAGGCCTCCGTCGGGCTCCACCCCGAACGCCGACACCGCGGCGGTGTGCCCGCCCCGTTCAGCGGCGGCGTTGAGCGTACGGATACCGAGCGGTTCAGCACTGCTCACACCCGGCCGCTCCGCCCAGCTCCGCCAGGCGCTCTCCTCGACGACCGAGTCGGTGAAGGACACCGACTTGCCGTCGGGCGGGGCGGCGAAGGCCAGGTGGTCGGCGTTCAGCCCGGTGACGGCCGAGGTGTTCTCCCGGGCCAGACCGGCGGTGAGCCCGGACAACAGACCCACGAGCAGCGTGATCAGCACCACGACCGAGCCCATGAGCGCGAACCGGCCCTTGGCGAACCGGAGATCTCTCCATGCGACGAACATGCCTCCAGCTTCACCGCCGCGGGCGCCGGAAACATCGCTCGGCGGTGGGGCCCGGCATCAACCTTTTGATTGACCGGCCACCCCAGTCCCGTTGTTTACGCTGGACGAATCATGGATACCCGCGCCCACCCCCCGGTCACCTCCGCGCTGCGGCTGTGCCTGCACGCGCTGCTGGTCGGGCTCATCGCCCTCGCGGCGGTACGGGCCGTCGCCGACAACACGCACCCCAGGGCCGTCGTCGTGGTCAGCTGTGTGATGGCCGCCCTGTACGCGGCGGGTGCGCTCGCCCCCGCCGTACAGCCGCGCACCCGCGCCGCCGCCCTGTGGCTGGCGGCGCTGGGCGCCGTGTGGCTGGCGCTGCTCGTCCTGTCGCCGGACAGCCTGTGGGTGGCCTTCCCGCTCTACTTCCTGCAACTGCATCTGCTGCCGACGCGCTGGGCCCTGCCGGCCGTCGCCGCCACCGCCCTCGCCGCCATCTGGGGCTTCGTGGTGCACGGCCAGGCCGTCAACCCGGGCACCTTCATCGGGCCGCTGCTCGGGGCGGCGGTCGCGGTCGCGACGGTCCTCGGGTACGAGGCACTGTTCCGGGAGAGCGAGCGGCGCCGGGAGCTCATCGAGGAGCTGATGTCGACCCGGGCGGAGCTGGCCGAGGCGGAGCGCACCGCGGGCACCCTGGCCGAACGCGAGCGGCTGGCCCGCGAGATCCACGACACGCTGGCGCAGGGCCTGTCCAGCATCCAGCTGCTGCTGCGCGCCGCAGAACGCACCCTGGACGACGACGCCCCCGCCACCGCGCACGTGCGCCGGGCCCGCGAGGCCGCCCAGGACAATCTCGCCGAGGCCCGCCGCTTCGTACGCGCCCTGTCGCCGCCGGACCTGGAGAACGGCTCCCTGGCAGCCGCCCTGGAGCGCCTCTCGTCCCGCACGACCGGCCCCGGCCTCACGGTGCAGTTCGCGGTGAGCGGCACGCCGGTGGAGCTGCCCACGCCGTACGAGGTGGCGCTGCTGCGCACCGCCCAGTCGGCGCTGGCCAACACCGTGCGGCACGCCGGGGCCCGGCGCGCGGAGATCACCCTCAGCTTCATGGACACCTCGGTGTCGCTGGACGTGGTCGACGACGGGCGGGGGTTCTCCCCGGGCGCCGGCCCGACCGTCGCCGACCGGGACACCGGGGGCTTCGGACTGCCCGCGATGCGTGCACGGGCCCGTTCACTGGGCGGCACCCTCAGCGTCGAGTCGGCCCCCGGTCAGGGCGCCGCCGTCGCCCTCACTCTTCCCCTCCCGATCCCCGACGGCCGGACAGGACAGGACGCCGCATGACCACTCCCGCCGACACCCCCATCAGGCTGCTGCTCGCCGACGACCATCCAGTGGTACGGGCGGGGCTGCGGGCCGTGCTCGACTCCGAACCCGGCTTCCGGGTCGTCGCCGAGGCGGCCACCGCCGAGCGGGCCGTCGCGCTCGCCGCGACCGGCGGCTTCGACGTCGTCCTGATGGACCTGCAGTTCGGCGCGGGCATGCACGGCTCGCAGGCCACCGCCGCCATCACGGCACAGCCGGACGCGCCCCGGGTCCTGATCCTCACCACGTACGACTCGGACGCCGACATCCTGGCCGCGGTCGAGGCCGGCGCCGCAGGCTATCTACTGAAGGACGCCCCACCGGAGGAGCTGGCGGCGGCGGTACGCACGGCCGCGGCCGGCCGCTCGGCGCTCGCGCCGGCCGTCGCCCACCGGCTGATGGACCGCATGCGGACCCCCGCGGAGGCCCTGACCAAGCGCGAGCTGGAGGTCCTGCAACTGGTCGGCGAGGGGCTGTCGAACCTCCAGATCAGCAAGCAGCTCTTCCTCAGCCAGGCGACCGTGAAGTCCCACCTGGTGCACATCTACGCCAAGCTCGGCGTGGACTCGCGCACCTCGGCGGTCGCGGCGGCGACGGCCCGCAGGCTGATCCGCCGCTGAGTCCGTCCGCCGCCCTGCCGGTCAGCCGCGCGGCGGCTCACCGAAGAGGTCGACGGCGACCCGTACGTCCCGGAGCGCGGAGGCCAGGGCGCTCACCGAGCCGATCGCCCCCGCGATCAGCAGCAGCGAACGGCGCAGCCGCGGAATCTCGGGCACACCGCCCGACGCCATCGCGTCCAGTGCGGCCAGTTCGTCCTCGGCGATCCCCCGGTCCGGGAATTCGCCCGGATGCCCCGCCAGCTCGCGGCGGAGCCGGGAGACGGCTGTACGCAGCTCGGTCACCCTCGGGTCCTCACCGCTGCCGGTCACTCGCGTCTGCCCCACGCTTCGCAACAAAGCACTCCCCCTCGCACATCCATGTGCCAGTGTTCCGACCGGTCCCCACACCGTGGTCAAGTGTCCGGGCGTGCGCGCAAGTTAACGCCATGACAGGTGTCGAGCGCCACTCTGCGGACAGGATTCGGGGTCTCCCGTAAGGGTGATCTGCATGGAGCCCGGTGGACGCCGCCGCTCGCGCCCTTCTCCGCTTGCTCTCGCGAAGGGTGCGCTTCCGGGGCTGCCGGGGTATCCAGACCGCATGACTGCGACAACACCGAGCCCTCGGGTCGCCGGACTGCTGCTCGCCGCGGGCGGCGGGCGGCGGCTCGGGGGTCGCCCCAAGGCGCTGCTCGAACACCACGGCCGGCCCCTGGTCGAACACGCGGTGCGGGTGCTGCGGGACGGCGGCTGCGGCCCCGTCCATGTGGTCCTGGGCGCCGCCGCGGACGAGGTCCGGGCCCGCGCCGACCTCGGCGGCTGCACGGTGACCGTCAACCCCGACTGGACCGGGGGCATGGGCTCCTCGCTGCGCGCGGGGCTCGGGGCGCTGGCCGGCACGGGGGCGGACGCGGCGCTCGTCCTCCTGGTCGACCAGCCCGGGATCGGCGCGGAGGCGGTGGCACGGGTGCGTTCGGCGTACCGCTCCCGGACCGGGATCGCGGCTGCCGCGTACGGCGGGGAACGCGGCCATCCGGTGCTGTTCGGGGCCGGTCTGTGGGCGGAGATCGCGGCGGGGGCGGTGGGCGACCGGGGCGCCCGCGCCTATCTGCGGGCGCACCGCGATGCGATCACGCTCGTCGAGTGTTCCGATGTGGCTCAGGCGTACGACATCGACACCGTGGAGGACCTGAAACACCTCGGGTGACCGGGCCGGCGCACCGCGCCGACAGCGTGCCGGTTCTGTCGACCCGGAGAATGTCGACATCAACAAACCATTGAACTTCCACCATGAGGAAACTACTATCCATCGATCAGAAGCCCTCCGCGCCCCGGACGGCGTCCGCACCCGTATCCCGGAGCCCTGGCACGCCGCGCCATTTCAGGCGGCCCGGCGGCCGTGGGACGCCGCCCCGCACCGCCCGCCGAAGGAGTGACAGCTCATGTCCGCACCAGCGCCGTCCCCGCTGGCCATCGTCGATGCCGAGCCCCTGCCCCGGCAGGACGAGGTCTTGACCGACGCGGCCCTCGCGTTCGTGGCCGAGCTGCACCGGCGGTTCACCCCCCGCCGTGACGAGCTCCTCGCCCGCCGCGCCGAGCGCCGCGCCGAGATCGCCCGTACGTCCACGCTGGACTTCCTGCCCGAGACGGCGGCGATCCGCGCGGACGATTCCTGGAAGGTCGCCCCGGCCCCGGCCGCGCTGAACGACCGCCGGGTGGAGATCACCGGGCCGACCGACCGCAAGATGACCATCAACGCCCTGAACTCGGGCGCGAAGGTCTGGCTCGCCGACTTCGAGGACGCGTCCGCCCCCACATGGGAGAACGTCGTCCTCGGCCAGCTCAACCTGATCGACGCGTACACCCGCGACATCGACTTCACGGACCCCCGGTCCGGCAAGTCGTACGCCCTGAAGCCCGCCGAGGAGCTCGCCACGGTCGTCACCCGCCCCCGCGGCTGGCATCTGAACGAGCGTCACCTCCAGCTCGACGGCACCCCGGTGCCCGGCGCGCTGGTCGACTTCGGCCTCTACTTCTTCCACAACGCCCAGCGCCTCATCGACCTCGGCAAGGGCCCGTACTTCTACCTCCCGAAGACGGAGTCGCACCTGGAGGCCCGCCTCTGGAACGACATCTTCGTCTTCGCCCAGGACTACGTCGGCATCCCGCGGGGAACGGTCCGCGCGACCGTCCTGATCGAGACGATCACCGCCGCGTACGAGATGGAGGAGATCCTCTACGAGCTCCGCGAGCACGCCTCCGGACTGAACGCGGGTCGCTGGGACTACCTCTTCTCCATCGTCAAGAACTTCCGTGACGGCGGCTCCGAGTTCGTCCTGCCGGACCGCAACGCGGTGACGATGACCGCCCCGTTCATGCGGGCGTACACCGAACTCCTGGTCCGCACCTGCCACAAGCGCGGCGCGCACGCCATCGGCGGCATGGCCGCCTTCATCCCGTCCCGTCGCGATGCCGAGGTCAACAAGGTCGCCTTCGAGAAGGTCAAGGCCGACAAGGACCGCGAGGCCCACGACGGCTTCGACGGCTCCTGGGTCGCCCACCCTGACCTGGTCCCGATCGCCATGGCCTCCTTCGATGCGGTCCTCGGCGAGAAGCCGAACCAGAAGGAGCGCCTGCGCGAAGACGTCTCGGTGGCCGCCGGCGACCTGATCGCCATCGACACCCTGGACGCCAAGCCCACCTATGAGGGCCTGCGCAACGCGGTCGCGGTCGGCATCCGCTACATCGAGGCCTGGCTGCGCGGCATGGGCGCGGTCGCCATCTTCGACCTGATGGAGGACGCGGCCACCGCGGAGATCTCCCGCTCGCAGATCTGGCAGTGGATCAACGCGGACGTGGTCTTCGAGAACGGCCGGCACGCCACGGCCGAGCTGGCCCGCGCGGTCGCCGCCGAGGAACTGGCCGCGATCCGTGCCGAGATCGGTGACGAGGCGTTCACCGCCGGCAAGTGGCAGCAGGCCCACGACCTCCTGCTCCAGGTCTCCCTGGACCAGGACTACACGGACTTCCTGACGCTGCCCGCGTACGAGCAGCTGGGCTGACTCTCGTACCGCTCGGGCCGCCATGCTTCGAGCCTCCGGCATCGCACGGCGCCGGGGGCTCAGGCATGCGGTCGTCAGGCGGTCGCCGCCTCCATGTCCGCCTTGATGGCCGACTCGTCCAGCGAGGCGAGTACGGCCCCGGGGTCGCCGCCCTTCATCACCGCCTGGCCCACATCGGTGCGGATCGCGCCCCTGACGGCGGGCCAGGACCGCATGTTGACCGGTGCGAAATGCGCGTCCGCCAACTGCTCGACGAACGCCGACAGCGGCTGCTCGGAGGGGCTCCCGACCGCCGCGTCGGAGGCGGAGTACGTCACGGGAAGCGCGGACTGGCTGCCTCCGTAGGCCAGGGCGGACTTCTTGCCTTAGAGGAACGAGAGGAACGCTCCGCACTCCTTGCGGTGGCCGCCCCGCCGGAACGCCATCAGCCAGTCGCTCAGCCCCAGCGGAGGGGCGGCTCCGCCGTCCTTCCTGGGGAACGCGGCGTGCGCGTAAGGGACTTCGGCCTGGTCCGCCGCGCCCATCAGCAAGGGGTGGGCGATCAGCATCCCGATCTCGCCCCGCAGGAACTGCGCGTACGCGTCGGTCCTGTTGAGCTTCGCGGGGTCGGCGCCGGCCAGCCCTTCGGCGACGAACTCGTCGCGCAGCCAGGTCAGGGCCTCGGTGTTGGCGGACGTCGCGAAGTCGTACTCCGCGAGCTCCCCCGTGTAGCCGCCGCCCGCCGCGAGCAGCCAGGACAGGGCCTCGTCGTCGGCTGCCTCGGGGCCGAACTGGAGCCCGTACGGTGTCTTCACGCCGATCGCCTTCAGCGCCCGGGCGGCCGCGCGCAGCTGGTCCCACGACCTGGGGGCACCGCTGACGCGCGCCCGCCGGAAGAGCTCTTTGTTGTAGAAGAGCCGGGGCGTGCTGGCCAGGAACGGATGCCGTAGGTGGCGTCGTCGACCGTGCCCGCCTCGACGAAGGTCCGGATGAAGTCGGCCTGGGTGACGATGTCGAACAGCTGGGTCATGTTGTAGAGCCGGCCGTCCTCGGCATAGGGCGCGAAGACGTTCGACTGCGCGATGTCGGGCGCCCGGCCCTCTTCGACCCGCCGGGCCAGCGTCTTGTCGATCCTGTCGTACGGGACCCGTTCCAGGTCGATCCTGATGCCGGAGTGCTGCTTCTCGAAGGCGGATACGACGCTGTCCCACTGGTCGCCGAGCGAGGCGCCCACGCTCTTGTCGTAACTGGCCACGAGGAGATCGAGCTTCACGTCCTTGTGCGACGCACAGCCGGTGAGCCCGAACGCGGCCGTGGTGCCGGCGAGGCCGGCCGTCTGAAGGAGGAACTGGGGGCTGAGGAACATCCGTGTCAGATCGTGCGCTAAGCCCTCGTCGTCCCTGGTAGGTGGCGGACCGTCGTCGACCATGGGACAGGTCTGAAGTGGTCCCCCAGATAACACCCCAATATCTGCGGTAACTTGATCCGTCACCTGCGGTGACGTTCTCCGGCCGCTCGTGAAGCTGCCCCGTTATCTGCGGCAAGGGGGAAATGGTGCCGATGGTCCCGCCGCCGGGGCCAGGCCCGCGAGGACTTCGTGCTGGAGACCGTCTACTGGGACGTCGGCACCGCTCGGCTTCTGCCCCGGCTGCTCAGGGGCCGCACCCGTGGGCCGGTGTTCGTCACCCACCGCCGCCCTGGACCGGGAAAGGTCGTCAGCCCCCGTGACCTCTGCCCGGACACCGGCTTCGCACGGCTGTCGTACGGGCAGGCCCGAGCCTTGCTGGACGAGCACACCGCGGTACGCGGCCCCGGGACGGGCTGGGACCTGCACGAGTAGCGCCACTCCTCCCTGACTCACCTTGGCGAGGCCGGGACAAGCCTGCTGATGCTGATGGCGAAGTCCCGGCACAAGAAACCGGAGAACGTCCGCCGCTACTTCAAGCCCTCCCCGGAGACCATCGCCGAGCTGACCAGCCTGCTCGCCCCCGGCGATGCACGCAGGTGAGACACCTGTGCAGTGTTCGACCCCGCCTCATACCGCTGCGGGACTGCTCGCATCGGGCGTCCTGGTGGTATCAGGCAGGCGAGGTCAAAGACGTCGCCGTGGGCGCCGCCCAGCGTGGGTCGCGGCCGGAGGCAGCCAGGGCACGATCGAGAAGCGATGCGGTAGCGGGCACTGGCGCCGGAGCTGCGAAGCCTCCGTACTGGCGGTAGACCTCGGCGTGTTCCTCGACCACACCGAGAATCATCTGAGCAAGATCGTCCTGGACTTCGAGCTGCTGACCGGTGGCCTGGGCGACGTCCCAGCCGTGCACCACCATTTCCTTGATCACCATCTGTGCGACTGTTACCGCCGGCATGGCCATCCCGCCTAGATCCACCTCTCCTTCCCACACGGCTGGCTCGGCCCATGCCGCTACGGCCCGGTCCAGCTGGTCCGCATAGGCATCGGCCCAGGCAGGGGCGGCGGTGAAGTCACAGGCGATCAGTTCCTGCGGCAGTGCCTCCCGACGCGCCCGATGCTCAAGACCATGGGCGGTGTAGAGCACCCAGTGGTTGATCAAAGCCCGGGTGTCGAAATCTGCGCAGGGGGTGGGCCCGTCCAGGTGTTCCTTTCGGACGCCGCGGGCGATGCGTGCTGCTTCCGCCGCAGCGCGAGTCATGAGGGGGTGAAGTGCGTGACCGTTCATGCGGCGATCGTGGATCGGTTGCAGGGCCGGAGTATTGAACAAACGCGACAGCTAGTCTGAGGGGTGTGACCTCCCCGGATCTCGGACGTGGGGTGCTTCACCCCAGCCAGGCGGCAGCCGTGTTCAGCCTGTCCCGGCATGATCCAAGCCTGGAATTGGCGCGCTTCGTAGAGTTCTACTGGCTGGTGCGCTGGGACCGGCGCGGCCAGCCCGCCCATGAGCAGAAGGTGCTCGCTCATCCCAATGTGCATCTGGTCTTCGAGGACCCAAGGGCCCATGTGTACGGGGTTGACCGGTCGCTATTCGTACGTCGGCTGGAAGGGCCGGGCACGTGCTGGGGGTGAAGTTCCGCTCGGGCGGCTTCCGACCGTTTATCGGCCGGCCGGTGGCCGAACTCGCTGACCGGGTCGTACCAGCCGCCGAAATGTTCGGTCCCGACGCGAATCGGATCAACCAAGCAGTGCTTCACGACTCCGACGACCTGGCTCTCACCTCCCACGTGGAATCCTTCCTGCTCGCCCGGCTCCCCGAGCCCGACCCTGTGGCCGAAGAGGTCGCCGCGATGGTGGAGTACGTCACCGCCGACTCCGGCCTACGCAGGGTTGACCAGCTAGCGGAGGAATTCGGTGTCACTGTGCGCCGCCTACAGCGCCTGTTCCACGAGTACGTCGGCGCCAGTCCCAAGTGGGTCCTGCGCCGTGCCCGGCTGCACGAAGCCGCTCAGCGTGCAGACCGGGGCACGAACATCGACTGGGCAGCTCTCGCCGCCGGACTCGGCTATGCCGACCAAGCACACTTCACCCGTGACTTCACAGCGGCTGTAGGCATCTCACCCGGGCGCTACGCCGAAAAGGGGCTGTAGTGTGAGCCCGCTTCGTACTTGATGCGTACATTACGCCTCGTCGGATGCTGTCCCGCGACGGCCGCCCCACCCCGCTCGGCGACGCGATCGCGTACTACGGGCGGATCGCCAAGACCCTGCACTGGCGGAGCGCTGCCTGACCTCGGCGGAAGGCGCGCTGCGGGGCGCCTGATCCCGGACGCCGCAGGACCGGTTCGCGGGGCCCGGCAAGGCCCCGCGAACCGGTCCGGCCGTCGTCCCCGGGCCCGCCGCTCAGGCCGGTGTCCGTGCGTTCATCAGGGCGCCCTCCGGACAAGGGCCACCTGCCAACTCCCGGGCCGCCGACCACCACACCGCCCGAGCCCACCCCTCGCGGGCCCGTCAGCTGCCGAGGACGACCGTGCGCTGGGCCGAGAAGTCACCCCATTTCCCGTCGGGCAGCTTGGCGCGGATCTTCATCGAGTAGCGAGTGCCGCGCGGGTCGTCGACGGTGAGGCGGTAGCTCGCCCGGCCTGCGGGCGGGGTGGCGCCCCACACGATGGTGGTGGTCAGCCGGCCGCCGACGAAGAGCTGGTACGCGGGGATCTCGCCGCCCGTCTCGGGCTGCTTCCAGTCCAGGTCGATGGCGTACTCCTTGCCCTGGACGCGGTTGCTGATCCGCAGGTCGGTGGGGGCGGTGCTCGCCGCTGCGCCCGGGGCGGAGGCGGTGGTGAGGTCGATGGCGTTGCTGTCCGGCGAGGAGGTGTCGGCGGCGTCACGCGCGCGGACGGTGAAGGTGTAGACGGTGCCGGGGCGCAGTCCGGTCAGATGCGCCGTGGTCCGGGTGCCGGGCACGCTGTGGATCCGGGAGTCCTCCTGGTAGATGTCGTAGGAGGTGACGCCGATGTCGTCCGTCGAGCCTCCCCAGGAGAGGTTCACCGCCCGGCTGCCGTCCACCGCGCCGCGCAGCCTCACCGGGCGGGTCGGCGCCTCGTGGTCGGCGGGGGTCGGCGCGGGTGTGCTCACGCTCACGGCGGCGCTCGGCGCGGAGAGGTTCCCGGCGGCGTCGCGGGCGCGGACGGTGAAGGTGTAGACGGTCGACGCGGTCAGCCCCCCGACGTCGGCCATCACCTTGGCCGCCGGGACCGACCGGACCCGCTTCCCCTCGCGGTAGATCTCGTACCCGGTGACCGACCTGTCGTCGGAGGACCGCTCCCACATGACGTGCACGGAAGTGGCGCTGCTCGCCTGCGCCGTCACACGGCCGGGCACCGTCGGCTTGCGGGTGTCGGCCTCGGGCCCGGAGTCACAGGCGGAGAGCACGGCGACGAGCAGGGCGGCGGGACAGGCCAACGCGGCGGTTGCGTGGGGGCGTTGCACGGTCGTGCCTTCCATCCGGCAGCAATGGTCCAGACCTGTATCGCATGGTGCGGGGGTCGCCGACAAGGGGGTGGAGCGGAACCTTGCGCAATGTGCCGATGTGTGTCGACAGTTCGTCGGCGAGGGTCCGATGCTCCGATGTGCCGTACGGCCGGGGATGTTGTGCATACGAGGTGTGGTGCTGCCGGAGCGCGAGGAACGCACGTTCCGGATCGACGGCGAGGTGCTCCGCGCAGGCGCTCCGCCCGGCGGGCTCTCGGGCCGGGACACGGAGATGGTCGTCGACGGCGGCTGGCTGCTGCCCGGACTCGTCGACGTGCACACCCACCCTGGCGCGTCGGCGCCGGATGCGCCGTTCGACGAGGAACTGCTGCGCAGGCAGTTGGGCGAGCACCGGGACGCCGGGGTGCTCGCGGTACGCACTCCCGGCACCGCGCAGCGGATGCCCGCGTGGGTGGCCGAGGACCCGGAACTGCCGCATGTGACGTCGGCGGGACGGTGGCTGGCGACACCGGGCCGGTTCTTCCCCGGTTTCGGACGCGACGTGAGCGAGGCCGAGTTGGCGCGGGCGGCCGTGGAGGAGGCGACCGCCTCGGGCGGTTGGTGCAAGGTCGTCGGTGACTGGGCCGCCGACGAACCCGCCCTGCCGCTGCCGCTGCTGACCTCGGTGGTGGCGGCGGTGCACGCGGCGGGCGGCAAGGTGGCGGTGCACTGCCAGACCGCCGAGGGCACCCGAAATGCCGTACTGGCGGGCGCCGACAGCCTGGAGCACGGCATGCATCTGGACCCGGCCCTGCTGGACCGGATGGCCGCGCAGGGCACGGCGTTCGTGCCGACACTGAGCGTCTTCGGCGCGAAGGCGGGCGCGATGCGGGCACGGGAACCGGGTGTGCGCCGTGATCTGTGGCTGGCCGGCTGGGACACCATGCTCGACCATGTGCGCGCCGCCCACGAGGCGGGGGTGACGGTCCTGGCGGGGACGGATTCCTTCCCTTGCGGGACCGTCGCGGGCGAGATGGAATGGCTGGTACGGGCCGGTCTGCCGGCCCACGCGGCACTCGGCGCCGCGTCCTGGACGGCACGGGCCTGGCTCGGGCTGCCTGGCCTCGTCGACGGCGCGCCCGCCGATGTCGTCGCGTACGCCACCGACCCGACCCTGGACCCGGGAGCGCTGAATCACCCGAGCCGGATCGTGCTCCGGGGACGCGTCGTGCGGTGAGCGACGCGCGCGGCGGGACATGGGCGCGACCGGCGATGAGTTCGGGGTGCGGGAGGAGTCAGCACTGTATGGACACACACACGGGAACCACCCCCACGATCGATCTCGAACCCGCGGCGCGGCAGATCGCCGGTCTGCTCGACAGCATCGACGAGCAGCAGCTGGACGGTCCGACGCCCTGCCCCAACTATGCGGTACGCGAGCTGCTCGCCCATGTGGTCGGGCTGAGCACGGCGTTCCGCGACGCGGCGCGCAAGGAGTTCGGCCCGACGACGGACACCGCTCCGGACGCGAAGCGGCCGGTCCTTCCCGACGACTGGCGCGAAGCGCTGCCGCCGCTGCTGGAAGAGCTGGTGACGGCCTGGCGCGATCCTGCCGCCCGGCAGGGGATGACCAGGGCGGGTGGCGTGGATCTGCCGGCTGAGGTGGCGTTGGTGGTCGCGCTGGACGAGCTGGTGATCCACGGCTGGGACCTGGCCCGCGCGACCGGCCGGCGGTACGACGGGGACGAGGCGAGCCTGCGCGCCTCGCTGGCCATGCTGACGCCCAGTGAGGACAGCCCCCGGCCGGAGAGCATCTTCGGCCCGCCGGTTCCGGTGCCGGCCGACGCGCCCCTCGTCGACCGGGCCGTCGCGATGAGCGGCCGCCGTCCGGACTGGAAGCCGGGCGACTGAGCTGAGCCATGCGCACGGAACGGCGGTGAGGTGATGAGGCGCTGAGCCCTGCGCATGACTCGGCGGGCGGCCAGTTCGGGTCAGGCCAAGTCAGGATCAGGTCAGCCCTCGGGCCGCCTCGCGGGCCTGTTCCCGCAGCCGTTCGTCGGCCGGGGCTATCCCCGGCTCCAGGCCCGAGGCCCGCACCCGGAGGTCCCGTTCGGCCAGGTCCGTCAGGCGGCGTCGATGGTCCGGGGTGAGGGCAGGGGGTCCGAGTGCGACCAGGGCCTCCAGCGCAGTCGCCGCGTCGTCGTCCCGCTCGGCGGCCTCCAGGAGCAGCGCGGCCGCGCGGGGGCCGTCGAGGTGCTCGGGCGCGATCGCGTGGAGTGCGAGCACCACCGGCGGAACCTGCACCCGGCCGTCGAGCAACCCCTCCAGCGCGGGGACCAGCGGCCGGGCCGCTTCGCCGATGAGGGCCGCCGCCCTCGCGGCACGGCCCAGCGTCCAGCGCATCCACGTCGGCTCAGCCTCCGCGAGCACACCGGCCAGCACCGGCACCGCTTCCTCCGGGTCACCGGTGATCCGCCACAGGGCCGCGGCGATCTCGGCGTCGGCGTCCAGCTGCGGGGAGGTGCGCTCGCCCACGGAACCGCTGAGCGCGGACCGCAGGGCGGGCACCAGGCCGACCGCCTCCGGGCCCAGCTCCGCGGCGAGACGCGCGGCCTCCTGCACCGCCGGACCGCCAGGGGTGAGCCGGTCGGCGACGGCCGCCAGCAACGGGCCCGTGTCTCCGGTCAGCTCACGCACCGCCGCTGCCGCGGGGAGCCTGCCGTCCGCCGGGCCGGTGCGGGCCGCGGCGGTCAGGAACTCCGCGGTCGTCTCCCGGTGCTCCGGCGGACAGATCGCGACCAGCGCCTTCGGCACGGCCCTCGGGGCGCCGGGCAGCGCGGACCGCAGCTCGGGCAGGGCAGCCGATGCCCGGCTCCCCCACGCACCGAGCAGCAGGGCGAGCCGAATGGTCTCGTTGCCGCCGGGGCCGCCCCCGCGCAACCGGGCACGGATCGCGTCCAGCAGCACCGCGTCGTAGGGGAACGGCGTCCCGGACGTGCCGCCGCCCAAGGAACCGCACGCCGCGGCGAGTGCGCGCGGGCGCCGCTCCAGGTCGCGGGCAAGGAGCGGCGCG
Source organism: Streptomyces gelaticus (assembly GCF_014649535.1). Taxonomy (GTDB): domain Bacteria; phylum Actinomycetota; class Actinomycetes; order Streptomycetales; family Streptomycetaceae; genus Streptomyces; species Streptomyces gelaticus. The sequence continues at coordinate 129,425 of NZ_BMTF01000007.1, forward strand.
GCCCGGTCGGGGGCCACGGCGACGAGTGCTTCCAGCGCGCGGTCCGCCGGATCGCCCTCGCCCCCGGCGAGCCGGGCCAGCACCGGAACGGCCGCCGCTGCCCGGCCACCCAGCTTCGCGAGCAGCGAATACGCGGAAGACACATCGGCCGGATCGGCGGCCAGCGCTTCCACGGCGCCGGCCAGCCGCTCCGGCGCACTGCGCGACAGCAGGCACGCCGTCTCGGCCGCCCACACAGCCTCCGCCCGCGCCTCGGGGACCGCACTGCGCAGGGCGGCATCGAGCAGGGTGTACGCGGCAGCGCGGTCCGCGTCGGTGTCGCGGCGCAGCAGCTCCTCGACGACGTACTGCAAAGGCTCGTTGCGCTCCAGGTCCAGCCGGTCCTGGACGAGGTCGTTCGCGGGCAGCAGGGACAGCATCGCCGCGTGGTGCGCGGCCCCCCAGGGCAGTCCGCCGTCCACGCAGGCCAGCAGGGCCACGATCCGCACCTCGCCGGGCTCGTGCGCTCCGATGGCCCCGGTCGCCTCGGCGGCCGTACCCGGCGGGTCCAGATGCGCCATCGCGCCGAGGAGTTCGGCCCGTACCCGGGGATCCGTCTCGGTCTTCCCGCGCATGCGGAGCGCCGGCAGCACCTGTCCGGCCGCGCCGGTCATCGCGGCGGCCCAGGCCGCGGCCCGCCGGAGCCCCGGGTCCTCGGCGTCGATCCTCGCGAGGATCAGCGGCAGCTGACCGGCGACGGCCGTCCGGCAGGCCGCTTCGTCGCTGTCACCCTCGTCCGCCCCGCCCTCGGCTATCCCGCCGAGCAGCACCAGCAGGTCCTCCGTGCGGTGTCCCGCCGCGGCGAGCCGCGCGAGGTACGGAACGGCATGGGCCGTGGCCCCGTAGACCGAACCCTGGTGCAGGATGCTGCCGTACAGCTCGGAGATCGCCTCGGACGCGGCCTCCTCGCTCTCCCCGGCAAGCGCCCGCAGATGGCCGGGGATGTCGGCCGCGCTCCCGTAGGCATGGTGCAGATCCGCCCACGGCTGGGCGTCGACGTCGGCGAAGAACCGGGTGAGATCCATGCAGCGGATCATGGCACCCGGCACTGACACCGACCCTTGCCGCCGGCCCCGGACGGGCTTCGGCCCGCCCTCAGCCGGTGAAGAAATCCGTGACCTGGTGGGCGACCTGGTCGGGGTGGATCTCGTGCACCCGGTGTCCGCCCCCGAGGGTGACCAGCCGGCAGTCCGGGATGAGCGAGGCCATGTCCGGCAACCGCCCCTGGGGCATGGTGGATTCCGGGCCGCCCGAGATGATCAGTGTCGGCGCGACGATCTCGCCGAGGCCGGCCGCCCACGCGGGGTCGGGGTCGGCCACCTCGGCCCGGATCGGAGCGACGACGGCCGGATCGTAGTCCACCGGCCCCTCGGGCTCTGCGGCCGGCTTCGGCTCGCTGGGGAACGGCGGCGGGGTCTCCACCAGCACCAGTCGCTCCACCCGGTCCGCGTGCTCCTGGGCGAGCAGATGGGCGACGACACCGCCCATGGAGTGGCCGACCAGGCCGACCCGGTCGAGCTCGCACTCGTCCAGGAAACCGAGGACGTCGTCCCGCATCAACTCGCAGGAGTACTCGTCCGGCCAGTCGCTCTCGCCGTGGCCGCGCAGGTCGAGGGCGTACACCCGCCACTGTTCGCCGAGCAGGGCGGCAACTGCCTCCCAGCTCGCGGCGGAGCCGCCGAGGCCGTGCAGCAGGACCACGGGCGTGCCGAAGGGATCGCCCCAGGTCCGGTACGCCAGCCGTACGTCACCGACATCCACTACAGACTGATCTTCCATGCCCCTGACGCTACAGGCGGGTGGGCGCCGGCACGTATCCGGCGGCGCCCACCGTCTCCGGGCCGTCCAAACCCGTGATCGGCAGGCGCGGGAAGCGCCCGCCCTGCTACCGCGTACGCCGGTGCGCATGCCATATGACCTGCGCTTTCACTGCTGCCGAAGACCGGTCCGGACCCGTGACCAGTCAGTCGGCGACCGCGTTGGGGCTGGTGGACGGCCCACGCCGACGTGGGCCGGATCACGGAGGGAAAAGCGCATGATGAAGAAGATGATGCTGGCCGCGATGGTGCTGACCGCCGGTCTCGGGCTGGCGGCGAGCCCCGTCGCCCAGGCCGCGCAGAGCCCCGCCGCCGCACAGGCCGCGAAGGCGCCCGCGGTGGTCTGCACCGTCAACGACAACGGGGTGAACTTCCGCGGCGGACCGGGCACCAACTACCCGGTCCTGGGGACGGTGAACCGGGGCCAGAAGCTCAACGCCCGCGGCCAGCAGGACGAATGGGTCATGGGCGACCTGTGGGGCGGTCGCACGGGCGTCTGGATCCACGTGGCCTACCTCGACTGCTGAGACCGCGTCACCCCGGCCCCGTACCGCGCGGCCCGTCCCGACCCCTCGTCCGTCCCGCACCGGCCCCGCACCGCGCGTTCCGCGCGGTGCGGGGCTGCCGTGTTTCGGGAGAACTTCTCAACTCCCCTGCGCCGGAGGGGTGTACGGCCCTCTTCCACTCTGATAGGAAAGCTTCCTAACAGACCGATGGAACGAAGAACTCCCTTGGAGGACTGGTGCACGCTCCCCATAAGCGCGCCGCACGTCGCAGTACCCGCCCCGTGCGTATCACGGTCATCGCGGTCGGACTGGCCCTCACGGCGATCCCCGTCGCCGCCTACGCCGGTACCCCCACACACCAGGCGGCACAGCAGCCGGCGGCCCCGAAGGCCGCCGCCGCGACCGGGCTGGACGACCCGGCGAAGAAGGAGATCGCCATGCAACTGGTCTCCAGCGCCGAGAACTCCTCCCTCAACTGGAAGTCCCAGTACAAGTACATCGAGGACATCGACGACGACCGCGGCTACACCGCGGGCATCATCGGTTTCTGTTCCGGAACGGGCGACATGCTCGACCTCGTCGAGCTGTACACCGAGCGCAAGCCGGACAACGTCCTCGCGAAGTACCTCCCCGCGCTGCGGAAGGTCAACGGCACCCCCTCGCACAGCGGTCTCGACCCGAACTTCACCAAGGACTGGGTGAAGGCCGCCTCCGACTCCGCGTTCAGGAAGGCGCAGGACGACGAGCGGGACCGGGTGTACTTCAACCCGGCCGTCAAGCAGGGCAAGGCCGACGGCATCGGCACGCTGGGCCAGTTCGCGTACTACGACGCCATCGTCATGCACGGCGACGGCGGCGACAGCACCGGCTTCAGCTCCATCCGCAAGCGGGCCCTGTCCAAGGCGAAGCCGCCTTCCCAGGGCGGCAACGAGGTCACGTACCTCAACGCCTTCCTCGACGCCCGTGTCTGGGCGATGAAGCAGGAGGAGGCCCACGAGGACACCAGCCGGGTGGACACCGCCCAGCGGGTCTTCCTGAAGAAGGGCAACCTCAACCTGGACCCGCCGCTCGACTGGAAGGTGTACGGCGACAGCTACCACATAGGCTGACGCACCGGACGGCACCGCTGCGGCGCGTACGGCAGCACCCACGAGGGGCGCCGTACGCGCCGCAGTGCCGTACCGGGCCGGGTGCGGCCGGCGGCACGGTCAGTGCGCGGCCACCGGATCCGCGGGCGCCGGGCCCCGCTCCCGCTCCGACGGCTGTGGATCCGGCACCTTCCCCAGGTGGTTGAAGGCCAGGTTGAGCACGATCGCCACCACGCAGCCGGTCGAGATCCCGGAGTCGAGCACCACGAGCAGGTCCTTCGGGAACGAGTGGTAGAACTCCGGCGCGGCGATCGGGATCAGGCCGATGCCCACGGACGCGGCCACGATCAGCGCGTTCTCACCCTTCTCCAGCGCGGCGGTGGCCAGCGTCTGGATGCCGCTCGCGGCGACCGAACCGAAGAGTACGATGCCCGCGCCGCCGAGGACCGGCAGCGGGACGAGCGCGATGACGGACGCGGCGACGGGCACCAGTCCGAGCACGATCAGGATGCCGCCGCCGACGGCCACCACGAAGCGGCTGCGGACCTTCGTCATCGCGACCAGGCCGATGTTCTGGGCGAAAGCACTGCACATGAAGCCGTTGAAGAGGGGGCTGACGGCGCTGCCCAGGGTGTCGGCGCGCAGGCCGCCCTCGATGGTCCGCTCGTCCGCCGGCCGGTCGACGATCCGGCCGAGCGCCAGCATGTCCGCGGTGGACTCCGTCATGCAGACCAGCATCACGATGCTCATGGAGACGATCGCGGCGATCTCGAACTGCGGCGCCCCGAAGTGGAACGGCGTCGGGAAGCCGATCGGGTCGGCGTCCTTGATGGCTCCGAAGTCGGTGATGCCGACCGGGATCGCGATCAGGGTGCCGGTGATCAGACCGAACAGGATGGCGATCTGCTGGAGGAAGCCGCGCAGCAGTTTGCGCAGTGCGAGGACGATCACCAGGGTGACGGCGGCCATGGTGATGTTGGTCGTGGAGCCGTAGTCGGCGGCCTTGGCGTTGCCGCCCTGGGACCAGTTGAAGGCGACCGGCAGCAGCGAGACGCCGATCAGGGTGATCACGGTGCCGGTGACCACGGGCGGGAAGAAGCGGACCAGTTTGCAGAAGTAGGGGGCCAGCAGGAAGCCGAGCAGACTGGCGACGATGATCGCGCCGAAGACGACGGCGATGCCGTCGTGCCCGCGGTCCTTGCCGATCGCCACCATCGGGGTGACCCCCGCGAACGAGACGCCGTTGACGAACGGCAGCCGGGCGCCGATGCGCCAGAAGCCGAGGGTCTGGAGCAGGGTGGCGATGCCCGCGGTGAACAGGCTCGCCCCCATCAGGAAGGCGGTCTCCTTGGCGGTGAGGCCCACCGCGGGTCCCACGATCATCGGCGGGGCCACCACGCCCGCGTACATCGCGGCCACGTGCTGGAGGCCGCTGGTGAACATCTTCAGTGGGGGGAGCGTCTCATCGACCGGGTGCTTCCGGTCGGCCGGGGCGTCTTTCCGGTCCGTCGCGTCCGGTCCGGAGGCGGTGTCCCGGTGTGGGCCGGCGTCGGATGCTGCGTCTGCGTCGTTGCGAAACCTGGGCGTAGCTGCCACGGCGGTTCCTCCGGTCGGTTGCACGTCTGCGGTGACGTGGGTGTCAGGGAGGTGGTGCGAGTGGTGCGTTGGTGCAGGTGCGGCAGGTCGTGCAGCTGGTGCGGCAGCTTCGGTCACCGGTGCGGGGGCGCATGCGTCCAGGCACGCGCCCCCGCACCTGTTGCCGTGGACCCCGCTCGGGTCCACGGCGGCCGGCCGGGGGCCGTCCCCCTCGGCCGGCCGGTTCGGGTTGCAGGCGGGCGTCAGGCTCCCGCGGCGATCTGAGCGAGGCGGCGGGCCTCGTCGCGGGTGACGCGGGCGATGGCGTCCTCGTCCGCGGTGATCAGGTGGTTGTCCTCGACGACCGGCTTGCCGTTCACGAGGGAAAGGGTCACGGGGGCCGCCGCGCCGAGGACGAGGGCGGTCACCGGGTCGGCGATGGAGGCGTGGGCGAGGGTGTCCAGCTTCCAGAGCACCAGGTCGGCGAGCTTGCCGCGTTCCAGGGAGCCGATCTGGTCGGCGCGGCCGAGCACCTGGGCACCGCCGTACGTGCCCAGACGCAGGGCCTGACGCGCGTTCAGGGCCTTCTCGCGGTGGGCGCCGAGGCGGTTGATGAGGAGTGCGTTGCGCAGCTCGGTGTGGAGTTCGCCGGACTCGTTGGAGGCGGTGCCGTCGACTCCGAGGCCGACGGGGACGCCGGCCGCGAGCATGTCGGGTACCCGGGCGATGCCCGCGGCGAGCCGGGCGTTGGACGAGGGGCAGTGCGCGACGCCGGTTCCGGTGCGCGCGAAGGCGGCGATGTCGGCGTCGTTCATGTGGACGCAGTGCGCCATCCACACGTCGTCGCCGAGCCAGCCGGTGGACTCGAAGTAGTCGGTCGGCCCCATCCCGAACAGCTCGTGGCAGAACTTCTCCTCCTCCACCGTCTCCGAGCCGTGGGTGTGCATGCGCACTCCCCTGCGACGGGCCAGCTCGGCACCCTGCCGCAGCAGTTCGGTGGAGATGGAGAACGGGGAGCAGGGCGCGACCGCGACCTGGGTCATCGAGTCGAACGACGCGTCGTGGTGTGCGTCGATGGCCGCCTCGGTGCCGGCGAGCGCGCCGTCGAGGCTCTCCACGGCGAAGTCCGGCGGCAGTCCGCCGTCCTTGACGCTGCGGTCCATGGAACCTCGGGCGAGGGTGAACCGTACGCCCGTGTCGCGGGCGGCCCCGATGATGGCGCCGGACAGATCGCCCGATCCCCGCGGGTAGACGTAGTGGTGGTCCATGGCGGTGGTGACGCCGCCGCGGGCCATCATGGCGAGCGAGCCCCGGGCGGCGGCGCGGACCATCGGCTCGTCGATGCGGGCCCACGTCGGGTAGAGGGCGACCAGCCAGTCGAACAGGTTGTGGTCGGTGGCCAGGCCCCGGGTGATCCACTGGTAGAAGTGGTGGTGCGTGTTGACCAGGCCCGGGGTGACCAGGTGCCCGGTGCCGTCGATGCGGCGTACGACGTTCTCAAGGTCCTCGGGGGCCCGGCCGGCGCCGATGGATTCGATCGTGTTGCCCGCGACGACGAGATGGCCCGAGGCGTACTCGGTGTCGTGGGCGTCGACCGTGGCGATGGCCGCGTTCTCGATGACGATGCGGGACACGGGGTCTGCCGAAGGCGCCATGGCGCTTCCTTCCGTAGTGAGTGACGATGCGGGCACGGCAGGACCCTAGGAGAATTTGAGTGCCGCGGCGGACGTACCGCCACGGGTGCCGAGATGGTGGAAGAAGAGGTTCAGCGACACGGCGACCAGGGCGCCCGTGCTGATGCCGGAACCGAGCACGGTCTGCGCCCAGGCCGGGAAGTCGGCGTAGGAGGTGGGCGCGGCGAGCGGGATGATGCCCGCGCCGAGCGGGACGGCGATGGCGCGCATCGGCGCGATTCCGGCCGGGGAGGCGGCGTTGACGAAGGGAAGCCGGTTGCCGACGAAGCCCTTGACCCCGAGGGTCTGCCGGAGGGCGGCCGCACCGGCGATGAGCCGGGTCCGGCCCGCGGTGTCGAGGCGGACGGCCTGGCCGATGACGAGCGGGGGTGTGACCACTCCCGCGTACCTGGCGGCGATGTGCCGGAGCGCGGCGGGGGCGAGCCGCGAGGGGTGGAGCTTCTGGTCGGCCGGATGGACCTCAGCTCCTTCCGGTGCGGTGGAACACGGGCTTTCCGCCGGCCCTTGTGCAGGCGTTGCCATGGCTGGCTGTTCCCTCCGGTGTGGCGCATCCCCGCCGACTGCGGGCGGCGGGGATGCGCGCCCGCGTCAGAGGTTGGTCATGTCGACCGGGATGTGCGGCTCGCAGCCGTCGCGCAGGATGGTGGCCTCGATCAGGCCGTAGGGGCGGTCGGCGGCGTAGTACACGGCGCCGTCCTTGGCTTCGTTCTCCAGGCCGAAGGCGGAGAGGTCCAGCCGGAAGTGGTGCTTGTTGGGTGCGGAGAAGCGGATCTCGTCGATCTCGCTGCGGTTGTTGATGACCCGCGAACCCATCTGGTACAGCGTCTGCTGGAGCGAGAGCGAGTACGTCTCCACGAACGCGTGCAGGATGTGCTTCTTGGCCTGCTCGTACGACTTCTCCCACTGCGGCATGCGCTGCTCGTCGCAGGTCCAGTTGTGCCGCCACCACGTCGACAGGGATGTGGCGAGGATCCGGTCGTAGTCCTCCCGGAGCGTCGTGTACTTGTCCTTGATGTAACCCCAGAACTCGGAGTTCGTGGAGTTCATCACGGTCAGGTCCTTGAGTCCGGACAGGACTTCGAACTTCTCGCCGTCGTACGTGATCTGCGCGAGGCGGGTCTCCTGACCCTTGCGCACGAAGGAGTGCTTGACCTCGTCGGCGCCGATGAACCTGGAGTTGCCGTCGGAGCCGGCGATGCGCTCCCAGGCGTACTCCTCGATGCGGATGCGCGCGCGGTGGATCGAGGGCCGGCTGTCCACGAAGTGCCGGGCGAGGTGGATGCCGTACTGCTCGGCCGACTCGATGCCGTATTCCTTGGCGAACGCGAAGCAGGTGTTCTTCGTGGTGTCCGTCGGAAGGCAGTTGGCGTTCGAGCCGTTGTAGTGGACGTCGTCCAGATCGCCGGAGAGGGCGACGGAGACGTTCAGGTCTTTGATGTGGTGGGTGTCGCCGTGCCTCGTGATCTTCACGACGCGGTTCTCTGCTTTGCCGTACTGGTTCTGGCCGAGAATCGTGGGCATGTCTGCTAGCTCCCTCGGTATACGGAGTAGCCGAACGGGTTGAGCAGCAGCGGTACGTGGTAATGCTCACCCGGTACGACGGCGAAGGTGACGGTCACTTCCGGGAAGAACGCGCCGCTGTCCCTTACGCGGGGGGCGTCCTGCTGCGCCTCGGCTTGCTTCTTGGCTGCGAAGTACGCCTCGGTCTCGAAGTCGAGACGTACCTGGGTGGTGCCCTCCGGCAGAGCCGGCAGGTCCTTGCATCGCCCATCCGCGTCGGTGGCGGAGCCGCCGAGCGTCTCCCAGGGCGCGCCGGCGCCACCGCGGGCGGCGAGCGTGATGGCGACGGCCGCGGCGGGGCGGCCGACGCTGGTGTCCAGGATGTGCGTGGACACCGATGCGGTGGTGTCGGTACTCAAGACCGTCACTCTCCTTCGGTTGCGAGACGGGTCAGCCGGATGCGGTTGATCTTGCCCAGTTCGGTGCGCACGATCCCGCGCTCCTGCTCGGGCGAATTCCCGATCCGGGACTTCACCGCGTCGCGCATCTGCTCACCGGTGGCTCCGGTGGCGCAGATCAGGAAGACATGCCCGAACCGCTTCTGGTAGGCCAGGTTCAGTTCGAGCATCTCGGCCTTGAGTTCCTCGGTGGCACCCGCCATCCCGCGCTGCTCGCGGGAGGAGGCCGGGTCTCCGGGCTTCGGGCGGCCGATCGGCGGGTGACCGGCCATCGCGTCGGCCAGTTCCTTCGGGGGCAGTGCGGCCGTGGCGGCGTCACTGGCGAGAAGGAGGGCTTCCGTGGTGGCGTACGGGCGTCGGGAGAGGATCGCTCTTCCCCATGCCGCACTGGCACACACCTCGTGCAACGCGGTGGTGGCCTCGTCGTCCGCCAGGGTGTTGAACCGGGCGAGGCCCGGCGTGGAGCTCGAAGTCACGGGAGCCTCCGTGGCTGTTTTCCGCTGTGCGTTCTTCGCTTCGCGTCGGTCGGGCTGCGGATAGCTAACGCCCTCCACAACACAACGTCAACACTTTGTTGAAATTACCCGAACGCAAAAAGCCGCCGTCCGGTTCTCCGAACGGCGGCCCGCGCAGCCTTCCACCGCGTTCGCTCGACCATGGCCTCAACTACTCGCCTTTGGCGGCATTTTCCCTGTTCAAGTAGTTGTAGACGGTGAAGCGGCTGACCCCCAGCGCGCCCGCCACCGTCTCCACACCGTGCCGCATCGAGAAGGCACCACGTGCCTCCAGGGTCCGCACCACCGACTGCTTGGTCCTGCGGTCGAGCTCTGCGAGCGGCACCCCGTGCCGGCGTTCCATGGCGGCCAGGATGTGATCGAGCGACTCCGAGAGCTGGGGCAGCCGCACGGCTATGACGTCCTCGCCCTCCCAGGCCAGCACGACGTCGTCGGGCTCGGCCCGCTCGGGCCCGAGCAGCTCGGCACCCATGGCGTCCACGAGCGGCTTGACCGCGGCGACGAGCGGGTGGTCCGCCGGTCCGGTCACTTCGAGCCCTCCCCGATCACATTGATCTGGAGGGACACCCGGGTGGCACCCGACGCCAGGGCCTGGCGCAGCAACGAATCCACGGCAGTGAGCACCTCGTCCGCGCCGCCCTCCGCCGTGTTGCCGAAGGGGCCGACGTCCACGGCGTCCAGATCGGCGGACTGGATGACCTCGCGGGCCACGACCGCGTGGGCGGGCGCCTCGTCGAGATCGAAGGGCTCGGTGGTGAACTCCACTCTCAAGCGCACTGTGCCTCCCTCATACGTTCGCCACGCGACCGTGAGGCCCGCGGCTCGGGCCCGACCCTAACGGACGTGCGCCGGGGCCGTCCCCCCTTGACGGCTGCCACACCTCCGGGGCAATATTCCGACAGATAGAAATTGACTTCCGCAATACGGAAGTAGCGCCGAACTCTCATGGCTCACCCGGACCAGCGGGCATCCGTGTGCTCGACGCCCCGGTCTCCGGCGGCGAGGCCGGCGCCGTCGAGACGGCGCTGTCGATCATGGTCGGCGGTGAGCCGGCCGACTTCGACGCGGCCCGGCCCATCCTCCAGGCCCTCGGCAAGACCATCGTGCTGTGCGGTCCGCACGGCTCCGGCCAGACGGTGAAGGCCGCCAACCAGCTGATCGTCGCGGTCAACATCCAGGCGTGCGCCGAGGCCGTCGTCTTCCTGGAGAAGTCCGGCGTGGACCTCTCCGCCGCGCTGGACGTCCTGAGCGGCGGACTGGCCGGCTCGACCGTCCTGACCCGCAAGAAGGACAACTTCCTCGAGCGGGACTTCGCGCCGGGCTTCCGGATCGACCTGCACCACAAGGACATGGGCATCGTCACGGACGCCGCCCGCAACGTCGGTGCCGCACTGCCCGTCGGCGCCGTGGTCGCCCAGCTCATCGCCTCGCTGCGCGCGCAGGGCGACGGCGGACTGGACCACTCGGCCCTGCTGCGCTCGGTCGAGCGCCTGTCGGGCCAGCCCGTCCGGGCCTGAACGGCCCGGCGCCCCCAGAGACTTCCGGACGGCGCCGGCGCCGACACCTGTCCTGTCGCGCCCAGGCGTCGACGCCGTCCGGAACACCCGTCAACGTGCAGGTCATGCCGGCCGCCGAGGCTGCGGGCTACCGCTTCAACCCCTTCGACCTGACCAAAGTGTGGCCGCACGACGACCATCCGCCGCAGCGGGTGGGCCGGCTCGGATGAGGGGTGTCGCGTGGCGCGGGCAGGACGAGCCGCGGCGGTCGTGCGACGCCAGTGCGGTGGTGAGGGCCGGTGTGCCTCCTCGTCCCCTGACCTGAAGGGGACGGGTCCTGACGGCCCGATCGCCGCCGCCGCGGCCCCTGTTGCGTTGTGTGCGCTGTGTGCGCTGTGCTGTGTGCGCTGCGTTGTGTTGTGTTTTCCGTGTCAGGGCGCGGAGTACGGGCACGGTCCGCCGGAGGCCTTGAGGGCCGCGTAGAAGGGGTTGATCGCCGCGCCCGGCACACCGAACGCGTTGTTCACGTCCTCGCGCTTGAGGATCTCAACTGCCGCTCCGGCAGCGGTCATTCGAGGCATTGAGCGCTCCTGATCGGACCTGGTGGATTCGGGCTCTGTCGCGCCACCTGAGAGCACAAATTCCGAAGTACGGAAAATTGATTCCGTTATGCGGAAGTGAATCTAAAGCGGGCCCCGGCGGCCGTCAAGAGACGGCGCACGGAGGTGCCGCACAGGCTCCGGAGCGCGCGCACCGGTCCACGAAGTACGCCAAGTTCCTCCCCGGGGCCTCGCGCTTGGTGGACGATGGGGTTCGGAGCAGAGCCGGAGGGCGGTCATGGTGGAGTCGGTGCCGGTACGCTGCCCGGCCTGCGGCCGCGACCACACGTACAGCCCGCCCGTCTACCCCTGCCCGTGCGGGGCGCCGACCACCCCGCCCGTGCTGCGCGGCGCCCCGGTCGCCCCGATCACCCACCGCACCTGGAACGACGACTGGGTGGCGGCGCGCTGCCCCGCCTGCGGGCGGCTGGACCAGTGGCCGCAGCCGGAGCTGTGCTGCCCGTGCGGGACGGTGCTGCGCGTTCCCGTCCGGCCGGTGGCGCCGCCCGACGGCGATCCCGCTTCCGAGGACGGCCCCCGGCCCACCGGCCCGTCGCACATCCCGTTGCCACGGACGGCACCGGCGCCCCGGCCCGTCTTCCGGGCCGCCGCCATCCGCGGCGCGGACGACGCGCTCGAGACCGCGGCCCGGTATCTGAGCTGGCTGGGCTACCGCGACGTGGTGCGGCCGTCGGGGCCCTCGTCGGCCCGGATCGATCTGCGGGCCGCCGGGCTGGTGGTCCAGGTCGACACGGTCACCCGCCCCACCACCCTGCGCGACGTCGAGTGCCTCTGGCTGCACGCGCTCAGCGCATCGGCCATCAGCGTCTTCTTCTCGCTCCCGGGGTACGCGCCGGACGCCGCGGCACGCGCGGACGGCCTGGGCATGCCGCTGTTCGTGCTGGACCGGGCGGGAACGCCGCGCCCGGTCAACAGCCCGGCCGACGAACTGCTCAGCACCGGGGCCTGAGCCGCGACCCGGGACGACATACTTGCCGTATGCGCATCCGTACCGCCCGCCGCACCGATCTTCCCCTGCTCCAGGACATCGAGCGTGCCGCCGGCGAACCGTTCCGCACCCTCGGCATGTCCGCGATCGCGGACGACGACCCGCCGCCGCTCGACCTGCTGGAGGAGTACCGCCGGGCCGGCCGCGCCTGGGTCGCCGCCGACCCCGGGGACCGCCCGGTCGGCTATCTGATCGCGGACCGGGTCGACGGGGCGGCCCACATCGAGCAGGTCTCCGTGCATCCGTCCGCCGCACGGCGCGGCGTGGGCAGCACACTCATCGACCACCTCGCCGGCTGGGCGGGCGAGCAGGGTCTGGTCGCGCTCACGCTCACGACCTTCTCCCACGTCCCCTGGAACGCGCCGTACTACGCCCGCCTCGGCTTCCGCACTCTCGCCGGTGCCGAACTCACCGACGGGCTGCGGAAGATCAGGGCCCAGGAGGCCGAACACGGCCTCGACCACTGGCCGAGGGTCTGCATGCGACGCGAAATCCCGCACAACGGGCACCCCCGGCAGCTCACCGGAGCCGACCGGCAACAGTGAGTGCAATCGGTCACGTTCGGGCCAGAGGGGCCACAAATGTTCGGCCGCTGTCAGTGGTGGGCCTTAAGGTTGTGCTCATGGCTTTAACTCCACGGCAAACCCCATCCGACGACCGGCCGCGCGCGTCCCGGCCGGCACCTCCGTCCGCCGCCCAGGCGAACGAGGCGATACGGGCATTCGTGGACGCACGCGCCGGCCAGGACTGGTCCTCCGTCGAGTCCGCCGCCTACGAGGTACTGCTGATCGAATGGGCGGCCGCGACCCGGGGCGTCACCGGCGACATCATCGAGGCCGCCTGATGACGCCCCGGGCGCTCCGGTCCTACTGCCCGTAGCCCTCCCGCAGTTCGATCTTCCGGACCTTCCCACTGACCGTCATCGGGAAGGCCTCCAGGATCCGCAGCTGCCGGGGGATCTTGTAGTGCGCCAACTGCTCGCGGCAGAAAGCCGTCACCTCTTCCAGGGTCGGCGGGTCCGCCGGGTTCCTCGGGATGACACAGGCCAGGATCTCCTCGCCGTAGGTGTCGTCCGGTACGCCCACCACCTGCACATCGGCGATCTTCGGGTGACCGTAGAGGAATTCCTCGATCTCCCGCGGATAGACGTTCTCGCCACCGCGGATGATCATGTCCTTGATCCGGCCGACTATCTGTACATAGCCGTCCTCCCGCATCACCGCGAGGTCGCCGGTGTGCATCCAGCGGCCGGCGTCGATGACCTCGGCGGTCCGCTCGGGCTGTTCCCAGTAGCCGAGCATCACGCTGTAGCCGCGGGTGCACAGTTCGCCCGGCACACCGCGCTCCAGTGTCACCCCGGTCACCGGGTCGACGACCTTGACCTCGATGTGCGGCATCACGCGGCCGACGGTGCCGGTGCGGCGCTCCAGGTCGTCGTCGCGGCGGGTCTGGGTGGAGACCGGCGAGGTCTCCGTCATGCCGTAGCAGATGGACACCTCGTCCATGTGCATCTCGGCGACGACCCGCTTCATCACCTCGACCGGGCAGGGTGATCCGGCCATGATGCCGGTGCGCAGCGAGGTGAGGTCGTACGAGGCGAAGTCGGGGAGGTTCAGCTCCGCGATGAACATGGTGGGGACGCCGTAGAGCGAGGTGCAGCGCTCCTGCTGCACGGCGGCGAGGACGGCGGCGGCCTCGAAGGCGGGGGCCGGGATCACGATGCAGGCGCCGTGCGAGGTGATGCCCAGGTTCCCCATGACCATGCCGAAGCAGTGGTAGAAGGGGACCGGCAGGCAGACCCGGTCCTGTTCCGTGTAGGCGACCAGTTCCCCCACGAAGTACCCGTTGTTGAGGATGTTGTGGTGGGAGAGGGTGGCGCCCTTGGGGAAACCGGTGGTGCCGGAGGTGTACTGGATGTTGATCGGGTCGTCGCAGGACAACTCGGCTTCCCGCGCGGCGAGTTCTTCCGCCGTCACGGATCCGGACACGGCCAGCAGTTCGTCCCAGGACGGGTCGCCGATGTAGTGCACGGCGCGCAGCGCGGGGCAGCCTGCGCGGACCTGGCCGACCAGGGCGCGGTAGTCGCTGGTGCGGTGCGAGAGCGAGGAGACCAGGAGCGAGATCCCGGCTTGCTTCAGCACGTACTCCAGCTCGTGTGCCCGGTACGCCGGGTTGATGTTGACCATGACGGCGCCGATGCGGGCGGTGGCGTACTGCACGAGCACCCACTCCGGGCAGTTGACCGCCCAGATGCCGACCCGGTCCCCCTTGGCCACCCCCGACGCCATCAGGGCGCGGGCCAGTTCGTCGACCGCCGCGCCGAACTCCGCGTAGGTCCAGCGCCGGCCCGACGCGAAGTCCACGAGCGCCTCGCGGTCGCCGAACGCCTCGATCGCGCGGTCCAGGTTGCGTCCGATGGTGTCGCCGAGCAGCGCCGTGGTGCCGGTGCCGTGCGCGTAGGAGAGCCCGGTCATCGCAGATCACCCTCGTCGTACTCGGTGCCGGTGCCCCGGGCCGTGCGCTCGCGCAGTTCGATGCGGCGGATCTTGCCGGAGACGGTCTTGGGCAGCTCGGCGAACTCCAGCTTGCGGACCCGCTTGTAGGGGGCGAGGACCGAGCGGGAGTGCTCGAACAGCACCTTCGCCGTGTCCGGGCCGGGCTCCCAGCCCTCCGCGAGCACGATGTACGCCTTGGGGACGGCGAGCCGGACCGGGTCGGGGGCGGGGACGACGGCGGCCTCGGCGACCGCCTCGTGCTCCAGCAGGGCGCTCTCCAGCTCGAACGGGGAGATCTTGTAGTCGGAGGCCTTGAACACGTCGTCGGCGCGGCCGACGTAGGTGATGTAGCCGTCCGCGTCGCGCGAGCCGATGTCGCCGGTGCGGTAGTAGCCGCCGGCCATGGCCTCGGCCGTGCGCTCCGGGTCGCCGTGGTAGCCGGTCATCAGGCCCATCGGGCGGCCGGACAGGTCGAGGGAGATCTCGCCCTCGACCGCACCGGGCTCACCGGTGACCGGGTCGAGGAGCTCGACCTTGAAGCCGGGGCTGGGCCGCCCCATCGAGCCGGCCTTCAGCAGCTGGCCCGGGGTGTTGGCGACCTGGACGGCGGTCTCGGTCTGGCCGAAGCCGTCCCGGATGGTGACGCCCCAGGTGCGCCGCACCGTCTCGATGACCTCGGGGTTCAGCGGCTCACCGGCCGCGACGACCTCGCGCGGCGGGGTCTTCAGCTGGGAGAGGTCGGCCTGGATCAGCATCCGCCAGACGGTGGGCGGGGCGCAGAAGCTGGTGACGCCCGAGCGGTCCATCTCGGCCATCAGCCGGCCCGCGTCGAAGCGGGTGTAGTTGAAGATGAAGACGGTCGCCTCGGCGCTCCAGGGCGCGAAGAGATTCGACCAGGCGTGCTTGGCCCAGCCGGGCGAGGAGATGTTGAGGTGGACGTCCCCGGGCTTGAGGCCGATCCAGTACATCGTCGCCAAGTGGCCCACGGGGTAAGAGACATGGGTGTGCTCGACGAGCTTGGGGCTGGCGGTCGTGCCGGAGGTGAAGTAGAGCATCAGCGGCTCGTCGGCGTCGGTCTCCCGGTCCGCCTCGAAGGTCTGCGGCTGCTCGTCGGCCCCGGCGTACGACAGCCAGCCGGGCACGTCCGCGCCGACGGCGAACCGGGAGTAGTCGCCAGGCACCCCGTCGAACTTCGCGGTGTCGGTGTCCCGCACCAGGACGTGGCGGACCCGGCCGCGCTCCACCCGGTCGCGCAGGTCGACCGGGCCGAGCAGCGGGGTGGCAGGGATGACCACGGCGCGCAGCTTCATCGCGGCGAGGGCGGTCTCCCACAGCTCGACCTGGTTGCCGAGCATCACGAGAATCCGGTCGCCGGGGCGCACGCCCCGCTCGCGCAGCCAGTTCGCGGCCTGGTTGGACCGGGCGGACATCCGGGCGAAGGACACCTCGGTACGGCCGCCGTCCTCCTCCACGATGTGCAGTGCGGTGCGGTCGTTGTTCTCGGCGATGGCGTCGAACCAGTCGAGCGCCCAGTTGAAGTGGTCGGTCCTGGGCCAGCTGAAGCCCTCGTAGGCCGCGTGATAGTCCTCGCGGTGCTTCAGCAGAAAGTCCCGGGCGGCCCGGAACGTTTCCGTCGCGCTGGTTGCCGACATGTGCCCTCCTCATTGCGGACCGGACCGGTCACTTAACATCATGTAAACAGTGACCCAGGTCTCACCACCCCCGAACGGGGGTGCAGCAAGGGGTGGCCGAACCCCCTGGAGCCGGGCAGGAAAGGCGTCAGCGTGCCGGAATCCGTCGATGCGGTCGAGATGCAGACAGCGCTGCTGCGGCTGCGCCGGAGCAGCGGCCTGCCGGTGGCCTTCGGCGGGCTGCTCGCCGATGCCCGTCATGCCCGGATCGCCGAGCTGAACGGGGCGCAGACCAGCGTGCTGCGCGGGCTCGTCATCTCGGCGGGCAGCGGGCTCGGCGGCAAGGCGATCGCGCTGTCCCGGCCGTGCGCGGTGACCGACTACCACTCCTCGCGCCACATCAGCCACGAGTACGACCTGGCGGTCGCGGCGGAGGGCCTGCGCTCGGTGGTCGCGGTCCCGGTCGTGGTGCGGCGCAAGGTGCGCGGCGTGCTGTACGGGGCGCTGCGTGAGCCGATCACGCTCGGGGACCGCACGTTCGACGCGGCGGTCGCCGCCGCCCGCGATGTGGAGCAGGCGCTCGTCGTGCGGGACGAGGTGCAGCAGCTGCTGGCGGTGACCCGGGAGCAGGTCACGGATCCCAGGGCGGCCCCGGAGGCGTGGGAGGACGTCCGCGAGGCCCACCGCGAGCTGCGGGCCCTGGCGCCGAAGGTCGTCGACCCGGCGTTGCGGGACGAGCTGCTCGCGGTGTGCGGACGGCTCGCCTCGGCGGCCGGGCCCCGTTCCCCGAAGCCCTGCGAGACGCAGCTGGCGCCGCGCGAGCTGGATGTGCTGGCCTGCGTGGCGGCGGGGGCGACGAACGCGGTGGCGGCGGAGCGGCTCGGCGTGCGGCCGGAGACGGTGAAGGGCTATCTGCGTTCGGCGATGCGCAAGCTGGGGGCGCACACCCGTCTGGAGGCGGTGGTGGCGGCCCGGCGCGCGGGGTTGCTGCCGTAGCCGGCGCCGCGGGGGCTCACTCCCCGAAGTCGACGAAGTCCGCGAACCGGATGTCGTGGCCGTCGGTGCCGCCTGCTTCCGTCCTCATGACCGAGAGCATCCGTACGGCCTCCTCCGTGACCGCGTCGCGCTCCGCCCGGCCGAGCCTGCCCAGCGGCTGCACGGTGAGCGACGCCGCCGCGGAACCCGGGTTCGAGGCGCCGTCGCCCAGCCGCCAGACCGCCGCGAGGAAGCCGTCGACGAGCACCGTGCCGTACGCCTGATTGCCGTTCCCGTTGCGCCCGTGGAACCGCGGCGGGATCACGCGGGTGCGGTCGGCGTGGCCGAGCAGCACATCGTCGAACTCGGGCAGGAAGCGCGGCGGGGCCGGCGTGTCCTCGTCCGGGCGCGGGGCGTCCGGCAGGTCGAAGAGTTCGGCCCCGTTCTCGTCCCGGAAGGTGACGAGCTTCGGCCGCAGCCGCTCGAACACCTCCCGCAGCCGGGTCAGCCCGGCCCACATCTGCATGTCCTTCACCGAGGCCGGCCCGAAGGCGCCGAGATAGCGCAGCACCGTGGCATCGGGCGCGGGAACCGGCTCGGACGGGGCGCCCAGCCAGTGCTCGACGGTGGTCAGCGCGACCCGGCCGCTCCTCCCCCACACCCCGCGCGGAGTCACCTGGACCAGCGGCAGCAGGCAGCGGGCGCCCACCCCCAGGGCCTGCGGGTCGGCGTCCGGCCACCGGCCGAGCAGCTCCGCACGGATCTCCCCGGGCGTGCGGGGCCTTTCCTCGACGAATTCCCTGCTCACCGCCCTGAGCCGGTCGAGGTCCACCCCGGCGAGCCCCTTGCGGAAGATCTTGAGCTCCCGGTCGCGCGCCGCCTGGACGAGCGGGCGCAGGGTGAGTGCGTCGGCGGCGGTGTGCATATGGATGGTGGACCGCATCGTGACGATACGGACCGCCTCGCGGGACTCCATCAGTGCGGCGAGCTCGGCCGGGTCGAAGCCGTCGAGGCGGGCGCAGAGCTGGTAATAGGGCGGTTTGGTGTTCTGTGCCTGAAGGCCGACCAGGTGCGCCACGGCGTCCTTCGCGGACATCGCGCTCCGGCGCAGCAGCAGCTGGCGCTCCAGCGTGGCGCGGTTCAGGGCGCGGGGGGAGAGCACGGCGGGTGCGGCGGGGTTCCTCGTGGTTGCCATGGACGCACGCTACGCGTCGCCGCGGACAGCTTCGGTCCGCATCGGGATGCGTGCTCCGGTCCGTACGCCCGTACACCCGGCCCGGCCGCCGGGTCGGGGAACCGGTCCGGGCCCGGCCCGGGAAGAGGTGATTGCTTCCCACCGGGTCGCGCCGCCCGACCCCTCGGCGCTATTCTCCGATCGGGCCATGTGTGGCGTACGGGCAAGGGGCCCGGTTCTTTTCCTGGGGGTCGGTGTGGTTTCTGGTCGCGTCGTGCGGTTCGACGGAGCTCGGGGATACGGCTTCATCGCGCCCGATCACGGGGGCGAGGACGTCTTCCTCCATGTGAACGACATGCTGATCCCGGAGTCCTACGTCCACACGGGTACGGCGGTCGAGTTCGAGATCGAGGACGGTGACCGCGGGCTGAAGGCGTCGTCGGTCCGGCTCGCCGAGGGATCCGACGGCAAGCCGCTCACCCCGCCGAGGACCTCGGGCCTCGCTGCTTCCGGTGCGCCCGAGGACGACACCCTGTGCGATGTGCTCAGCGCGGCCGAGTACACCAGGGACGTGACCGACGTGCTGCTGGAGTCCGCGCCTTCACTGACGGGCGCTCAGATCCTCCAGATCCGGCGCGGACTGCTGCAGTTCGCCAAGAACCACGGCTGGACCGAGGGCTGAGACCCCCGGGACAGCCCAAGGCGTATCCAGCCGTTCAGCCGCTCGGCTCCCGTACCACCAGCGGGGTACCGAACACCTGGTGTCCGCCGCTGGCCAGCATGCGCACCTCACCCCGGTCGCTGATCTCCGCACGCACGATTCCGGTCTCGTCCTCGTAGATCGGGAAGCCGCCGGCTCCCGACTGCTCGGTGCGCCGGACGGTCACCGTGTCGTCCTCCACGGCGGCTGCCTGAAATACCAACTGGTAGCTCTCCGGGTAATCCATGACCGTTCTCCGATGCGGATGGGGCAGGGCATGTTCCACCCGCACCTTCCATGGTCCCTCCGACCGGCCCTCGGCGCCCGAGCAGCCGTCCACGGCTGCGGACTCATGCTCGGGCCACTTATCCTGAACCCATACGGGCGGTTGGACGGCACTCGGGTGCATACCGCATGAATAGCCCCCCTTTTCTCCCGAGTCGTGTGCATGGCATGCACGCCCGGGATCCCCGAAACCGGGAAGGGACGGACCATGATGGATGCCGACATGGGAGACGATGTCTACCAGCCCCAGCAGCCGGAGGCCTCGGACCTCACCGAGCAGCTCGATATCGAGGACACCCTGGACAACCGGGGGCTGACCGACGCACTCGACGAGGGCTACTCCCCGCCGGAGCGGCCGTGGGCCGTGGAGGACCGGGGCACCACGGCCGCCGAGCAGCACGACGGCGAGACGCTGGACGGCCGCCTGGCCCGCGAACTCCCCGACTCCCCCGACGCCGACGGAGACGGCGACGGCGTGGGTGATCTGCCCGGCGGTGACGGCGAGCTCTGGGACGCGGAGGTCGGTACGGTACGCGCCGGCCGGCTCACCCGGCAGCTGGACATCGACGAGCCGGACACCATGGCGGGCGAGGACGTCGGGATCGACGGGGCCGGGGCATCGGCCGAGGAGGCCGCCATGCATGTGGTGTCGGACGGCCAGGCCTGAGACGGCGGCCCCTCGCCCCGGCCGTGCGGAGCCTCTGCGTATCCCCGGCCGGTCCCATGACTCCAGCGGCAATCGACGCCTTTCCCCGCATCGGACACCACGACATCGTGCGCTTCAGCCGGGAACCGGTCTCCACCGCCGACGGTTCGGCGCCCGTCGCCGTTTCGGACGTGGCCACCCTCGCCGAGGACGGACACCTCTCCTCGGTCAGCGGCTTCCTGGACCGGGTGCCCGGCGCCTGAGGGTGTGCCGGGATCCCCGGGGCGGACCGCGCACCGCACCACCCGCCTCAGGCCGGCTCGTCGAGGAACTTCCCGCCCTCCAGGAGGGTCTTGAGCGTCGAGAGGATCGCCACCCAGCCGCTGCTGACGCCCTCCAGCATCCTGCTGCCGGGGCTGTCGAACCCGTCATGGGTGAGCGTCAGCTTGATCCCCAGCTCGGGTTCCCCGGCCGGCTCGATGTCGAAGGCGACCCTCGACCGCTCCTGGACGGCCCTGTCCCATTCCTCGTCCGAGGCGAAGTCGAACATCTGGCGGTGCATGGGCTGGAGGGTGTGCCAGGTGTACGAGAGCCGTCTGCCGGGTTCCGCCTCCAGGACCCGCTGGCCGACCTCCTCGAACTCGCCGTCCGGGTCCATCTTCCAGCGGACCGGTGCACCGGGCTCCCAGGTCGAGTCGGGGCCGCAACCGCCCATGTAGATCTTGATGAGCTCGGGGTCGGTCAGCGCGTGGTAGAGCTTCTGCGCGGTGGTCTGGATGTAGAGGGCGTAGACGAACTCGGGCTTGTCCATGGCCGTTCCTTCCTGAGGGCTGCCGGCGAGGTCCGGTCCGGCCGGTGACGGCGACGTCCGGGACTGCGCCGGGAGTGCCGGCAGTACGGGCGCCGGCTCCGGCGGGCGGTCGGTGAAGAACCGGGCCGCGAGGTCCGCGACGTCGTCGGGGCGCTCCAGGACGACCCAGTGGTCGGACTCCCCGATCGTGAGGAAGCTGCTTCCCCCGACCGTGGCGCCCGCCGCCGATGACCGGACCGTACACTCCGCGATCATGACGATCGACATGACTCACCCCGACGGGCCCGCGCTCTTCCCGACGATGTCCACCATGCGCGCGATGCGCCGCCTGAAGCCAGAACCGGTGCCGGACGAGACGCTGGAGCAGCTCGTACAGGCCGCCGTCTGGGGTCCCAGCGGCGGCAACATGCAGTGCTACGAGTACGTCGTGGTCACCGACCGCGAGGTGATGGCGCGTCTGGCGCCGCTGTGGAAGCGGTGCGTGGACGCCTACCTGGCGACGACGGGAAGCACGCGCCCAAGGGCATGGACGACGCGGCGTACGGCCGGATGGTCGCCGCGATCGAGTACCAGCGCGACCACTTCGCCGACACTCCTGCACTGATCGTGCCCTGCTACCGGTTCCCGGAGCCGCGCCTGGACGAGGAGGGGCTGCTGGCCTCCGCGCAGGCGCTCGGCCCGGCCGCGACCGAGCACATGGTGAACACCCAGTCCCGTTTCCAGGCGCTCGCCGAGGGCTCCTGCGTCTACCCGGGCGTCCAGAACATGCTGCTCGCCGCACGGGCCCTGGGGCTCGCGGCGAACATCACCGTCTGGCATCTGATGCTGGAGCAGGAGTGGAAGGAAGCGCTCGGCATCCCCGAGGACATGCACACCTACGCCGCCATCCCGGTCGGGTGGCCGCTCGGCAACTTCGGCCCGGTGCACCGCCGCCCGGTGGCGGACGTCATCCACCGCGACCGCTGGTAGCCGGGGCCAAGGACGGCCCGCCCGCCCCGGGCGGGCCCCACCCTCCTCCTCCCACCTCAACTCCATTGGAGTGAAAGGGAGTTCGACACCCAGGCACATGATTGTCATGCCCTGGACGGATGGATACGCTGTGCGGGCTTCGTGGCCCCCGGACCCACCCCACTCGGGCCCGGGGGCCGTTCCTCTCTTCCCCCCACCGAGCAGGAGCAGGTATGCCCAGCCGCGCCGCCGCCCACACAAAGGGCCGCGCATCCGTCCTGGCGGCTCTCACCGCCACCGTCCTCACCGTGACCGGATCGCCGGCCCTCGCCGCTCCGGACGGGGACCACCCGATGAACCGGGCGTTCGCGCGGGCCGCCGCGGAGTTCGACGTACCGCGCGATCTGCTCACCGCCGTCGGTTACGGCGAGACCCGGCTCGACGGCCACGCCGGGCGCCCCAGCCAGGCGGGCGGCTACGGCGTGATGCATCTGATGAGCAACCCCACGAACCGGTCCCTGGAACGGGCGGCGGCCCTCACCGGAAAGCCCCTCGCCGAGCTCCGCACCGACACCGCGGCCAACATCCTGGGCGGCGCGGCAGTACTGCGCAGCTACGCGGACAAGCTCGGCCTCGACGCCCGGGACCGCGACGACATCGACGCCTGGTACCCGGCCGTCGCCCGGTACGGCGGCGCGCAGGGGCCGGCCGCCGCTCTCTACGCCGACACTGTCTACGCCTTCCTGGCCAACGGTCTGAAGGCGGTCGTCCCCGGCGGCGAGCTGATCTCGGTGACGAGCCGTCCGGTCTCCCCGCACAAGGGGGCGCTCTCCGCCGCCGTACGCACCCAGAGCCCGGACTACCCCTCGGCGCGATGGGTGGCGGCCAGCCCGAACAACTTCACCGCGGGGCGCTCCGCGAAGATCAACAAGGTGGTCGTCCATGTCACGCAGGGCTCGTACGCGGGCTCCATCAGCTGGTTCCAGAACCCGACCGCGGAGGTGAGCGCCCACTACGTGGTGCGCTCCTCCGACGGCGAGATCACCCAGATGGTGCGCGACAAGGACACCGCGTACCACGCGAGAAGCGCCAACTCCTCGGCGCTCGGCATCGAGCACGAGGGGTTCATCGACGACCCGTCCTGGTTCACGGACACGATGTACCGGTCGTCGGCGGCGCTGACCAAGCACCTGTGCGACCGCTACGGGATCCCCAAGGACCGGGCGCACATCATCGGGCACAGCGAGGCCCCGGGCAACGACCACACCGACCCGGGGCCCTACTGGGACTGGAATCGCTACATGCAGCTGGTCGGCGGGGACACCCGCGGCGGCGAGGGCGCCGACGGGCTGAGCTTCACCTCGTACGCGCCCCAGCGGAGCGGCTCGACGGGCGCCCAGGTGAAGGCGGTCCAGCAGCTGCTGAACGAGCAGGGCTACTCCGCGGGCGCGGTGGACGGCAGCTTCGGTCCGGCCACGAAGACCGCGGTGACGGCGTACCAGGCGGCCCGCGGACTGGATGCCGACGGCGTGGTGGGGGCCAGGACCTGGACCGCGCTGCTGTCGGCCGGCGCGACGCCGACCCTCCAGCAGGGCACATCGGGAGACGGGGTGAAGCGGCTCCAGCGCTCGCTGACCGCGGCGCTCGGCTCGACGGTCGGCATCGACGGCACCTTCGGCCCGACGACGGCGACCGCGGTGCGCGGCTACCAGACGAGCCGGGGGCTGACGGCCGACGGCATCGTGGGGCCGGCCACCTGGACGGCGCTGCAGACGGGGCGCTGACGCTGTCCCCACGAGCGGGGCGGGGCGCGTGCGGACCGCCCCGCCCCGCTCCTGGAGCCACGTCACGTTCAAGTAACCTGCCGGAAACCCTTGACGTTTCTCCTGGCGCGTTCTTAACCTCACTGCGTAGCTCGCATTACTTGCAGTTCACGTGCTGCGGCGCTTTCCGCAGTGTTTTGGCAGGCACAGACATAGACCACCTGTCGGTGGTTTCGTCGTGCCTGTTTTTTTGTGCTCCCCGTGCCACCGATGGGTCTTCCTCGAAGGCGGATTCATGGCACAACGTCCGAGCGTCAAAGGCGTCGCCGACGTCGTTGCGCTCATCGATGGGCTGGGAAAGATCACCGGCCGGGCGCAGGTCATCTGGTTTCTCGTGTTCGGCGGGCTGTTCCTCGACGCCTATTCGAACGCCGCGCTGAGCGCCGGTCTGGGGCCGATGACGTCCCAGATGGAGCTCACCAGCACCCAGGTCTCGATCCTCACGGCCACCGCTCCGGCCCTGGCGATCATCTTCAACCCGGTCGGCGGCTGGCTGGCCACCCGGATCGGCCGCGTCCCCCCGCTGCTCATCGCCAAGGTGTTCGCCATCGCGGGCGCCCTGCTGGCCGCCTTCGCCGGTGACTTCACCGTCGTCTGGCTCGGCCGGGTCCTGGTGGGTGTCGCGTACGGCATCGACTTCGCCGTCGCCATGGCGCTGCTCGCCGAGTACACCCCCGCGAAGCTGGGCGGCCGGCTGAACCTGTGGCAGGCCGTCTGGTACGTCGCCACCACCAGCAACCTCGCGCTCGCCCTGCTCTTCTTCAACCTGGACGTCGGCGCGGACATCTGGCGCTGGTCGGTCGGCTCGGCCGCGGTCGTCGCCGCCGTTCTGCTCGTGGGCCAGTGGCTGATGCTGCGGGAGAGCCCCACATGGCTGGCGAGCAAGGGACGGCTGGACGAGGCCGTCGTCAACCTGGAGAAGATCTACCGGATCGAGGCCGTCGCCGGGAAGCCCGACGAGGCGACCCGCGCCGCCACCGAGGCGCCCGCCATCGGCTTCCGCCAGGCCGGACTGCTCTTCAAGGGCGAGTACCTGCCGCGCACGATCCTCTCCTCGGTCATCTCGCTCGGGCAGTCGATGCAGTACTTCGCGGTCGGCTGGTACCTCCCGCTGATCAGCCTGACGATCTTCGGCGAGAGTTTCGAGAAGGCGACGATCGGCTCGATGGTCTTCAACGCCTTCGGTATCGCGGGCGGGCTCCTCTCCGCCTACTTCGGCCGCCGGCTGGGACTGCGGCTCAGCTCCGCCGCCGGCTTCGCGGGTGTCTTCGTGGCGCTGCTCGCGATGGGGCTGACCTTCGAGAAGGTGCCCACGGCCGTGGCGTTCCTGCTGCCGGTGCTGTTCATCCTCTGCCACTCCGCGGGGCCCGGCGCCAACGGCAAGTCCATCGCCGCGCTCTCGTACAGCAGCGACGTCCGGGCGCTCGGCACCGGTGTCACCGGGATGGTCGGCAGCTTCGGCAGTGTCGTCGGGCTGTACGTCTTCCCGCAGATCAAGGACTCGCTGGGACTCGCCGACACCTTCCTGGCGCTCTCCGTCGTGCCGTTGCTCGGCCTGATCACCTGCCTGGCGATCAAGTGGGACCCGACGAAGGCCGCGTCCCCCGACGAGGTCGCCGGGCAGGACCGGGCCACCGGCGCCGCCCAGGCGGGTCCCTCGGAATCCGCACAGTCCCTGACCGCGCGCTGACCGGCCGCCGGGCCTGTCGCACCACACGATGGTCCCCTCCCCTCTCTCCCCCTCCGCACGGCTCGCTCGCGATGCTCGCAATGAAAGGGCTGCAATGACGCAGACGTTCCCCGGCGCCGCCCCACGGCGCGGTGTGCTGTCCATCGACGAGGGCACCACCGGCACCCGGGCCGGAGTCGTCCTCGATTCCGGGGCCGCCCACGAGGTGTTCTACCGGTCGATCAAGGTCAGCCATCCGGACGACCTCTCGGTCGAGCAGGACCCGATGGAGATCTGGTCCGCCACCGTCGAGGTGGCGCGCCGGGCCGTCGGCCGGGCCCGCGAGGAGGGCATCGAGATCACCGCGGTGGCGCTCTCCACCCAGCGGGCGACCGCGATGCTGTGGGACCGGGTGACCGGGCAGCCGCTGCTGCCTGCGGTGGTGTGGCAGGACCGGCGGTACGCGGCCGATCTCACCGCGTACGAGACGGAGTGGGACGCCGCCCTGCTGGCCCGCCAGGGCCGTCCGGTCGGCGCCCGCGCGCCGTTCCTCTGGGCCGCCCGGCAGATCGCCGCGCACCCGGAGGCGGCCGCCGCGCACCGTGAGGGCCGACTGCTCTTCGGCACCGTCGACACCTGGCTGATCTGGCGGCTCACCGGCGGCGCCGTGCACGCCACGACGCCGACGAACGCCGCCTCCACCGGTGGCTATCTGCTGGAGCGGCACGCCTGGGACGAGGAGTGGATCAGCCACCTCGGCTTCCCGCTCGACCTGCTCCCGGAACTCCGCTCCGACGACGCCGGATTCGGCACCACCGACCCGGCCGCCCTCGGGATCGCCGTCCCATTGGCCGCCTCCATGGGCGACCAGCACGCCGCACTCGTCGCGCTCGGCGGCCTCGCCGCGGGGCAGGGCATGTGCGTCTACGGGACCGGTGCCTTCGTCGACGCGGCGACCGGCACCACGCCCGCCCTGCCCCGGCCGGACATCTCCGGGGTGCTCGCCCAGCCAGGCCGGCGGCAGGGCGACATCAGCCACTTCAGCCTGGAGGCGTACACCTCCACCGCGGGCTCGGCGCTGCGCTGGCTCTGCGACGACCTGGGCCTGTTCGCATCACCGAAGGAGCTCGGTGAGGAGGCGGGCCGGGTCCCCACCCGGCCGGGCCGCACCCCGCGTTTCGTCCCGGCGCTCGCCGGGGTCCGTACGCCGGTCTGGCACCCGGAGGCCACCGCATCCCTCACCGGGCTCACCCTCGCCACCACCCGCGCCGATCTCGCCCGCGCCGTGCTCGACGGGATCGCGCACTCGGTGTGCGACCTGATCGACGGGGTCGCCGACACCATGGGCACACCGTTCACCCGGCTGCGGGTCGGCGGCGGTGTCTCCGGCAGCGACCCGCTCATGCGCATCCAGGCCGACCTGACCGGTCTGCCGCTGGAGCGGGTCTCCGACTCCGCCACCGCCAGCCTGCGGGGCACCGCGTATCTCGCCGGTGTCACCCAGGGTCTGTGGTCCTCGCTCGAAGAGGTCGTCGAGGCACAGCCGCTCGGCCGGATCTTCGAGCCCTCGATCACCGCGGCCGAGCGCACGGCACAGCGGTCCGCCTGGCGCGACGTGCTCATCGCCCACCTGAACGACCCCGCCCTGCGCCCCCTGCAGGACCCCGAACCTCACACCCCCCACTGACGGCCCCCCGACCGTCACCCGGCGGCCCGTACCGACCACGCGGCCGCCGCACCGAAACACCAGGAGTTGATGTTGTGATCACCATGCCCGCCCGGAAGCCGCGGCGCAGCGCCGCGGCGACCCGCCGAACGCCCCTGCTGCTCGACCGGGCGGCCCTCAAGCGCCGGCTGGCCGACGACACGTACGACGTGCTCGTCATCGGCGGCGGCATCACCGGGGCGTACGCCGTTCTCGACGCGGCCTCGCGCGGGCTGCGCGCGGCGCTGGTCGAGAAGGACGACTTCGCCTCCGGTACGTCCTCGAAGTCCTCGAAGATGGTGCACGGCGGCCTGCGCTACATCGAGCAGGGCAATGTCAATCTGGTCCGCCACTCGCTCCTGGAGCGGCACCGCTTCCGCAGGAACGCCCCGCACCTGGTGCACCGGCTGCCGTTCCTCTTCCCGATCCTGGAGAAGGAGGGCATCTTCGACGCCCGCCTCGCCAAGGGCTTCGAGGGCCTGCTGTGGACGTACGACCTGGTGGGCGGCTGGCGGATCGGCAAGCTGCACCAGCGGCTCACCGTTCCCGAGGTCCTCGCGCAGGCACCGACGCTGCGTGCGGAGAACCTCAAGGGCGGGCTGATGTACTTCGACGCCCGTACCGATGACGCCCGCCTCGTGCTGACCATCGTCCGGACCGCGGCGGCGCTCGGTGCGACGATCCTGAACGGTGCACGGGCCGAGGGTCTGCTGATGCAGACGGGCAGGGTGGCCGGCGCCCGGGTCTCGGCGGACGGCGACACCTTCGACATCCGGGCGCGGGCCGTCGTCAACGCCACCGGTGTATGGACCGACGAGCTCGACGCGAAGGCGGACGACGGCCACAAGCCGCAGGTCAGGCCCGCCAAGGGCGTTCACATCGTGGTGCCGTGGGACAAGGTGCGGATCAACTGCACGGTCACCGTGCCGATCCCCGGCCGGGCCCGCCGCGCGACCTGCACCCGCTGGGGCAACAGCGTCGTGCTCGGCACCACCGACGAGGACTACCGGGGCTCCCCCGACGATGTGCACTGCACCCGCGAGGAGATGGACTTCCTGCTGGAGGGCGCCAACACCGCCTTCGAGGGGAAGCTCACCCCGGACGACGTGGTCGGCTCCATCGGCGGCCTGCGCCCGCTGGTCGGCGGCAAGGAGGGCGCGACCCTCGACATGCGCCGCGACCACCACATCACCGTCGGCCGCACCGGCATGGTGACGGTGACCGGCGGCAAGCTCACCACCAGCCGGCACATGGGCGAGCTCGTCATCGACAAGGTGATGACGGTCCTCGGCCGCAAGGGGAAGAGCCGCACCACCGACCTCCCGCTGCTCGGCGGTGCCGGTTACGACGCCGAGGCCGTCGCGGCCTCCGGCGGCATCGCCGCACACCTCGGCGAACGTTTCGGCACCGAGGCCCGGTTCGTCGGCGACCTGATCCAGGACGACCCGGCGCTGGCCGAGCCGATCGTCACGGGACTCCCGTACACCAAGGCGGAGGTCGTGTACGCCGCCCGCGCCGAACTGGCGCGCTCGGTCGACGACGTGCTCTCCCGGCGGCTGCGCGCCCGGCTGTTCGCCCGGGACGCCTCCGTCGACGCCGCCGGGGCCGTCGGCGCGATCCTCGGCCAGGAACTGAACCTCTCCCAGGCCGAGGTGGAGCGCTCGGTCTCCGAGTACCTCGCAGCCGTCCGTCACGAAAAGTCCGTACTCCTCGAAGGGGCAGCAGCATGATCAGCCGTCAGACCATCACCCACCCGTTCAACCGGGGCAACTACACGATCGGCGCCCCCAGTTTCGCCAAGTGGGCGCAGAACACCCCGGTCGGGGACGGCGAGGCCGCCCTCCAGGTGAACCCGATCGAGGTGCCCGAGACCGTGATCGAGGCGCTGCGCGAGGCCGCGCACGCGGTGCACACCGCCCGCGAGGAGGTCGTCACCCGCACCCGTGACTGGTGGGCCGGCTCGATGATCGGCGAGACCGAGGGCCGTCCGGCGACGCCTGACGCCGTGATCGTCGAGGCGGCCGACGCCGACCAGGTCGCGGCCGTGCTGCGGATCTGCCACGAGGCCGGTGTCCCGGTCACCCCGTCCGCCGGCCGCTCCAACGTCACAGGCGCGGCGCTGCCCGTCTTCGGCGGCGTCGTCCTGGACGTCTGCGGACTGAACGAGATCACCGGCTTCGACGCCGAGTCGAACATCGTGGACGTCCAGGCCGGCATGTTCGGCGACCTCTTCGAGAAGCAGCTCCAGGAGGAGTACGGCGTCACCACCGGCCACTGGCCGTCCGCCTTCGCCGTGTCGACGGTCGGCGGCTGGATCGCCTGCCGGGGCGCCGGCCAGCTCTCCACCCGGTACGGCAAGATCGAGGACATGGTCGTCGGCGTGGACGTGGTGCACGCGGACGGTACGCGGGCCACCTACGGCGACTACGCGCGCGCCGCGGTCGGCCCGGACCTGCGCCAGCTGTTCGTCGGCTCCGAGGGCACCCTCGGCGTCATCGTCTCGGCCCGGCTGCGGGTCCACCCGCTGCCGGAGTACGCCAACGCCGTGGCGTACGGCTTCAAGACCTTCGCGGAAGGCCTGGACGCCTGCCGAAGGATCATGCAGCGCGGTGCGACCCCGGCCGTCCTGCGGCTGTACGACACCCTGGAGTCGGGCACCCACTTCGGCCACCCGGAGACCAACCTCCTGCTCGTCGCCGACGAGGGCGACCCGGCCATCGTCGACGCCTCGATCAAGGTGGCGGCCGAGGTCTGCGAGGAGTACGGCCCCGAGCTGGACAGCAAGGCGGTCTTCGAGCGCTGGCTGGACGAGCGGATGCTGGTCGGCAAGTCCGCCGACGGCTTCAAGCCCGGCCCCGGCTTCGTCGCCGACACCCTGGAGATGGCCGCGTCCTGGACCGACCTCCCGGTGATCTACGACGAGGTGGTGGCCGCGATCCAGTCGGTGGACGGCACCCTGGCCGCCTCGGCGCACCAGTCCCACGCGTACACCGACGGCGCCTGCGTCTACTTCTCGCTGCGCGGTGACGTGGCTCCCGAGTCGCGCCGCGAGTGGTACCGCTCGGTGTGGGACGCCGCCAACGCCGTACTGATCAAGCACGCGGCGGCGCTCAGCCACCACCACGGCTGCGGTCTGCTGCGCGGCCCCTACCTGGAGGAATCCCTCGGAGCGGGCTTCGCGACCTTCATCGCGGTGAAGAAGGCCCTGGACCCGGCCGGCATCCTCAACCCTGGCAAACTGGGCCTTCCCAGCCGATTCGGTACGTCTCCGCTGAGCTGACGCCAGGCCAGCAGCCACGAACCCCTCCCTCCCCAGGCAGGTTCTTGCCATGACCCCTTCCCCCTCCCGGTCCGCCGCCCCGCTCGACCCCCGGCTCACCGCGGCGTTCGCCGAGGTACCGGTCGTCGCGTCGGTCGTCGGCACCCAGCCGCTGCGGCAGTTCCTGACCGCACCGGCCAAGGTGTGCATCCTCGCCTCGTTCGCGGTGGGGCAGTTGCCCCAGGTCGTGCCGGCGCTGGGCCGGGCGGGGAAGACCGTGTTCGTGAACGTGGACAGCAGCCCCGGTCTGGCTCAGGACCGGGGCGCGCTGGAGTTCATCAAGAACATGGGCGCGCACGGCGTGGTCAGCACCCGGCTCTCCCTCATAGAGAAGGGCCGCCCGCTCGGCCTGCTGACGATGATGAAGGTGTTCGTCACCGACCGGTCCAATCTGCGCCGCTCCACGGACGCGATCTCGCGCGGGGCACCGGACCTGGTCGAGATCATGCCCGCCCCGATCATCACCCGGATGAGCGCGCAGGCACAGCGCGCGATGTCCCCGTCGGTGGCCGCGGGCTTCGTGGAATCCCCCGCGGACGTGGCGCTGGCGCTGGCCCTCGGGTCGGCCGCCGCCGCCACGTCCGACCCCCGTCTGTGGAGTCTGCGCCGGGACCAGCTGCCGCCGGTCCCGCCCGCCGCCCTGAAGAGGCCCGCCGTACCCCAGGAGTAACCCCCATGACATATGTGGTCGTAGCCCGCTACCGCACCAAGCAGGGCGAGGAGAACACCGTCCTGCCCCTGCTCGACACGATGGCCGCCGCCTCCCGCAAGGAGCCCGGCAATCTCGCCTACCGGGTCCACCAGGGCACCGAGGACCCGCGCGCGATCGTGCTGTACGAGGAGTACGCCTCCGAGGCCGACTTCACCACGCACTGCGCCACTGCGCACTTCCAGGAGATCGTGCTCGGCAAGGTCGTCCCGCTGCTGGAGAGCCGGGACGTGCTGCGCTGCGCCCCGCGTCCGGAGGTGGCGGCGTGAAGACCCGTGCGGTGGTGCTGCGCGGGACATCGACGGCCCGCCCGTACTCCGGCACCCGTCCGGTCGAGGTGGAGGAGCTGGAGCTGGGTGCCCCGCGCGAGGGCGAGGTGCTCGTCCGGATCGCGGCCGCCTCGCTCTGTCACTCGGACCTCTCGGTGGTCAACGGCGACCGGGTCCGCCCGCTGCCGATGGCGCTGGGGCACGAGGCGGTGGGCGTGGTCCACGAGACCGGACCGGGCGTCGACCGGGTCTCCCCCGGCGACCATGTGGCGCTGGTCTTCGTGCCGAGCTGCGGTTTCTGCGGCGACTGCGCACAGGGCCGGCCGGCCCTGTGCGCACAGGCCGCGGCGGCGAACGGCTCGGGTGCGCTGCTGCACGGCCCGTCGCTGCTGACCGATGCCGACGGCAACCCGGTCCACCACCAGCTGGGCGTCTCCGCGTTCTCCGAACACGCGGTGCTGGCCCAGGAGTCGGTGGTCCCGATCCCCAAGGACGTCCCGTTCGCCGTGGCGTCGATGTTCGGCTGCGCGGTGCTGACGGGCGCGGGCGCGGTGATCAACACGGCGGCCCTGCGTCCGGGGCAGTCGACGGTGGTCTACGGCCTGGGCGGGGTGGGCCTCTCCGCGGTGCTGGGCGCCCGCGCTGCGGGTGCGTACCCGATCGTCGCGGTCGACCCGGTCCAGGAGAAGCGCGAGCTGGCGCTCCGGCTGGGTGCCACGCATGCGTACGCCCCCGACGACGCGGTACGGCAGATCCGCGAACTCACCTCCGGGGGAGCCGAGTCGGCGGTGGAGGCGGTGGGCAGCCCCAAGGTCATGGCCGAGTGCCTGAGCGCCGTGGCCCGGGGTGGCAAGGTCGTGTCGGTGGGCCTGCCCGCCCCCGACCGGGTGCTTGAGGTGCCGGCCCTGGCGTTCGCGGGCGAGGGCAAGTCCCTGCTGGGCTCGTACATGGGGGACGCGGTGCCGCGCCGCGACATCCCGAGGTTCCTCGACCTGTGGCGGGCGGGCCTGATGCCGGTGGAGCTGATGCACACGGGCACGCTGCCGCTGAGCGACATCAACACGGCGTTGGAGGAGCTGGCTTCGGGCCGGGCGATCCGCCAGGTCATCGACACCTCGGGCATGCTGAACGCCTGAGACCCGAACCGCGGCCCGTCCGGCGGCGCCCCTGGTTGTCGAAGGGGCGCCGCCGGCCACCGGCCATCAGCTGTCGGCCTCCTCGGTCCCCGGTGCGGCGGCGGGCGAGAAGTGCAGGGTGATCTTGCGGCGGCTGATGCGCCATCCCCGCTCGCCGCGCACGATGACATCCTCGTAGGTCACGCTTCCGCACTCACCGTCCACGCCGACACCGATCCCCTTCGACCGTGCGTGGACCCGGCCCTCCCCGGCCTCGGTGAGGACGATGTTGGTGACGTGATGGCCGACGGGCGCGCCCGGCGTGCCCGCCCGCGCCCGCGCCATGTCCCGGAAGGCGGCCAGCCCGCGCAGCTCTCCGTGTCCGAGGTTCGAGGCCTCGTAGACGATGTCGTCGGTGAACAGCTCGTCCAGCCGGTCCATTTCGTCGTTGTCGACCAAGTGCCCGTGCAGGGCGAGCAGATCGGTGATGTCCAGACGGTCCTCGACTCCCAGCGTCATCGCCGGTCCTTTCGTGAGATCTCTCGACGGTGCGGCAGTTATACGGGGAGAGCTCCCCGGGCGGCCCGGCACAGCACCGGTCGCACCGTCGCGGCCCGGGGAGTTCATTCCGCTGGAGCAACCGCCCGGGGTCGTGACGAAGCAGCACGACCCCGTTGCCGAACTCCCGGGTACCGGCCGGCTGGAGGCCGGTCCGGACCGCCGAGGCCGGAAACAGGGGTTCGCCCCGGCCGATGAGGACCGGATGGACATGGATGCGGTACTCGTCGATCAGGTCGAGCCGGGGCAAGGCGGGGCGGGACCGGCATACGCTGATCGCGTCGAAGCGGCATCGCTTCGGCCGGTGCGTTCCCGCGGCCCGGAAGGAGGTTCGGCATGAGAGTCGGTACGGCCCGATCGGCCGCGGTCCAGTGGGTCACCGAGCATGCCCGGCCCGATCCCGGCTTCCGCGGCGCCTATTTCAGCGGTTCCACGGTGGGCCTGCCGGACGACGCCGAGCTGTCCCCGTTCTCGGACGTGGACGTGGTGGTCGTCACCGCGGCACCGGACCTGCCGGTCGGGCCGGGCAAATTCCGCTTCCGGGGAGCGCTGCTGGAGGTCAGCCATCTGTCGTGGGACGAGCTCGCCTCGGCGGAGGGGGTGCTCTCCTCCTACCACCTGGCGGGGAGTTTCCGCCGTGACACGGTCATCGACGACCCGACCGGCCGGCTGCGCGAGCTGCGGGCGGACGTGTCCCGCCGGTTCGCCGAGCGGAGCTGGGTGCGCCGCAGGTGCCTGGACGCCGAGCGCCGGATCGAGACGCGCCTGGCGGCCTTCGACGCCTCGGCGCCGTTCCACGAGCAGGTGACGTCCTGGCTGTTCCCGACCGGGGTGACCACCCATGTCCTGCTGGTCGCCGCCCTGCGCAACCCCACGGTCCGGCTGCGGTATCCGGCGGCCCGCGAGGTCCTCGACGCCTACGGGCAGTCGCAGCTGTACCCGCAGCTGCTGGAGCTCCTGGGGTGCGCGCGGCTGTCGGCACGCAGCACGGGCCGTCATCTGGACGAGCTGGCCCGCACCTTCGACGCCGCCGCGGAGGTGGCCCGCACACCGTTCTTCTTCAGCGGCGACATCACCGCCGGGGCACGGCCGGTCGCCATCGACGGCAGTCGGCACCTCATCGATCGGGGCGACCACCGTGAAGCGGTGTTCTGGATCATCGCGACCTTCGCGCGATGTCACACCGTACTGGCCGCGGACGCCCCCGAACTGCACCATGCACGACTCCCGGCCTTCCGGGCGGCGGTCGCCGATCTCGGCGTGACGTCCACCGAGGATCTTCTCCGCCGGGGCGAAGAGGTCATCGCCTTCCTCCCCGGACTCCGGCGGACCGCCGAGCGGATCCTGGCAGCCGGCACCGGCACCTCCCGCACCACCGGATGACGCGGACGGTGCCCGGCAGGCGGCGCGCCCGCCGGGACGCCGAACTCTCCCTCCACCCGCGCCGGTCGCCCTGATACCTTGACCGGCATGTTCCTCTCCCGTGCGTAGGACCCCGTACTGACCGCGCCCCCCGCTTCCACCGGGTGCGGCACTCCGGTGTCCCCGCATACCCGCAGCGCCCTCTGTCGCGCTGCCCTCACGAGGAACGTATCGATGCTTTCGCCATCGCCCGTGCCTTCGCGCACGCCTTCGTACGCCACCGTCCTGCGCACCCCTCACGCCGCCCGCACCTTCGGTGCCGCTCTGCTGGGGCGGCTCTCGTACGGGATGGTCTCGCTCTCATTGATGCTGGCGGTGAACGCGAGCACCGGCTCGTACTCCGCCGCCGGTGCCGTCATGGCGCTCTTCGGGGCGACCAGTGTCTTCCTCTCCCCCGCCCGTGCCGCGCTGATCGACCGGTACGGGCCGCGCCGGGTCCTGCCGCCGATGGCCGGGGTCTACGCGGTCCTGCTCGCCGCCCTCGCCCACGCCGCCTGGCGGCCGGGGGCCTCGGTGTTCCTGCTGGGGGGCGCTGGCCGCCGCGGCGGGGGCCTGTACACCACCGCTGGGGCCGGTGATGCGGACCTTGTGGAGCGGTCTCGTCGCCGACCGGGAACTGCTGCGGCGCGCCTACAGCCTGGACGGTGTCGCCGAGGAACTCCTCTTCGTCAGCGGTCCGTTGCTGGTGGGGGTGGTGGTGAAGTCCGCCTCACCGGCGGCCGGTGTGGCGATCAGCGCCGCGCTGATCCTCGTGGGCACGCTGGCGCTGGTGTCCTCACCGGCGGTACGTGCTGTGGGCGCGGCACCGTCCGACGACAAGGCGGCCGGGCCGGACGGCACACCGGGCGGGCGGCGGCTGCTCGGCCTCATCGGGATGCGGCACGCGGTGCTGGTGACGGCGGCCATGGGGTTGTGCCTGGGAGGCCTGGACCTGCTGGTGGTGGCATTCACCGAGCAGCGTCACCAGGGCGCGGGAGCCGTGTCGTGGGTGCTGGCCGCGCTCTCGGCCGGAGGCGCGGTCGGGGGACTCGCCCATGGCGCCGTCTCCTGGCGGGCGTCGAACCGGGCGCGGCTGCCGCTGCTGGCCGCCGGACTGGGCGCGGCCGTGGTCGGGGCCGGGCTGTCGTCCGGTGTGTACGTGCTGGCCGCGCTCGCCGCGGTGGCGGGGCTGTTCGTCGCGCCCGCGCTGACCACCGCGTACCTCATTGCGGACGAGTCCGTGGGCGCGGGCAACCGCACCCAGGCGGGTGCCTGGGTGAACACCGCGTTCAACGCCGGGGCGTCGGTGGGCACCGCGGCGGTGGGTCTGCTGGTGGACCGGTTCCCGCCTGCTGTCTGTTTCGCGGTCGCGGCGGTGCCTCCGCTGCTGTGTGCGGCCGTGGTGGCGCGCGGCGCGGTCGGCCGGCCGGGGCTGCGCCGAGAGCGCTGACCGAACCGATGACGCGGTTGGGGCCCCGGATGCCGGAAGGAGGCGGCCGCGCACCCCGCCGGGGAGTGTGCGGCCGCCTCGCGGGCGGGGCTCAGCGGGTCACTTCAGACCGAAGGCCCGGATGATCTCCTGGTCGATGCCCAGCCCGTCGGCCGCCTCGGCGTGCGCCTTGAGCGAGACGAACGAGCCGGCCTTCTTCGGGGTCTTGAACCGGGCGGTCCAGGAACCGGCCGCGTCCTTGCGGAGCTGCACCGCCTCCCAGGTCTCCCCGTCGTCGTAGCTGACCGACAGCGAGGCCCCGGTGGCCTTCACCGCACCGTCCAGCCACTCCTGCGTACCGGAGGAGAGACCGACCTCGGTCCACCGGCCGGCCCGCACGTCGCCGGACAGGTCGGTGTCGACCCGGTAGTCCAGCTGGAGCATCGGGATGTCGGCCTGGAAGGGGCCGTTCTCGTCCATCGCGCCCGAGACGAAGTTCCACTCGGTGTGGGTGCGGGTGGAGGTCCGCCACAGGTCGCTGTCCCGGCCGGAGTCGAGGACGAAGCGGTACGGCAGCTTCTCGGGCGAGACGTCCCAGGCGAAGCCGGCCCGGCCCGCGACCTTCTTGATCAGGGTGTCGCCCTGGTAGAAGGCCGTGGTGGTGGTGTCGTACTCGTCCTCCGGCATGGCGCCCGAGTGGCCCGCGCCGGAGTCCGTCCACGGGGTGAAGTTGAACTGGATGTCGTTGTGGACGGACCGGAACGGACCCCAGTAGCCGGTCCCCAGACGCGGGCGGGTGATCGGTGCGAACCATTGGGCCGGGTAGGTGCGGCCGGCCGTGTAGTCCAGCTTGCCGCTGCGCATCTCCTGGGCAAAGTCCGTTGCCGTGGCGTTGAGGACCGAGTGGTTCTCGTACCAGAAGGAGGCGCCCGGGAGCGGGGTGACCCACTCGTCGCGGGTGCCGGGGAACTTCTCGTACTCCTCGAAGCCGATGCCCGGACCGTAGTCCGGTATGTCGTAGCGGTAGCCGCCGCCGAGCATGTCCTTGTGGCCGTAGAAGGTGTTCTCCACCTTCGCCAGCTGCCGGGCCGACGGGGCGTACTCCAGCGACCGGTCCGGAATGACGCCGTCGTGGCGGTCGACCAGGTCGTACACGTAGCGGGCGAACTTCCGCTGCGCGACCGTCACCTTCGAGCCGCGCCGGGCCGAGTCGATCAGACTCTCGCCCGCGAGGCGCTGGACGGAGGCGACCGGGACGGCGGTCTCGCTTCCGTAGGGGGCGTACGACTCCAGCAGGACGCCGTCGCCGTCGTTGACGACGAGGAGCGCCTCGGCTCCCGCGGCCACCGCGTTGGCGGCCCGGTCGGCCGGGGCGACCGCGTCGCTGCGGCGGATGACGACCGCCTTGCCCTTGGCGTCCAGGCCCTTGTAGTCGGCCGCGGCGCCGTTGCCCGCGAAGACGGCGGCGAGGTTCTTCGTGCTGCTCTCCGCGACCGGTGAACCGACCTGCGCGGTCACCGGGACATCACGGCCGTCCGCGGTCAGATCGATCAGCTTCTCGCCCTGCCGCCAGCGGGTCAGGAAGGAGAAGCTGCCCTGGGTGACCTTCTTCGTGGGGCTCGCCCAGAGCTGGTCGTACATCAGCGGGATCTGGTAGGCGTCGCGCTGGACCGTGCCGTCCGGTGCGGTACGTGCCATGTCGTATCGCAGCTGCCTGGTCTCGGTCTCCTTCGGTGTCCGCACCCCGATCCTGCGGGCCTCGGACGCGTCGAGGGTGACCGTGGACGCCTTGTCGAGGATGATCTCGGGGGCCGCGAGGAAGGCGAGCGCCTTGGAGTCGGCCCGGTCACCGGCGACGTCCGCCGCCGCCCAGGCGGTGTAGTTGCCCGGAGGCAGCCGCAGCGTGGTCTCGCCGGGGACCGCGACGGGCTGCAGCTGCGGGTCGCCCAGCGCGCCGAGGACGACGGTGCCGTCCATCGGCTTGCCGTCGCGGTCGCGGAGCTCGAGCGTCAGGTCGTACAGCTCCTGCTCCTTGTTCAGGGCGAAGCCGGTGTGGGCGACGGTGGTGCCCGCCGCGTCCTTGGCGACGACCTGGCCGGAGAACTGCGTGTTGTTCGCGACCTTCGACGGGTCCAGCGAGAGCACGGTCTCGGCGGTGGAGCCGGCCGGGACGGTCAGCTGCTTCACCGAGAGGGTGCAGGCGTCGTCGTCCGTGTCCGTGGCCAGGTCGAGCGTGACGTCCTTCGCGCCCGTGTTGCGGTACGTGATGGTCCGCTCGGCGACCGGGTCGGACGGGGAGTGCGGCCAGTCGTACGAGGCGACCTCGACGGAGCCGGTGGCCTCGATCGTGGTGTCGACCGCCGCCTTCACATCGAGCCGGCCGGTGCCCTGCTGGTACGGGGTGTGGTCCGGCAGCACCTTGGACGAGCTCATCAGCGCGGCCTTGATCCGCTGCCCGGACCAGTCGGGGTGGCGCTGCTTCAGAACGGCGGCCGCGCCCGCGACATGCGGGGTCGCCATCGACGTACCGGACATCGACCGGTACATCCCGTCGACGCCCGGGACCGATTGCGAGGCGGCCGCGTTGATGTCCACGCCGGGTGCGGAGAGGTCGGGCTTCAGACCGTAGGACCCGACGAGCGGGCCCATCGAGGAGAAGGGCGCACGGTGGTCCTGCTTGTCGACGGCGGCGACGGTGAGCGCCTTCGCGGCCGAGCCGGGCGAGCCGATGGTGCCCTCGCCGTAGGCGTTGCCCGCGGCGACCACGAACAGCGGACCGCCGTCGGCGGAAAGGGCGTCGACCGCCTGGGACATGGGGTCGGAGCCGTCGTCCGGGATGCTGGAGCCGAGGCTCATCGAGACGACGTCGGCGCCCTCGGCCTTCGCCCACTCCATGGCCTCGATGATGCCGGAGTCGGCGCCGAAGCCCTCGTCGCTGAGCACCTTGCCGATGATCAGGCCGGCGCCCGGGGCTACGCCCTTGTTGACGCCCTCGGAGGCGGCGCCGGAGCCGGCGATCGTGGAGGCGACGTGCGTGCCGTGGCCGTTGCGGTCGACGGCCTCCTCGCCCGGTACGAAGCTCCTGGTCCCGAGGATGCGGTCCTTGACGTCCGGGTGCGTGGCGTCGATGCCGGTGTCCAGGACGGCGACCTTGGAGCCCTTGCCGTCGTATCCCTCGGCCCAGGCCTGTGGGGCGTTGACCTGCGGCACGGAGTCCTTGAGCGACGCCTCCGCCCGGCCGTCGAGCCAGAGCTCGGCGATGCCGCCGTCCAGCGAACGGGCCCCGGGGGCACCGGTGATGCCGTTCCAGAAGGTGCGGGCGGTGTCCTTGCCGGCCTTCAGCGCGGCGCCGTGGATGCTTTCGAGGGTGCGGACCTTTTTGGCACCCCTGGGGGCGACGGGCAGCGAACGGCCCTTGCCCGCCGGGTAGGTGGCGATCAGCGGGATGCCGCCCGAGCTCTTGTCGTCGTACCCCATCTCGGCGAGGGCGGAGACGTTGAACAGCCTGCGGTCCAGCTTCCCGGCCGCGAGCAGCGGGCCGGCCTCGTCGGGAAGTACGTAGATGTCGTTGCCGGCCTGCTGGACATGCACCCCGCCGGTCGCGCCGTCGGGGCGGTCCACGGTGACGGTGTCCTGCTTGCCGGCACCGTCGGTGTAGTGCACGACATCGCCCGTGAGCAGGGTGATGTCGTACTCCTTGACCGGGGCGGCGGCCCGGTGGTCGGTGGGCCCGGGGCGGGCCGGGACAGCGGAGGCGGATCCCGCCGCGGGAAGCAGTGCGCCGCTCACCAGGGC
Source organism: Streptomyces gelaticus (assembly GCF_014649535.1). GTDB lineage: Bacteria > Actinomycetota > Actinomycetes > Streptomycetales > Streptomycetaceae > Streptomyces > Streptomyces gelaticus. The sequence continues at coordinate 169,178 of NZ_BMTF01000007.1, forward strand.
GACCGAGGTCGCCATGAGCAGAGCCCTGCGTCCCGCACGAGCGGGTCTCGCCCGGCCGGAGGCGGAGGAGGGAGTGAATGTCATGCAGCTGATCTACCGGCAAAACCATGGCTACGGTCGAGTTCGCACCTGGCGTGAAGCCGCCGTGGCGGCAATCCGCCCGCAGCGGTCACAGCCGGGGGGCCGGTTCAGGCCACGGATGTGATCACGGCTGCCGGCGGCTCGCCCGCTTCGTGATGGATCGGGGTGTGCGCGCCCTTGAGCGGTACGCCGCTGCCGCCGCGCCGGTCGGCGACGATTTCAGCGGCGATCGAGAGCGCGGTCTCCTCGGGGGTACGTGCTCCGAGATCGAGGCCGATCGGTGAGTGCAGCCTGGCCAGTTCCAGCTCCGTGACGCCGGCCTCGCGCAGCCGGTCGTTGCGCTCCAGATGAGTGCGGCGCGATCCCATCGCCCCGACATACGCGACCGGCAGCCTCAACGCCAGTTCCAGCAGGGGGACATCGAACTTGGCGTCGTGGGTGAGGACGCACAGGACGGTGCGCGCGTCGACCTCGGTCGCCGCGAGGTAGCGGTGCGGCCAGTCGACGACCAGCTCGTCGGCCTCGGGGAAGCGCGACTTCGTGGCGAAGACCGGGCGGGCGTCGCACAAGGTCACGTGGTACCCGAGGAACTTGCCCGCGCGGACCAGTGCGGAGGCGAAGTCGATGGCCCCGAAGACGATCATCCGGGGCGGTGGGACGCTCGATTCGACGAGCAGGGTGAGGGGTTGTCCGCAGCGCGAGCCCTCGGCTCCGATGACGACGGAGCCGGTGCGGCCCGCGTCCAGCATGGCGCGGGTGTCGGCGGCGGCGGTGCGGTCCAGCTCCGGATGTCCGCCGAGCCCGCCCTCGTACGAGCCGTCGGGGTGGACGAGCAGGGGGCGCCCGAGGAGTTCCGCCGGTCCGTCGGTGACCCTGGCGAGGGCCGCCGCCGCCCCCTGCGCGGCGGCGGCGAACGCCGCGGCGAACACCGCCCGTGCGGGGTCGTCCGCACGGACCGGTGTCACCAGGATGTCGATGACGCCGCCGCAGGTCAGTCCGACCGCGAAGGCGTCCTCCTCGCTGTAGCCGAACCGTTCGCGCACCGCGGTGCCGTCGTCCAGCGCCTGCCCGCACAGTTCGTACACGGCGCCCTCCACACACCCGCCGGAGACCGATCCGATCGCCGTGCCGTCGCGGTCGACGGCGAGCGCGGCTCCGGGCTGCCGGGGCGCGCTGCCGCCGACCGCCACGACGGTGGCCACGGCGAAGTCGCGTTCTTGCTCGACCCACCGGTTGAGCTCTTCGGCGATGTCCAGCATGGCGATTCTCCTTCTACGGATGTGGGGAGGGGCGGCGGGAGGGGCCGGGCGCGGACCGCGTCCGGCTCCGTGCCGGTTTTCCGGTTCTACTCGGCGCCGATCCGGCTCTCGATCGGGCCGAGTGCGAAGTACACGACGAACACGCCGGTCAACACCCGCATGAAGGCGCCCACTTCACGGAATGCGAGGTCGGACGTGTGCCGTGGTGCCTGTGCGGCGTCACCCGCACTGCTGTTGCCGCCGTGCCGCGGTTCTGCGGCACGGCGGTTCTCCGGGCGGTGCGGGCGGCGGAAGTGTGACGTTCCTGGAAGGCACGCACCGCCCGGAGAGTTCGGATGGAGCCGCGGCTCAGGTGCCGGTGAGGTGCTCGGGGCGCACCGGCGTCCGGTTGAGCTCCAGGCCCGTCGCGTTCCGGATCGCCGCGAGGACGGCCGGGGTCGACGACAGGGTGGGTGCCTCGCCGACGCCGCGGAGCCCGTACGGGGCGTGGTCGTCGGCGAGTTCGAGAACATCGACCGGGATGGCCGGTGTGTCGAGGATGGTGGGGAGCAGGTAGTCCGTGAAGGACGGGTTCCTGACCTTCGCGGTTCTGGGATCGACGACGATCTCCTCCATCACCGCGATGCCCAGGCCCTGGATGGTGCCGCCCTGGATCTGACCGACGACGGAGAGCGGGTTGAGGGCCTTGCCGACGTCCTGGGCGCAGGCCAGTTCGACGACCTTGACCAGGCCGAGTTCGGTGTCGACCTCCACGACCGCGCGGTGGGCGGCGAAGGAGTACTGGACATGGCCGTTGCCCTGTCCCGTACGGAGGTCGAACGCCTCGGTGGGCCGGTGGCGCCACTCCAGCTCGATGTCGACCGCCTCGTCCTCCAGTACGTCGGCCAGGTCGGCCAGCACCTCGCCGCCGTCGGTGACGACCTTGCCGCCCTCCAGGAGCAGTTCGGCGGTGGCCCACGCGGGGTGGAACGTACCGAACTTGCGGCGGCCCATCTCCAGTACCTTCTCGCGGACGGCCTCGCAGGAGTGCTTCACGGCGCCGCCGGTGACGTAGGTCTGCCGGGACGCGGAGGTGGAGCCGGCCGAGCCGACCCGGGTGTCGGCCGGGTGGATGGTGACCTGGGAGACGCCGAGTTCGGTACGGGCGATCTGGGCGTGGACGGTGACGCCGCCCTGCCCGACCTCCGCCATGGCGGTGTGCACGGTCACCACCGGCTCGCCGGCGACGGCCTCCATCCGCACCCGGGCGGTGGAGTAGTCGTCGAAGCCCTCGGAGAAGCCGACGTTCTTGAGGCCTACCGCGTAGCCGACGCCACGTACGACGCCTTCGCCGTGGGTGGTGTTGGAGAGCCCGCCGGGCAGGGCCCGTACGTCGGCCTGTTCTCCGGCCACCTCCCACTGCCGCTCGGGCGGCATCGGCATGTCCTTGACCCGGCGCAGCAGTTCGGCGACCGGTGCGGGCGAGTCGACGACCTGTCCGGTCGGCAGGAGGGTGCCCTGTTCCATGGCGTTGAGCTGCCTGAACTCGACGGGGTCCATGCCCAGTTCGGCGGCGAGCTTGTCCATCTGGGCCTCGTAGGCGAAGCAGGCCTGCACCGCGCCGAAGCCGCGCATGGCGCCGCACGGCGGGTTGTTGGTGTAGAGCGCGATGGCCTCGATGTCGACGTCGTCGATGACGTACGGGCCGACGGAGAGCGAGGAGGCGTTGCCGACGACGGCCGGGGAGGCGGATGCGTAGGCGCCGCCGTCCAGCACGATGCGGCACTTCATGTGGGTCAGCTTGCCGTCGCGGGTGGCGCCGTGCTCGTACCAGAGCTTCGCCGGGTGCCGGTGGACGTGTCCGAAGAAGGACTCGAACCGGTTGTAGACGATCTTGACCGGCTTGCCGGTGCGCAGGGCGAGCAGGCAGGCGTGGATCTGCATCGACAGGTCCTCGCGGCCGCCGAAGGCCCCGCCCACGCCGGCGAGCGTCATGCGGACCTTGTCCTCGGGCAGGCCCAGGACCGGCGCGATCTGGCGCAGGTCGGAGTGGAGCCACTGGGTGGCGACGTACAGGTCGACGCCGCCGTCCTCGGCGGGCACGGCCAGACCGGACTCGGGGCCGAGGAAGGCCTGGTCCTGCATGCCGAAGACGTATTCACCGCTCACGACGACGTCGGCGCGGGCCGCCGCCGCGTCCGCGTCGCCGCGGACGATGGGCTGGCGGTGGACGATGTTGGGGTGCGGTACGTGCCCGGCGTGGTGGTCGCTGCGGCCCTCGTGGACGAGGATCGCGTCGGGGGCAGTGGCGGAGGCCTCGTCGGTGATGACGGGCAGCTCGCGGTAGTCGATCCTGATCTTCGCGGCGGCGCGGCGGGCCGTCTCCGGGTGGTCGGCGGCGACCAGCGCCACCGGTTCGCCGTGGTGGCGGACCTTGCCGTGGGCGAGAACGGGGGTGTCCTGGATCTCCAGGCCGTAGTTCTTCACCGTGCTCGGCAGGTCGTCGTAGGTGAGTACGGCGTAGACGCCGGACGTGGCGAGTGCCTCCGAGGTGTCGATGGAGACGATTTCGGCGTGCGCGAACGTGGAGCGCAGTGTGTGGCCCCAGAGCATGTCCTCGTGCCACATGTCGGAGGAGTACGCGAACTCGCCGGTGACCTTGAGGATGCCGTCGGGGCGGAGCGTGGACTCGCCGATGCCGCCCTTGGTGCGGGTGCCCTGGTTGATGCTGGTGGGGTTGCCGGTTACGCCCATCGTCAGACCGTTTCTTCCGCGCGGGCGGCCGCGAGGCGGACCGCGTCGAGGATCTTCTCGTAGCCGGTGCAGCGGCAGAGGTTGCCGGAGAGCGCCTCGCGGATGTCCGCGTCGGACGGTTCCGGGTTGCGCTCCAGCAGCTCGTCGGCGGCGACCAGCAGGCCGGGGGTGCAGAAGCCGCACTGGACGGCTCCGGCGTCGATGAACGCCTGCTGGATCGGGGAGAGTTCACCCGTTTCCCGGGCCTCCTCGCCGGCCGGATCCGCCTGCCACCGCCGGGCCTGGTCGAGCGCCGTGCCGCACGCGCCGGGGGCGCAGCCGCTGCCCGGGTGCTGCTCGGCGCGGTGGGCGGCGAAGTCCGCGAGGCCCTCCACCGTGACGACCTCGCGCCCCTCCACCTGTCCCGCCGCGACCAGGCAGGAGCAGACCGGCACACCGTCCAGGCGGACCGTGCAGGAGCCGCACTCGCCCTGCTCGCAGGCGTTCTTCGAGCCGGGCAGGCCCATTCGCTCGCGCAGCACGTAGAGGAGGGACTCGCCCTCCCAGACGTCGTCCGCCTCGTACCTGCGGCCGTTGACCGTGAAATTGACGCGCATGATCAGGCAGCTCCTTCGGTGCTGCGGCCGTTGCCGCGGTACGACTCCCAGGTCCAGCCGAGGGTGCGGCGGGCCATGATCCCGACCGCGTGCCGGCGATAGCTCGCGGTGCCGCGCACATCGTCGATCGGGTTGCAGGCGCCGGCGGCGAGCGCGGCGAACTGCTTGGCGACGGACGGGGTGATGATCGCGCGGCTGTCCCAGAAGCCGCCCTCCTCGAGCGCGGCGTTCAGGAATTCCTCGGCCTCCTTCGCCCGTACGGGCGTGGGGGCGGCCGAACCGATGCCGGTGCGCACGGTGCGGGTCCCGGGGTGCAGGGCCAGGCCGAAGGCGCAGACGGCGATGACCATCGCGTTGCGGGTGCCGACCTTGGAGAACTGCTGGGGCCCGTCGGCCTTCTTGATGTGCACGGCCCGGATCAGCTCGTCCGGTTCGAGGGCGTTGCGTTTGACGCCGGTGTAGAAGGCGTCGATCGGAATCATCCTGGTTCCGCGTACGGATTCGGCCTCTACCTCGGCGCCCGCGGCGAGCAGGGCCGGGTGGGCGTCCCCGGCGGGCGAGGCGGTGCCCAGGTTGCCGCCGACGCTGCCGCGGTTGCGGATCTGGGGCGAGGCGACGGTGTGCGAGGCGAGCGCGAGGCCGGGCAGCTCGGCCCGCAGGTGCTCCATGATGCGGCTGTACGGGACACAGGCTCCGAGCCGTACGTTCTCCCGGCCCACCTCCCATTCGGTCAGCTCTCCGATGCGGTTCAGGTCCAGGAGGTGATCGGGCCGCCGGTGGTCGAAGTTGATCTCGACCATCACATCGGTGCCACCCGCGATGGGCACAGCCGTCGGGTGCGCGGCCTTGGCGGCGAGCGCCTCCTCCCAGCTGGCGGGGCGAAGGAAGTCCATGAGTGGCTCTCTTCTTCTCGATCGGGTCGTCCACTGGGGACCGACGAGGGGCCCCGGGTGCGATCGGCCCTCGACTCTGCGTTCATGTGTTGTTGACGCGATGCGGGCCCAAGTACACAAGCCGTGCTCCACCCGGTGCAGTCACCGAAACCATGAAGGAGTTGGCTGGCCGATCTCCTCGTCTTGTAGATTCGAACGAATGGCGGGGATCAGTGACCTCACCCCAATACCCAATTTTCACCCGCACCAACGAAAGAGATCGGCGGCGACGAGATGCGGCTGCGCGCACTGCTGGACACCGACGCGCTGGGCCTGCGGCTGCTCGGCGGCGAGGACGAGCTGGACCGCTCGGTCCGTGGCGTGATGACCACCGACCTGCGGGATCCCAGCCGCTACCTGTCGGGGGGCGAGCTGGTCCTCACCGGTCTCGCCTGGCGCCGGGACGCGGCGGACTCGGAGCCGTTCGTACGGATCCTGGCGGGGGCCGGGGTCGCCGGGCTCGCGGCGGGCGAGGCGGAGCTCGGCGACATCCCCGGCGATCTGGTGGAGGCCTGTGACCGGCACCGGCTGCCGCTCTTCGCCGTCCACGAGACCGTCGCGTTCGCGACGATCACCGAGCATGTGGTGCGTCAGGTGTCCGGTGAGCGGGCGGGCGATCTGGCCGCGGTCGTGGACCGGCACCGCAGGCTGATGACCTCGGGCCCGGCGGGCGGCGGGCCCGAGGTGGTCCTGGATCTCCTCGGATCCGATCTGGACCTGCATGCCTGGGTGCTCTCCCCCACCGGGCGGCAGATCGCGGGCGCCGGTGAAACGTCACTGCCCGGACCGGTCGGCGCCGCGCTGGCCGGCCACCATCTGGCCGCCATGCGTTCCGGCCGCCGGGCCCCGCACCGGGCCACGGTCGAAGGCACCACGTATTCGCTCTTCCCGATCCGGAACAGCGGCCGCGGCGCCGTCCCGGCCTCCGGCGACGTCCGTGAGTCGGTGCTCTCCGACTGGCTGCTCGCGGTCGAGGCGGACGCGGGCGACTGGCCGCCGGCCCGGCTGGACCTGCTCCAGGGCGTCACCCAGCTGATCGCCGTCGAACGGGACCGGCGCGACGCGGCCCGTACGGTACGCCGCAGGCTCGCCCAGGAGGTCCTGGAACTGGTCCAGACGGGTGCCCAGCCGGCCGAGATCGCCGCCAGACTGCGCGTCGCGGCCCCGGTGCTGCTGCCGGGCCTCGGGGCGGCGCCGCACTGGCAGGTCGTGGTGGCGCGGGTCGAGTGGGGCGGCGCGGAGGACAGGTCCGCCGCCTCCGCCGTCCCGGGCGGCCCGGTCGCCCAGGCGCTGCTGGAGGAGATCCTGGTCGACCCCGCGGTCACCGGCCCCGACACGGCGGACCGGATCGCGGTCGCCCATTCGGGCGAGGAGGCCGTGGCCCTCGTTCCGCTGCCCGCCGTCACCGGGCCCGCGGCGGATCGGGGCGCCGGTGCGGACGACGCGCACGGCGAAGCGCACGAGGATCCCACGCTCCATGCCGATGTACTGCTCGCCGCCGTCCGCGAACCGCTCTCCGCGGGCCTCGCCGACGACGGCCGGCTGACACTCGGTGTCAGCGCGGCCGTCCATTCGCCCGAGGGGCTGCGCGGCGCCCTGGAGGAGGCCCGGCACGCCCGCCGGGTGGCGGCGGCCCGCCCCGGCCGGGTCTGCGCGGCCGGACACCACGAACTGGCCTCGCACGTGCTGCTGCTGCCGTTCGTACCGGACGACGTGCGCCGCGCGTTCACCGCACGGCTGCTCGACCCGCTGCGCGACTACGACCGGCGCCATCGCGCGGAGCTGATCCCGACGCTGGAGGCGTTCCTGGACTGCGACGGCTCGTGGACCCGCTGCGCGGCCCGGCTCCACCTGCACGTCAACACGTTGCGCTACCGGGTCGGGCGAATCGAGCAGTTGACCGGACGGGACCTTTCACGCCTGGAGGACAAGCTCGATTTCTTCCTCGCCCTGCGTATGAGCTGATTTCCCGGCCCCGGCACGGCTGTTGGCGCCCGAGGCGGTTTGTGAAATCTTTCACCTGAGATTGAACGAACCCTTGGCCCGGCGCGCCGATCCGTGCTGAGATGCCGCCAGACTCAACAGCTCAATGGCGCGCTCGGGGAGGGCAATGTGGCGCATACCGCCATGTCTGGTTCCGGAACGACAGCCGATGACGATCCGCCGCTCCAGACAGCGGTATGGCGGCTGCGGTCGCGTGCCTGCTGGACGGACGCCGCCGCACTGCTCGAACCGGGCGCCGGCACCGATCCGGCCGCGGCGCTCCAGCGGACCGCCCTGCTGACCGAACGGTGTCTGTACACCGGAAAGGGCTGGACCGACGCCGAGGACGCGCTGCGCACCGCGGAGGCGCTGGCCCACGACGACGACGAACGCGGCGCGGCCGCCTGCGAGCGCGGCCACCTGGCGTACGCATCGACACTCCTGGGGGTGCGCGACCGGGCCGACGAGGCCAGTGTCGCGCTGAGCCGGGCCGCCGCGCTGCTCGCCCCGTCCTCCCCGGGCCGCCCGCTGCTGGACTTCCGGCGGGGCCTGATCGCGCAGAACATCGCCGACTCACCGCAGGCCGCGCGTGCCGCGTACCGCAGGGCCCACGCCGGGGCCACCGCCCGGGGCGACGCACTGCTGCTCTCCTCCACCTGGCGCCATCTCGCCCTGCTGTCCCTGCGCGAGGGCGAGCTGGCGGAGGCCCGGCACGGCTTCGCGGAGTCCTTGCGGATCAGGGAAGAGCTGGGCTATCTGATCGGTACGGCCCCGGCCCTGATCGCCCTCGCGGACTCCGAACCGGAGCCCGAGCTGGCGACCCGGCTGCGCGCCGAGGCAGGCCGGCTGTTCCGTCTGCTGGGCGGCGTGCCGACATGGCTGGCGCCGCATCTGGACCCGCCTCCGGCACAGACGGCCGAGGCGAACTGAGGGCGGGCGCCGCTCCCGGTCACCCTCCGGCGCCGGTGAAGTGTTCCCGTACGAGCGACTGCACGACGGCCAGGTCCTGGGCGATCAGCGCGTCGAGCAGCGCGGTGTGCTCGGCCGCGTCGGCGAGGAGGTCGGCGCGGCGGGTGGCGGGGTTGCTCTCCAGCGGCCACTGGGAGCGGCGGTGCAGGTCGTCGGCGACCTGCACCAGCTGCTCGTTCCCGCAGAGCGCGAGGACCGCGCCGTGGAAGGCCCGGTCGGACTCGGCGTAGCTCGCCCGGTCGCCCACGGCCGCGGCGGCCACCGTGGCCTCGGCCAGTGGACGCAGGGCGCACCAGGTGCCGGGCGGGACGGTGCGGGCCAGCCGCAGCATCACGGGCACCTCGATCAGGGCCCGCACCTCGGCCAGCTCGGCGAGCTCGCGCGGGCCGCGCTCGGACACCCGGAACCCGCGGTTCGGTACGACCTCGACGGCGCCCTCGATGGCCAGCTGCTGCATCGCCTCGCGCACCGGCGTGGCGGAGACCCCGAACCGGGCACCGAGGGCCGGCGCCGAATAGACCTGGCCCGGAACCAGCCGGCCGTCCACCAGGGCGGCGCGCAGCGCCTCCAGGATCTGGCCGCGTACCGAGTGCCGCCGCACCGCCGGCCGTGGGGCGGGGGGCTCGCCGTGGGTGTGCTCGCCGCGCGCCTGTTCGGGCACCCGGACGACCGCCGGGGCGGTCACGGGCGCGGCCGTCCCGCACGCCTCACGCGCTCTGCCCTGCTCCACTCGGACCTCCTCGGCCTGCCGCCGGCGCGGCTCGCGCGTGCCATGCCCTTTGTGCACGATAGGCGCAGGAGGCCGCAGTTCAAACATCGATCCGGTCGGGTAAGGTAAGGCTAACCTGCAAACGGTCGCGATTCGGTGGTCCCTGCATGACACTCCCCGCCCTGCTTCCCGGCACCACGGCGTCCGCAGTGACGGACGCCTACGCACGCCTGGCCGAGGTCTTTCCCGGGCTCCGGGCACGGGTGCTGGGCGATGGCGAGAGCGCCCCCGGCGGCGCCGGCTGGGTGGGTGCGGACGAGCTCGCGGCGGGCGGCGCCGCACTCGACGCCTTCCTCGCCTGGGACCACGCCCAGGTGGTGCGGGACTACGGGCAGGAGCCCCGGCCCGACGTGGTCGCGAGTTTCGGGCTGCACCGCTACGCCTGGCCCGCCTGTCTGCTGGTGACGGTGCCCTGGTTCCTCCATCGGCGGGTGCCCCGGATTCCCGTCGCGGATGTGGCCTTCCAGCGGGCGCTGGGCCATCTGACCCTCCGCGTGAGGGAGTTCGCCTGCCTGCCGGACGACCCGGCGGCCGTACTGCCGGGTGCCCGGGTGGTGCCCGACGAGGCGGCGCTGCGGGCCGAGGTGCTCGCGGCGGTGGCCGACCACATCGGCCCGGTGCTCGACGGATTCGGACCCCGGATGCGGCGCGGCAGACGCGCACTGTGGGGCATGGCGACGGACGAGATCGTCGAGGGACTCTGGTACATCGCCCATCTGCTCGGTGAGGAGCGACGGGCGATGGCCGAGCTGGAGGCGCTCCTGCCGGGCACCACGAAGCCGTACGTCGGCTCCGCGGGCTTCCGCGATCTGACCGGGCCGGACGGCGAGTCGCTGCCCACCCGCGACCGGGCGAGCTGCTGTCTCTTCTACACCCTGCGCCCCGAGGACACCTGCGTCACCTGCCCTCGCACCTGCGACGCCGACCGGGTACGGAAGCTGACGCCCGCTCACTGATCAGCACCACTCGCGCGGGTAGTACAATTCGAACGCAACTCATCGGACGCGTGCGGTTATTCGAGCCGATCCCGGTCATCCGTGCGCCGTACCGACCCAATGGCGTTCTCTTGCCCCGAAACCCCCTGGGCACGATGGGGTTTCGGCAATCATGGCGCCCGAAATGCCCTACGCGATGCAAGGGACCGCGCATGAGACTGACCGACATATCGCTGAATTGGCTGCTTCCGGGCGCCGTGCTGCTCGTGGGAGTCCTGGCGGCGGTGGCGGTGGTCGCGCGCGGCAAGCGCGCTGCTGACGCATCCGCGGCCGAGGACAGCTGGGAACGCAGCGAGGAACGCCGCAGACGCAAGGAAGCCCTGTACGCCACCGCCTCCTACGTCCTGCTGTTCTGCTGTGCGGCGGTCGCCGCCGCACTCTCCTTCCACGGGCTCGTCGGCTTCGGCGAGCAGAATCTCGGCCTCTCCGGGGGCTGGGAGTACCTCGTCCCCTTCGGCCTCGACGGCGCGGCCATGTTCTGCTCCGTGCTCGCGGTGCGCGAGGCCAGCCACGGTGACGCGGCACTCGGCTCACGCCTGCTCGTATGGACGTTCGCCGGTGCCGCCGCCTGGTTCAACTGGGTGCACGCGCCGCGCGGCATGGGCCACGCGGGCGCCCCGCAGTTCTTCGCGGGGATGTCGCTCTCGGCGGCCGTGCTCTTCGACCGGGCCCTGAAGCAGACCCGCCGGGCAGCGCTGCGCGAGCAGGGCCTGGTGCCCCGCCCGCTGCCGCAGATCCGGATCGTACGGTGGCTGCGCGCCCCCCGGGAGACCTTCAACGCCTGGTCGTTGATGCTGCTGGAAGGCGTACGCACGCTGGACGAGGCCGTCGAAGAGGTACGTGAGGACAGGCGGGAGAAGGAGCAGAACCGTCTGCGCAGGAAGGACCAGGAGAAGCTGGACCGGGCCCACATCAAGGCGCTGAACCGGCAGAACCGGGCCTGGCGCCGGATCGGCCGCGGCGGCACCCAGGTGGACGTCCAGGCCATCGCCCCCACGGCGGGCTCCGCGCCCGTCGTGGAGCCCGCCATAACCGAGCCGGGACAACTGCCGTTGCGTCCGCGGCCATCCCTGCAAGCCGTGACGGGGCGGAGCGCCGATACTCCGGATCGGAGCCCGGCTGACCCGGTCACCGTCGACCTCACCGCCGAGGACGACACCCAGGCACTGCCCCGGCTCGACTCGCTGGAGCGGAAACTGAAGGATCTGGAGCAGCAGTTCGGCTGATCCCCAGCCCCCACCAAAGGCCCTGACGGCCCGGTCCCTGCCGGCCCGTCAGGGCCTTTCGCCCTCCAGCTCGAACCAGACGACCTTGCCCAGCGCATGCGCGCCGACTCCCCAGGCGTCCGCGAGACTCCGCACCAGGAGCAGCCCCCGGCCATGCGTACCGTCGTCGGCGTTCGGTACGTACGACAGGGGCAGTCCGGACATGAAGTCCCTCACCTCCACCCGAAGTCTGGCCGTCGCCAGGCTCACTGTGACGACCGCGCCATGTCTCGTATGGATCAGTGCGTTGGTCACCAGCTCGCTCAGCAGGAGCTCCGCCACCTCGGCGGGCTCACCCTGCCACCGGTAGCGCAGGAACTCCCGTAACGCGCCGCGTACTTCACTCACGGCCGCCAGATCGGTATGGGCCAGTCTGCGATGCAGCCGGACCGGTTGCCGTCCCTTTGCCCCCGGATCGTGCACGGCCTCGTCTTCCATGGAATCGGCATCTCCCTGACGTTCCATCGTCTCCCCCGCCCGCACAGTGGATCGCCCCCTGTTCGTCGTTCCGGTCGCCCAGGTCGCCTGCTTCTCGTCGCACTCCTCCACGGAGCACGTTCACCGGATGCATGCCCCACAGACGGGCCGCCACGCTTGTCGACTCATCAATAAGTGAACGGAGAGCCGAATCGGCCCGGGAGCTGCGGGACATCTGCGCGACACATTTCCTTCTTACGATCAACTTCCAAAAAATTCACATCGGTTGGCGTTGACGGGACTGTATCTACGCGCGTCATCATGGTGGCTATGCGAATCCCCCCACGGATCACCACGCTCGGTGGCGCAGCCGCCCTCCTGTCCGTCCTCCTCGTCGGAGCCCCGGCCACCGCGGCCACGGCCACGACCGGATCCACGGCCCCGTCCGCCTCCTTTGCCTCCATCACGTCGGTCGGCAGCATCTGTTACTCGGCGCTGCCGGCCCAGGCACACGACACCCTCGATCTCATAGACGCGGGCGGCCCGTTCCCGTACTCGCAGGACGGCTCCGTCTTCCAGAACCGTGAAGGCGTCCTGCCCGGCCGGAGCACCGGCTACTACCACGAGTACACGGTCGTCACGCCCGGCTCCCCGACCCGCGGCGCGCGTCGGATCGTCACCGGCGAGAGGGCGCAGGAGGACTACTACACCAGCGACCACTACGCCACCTTCGACCTGATAGACCAGGGCTGCTGAAGCCCGTCCCTCCTGACCGGTCCGCGCCGTAGCCCCCCACCTGCGGCGCGGATCAAGGACGCGGGGCCGCGGCCTGCCGGACCACGGGCCGCGGTCGGCGTCCGCCACCTCGCTCACGCTTGTACGCTCCCTTTCATGACCGTGACCTATGTGATCGACGGCTCCCGGGTCACCGGCCTGGAACGCTTCTGGGAAGTGATCGGCGAGGCCGTGAACGGTCCCGGCGGATACTTCGGCCGCAACCTCGACGCCCTCGCGGACTGTCTGGGCGGCGGGATGGGCACCCCGGACGACGGCGACTTCGTCTTCGAGTGGCGGGACCACGCGCTCTCCGCGCGGGCCCTGGGCCACGAGGAGACGGCCCGTCAGCTGCGGCGGAGCCTGGAGCGGGCGCATCCCACCAACCGGCCCGCGATCCAGGAGAGGCTCGACGAGGCCCTGGCCGGACGGGGGCCGACGCTCTTCGACCTGATCGTGGAGATCCTGGCGCAGGGCGCGACGCCGGGCACGCTGCGGCTGTCGTGAGCCCCGGACCGGGTCCGGCGGACGCGCCCCGGGACGGAACCGGCCGGCCGAGCGGGAACTTCACTCGGCCGGCCGGCACCATGGGGGTCGCGGGGATCAGAACTCGGTGGTGACCTTGGCGCCGTCGAACGCCTCATTGCCGTAGAGGCTGATGAAGTGGTAGCCGGGCGTCGGGTTGTTGACGGTCAGGGTGTGCTCGTTGCCCGCCCCGACGGACTTGTCGGTGTTGACCTTGGTGGTCGCCCACTCCTTGTCGCTGTAGTAGAGGTCGGCGTCACCGGTGCCGCCGGAGGCGGTGATCTTCAGCTGCTTGACGCCGGCCGGGATGATGACGGCCAGGTAGGCGTAGTCGCCCTTGACGGCCTTCAGGTTGCTGCGCATGCAGTTCTTGCCCAGCATCCGGGCGTCGGCGTCCTTGCACTCGGTGATCTCACCGGGCGGGTTGGTGGAACCGCCGCCGCAGGCACCGGCCGCGCAGGCCTCCAGCCAGGTGTTCCAGTCGGCGTCGTAACGGTTGCCGATGGTCGACGTGAGCAGGGTACGGGCGGCGTCCCAGTCACCCTTGCGGTAGAGGCCGAGCAGGGTGTCGACGTCCGAGCGGTGCGACTCCAGCATGTAACGAACGGCCAGGTAGCCCCAGTTGTAGACGCGGGTCTGGTCGGCGTTCTCGTAGGTGGTGTCGAACAGGGTGCTCAGGGGGTAGGTGCGGTTCGCCGCCTGGGCGATGGCGGCGTCGTAGTTGAGCTTGCGGTACGAGTAGGAGACGAACTCCGCGAAGCCCTCGACCCACCAGACGGTCGGCGTGGTCATCCCGGCCTCGAAGTCGCCGTACATGTTGTAGCGGCCGTCGAGGTAGTGCGTGTACTCGTGGTTGAGGTTCCAGATCTGGAAGTCGGGACGGGCCCACTCGGCCTCGTAGGCGATGAACCGGGGCTGGTTGCCCTCGGCCTTGGGGTCGCCCTCCAGGTACATGCCGCCATTGTTGGTGTCGATACCGAAGATCACACCGGCGTAGGTCTGGTAGTCGGCACTGGAGTCGAAGGCCACGACCTCGATGGTCTTGTTGTTGTCGTCGGCGACCGCGCCGTTGTCCCGGGCCACCTCGTGGAAGTAGGCGTCCTGGTTGCGCAGGCTGGTGCAGCTGGCCTCCAGCTCCTCCGCGACCATGTCCTGCGCCCGGATGGTGATGCTGTCGCTACAGGTGTGCTTCACCGGCAGGACGGCCTTCTCGAGACGCTCCGCGAGGTTGCAGGCGCCGTACTTCTCGCAGTTGCCCTTGTCGTAGGCGTCGACCATCTTCGCCAGGTTGACCCAGAGCGGAGCGGTGGGGCCGTCGATGGAGCTCTTGCTCATCAGGTCGACCGCGAGCGGGCTCGCCTTGTCGCGCAGCGAGTCCTCCTTGAGGAAGCGGCCGAGCTCGAGTCCCGCGTTGGCGGCCAGGAACGAGTTCTCGGTGCCCAGCAGGTCGATATGGTTCGCGGCGAAGTCGCGCAGCGAGGTCAGGACGCTCGGGTCGGCCTCGATGGCGGTGATGAACTCCGGCACCTGGTGACCGCGGAACATCACCGTGTACACGCTGTTCACGGCGTTCCGCATGTGCCACAGGTCGTTGTACGACTCGTCGTAGTCCGCCAGCATCTTCTTGACGATGTTCAGGTAGCGGGCGTTCTGCTCGGCGCTGTCGACCAGGATGATCGCCTCGGACAGGCTCTCGCCGTTGGCGTCGGTGACATCGAAGGCGTGCGAGGAGCCGAAGAAGCCGTCGAGCGCGCCCTGGATGGCCGTGACCAGTCGCGGCCCGTACTCCCCGACGGTGTCGGGGTCGTAGTACTGCACGTAGTAGCCGGCCCGGAGGAAGAGGATCAGCTGCGGCATGCCGGTGCTGGCGTCACCCGGGTAGGAGGCCGACGCGTCGCGCATCGCGTCGGCGATGGTGACCATCTGGTCCTCGCGGAAGGCGTTGTAGCCGTCCTGGCCCTGGATGCGGAACAGCGAGTTGACGCAGTCGGTGGTGGCCGCCTTGACCTTCTCGACCAGGGCGCTTCCGGTGTTGTTGGTGAAATCGGTGACGTTGCACTCGGCAGCGGCCGTGCCGAGCTTCTTGGCGCGGCGCTTCTCGGCCTTCATGGAAGGCGCCTGGTGGCTCGGAAGCGCGGTTTTCTGGTCGTCGTAGTCCCGCTTGAGCGCGTCCTTGGACGCGGACAACGGAGGCTGATCGGCGGCCTCGAGCTTCTTGCGCTGGACGTGACCGGCATCGTCGGCGGGTGCCGTCAGCGATTCGGCGGTGGGGCCGCCGGGGTCCTCGGTCCGGGGTTCCGCCCGCTTCTGGGCGGCGTCCGCGGTGTGGGGGGTCGCGGCCGACGCGACGGGGCGCTGCTCGACGGCCTGGCTCGGTGCCGTGAACAGGCCCACGCCCAGGCATGCCGCCAGAACCGCAGTGGACAATCCGGTTATCTTCTGTCGAACCCTCAGGTTCTTCACGTGCCGCCTCCCAGCGGAGTGGTGACCGCGCACCAAGGCGCGGCTGTGGGGGAATGCAAGGGGTCGGCGCCGGACCGGGTCTGAACTGCACTCACGTCGTGACATGAGCACGGCCCCTCTCCCTTGCGCGCTGTACAATGGCACATGTCACATGTTCTTTGGAACCCCTCTCACGCACATTCATCCGCGCGACAACTTCTCGTCGCAGCAAGGGATATGACACGCGGCCCGAACGCACCGGCCCCCATCACCGGTTTCGACCACCGCGCCACCGCACCACCGCGTCCCCCGGAGAGCCGGAATCCCGGCCCCGCAGAGCCCCGAGGAGCAATGCCGTGTCCCGTTCCTTCTCCGCGCCACACACCGGCAGCCACGATCTGCCGGTGTCACCCGCCCTGGACGCCTTCATGAGCACCGGGTGGGCGAAGTCCCCGCTGCCGACGGACCTTCGCGTCCCCTCCATCGACGCCACCCCCGCCCGCCGCGCCCGGCTGGCCGCCCGCTTCCCGGGCGAGCGCCTGGTCATCCCGGCCGGCGCCCTCACCGTCCGCTCCAACGACACCGACCACCGCTTCCGGCCGCACACCGGTTACGCCTGGCTCACCGGCCTCACCGGCGAGGACCAGGCAGGCCACGTCCTCGTCCTGGAACCGGACGGCGACGAACGCCACGAGGCGGTGCTGTATCTCCGGCCCCGCTCGCCCCGCACCGGCCAGGAGTTCTACCGTGACCGCAGGTACGGGGAGTTCTGGGTCGGCCGCAGGCCCGACCTGACCGAGGCCGCCCGGCTGACCGGCATCCGCTGCGCACACCTGGACGACTGGGAGAAGCTGTTCACCGGACCGCAGCCACCGGTGCGGGCGCTGGCCGGCGTGGACCCGTCCGTCGACGAACTCCTTTGCTCCTGCCGCGCGTTCCCCGTCGGGCGGTCGGCACCGGCCGGGCTCGAAGCGGTGCTCAGCGAGCTCCGGCTCGTCAAGGACCCCTGGGAGACCGGCCAGTTGCAGCAGGCCGTCGACGCGACGACGGCGGGGTTCGAGGACGTGGTGCGAAGCCTGCCGAAGGCGCTGGGGCATCCGCGCGGCGAGCGCTGGATCGAGGGTGTCTTCGATCTGCGTGCCCGGCTGGAGGGGAACGGTCCGGGATACTCCACGATCGCCGCGGCCGGGGCGCACGCCTGTGTCCTGCACTGGATCCGCAATGACGGACCGCTGGAACGCGACGAGTTGCTGCTCCTGGACGCCGGCGTGGAGACCGACTCGCTCTACACGGCCGACATCACCCGCACCCTGCCGCTGTCCGGCCGCTTCTCACCCGCGCAGCGAACGGTCTACGAGCTGGTGCTGGCGGCGCAGGACGCGGGCATCGCGGCCCTGCGCCCGGGGGCGCGGTTCCGTGACTTCCACATGGCGGCCATGCGGGTCATCGCCGAAGGGCTGCACGACTGGGGTGTGCTGCGGATGCCGGCGGACGAGGCGCTCGACGCGGACAACGGCTTCTACCGCCGGTACACACTCTGCAGCAGCGGCCACATGCTCGGCATGGACGTGCACGACTGTGCGCAGGCGCGTGCCGGCACGTATCTGGACGGGCGCCTGGAGGCCGGTCAGGTGCTGACTGTCGAGCCCGGGCTGTACCTCCAGCCCGACGACGAGACGCTGCCCTCGTCGCTGCGCGGCATCGGGGTGCGGATCGAGGACGACCTCGTGATCACGGCCGACGGCGCTCGCCTCATGTCGTCCGCGCTGCCGCGCACCGCCGACGGCGTCGAGGAGTGGATGGCCTCGCTGCTGGAGACCGGGGCCTGACAGACGCTTCAACGGCCGCCCGGCGGGCGGCCGTTGAAGGACGCCGTGAGGCGATTGGAGAGGGAAGGGTGGATCAGGCCTCTGCGGCCGGCATCCTCACGCTTCTGATCCGCCTGCCTCCCGCGCCCGTGCCATCGGGGTCCTCCTCGGCCCAGAGGTTCCTGACATGCGACATGTGACCCAGCATGCACTGCTCCGCACGCTCCGCCTCGCCCGCGATCAAGAGGTCGAGCAACTGGCCGTGTTCCTCTGCCGACTGGACCAGCAGCCCGGTTTCGTCGAGCCGGTTCAACCCGAAGAGACGCGAGCGCTTGCGCAGGTTGCTGACCTCCTCCACCAAACGGCGGTTTCCCGCCAGGCCGAGCAGTTCGAGATGGAAGCGGCGGTCGGCCTCCAGGTAGCCGAGGATGTCGTGCTCGGCGGCGGCTGCGACGATCGCCTGGGCGAGTGGCCGCAGCGCCTCCAGCTCCTCGGTCTTGCCCATACGGGCGATGCGGCCGACGGTGGGAACCTCGATCATGACCCGCAGTTCGGTGAAGTCGTCGAGGTCCTGGTCGGTCAACTCCGTTATCCGGAAGCCCTTGTTGCGCACCGCTTCGACCAGGCCCTCGCGAGCCAGGTCGAGCATGGCCTCACGGACCGGGGTGGCGGAGACACCGAAGTCGGCGGCGAGGGCGGGAGCCGAGTAGATGACGCCCGGACGGAGCTCCCCCGCGATCAGGGCCGCCCTGAGGGCGTTTGCCACCCGGTCACGCAAATGCTCCTGCGCGGAGATGACGTTGATCGTCGTCAGGCGGGCCATATCTGTTCCTCCAGCGCCGTGCGGGGCCTCAGAATACAATGTCACGTTTCCGCCAGGGCCCGTCGTTCCGAGGCTGTGGACGGTTCGCTCAGGGCTCCGAATTCCGGTGCACTGCCGCCGCCACGGCGAGGTCCTCCCAGCCCATACCCACGCTCTTGAAGAACCGGGGGCCCTCGAAGTCCGCCGGCTTTCCACCGGAGCCGCTACCGGTCACCAGCTCGGCGAGGTTGCCGACGATGTCCTCGGCCCCGAAGGCGCCCTCCGCCAGCGGGATCAGCAGATCGCCCGCCTCTGCCAGCGCCGCCGACCGCGATTCGACGACGACTGCGGAGCGTGCCACCAGCGCGGTGTCGACCTCACGGGCGTCGGGGGTGTGCGAGCCGACCGCGACGACCGTCGCCCCGTCCGGTACGAGGGATCCGTCGAACAGCGGGGTGGCGGAGGTGGTGCAGCAGAGCACCAGATCGGCCGTGGCGACCTCATCGGCACCACGCCCCTGCCCCTGCCCCGCGCGTGCGTCCACCCCGAGCCGACGGGCGTGCTCGGCCAGTGCACCGGCCCGGTGCGGGTCGCGACCGACCACGGTGACCCGTTCGACCCGGCGTTCCGCGAGCACCGCGGCCAGGTGCCCGTACGCCTGCGGGCCCGTGCCGAAGAGCACCAAGTGGCGTACGACGGGGCCGGTGAGGTGGCGGATCGCCAGTGCGGAAACGGCCGGTGTACGCAGGGTGGTGAGCGCGGCCCCGTCCAGCACGGCGAGCGGCAGCAGCGTGGCGGCGTCGAGCAGCAGATAGCTTCCGGTGATCCGGGGCAGGCCGCGCGCCGGGTTGTCCGGTGCGACCCCGGCGATCTTCACGCCGGTCACCCGCTGGGTGGTGGCGGGCATGATCAGCAACTCTCCGCCGGGCACCGAGACGTGGTGCCGGGCGGGTGCTGCCTCCGGATCCAGTCCCCCGCGCAGCGCCGAATCCAGTGCGTCCACGGCTCCGGTCGGCCCCAGGGCCTCGATGTCGTCGGCGCCGAGCAGGGGCAGGTTCACAGCAGAAATCCTTCGGGGAAGGGATCGGACGGGTTCAGGAAGAATTGTGCGGTACCGGTGATCCAGGCTCGGCCGGTGACGGTGGGGACAACGGCCGGTAGCCCACCCACGGTGGTCTCCTGGACGAGACGTCCGGTGAACGAGGTGCCGATGAAGGACTCGTTCACGAAGTCGGTGTCCAGGGGGAGTTCACCGCGTGCGTGCAGCTGCGCCATACGGGCCGAGGTGCCGGTCCCACAGGGTGAGCGGTCGAACCAGCCGGGGTGGATGGCCATCGCGTGCCGGGAGTGGCGGGCGTCGGACCCGGGTGCGATGCACTGCACGTGCTTGAGGCCGTGGATGTCCGGGTCCTCGGGGTGGACGGGCCGGTCGGTGGCGTTGACCGCGTCCATCAGGGCGAGTCCGGCGGCCAGGATGTCGTCCTTGTAGGCCCGGTCGAAGGGCAGCCCGAGGTCGGACAGGTGAACCATCGCGTAGAAGTTCCCGCCGTAGGCGAGGTCGTAGCGCAGCTTCCCGTAGCCGGGTACGTCCACGGTCCGGTCGAGCGCGACGCTGAAAGCCGGAACGTTGGTGAGGGTCACGGCGGTGGCGGAGCCGTCCGTCACCTGGACGTCGACGCTCACGAGCCCGGCGGGGGTGTCCAGTCGCACGGTGGTGACGGGTTCGGTGACCTCCACCATGCCGGTCTCCACCAGAACGGTCGCCACCCCGATGGTGCCGTGCCCGCACATCGGCAGAAAGCCGGAGACCTCTATGTAGAGGACGCCGTAGTCCGCGTCCGGCCGGGTGGGCGGCTGGAGGATCGCGCCGCTCATGGCGGCGTGGCCGCGCGGTTCGTACATGAGCAGGGTGCGCACGGCGTCCCGGTGCTTCTGGAAGTAGCTGCGCCGTTCGGCCATCGTGGCACCGGGGATGGTGCCGATGCCTCCGGTGATGACGCGGGTGGGCATGCCCTCGGTGTGCGAGTCGACGGCATGGAAGATATGACGTGTCTGCAAGGCTCCCCCTGATTGGTCACGACGGACACGAAGAACGCGGGAACGGGACGGAACAGGCTGCACCGGGCGGGGCCCGGTGCAGCCCGTCCGGGCGCACGGGCCGGGCGCCCTGAGCGCCCGTGCACGTGCGGTTTCCGGGCGCCGCTCTCAGTGAAGGCCCCCGGCGAGCGCCTTCTCCGTCGCGGCACGGACGGCGGCCTCGTCGTCGGCGGGGAGCGGGAGCCGCGGCGGCCGGGTACGGCCTCCGTGGCGTCCGGCGACGTCCATGGAGGCCTTGATGGCCTGGACGAACTCCGGCTTCGAGTCCCACCTCAGCAGCTCGTGCAGCTCCCGGTACAGCGGCAGCGCGGTTGCCATGTCACCGGTGACAGCGGCACGGTACAGATCGACACAGGAGGACGGCAGCATGTTCGGGCAACCCGCGATCCACCCGACGGCGCCGGCGAGCGCCAGTTCCAGCAGTACGTCGTCGGCGCCCACGAGCACGTCGAGGCCGGGCGCCTGTTCGGCGATCTCGTACGCTCTGCGGACGTCACCGCTGAACTCCTTGACGGCCACGATGCTGCCTTCCTGGTGGAGGCGGGCGAGCAGGCTCGGTGCCAGATCCACCTTGGTGTCGTACGGATTGTTGTACGCGACGACCGGCACTCCGACTTCTGCCACCTCGGCGTAGTGGGCGCGCACCGCCTCGTCCTCGCAGCGGTATCCGTTGGGCGGCAGGAGCAGCACGGAACCGGCACCCGCCTCGGCGGCCTGTTCCGCCCAGCGCCGTGACTCCGCGCTGCCATAGGCGGAGACGCCCGGCATGACGCGGCTTCCGTCGCCCGCGGCTTCGACGGCGACCCGGACGATCTGGTCGCGTTCGCTGTCGGTCAGGGTCTGGTACTCGCCCAGTGAGCCGTTGGGCACCACGCCGTCGCAGCCCGCCTCGATGAGCTGGCGCACGTGAGTGGCGTAGGCGTCGTAGTCGATGGTGCAGTCCTCGCGCAGGGTGACCGGGGTGGCGACCATGACCCCGTGCCAGGGACGGGTGCGCGGGTGGGTGTTCGTCTGCATCGTGGCTCCTTGGAAGGTGTGACATGTCACGGTGTGGCGGACAGATGGACAGCGCGCGGCGAACGCGGCGTTCCGGTGTGCGGGAGCCCGCATCGATGGGCCGTCGGGCTCCGGGGAGAGAAGTGTCTGCGGGCGGGGAGGGCCGGGTTGCCGGCCTACCCCGGTTCGGCCAGGTCGGCGAGCGTGGAGAGCTTTACGGGGCAGGCCAATGGACGGCGCTCGGGACCGCCCGGGTCCTGTCCGGTGCCGTGCGCGGCGGCGAGTTCACGGACGGCGAATCCGCACGTCCGGCCCTGACACCAACCCATTCCGGCCCGGGTGAGCAGCTTGACGGTCCTGGCGTCACCGGCTCCCAGTTCCTCGCAGGCCGTACGGATCCGGCCCGCGGTGACCTCTTCGCAGCGGCAGACCTCCGTATCGCCGCCCAGCCACTCGCTCCACCCGGCGCCCGGCCGGTGCACGGTCCCCATCAGCGTGGCGAAGGCCCGCAGCCGGTGCCGGGAACGTCGCAGCGCGACCGCCCTGCGCGCTTCCTGCCTCCGTACCCCGCCCCGCACCTCGCGAATGATCGACAGTGCCGCCAACTCGCCTTCGGAAAGGGCGAGTTCGACGCCTCCGATGCCGCCGGTCTCACCGGCCGCCCAGACGCCGGGGACGGTGGTCCTGAGCTGCTCGTCAAGGGTGACGGCATGCGTGCCGTCGGGGCCCGGACGCGTGCCGCAGCCGGCTGCCACGGCGAGTTCCAGCTGGGGCACGAGCCCGTGTCCCACGGCGAGCGCGTCGCAGGCGATCCGGCGGCCGGTCCCGGCGACGGGGCGCCATCGACGGTCCACCCTGCTGACGGTCACCGCCTCGACCCGCTCGTCGCCGTGCACCTCGGTGACCGCCCGGTGCGTCAGCACCCGGACCCGGGCACCGGCCAGGCCGGCCCCGAACCGCGCCGCCTCAGCCGCCTTGCCGGGGTTGGCCGCCAGCACCCCGGGAGCACGGGCGTACGCTCCGTAGCCGGCGGCCTCGACGAGTGCCGGGACACGCGCCCCCGCACGCGTCAGTGAGAGCGCGACGGCCTGGAGGAGCGGACCGCTGCCCGCGACCACGATCCGGCGCCCCGGCAGCACCAGCCCGGACTTGAGCATGGCCTGGGCCCCCGCCGCACTCACCACACCCGGAAGTGTCCAGCCGGGGAAGGGGAGCTGGCGCTCGTGGGCACCCGTCGCCAGGAGCATGCGGCGGGCCCGGACAGCGGTGTGGGCCTCCTCGCCGCCACCGGTGACCGCGTGCAGGATCCAGTCGCCGCCACCGGTTCGTTCGACCGTCCACACCTGGTGGCCGGTGAGATGGCGGATCGCGCCGGTGTCGCGGTGCGCGGCAAGTCGCGCGGAGAGCTCCGCGAAGGCGCGCCAGTGGTGGTGAAGGGCCTCGGGCCGGTTGGCGCCGAGCCCGACGGCCGGGCTGCGGTAGTACTGCCCGCCGGGTGCGGCGGCCGCATCCAGCAGAACCACGTCGAGCCCATGGTCGGCGGCGGTGACGGCTGCGGCCAGGCCCGCCGGACCCGCTCCCACCACGGCGATCGCGGCGCACCCGGTCTCCGGCGTCCGGCGGTCATCCTTCGAGTGCGGCATGCCCGTCGCCCTCCTGCGTGGTGATGATGTCGCCCGGCTCGGCGGGCAGCAGACAGGCACGCTGGTTGGGCCGGCCGTTGACGGTGGCCAGGCAGTCGTAGCAGGCACCGATGCCGCAGAAGGCGCCGCGCGGCCGGCCGTGGACCCGGGTGGTGCGCCAGGTCAGGATGCCCGCCGACCAGAGTGCGGCGGCGATGGTCTGGCCCGGCAGCCCGCGGATCGGGCGGCCGTCGAAGGTCAGCCGGAACTCCGGCTCGGGGTCCGCCCCGACGAGTTCGGCGGGGGTGCGTGCGCGGGTGCGTCTCACGGGGTCCTCTCCTGGGGCACGGGCGCCCCGCTCTCCACCGTCATGTGACAGGGCATGTGGCATCGAACCGGTCGGGGGCGAAGGGTGCGAGATCGAGTGCGGGCCGCTTTCCCCGGATCGCATCCGCGATCAGCAGCCCGGTCGCGGGCGCCAGTCCGATTCCGGCGCCCTCGTGGCCGCAGGCGTGGAAGAGTCCCGGCACCCGGGGGTCCGGTCCGATCGCAGGCAGATGGTCGGGCAGGTAGGGACGGAACCCGTGGTAGGCACGGAGCACCCGTACGTCGGCGAGCACGGGGAACAGGGCGGCGGCCCGAGCTGCCAGCCGGGAGACCACCGGAACGGACAACGTCCGGTCGAAGCCGACCCGTTCGCGGCTCGCCCCGATGAGAACCGGACCCGAGGGTGTCCCCTCCACCACGGGCGAGGTCTGCAGCGCCGCCGACCCGCTCGACACGTCGGCCACGTACTCCGCCGCGTAGACCTTGTGCCGGACCAGGCGGGGCAGTGGTTCGGTGACGAGCACGAACCCCCTGCGCGGCAGGACCGGCAGGTTCACCCCGGCCAGTGCGGCGAGATCGCCGCCCCAGGTACCCGCCGCATTGACGACGACGGGGGCCCTCAGTTCACCCCGGTTCGTGCGTACTCCGCGTACGGCGCCCGCCCGGTCCCTGAGGATCTCCACCACCTCCTCCCCCGGGCGCACAAGCGCACCGGCGCGCGAAGCCGAATGGACCAACTCCGCTGCTGCCAGAGCAGGTTGGACCTGTGCGTCCTGCGGGTAGTGGCAGCCTCCGACCAAGTGCGGCGCGAGATGGGGTTCGAGCTCGCGCAGCCGGTCGGGGGTGACGTCGTGCGCCTCGACGCCCGCCTCCCGTTGGCCGGCGGCCGTCGCCGCCAGGGTGGCCAGGGAGCCCTCGGACGCCGCGACGACCACGCCGCCCTTGAGCTCGTACTCGATGCCCGGGGGCAGCTCCTCGGACAGCCTTTGCCACAAGGAGGCGGAGAGCAGGGCCAGTTCCAGCTCCGGTCCCGGCACTTTGTCGGAGACCAGGAGGTTGCCCTCGCCGGCTCCGGTGGTGCCGCCGGCCACCGGCCCGCGGTCGACGACGGCTACGGACAGTCCGGACCGGGAGGTGTAGTAGGCGCAGGCCGCGCCGACCATTCCGGCCCCGACGATGACGACATCCAAGGTGTGTCTCGTGAGCACGTCAGTAATATGTCACATTGCTCAAGGGTCGCCAAGGGTGCGTACGGGGCCAGTTGATCAACCGTCACGCCGTCGCGCGATTGCAGGGGTGCCGGGTCGGCCGCCGGGGAAGTGGAGCCAGGAACACCCCCGCAGGCGCCGACTCCGCCATCTGCCGCCGGCTTCCCCGGCGGCGGGCGGCGAGCTCGGCACGACCGTACGGCTCACTCTGCTGCGCGCCCCGCACAGCCCCGACCCGGAGGCGGACCTCGGCCGGCACCGGTTCAGCTACGCGCTGGCACCCGGCAGCGGGATCACGGACTCGGTACGGGAAGGGCTCGCGCTCAACCTGCCGCTGCGGGCGGCCTCGGCACCCGTGCTGCCGTCGCTGGTCGACACGGGGCATCCGGCGGTCACGGTGGAGTCGGTGAAGCTCGCCGAGGACCGGCGCCGGCCCCGCCGCGCCCCGCACCGCTCCCGGCCGGGTTCAGGGGCGGGGCACGTTCCGCAGGTTGGAGCGGGCCATCTGGACCATCCGGCCCACTCCCCCGTCGAGCACGATCTTGCTCGCGGAGAGCGCGAAGCCGGTCACCATCTCGGCGCTGATCTTCGGCGGAATGGAGAGGGCGTTGGGGTCGGTGACGACATCGACGAGCGCCGGGCCCTTGTGCTTGAAGGCGTCCTTGAGGGCGCCTTCGAGCTGTTTGGGCTTCTCCACCCGCACCCCGTACGCTCCGCAGGCGCGGGCGACCGCGGCGAAGTCCGGGTTCTTGTTCGACGTACCGAACGACGGCAGGCCCGCGACCAGCATCTCCAGCTCGACCATGCTGAGCGAGGAGTTGTTGAACAGCACGACCTTGACCGGCAGGTCGTACTGCACCAGCGTCAGGAAGTCGCCCATCAGCATGGTGAACCCGCCGTCGCCGGACATCGAGACCACCTGCCGATGCGGGTCGGTGAACTGGGCGCCGATGGCCTGGGGAAGCGCGTTGGCCATCGAGCCGTGGCTGAACGAGCCGATGACACGGCGCTTGCCGTTGGGGGAGAGATACCGCGCGGCCCACACATTGCACATACCGGTGTCGACGGTGAACACGGCGTCCTCGTCGGCCAGTTCGTCCAGCACCCAGGCGACGTACTCCGGATGGATCGGGACGTGCTTCTCGACCTTGCGGGTGTACGCCTTGACCACGCCCTCCAGCGCGTCGGCGTGCTTCTTCAGCATCCGGTCGAGGAATTTGCGGTCGGTCTTGGGCTTCACCTGCGGGGTCAGACAGCGCAGGGTCTCGCGGACATCGCCCCAGACCGCCAGATCCAGCTTGGACCGACGGCCCAGGTGCTCGGGGCGCACATCGACCTGGACGATCTTCACATCGGTCGGGAGGAAGGCGTTGTACGGGAAGTCCGTGCCGAGCAGGATGAGGAGATCGCACTCGTTGGTCGCCTCGTAGGCGGCTCCGTAGCCGAGCAGGCCACTCATCCCGACGTCGTACGGGTTGTCGTACTGAATCCATTCCTTGCCGCGCAGCGCGTGCCCGACCGGGGCCTTCACCCGTTCGGCGAACTCCATCACCTCGGCGTGGGCACCCGCTGTACCGCTGCCGCAGAACAATGTCACACGTTTCGCCGCGTCGACCATCCGGCAGAGCTTGGCGATCTCCTCGTCGCCGGGCCGGACCGTCGGACGCGAGGTGACCAGCGCGTGCTCGACGGACTTCTCCGGGGCGGGCTGCGATGCGATGTCACCCGGCATCGTGACGACGCTGACCCCGCCCTGACCGATCGCGTGCTGAATGGCCGTCTGGAGCAGCCTCGGCATCTGCTTCGGGTTGGAGATCATCTCGTTGTAGTGGCTGCACTCCTGGAAGAGCAGCTCCGGGTGGGTCTCCTGGAAGTAGCCGAGACCGATCTCGCTCGACGGGATGTGCGAGGCGAGGGCGAGCACGGGAGCCATCGAGCGGTGGGCGTCGTAGAGACCGTTGATGAGGTGCAGATTGCCGGGGCCGCACGATCCGGCGCAGGCGGCCAGCGAGCCGGTGATCTGGGCCTCCGCACCGGCAGCGAAGGCGGCGGTCTCCTCGTGCCTGACCTGGATCCAGTCGATGGCCCGGTTGCGGCGGACGGCGTCGACGACCGGGTTGAGGCTGTCGCCGACGACACCGTACATACGCTTGACGCCCGCCCGGACGAGGATGTCGACGAACTGCTCCGACACGTTCTGCTTGGCCATGGGTGCGTACCCTTTCCGCGCTTCGGCTTCCGGACTCCGCATCCATCAACCCATGGCACGCGGGGTTACGCCTCCCAGACGGCCACGCCCGTACGGTCGTCGGAGTAACCCTTCACCCGGAGCTGGGTGTCCGCGAGGAATGCCACGAGCCCGGGTGCCGGGTCGGGGGCCCAGCGCCCGGCGAGCTCCCGGGCCAGGGCAGGCTCGCCGCGCAGCGGTTCGGCCAGCCCGGGGCTGCACAGCAGCAGGGTGTCCCCCGGCCGGGCCACCGAGCCCCGGAAGCGGAACGGTTCTGCGGGCGGCTCGGGCCGGGCCTCGGCGCCGAAGGACGCGGGCGTGGTGACGGCCGGATCCACGGTGAGGCCGCCGCCGTCGGGAGCACTCCCGGGCGGCGCGGACACGACCCCGCCCCCTGCCCCCGATCCCGCCCTGGGGTCCGAGCCGAGGTCACCGGCTGCCGGAACCTCCGGTTCGAGGTCCTGCCAGACGCCTTCGCGCAGCCGGAACAGCCCACCGGCACCGACGCCGAAGAAGATCCTCGTCCGGCAGTCGGGGTCCGCCGGAAGCAGGAGGCAACGCAGACCCGCCGTGTACTGCTGCGGTTCCTTCCCCAGCTCGGCGGCGCGGGCGCGCAGCTTGCCGTACGTACGGTCGGTGAGGCGGTGCAGACCGGATTTGAGCTCTCCGCGGCGGCCCGCCCTTATGTCCTCGGAGAGCCGGGCGTGGCTGCGGCCGACCGCTGTGCCGATCCAGCGGCAGGCGTCGGCCGCCGCCAGGTGCGCCGATTCGGTGGCGCGGGCCCCGGTGGCGACGGCGACCAGGACCAGTGCGTGCTCGTCGGTGCCGAAGCGTGCGGTAAGCAGTGCGTCGCGGCGGGGCTCACCACGGAACCGTGCGGAGTCCCCGCGCACGGAGGCTGCGCGCAGGGTGTATGTGCCGTAGCGGGCGCCGTCGAGCGCGGTGTCGGCGACGATTCCGGCCGGCTCCTGCGGGTCGGTGGCGGGCAGTGCGGTGGGTTCGGCGTCGTAGGTGGGCGGCCGGTCACCCACATGGCCGATCACCGGGCGGAGCGCGGGCCCCGGCGCGGTTTCGTTCCCTTCCTCCGACAAGGGTGCGGCAACCGTGGTGCCTGGGACCGGCGGGGCGGTGGGGGTCGATGAGACGGTAGAGGCCCCGCTCTCCCCCTTCGCGTCCCCGCTCCTCCCCTCCGGCGGCACCTCCTCCCCCGCGGGCGGTGTCCCCGCCCCGCCCTCCGGCACCCCTTGCCCGCCGGAACTCACCGCGTCCGACGCCGAGTCGAAGCGGTCGTCGAGGCTGTCGGCCGCGTTGCTCCTGTCGGTGTCCCGGGCGTTCTCGTCGTACAGCCTGCGCCACCAGTCGTCCTCGTGGGCGGCGGGCCCCTCCCCCTGCTGACTCATGCCCTTATTGTCGACCGCGGGGGCCGTACGAAAACGGGTCATCCGGAAACAGTGGCCGCGGACATGGGTCCGCCGGGCGCCCCCACCCCCCACGGGAAGGACGCCCGGCGGACCGGTCAGGTCGTGATCAGCGCACGGCGTACGCGTCGTTCACGGTCTGGATGACGGAGTTGCCGTTGGCGTCCGTCAGTTCGGTCTTCAGGGTGACCGGCTTGCCGGCCGCGCCCGCGTGGTTCACGGTCGCGGTCCACCGGCCGTTCTGCTGTGCGGTGGTCGCCTCGGTCCAGGTCTTCCCACCGTCGTAGGAGTACGAGACCTTGGCCGCGGTCAGCTTGCCGGGCGTGTAGCCGGCGTGACCGGTGACGCTCAGGCCGATCGTCTGACCGTCCTTCGCGGCGAGGGTCTTGAGCCCGTCGGTGTCCAGATCGTAGCCCGGGAACAGCAGCGGAATCCCCTGCGAGTACGCGTTCTCGTCCCGCTTCGAGCGGAACTTCCAGGTGGTCTCGGTGCTGGTGGACCGCTTCCACACGGCGGCGGGCTGGCCGAACCTGGCGGTCTGCATGGTGAGTTCGTATGCGGCGTCCTCGGCCGGGACGGTGAACACCCCCGACGGCCAGCCGGACTCGCCGATCACCTTGCCGCCGCTGCTCAGGCGCATATTGCCCATGTCACCGAAGGATCCCTGGAATCCGGCGTGCTCGCTGTCGCTCCAGAAGCCCGGGGCGACGCCGATCAGGTTGTCCTGGCGCTCGGCGGCGAGCTGGAGCTTGCCGGCGGCGTCGCGCGGGGCGGAGGGGGCCGGGATGCCCCGGTACCAGTTCTCGGTGCGCTTCGACCCGGCCGTGTAGGTGCGCGGCCGGTCGGCCATCAGCTCGCCCCAGGGGAAGCTGGAGGAGAGGTACCGCACCCAGGCGGTGTCGCCCGCCGAGTAGTACTCGGTGCGCTTGCCGGGGGCGGCGACGACATCGCTGATCGCGGAGAACACCCCGCCGTACGGCCGGTTGATGATCATCGTGTCGACGTAGTCGGCCGCGACGCCCATCGCCTCGTAGGTGGCGGATACCCGGCCGAGCTTGGTGTCGCGGACCTTGTAGGTGCGGTCCGAGGTGACCGGGCCGGTCTCGGGGAAGGCCAGGTTGTAGACGAACGGGCTCACCGCGGTGGCCTTCCAGCTCAGCTTGACCGGGCCGTCGGCCAGGGCGGCCTTCAGCGCGTCGGCCTCGCCCGCCTCGATGCCGAGCGCGGGCAGCACCGCCGGGGCGAAGCCCATGCTCGGCTGCCAGGGGCCCGCGGCGGGACGATGGGCGATGACGGCCTTCGCGCCCGCGGCCTTGGCGTCGCGCGCCTGGGCGTACACGTAGTTGTCGTCGTCACCGACCTCGACCAGGGCGATCTTTCCGTCGACGCCCGAGGCCCTCAGCTCGTCGGGGGTACCGGTACCGGCGTCGACGAGGGCGGCCTCGCCCGTGCCGTCGAGATTGGCGGAGCCGGTGCTCGCCGCCCTCGGGTGCAGTTCGATGCCGCCGACGACCGACAGGTTCTCGATCTGCGGGGCGTACGCGCGCCAGAAGCTGGCGAACTCGAAGTCGCCGTCACTCGCCCTGCCCCGCACGTCGGCGAGGTAGTTCTTGACCGTGGAGCCACCGGTGACGGAGCCCGAGTGCAGCCAGACGTCGTCCCAGCTGCGGCCGAAGGCGAGCGTCGTGGAGCGGTTCTCGGAAGCGCGGTCCTCGGTCTTCACCTGGATCCGGTGCGCCTTGCGGGCGTCCAGGACCAGGGTCGTGTCCTTGGTGACGTTCACCTGGGGCCGCGCGAGGTAGGCGAGGGACTCGTCCAGGTTGCCGGTCGCGTCCTTCAGGTCCGGCGAGATGACGAAGCTGGAGACGAAGTACGCCCCGGGGCGCACCCGGTAGACCTGCTCCGTGGCGCCGTCGTTGAAGCGGCGCTCGCCGCGGGCGGTGTCGGTGCCGATGACGTCCAGCGAGGAGGAGCCGCCGGCGGGCTTGCCGGTGCGGTCGACGAGCTTGACCCGCAGGGTGACGGTCTCGGCCCCGACGTACAGCGAGAACGGGGTGGAGACCTTGACGCCGCCGGGGCCGGTGGCCAGCACCCGTCCGGTGACGTCGCCGTACTGCGCGGCCTTCAGCTTCGCCGTCGGGTCGATCTCCAGCGGGACCTTGACGGTCGCTCCGGCCGGGACGGTGACGGTGCTCGCGTCGAGCTTCGCGACGGAGGAACGGACGGCCGAGCCGTCGTTGCCGGTGACGCCCTGGACCTTCAGCGACAGCTTCACCGGCTCGGTGCCGGAGTTGGTGTACGGGACGTCGACCGTGGTGCGGTCGGTCCGGTCCTGCGGCCATTCGAAGGTGCCGCCCTGGAGGGCGGGGGCGCCGACGACCGTGGTGTCGATGGCGGCCTTCACGTCGAGCCGGCCGCCGCCGGTCTCGCGCACGTCGCCGGGAATGTCGCTCTTCGCGGACGAGACGAGCGCCGCCTTGATCTGCTGGGCGGTCCAGTCCGGGTGACGCTGCTTCACGATGGCGGCGGCGCCCGCGACATGCGGGGTGGCCATCGACGTACCGGACATCGTCCGGTACGCGTAGACGCCGCGCCCACCTGCCGCCGCGGCCGAGATGGCGACGCCGGGGGCGGCGATCTCGGGCTTGAGGGTGTGCGATCCGATGACCGGGCCGCGGCTGGAGAACCGGGCCGTGGTGTCGTCGCGGTCGACGGCGCCGACGGTCAGCACGCTCGGGGCGCAGCCGGGCGAGGAGACGGTGTTCAGCGTCGGGCCCGAGTTGCCCGCCGCGACCACGAACAAGGTGCCTTTCTTCTGCGCGAGTTGCTCGGCGGCGACGCTCATCGGGTCGGTGCAGTCGGTCGGTTCGGGGCTGCCGAGGCTCATGGAGACGACATCGGCCTTCTGGTCGACGGCCCACTGCATGCCGGCGATGATCCAGGATTCGGCGCCGGAGCCGCTGTCGTTGAGGACCTTGCCCGCGAGCAGGTCGGCGCCGGGGGCGACGCCCTTCTTCTTGCCGCCGTCGGCCGCGCCGGTGCCACCGACGGTGGAGATGGTGTGGGTGCCGTGGCCCTGCCGGTCGTCGGTGCTGTCGGAGTCGGTGAAGTTCTCCGAGGCGGCGACCCGGCCCTTGAGATCGGGGTGTTCGGCGTCGACACCGGTGTCGAGGACGGCGACCTTGGTGCCCTTGCCGTCGTATCCGGCGGCCCACGCGAGGTCTGCACCCATCTGCTTGGTCGACTTGTCGAGAGTGGCCTGAACCTTGCGGTCGAGCCAGAGCTTCTTCAGGCCGGAGGCCGAGCGGGAGCGGGGATTGGTGACGTCCGCCCAGAAGTCGGCGGCCTTCGTCTTCTCCGCCTTGAGGGCGAGACCGTCGATGGCGTCGAGCACGAGTTGGCGCGTGGCGCCGCGCGGGGTGGCGGAGGCGGAGCGGGCCCGGTCCTTGCCGTAGACCGCGATCAGCGGCAGGGACTTGGTGTGCGCGTCGTCGTAGCCCTGCCGGATGAGGCCGGTGACGTTGAAGAGTTCCTCGTCGACCTTGCCCGCGGCGAGCGCGGCGGCGGCGGTTTCGGGGTAGACGTAGAGGTCCTTGCCGGACTGCCTGGTCTGCACCAGGGGGACGGTGCCGTCCTCGCGGGGCAGCGCGGTGGCCGAGGCGGCCCCCGAACCGTCCTTGCTCACCAGGACCTTGTCACCGGTGACCAGTGTCACGGTGACCGGTTCGCCCTTCTTGGCATCGGCGGCCGAACTGCCGGTCAGTGCTCTCTTCCCTGTCGCGTCGTCCTGCGGCGCTGCCGCGGACGGTGCGATCGCGGTGACGGCCAGGACCGCGGCGGTGGCCGCTCCCAGCGCCGTACGCGATATCGGACGCATCGCTCTCCCCAAGTGAATCCGGAACCAACCTGCCCAAACCGCAGCTTTCCGGAGGTTGTTGGTACTGCGGTGGCGCCACATTGGCAGAGCGGAGAGCGTTAAAGGGATGATGTGCACGGCGGGTTTACGCCGTGGCCGCTTTCCGCCATGGCCGGACGCCCGGCGACAGCGAGATCGTGCGGAATCAGTGCGTCCAGAAAGGGACCGGGATGCTGGGAGCCATAGGTCTCGACGAGATACAGGAGTCGGCGTACCGCGCGCTCGTGATGGTGGGAGCCGCAGAGGTCTCCGATCTCGCGCACCGGCTGGGCCTTCCGGAGCCGGACACCGAGCGGGCGCTGCGCAGGCTGGAGCAGCACGGCCTGGCCGCGCAGGCGTCGGCCCGCACCGGACGCTGGGTGGCGGCGCCGCCGGGTGTGGCGCTGGGAGCGTTGCTGACCCAGCAGCGCCATGAGCTGGAGCAGGCGGAGCTGGCGGCGGCGCTGCTCGCCGAGGAGTACCGGGCGGAGGCCGCCGAACCGGCCGTGCACGATCTGGTCGAGGTGGTCACGGGGGCGAGCGCGGTGTCGCACCGCTTCCACCAGTTGCAGCTCGGCGCGACGAGCGAGGTGTGCGCCCTGGTCACCGGGAAGCCGATCGCCGTCAGCGGGATGGAGAACGAGGCCGAGGAGCAGGCCGCGACGCGCGGGGTGTCGTACCGGGTGGTGGTCGAGCGCGAGCTGCTCTCGCTGCCGTTCGGGATTCTGGAGCTGTCGGCGGCGCTGAGCCGGGACGAACAGTGCCGGGTCATCGACCGGGTGCCGACCAAGCTGGTCGTCGCGGACCGCGCCCTGGCGATGGTGCCGCTGACCGGCCGCGGCGCCGAGCCGGCCGCCCTTGTGGTCCACGCCTCCGGGCTGCTGGAGTCGCTGATGGGTCTCTTCGAGGCGGTGTGGCGCGAGGCCATGCCGCTCAGGCTGGGCGAGAGCGGCCGGCCGCAGGAGGAGGACACGGGGCCCGATCCGACGGACCTGGAGATCCTTTCACTGCTGCTGGCCGGGCTGACGGACGCGAGCGTGGCGAAGCAGCTGGAGCTGGGGTTGCGGACCGTGCAACGCAGGGTGAAGGGCC
Source organism: Streptomyces gelaticus (assembly GCF_014649535.1). GTDB lineage: Bacteria > Actinomycetota > Actinomycetes > Streptomycetales > Streptomycetaceae > Streptomyces > Streptomyces gelaticus. The sequence continues at coordinate 202,410 of NZ_BMTF01000007.1, forward strand.
TGATGGAGCTGACCGGCGTCTCCACCCGGATGCAGCTGGGCTGGCACGCGTACGAACGGGGCTGGGTGTCCCGCACGCCCCGGCTCTGAGCGCGCCCCGTCGGCGCTGACGGGCGGGACCGGCCGGACTCCGGCAGGCTGGTCAGATGAGTGTGTGGCAACTCGTCGCCGTCGGCCTCGTCATGCTCCTGGGCCTGTTGGGCGTGCTGGTGCCGGGGGTGCCGGGGCAGGCGATCGTCTGGGCCGCCGTGCTGTGGTGGGCACTGACCGATGTGACGCCGCTCGCCTGGGGTGTACTCATGGGTGCGACAGCGCTGCTGCTGCTGAATCAGGCGCTGAAGCCACTGCTGCCGCCGCGCCGCCCGCGCGAGACGGGCGCGCCGCGCAAGACGCTGACGCTGGGCGGGATCGGCGCGATCGTGTGCTTCTTCGTGGTGCCGGTGGTCGGCGGGGTGGTGGGGTATGTGGGGGCCGTCTACGGGGCGGAGCGGCTACGGCTCGGCAGCCGCGAGGCGGGCTGGACCTCGGTGCGCTCGGTGATGCGGGCTACCGGCTACTCGGTACTCGTCGAGCTCTACGCGTGCCTCCTGGTGGCGGGGGCCTGGCTGGGCGCGGTGATCTGGGGCTGACCGCTGTGCGTCCCGTTCACCGGCGCCGCGTCGATGTCCGCGCTGCTCGGCAAGGGCGAGGACGCGCTGAAGTACCTGGGGCAGCTGATGAGCCGCTTCATCCGGGCGAACACCATGTACAAGGAGTCGGGTCCGGTCATCGAGACCCCGCTCTCGGCGGCCCAGTCCCTGCACGACATGGTCTGCCAGTCGTGGGCGGCACGATCAGGGTCTTCCCGGCGCTGCCCGCCGCCTGGCGCGAGCTGACCGTGCACGACTTCCGGACACAGGGCGCGTTCCTGCTCAGCGCGGTACGCGAGGAGGGCCGGACCCGTTGGGTGCGGCTGACCAGCGAGGCCGGCGCACCGTGCGTCGTACGCCACGGCATCGACGGGCCGGTGGAGATCCGGGACCGGAACGGACGGCCGCTGGCTCACGAGGAGCCGGCCGACGGCACGGTACGCATCCGCCTCGGCAAGGGCGAATCGGCGCTGATCACGGCGCGGGGCGACCGCCCGGACCCGACCGTCCGCCCGGTGACGGCGAACGAACCCGCGCCGCGGTGGGGACTGCCCGCCTGAGCCCGCTCACAGCAGCGCCCGGTGGCGCGCCCCGTACGAACGCCAGGGCCGCCACCGGTCCGCCTCGGGCCGCCCCTCCGGGTCCACGTCCGGGTCACCGAGCGCACGCATCCGGATGAGCGCCGCGGCTGCCGGGGAGATCCCCGGCAGCCGCAGCAGCGCCTGTTCGGCCTCGTCGCGGTCGGCCCCGGCGTCGAGCCGTATGTCCCCGTCGGCGAGCGCGCCCGCCAGCGCCCGCAGCTCCGGCCCGTCCGCCGCACCGGCCAGCTCACCCGGCTCGGGGAACACATGCGTCAGCCCGCCGCAGGGCACGTCGAGCACCTTCCCGTACCTCTCCACCAGCCGTTCCGCCGCGTCCCGGCCCACCAGCGTCCGTACGGCGAACTCCTCCGGGTCCGCGGCACCCGGCGAACGCAGCCCGGGGCGAGCGGCGACGCCCGACGCGAGTCGGGGGTCGGCGCCGAGCCGCTCGTCGACGGCGTACGGATCGGCGTCGAGGTCGAAGAGCCGCCGCAGCCGCTGGACGGCCGTGGTCAGATCCCGCAGGTCCGTGAGGTGGATCCGGGCGTCCAGCCAGGACCCGGCGGACCGCTCGTCGACGGCCACGATGCCCGTGCCGTACGGAAGGCGCAGGGTACGCCGGTACGTACGGGCACCGGCCGCACCGCTGACCTCCTCGATCCGGGCGACCGTCTCGGCGGCCAGGAGATCGAACACCTCGCGGGCCGCGTACGGCCCCCGGTGGGCGAGCCGCAGCGGGATCCCGGTGGTCCGCGCCTCCCGGACCGCCGCTCCCAGCCCCGTCCCTGCCTCGGCCCGCAGCGCACTCGGCGTACGGGCGTAGATCTGCCGGATCGTGTCGTTGAACTGGCGCACACTGGCAAAGCCCGACGCGAAGGCGATCTCCGTCACGGGCAGCCCGGTCGTCTGGAGCAGCACGCGTGCGGTGTGGGCCCGCTGGGCGCGGGCCAGCGCCACGGGGCCGGCGCCCAGCTCGGCGTTGAGCTGCCGCTGCACCTGGCGTGAGCTGTAGCCGAGCCGGTGGGCGAGACCGGGCACGCCCTCCCGGTCGACCACACCGTCGCCGATCATCCGCATGGCCCGGCCCACCACGTCGGCCCGGACATTCCAGTCGGCCGAGCCGGGCACGGCGTCGGGGCGGCAGCGTCGGCAGGCCCTGAAGCCGTTGCCCTGCGCGGCGGCCGCGGTCGGATAGAAGCGGACGTTCTGCCGCTTGGGCGTGACGGCGGGGCAGCTCGGCCGGCAGTAGATGCCGGTCGTTTCGACGGCGAAGAAGAAGACCCCGTCGAAACGCGCGTCGCGGCTGCTCACCGCCTCGTACCTGGTCCGTTCGTCCATCACACCGTCCAGTGTGTGGCACCCGCCAGTACCGTACTGGCGGATTTCGGACGTGGACCGACGGTCCGCGGCCGTGGCAGCCGCGGACCGGAAACCCCCGCCTACCGGAACCGGCCGCGCTTGGCGTCCATGGCGGCCCGGCCCTCGGCACCCTTGCGCTTCCAGCCGCGCAGGATCTCCGAGCGCACCCGGGCGTCGGTCTTGGCGGCGATGCGCTGGTTCTCGCGCAGCAGCTTGCGGAAGCTGTCGAGGCGCCGTGCGTGCAGCGAACCGTCCTCGATCGCGGCGAGCACGGCACAGCCGGGCTCCGAGTCGTGGGCGCAGTCGTGGAACCGGCACTGCTCGGCCAGTTCCTCGATCTCCGAGAAGACCTGGCCTACGCCGGCCTCCGCGTCCCAGAGCCCGACCCCGCGCAGTCCGGGGGTGTCGATCAGCACGCCCCCGGAGGGCAGGACCAGCAGATTGCGGGTGGTGGTGGTGTGCCGGCCCTTGCCGTCGACATCGCGCGCGGCCTGCACCTCCATCACGTCATGGCCGAGCAGGGTGTTGGCGAGGGTCGACTTGCCCGCACCGGACGCCCCGAGCAGCACGCTCGTACCGCCCGAGACGATGGCGGAGAAGACATCGATCCCCTCCCCCGTGGCGGAACTGACGGTCAGCACCTGCACACCGGGGGCGACGCCCTCGATGTCCTGGACGAGGTACGACAGCGTGACGGTGTCCGGTACCAGGTCGGCCTTGGTCAGCACCACGATCGGCTCGGCGGCACCGTCACCGGCCGGCCCGCCGTCCCGCAGCAGCGCGGCACCGCTGGAGCTGGACATGGCGAGCGCGAGGAAGCGCTCCACCCGCCCGAGGTCGAACTCGACGGCGAGGGAGAGGCAGATGACGATGTGGTCCACGTTGGTGGCGAGCACCTGGCCCTCGGAGCGCTGCGAGGACGTCGAGCGGACGAAGGCGGTACGCCGCGGCAGCAGTGTCCGGACGAACTGCGGATCACCGTCGGGGTCGACGGCGACCCAGTCGCCCGTGCAGACGATCCGCATCGGATCGCGCGGGACGACGAAGGCGGTGTCGGCGCGGACCGTGCCGTGCGGGGTGACGACATCGCACTGCCCGCGGTCCACCCGCACCACACGTCCGGGCAGCAGTCCCTGCTCGGCGTACGGTGCGAACTCGGCCGCCCACGCGTCGTCCCAGCCGTACGGGGACAGCGGGTGCGACGCGGACGGGCCCTGAAGAGAGAAAGCGGACGGAAAAGACGGGAAAGACAAGGGAAACCCTTCAAAGGGTGGCCCCGGCAACGCGCACACGGGCGCGGGGAGTTACGGAGTAGGTCAGCCGGCGACCACGGGGGTGGGAACGATGCTCTTCGGGTTATGGGCAGCGCCCATCGCAGCGACAGTCATCACGATCCTCACCTCCTGGTTCAAGCACGGGACCGACAGGGGCGGTTGATCTCCGCCGTCCGGAACAGTGGACACCATAGTCCGTCCGCACCGGACGGCTCAACACATTAAAACGAAGCCGCGGGCAGCCGCCGGGCGGAGTGGATTCGGGCCGTGTCCACCAGAGATATCCGGCTATATCCCTCGATCAGGTGATGTTCATTCACAACGACCGGTCCGGGGCCGTTATGGTGCCGAGCATGACCTCACCCCAGACCTCCACCGGCACGTTCGCACAAGCCCAGTTGGGCACGATCACACTGATCGGGTGGAGCGGCGAACACCCCGCCGACGGCCACGACGTCGCCTTCCTTCTCGTCTACTCGCTGGGCGACGGCACGGACGGCCCCGCGGCCGGCGAGGCCGCCATGCGCGCGGCCCTGGAACGGAGCGGACTTCCTGTCGGCAGCAGTCCGGTGTACGCGGCCGAGAACCCGGGTCTCCCGGTGAAGCTGCTCGTCCAGGCCGGCCAGGCGGTCCTGACGATGCCTCACTTCACGGCGCAGTACCCTGCGCCGCCGGAGTGGCTGGCGGCAGCCGGTCAGCGGGGCGAGGTGCACACGATGTTCGCCACCCGTCCGTGGCCCCAGGGCGCACCGGGCGGGCCGGTGAGCGAGGAACTGCTGCGTTCCTTCGCGGCCGACCCGGAGGTCATCACGACCGCCGCCCACTGCGTCCTTCCGGTACGCAGCCTGGGCTGACCGTCCGGGCACGCCGAATGCCCACCGCCCCCCGTGGCGCGGTGGGCATCCTCATGCGTGGAGACCTGGGGCGGTGCCCCGGATCCTGCTGTGCGGGCGGCCGCGGGCGGATCCCCGGGCAGCCCGCACGTCAGGTCAGCCGTTGGCGACGCCGTTGCCCGAGAGCACCGGGATGTCGTCGACGAGGTGCGACAGCGGCTCGTCACCCTTGGCCTGGGTGGAGTTCTCGGCGCACTGCTGGTTCTGCGGCGAAGCCAGCACGTTGGCGTCCTGGACCGCGACCGGCACCAGCACACCGACGAGCGAACCGGCGTTGGCCTTGAGCGGCAGACCGACGCAGGCCTTGTTCAGCGTGCCCTGGACGAGCTGGACCTGCGGGCTGCCGTCCCCCCGGGTCACGCTGTTGCCGAACTCGTCCACGGCGCCGTTTCCGTTGACCGACGTGGTGCCCCCGTCATTGCCGATCGCCATGGCCGCGGGGGCCGCTGCGGCGGACAGACCGACCAGGGACACGGCCACTGCTGCGCCGGCCATCATCTTCTTCATCACGCTTCACCTTTCAAAGCGTCCCGTTGTGGAACGTACTGATCAACCCACTACGGAAGCATCGGTTCCGAAATACCACTCAAAAGGGTTCGATCCAGCATGAGTTCGACCATTTCCGATCACCCTTCGACAGCCTCGCCGGAGGTGCGGGCCGCGGGGACCCGGCTTCCCGCGCACGGCCGCTCGGGCCGTGCGGGCGGCTCCGGGCTGCCGTGGGCCGCCCGCCATTCGGCGAGCAGCCGGTCGTAGATGGGTGTGCCGTCCTGTGCGTTCCGCTGCCGGTCGCAGGGGTGGTGACTGTCGTAGTGGTCCATGAGTGGCCCCTACCCGGTGCGACGGGCGACGTCTTCCGGTACTACGGCAACCGGCCCAGTCCACCCGCTCCTTCGAGGGGCACGGCGGGCCATGAACGCCGGTGGGGCCGACGCATCCGGGCGGCCGGGAAACCGGCTGCCGTGCGGATGTGCCGACCCCACGGGTGTTTCGGATACTGCATGCAGACAGGCTCGAAGCGGCCCACGGCACGCTCCCTGCCGGTTCGACCGGCGAGGAGCGCCCGGGGCGGTACGGTCCTAGTTGTTGCCGGCGCCGTTGCCGGACAGGATCGGGACGTCGTCCAGGATGTGCGAGAGGGCCTCGTCACCCTTGGCCTGGGTGGAGTTCTCGGTGCACTGCTGGTTCTGCGGCGAGGCCAGGACGTTGATGTCCTGGACCGAGACCGGAACGACCCCGAGGACCGAACCGACGTTGGCCTTGGCCGGCAGCGCGACACAGGGCTTGTTGAGCGAACCCTGGATGAGCGCGAACTGCGGGCTCATGTCGCCGTGGGTGGTGGAGTTGCCATACGACTGGACGGCGTCGTTGCCGTTGACCGACGTCGTGCCGCCGTCATTGCCGATGGCCATGGCCTGCGGGGCGATCGCGGCGGAGACGCCGACGATCGAAGCAGCGACAGCTGCCGAGGCCATAATCTTCTTGATCATTAAATAGCCCTTCTGGGGTTTTCTGTTGCCCGCCTGTCCGGAGCGCCCTGATCAACTCACGACAACCGGAATGGTTGTGCCTATTCACTCGAACGGTTCTTTTACGTTCAGTTGTTCGCCGAATGCACAGCGCTGAAGGAACGCGAAAGGCCGGGACCGGCGGGGGACTGCCGTGGCGCGACGGTCAGCCACCGAGCGGCAGACCGCCCATGAGCGGGGCCGCCCCCTTGGCCGCACCGGTGGCCTGGTCGGCCAGCTTGGTGACGGTGCCGTTCCTCTGCACCGACTCCGCGGCGCCGCCGACCGTGTCCCCGATCGGGTCGACAGCCTGCGGAGTGCTCTCCACCACCTGGTTGACGCCTCCGTTGAGGCTGAAGTCGGGGGCCGTGGCGTCGGTGACGGCGAAGGCGGGAGCAGCCGTTCCGAGAGCAACCACGGAACCGGCAACGAGCGCAGCAGTCTTCGCGTACTTCACTTTCGGGTTCCCTTCTGCAGCGGCATCTGTTTCGGTCGCGTACCCGCGCCGCACGAGCCTTCTTTAGCCGTGCCTTCTGCCGCTTCCGCCGTGGGTAACGATGCGGTTGCGACAGGGCAACTGGACGGGATCGCCTTTCCTGCGGGACCACCCGATCGAATGCCGGGGAAGAAAGGGGCAAGCCCCGGATCGCAGTGCATGCGATCCGGGGCTTCCGCTCATGAGCGTTCGGCCCGTCCGACCAGGGGTCAGACGTTGCTGCAGGTGTTGCCGAATGCGGGGTTGATCAGACCGATCACGCTGACGGTGTTGCCGCACGCGTTGACCGGGACGTGGATCGGGGCCTGGACGTTGTTGCCGGACACCACACCCGGGGAGAGAGCAGTGCCGCCCTCGGCACCGGAGTCGGCGAACGCCGGCGCGGCGGCGCCCATCGCCATCAGGGTTCCGGCGGCGATGGCGGCAACCTTGGTGTACTTCACTGTGTTCCCTTTCTTTGACGGAGTCCGGAGCGGCCACGTCTTTCGTGCCGCACGAGCGCCGTCCTGATCACTCGTAACTCCGCCGGTGTAATTCATAACGATTTCAGACGGTATTCGAAACTCTTCTGGCGAAAGATTTCTGAAAGATCGCCCGAACGGCGCAATGTCGATCACCGATGTCACCGGAGAGGTCTTCCGACAATCCGATGCGCCAGTGTCGGGGGACGGCAGCAACAGGCCCGGGCCGCGCGGAGGAGGAACGCCTGCGGCCCGGGCCTGTCGTCTGCGGCTGGATCAACTACGGATGATCAGCTGTTGCCGGCACCGTTGCCGGAGAGCACCGGGATGTCGTCCAGGACGTGCGACAGCGGCTCGTCGCCCTTGGCCTGGGTGGAGTTCTCGGTGCACTGCTGGTTCTGTGGCGAGGACAGCACGTTGACGTCCTGGACCGCGACCGGGACCAGGCCGGCGAGCGAGCCGACGTTGGCCTTGGCCGGCAGGCCGACGCAGGGCTCGTTCAGGCTGCCCTGGACCAGGCCGAACTGTGGGCTGCCGTCACCGTGGGTCTCGGCGTTGCCGAACGACTGCGAGGCTCCGTTGCCATTGACCGAGGTCGTACCGCCGTCGTCGCCGATGGCCATGGCCTGCGTCGCGCCCAGACCGAGGATGGAGGCGGCAACGGCACCCGCAGCCAGAACCTTCTTGATCACGATTAACCCTTCTCGTACTGAATGCCCCGTACCGGAGCCCCCTGCCCAACTCGCCGCCGGGCGTTTGGTTCTCTCCATTCACCCGAATGCCCATCGGTGCGTACAGCAGTACGAAACGGCGCCTCGCGAGTGCGCGGACGGAATCGGTCCGCCCTGCCACTTCCCCGCCCCACAGCCATTGTCCGCTCGTCGAGTTGCGCATCTCTGTGCGCCGGACGGGTTCGAGTCGACCTGGGCTCGTACTCCATTCGTGTGGTCACACAATTTCCACGACCTTTCGAGTTTCCTCAACAATTCCTTCTCGTTATGAGTGACACAAGCGTGCAGGTTCGGGCGCTCGGCTTCCCGTCCGCCGCTTGCCGAGTCATGCACGGGCGCCGCCGGGGTGGCCTCCCGGCGGACTCCGCACCGGCCTGATGAATGAACAGCGAGCGTTCTGCTCGCACGGAATGGCCTAAGAAGGGGCAACCAATGCGAAAAGCCTTGAGTAAGAGCGTGCTGATTATGGCGGCGACGTCAGGGATCCTGACCGCAGCCGGTGGATACGCGTTCGCGGATGCCTCCGCCGACGGCGCGGCCGTCGGTTCGCCCGGCGTCGGCTCGGGCAACAATGTGCAGGTGCCGGTGCATGTGCCGGTCAATGTGTGCGGCAACACAGTAAATGTGGTCGGCCTGCTGAACCCTGCGTTCGGCAACAAGTGCGAGAACAAGGGCGGCTCCGGCAGCGGGGGCCAGGGGGCGAGCGCCGCGGGCGGCGCGAGCCAGTCCCCCGGTGTGCTGTCCGGCAACAACGTCCAGGCCCCCGTGGACGTTCCGGTCAACGTGTGCGGCAACACCGTCGATGTCGTCGGTGTGCTGAACCCGGCTGCTGGGAACACGTGCACGAATGAGGAGGGGCCGGGCGTCGAGCCGCCGGTGGTCGAACCTCCGGTGGTCGAGCCGCCGGTAGTCGAGCCCCCCGTGGTCGAACCGCCAGTGGTCGAACCGCCAGTGGTCGAACCCCCCGTGGTCGAACCTCCGGTGGTCGAGCCGCCGGTAGTCGAGCCGCCGGTGGTCGAACCCCCCGTGGTCGAGCCGCCGGTAGTCGAACCTCCCGTGATTGAGCCTCCCGTGGTCGAGCCGCCGGTAGTCGAGCCGCCGGTCACTCCCCCCGTGACACCCCCGGTGGTCACGCCGCCCGTGGTCACGCCGCCCGTGGTCACGCCGCCCGTGGTCACGCCGCCTGTGGTGACGCCCCCGGTCACGCCCCGCACCGATGAACCGCGGACCGGCATCGAGCCCAAGGGCTCCCCCGGGGACACGTTCACCACCGGGCAGCTGGCGCACACCGGTGCCGACGCCAACCTGGGGCTGGCCGGCGGAGCCGCCGCGGCCCTGGTGCTGGGTGGAACCATGCTGGTCCGCCGTACCCGCGCCTCGAAGAGCTGATCGGCGCGGTCGACAGCTAGCGGACCGAAAAGAAGCGGTCCGTTGTCACAGTCGGGGCTGTGACAACGGACCGCTGTCGTTCGACTCGGGCCGGCTCATGACCCGGGCGAGCCCCGCGCGGTCCGGGCAGGCGCGATCTCGGCGGCCTCGACCGCGTCCAGGCAACGCATCGGGGCAGGACATCATACGTCAGATGTCAGATGCCTTGATAGCGTGGGAACGTAGCTGGACAACCGAGAGGGGTCGAGAGGTGGGGAGTTCACATATGCCCGGCGCGAAGCCCGGCCGGCGGCTGCTCCGGCAGGAAGTGGTCGAGGGCATCAAGCGCTACATCCTCGAAGAGCGACTCCGCCCCGGGGACCCGCTTCCCACCGAGCCGGCCCTGTGCGAGGCACTCGGCGCCAGCCGCTCCAGCGTCCGCGAGGCGGTCAAGATCCTCGACGCGCTGGACATCGTGGAGGTGCGTCACGGGCACGGCACCTACGTGGGCCGGCTGAGCCTGTCGGCCCTGGTGGAGAGCCTGGCCTTCCGCGGGCTGCTCTCCCCCGACGACGACTTCCAGGTGATGGCCGACCTCGTCGACGTACGCGAGCTCTTCGAGCGCGGGACGGCCGACCGGATCGTCTCGCTGCTCAACGAGGAACAGCTCGAAGAGCTGGACGGCCTGGTCGCGACGATGCGCAGGACCGGCGCCCAGGACGGGCACGGCTTCGTGGACGCGGACCGGGCGTTCCACGCGCTCCTGGTGGCGCCGCTCGGCAATCAGTTGATCGGCCAGCTCTCGATGGCCTTCTGGGACGTGTACTCGATCGTCGCGCCGCATCTCGACGGATTCACTCATGCCGATGAGACGGCCACGATCGCGGCCCACCAGAACATCGTGGACGCCGCGCGGGCCGGGGACGTCACCGGCTTCATGAAGGCGCTGAGCGAGCACTACGCCCCGGTCCGCCGCCGGATCTCCGAGGCCCGCGCACGCGACAGCGCGCTGGACCGGCGTCCGGCGAATCGGGGCCGCCGGTCAGGCCCTTGACGGCCGCCGGGAGGACTGCCCAGGGTACGTGCGCCGTCCGGAGCCCGACCGATCGAACCGGCACAGAACGCCGTGTTCATCGACCACTGGGACGACTGGCCGAACGGCAACGGCGGCCAGGTCCCGCTGCCACTGCGGTGACGGGCTCAATCCCGATGAGCGGGGCCGTCACCGGCGCCTCGCGTTCCCGTTCCGCACCGGCCCGCACGGGTGCGACGATGAGGGCGGCCAGCACCTCCCGGAGCATCGGAACAGGCGGTAGCACGGTGACAGTGACGCGTTTACGCATCGGGGTGGTCGGCGGCAGCATCGCCGGCTGCGCCATGGCGATCGCGGGGGCGCGGGCCGGGGCGGACGTCACCGTCCACGAGCGCAGCGACGGCACGTTGCAGGACCGGGGTTTCGGCATCGTCATCCCTCCGCCTCTCCATCAGGAGCTGGTCGCGGGCGGGTACCTGGGTGCGGACATGCCGACGGCGCCGGTCGCCACCCGGGTCTGGCTCGCACGGGCGCCGGGGCGGCGGACGGCGCGTGAGCTGGCGCGGCAGCAGGCGCCGGTGGCGGCGTGCAACTGGGGTCTGCTGTGGCGGGCGTTGCGCGCCAACGCCCAGGGCGGCACCTACCACCGCGGTCGGCCTGTCGGCTCCGTCGGGCGTGCGGCCTCCGGCGGCGCCCTGATCCGTACCGCGGACGGCGAGCGGGAGTACGACATCGTCGTCGGGGCGGACGGGCACCGCTCCGTCACCCGCGAACTGCTCGCCCCCGGGGTGCGGCCGGTTCCCGCCGGGTACCTGGTCTGGCGGGGCACGATCCCGGCGACCGCCCTGAGCGAGCGTTCCGCCGAGGGGGCCCGCCTGGTCGGCCTCGGCCGCAGGCTGGGGCGCGCTTTCGTCGAGAACACGCCCGACTGGCCCGCGCTGGGGCCCGCCGAGGTGGAGGCGCTGAGCCGGGCCGCGCTGGACGGCGACGACAGCTATCTGTACGGCAGCGTCCAGCGACAGTGACGGGCCGGGTCGCGGGACCGGTTCAGCGGCCGGGCCGTGCGGACGGGGCCGCCCCGGCGGTCAGCGCGGTCATGTCCACGATCCGGTCGGCCGCTTCCGCCACGGCCGGGTCGTGGGTGGCGACGACCGTGACGCAGTCGTCCTGGTGGGTGCGTTCGGCCAGGAGCGCCGCCAGTTCGCCGGCTTGCGAACGGTTGACGGCCGCCGTCGGTTCGTCGATCAGCAGCAGTTTCGGGGAGAGGAAGAGCGCACGGGCCAGGGCGACGCGCTGGCGTTCGCCGCCGGAGAGCTGTTCGGGGCGGTGGCGCAGGCGATGGCCGAGACCCACCCGGGTCAGGGCCTCCTCGGCGCGGGAGCGGTGCGCGCGAGGGCGCCCGCCACCTATGTACACGGCGGCGAGCAGCTGGTCGGCGGCGGCCAGTCCGGAGAGCAGATTGCCGCTCTGGAACATGTAGCCGATCCGTTCCCGGCGCGCCGAGGCGCGCCGGGCGTCGGAGAGTGCGGCGAGATCCTCGCCATCCAGCAGGACCTGCCCGGCGGTGGGCCGCAGCAGCGCGCCCGCGACGGCGAGCAGCGTGGACTTGCCGGAGCCCGACGGGCCGACGAGGGCCGTCATCCGGCCGGGTGCGAAGGTTGCCTCGAGACCCTCGAAGACGGTGGCACGGGCGTCGGCGCGGCCGAACTCGACAGTGACGCCGGTCAGTTCGAGGCTCATCGGTTTGCTCCCAGCATGGTCAGCGGATCGGCTTCGGTGACCCTGCGCAGGGTCAGGGCGGTGCCCGCGAGGCCGACGGCCGCGACGGTGCACATGGTGCCGGCGAGGGTGATGGCGGGCAGGCTGAACGGCACCTGTTCGCCGACCAGCAGCCCGACCGCTCCGGCGAGCACGGCGCCCGCCGCGGTGCCGAGGACGACGACCAGGGCCGCCTGGAGCACGGTGTGGGCGAGGAGCCGGCTGCGGGAGGCACCCAGTGCGCGCAGCAGGGCGAGTTCGGGCTGCCGCTGCACCGTCCACACGGCGAAGAAGGCGCCGACCACGAGCGGCGCGATCAGATAGAGGAAGACCTGGATCGAGGTCATGGTGACGCGCTCGCCGGTGTAGCCGGGGGCCGCCTCGTACGCCTCCTCCTTGGTGAGGGTGGTGGTGGAGTGCCGCGCATCGAGGGTGGCGGACGAGGTGCCGGCCGGCGGGGTGCGCAGGGCCAGGGCACTGAACTGGTCGGGGATCACGGCTGCGGCGGAGGCCGGGGCGCCGGGAGTGCTGAAGCGGATGCGCTGCCAGGTCTTCAGCGGGACGTAGGCGACAGGCACATGGCCGTAGCTGGAGCGCTCGGTCAGCCCGGTGACGCGCAGTTCGATGCCGAGCCGGTCGATGGCGAGGGTGTCGCCGACGCGTACGCCCTCGTCGGCGAGCTTGGCGGACATCACGATGCTGTCCGCCGCCGCGTCGGCGAGGCCGTCGCCCTCGGTGACCGCGGGGTCGAGGAAGGAGTCGGGCTCGACGCCGAAGGCGGCGAGGTCGACCTCGGCGCCGCGGTCCGTCGTGCCGCGGGTGATGGAGACACCCAGTGGGGTCGCTTCGACGCCGGCGTCCGCGCGCCAGGCGGCGGCGGTCTTCTCGTCGAGGAGGCTGCGGGCGAACTGGTCGGACCGGGCGTCCGAGGAGAAGACCAGCTGCGCGGCCGGAAGACGGCGCAGCGCGGAGATGGTGTCGTCGCCCAGGCCGGTGGTGAAGCCGGAGACGATGCCGACGAGTGCGGCGACGAGCACCACGACGGACCCCATGAGCAGAAAGCGTCCTCGGGCGGCGCGCAGCTCCAGTAGAGCGAGGAACACGGCGGTTCCCTTCGATGGATCGATGTTAGGGACGGTGTGTCGCCAACATAGATGATGGGGACGCGGCGTCCCCAAGTGGGGGTCGACAGGGCGCCGGGGCTTCTAGACTGGGCCGGTGCCCAGGATCAGAGCCGCCACGGTCGCCGAGCACCATGCCCAGCAGCGGCTGGCCCTGGTGCGGGCCGCCCGTGAGCTGCTGGAGGGCGGCGACGCCGAGGCCGTGACCTTCACCGCGGTCGCCAGGGCCACCGGCCTCGCCCGCAACAGCGTGTACAAGTACTTCCCCGGCCGCCCCGAACTGCTCGCCGCGGTCGTCGAGGACGCGATGCCCCGCTGGACCGACGCCATCCGGTCCGGCATGGCGGCAGCCGGTACGCCCGAGGAGAAGATCGCCGCCTATGTGTCGTCCCAGCTGGAGCTGGTGCGCGGCGGCGAGCACCGAATAGCCCAGGCACTGGCCGGGGTACAGGACGCGACGGTGGTGCGGGAGAGCGCGGCACAGGCCCACCGGGAGCTGCTCACCCCGCTGATCGGCGCGCTGCGCGAGCTGGGCGAGGAGGATCCGCGGCGTACGGCCCTGCTCCTCCAGGGAATCGTCAACGCGGCCACGACGGCGATCGAGAACGGCGACGATCCCCGGGCGGTGACGGACCGGGCGGTCCGGATGGCCGTCACCGCGATCACCGGGGCGGCGCCGGGGCGGTGAGGGACCGGGGCCCGCGCCCGGCTACCGGACCGGTGACGGTTACAGGCGGGCACGGATGCCGTCGAAATTGGTGCACATGACACGCACCGCGCGTTCGCCGTCGGCCGTCGCGGCCGTCGCGGCCGTCGCGACGATCTCGTAGTGCCGGGCGCAGCCGGCCAGGGGGTCCTGATGGCCGTCGTCGAGAGCTTCGCGCACCGCCGTCCTGCCGGCCCCGAAGAGCTCCATCGGCTCCGCCCCGGCGGGCAGCGCGTCACGGGGGCCGAGTCCGCGTTCCAGGATCAGTTGCTTGAGTCGGCGCACCACACCTTGGGTCATGGCGGGGCGCGCCATGACCTGGCGAGGTGCGATGGCCCCTTGACCGGTCACAGGAGCGTCCGTCTATGGTGAGCCGGACATAGGACATCTTACGTCTCATGTCTCGATCCGTTCGGCTGCCTCGGGCCACGGATCGGCGCAACGACCGAGCTGGAGCCCTCACCATGTCCCTGACCTCACCGCTGCACGGCGTCGTCCCACCGGTCTGCACCCCGCTCGACTCCCGGGGGGAGGTCGACACCGCGTCCCTCGCCCGGCTCGTCGAGCACCTCATCGACGGCGGTGTGCACGGGCTGTTCGCGCTCGGGTCCACCAGCGAGGTCGCGTACCTCACCGACGAACAGCGCGCCACGGCACTGGAGACCGTGATCGGCGCGACCGACGGCAGGGTTCCGGTGCTGGCCGGTGTCATCGACACCACCACCGCACGGGTCGTCGAGCACGCCCGCTCCGCCGCCGGGCTGGGCGCGGACGCCCTGGTCGCGACCGCCCCGTTCTACACCCGCACCCACAGCAAGGAGATCGCCCAGCACTTCCGGCGGCTGCGCACGGCGGTCGACCTGCCGCTGTTCGCGTACGACATCCCGGTCGCCGTGCACAGCAAGCTCTCCCCCGCGCTGGTGCACGAGCTCGCCGAGGACGGCACGCTGGCCGGTCTCAAGGACAGCAGCGGCGACGAGGGCGGGCTGCGGCGCCTGATCGGCGGGCTGGGCGGCCGAGCGGGCCGCGCGAGCGGCCCGGCACCGCACTTCAGCATCCTCACCGGCTCCGAACTCACCGTGGATGCAGCCCTGTTGGCCGGGGCGGACGGTGTCGTGCCGGGCATCGGCAATGTCGACCCGGCCGGTTACGTACGGCTCTACGACGCCGCGCGGGCCGGGAACTGGGAACTGGCCGCGCGGGAACAGGGGCGGCTCGTCGAGCTGTTCGCCATGGTCGACGCCGGTCCGGAGGCCGACATGGGCCGCAGCTCCTCGGCGCTCGGCTCCTTCAAGGCGGCGCTCCAGCTGCTCGGCGTCATCGCCTGCGGTGACACGGCCTTCCCGCAGATCCAGCTGAGCGCCGAGTCCGTCGCCCTGGTTGCCCGGCGCCTGCGCGCCGCCGGTCTGCAGCCGGTCCGATGAGCGAGGGCTCCGGGCCGTCCGCCGCCGGAACGGGTGCCGCGGTGACCGGGTTCGACCTCGGCGGTACGAAGAGCGCCGCCGCACTCCCCAGCGCCGACGGCGCGCTCCTGGCCCGGCCCACCCCGGCCCGAGGCGGCGCGGCGGCCGTGCCGGACGCCCTCGCCGGAGCGGCCGCGGCCGTCGATCCGTAGCGACGGGCCGCGGCGCTCGGCATCGCGGTGGCCGGCGTCGTCGAGCCCCGTACCGGTAGGTCACCAGCGCCACCGACTCCATCCGCGGCCGGGCCGGCACCGCCCCGGGCGCCGGCCGCACCGGTTACCCGGCGGCCTGCGACAACGGCGTACGCGCCACGGCGGGCCCGGAACTCGCCGCGGCAGGTACAAGGATGGGCTCACTGCACCCGTCGGCCGGACGTCAGTCCGCGATGCGCTCGAAGACCGCGGCGAGACCCTGCCCGCCGCCGATGCACATGGTCTCCAGTCCGTACCGGGCCTCCCTGCGGTGCAGCTCACGGGTCAGCGTGGCGAGGATACGGGCGCCGGTGGCGCCGACCGGGTGACCGAGGGAGACGCCGGAGCCGTTGACGTTGACGCGCTCCTCGTGGTCCTTCTCGCCGAGGCCCAACTCGCGGGTGCAGGCGAGCACCTGGGCGGCGAAGGCCTCATTGAGCTCGATCAGGTCGAGGTCGGCGAGGGTGAGCCCGGCGCGGTCGAGGGCGGCCCGGGTCGCCGGGACGGGGCCGATGCCCATCGTCGCGGCGGGCACCCCGGCACGAGCGAAGGAGACCAGCCGGACCAGCGGGGTCAGACCGAGGCGTTCGGCGGTGACCGCGCTGGTGACCAGGCAGGCGGCGGCCGCGTCGTTCTGACCGCTGGCGTTGCCCGCGGTGACGGTCGCCTCCGGGTCGGACTTCGCCATGATCGGGCGCAGCGCTGCGAGTTGTTCGGCGGTGGTGTCGGGGCGGGGGTGCTCGTCGGCGGTGACGACGTTCTCGCCCTTGCGGGTGCGTACGGTGACGGGGACGGTCTCCGCGGCGTACCGGCCCTCCGCCATGGCCCGGCCGGCGCGCTGCTGGGAGCGCAGGGCGAGGGCGTCCTGGTCGGCGCGGCTGATGCCGTAGGCGCGCCGGAGGTTCTCGGCGGTCTCGATCATGCCGCCCGGCACGGGGTGGTTGACGCCGCCCGCGGTGACCCGGCCGCGGGCCAGCGCGTCGTGGAGCTGGAGGCCGGGGCCCTTGATGCCCCAGCGGCCCTCGTGCGTGTAGTACGGGGCACCGCTCATCACGTCGACGCCGCCCGCGATCACGACCTCGCTGAAGCCGGCCCGGATCTGCATCGCCGCGTCGAGCACGGCCTGGAGGCCCGATCCGCAGCGGCGGTCGACCTGGGAGCCGGTGACGGTCTCGGGCAGTCCGGCGTCCAGCGCCGCGACCCGGCCGATGGCAGGCGCCTCGGCGGACGGGTAGGAGTGCCCCAGGATCACCTCGTCGACGGCGGAGGGGTCGATTCCGGTACGGGCCACGATCTCGGCGATGACACGTGCGGCGAGCGCGGCCGGCGTCTGCTGTGCGAACACTCCGCCGAAGCGGCCGATGGGAGTGCGCAGTGGTTCACAGATGACGACATCGAGCTGCTGATCGGGCACGATGTGACCTTTCGGAGACGAGTGGCGTGTGCCGCCGACCCTTGCACCCGGCGACTGAGCCGGTCCAATATCCAGTTCACCCTGGTTCAAGACGTGGCGCGTCTCGATTCCCGCTCGCGGAGGTTCGGCTCCCGGCCGGGCCCGGGGGCGTGGGCAGGGCCTCCTCCGCCACCGCGAGCACCGCCCGCAACGCGGCGGAGGCGGCACGCCAGGCCAGCGCCGCCCGGAGCCGGATCGGCGGCTCCTCGGCCACGGCGACGAACGCGGTCAGGTGACGCAGCTCCATGCACGTCCCTTGTGCCGATTCATTGCTCAGGTGTCTTGATCCGACCTTAATTTGGTATTGGACAGCAATCAATAGCCGCTGACACGGTGGGGCGACGCGCATCCAGGACGCGCCCGCAGAGCCGGAGGAGCACCGTGGCCACGACTGACCGGAAAGACAGGACGATGTCGTCGAAGTGATGGCCGACTCCCGTGAGGTCTTCGTCGTGATGCGCCGCCACAACCCGCGTTCCTTCACCGGGACCCTCGACTTCTGCACCACCCCCGGCCCCGACCGGGTGCCGGCCGAGGGCATCCGGCCGCTGGGCGCCGGCCGTCACCCGGGTCATCACCGAGCCGGGCATCCTGGCCCGTGGGGGCGTCGGCGAGGAGCTGAGACCGGTCGCCGTCCACCCCGGTGTCACGGTCGAGCAGGTACGGGCGGCCACCGGCCGGGACCTGGAGGTGGCCGGCACGGCCGGGACCGTTCCGCCGCCGACCGGGGCCGAACTCCGGCTGCTGCGTGAGGACATGGACCCGCAGCGCGTCTATCTTCGCTGAGACCGATCATGTCACGGCCGTCCGCCCGGACGGATCGCTTGTCACACCCCGAGAGGACCGCAACCGCCATGCGTATCAGGATCGTCGGCGCCGGGGCCATGGGCCGCGGCATCGCCCAGTGGGCGGCCACCGCCGGACACACCGTCGAGCTGGGCGACGTGCGCACGGAGGCCGTGACGGCCGCCGTGGAATTCGTACGGTCCATGCTCGAACGGGCCGTCCAGAAGGGCCGGATGTCCGACGGGGACCGGGCCGCCGCCCTGGAGCGGCTGGTCCCGCTCGACGACCCGTGGGCCGAGGGCCCGCACGTCGAACTGGTCATCGAGGCGGTGCGGGAGGACCTCGGCACCAAGACGGAGGTCTTCGGCAGGCTGGAGCGGGCACTGCCCGCCACGGCCGTCTTCGCGACGAACACCTCGTCCTTGTCGGTCACCCGGATCGCCGCGGCGCTGGAGGACCCGACGCGTCTGGCCGGGCTGCACTTCTTCAATCCGGTACCGCTGATGAAGATCGTCGAGATCGTGCCCGGCGCGGCCACCCGCCCGGAGATCCCGCCGGCCCTCACCGCGCTCGTCGAGAGCTGTGGCCACCGCGCGGTCACCGTCGCCGACACCCCCGGCTTCCTGGTCAACCACGCCGGGCGCGGGCTGGTGACCGAGGCGCTCGCGCTGCTGGAGGAGACGGTCGGCGACCCGGCGGACATCGACCGGATCGCCCGCGACGTACTGGGCCTGCGGATGGGCCCGTTCGAGCTGATGGACCTCACCGGGCTGGATGTCACGGCCGCGGTGATCGACTCGATCTGGCAGGGCTTCCGGTACGCGGACCGGCTCCGCCCCTCCTTTCTCACCCCGAACCGGGTGGCCGCCGGGCTGCACGGCCGCAAGACCGGGCGCGGCTGGTACGCGTACGGTCCCGAGGCGCCCGCCCCCGCTCCGGAGCCGCCGGTCACCGGCGACGCGGACCGTCCGGTGTTCGTCCACGCCGTCCCGGGGCAGGACCGGGACGCGGCCGCGCTGCGGGCCGCCCTGACCGCCGCGGGCGCCGTCGTCGAGACCGGCACCGGCCCGTCCGACGAGGCCTTGGTGCTCGTTCCGGTCTGGGGCACCGCGGTCGCCGAGGCGGTCGCCGGGCACGGCTTGCCCCCGGGGCGCACCTTCGGTGTGGACCCGCTGCCCGCGGCCGGCCGCCGCCGGGTGCTGGCCGTGACACCGGCGGCGGACCCGGCGGCCGCGCGCGACGCCCGCGCGGTGCTGGCCCGCACGGCACAGGGCGACGAGCCGTGGGCGGTCTCGGTGGTGCGGGACACCGCGGGTTCGGTCGCGCAGCGGCTGCTCGCCTCGATCGTGTCGGTCGCGGCGGGGATCGCGGAGCGCTCCATCGCCTCCCCCGCCGATATCGATCTGGCCGTCACCGCCGGGCTCGGCTACCCCGTCGGCCCGCTGGCCTGGGGCGACCGGATCGGTGCGGACCGGATGCTGGAGCTGCACCGGGCCCTGCACCGCACCACGGGCGATCCGCGCCACCGCCCGAGCCGCTGGGTCACCGAGCGCGCCCAGCTCTCTCTCGCGCTGACGGACCCGGGCACGTCGCCCGCCGACTGCGCGGCCGGCGCCGTGTCCTCGTAGCAGCGAGGCGGGGGTGCTGCCGGCCGCCGCGGCACCCCCGTCCGCGCCCGTCCCGGCGGATGTCCGTTTCGTACAAGACCCGGGCCGGGGCCCGGCATACGGTCGAGCCATGACTCCACGAATGGACGCGGTCGGCATCGTCACCGCGGATCTGGCCGCATCGCTCACCTTCTACCGCCGGCTCGGTCTCGACATCCCCGCCGGTGCGGAATCCGCACCCCATGTCGAAGTGACGCTCCCGGGCGGGCAGCGGCTGCTCTGGGACACCGAGGAGGTCATCCGCTCCTTCGACCCCGGATGGACCGCGCCGGCCGGCGGGGACCGCCTCGCGCTCGCCTTCCTGTGCGACAGTCCGGCGGAGGTGGACGCGGTGTACGAGGACCTGACCGGCGCGGGGTACCGGGGACATCTGAAGCCGTGGGACGCGGTGTGGGGGCAGCGTTACGCGACGGTCCTCGACCCGGACGGCTGCGCGGTGTCCCTGTTCGCAGCCAACGGCTGAGGTCCGGCGCGCACGGCTACCGGCCGAGGTAGGCGGTCAGGGTGGTCCCGGCCAGGTCGCGCATCTCCCGGGCGAGATGGGCCTGGTCGGTGCAGCCCGCCCGGGCCGCCGCCTCGGCGTACGGCGTCCCGGACCGGGCGAGGGCGAGCGCGCGCTGGAGCCGCAGGACCCGGGCGAGCGTCTTGGGCCCGTAGCCGAAGGCCGCGAGCGAACGACGGTGCAGCTGGCGGGCGCCGAGGCCGGCCCGGTGCGCGGTGTCCGCGACGGACAGCCCGGTGCCGAGCCGCTCCGCGACGTACCGCATCAGCGGGTCCGGCGGTGCGCAGCCGGCCGCCAGGCGCAGCGCGACGTTCTCCAGCGCGGCGGCCGGGTCGGGGGCTTCGGCGAGACGCTCGGTGAGCAGGCGGACCCGGCCCGCGGGCCACAGGTCCGCGAGCTCGACGCGCCGGTCGCGCAGCTCGTGCGCCGGCACACCGAGCAGCGCGGGGGCCGTGCCGGGTGCGAAGCGGATGCCGGCGCACTGCCCGCCGGGCGGGGCGGAGGGCGTCGTGGCACGGGTGTCGGGGCCCGCGACGAGCAGCCCGCCGCCGATCCAGAGCAGGTCCATGCATCCGTCCGGCAGCACCGGATGGACCGCACCCCGCGGCACGCTCAGTGTCCACACGATCGCACCGTCGAACCGCGACGTCCGCTCTTCGTACCTGTCGCCCATGGCCCACACGCTAATCTCGTCGGCGAACGGAATCGGCTTCCCGGGGGCGGTCATGACGGCACTGATGGAGTTCACCACCGACAACGGCGCGACCGTGACCGTCGAGGTCGACCGTCACACCCAGGGCGCACAGCTGGTCGCGCTGGGCGACGACAACACCCTGGCCAGAGCCGGGCGCACCTTCGGCAGCGCGCTCACGGGAATCCGGTCGGCGGCCGAGTCCGCCCTCGCGGTGTTCCGGGACGGCGCCCTGAAGCCGGACGGTGTGGAGCTCGAATTCGGGGTGAAGATCACTGCGGAGGCCGGGGCCGTGATCGCGAAGAGCGCGGTCGAGGGTCATATGGTGGTCAAGCTCTCCTGGTCCCCCGGCGCGACTCCGGCGGTACCTGCGGCTGCGGCGGAACCGACCGATCCGGCACCCGCTCCCGCGCCCGCCCCCTGAGCACCGCTCAGTCGCCGGACTCGTCGTCCTGCTGGTCCGGGTTCGGCTTGTCCGGCTCCTTGTCGCGGCTCGGCTGGAGCCTGGACTTCACATCGTCCGGCGGCAGGAACTTCGACCAGCGCTCGGGGAATTCGGACGGCATGTAGGGGCTCTCGCCGTCGTCGCCCTCTTCGTCGTGGTTCCCCGCCTGTGTCCGGGCGACGAACTCGGCCGCCTGGGCCGCCCGTACCCGGTCGTTGGCCGCGCGGGCGGCGGCCGTCGCCAGCGAGGGCCACACCCGGTCGATGGCCGCGTTCACCGCCGCTCCCACCAGCACCGCGAACGCGGAGATGCCGATCCACAGCAGAACGGCGATCGGGGCGGCCAACGAGCCGTAGATCGTGGGCCCCTCGACCGTACTGGTGAGGTAGATCCGCAGCAGGAAGCTGCCGAGCACCCACATCGCGAGCGCCACCAGCGCCCCGGGCATGTCCTCGATCCAGGGCGAGCGGACCGGTACGGACACGTGGTAGAGCGTGGTCAGGAACGCGATCGACAGCAGGATCACCAGCGGCCAGTACAGGACGCTTATGAGCTCGGTGCCCCACGGGACGAACTCCACGACCCGGTCCGGGCCGACGACGAGCAGCGGCAGCACCACGGAACCGAGCAGCAGCGCGACGACGTACAGCAGGAAGGAGAGCAGCCGCGTCTTGACGATCCCGCGCTGGCCGTCGAGGCCGTACATCACGGTGATCGTGTCGATGAAGACATTGACCGCGCGGGAGCCGGACCAGAGCGCGATCGCGAAGCCGATCGAGATGACATCGGGCCGGGCGCCGGTGGTGACGTCCGCCAGGAGGGGCTTGGCGAAGTCGTTGACACCCCGCTCGCTGAGCACGGTCTGCGCGGCACTGAGGATATTGCGCTCGATGGAGGCGACGGTGGTGGTGCTGGTCCACTCGTCGACGTATCCGAGCAGCCCGATCAGACCGAGGAGCAGGGGCGGCAGGGACAGCAGGGTGAAGAACGCCGCCTCGGCGGCGAGCCCGAGGATGCGGTACTCCATGCACGAGTTGACGGTGTCCTTGAGCAACTGCCAGGCCATCTGCCGCTTGGATACGTTGCGGTAGAGGACTCGGGCCCGGTGGAGCCGACCCGGCCGCTCGGGTGTTTCGTTTGCTGCCTGCACGTCCTTACCGTATCGGCATGGCAGCCACCACCCACACTGTGTCCAACCAGGTACCGCCGCTGACCGGCTACGACGTCTTCGCCACCGACCGGGCGCTCACCGAGGCGGTGCAACGTCACACGTCTCCCGAACTCCTGGCCGAAGTCCGGGGCGAACTCGGCGAGCTGGGCCGGTCCGCCGGCTCCGCGCAGGTGCAGGAGTGGGGCGCGCAGGCGAACGGGTACCCGCCGGTACTGCGTACCCACGACCGCTACGGCCACCGCATCGACGAGGTCGAGTTCCACCCGGCCTGGCACCGGCTGCTCGGCCACGCGGTCACCGCGGGCCTGACCGGCGCCTGGGGCCGGTCGGGCGGCCATGTGCGGCGGGCGGCCGGCTTCCTGGTGTGGACGCAGGCCGAAGCGGGGAACGGCTGCCCGCTGTCGATGACGCACGCGGCGGTGCCCGCGCTGCGCACCGATCCGGCGCTGGCCGCCGAGTGGGAGCCGCTGCTCACCTCGACCGTGTACGAGCGCAGGCTGCTGCCCCCCGCGCGGAAGGCCGGGGTGCTCTTCGGGATGGGGATGACGGAGAAGCAGGGCGGCACGGACGTACGGTCGAACACGACCCGCGCCGAACCGCTGGCCGCGGAGGGCGAGTATCTGCTCACCGGGCACAAGTGGTTCTGCTCGGCGCCGATGTCCGACGGCTTCCTGGTGCTGGCGCAGGCGCCGGGCGGCCTGACGTGCTTTCTGCTGCCCCGGGTGCTGCCCGACGGCGCCCGCAACACCTTTGCGATCCAGCGGCTCAAGGACAAGCTGGGAAACCGGTCGAACGCTTCGGCCGAGGTCGAGTTCGACGGCACGTGGGCGCGCCGGGTCGGAGAGGAGGGGCGCGGGGTGCGCACCATCATCGGGATGGTGGCGGCGACCCGGCTGGACTGCGTGGTGGGCTCGGCGGCGCTGATGCGGCAGGCGGTGGCGCAGGCGATCCACCACTGCACGTACCGCAGCGCGTTCGGCGGGGTGCTGATCGAGAAGCCGCTGATGCGCAATGTGCTGGCCGATCTGGCGCTGGAGTCGGAGGCCGCGACGGTGCTGGCGATGCGGCTGGCGGCGGCGTACGACGACGGCTCGGAGAGCGAGCAGGCCTTCCTGCGGATCGCGGTGCCCGCGGCGAAGTACTGGGTGGCCAAGCGGTGCACCGCGCTGGTGGCCGAGGCGCTGGAGTGTCTCGGCGGCAACGGCTATGTGGAGGAGTCCGGGATGCCCCGGCTGCTGCGCGAGGCCCCGCTCAATTCGATCTGGGAGGGCTCGGGCAATGTGCAGGCGCTGGACGTACTGCGGGCGCTGCGACGTGAGCCGATGGCGCTGAACGCGTTCCTCCAGGAGGTCGGCAAGGCACGCGGGGCCGATCACCGGCTGGACGGGGCGATCAAGGACATGCTGACGGAGCTCGCCGATCTGGACGGGATCGAGGCGCGGGCCCGCCGGCTGGTCGAGCGGATGGCGCTGGTGCTCCAGAGTTCGCTGCTGGTGCGGTGGGCGCCGCCGGAGGTGGCCGACGCGTTCTGCGCGTCACGGCTGGGCGGGGACCGGGGCGCGACGTTCGGAACGCTGCCGCACAGTCTCGATCTGACCTCGATCGTCGAACGGGCGCGGCCCGTCGCGGAGTAGGGCCTGCCCGCCGGACAGGCCCTGACGGGCCCCTCCTCGCGGGAACAGCAACGGAGGGTGGTGCTGCGCCGACACGGCACCACCCTCCTTGCTCTGCACACCGGACAGTGGGGCACTGGCTCCGCCGCGCGGTGTTGCACCACTCTCGTACGGACCCCCACCTCTTCGCCAGAGTTGCAAAGGGTTGCAACGATTGTGCGGAGTGTGCGGTGCCGGGCTTCTCGCAGCGGCAGGATGGGGCCCGTGGATCGTCGAGTCGGCCTGGCGTGGGGGGAATCGAGAGTGGAGACAAGCGCCTCCGGGGTGACGCGACCGGATGCCGGGCATTCCGCCCCGGCCACCCGCCTGATCCACCGGGTCAGGGAGGCCAGGCTCGCCGGCGACCGCACGCAGGTCGCTCCGCGGGCCGAGATCGGTGCCTCGTGGGACCGGTTGCTGCGCAGCGGCATGGATCCGGACCAGTCCACCATGAGCGAGCTGCTGGGCGTGGACGAGATCGAGCACCGGCGCCGGAGCTCGACGCTGGGCGAGGTGATGCCGCTGCTGAACGACGGTCTGGTCGCCCTGGCGGACGCCGCCCAGCAGATCATGGTGGTCACCGACGTGGAGTGCCGGGTGCTGTGGCGCCGGGGCAACGCGGCGGTGCTGCGCCGGGCGGACGACGTCTGTCTGGCAGAGGGCGCGGCCTGGGCGGAGGAGAGCACGGGGACGAACGCGATAGGTACGGCGCTGGTGTCCCGGGTCCCGGTCCAGGTCCACTCCTCGGAGCACTTCGTCCGCACCCTGCACAACTGGACCTGCGCGGCGGCCCCGGTCCGGGACCCGCGGGACGGCAAGGTGATGGGGATCGTCGACATGAGCGGTCCCGCGTCGACGTTCCATCCGACGACGCTCGCCCTGGTCAGTTCGGTCGCCAGGCTCGCGGAGAGCGAGATCAGGAACCGGCATCTGCAGGCGATCGACCGGCTGCGTTCGGTGGCGGCACCGCTGGTGTGCCGGGTGGGCGGCCGGGCCCTGGCGGTGGACACCCACGGCTGGCTCGCCGCGGTGACCGGGATGCCGCCGATCGACCGGCTGCCGCTGCCCAAGTCGTTGGCGCCCGGCCGGGTGTGGCTGCCGTCGCTCGGCATGTGCCGGGTCGAGCCGCTGCCCGGCGGCTGGCTCCTGCAGGTCGCGGACGGGCCCTCGGACGGAGCGCCGCAGCGGGTGGTGCTGGATCTGAGCCGGCCCCGCGGTCTCACGGTCAATGTCGTGGGCTCGGTGAGCACCTGGACGCAGCGGCTCTCGCCGCGCCACGCGGAGCTGCTGTACGCCCTGGCACTGCACCGCGAGGGGCGTACGGCGTCCGAGCTCGCCGAGGACATCTTCGGCGACGCGACCCGGACGGTGACGGTGCGGGCCGAGATCTCCCGGATGCGCCGCCATCTCGCCCAGGTGCTCGCGCACCGCCCGTACCGCTTCGCCGAGGACGTCGAGGTGGAGGTGATCCACCCGGACGACCCGGCCGATCTGCTTCCGCACTCGACGGCTCCGGTGGTGGTCAGGGCACGGACGGGCGGCCAGGACCGCTCGTAGCCGGTCACGCTCCCGGTCCGCCGTCCGCGCCCCGGGACCGGCTTTGGCGTGGGCGGCGGGGCGTGATTCCCTGGCAGTCATGAGCAACTCCGTACATACCACCGCGCCCGCCACCACCGAGGTGACCATCTGGTCCCTGGAACAGACCTCCCCCGACGATCTGCGGCCCGCCGCGGTCCCGGAGGGCGATGTGCGGATCGTGCGGTCGCAGATTCCGCTGCCCGAGTTCAGCCGGTTCCTCTACACGGCGGTCGGCGGCGACATCCGGTGGACGGACCGGCTCGGCATGACGTACGCGCAGTGGCAGGAGGCCCTGGACCGGCCGGGGGCCGAGACCTGGGTGGCGTACGAGAACGGCACCCCGGCGGGCTACATCGAGCTGGATCCGCAGGACGAGGGCGCGGTCGAGGTCATGTACTTCGGGCTGATTCCGGCCTTCCGGGGGCGCCGGATAGGCGGCCATCTGCTCTCGTACGGGGTCGCCCGCGCCTGGGACCTGGCGGAGCGCTGGCCGGATCGGACGCCGACGAAGCGGGTGTGGCTGCACACCTGTTCCAAGGACGGCCCGCACGCCATGGACAACTATGTGCGGCGCGGCTTCCGGCTCTTCGACACGAAGGTGGAGCTGGAGCCGGAGACGGCGACGCCCGGGCCGTGGCCGGGGGCCGGGCGGTAGCGGGACGGGCGGCCGCTTCCGGTGACGGCCGCCCTCCGCGCACGGTGACGACAGGTGCGACAAGTGGGGTGATTGCGGAGATTACGGGCGGGTCGAGTCGGGCGTTCCGGGTGACGAGCACCACGACATCTCGCGATGCGGGACACTCTCGTCCATATCCTGGATAGTGGTGGACTGGCCCGAGATACGCGTGCCACGCTTCCGTCATGCCTGGAACCGAAATAACCTTGGTGAGTCGACGCCACGTCGACCTCGGCCGTGTGTCCAGCGCCATCTGTCCGGCGAGCTGAGAGTCCCAGCACCGCCGCGCCCCCTTTTTCTCCGCAATCCCTGCGCACCGCCGCGCCTTGACGCGAGTGTGCAGTTCAGAGCCGCCCTCCTGCAGTCCCGAAGGACGTACTGTCATGGCCGCCACCCCGGAACAGCCTGCGACCACCACGCCCCGCCGCAAGGCCGGCCGCCACCGTGGCGAAGGCCAGTGGGCCGCGGGGCACCACACTCCGCTCAACGGCAATGAGCAGTTCAAGAAGGACGACGACGGTCTCAATGTGCGGACACGCATTGAGACGATCTACTCCAAGCGCGGCTTCGACTCGATCGACCCCAACGATCTCCGTGGCCGCATGCGCTGGTGGGGCCTCTACACCCAGCGCAAGCCCGGGATCGACGGCGGCAAGACCGCGGTCCTGGAGCCGGAGGAGCTGGACGACACGTACTTCATGCTGCGGGTCCGGATCGACGGCGGCCGGCTGACCACCGCGCAGCTGCGGGTGATCGGCGAGATCTCGCAGGAGTACGCGCGCGGCACCGCGGACATCACCGACCGGCAGAACATCCAGCTGCACTGGATCCGCATCGAGGACGTCCCGGCGATCTGGGAGAAGCTGGAGGCCGTCGGGCTCTCCACCACCGAGGCGTGCGGCGACTGCCCCCGCGTGATCATCGGCTCCCCCGTGGCCGGCATCGCCGCCGACGAGATCATCGACGGCACGCCCGCCGTCGACGAGATCCACGACCGATACATCGGCAACAAGGAATTCTCCAACCTGCCGCGCAAGTTCAAGACCGCGATCTCCGGTTCGCCGGTGCAGGACGTGGTCCACGAGATCAACGATGTCGCGTTCGTCGGCGTGGTCCATCCCGAGCACGGTCCGGGATTCGACGTCTGGGTCGGTGGCGGGCTCTCCACCAACCCGCGGCTCGCCGAGCGGCTCGGTGCGTGGGTGCCGCTCGACGAGGTTCCGGACGTCTGGGCGGGAGTCGTCGGCATCTTCCGCGACTACGGATACCGCCGACTGCGCAACCGCGCCCGGCTGAAGTTCCTGATGGCCGACTGGGGCCCGGCGAAGTTCCGCCAGGTGCTGGAGGACGAGTACCTGAAGCGTCCGCTGACCGACGGCCCCGCACCCGAGCAGCCCAGCAGCCGCTGGCGCGACCACGTGGGGGTGCACCAGCAGCAGGACGGCCGCTTCTACGTCGGTTTCGCCCCCCGGGTCGGCCGGGTGGACGGGACCACGCTGGCCAAGATCGCCGACCTGGCCGCCGCACACGGCTCGGACCGGCTGCGGACCACCGTCGAGCAGAAGATGATCATCCTCGATGTGGCGCAGGACCAGGTGGACTCCCTGGTCGCCGGGCTGGAGGCGCTCGACTTCCAGGTGCGGCCCTCGCCGTTCCGGCGCGGCACGATGGCCTGCACCGGCATCGAGTTCTGCAAGCTGGCGATCGTCGAGACGAAGGCGCGCGGCGCGGCGCTGATCGACGAACTGGAGCGCCGCCTGCCGGACTTCGACGAGCCGCTCACCATCAACCTCAACGGCTGCCCCAACGCCTGCGCCCGCATCCAGACCGCCGACATCGGCCTCAAGGGCCAGCTCGTGCTCGACGAGGACGGCAACCAGGTCGAGGGTTATCAGGTGCACCTGGGCGGCGCCCTGGGCCTGGAGGCCGGGTTCGGCCGCAAGGTCCGCGGTCTGAAGGTCACTTCGGCCGAGCTGCCCGACTACGTCGAGCGGGTCCTGGGCCGTTTCCAGGAGGAGCGCGAGGACGGGGAGCGGTTCGCGGCCTGGGCGGCCCGGGCCAGTGCGGAGTCGCTGTCATGAGCGAGCGCGCCGCACCGTTCCACTGCCCGTACTGCGGGGACGAGGACCTGCGTCCGCACGAGAGCGGCCACGGAGCCTGGGAGTGTGCGTCCTGCAACCGCGCGTTCCAGCTCAAGTTCCTGGGCCTGCTGGCCCGGGGGCTGCAGCGCAACGATGCCGAAGGGGACGGGACATGACGGATACTCTGCGGACCGGAGACCTCGAATCCCTGGCCGGGCGGGCCGGCCGTGAGCTGGAGGACGCCTCTGCGCCGGAGATCCTGAAGTGGGCCGCCGACACCTTCGGCGGGAAGTTCTGTGTCACCTCTTCCATGGAGGACGCGGTCGTCGCGCACCTCGCCTCGCGCGTCCTGCCCGGCGTCGACGTGGTCTTCCTCGACACCGGCTACCACTTCCCGGAGACCATCGGCACGCGTGACGCGGTCGAGGCCGTGATGGACGTCAATGTCATCACGCTGACCCCCCGGCAGACGGTCGCCGAGCAGGACGCCGAGTACGGGCCGAAGCTGCACGACCGCGACCCCGATCTGTGCTGCGCGCTGCGCAAGGTCGAGCCGCTCCAGGAAGGTCTCACCGGGTACACCGCCTGGGCGACCGGGCTGCGCCGCGACGAGTCCCCCACCCGGGCGAACACCCCCGTCGTCGGCTGGGACGGCAAACGACGGAAGGTGAAGGTCTCGCCGATCGCCCGCTGGACGCAGGAAGACGTCGACGCCTACGTCGCCGAGCACGGCGTACTCACCAACCCCCTGCTGATGGACGGCTACGCCTCCGTGGGCTGCGCGCCCTGCACCCGCCGGGTGCTGGAGGGGGAGGATGTCAGGGCCGGACGCTGGGCCGGCCGGGGCAAGACCGAGTGCGGGCTGCACGACTGATGACGACTGATCAGGAGACTTCGATGAGCGTGACGGAGACGGGGGCCACCATCTGGCTGA
This sequence comes from Streptomyces gelaticus, assembly GCF_014649535.1. Lineage (GTDB taxonomy): Bacteria > Actinomycetota > Actinomycetes > Streptomycetales > Streptomycetaceae > Streptomyces > Streptomyces gelaticus. The sequence continues at coordinate 231,617 of NZ_BMTF01000007.1, forward strand.
CCGGTCTGCCGAGCGCGGGCAAGACCACCATCGCGTACGAACTCGCCGGGCGGCTGCGCGGTGAGGGCCATCGTGTGGAGGTGCTCGACGGCGACGAGATCCGGGAGTTCCTCTCCGCGGGTCTCGGTTTCTCCCGCGAGGACCGTCACACCAACGTCCAGCGGATCGGCTTCGTCGCCGAGCTGCTGGCGGCCAACGGCGTGAAGGTGCTGGTCCCGGTCATCGCCCCGTACGCGGACAGCCGGGACGCGGTACGCAAGCGGCACCAGACCGAGGGCACCGCCTATCTGGAGGTGCATGTCGCGACTCCGGTCGAGGTGTGCTCCGCACGCGATGTGAAGGGCCTCTACGCCAAGCAGGCGGCGGGCGAGATCAGCGGCCTCACCGGGGTCGACGACCCTTACGAGGCGCCCGAGTCGCCCGATCTGCGGATCGAGTCGCACCGGCAGACCGTGCAGGAGTCCGCGGCGGAGCTCTACGCGCTGCTGAGCGAGAGGGGTGCGGCATGACGACCGTCGCGACCGTGCATGAAGACACCGGCAATCCGTACGCACTCAGCCACCTGGACTCCCTGGAGTCCGAGGCCGTGCACATCTTCCGCGAGGTGGCGGGCGAGTTCGAGCGGCCGGTGATCCTGTTCTCCGGCGGCAAGGATTCCATCGTGATGCTGCACCTGGCGCTCAAGGCGTTCGCGCCCGCGCCGGTGCCGTTCACGCTGCTGCACGTGGACACCGGGCACAACTTCCCCGAGGTGCTGGAGTACCGCGACCGGACGGTGGTCCGGCACGGGCTGCGGCTCCATGTCGCCTCCGTGCAGGAGTACATCGATGCCGGGAAGCTCCGCGAGCGCCCGGACGGCACCCGCAACCCCCTGCAGACCGTGCCGCTGACCGAGGCGATCCAGCAGCACCGATTCGACGCCGTGTTCGGCGGCGGGCGCCGGGACGAGGAGAAGGCGCGCGCCAAGGAGCGGGTCTTCTCGCTGCGCGACGAGTTCTCCCAGTGGGATCCGCGCCGCCAGCGCCCCGAGCTGTGGCAGCTCTACAACGGCCGGCACGCGCCCGGCGAGCACGTCAGGGTCTTCCCGATCTCCAACTGGACCGAGCTGGACGTCTGGCAGTACATCGCGCGCGAGGGCATCGAGCTCCCGCAGATCTACTTCGCCCATGAGCGCGAGGTCTTCAGCCGCTCCGGCATGTGGCTGACCGCGGGCGACTGGGGCGGCCCCAAGGAGGGCGAGCGGGTCGAGACCAGACAGGTGCGCTACCGCACGGTCGGCGACATGTCGTGCACCGGCGCCGTCGACTCGGACGCGACGACGCTGGACGACGTGATCGACGAGATCGCCGCCTCCCGGCTCACCGAGCGGGGCGCGACGCGTGCCGACGACAAGCTGTCCGAGGCCGCGATGGAAGACCGCAAGCGCGAGGGGTACTTCTAAATGACCACCATCAGCCGGCAGTTGTCGGCCACCACCCTGCTGCGGTTCGCCACCGCGGGCTCCGTCGACGACGGCAAGTCCACCCTCGTGGGACGTCTGCTGCACGACTCCAAGTCGGTCCTCACCGACCAGCTGGAGGCGGTCGAGCACGCCTCGCGCAGCCGGGGCCAGCAGGCGCCCGACCTGGCACTGCTGACCGACGGGCTGCGGGCCGAGCGCGAGCAGGGCATCACCATCGATGTCGCCTACCGCTACTTCGCGACCCCGCGCCGCCGGTTCATCCTGGCCGACACCCCGGGGCATGTGCAGTACACCCGGAACATGGTGACCGGTGCCTCGACGGCCGAGCTGGCGGTCGTCCTGGTCGACGCCCGCAACGGTGTCGTCGAACAGACCCGCCGCCATGCCGCGGTCGCCGCGCTGCTGCGGGTGCCGCACGTGGTGCTGGCCGTCAACAAGATGGATCTGGTCGACTACGCGGAGCCGGTGTTCGCCGCCATCGCCGAGGAGTTCACGGCGTACGCCGCCTCGCTCGGCGTCCCGGAGATCACTGCCATCCCGATCTCCGCGCTGGCCGGTGACAATGTCGTGGAGCCGTCCGCGCACATGGACTGGTACGGCGGCCCGACGGTCCTGGAACACCTGGAGACGGTGCCGGTCAGCCACGACCTCACCACCTGCCACGCCCGCTTCCCGGTCCAGTACGTGATCCGGCCGCAGACCGCCGAGCACCCCGACTACCGGGGCTACGCCGGTCAGATCGCCGCCGGCGCGTTCCGGGTGGGCGAGACCGTGACCGTCCTGCCCTCCGGCCGTATGTCGACGATCACCGCGATCGACGCGCTCGGCGAGAGTGTGGACATAGCCTGGGCGCCGCAGTCGGTGACCCTCCGGCTGGCCGACGACATCGACATCTCGCGCGGTGACCTGATCGCACCGGCCGACGACGCGCCGGCCGTCACCCAGGACGTCGAGGCGACCGTCTGCCACGTCGCCGACCAGCCGCTCGCCGTCGGCCGACGGGTGCTGCTCAAGCACACCACCCGCACGGTCAAGGCAATCGTCAAGGACATCCCCTCGCGCCTCACGCTGGACGACCTCTCCCAGCACCATGCGCCCGGACAACTCGTCGCCAACGACATCGGCCGGGTCGTCGTCCGCACCGCGGAGCCGCTCGCGCTCGACGCGTACGCGGACTCCCGGCGCACCGGATCGTTCCTGCTGATCGACCCCGCGGACGGCACCACGCTGACGGCCGGCATGGCGGGCGCCTCGTTCGCCGCCGCGGCCGGGCCCGAGGCCGCCACGGACGACGCCGAATGGGACTTCTGATGACCATCGACATCTACTCCACGTTCGCGAAGGAGGGCGGCCGCGTCGGCAGCGGCGCCCTCGGCAGCGGCCAGGGCGGGGTCGCGCGATGTGCGCGATGACGTACGCGCACCGCCTGCGCGCCCGCTCGCTCCAACCGCACCGCCCGCACAGCCAGTTCAGACGAAGACCTGCCGACTTCCCGGCCGCGTCCCCGTAGCAGCCGCTCGGGACGCGAGCACCGGGCCGACGAGAGGAATCCCTCCGTGTCTGCCCCTCGTACCACGCCGCGCCGCGCCCTCGCCGCCGTCGCCGCCCTGCCGCTGCTCGCCCTGGCGCTCACCGCCTGCGGCTACGGCTCCGCGGCGAAGCAGGAAGACGCCGGGAAGGCGGACGTCGCCACCGGTGGCAGGAAGCTCTCCGCGGACACCGTGAAGATCGGCTACTTCCCGAACCTCACCCATGCCACCGCCCTGGTCGGCATCCAGGAAGGCATCATCGCCAAGGATCTCGGCTCCACGACGGTCGAGCCGTCGACGTTCAACGCCGGTCCCTCCGAGATCGAGGCGCTCAACGCGGGCTCGATCGACATCGGCTTCATCGGCCCCTCGCCCGCCATCAACGGCTTCACCAAGTCCGGGGGCAAGAGCCTCCGGATCATCGGCGGTTCGGCCTCCGGCGGCGTGAAACTGGTCGTCGACCCGAAGAAGATCAAGACCCTGGACGACCTCAAGGGCAAGAAGATCGCCACCCCGCAGCTCGGCAACACCCAGGACGTGGCCTTCCTCAACTGGATCTCCGAGAAGGGCTGGAAGGTCGACGCCAACAGCGGCAAGGGCGACGTCTCCGTGGTCCGCACGGACAACAAGGTGACGCCGGACGCCTACAGGTCCGGTTCCGTCGACGGCGCCTGGGCCCCCGAGCCGACCGCCTCCAAGCTGGTCGCGCAGGGCGCGAAGGTGCTCCTCGACGAGTCGACGCTGTGGCCGGACAACAAGTTCGTGATCACGAACATCATCGTGTCGCAGAAGTTCCTGGCCGAGCACCCGGACGTCGTCGAGGCGGTGCTGCGCGGCACGGTCGACACCAACGCGTGGATCAACGCCAACCCGGACAAGGCGAAGGCCTCCGCCAACGCCGCGCTCAAGGCACTGTCCGGCAAGGAACTGCCGGCGGACGTCCTCGACCCGGCGTGGAAGTCGATCCGGTTCATCGACGACCCGCTGGCCGCCACGCTCGACGCCGAGGCCGAGCACGCGGTGAAGGCCGGTCTGCTGGAGCAGCCGGACCTGAAGGGCATCTACGACCTGAAGCCGCTGAACAAGATCCTCAAGGCCGCGGGCAAGCCCGAGGCCGCCGACGCCGGGCTCGGCGTCGAGCAATAGCGTCCGGCACCCGAACAGGATTCCCAGGAGGTGACGACCATGGCGACCACCACGCTCACCAAGGCCGAGGACCGTACGGCGGTCGGGCACGCCGCCCGCATCGCCCACGTCTCGAAGTCCTTCGGCGGACCGGAGGGGCGGCAGCTCGTCCTGGACGACATCACACTCGATGTCGCTCCCGGCGAGTTCGTCACCCTCCTGGGCGCCTCCGGGTGCGGCAAGTCGACCCTGCTCAACCTGGTGGCCGGGCTCGACAGCCCGACCGCCGGGTCCATCGAGACCCCCGGCGGGCGGCCGGCCCTGATGTTCCAGGAGCACGCCCTGTTCCCGTGGCTGACCGCGGGCAAGAACGTCGAGCTCGCGCTGCGGCTGCGCGGCGTCCCGAGGTCCGGCCGCCGCGCCGAGGCGGAGCGGCTGCTCGGACTCGTCCGGCTCGACGGGGCGTACGGCAAGCGGGTGCACGAGCTCTCGGGCGGTATGCGGCAGCGGGTGGCGATGGCCCGTGCGCTCGCCCAGGACAGCCGACTGCTGCTGATGGACGAGCCGTTCGCCGCACTCGACGCCATCACCCGGGACGTGCTGCACGACGAGCTGACCCGGATCTGGCGCGAGACCGGTGTCTCGGTCCTGTTCGTCACGCACAACGTGCGCGAGGCGGTCCGGCTCGCCCAGCGGGTCGTCCTGCTCTCGTCGCGGCCGGGCCGGATCGCCCGGGAATGGACGGTCGACATCGACCAGCCGCGCCGCATCGAGGACACCGCGGTGGCCGAGCTGTCCGTAGAGATCACCGAACAACTGCGTGGGGAGATCCGCCGACATGGGCAGCACTGAGACCGTCGCCAAGGACACCGGCCAGGACCTGGCGGGCCTGGAGGCGGGGCTGGACGCCCTCGACGCCGTACGGGTGAGCCGCACCCCGGTCCGCGAGGTGCTGGTGCGCAAGGTGCTGCCACCCGTCGTGGCGGTGGTCCTGGTGCTCGCCGTCTGGCAGATCCTGATCTGGGCGCAGGTCACCGACGACTACAAGCTGCCGTCGCCGTCACAGGTGTGGGACGAGGTGACCGACGCCTGGGTGCAGGGCACCCTGCTCGGCTACATCTGGACCAGCGTCTCGCGCGGCCTGCTCGGCTTCCTGCTGGCACTGGCCATCGGCACCCCGCTCGGGCTGCTGGTGTCGCGCGTCAGGCCGGTCCGCGCGGCGATCGGGCCGGTGCTCTCCGGGCTCCAGTCGCTGCCGTCGGTCGCCTGGGTGCCCCCCGCGGTGATCTGGCTGGGGCTCGACGACCGGATGATGTACGCGGTGATCCTGCTGGGCGCGGTCCCGTCGATCGCCAACGGCCTGGTCGCGGGCGTCGACCAGATCCCGCCGCTGCATCTGCGGGCCGGGAGGACACTGGGCGCCACCGGTCTGAGCGGCACCTGGCACATCGTGCTGCCGGCTGCGCTGCCCGGCTATCTGGCGGGCCTGAAGCAGGGCTGGGCGTTCTCCTGGCGTTCGCTGATGGCCGCCGAGATCATCGCCTCCTCGCCCGATCTGGGCGTGGGCCTGGGCCAGTTGCTGGAACAGGGCCGGGAGACCAGCAGCATGTCGATGGTGTTCCTCGCCATCATCCTGATCCTCACCGTCGGCATCGCGATCGACCTGCTGATCTTCAGTCCGCTGGAGCGCTGGGTGCTGCGCGGCCGCGGCCTCCTCGTCAGGAACTGAGTACGGCCATGACCGCTCCGGTACTTCTCGTGATCGCCCATGGCAGCCGCGACCCGCGGCACGCGGCGACCGTGCACGCGCTCACCGCGCGGGTGCGGTCGCTGCGGCCGGGGCTGCGCGTGGAGACGGGTTTCCTGGACTTCGACGCGCCGTCGGTGCCGCAGGTCCTGGAGCGGCTGGCCGCGCGGGGGGCGCGGGACGTCGTCGCGCTCCCGCTGCTCCTCACCCGGGCCTTCCACGCCAAGTCCGACATCCCCACGGTGCTGCACGAGGCCCTGGGCAGGCTGCCCCGGCTGCGGATCCGGCAGGCCGAGGTGCTCGGCCCGTCGCCGCTGCTGAACTCGGCGCTGGAACGACGGCTGCACGAAGCCGGGATCCGTCCCGGCGACCGGCGCTCGACCGGGCTCGTCCTGGCCTCGGCGGGCTCCACGGACCCGGAGGCGATCGCAGTGATCGCTGAAATCGCGCGGGAGCTGCGGCACACCGGTTGGTGTTCCGTGCGGCCTGCGTTCGCCTCCGCCACATCTCCCGCGGGATTCCCCCGTACCGAGGACGCGGTACGGACCCTGCGGGGCGAGGGGGTGCGCCGGGTGGCGGTGGCCCCGTACGTCATCGCTCCCGGCCGGCTCCCGGACCGGATCGCCGCAGGGGCGGCCGGGGCGGACGTACGGGCCGATGTGCTCGGCGCCTCGCCGGAGTTGGCACGGCTGCTGCTGACCCGGTACGACGAGGCCCGGGTGCCGGCGGCCCGGACCGCCGTGCTCACCGCGTGACGCGGCTCCCGGTCACCCCACGTCCAGGCTGCCCGTGCGGGTCCGCTTGAGTTCGAAGAGGTCCGGGTTCCCGGCGAGCACCCGGAAGCTGTCGAAGACACGTCCGGCCTCCTCGCCACGCGGTGCCGCCCGCAGCACGGGCCCGAACCAGACCGCGCCGTCGACATGGATCGTGGGCGTACCGACGTAGGCGTCCGCCGCCGGATCCTTTCCGGCGTCGTGGCTGCGCCGCAGCGCCTCGTCGTACGCCTCGGAGTGCGCGGCGGCGGCGAGAGCGGCGGGCAGGCCGAGCTCCGCGAGGGACTCGGCGATCACCTCGTCGAAGTCCTCGTTCTTCTTCTGGTGGATGCGGACGCCCATCGCGGTGTACAGGTCGCGGAGCACCCCGTCGCCGTGTGCACCGGCCGCCGCGACCGCGACCCGCACCGGGCCGATCGACCTGTCGACCAGCTCCCGGTACCAGTCGGCGAGTTCATTGCCGATGTTGTGCAGATACAGGCTCATGACGTGGAAGCGGAGATCGATGTCGCGCCGCTGCTCCACCTCCAGCATCCAGCGGGAGGTGATCCAGGCGAACGGGCAGGCCGGGTCGAAGTAGAAGTCGACGGCGGTCCGGGCCCGCTCCGGTGTGCGTGATGTGGTCATGCGACGAGCCTAGGCACCGATTGGCACGTGGTCCCGGGCCATTGGCCGCCGTTCTGCCTGGGCCAATTCAGCCCGGGAGGGGCGGACGGCGGCATCCCCGGATGCGAACCGTCCGGGTTCTGTCCGACGGCTCAGGCCCCGGTCCATTGCGGATCGCGTCCACTGCGGGCCAGTGCCTGCTCGAAGACCGACGCCGACGCGGGCAGCGCCACCTCGTCGGCGAAGCCCTCGTACTGCCGGTAGAGCGCGGCCATGCTGTCGACGACACCGAGGACGTAGGTGGCCGCCCCGTCGGAGAGCCGGTACTCCTCGCCGACCGCACGGGCCACGTCCCAGCCGTGCAGGGCCGTCTCCGCGATGAGCATCGCGGCGATGTCGGCGGCCGGGGTGTTCGAACCCCCCAGGTCGACCTCGCCCTCCCAGACCGCCGGGTCCGACCAGGCGGCGACCGCGCGGTCCAGCTGCGCGGCGTACTGCTGCGCCCAGTCGGCGTCGGCCGTGAAGTCGCGGGTGGTGAGCTCGTCCGGGAGGTCCTTGCGCAGGGCGCGGTGCTCCAGGCCGTGGGAGGTGTACAGCACCCAGTGGTTGACGAGCCCGCGCACATCCCAGTCACTGCAGGGCGAGTTCGGTGCGTCGAGCTGCTCGGCGCGGATGGAGCGGGCGATGCGGGCCGCCTCGGCGGCGACTTCGGTCAGGTGCGCGTGCTCGTTCTTCATGCGTCCCAGTCTGAGCTCTTCCCGACGGCCGGTATTGAAAAAATGCGACGCCGGGAGAACGCGGTGCGCGGGACGCGAAGCCGCCCGGTGCGGCCGGCTCAGGGCGCCTCGGCGTCGACGAGCGCGACGAGTTCGGCCACGGACATCGAGCCGGCCTCCCGGCGCTCGCGCGCGAAGGCGTTCGCGGTGCGGCGGAGCACCTCGTTGACCGGCGTGGGAATCCCGTGGAGGCGGCCGAGCAGCACGATCTCGCCGTTGAGGAAGTCGGCCTCGATCGTGCCGGTGCCCCGGCTGAGGCTCTGCCAGGACGAACCGCCGCCGCGCGGGGAGCCGTCGAACGGTTCGAAGCGGATCCTTCCGGCGCGTGCCGCGGCCTGTTCCTCACGACCGGCCGGGTCGATCCCGGCGGCGGCGAGCACGGCCGTCCCCTCGGCGGACGCCCGCTCGAACAGGTCGAGGGCGGCCTGTCCGGTGACCGGGCCGGTGACGGCCTCGATCGCGTTGGCGAGGTTGGCGAGCAGCTTGCCGTATTTCCAGCGCATCACGTCCGGCACGACGGGGGCGAGCAGCTTCGCGCTCTCCAGGTCGGCGGCGATCAGCCGGGCCGTCTCATCGGTCCCGGCCGGATAGCGGCCCAGGTGCAGGATGCCGGTCAGCGGTGTACCGGCGGCGGAGACCTCGCCGGGCCGGACGAAGGTGGCGGGCAGCCAGACGCACACGCCGTACACCCGGCGGAAGCGGCGCAGGGCGAGCCGTTCGCTCTCCACCCCGTTCTGCGCGCAGATCAGCGGCAGCCGTTCACCGGCCGTGGCGCCGCCCGCGACCGGCCGGACGCTCCACGCGTCGAGGGCGGCCGTGCTGTCCTGCGTCTTGACGGCGAGTACGAGTACGTCGTCCGCAGTCAGGTCGAGAGCCTCGGGCCGGTCGACGACGGGGAGCCGGTGGGTGCGGGCGCCCTCGGGCGTGACGAGCCGCAGTCCGCCGGTGCGCAGTGCCTCGTACTGCGCACCGCGCGCCACGAGCACGACCTCGTGACCGGCCTCGGCCAGACGTCCCCCGACGGCACCGCCGACGGCACCGGCCCCGATGACGACGTAACGCATCCCGACTCCCGTTCCACGGCCCCGCAGGTCAGAATTCCGTCCCCGCGAAGGGGCGTCGGGGTCTCAGCATAGGGTCCGTGGCCACCGCACCGATTGCGGCTACGGGACAGCCCTCGGTGGTCGGCTCCGGAAATCCCTCGGGGGTTGACGTGAGGTCAGGTCATGTGTGGGTCCTGGATCACCGTTTCGGGTGCGGGGAAGCGGTCGGACGCGGCCGCAGCCGGGCTCGCGCGGAACCGTGCTCCCTCTGCGGCATCACCCGGAGGATCACCGTCCGGGAAGAGGACGGGCGCCCGGTTTGCAGTGCCTGCTATCAGCGGCTGAACCATGGCGGCCGTCCGCGGCACCAGTGCGTCGACTGCGGAGAGATGAGGGCCGTCGACCGTCGCCGCTCCCGGGCACGGTGCGTGGCCTGGGAGCGGCGAGGCATGGGATCTCCGGGTGCGAACTCATGTCGAGCTTGAATCGCCCGTACGGGTCTACATGGGTCCGGAGAAGCGGCGCATGGGCATCGGCGGACACCATGACCGCGTGTCGGGGCCAGTCTGCAACCTCGGAGGCTCCGGGTGTCAGGCCGAGCGCAGGGCGTCTGTCGGGGACACCCCGGCTGCGCGCAGTGCCGGGTAGATTCCGGCGACGGCCGCCACCAGTACCGACACCAGGGGGCCGGCGATGACCGTGTAGAGCGGGATGGAGGCGGGCCAGCCCTGTACGAGGGTGTAGCCGTAGACCGCGAGGCCGCCCACGAACAGCCCGCCGACTCCTCCAATGAGGCCCATCAGTACCGCCTCGATGAGGAACTGAACGGCGATCTGGCCACCTCGGGCGCCCAGCGCGCGGCGCAGTCCGACCTCACCGCGGCGTTCCATCACTCCCACGACCATGGTGTTGGCGATGCCGACGCCGCCCACGAGCAGGGCGACCGCAGCGAGGGCGAGGACCAGTCCGGTGAGGGAGTTCTTGGTCTCGGCCCGTGCCGTGTACAGGTCGGAAGGGCGGCTGACGGCGACCGTGCTCGGGTTGGCGGGGTCGGCGGTGGCTCCGGCAACGGTCTGTACGTCAGGGACGCATTCGGGGTGGGCCCTGAGGTAGACGATGGCGGCGGTGCCGTCCGCGCCCAGGTGGGCGGTGGCCTCGGGCCAGCCGACCAGGGCGGCGGTGCCGAGCTCGGGTGCGAGCTCGTTCGGGGCCAGGATTCCGGTGACGACGAACCACTGTCCGCCCAGCCAGACCCGCTCGCCCGGCGCGGTCACGCCGAGCCGGAGTGCGGCCTGGTTGCCGAGCACGGTCACCGGGAGGTTCTCGCTAGCCCTGTCCAGCCAGTGCCCGCTCTGCAGGGTGGCGTGCAGGACGTCGAGCAGGTTGAGCCGGGCGGCCAGTACGGTGAGGCTGTTGGTCTGCTGCGCTGGGACCAGGTCGTTGCGGTAGACCTGGGCTTGGGTGGCCCCGGTCGCGGTGACCTGTTGCACGGGGGCGATGTTGGCGAGCATCTTCTCGGCCGTGGGCGGCAGCGGCACCGGCTTCTGGTCGGCGCCGTTGCCGGGGGCGACGGTGATCAGGTTGGAGCCGAGCCGGTCCAGGCGCTCCAGCAGGTGTGCCTGGTTGGAGGCGGAGATCCCGGTCACGGCGATGACGGCGGCGATGCCCAGGGAGATGCCGAGCGCGGACAGGGCGGAGCGCATCTTGCGGGTGCGTGGTCCGATCATGCCGAGGCGCAGCGTGTCTGTCGGGCGCAGCCGGGTGCGTCGCAGGGGTGGCGTCATCGGACAGCTCCTGCGGGGTGCGGGCCGCGTTCGTCGAAGTCGATGCGGCCGTCGTGGAGGGCGATTCGCCGGGGGAAGGAGGCGGCCAGCTCGCGGTCGTGGGTGATGACGACGACCGTGGTGCCGTTGGCGTTCAGGGTGCGCAGCAGTTCGACGACAGCGGCGCCGGAGACGCTGTCCAGGGCCCCGGTGGGTTCGTCGGCGAGCAGTAGTGCGGGGCGGCCGACGAGGGCGCGGGCGATGGCGACGCGCTGCTTCTCGCCACCGGAGAGCTGGTCGGGGTGGTGGCGGAGTCGGTGCCCGAGGCCCACCTCGCGCAGGGCTTCGGCGGCTCTGGCGCGCCGGAGTGAGGCGGGGACGCCGCTGTAGAGGAGGCCGGTGGCGACGTTCTCGACCGTGGTGAGCCCGGACAGCAGGAAGAACTGCTGGAAGACAAAGCCGATCCGGTGGGCGCGCAGGGCGGCCAGCTCGGGGTCGGAGAGCGCGGACAGGTCGCGTCCTTCGAAGTGCAGCTTCCCTGCAGTGGGCCGGTCGAGGGAGCCGAGCAGCGCGAGGAGGGTGGACTTGCCGGAGCCGGAGGGGCCGACGACGGCGAGGAGTTCTTCGGCTTCGACGGTGAGGTCGATGCCGTGCAGGATGCGCAGCGGCGGTGATCCCGGGTACTCCTTGGTGATGCCGGAGAGTTCCAGCACGGGTGCCCTGCGTGGTGGCTGATGGGGCATCACTTCGGGATCACCACCTGGGCGCCGGCTTGGACGTCCCCGGTGATCTGCGCCTTGGCGTCGGCGACCAGTCCCAGCTGGATCCTGACAAGCCGGGTGGTGGTGCCGCTGACGACCTGGACTCCGTAGCCGCCGCCGTCCAGCGCGAGCAGCGCGGTGACGGGGACGATGAGCGCATCGCTGACAGTCTCGCCGACGACAGTGACGGTCACGGAGGAGGGCCCGGCCTGCTTGGCCTGCCGCTGGTGGTCCAGCGCGATGGTGACGGTGGTCTTGTCCGCGCCACCGGAGCCGTCCGAGCCGTTGTCCCCGCCGTCGCCGGAACCGCCGCGGAGCAGTGAGCGAATACGTCCGTTGATGGTGCTGCCGTCGGCCAGCTTCACCGTCACCCGGCCGTTGGGCTTGAACTGGGAGAGCTGGTTGTCGGCGGGCTGCGCGGTGGCAACCAGGTCGGTGCCGGACACAGTCATGACCGCGATGGACCCGAGGGCCGAGCCGAGCCGTGCGCCGAGCTGCTGCACCCGCACGGCCGCCTGCGGCAGCATGACGACACTGCCGAGCGTGACCGTCCCCGTCTGCTTCTCACCGAGGGCCTTCTGCCAGCGCTTGACGGCGGTGACGGCGGCAGGGGTGAACTTCTGATCAGCCGCCAGGCCGAGTCCGTCGGCGTAGCCGAGCTTGATCAGGTTGCGTTTGAGCTGTTCGACGTCGGGTCCGTCACTGATCTCGGGGCCGAGGTCGCGCCACATCGGCCGGTCCCCGGTGAGCAGCACCACGGGCCGTCCGTCGACTTCATAGAACTTCGCTCCCGCCTTGACGACGGCACCGACGGCGGGCAGGGCAGTGATGGTTCCGTGGCCGGAGGCGATGACGGGAGTCGGGGTGTCGTAGCTGAGAGCGCCGCCAACCTGGATGCCGGTGGACAGCGAGCCCTTCTGCACCGCGACGGTTCCGTGGCTGACGGACGGCTGCGGGGAGGCGGTGCCGTGGTGCTCCCAGGGACGTATCGCGGCGAGCGCACCCGAGCCGCCGAGCGCGGCGACCAGGACGAGCGCGACGACGACCTTACGGCGCTTTTTCCGCGCGGGGGCGGGCGAGGCGGGGGCGGTGGTCTCAACAGTGCGGTTCATGATCACTGACCGATCGAGTAGCCGGGCATCGGGAGCTTGCCGCAGGCTGGCTGGATGGCGTCCCATTTGGCGGTGTTGAGCGATTTCGCCGGGAATTTGAGGATGCCGGTCTTGGGGTCGGGGTCAGGGATGTCCGCGTAGCCGTTCTTCCGCGCACACGCGACAAAGGCGCGCGCCTGTTCGACGACCTTCTCGTTGCCCTTCGGCTGGACCTGGTGGATGCCGGGGACCTTGGCGTCGCAGACCTTGCTCGACGCGTCGAAGCCATTGGCCGAGCCGGGACTTTCGACACCGGTTCCGATGGCCGGGAAGGTGATGTTGCCGTCCTTGTCCTGCTCGACGCTGGTCTGCCCCTGCTTGTGCATGCAGTCCACCCAGGCCCGCCGGACCGCGTCGTCGTCCTGCGGCTTGCTCTTTCCCGTGCCGTCGCCTCCGGCCACGCTGGGCGCCGCGTCGCCGGAGGAGCAGCCGGTCATCATGAGCGCCGCGGTCACGGCGGTCGCCGCCAGTACGGTTCGTACAGCCTTGGTACGCATTTCGTGGTCTCCCTGCTGGATTTCGACATCGACCTCGGCATTTCTACGGACCGGCGAGTTACGCACCGGTGAGTGCGTGCCTAACCACCGGCTAACGCCCGCCGAGGCATCGTTGCCCAAGAGGGCCAGGACAGGCCGGCACGGGGCAGGACAGCGCAGCGCAGAGCGCGGCGAGTGGAGTGGAGTGGAACAGAATGCGAGTGCTGATCGTCGAGGACGAGGTGGACCTGGCCGCGATGCTCGCCGAGGGCCTGCGCGCCGAGGGCATGGTCTGCGAGGTCGCCCACGACGGCGCCCGCGCGCTCGAAATGACGGCCGCCGCCGAGTATGACGTCCTGGTCCTGGACCGGCACCTGCCCAAGCTGAGCGGGGATGCCGTCTGCCGGGCCCTGAACACAGCCGGCTACCCGGCCAGAATCCTGATGCTCACCGCCGCCGGTGCCCTCGCCGACCTGGTCGACGGCCTCGGCCAGGGCGCCGACGACTACCTGGCCAAACCCTTTTCGTACCTGGAACTGATCGCCCGGCTGCGCGCGCTGGGCCGCCGCTCCCCTGCCGGCAGCAGCGCCACCGTGCTGAGCAGGCACGGCGTCAACCTGGACACCGTGCGCAGGGTCGCCGAACGCGACGGCCGGCCACTGAAGCTGACACCCAAGGAGCTCGGAGTGCTGGAACTGCTGCTGGCCGCGGACGGCGCCCCCGTCCCCACCGAGCGGCTGCGGGACAGCCTGTGGGACGCGGCGCTGGACCCGGCCACCACCGCCGTCCGGGTCACCGTCCACTCGCTGCGCCGCAAGCTCGGCGACCCGCCACTGATCACCAACGACCCCGGCTACGGGTACCGGCTGTGAGCCGAGCCCGGACCGGTCGCCGTCTCTCGCTGCACGCGCTGCCTCTGCGCAGCCGATTGACCCTGATGACCACGACGGTCTTCGCTGTCCTGGGCAGCGGACTGCTCCTGCTGAACTGGCTGAGCGCCCGCCAACTCCTGAAGGACAATCGCCACCGCATCGATCCCGCGAGTGTGCTCGCTCCCGCCCAGACGGAGCCGAGCCCCACCGCCACCCCGCAAGGCCCCTCGATCCCCGCCGCACTCACCAGTCCCGCTCAGCGCTTCGAAGACTTTCAGCACACCGTCCTCAGCGATCTGATGCTGCGCTCCCTGCTGTTGCTCGCCGTCTTCACCGCACTCGCCGGGCTGCTCGCCTGGTGGGGCAGCAGCTGCTCACTGCACCGCCTCAGCCAGGTCACTGCTGCGGCCCGGCGGATCAGTACCGGCAGCACCCTGGACGAACGGCTCGGCCTGACCGGCCCGCACGACGAGGTCCGCGAACTCGGCGACACCTTCGACACCATGCTCGACCGCCTGGACCGCAGCTTCACCGCTCAGCGCCGCTTCACCTCCCACGCCTCGCACGAACTGCGCACCCCGCTCACCCTCCAGCGCACCGCCCTGGAGATCCCACTCGCGCAAGGCCGGGTCCCGGCCGACCTGAGACCCGCCTTCCAGCAGGCGCTGGACGCCAACGCCCGCAGTGAACACCTGATCGCGGCACTGCTGACACTGGCACGTGGCGAGAGCGCACAGCTGACGCCGCAACCGGTCGACCTCGAGGATGCCGCCAGGGACGCCTTGGCGGACCTGGCCGACGAGGTCCGGACGGCAGGCATCCGGATCACCGCCGACCCGGGGCCCGCCCCGGTCACGGGCGACCCCTCACTGCTCCGGCAGATCGCACTGAACCTGCTGGCCAACGCTGTGCGGCACAACCACCGCGACGGCACGGCGACGGTGATCACCGGCACCGTCGGCGGCCTTGCCTTCATCGAAGTCGGCAACACCGGCCCGGTATTGGACCCGGACGAAATCCCCGCCCTCTTCGAACCGTTCCAGCGCGGTCGGGAACACCGCAGCGACGGGACCGGGCTGGGACTGGCCGTGGTCCGGGCGATCACCCTGACCCACCACGGCGAGCTCACCGCCACCCCACGCCCCGACGGCGGCCTCACTGTCCGAGTCGAACTGCCCACCACACAAATGGAACAGGTCCCGCAGAGTCCGGCCTCTGAGAATCCAACGTTTCGGAACATCTGATCTCCGCCGGTACAAGGCGCGCGCTGTATCCCGAGTCGCTGACCAGAAAAGTCACTCTCAGTGTTCCGCTTCGAGAGTATTCGGCGGTATCGAGTATTGCTCGCCACCAGCAGTCACAGCATGGCCCCGTCGGCCGCTCATGGGGACGGACGCCGGGTGGCCATCTGCTGCTGGAACGTCGCGCAGGAGAATGTCTGCTTTGCTGCACAGTAGGGCGTGTGCCATGAGCTGGTGGGCATGGTCGAGATCGATCACGTGTTGCTCGATCTCCCCGAGCTTGCTCCGGATCACCGCCTGCCTGCGCGGCCGGTCCCGCTGGAACTCGCCGATCTCGGTCAAAGTCAGGCCGGCCTGCTGAAACTTGCGCAACAGCGTGATCCGCTGCGCGGCCTCGGGCGGATGGCGTCGCTGTCCGCCCTGACGCTCGGGCGCGGGTGCAGCAACTCGTCCACTTCGGGCAACTGCTGGCTCTCGGCCGGGCAGATCCCGCCCGACTGCACGCCTGCGGCGCACTCCACGCCGGAGCCGCTCTCGCCGACCTCGTCGGGGTCGGCGAGAGCGCACTGCTCACCTCGGGCGCGCTGGCCTACGCGCTCGGCATCGAAATCGTCGCTGAACTCCAGCAGGCAGGCGAAGGCACGGCACGTTCAGAGTCTCAATAATCAGCTGAACACAGGCGGGCAAGGCCGAAGCCACCGAGCGCGGTCGCCTCGCCTGCGTAACCCACAGGGAGTGGCTCCCGCGCGCTCGCCCGACCGTCCACTTCTGCTGATCGGTTGGCTGCCTTGCCCGCCTGCACCGCCCGCAAGCACAGCCGTTCCAGTGGAAGTTCACCACCACCGGCCTGGACGATCTGCTGGCCCGGCTCGACCGACACACGCCCGCCGACCGACAAGAAGAACCCTCCGCCCCGCCGCCAACCTGGTCAACCCCCGAAGGACTTCCGGAGCCGACCACTTAGTGTTCTCGTCATGTCTTCCCTCTCGC
Organism: Streptomyces gelaticus; assembly: GCF_014649535.1. Taxonomy (GTDB): domain Bacteria; phylum Actinomycetota; class Actinomycetes; order Streptomycetales; family Streptomycetaceae; genus Streptomyces; species Streptomyces gelaticus. The sequence continues at coordinate 247,932 of NZ_BMTF01000007.1, forward strand.
CCGTTCCCGATGACGTGTTCCTGCTCGGCGGCGAACTGCCCGTACGCCGGCTCGGCTACGGCACCGCCCAGCTGACCGGCCCCGGCTACTGGGGTCCGCGCGGTGAACGGCAGGACGCCGTGGCGGTGCTGCGGGCCGCCGTCGAGCAGGGCGTCACGCTCGTGGACACGGCCGACAACTACGGTCCGGGGCTGGCCGAGGAGCTGGTCGCCGAGGCGCTCCACCCGTACCGCGAGGAACTGGTGATCGCGACCAAGGGCGGCGTGGTGCGCACCAGTGACAGCGCCTGGCACATCGCGGGCCGGCCGGAGCAGCTGCGGGCGATGTGCGAGGCCAGTCTGCGGCGGCTGCGGACGGACCGGATCGACCTCTACCAGCTGCACCGGCTGGACCCCCGGGTGCCGATGGCCGACCAGCTGGGCGCTCTGGATGCGCTGAGGCAGGAAGGTAAGATCCGGTACATCGGTCTGGACACCCTCACCGCCGACCAGCTGGAGCAGGCGCTCTCCCTGACCGGGATCGCCTCGGTGCAGAACCGCTTCAATCTCCTCGACCGTTCGTCGGACGCGGTGCTGAAGGTGTGCGAGGCCCACGGCCTGGCCTTTCTGCCCTGGTTCCCGCTGGCGAACGGCGCTCTGACCGGCGACGCCGCCGCGGCGCTCACCGGCATCGCCGACCGGCACGGTGCCACCCGCGGGCAGATCGCCCTCGCTTGGCTGCTGCACCGGTCCCCCGTGCTGTGCCCGACCCCGGGCACCGGCTCGCCCGCCCATCTGGCGGAGAACCTGGGGGCCCGGGAGATCCCGTTGTCCGCCGAGGACCTGAGCCGCCTGGAGGCGCTCGCACCCGCGTGAAGGAGCACTCGCCCGTGACCACCCCCCGTATCACCCCCGCCGTCCTCCCCGCCCCGGCCGCCGCTCCCGAGCCGGGTGCCGCCGCCCCGGTGATCCGGGCCGACGCCGTCTCGCTCGTACGGGACGGCAATGTGCTGCTCGACTCGGTCTCGCTGACCGTACGCAGCGGCGAGCACTGGGCGCTGCTCGGTGCCAACGGCGCCGGGAAGAGCACGCTGCTGGGGCTGCTCGGCGCGGTCAACCACCCCACCCGGGGTTCGGTGGAGGTGCTGGGACGCACCCTCGGCCGGGTCGATCTGCGGGAGCTGCGGTCACTGCTCGGGCATGTCGATCCGCGTCATCCGCTGCGTTCCCCGCTGTCGGTGCACGAGGTGGTGCTGACCGGTCTGACCAACTCGGTCGAACCGGTGCCGCGCCGGTCGGTGAGCGAGGAGCAGCTCGACCGGGCGGAACGGCTGCTGAAAGTGCTCGGCATGGGCGGCAAGTCGGGCTCGCGCTGGCCGGCGCTGTCGCAGGGTGAGCGGGGCCGTACGCTCATCGCCCGCGCCCTGATGCCGCAGCCGCGGCTGCTGCTGCTCGACGAGCCGGCCACCGGACTCGACCTCGCCGCGCGCGAGCAGCTGCTCGACAGTCTGGACGTGCTGCGGGAGGAACACCCCGAGCTGGCAACCGTCCTGGTCACCCATCACCTGGAGGAGCTGCCCGCCTCCACCACGCACGCGCTGCTGCTGCGGGGCGGCCGGTGCGTGGCCACGGGCCCGGCGGACGAGGTACTGACCACGGACCGGGTGAGCGACTGCTTCGGGCATCCGGTGCGGATCTCCCGTACGGACGGCCGGTGGGCGGCTCGGGCGCAGCGCGTCGCCCGTCGCTGACCGGTGCTCAGCCGTCGGCGCCCGGAGCGGTGTCGGTGGCACCGAACGGTGTGGCCTGGTTGAAGTAGAGCACCCAGCCCGCGTCGGTCAGCCGCCACACCGAACTGCGGTGGGCGAGGCGCCCCTTCGTCTCGGTGTCGTAGGTGAGGTGGACGAGGTCGTCGGCGAGCTGGACGCCGCTCATCCGGGACGCGGTGAGCGGGCCGGGGCGCGGGGCGTCCGCCGCGGTGAGCGAGGCGATCATGGTGTCGCGGTCCCAGACCCGGCCGGTGTAGTCGATCTCGCGGTAGTCGGGGTGCAGCAACTGGGTGAGGAGTTCGGCGGAGGCACGCACGGCCGGATCCAGGAGGCGCAGCTCGCCCTCGACCGCGGCGGCCACGCCGGGCGACGGTTCGGTCATGTGCAGGCTCCGTCGTCGTGCGTGGGTGCCGTGGTCCCCGTGGGTGCCGTGATCTGCGTGGATGACGTCATCTCCACCAGCTTGACCACAGTGTTCCAGTTGCGCGAAGTGGCGACGAGGCCCTTGGTGACGGAGGAGCGGGACAGCGCCTCGGCGAGCTTCGAGCGGCCCAGTCCGTCGGGGGCGTAGAGGTAGAGCGCGCGGTCACCGAGGCCGAATGCCTCGGGGAGGAAGGCCGCCGGGTCGATCCGGGCGAAGCGGCCGGCGTCGACCGGCTGGTCGTAGTAGGTGATGTGGAGCTGTTTTCCTTCGAGTCCGGCGGCCGGGAACGGGCAGGCCGCCGCAACTGCCGCCAGGTAGGCACCGTCCCGGACCAGACAGGGGACGGGGAAGCCGAAGCGCTTCTCGATGGCCTGCTCCAGTTCGGCGGCGAGTGCGTTCTCGTCGTCCGACGCGCTGCTGAAGACGGCGTTGCCGCTCTGCAGGTGGGTGCGCACGTCTCCGTGCCCCAGTTCGTCGAGCAGCGTACGGAGTTCGGCCATCGGGACCTTCTTGTGGCCGCTCACATTGATCCCGCGCAACAGCGCCGCGTACATCGTCATGGGCACACCATAAAACGATCCCTTCGCACGATGCGGCCGCCGCGCCCCGTGGGGGAGGGCGCGGCGGCCGGTCACGGCTGAGGAACGGTTACTCGACGACCTTCAGCAGCTTGTTCGGCGTGCCCTCGGTCGCGTTGGAGATCGCGTCGGGGGTGGCCCCGTCGGTCAGCGCCGTGGCGACCTCCTCGGGGGTGGCGTCCGGGTGACCGGCGAGGTAGACGGCGGCGGCACCGACGACGTGGGGGGTCGCCATGGACGTGCCGGAGATGGTGTCGGAGCCGTCGTCGCTGTCGTTCCAGGACGAGGTGATGTCCGATCCCGGGGCGTAGATGTCCACGATCGAGCCGTAGTTGGAGAACGACGACTGCTCGTCGTCCACCGTGGACGAGGCGACCGTGATGGCCTCCGGGACGCGGGCCGGGGAGCTGTCGCTCGCGTCGGTGGACTCGTTGCCGGCGGCCACCGCGAAGGTGACACCGGAGGCGATGGCCTTTTGGACCGCGGCGTCGAGCGCCTCGTCCGCGCCGCCGCCGAGGCTCATGTTGGCGACGGAGGGGCCCTCGTGGTTCTCGGTGACCCAGTCGATGCCGGCGACGACCTGCTCGGTGGTGCCCGAGCCGGAGTCGTCGAGCACCCGGACGGCGACGATCTTGGCCTTCTTGGCGACGCCGTAGGTCGCACCCGCGATGGTGCCCGCCACATGGGTGCCGTGGCCGTTGCCGTCGTCGGCGCTGTCGTCGTTGTCCACGGCGTCGTAACCCGAGCTGGCCCGGCCCTCGAACTCGTTGTGCGTGGTACGGACACCGGTGTCGATGACGTACGCGGTGACACCCTCGCCCGCGCTGTCCGGGTAGGTGTACGCGTTGTCGCCGGCCGTCTCGGTCTGGTCGATCCGGTCCAGCCCCCAGGACGGCGGGTTGTCCTGGGTCTCGTCGATGTGGAACTTCTTGTTCTGGACGACCTTGGAGACGGCCGGGTCGGCCGCCAGGCGCTTGGCCTCGGTGAGCGAAAGGCCGCTGGCGGAGAAGCCGTTGATGGCGGAGCTGTAGTTCCGCTGCAGCTTGCCGCCGTACTCCTTGGCGAGCTTCGCCTTGTCGGCCTTCTGGTCCAGCATCACGATGTAGCTGCCGGAGACGGCGTTCGCCGCGTCCGCGCCGTAGACGAGGCCCATCGCGGGGGCGGGGGCCGCGCCGGCGAGGGAGGTGTTGAGCAGGGTGACTCCGGCGGCCGCGGCCACGGCGGTTATCGCCGCGGTCAGCTTGATCCGGCGTGCGCGCTTGTGAATTGCCATGAAGAGGGGTCTCCTCGTCATTCTTTGTGGGGGGATTGACCCCCGGCCGGAAGATCTCCGGGGGCTGGCTCGAAACCCTCGCCGATTGACGCGCCCAGATCAAGACCTTCATGCGGCTGTGACTTACTCAACAAAGTTACGTAATAAGAAACCGGCCAGCCGCACCCAAGTCGGGCACGGTCGCCGCAACATCCGCCGCGCGCACCGGGCTTGCGGCACGACCGGCATACTTCGCACGCGGGAAGACGAACCGCGCCCGACTGTACGTACGGGGGCGACGGCTTGATTCCATTCCCGTGTTCACAGAGCTCTCACGTGGTGACCACGTTGAGGTCGGCTTCGGACGACGCGGACCTCGCAGACCCGCATCGGCCCGGCGAGCGGCATCTTCGCGGCGGTCCGGTGGACACCGATCGGCTCTCCGAACCAACCTGTCCGGCACGGCGGCGGAAGCGTTGAAGAGCCGTCCGCCGCCGCACCGTCCGCGAGAGCGCCTCGGCGCTGATAGCGGGCCAGGACCCGGTTCCCGTCGTCGACCAGACGCTTCCTCAGCTCCTGTGCCCCGATGGCCCCGCTGTAGTACTCCTGGAGGGCGGGCGTGGCGACCTTGTCCTTCCACTCCGGGTAGCCGCGCACCGACTGGGCGGGCGCCGGCCGCAGCGCCTTCGCGACGGCGACACCGGTCGCCCAGCCGTTCTCGGCGGTGTGAAGGGACGGGTCGGCGAGGGCCGCGGTGCCGGTCGGAAGCATCCAGTCGCCCTTGGCCAGGCGCACCATGTTCGCCGGCCGGAGCAGGAAGTCGATGAACTGCGCGGCCTCCCTCTTGTGCGGGCTGGCCTCCGAGACGGACAGCGTCTGCGGGCTCACGCCCTGGGCGAGGCCCGCACTGCCCGCGGGGGCCGGCAGGACCGTCCACTCGAAGCCCTCGGGTGCCTGCTCGACGACCTGCTGGCGGTACGAGAAGCCCAGCGGCACCATTGCGTACTTGCCGCCGAAGAACCCGGGCAGGGTGTCGGAGCCACCCATGCCGAGTGCGGTGCGCGCAGCGCTGTGGTCGGTGTTGACCTGGTCGCGGATGGTGCCGGGGACGACCTGGTCGCCCTCCCCCGCGCGGATGGTCACCCTGCCGTCGGCGCCACGGTGGAAGAGCTGCCCGCCGCCGGAGAGTCCGAGGTTGAGGGTGACGGAGACCGGCTCCTTGAGCGGCCAGGCGACGCCGTACCGCCCCTTGCCCGTCAGCTCCTCGGTGATCTGCCGGAACTCGGCCCAGCTCCAAGGCTCGTCGGGGGTCGGGACGCGAACCCCGGACTCGGTGAGGATCTTGGTGCTGGCGATCAGGACGCGGGGTTCCTGGAGGAACGGCACACCGTAGACGCCGTCGCCGAAGGTGGTGGTGGACCAGCTCTGCTGCGGGATGTCGGCGGTCAGCCGGCCCGGGAGGAGCCCGCGCAGGTCCGCGAGGTAGCCGCTGTGGGCGAAGTCGGCCAGGTCGTCGGATGCGTCGTGGATGATGTCCGGGGCCTCGTCGCCCTCGAAGGAGGTCAGCAGCTGGTCGTGGACGGTGTCCCAGCTGCCCTGGACGTAGCTGACATGGATGTCCGGATGGGCCTCGTTCCACTCCTTCACCAGCTGTCTGTTGGCCTCGACGGACTCCTTCTGCCAGGCCAGCGACTGGAAGCTGAGCTCGATCCGCCCGCTTTCGCCCCGGTCGTCGTCCGTCCCGGCGCAGCCGGTGAGCAGCAGGGCCAGCACGGTGGCCGTGGCGGCGGCCGCCGTCCGCAGGGATGCCCGCATCAGCTCTTCACCGCCCCGGCCAGCATGCCGCCCGTGATCCGCCGCTGGATGACCGCGAAGATCACCAGCGAGGGGAGGGTGGCGAGGAACGCGGCGGCGGCGAGCGGCCCGAGATCGGCCGCGCCCTCCGCACCGATGAAGTGGGTCAGTACGACCGGCAAGGTCTGCTTCTCCGGGGTCTTGAGCAGGACGAGCGCGAAGAAGAGCTCGTTCCACGCGGTGATGAAGGCGAAGAGCGCGGTGGCGACGATGCCGGGGGCCAGCAGTGGAGCCGTGACGGAGACGAGGGTCCGTACCCGGCCCGCCCCGTCGACCGAGGCGGCCTCCTCCAGCTCGACGGGCACGGCCCGCACGTATCCGGCCAGCATCCAGAGCGCGAAGGGCAGCGCCCAGACGACGTACACCATGATCAGCCCCCACAGGGTGTTGATCAGACGGAGGTTCTTCAGGATCAGGAAGAGCGGGATGATCAGCAGGACGAGCGGGAACGCCTGGCTGATCACCACCCAACCGGTGGCCGCCGTCGAGAGCCTGGAGCGGCGGCGGGCCATCACGTACGCCAGGGGCGTGGCGACGACGACCGCGATGAGGGCGGCGCAGACCGCGGCGACCAGCGAATTGGCGGCGGCCTGGAGCAGCGGCTGCTCGTCGAAGGCCTTGCGGAAGTTGTCGAGCGTCGGCTGGTCGGGGATCCAGGTGGGGTGCAGGGAGCCGAGTTCACGCGCCGGTTTGAAGGCGGTGGAGACCAGCCAGAGGAACGGGAACGCCAGGAAGACGAGATAGCCGAGCAGCGCGGCGTACTGTCCGGCGCGTGCGGCTGCGCTGGTGCGCATGCTCATCGGTCCTCGCCTCCCCCGAGCCGGCCGGCGAGATACACCGCGAGGATCACGGAGATCACCGCGACCATCACACAGCCCATCGCAGCGGCGTATCCGAACTGTCCGTAGTGGAAGGCCTCCTCGTACGCGAAGAGCATCGGCAGCCGGGTGCGCCCGCCGGGCCCGCCGTTGGTCAGTACGTAGACCAGCGCGAAGGAGTTGAAGTTCCAGATGAAGTTGAGCGCGGTGATGGCGAGCGCGACCGGTCTGAGCACGGGCCAGGTGACGGTACGGAAGCGGCGCCAGGCACCGGCCCCGTCCAGCGCGGCCGCCTCGTGGAGCTCCTGCGGGGTGTTCTGCACTCCGGCGAGCAGGGCGACAGTGGTCTGGGGCATGCCCGCCCAGACGCCCACGACGATCACGGCGGGCAGGGCGGTGGCGAGTCCGGTGAGCCAGTCCCGGCCGTCGCCGAGGCCGAGATCGCGGATGGTCTCGTTGAGGAAGCCCGCGTCCGGGTGGTAGACGAGCCGCCACATGAGGCCCACGACCACCTCGGGCATCGCCCACGGAATGATCGCCAGCGCCCGCGCCAGCCAGCGCATCCGCAGATTCTGGTTGAGCAGCAGGGCGAGGCCGAGGGCCAGTACGAACTGGGGCACGGTGACGCCGAACGCCCACACCAGGCCGATCCGGAACGAGTCCCAGAAAAGGGTGTCGTGGAGCAGGTCCTGGAAGTTCAGCCCGCCCACCCACTGGGTGGAGCGGGTGCGGCCGGACTGGGCGTCGGTGAAGGCCAGCGCGATGCCGTAGAGCAGGGGGCCGACGCTCAGGATGAGGATCGGGATCAGCGCGGGCAGCACCAGGAACCAGGCTCCGGCGCTCCGGCCGGACGGCCTGGGCCGCTTGTCCTGCGGGGAGCCGGGCGGGCCGTGTCTCTCGGTACGTACGGTTGCACTCGCCAATGTCACGAATCTGCCCCCTTGCGTCATTCGATCGGTTTCATACCGTTCTGGCCGCTCAGGTGGCCTCCGTCATCGTGCTGACGGGCCGTCGGTTCGTCAAGGCAACCTGCACGGATGCGAAAATCGGAGCCATGAACGAGATGCGCGCGCGTGAGGTGCTGACCGCTGCCGGACTGTCCGGCGGTGCGGAGCTGCTCGCGCTGGGTGAGAACGCGGTGTTCGCCGTCGGCGACCTGGTGGTCAAGGTCGGCCGGGACGCCGTGCGGCACCCGGAACTACGGGACCGGGCCGAACGCGAGGTGGCCGTCGCCCGGTGGCTGGCCGACTCGGGCGTACCCGCCGTGCGGGCCGCCGAGAGCACGGCGCGCCTGGTGGAGGGCCACCCGGTGACCCTCTGGCACCGGCTGCCCGACGCCGTGCGCCCCGCCGAGCCGCGGGACCTGGCGCAGCTGCTCACCCTGGTGCACGCGCTCCCCGCCCCGGACGGCCTCGGTCTGCCGCGCCGTGAGCTGCTGGGCGGCGTCGAACGCTGGCTGCGGCTCGCGGGCGACGCGATCGACCCGGCCGACGCCGACTATCTTCGCGAGCGCCGCGACGGTTTCACGACGGCGGCCGCCGCACTGGTCCCGCATCTGCCGCCGGGGCCGATCCACGGCGACGCGCTGCCCCGCAACGTCCATGTCAGTCCGGACGGGCCGGTGCTGGTCGATCTGGAGACCTTCTCCTCGGATCTGCGCGAGCACGACCTGGTGGTGCTCGCACTGTCCCGGGACCGCTACGGTCTGGCGCCCGAGGCGTACGACGCCTTCACCGCCGCGTACGGCTGGGACGTCCGCGAGTGGGAGGGCTGCGCGGTGCTTCGCGGGGCCCGGGAGACGGCCAGCTGTGCCTGGGTGTCCCAGCACGCCCCGGTCAACCCGAAGGCCCTCACCGAATTCCGCCGCCGGGTGGCCTCGCTGCGTGACGGCGACACGGCCGTGCGGTGGTATCCGTTCTGAGCGCTGCCCCCTGAACCCGGCCGCGGGGCCGGACCGTCAGCCGGCGGCCACCGGGGCCGGCTCCCGCAGCGGCCAGTGGCCGTCGACCACCGCGTCGGCGGTGCCCTTGCGGCGCAGGAACTGCTGGAAGTCCGCCGCCCATTGCGCGTACCACTCCACCTGGCGCTCGTGCAGCTCGGCGGCGTTCAGCCCGGCGACCGAGCCGTGCCGCTCGGCTATGGCGTACGCCACCCGGACCGCGGCCAGCGCGTCCGCCCCCGCGTCATGGGCTCCGCCGTGCACCACGCCGTACTCGACGCAGACCGCCTCCAGGTTGCGCTTGCCCTTGCGGTAGCGGTCCACGGCCCGGTCGATGGTGTACGGGTCGATGACCGGCCCGATCCCCGCCCCGTCGAGCCGGTCGCTCAGCGACGGCAGCCCGTGCCGCTGCAACTCCGCCGTGAGCAGCGTCAGATCGAAGGCCGCGTTGTACGCGACGACCGGCACGCCCCGCCGCCAGTACTCCGTGAGCGTCCCGGCGATCTCGTCGGCCACCTCACGCACCGGCCGGCCCTCCGCCGCCGCCCGCTCGCTGCTGATGCCGTGGATCGCCGAGGCCTGCTCGGGAATCCGGATGCCCGGATCCGCCAGCCAGGTGCGCTGCCGCACCGGCTCCCCGTCCCTGCCGTCGACGCCGACGACCGCGGCCGTCACGATCCGGGCCTCCAGCGGATCCGTACCGGTCGTCTCCAGGTCGAAGCCGACCAGCGCCTCCCGGTGCCAGCTCATCCCGTACCTCCTTCGTGGTGCTCTCCCCCAGGTGACGACCACCCTCGCACGCACCACTGACAACGCGGTCGCGGCCCCTCAGGAGACGGGCCGGGAGTCCGCCCACACGGACTCGAATTCCTCGCGGTACGTCTCGAACAGCCCGTGCTCGTTGTCCTGCCCCGCCCGGACCACGGCACGCCCGCCGCCACGCAGCACCAGCACGGGCGCCTCCATCCCGCGTGCGCGCCGCAGATAGGTCTGGACGACCCCCACCGCGTCCGTCCCGTCGCCGTCCACCAGATAGGCCGTGAAGCGCGGGGTCTCGTCGAACACATGGATCTCGAAGGCGCCCGGGTCGCGGAGCTTGGAGCGGACCCGGCGCATATGGAGGATGTTCATCTCCACCGACCGGCTCAGCTCGCCCTTCTTCAGGCCCAGCTCCCGCTCCCGGCGCTTGACCGCGCTGCTCGCCGGGTTGATGAAGAGCAGCCGCACCCGGCAGCCCGACTCGGCGAGCCGGACGAGCCTGCGGCCGGAGAAGTTCTGCACCAGCAGATTGAGTCCTATGCCGATCGCGTCGAGCCGGCGCGAGCCGCCGAAGAGATCCTCGGCCGGCAGCTGCCGCTGGAGCCGCACCCGGTCGGAGTGGACGGAGACCACGTCCGCGTACCGGTCGCCGACCAGCTCCTCGACGGCGTCGACCGGGAGCCGGTCGGCCGAGGGGACCGCCGCGCCGCTGCCCAGGATCTCCAGGAGCCGGGCGGAGGCGCGCTCGGCCTGGGCGAGGACCGCCTCGTTCAGGGCGCGGTTGCGGGAGACCACGTTGCGGGCGACCTCCAGCTCGTCGAGCGCCAGCTCCACCTCGCGCCGGTCGTCGAAGTACGCCTCGAAGCACGGCCAGTGCTGGACCATCAGCTCACGCAGCTGAGGCAGCGTGAGGAAGCTGAGGACGTTGTCGTCGGCCGGGTCCAGCAGATAGCCCTTGCGGCGCGAGACCTCGCGCACCGCGACGGCGCGCTGCACCCACTCCTGCCCGGCGGGGCCGGCGGCGGCGACCACCCAGTCCTCGCCGTGCACCGGCTCGTAGACGGGCCGGAGCACCGCGGCGACCACGGCACGCAGCCGCTGCTCCACGAGATTCAGCCAGATGTAGGCCCGCCCGGCCCGCTGCGCGCGCGTACGCACCTCGCTCCAGACGTCCGCCCCCCAGTCCAGTTCCGCGCCGATCTCCATGGGCTGCGCAAGTGAAACCGCCCCTGGCGGGACATCGGTGGATTCCCCCTCGTGACCTGGGTCACCTGGGGGCAGCTCGAAGCCTCCCGAGCTCACCCGCGCACCGCCTTCCACTCCCCCACCAACGATCAAGGAAGGGTACTCCGGGAGCGGGAGGCGATGCAGCCGGATGCAGATGCTGCTTCGTCAACTCCCCCATGACGCAGGGATGTTCCCAGCGGCGAGATCTGCCGTAGTGAGGGGATTCATAGTGATTGAGACCCCCTTCCGGAACCCGGTACCGGGCGGGAGCCGGGGCCGGGGGTCCGGACCCCGGTTCCGGGCGACACGGAGAGGCCCGATGTTGACCGGACCGCGTGACGTCCTAGGTAGGCGCACCTGTTTCGGGGAAGATCTGGCGCAAGGGCCTGTCCGGAGGATCGGGGCCGGACAGGGCCCGGGGCGTGTCCGCAAGCTCCAGGCACCGGGATCAGAAGTGGAAGAGTCGAACCTATGCAGGTCTGGCCGGGACAGGCGTATCCCCTCGGTGCCACGTACGACGGCGCCGGGACCAACTTCGCGGTCTTCTCGGAGGCCGCCAGACGCATCGAGTTGTGCCTGCTGCACGACGACGGTTCCGAGACGGCGGTGGAGCTCAGGGAGACCGACGCCTTTGTCCGCCATGCCTATCTGCCCGGTGTGATGCCCGGTCAGCGGTACGGATTCAGGGTGCACGGGCCGTACGAACCGGAGCGCGGCGCCCGCTGCAATTCGGCCAAACTGCTGCTCGACCCGTACGCCCGTGCCGTCGCCGGGCAGATCCGGTGGGGCGAGGCGGTGTACGGCTACCCGTTCGGCCGGCCCGACGCGCGCAACGACCTCGACTCGGCGCCGCACACCATGACCTCGGTCGTGGTCAACCCGTACTTCGACTGGGGCGACGACCGGCGGCCCCGTACGGACTACCACCGCACGGTGATCTACGAGGCCCATGTGAAGGGTCTGACGATGCTCCACCCGGGGCTGCCGAAGGAGCTGCGCGGAACCTACGCGGGGCTGGCCCATCCGGAGGTGATCGCCCATCTGACGGAACTGGGCGTCACGGCGATCGAACTGATGCCGGTTCACCAGTTCGTCCAGGACCACCGGCTGGCCGACGCGGGGCTGGCCAACTACTGGGGCTACAACACCATCGGTTTCTTCGCCCCGCACAACGCCTACGCCTCCTGGGGCGACCGCGGCGAGCAGGTACTGGAGTTCAAGCAGGTCGTGCGGGCGCTGCACCAGGCCGGCATCGAGGTGATCCTCGACGTGGTCTACAACCACACGGCGGAGGGCAGCCACCTCGGTCCGACGCTCTCCTTCCGGGGCCTGGACAACGCCTCGTACTACCGACTGGCGGACGACCAGCGGTACTACACGGACACCACGGGGACCGGGAACTCCCTGCTGATGCGGTCGCCGCACGTGCTCCAGCTGATCATGGACTCGCTGCGGTACTGGGTCACGGAGATGCATGTGGACGGCTTCCGCTTCGATCTGGCGGCCACCCTGGCCCGGCAGTTCCACGAGGTGGACCGGCTGTCGTCGTTCTTCGACCTGGTGCAGCAGGACCCGGTGGTCAGCCAGGTGAAGCTGATCGCCGAGCCGTGGGACGTGGGAGAGGGCGGCTATCAGGTGGGGAACTTCCCGCCGCTGTGGACCGAGTGGAACGGCAAGTACCGGGACACCGTGCGGGACCTGTGGCGGGGCGAGCCCCGGACCCTCGCCGAGTTCGCGGGACGGCTGACCGGGTCGTCGGACCTGTACCAGGACGACGGCAGGCGGCCGCTCGCCTCGATCAACTTCACCACCTGTCACGACGGCTTCACGCTGCACGACCTGGTCTCGTACAATGACAAGCACAACGAGGCCAACGGCGAGGGCAACCGGGACGGCGAGAGCCACAACCGGTCGTGGAACTGCGGCGTGGAGGGGGACACCGACCGGCCGGAGGTCCTCGATCTGCGGATGCGGCAGATGCGGAACTTCGTCGCCACGCTGATGCTGTCGCAGGGCGTGCCGATGCTGAGCCACGGCGACGAGTTCGCGCGTACGCAACGGGGCAACAACAACGCGTACTGCCAGGACAACGAGTTGTCGTGGGTGCACTGGCCGGACCCGGCCGGGGCCGCGGCGGACGACGCGGACGAGGCCGGCCGGGACGGGGCGAGCGGCCCCGGCAGCAGTCTGCTGGAGTTCACCCGCGCGATGGTGTGGCTCCGCCGCGACCATCCGGTCTTCCGGCGCCGCCGGTTCTTCCACGGCCGTCCGGTCGAGGGCACCCACGACGAGCTCTCGGACATCGCGTGGTTCACCCCGGAGGGCCGCGAGATGACACAGCGGGACTGGCAGGCCGCGCACGCCAAGGCGCTGACGGTCTTCCTCAACGGACACGCGATCTCGGAACCGGGGCCGCGCGGCGAGCGGATCTCCGACGACTCGTTCCTGCTGATGTTCAACGCGAGCGCCGAGACGCTGGACTTCTGCGTCCCGGTGAACCACGGCCGGCAGTGGCTGGTGGTGGTCGACACGGCCCGCCCGGTCGGGGTCATGCCCGGCTCGGGCCCGAAGGTGGCGGCGGGCGATCGGGTGACGCTGGTCGGACGCAGCATGGCGGTGCTGCAGCGGCCCGCGTAGGGCGTGTCCGAGCGGCCGGGGACACCGCCGGTCGAGCCCTTTGCGGCGTTCCGTGACACAGAAGCCACCAGGCCGGGTACGAACGTCCGCATGACGCCCACCGCCACCTACCGGCTCCAGCTCCAGCCCGACTTCCCGTTCTCGGCCGCCGGACATGCCGTGCCGTATCTCGCCTCGCTCGGCGTCTCCCATCTTCACCTGTCCCCGGTCCTCGAAGCCGTGCCCGGCTCCCGGCACGGCTACGACGTCGTCGACCACGGCCGGGTCCGCGCCGAGCTCGGCGGTGAGGAGGGGCTGCGGGAACTGGCCCGCACGGCGCGCGGGCACGGTCTCGGGCTGATCGTGGACATCGTGCCGAACCACATGGCCGCCGTCCCCCGCCACAACCACGCGCTGCGGGAGGTGCTGCGCGAGGGCCCCGGCTCCCCGTACGCCCGATGGTTCGACATCGACTGGGCGGCGGGCGGCGGCAAGGTGCTGCTGCCGGTGCTCGGCGGGCGGATCGGCGACGAGATCGGCAGGCTCCGGGCGGACGGCGATGTGCTGCGCTACGGCGAGCAGGAGTTCCCGCTGCGGACCGGCACCGCCGGCCTGCCGCTGCCCGAGCTGCTGGACGCCCAGCACTACCGGCTCGGCTGGTGGCGGCTGGCCCGTACCGAGCTGAACTACCGGCGCTTCTTCACCATCTCGGAGCTCATCGGGGTGCGGGTGGAGGACCCCGAGGTCTTCGCCGCCACCCACGGAAAGATCCTTGAACTGATCCGGGACGGTGTCGTCGACGGGTTGCGCATCGACCACCCCGACGGGCTGGCCGACCCCGCGGCCTACCTGGAGCGGCTCTCTGCGGCGACCGGCGGCCGGTGGACGGTGGTGGAAAAGATCCTCACCGGCGGCGAACCACTGCCCGCGGACTGGGCCGTCGCGGGGACGACCGGCTACGACGTGCTGCACCGCGTCGACGGCCTGTTCGTCGACCCGATGGGCGCAGCGGAGCTGGTCGGCCGCTACCGGGAGTACGCGGGCCCCGCCGGCGACCGCGGCGGCAACTGGACGGCGACCGTGCGCCGCGCAGCGTACCGGGTGGTGACGCACGAACTGGCCGCCGAGACCGAACTGCTGACCCGGCTCGCCGTACGGATCTGCGCGGACGACCCCGCACTGCGCGACCACGCCCCGTGGACGCTGCACGCGGCGGTGCACGAACTGCTCGTGCGGGTACCGGTCTACCGCCCGTACGCGACGGCCGGCGGGCCTTGCACGGCTACGGCCGAGCAGACGCTGCCGGATGCGGTCGTGCGGGACGCGAAGGCGATGTTCGCCGTCGCGGAGGAGGCCTCGGCCGTCGACGTGGTCCGGGAGCTGGCGCTGGGACGGCTGGGCGAGGGGCCGGAACAGGCCGCGTTCTGTGCCCGGTTCGCCCAGACCGCCTCCGCGTTGCGCGCCAAGTCGGTCGAGGACATGGCGTTCTACCGGTACGTGCCGTTGGTCTCGGCCAACGAGGTGGGTGGTGACCCCGGGCAGCCCGCGGTGGCGCCGGAGGAGTTCCACGCGTTCTGTGCCCGGCTGGCCCGCGACCGGCCGGCCACCGGCACGGTGCTGACCACCCATGACACCAAGCGCAGCGCCGATGTGCGGGCCAGAATCGCGGTGCTGACGGAGTGCCCGGAATCGTGGTCCGGGCTGCTGACGGAGCTGGAGCGGACCACCCCGGCCACCGCGCCCGACGCGCAGCTCGCCTGGCAGGCCTGGCAGACGGCCGTGGGCTGCGCGAAGCTGCCGCACGGCGAGATGGCGGCGCGGCTGGAGCCGGCGCTGCTGAAGGCGGTCCGCGAGGCGGGGCTCTTCACCAGCTGGACCGAGGCCGACCCGGCGTACGAGCGGGCGGTGACGGACTTTGTCGCGGCCGGGCCGGCCGCCGGCTCCGGTCCGGTGCGCGAGACCCTGGAGCGGTTCGCGAACACGCTCGACCCGTATGTGCGGGCCAATGTGCTGGGGGCGGCGCTGGTGCATCTGACGATGCCGGGTGTGCCGGACCTGTACCAGGGCACGGAACGGGAGTACGTGGCGCTGGTCGACCCGGACAACCGGCGGCCGTTCCGCGAGCCGCCCGGGGACGGGGCCCTCGGCGAGAAGCGCGAGCTGACGGCGGCCGCCCTGCGGCTGCGGCGCGAGCGGCCGGAGGTGTTCGGCGAGTCCGGTACGTACGCCCCGCTGAGCGCCTGTGGTCCGGCGGCCGCGCACTGCCTGGCGTTCTGCCGCTCGGGCGAGGTGGTCACCGCCGTGACCAGGCTGTCGTTGCGGCTGGCGGAGTCGGGCGGCTGGCACGACACGGAACTGACGCTTCCGGACGACGGGCCGTGGACCGATCTGCTGACACCCGGGCGCGAGTTCGCCGGGGGCTCGGTCGCGCTCGCCGAGCTCTTCGCCGGACGGCCGGTGGCGTTGCTCAGCCGGGCCGGACGAGCAGGGCCCGCGGACCGCGGGTGAGCAGCCCGGAACCGGCCGGGCGGAATCCGTCCGCCCAGCGGAGCCGGGGCATCGCGTCGAGCAGCGCGAGCAGCCCCTGACGGGCCTCCAGCCGGCCGAGCAGGACGGCCGGGCACGACGCGGGACCGGTGAGGGACCGGCCCTGGTCGCGGCGGAAGGGGTCGAAGACGTCGGGTGCGGCGAACCGTTGCGGGTCGCGGCCGGCCGAGCCGATCAGGCAGGCGACGTCCGCCCCGGCGGGCAGTGTGCCGCCGCTGAGGGCGACCTCGGTGACGGTGCGGCGCAGCACCACCTGGACCGGCGGGTCGCGGCGCAGCGACTCGGTCCAGGCCCGGTCGGCCAGGGCCGGTTCGATACTCAGCGCGGCGAGGAGGTCGGGGGCGTCCAGCACATTGGCGAGGAAGGAGGCGAGCGCCCTCTCGCGCAGGCCGGTGTGCCGGGTGCAGGGTGTGGCGGCGGTGCCTGTCCCGCTACCGGGCAGCCGGTGCGGCCGGGGGCTCGCCCCGGGGGTGGCGCCGACTGGCAGCCAGCGACAGAACTCCTCGACGAGGTCCGCCTGTTGGCGTCCCGCGATCCGGCGTGCGAGGACGTACGCGGTTCTCTCGATCCGCGCTGCCATGTGAGGTGGTACCGGGCCGGGGTCCGGGATGTGACGTGGCACTGATCCGGCTGCGGCTGCGTGCGGCCGACGGGGGGCGCAGAGGGGGCTGCCGTGGCAGAGGCCGAGCGGGGCGGGGCCGCCACGGGGTGCGGTGTCGTGCGGGAGTCCGGCGAACCGGGGGTCGGTGAGTGCCGTGGCCACGTCCGCGTACCGGCTGACCAGCCAGGCGCCCAGGGGCACGTCGTAGCTGAGCGGGTACTCCTCGCGCAGGACCCGGTAGAACCGGTACGGATCGTGCGCCGCGCCGGGTGCGAGCAGGCTGGGGCCGGTGCTCCGGCGGGAGCCGCACGTCGTCCTGCCGGTCCGGCGTCCGCGTCGCGGTGCGGATATGCCTTCCGGCGCGTCGGCCTGCATCGGTACCCCCGGGGCGTCAGGGCGCCGGTGTGCGGCGCGGCTTCCCCCAGCGGACCACCGGCGGCGGCATCACGCATCCGGCGTACGGCCGTCCGGGTGGCGGCGGAACGACCGGCCGGCTCCCGGGCGAGGGGCTCTCATTCGGGGGGCCCGAGGACGGGTGCGGAGAGCCGGAAGCTCATCCGTCCGAAGCTCACCTGGTCCCCGTCGCGGACCGGGACCGTGCCGGTGACCCGCTGGCCGTTGACGCAGGTGCCGTTGGTCGAGCCGAGGTCGCGCAGCAGCCAGCAGCCGCCCCGCACGGTGAGCTCCGCGTGCATCCGGGAGACGGTCTCGTGGTTGAGCCGCAGCCCGTTCCCGGGGTCGCGGCCGATCAGCAGGGGGTACGGGCTGGGGGTGGGGAGCAGGAGCTTGGGGAGCCGCTCGGTCTGCCAGACCCGGCGCACCCGGCCGGGGAATCCGGACACTCCGCCCACGACCCGGAGTATTCGCCGCGACCAGCGGCCCTCGCCCTCCAGGTCGGCGGTGAGTGCGTCCAGCTCCTCGGAGCGACGGGCGGTGAGGGCCAGCTCCATGCGCCGCATGAAGGTGTCGTGGGACAGCCTGCCCTGTGCCGCACCGTCTCTGAGTACGCCGAGCACACGGTCGCGCTGGGCGTCGGACAGCCGCACGGAGTACGTGTGGGACTCGAAGGAGGACGTCACACGGCCAATTGTCGGTCCGACCGCCCCGGAGTGTCCAGAACGGGCCCGTGTTCCGCCCGGCGTCCCGCACGGCCCGCGTGGCCGCGGATATCCCCGCGCACGGCCGTGGGGACATTGCTACTGTCTCCCGCCGCAGGCCGCCCGGCACCGCCGGAAGGCATTCTCGCGCGCTCAGAGGAGCTTGTGTGACCCGCGCACCACAGGAACTGACCATCCGTCCGCTCATCGGTCCCCAGGAGCTCGGGCTCTTCCGCCGGCTGTCGTACACCCTCGATCACGAACTCGCCGACGACCTGGAGAGCGGACGCCGCCGCCCCGAGTGGATGTGGGTGGCGATGCGCGGCGAACGCCTGGTGGCCCGGATCGCGTGGTGGAGCCTGGGCGGGGAGGCACCGCTGCTCCTCGACTTCTTCGACCTGGACGACACGCTGCCCGAGCCCGAGCGCGGTGAGGCCGGACTGAAGCTGCTGGAGACCGCGACGGCCGCGGTCGTGCCGGCCGGTGCGGCGCGGCCCGAGTACGGCCGATTCGTGCCGGCCGACTGGCGCGAGGACCCGGCTGTCCGCGAGGTCGTCGAGGCCCGGATCCGGGTCATGGAGCGCTCCGGTGCGCGGATGCTGGTCGAGCGGCTCCGTCTGGAGTGGCGCGCCGGCACGGCGGTCCCCGCCGACAGCGGCCGGCTCCGGTTCCGTCCGGTGGGCAGCCGCGAGGATCTCCTCGCGCTGATGACACCGGTGATGGAGGGCACCCTCGACGCCCACGGGCAGGCCGACCTGGCGTCCGGGCTCACCGCCCGCGAGGCCGCCGAGAAGCACTACGACGAGGAGCTTGCGAAGTACCGCACCCCGCGCGAGTGGTGGCGGATCGCCGAGCTCCCGGACGGTGAGCCGGCCGGATTCGTGATCCCGGCACGCAACGACTACAACCCGATCATCGCGTACATCGGTGTACTGCCCGGCGCACGCGGCCACGGCTACATCGACGACATCCTCGCCGAGGGCACCAGGGTGCTGGCCTCTCAGGACGGCGTGGAACGCATCCGGGCAGCCACCGACCTCGGCAACGTACCGATGGCCAACTCCTTCGCACGCCTCGGGTACGTGAACTTCGAGCGCTCTTTCGACATGGTCTGGGACTGAATCGGTGGACGGCCCACCGGCCCACCGGTTACGGTGACTGCTCCGCCCGAGAACCGAGGAAGGAGGCGAGAACAGTGCGTACACATACCACTTCATTCCCGCGCTCCCGTCCCGTTCGCCGGGCGGTTTCGGTTTCGGTCTGACCGGGAGCGCACCACTTCTTCCGGAGGACAGTTCCATGACCGGTCTGGTCATTCGCGCGCTCACCGAGAGCGACGCACACCTTTTCCACACCCTGCAAGGGCGTGACCTCGTCGGCCGCGCCGCGTTCGGGCACCGTTACGCCACCGTGCACAACGGCGGCGACTACCGCCCCGAGTGGACCTGGATCGCCCTGCGCGACGGTGTCGTGGTGGCCCGTGCCGCCTGGTGGGCCGGGCCCCACGACAGCGAGCCGATGCTGCTCAACTGGTTCGACTTCGCGGACGGCGAGGAGGCGGCGGGCGCCGAACTGCTGCGCCGCGCACCGCTGTACGCCGAGTACGAACTGATCCTGCCGGCCGGCTGGCGGGAGCGGCCCGATGTCCGGGCCGCCGCGCAGGGCCGGATCTCCGCCGCCCGTTCGGCCGGGATGAAGCCGCTGGTCGAGCGGTACCGCTACGAGTGGACACCGGAGTTCGGCCTGCCCGAGCGGCCGGGGCGGCTGGAGTTCCGGCCGGAACCGGACGACGAGGTGATCCTCGACGTGCTGCGCCGGGTCCACTCCGTCACGCTGGACGCGCATGCCCGGCGGGCCATCGAGGGCCCCGGCGGTCTGGAGCAGGCGGCGCGGGAGGATCTCGACTTCTTCCGCTGGTGCCCCTCGCCGCGCGCCTGGTGGCAGCTGGCGTACACCCCCGACGGCGAACTGGCCGGCATCCAGGTGCCCGCCCACAATCCGGGCGGCCCGTGCATCGGCTTCATCGGTGTCGTGCCGGAGCAGCGGGGTCACGGCTACGGGTACGACCTGCTCGCCGAGTGCACGCACTTCCTCGCGGCCGAGGGCGCCCGGTTCATCGCGGGCGCCACCGACCGGGGCAACGTGCCGATGGCGGCCGCGTTCGCGCGGGCCGGTCATCGCATCAGCCAGGAACGCATCCACCTGGTGTGAGTCCGGGGGTGAGCTCCGTCGGCCGTTCCAGGCGGAGTTGCTGCTCGGCGGGGACCGTCGCGTCCTCGCCGCGCGGCCCCTGTCGAGCGCCTGGGCCTCCGGCGCGGTGTCCCGTCGTCGATGCGGACCGGACCGAAGCGCTTGCCGGCACCCTCGATCCATTCGACGTTGCCGGTGTCGGCGGCCCCTTCGGTCCGGAAGGCGGACGCGCAGGCGCCCCGGAGGAAACCGGGCGGGAACGACGGCACGGTCGTCTCGGCCTCCACGGCCGTAAGAGGGAGTGCGTATTGAGCAGAACCTGACGGGGCAATGATCAGAACCAGACCTTAATCGCCAGTAACGGGCTCGATCCAGTGTCATGGGCCGCTGTCCGCGGCTGCTGCCGACGATGGGGGCGCGGGGCGAGGAGACGAGGAGCGTTGCATGCTGTTCGAGGTATGGGCACCGGATGCGGACTCGGTCGGGCTGCGGCTGTCGGGTGAGCTGCGGGCGATGGGGCGTGATCCCGGGCGGGACGGCTGGTGGACGGCCGAGGCGGAGGCGTCGGACGGGGACCGCTACGGCTTCGTCCTGGACGGGGGCGGCGGCGAAGGAGACGGTGCCGGCCCGCGGGTGCTTCCCGATCCGCGTTCGCGCCGCCAGCCGGACGGGCCGGACGGCGAGAGCGCCGTCGTCGACCACTCGTTGTTCGAATGGCGCAGCGACTGGGCCGGCCGGGCGCTTCCGGGCGCCGTCCTGTACGAGCTCCACATCGGCACGTTCACCGGTGAGGGCACCTTCGACGCCGCGGCCGCCCGGCTGGGCCATCTCGTCGAACTCGGGGTCACCCATGTGTCGCTGATGCCGGTCTGCCCGTTCCCCGGTACCCACGGGTGGGGGTACGAGGGGGTGTCGCTCTGGGCCGTGCACGAACCGTACGGCGGGCCGGACGGGCTCAAACGCTTCATCGACACGGCGCACGGACTCGGGCTCGCGGTCCTCCTGGACGTGGTCCACAACCACCTCGGCCCGTCCGGGAACCACCTCCCGGCCTTCGGCCCGTACTTCACCGAGGCCCACCACACGCCGTGGGGCGCGGCGGTCAATCTCGACGCCCCCGGTTCGGACGAGGTGCGGGCGTTCCTGCTGGGCAGCGCGCTCGCCTGGCTGCGGGACTACCGGCTCGACGGGCTGCGGCTCGACGCGGTCCACGCCCTGGCCGACGGGCGGGCGCTGACCTTCCTGGAGGAGCTGTCCACGGCGGCCGACGCGCTCGCGGCGGAACTGGGCCGTCCGCTCCCGCTGATCGCCGAGTCCGACCTCTGCGACCCGCGGACCACGGCCCCCCGCGAATCGGGCGGCATCGGTCTGCACGCCCAGTGGAACGACGACTTCCACCACGCCCTGCACACCGCGCTCACCGGGGAGTCCCAGGGCTACTACGCGGACTTCGCCGAGGCGCCGCTGGCCGCCCTCGCCAAGACCGTGACGAGCGCGTTCTTCCACAACGGCACGTACTCCGGCTTCCGGGGCCGTACCCACGGCCGCCCCGTCGACATCGCCCGCACGCCCGCCCACCGGTTCGTCGGCTACGCCCAGACCCACGACCAGATCGGCAACCGGGCCCAGGGCGACCGGCTCTCCGCCACGCTCTCCCCCGGCCTGCTGGCCTGTGCCGCGGCCCTCGTCCTGACAGGGCCCTTCACACCGATGCTGTTCATGGGCGAGGAGTGGGGCGCGCGCACCCCCTGGCAGTTCTTCACCGACCACACCGATCCGGAGCTCGCCGAGGCGGTGCGCAGCGGCCGGCGGCGGGAGTTCGCGGCGCACGGCTGGGTGGCGGACGACATTCCCGACCCGCAGGACCCGGCCACCCGGAACCGCTCCTGTCTGGACTGGAGCGAGCCCTCCCGGCAGCCGCACGCCCGCCTGCTCGCCTGGTACCGCGAACTGATCGCACTGCGCCGCGCACTGCCCGACCTGCGCGACCCGGACCTGGCGTCGGTGCGCACCGCCCACGACGAGCAGGCGCGCTGGCTGGCCTACCGCAGGGGTGATCTGCGTATCGCGGTCAATCTCGGCGAGAAGCCGGCCACGATCGCGCTGGGCGGCGGCCGGGGCCGGGGCGGCGGGGACCGGGTGGTGGCGGCGTGGGAGCCGGTGGATGTCCCGGGCGGCGACGGGCTGCTGCGCCTGCCGCCGGAGTCCTGCGTGGTGCTGGCCGACGGCTGAGGAGCCGGGCGGGCGGGAGGCACCTCGCGCCCGCCCCGCGCCCGCCGCGTGTCCGGCTACTCGACGATCGCCAGCTCGCGCGCGGTGCTGTTGAGGCGCCGGCCGCCGTCCTCGGTCACGGTCACGATGTCCTCGATCCGCACGCCGAACCGGCCGGGCAGATAGATCCCCGGCTCCACGGAGAAGCACATCCCGGGCACCAGCGGCTGCTCCTCGCCCTCGATCATGTAGGGCGGTTCGTGGGTGGTGACGCCGATGCCGTGGCCGGTGCGGTGGATGAAGCGTTCGCCGTAGCCGAACTCGGTGATGACGGCGCGGGCCGCACGGTCGATCTCCTGGCAGGCGACGCCCGGCCGGACCGCGTCGCAGCCCGCCTCCTGCGCCTGCCGCACGATGTCGTGGACCCGCTGCTCCTCGGCGGTGGGTTCGCCGACGTGGACCGTACGGGAGGTGTCCGAGCCGTAGCCGTGCTTGAGGCCGCCGAAGTCGAGTACGACCATGTCGCCCCGCCCGATGGTGCGGTCACCGGCCTCGTGGTGCGGATTGGCGCCGTTGGGGCCGGAGCCGACGACCGTGAAGTCGACCTGGGAATGCCCGAACCGCCTCAGCAGATCGGCCAGTTCGGCGGCGATATCGGTCTCCTTGCGGCCGGAGAAGCGCACCTTGAGGATCTCCTCGTACGTGGCGTCGGCGGCGGCTCCGGCGGCCGCGAGCCGCTCCAGCTCATGGGCGTCCTTCACCGCGCGCAGCATCGGCAGCGCCTCGGTGAGGGAGACGTACGAGGTGCCGGGCAGTGTGCGCTGGAGCCCGAGCAGATGCATCGCCCAGGCGTTGTCGCTGATCCCGAAGCGGCCCGCGTCTTCGAGCAGCGGTGCGGTGACGGCGTAGGGGTCCTTGCCGTCGGTCCAGTCCCGCAGGGTGAGTGCCGGGGCGCCGACGGCCTTCTCGGCGTCGGGGGCCTCCAGCGTCGGGACGACGAGGACCGGGTCCTGACCGGCGGTGAGGACGAGGACGGTGAGGCGCTCGGTGTTCACGGGCTGGTAGCCGGTGAGGTACACGAGATCGGGTCCGGGCGCGACCAGGACGCCCGCGAGCCCGGCCTCGGCGGCGGTGTCGGCCGCGCGCTTCATACGGGCCCGGTAGTCGTCGGCGGTGAAGGGTAGGGGCCGGCTCTGGCTGGACATGCGGGACCTCCTGGCGACGCGACACGGCACACAGCATCCTGCCCGTCCGGGCCGGTCGACGCCAGCGGGGCCCAGGTCAGCGGATCCGGCCGTACGACGAGGTCGACCCCGGCCCCGCCCCGCTCGACCGGACACGCGTCGGCCTCGTCGGACCGGGCCACCCGCGACCAGCCGCCCGGGGTCCTTCAGCGCGTCCCCTTTCCCTCCAGATAGGCCAGCACCGCCAGCACCCGCCGGTGCACGGTGCCGTCGTCGGGCTCCAGGCCGAGCTTGGCGAAGATCGAGCCGATGTGTTTGCTCACGGCCCGTTCCGTCACGACGAGCTCGGCGGCGATGGTGCCGTTCGCCTTGCCCTGGGCCATCAGTTCCAGCACTTCGCGCTCGCGCGGGGTGAGGCTCCGCAGCGGCCCGGCCGACGACTTGCGGGTCAACAGCTGGGTCACGACCTCGGGGTCGAGCGCCGTGCCGCCGGCCGCCACCCGGTCCAGCGCCTGGAGGAACTGGTCGACCCGGCCGATCCGGTCCTTCAGGAGATAGCCGATGCCCTGCGCCCCCTGGGCGAGCAGCTCGGCGGCGTATGTCTCCTCCACGTACTGCGAGAGCACCAGGATCGGCAGCTCGGGCAGCTCCGCACGGGCGGCGAGCGCGGCACGCAGCCCCTCGTCGCGGAAGGTGGGCGGGAGCCGCACATCGAGCACGGCGGCGTCCGGGCGGTGTTCCAGCAGGGCGGGCAGCACCTCGGGACCGGTCGCCGCGTCGGCCACCACCTCGTGTCCCGAGCTGCTGAGCAGCAGGATCAGGCCCTCCCGCAACAGCGCGTTGTCCTCGGCGATCACGATCCGCACGGCAGCTCCACTTCGATGTCCGTCGGCCCCCCGATGGGGCTGCTGATGCGGGTGGTTCCGTCCAGGGCAGCGATCCGCCGCCTGATGCCGACCAGCCCGCTGCCGGACCCACTCCGGTCCGTGGCCCGCGTGGGCCGGGTGCTCGGGCGGTCGCCGCCGGTGGAGGGCTTCTCCGAGATGCCGTGCCGTTCGCCCGCGCCGCCGCGCCCATTGTCGCTGATGGTCACCCGCAGGGTGCCGGGGGTACGGTCGACGGTCACGGTCGCGGCTGTCGCACCGCTGTGTTTGCTGATGTTGGTGAGCGCCTCGGCGATGACGTAGTAGGCGGCGGTCTCGATCGCGGCCGGAAGCCGCCGGCCGTCCTCGACGCCGTCCAGCTCCGCGGTGACGGGGACACCCGCATCGGCTGCCAGCGCCCTTACCGCGCCCGCCAGTCCACGGTCCGTCAGCACCGGCGGATGGATGCCGCGCACCACGTGCCGCAGTTCGGCGAGGGCCGCCTCCGCGCCGTCCTGTGCCTCGTCCAGGCGGATGCGCGCGGCGGCCGGGTCGCTGTCCAGGAGCTGTCTGGCGAGACCGATGCGCAACGACAGGGCGACGATCCTGGCCTGGGCGCCGTCGTGCAGATCGCGTTCGATGCGACGCAGTTCCGCACCGTGCGCCTCGACCGCACCGGCCCGGCTCTCGGTCAGCTGGGCGATCCGTTCGGCGAGCGCGGCCGACGGCGAAGAGGTGAGCAGCAGGCGTGTCCAGCCGGCCGACAGGTCTGCGAGTACGCCGTGCCAGCGCAGCACCCACCCCTGCCGCTCGGGCAACGAGGTCCCGTACTCGTCGGCGGCGCGCCGGTCCAGCAGATGCACGACCGGGAGTGCGACCCCGTCCACCAGGAGCCCGACCGGCCACAGCACCATCGCGAGGTAGCCGATGACATTGCCCATGAGCGCCTGGAGGGGCAGCCAGAGCGCGTCGCGCCAGACCGTCGGGTCGGCGAGCACCCGCCGGACCCGCTCGGAGAGTTCTTCGCTCTCCAGCGACGGGTACCGCGTCGGCGTGAACGGGACGCCGAGCCGCGCCGCCGTCCTGCGTCGCTCGAACTCCGCGAACCGGCGCAGCACCTTGGCGGCCTCCGGCAGCGCGGGCAACCCGATGATCACGGCGGCGAACAGCAGGGCCACCACCACCAGGAAAGTACCCACATAGGCGACCAGGGCGACCCCGATACCGACGGCCAGATAGCGCGAGGCGTCCCACGAGCGCCGGACGGCGGTCGTCAGCGGGGCGGGAGTGGTGCTCATGACGCATCACGTTACGGGGGTCCGCCCGCCGTCGGAGTGGGGCCCTCCCCCAAGGCGGGGTGGAGCCGGCTGCACCCCGTTCCGGGACCGCGCACCCTCGTGCGGACAGTCTCGGGTTCATAGCGTTTACCCAGGTCAGAAGGGCCGGGCAAGGCAGGGAGGGCAAGGTGGAGGCAACAGTGGACACGATCACAGCGGTGCGGTCGTCCGCGCTGAGGCTGGAGTCGGTGAGCCGGCGCCACGGCCGGCGGGGCCGGGAGACGACCGCTCTCGACGCGGTCAGTTGCGTGGTCCCGGCCGGGAGCTTCACCGCGGTGGTGGGTCCTTCGGGCTCGGGGAAGAGCACATTCCTCCAGTGCGCGGCGGGTCTGGACCGTCCGTCGTCGGGCACGGTACGGATCGGGGACACCGATCTCGGTGCGCTCTCGGAGGCCGCGCTGACCCGGCTGCGGCGGGACCGGATCGGCTTCGTCTTCCAGTCGCACGCCCTCAATCTGGTGCCTTCGCTGAGCATCGAGGAGAACGTGGTGCTGCCGCTGGTACTGGCGGGCGCCGATCCGGCGGACGAGCGGGTGCTGGCCCGGGGGCGGGACCTGCTGGCCCGGGTCGGCCTGGCGGGCCGCGGCGCGCGGGGCCCGGCGACACTCTCCGGCGGTCAGCAGCAACGGGTCGCGGTGGCAAGGGCGCTGGTGACCGAACCCGAGGTGATCTTCGCGGACGAGCCGACCGCCTCCCTGGACCCGGAGTCGGCGGCGCTGGTGCTCGGTCTGCTGCGGGACGCGGTGCGGGTCGACGGCCGTACGGTCGTCATGGTCACCCATGATCCGGTGGCGGCGAGCTGGGCGGACACCGTACTGACGATGGACGGCGGCCGACTGCGATGAGCAAGGGGAGCAGAAGCAGGAGCGACGACGGGGTGGCCCGGTCCCGGCCGGATGTGCGGAGCGGGCCGGATGTGCGGAGCGGCGTCCGGCGGGCGTCGGCGTTCCTCGCCCGGCGGTCGCTGAAGGCCCATCGCCGGGCCTGGGGCGCGGTGTTCGTGGCGATGACGGCAGCAGCCGCGCTGATCGGCGCCTTCGCCCTCGTCGTGGGCTCGCTGCTGCTGGCGCAGCCGCCGGTGGAGCGGTACGCGCAGGCCGGTGCGGTGGTGGCGGCCGATCAGCGGGTGACGTACACGGCGAAGCCGTGGGGCAGCGAGCCGCAGACCGCGACGGCGTATCTGCCGGAACGGGTGCGGCTCGACCGCTCCGTGGTGGCGAGGGCGGCCGCCGCGCACGGCGTCGCGAAGGCCGTCGCGGACGATTCGGTGCCGGTGACCGTGGGCGGTGAGGCCGGCACGGCTTCGGGCTCCGGCCGTTCCTGGGCGGCTGCCGCGCTCACCCCGTACCGGCTGACGGAGGGGCGCGCTCCGAGGACCGCCGCCGAGGTGGTCATCGACGGCGCGCTGGCGGCGGCCACCGGGAGCAGGACCGGCGACCATGTGACCTTGCAGGCCGACGGGACTCCCCGGCCGTACACCGTCAGCGGGGTCGCCGGCACCGGGCACCGGAGCGGTTCCCCCGCCGTCTTCCTCACCGAGGAGCACCTCACCGCCCTGGCCGGGCACCCCGGCACGGTCGACGCGGTGGGCGTCTTCGCCGAGCCGGGCGTCTCCGTCGGTGCGCTGAGGGCGTCGCTGGAGGACGCGATGCCCGACCGCGCCCGTGGCGACCGTGCGATCCGGGTGCTCACCGGCCCGGAGCGCGGGCAGGCCGAGTACCCGGACGCGCTCGGCGCCCGGGGCGAGCTGCTGCCGCTGCTCGCCTCCATCACGGGCACGGTCTTCATGGTGGCGCTCCTGGTGATCGCCACCACTCTCTCCCAGGCGGTCCACCAGCGCTCCGGTGAACTGGCGCTGCTGCGTGCCGTCGGGGCGACGCCCCGGCAGCTCAGGTCGGCCGTCGGCCGTGAGGTGAGCCGGGTGGCCGGTGCCGCGGCGGTGCTGGGCGGGGTCGGGGCCGTACCGCTGGGGCTGCTGATGCGGTCGCTCCTGACGACGGACCCGCTGCCGCTGCCGGTACCGGTGTGGCTGCCGTTCGCCGCGGCGGCCGCGGCCGCGGCCCTCGTCACGCTCGCCGCCCGTCCGGTGTCGGTCCTCGCCGCCAGGTCCATCACCGGGCTGCGGCCCGCCGCCGCTCTGGGCGCAGCCGGTGCGCCGGAGCCGGGCGAACCGGGCCGGGTGCGCACGGTCTGCGGGGCGGTGCTGGCCCTGGCGGGCGTGAGCGCGGCCGGTGCGGCGACGGCGCAGGGCGGGCAGGCCGCCGCGGTGGCCGCTTCGGGTGCGGCGACCTCCCTGATCATCGCCGTGGCACTGCTCGGTCCGTGGATCGCCCGGGTGGCGATGCGGGTCCTCGGCACTCCGGTGCGGCGTGCCGGTGGGGTCTCCGGCTTCCTGGCCGCCAGGTCCGCCGCCGCGCACAACCGGCGCCTCGGTGCGGCGATCACACCGATCGTGCTGGTCGTCGCGTTCGTCTGCGTACAGCTGGCGGCGGCGTCGACGCTGGAGCGGGCGGCCGGCCGGCAGGCCGCCGCCGCGCTGCGGGCCGACCTGGTGGTGACGGGTCCGGCCGCCGGACTGCCGGCCGGTGCGGCTCGGGCCGTGCGCGAGGCACCGGGGGTGGCGGCGGCGACCGGTGTGCTGCGCTCCGGCGTCGTCCTCGCCCACCGGGAGATGGGCGATCCGAAGCTCGACCGGTTCCCGGTGCTGGGTGTGACGGCAAACCAGCTGGCCGGCACGCTCGATCCACGGGTCACCGCGGGCGATCTGGCCGGCCTCACCGGTCGGCGCACGGTGGCGGTCGGCAAGGACCGGGCCGACGATCTCGGTGTCGGCCCCGGCGACAGGGTCGCGCTCCGTCTCGGCGACGGCACCGAGGTACGGCTCCGGGTGGTGGCGGTCTACGAACGCGCGCTGGGGCTCGGTGAGTTCATGCTGCCGCACGAGGCGCTGGCGGGGCACGTCCCGGCCCTTCGCGACCAGCGGATCCTGATCCGCTCGTCGGACGGCACGGCCGCCGCCACCGCCGCCGCTTCGGTACGGCGTGCGCTCGCCCCGTACGAGGGCGTGCGGGTCCGGCCCGCGACGGCCGACGACGTACGGATCGCACCGACGTCCTCGGACCAGGACAACGCGATGGTCGTCATCGGCGTCGGCGTGATCGGTGGCTTCGCGCTGCTCTCCGTGGTCAGCACGCTGTCCCTGATCACGGTGGGCCGCCGCGCCGAGTTCCGGCTGCTGCGGATGGTCGGGGCCGGCCGCCGCCAGCTGCGGCGGATGCTGGTGCTGGAGACGGGGCTGGTGGCGGTGGCCGGGCTGGGGATCGGCACGCTGGTCGCGGCGGTCCCGCTGGTGGCGTTCGCGCTGTCGGCGACCGGTTCGGTGCCGTATCTGCCGCCGGTGCGGTACGGGGTGCTCGCCCTGGCCGTGACGGTCGCGGCGGGTGCGGGGTCGCTGTGGCCCGGGTCGTCCGGCGGCCGGTCCGTCCTCGGGCGCCGGACGTGAGCACGCTCGCCCCGGCCCCGTCCGGCGGCCACGGGGCGGCGTGTCACGGTGACGCGGGCAGGGGCAGCGCCCCCTCCCGGGCCGCCGCCGCGGCCAGCGCGTCGAGCACCGGGGCGATCAGCGGATGCCCCTCCGCCCCCTGCCGTACCGCGGCGAAGACACGGCGGTACGGCGCACTGCCCTCCACCGGCCGCACCACCACCCCCGCCAGCTCCATCCCGCGCAGCGCCGACCGCGGCACCAGCGCCACCCCGGCGCCCGCCCCGGCCAGCGCGACCACCGCGCGGAAGTCGTCCGAGGAGTGCTCCAGCCTCGGCTGGAAGCCCGCGAACTCGCAGGACAGGACCACCACGTCATGACAGGGGTTGCCGGGGTACGGACCGATCCACGCGTCCTTCTCCAGGTCCGCGATGGCCACCTGTGCCCGGCCGGCCAGCCGGTGCCCGACCGGCAGCACCGCGTCGAACGGCTCGGAGTACAGCGGCACCCGGGTCAGCCGCAGATCGTCCTCGCCCGGGGCGCCCCGGTACTCGACGGCGACCGCCACATCGACCTGCCGGTCGAGCACCATCGGCACGCTCGCATCGCCCTCGGCGTCCTGGACCCGGACCAGGATGCCGGGCGCGGTACGCGTCAGTTCGGCGATCGCGGGGGCGAGGACCAGGCCGATGCCGGTGGCGAACGCGGCGACGGTGACCGTACCCGCGTCCCCCGCGCCGTAGGCGGCGAGCTCGGCCTCGGCCCGTTCCAGCTGTGCCAGCACCGCGTTGGTGTGGGTCAGCAGGATCTCCCCGGCGGGGGTGAGCCGGGCGCCGCGCGCGCCCCGTTCGACGAGCCGGTGCCCGGTCTCCTGCTCCAGCGCGGCGAGCTGCTGGGAGACCGCGGAGGGGGTGAGATACAGCGCGGCGGCTGCGGCGGTCACCGTGCGGTGGTCGGCCACCGCACGGAGGATGCGCAGCCGCCGTGAATCGATCATGTGCCCCATTGTCCCAGGTCACGGAGGGAACCCCGCCTTGCGGGCGGGGCTCCCGGGTGAGCCCTTCGGCAGGGGCGGCCGGGCGCTACTCCCCCAGTGCGGCCCGCGCGTCCACGAACGCGTCCACGGCGCGGTTCACGTCCGCCGTGGAGTGCGCGGCGGAGAGCTGGACGCGGATCCGGGCCGCGCCCTGGGGGACGACCGGGTAGGAGAAGCCGATCACGTACACACCGCGCTCCAGGAGGAGCTCCGCCATCCGGCCCGCCTTCGCCGCGTCCCCGATCATGACGGGGGCGATGGCGTGGTCGCCGGGCAGGATGTCGAAGCCCTCCTCGGTCATCCTGGTACGGAAGAGCGCGGTGTTGGCGTCGAGCTGCTCGCGCAGGTCGCCGGCGGCCTCCAGCAGGTCGAGGACCTTGAGCGAGGCGGCCGCGATGACCGGGGCGAGGGAGTTGGAGAAGAGGTACGGGCGGGAGCGCTGGCGCAGCAGCGCGACGATCTCGGCGCGGGCCGCGACATAGCCGCCGGACGCGCCGCCGAGCGCCTTGCCGAGGGTGCCGGTGATGATGTCGACCCGGTCCATCACCTCGTGCAGCTCCGGCGTGCCGCGGCCGCCGGGGCCGACGAAGCCGACGGCGTGCGAGTCGTCGACCATGACCATGGCGTCGTAGCGCTCGGCCAGGTCGCAGATCTCGCGCAGCGGCGCGACGTAGCCGTCCATGGAGAAGACGCCGTCGGTGACGACGAGCCTGCGCCGGGCGCCGGACGCCTCCTTGAGCTGCTTCTCCAGGTCGTCCATGTCGCGGTTGGCGTAGCGGAACCGCTTGGCCTTGGAGAGGCGGATGCCGTCGATGATGGAGGCGTGGTTGAGGGCGTCGGAGATGACCGCGTCCTCGGGTCCGAGGACGGTCTCGAAGACGCCGCCGTTGGCGTCGAAGCAGGAGGAGTAGAGGATCGTGTCCTCCTGGCCGAGGAACGTGGAGAGCCGCTGCTCCAGTTCCTTGTGGACCTCCTGGGTGCCGCAGATGAAGCGGACCGAGGCCATGCCGTAGCCCCAGCGGTCCAGCGCCTCGTGGGCGGCGGCGATCACCTCGGGGTGGTCGGCGAGGCCCAGGTAGTTGTTGGCGCAGAAGTTGAGCACCTCACCGGGGCGGCCGCCCGCGGTGACGGCGACCGACGCGGACTGCGGGGTGCCGATCACGCGCTCGGGCTTGTGCAGTCCGGCGGCCTCGATCTCTTCGAGGGTGGTGCGCATGTCGTCGCGTACGGAGTCGAACATGAGGGGGGTCTCCCAGCTGTCTACGGTGGCGTCGTCGTCGGGCGTCGGCTGCGGACGCGTTCTGCGGAGGCGTCGTCCGCGGAGGCGTCGGGTCAGGAGGTCCAGTCGAGGATGACCTTGCCGCCGCGGCCGCTCGCCGCGTCGTCGAAGGCCGCTTCGAAGTCGCGGTAGCCGTACCGGCCGGTGATCACGGGGGCGAGGTCGAGGCCGCCCTCCAGCAGCACGGACATGGCGTACCAGGTCTCGTACATCTCACGGCCGTAGATGCCCTTGACGGTGATCATCGAGGTGACGATGCGGGCCCAGTCGACGGCGAACTCCTCGGACGGCAGTCCGAGCATGGCGATCCGGCCGCCGTGCGTCATGTTCGCGATCATGTCACGCATCGCCTCGGGCCGGCCGGACATCTCCAGGCCGACATCGAAGCCCTCACGCAGTCCGAGGCGCTTCTGGCCCTCGCTGATGGTCTCCTCGCCGACGTTCAGGGCGAGGCTGACGCCGACCTTCCGGGCCAGTTCGAGGCGGGCCTCGCTGACATCGGTGATGACGACGTTGCGGGCGCCCGCGTGCTTGGCGACGGCCGCGGCCATGATGCCGATGGGGCCGGCGCCGGTGATCAGTACGTCCTCACCGACCAGCGGGAACGACAGCGCGGTGTGCACGGCGTTGCCGAACGGGTCGAAGATCGCGGCGACGTCGAGGTCGACGGGGACCCGGTGCACCCAGACGTTGGACGCGGGCAGGGCGACGTACTCGGCGAACGCCCCGTCCCGGCCGACGCCGAGCCCGAGCGTGGAGCGGCACAGGTGGCGGCGGCCGGCCAGGCAGTTGCGGCACTTGCCGCACACCAGGTGGCCCTCGCCGCTGACCAGGTCGCCGACGTTGATGTCCACGACGTCGGCGCCGGTCTCCGCGACCTCGCCGACGAACTCGTGCCCGAGGACGAGAGGGGTGCGTACGGCCTGCTGAGCCCAGCCGTCGTAGTTGCGGATGTGCAGATCGGTGCCGCAGATGCCGGTACGGAGGACCTTGATCAGTACGTCCGTGGGGCCGATCTCCGGCTCCGGCACGTCCATCAGCCAGAGTCCCGGCTCGGCCTTCTGCTTGACGAGTGCCTTCACGGCGGTGGCTCCCTGTGCTGGTGCGGCGTTGAGTACCCCGGGCCGGGGGCATGCCTGTGGAAAGCCTGCGGCCCGGGGAGGATCGAGAGGGACGGGACACGTGGCAGCGCGCGTCGACCGGCCGCCGCGCACCATCCTCTGCCGTCACGGAGAAATCTGCCGCACCCCGCGCCACAGGTCCATCGAGGTTTTCTTAAGCACGCCCTCAGCTCCGCTTCATGCCGTCGTACGGTTCCCCCGTGGGGCCCACACCGTGTCGTCCGGCTCACACCTTCGCGTAGGGCCCCAGGAAGCGGCGCTGGTGGACCGGGCCGCGACGAGGACCTGGGCGAGGCCGGTCCTCTCGTAGCGGTCGACGACGGATGCGGCGGCGACGTCCTCGGTGGGGCCGACGACGACCGGCACCTTCGCGTCGGCGGCCGGCCGGTCGGTGGTGCGCAGGGCACGGGTGCGGTCCCCGGCGTCGTCCTCGGTCCGCAGGACCGGCCGGAAGGGGGCGGCCGGTTCCGGCAGGATTTGTTGTTCCGTCAGAGCCCTTCGGGCTTCGGGTCGTTGGCGAGGCGGGCGTGCAGGTGCTCGTCGTGGTACTCGCCGTCGCCGAAGCGGTGGGAGTCACGCAGGACGCCCTCGGGGAGGTAGCCGCAGCGGTCGGCCACCCCACAGGACGCAGGGTTGCCGACGGCGTGGGCGATCTCGATGCGACGGGCGTCGGCGGTGTCGAAGCCCCAGTCCGTGATCGCCGCGACCGCCCTGGTCACGAGGCCCCGCCCACGGGCCGCGGGCAGCAGCCAGTAGCCGACCATCGCCAGCCCGTCCTCGCGGTCGACCCAGCGCAGGGAGACGCCACCGAGCACCGTGTCGTCGGCGGCGTCCCGTACGGCGAAGGCGGCGACCGCACCGCGTTCCCACCCGCCGTCACGCGCCTCCACCCAGGCGCGGGCGGCGTCCCGGTCGGTCGTCGCCAGGGGGTTCCAGAGGGCGATCGCCGGATCGGCCGCGGCGGCCACCAGCGCGTCCAGCAGGGTCTGCGAACCGGCGTCGGCCAGGCTCCAGGGGCGCAGCACCGCGTCCCCCAGGTCGAACTCGGTACGGATGAAGGTCTTGCGGTCGGCGGGGACGGGGCGCGCGGCAGGGGCGGAGAGAGCACTCATGACGCCTTTCTACTGAAGCGCCACACGATTTGACCAGCGTTTTTTCCGGCCCGGCGGTGCGCACGCACCCGAGCGGCACCGCGCCGCACACCGAAGTCGGCACCGGTGTGCGGCGCGGCGGACCTCACGAGGTGTACGCCGGACGGCGGTTCAGGAGAGCGCCAGCTCCGTGACGTTGTCGGCCTCCCGGACCCACGTCGCGCTCAGGCCGCCCTCCTTGACGTGTGCGTCGCCGTCGCCCTTGAGCACGCCGATGCGGTTGCCGGAGAGAGCGATCTGGATGGCCTGGTCGTACTCGTGGACCCAGGTCGCGCTGAGGCCGCCCTCCTTCACATACGCCTTGCCGTCGTCCTTGAGGACACCGATGCGGTTGCCGGAGAGTTCGAGCTGGATGACGTCGTCGGCCTCGCGGACCCAGGAGGCGCTGAGGTCGCCCTCCTTCACCCATGCGACACCGTTGCCGACGAGGACGCCGATACGGTTTCCGGCCAGGTCGATGCCGATGGCGTTGTCGGACTCCCGGATCCAGGAGGCGCTGAGGCCGCCTTCCTTCACCCACGCGACACCGTCACCCGTGACGACACCGATGCGGTTGCCCGAGAGTTCGATCTCCTTGACCTTGTTGGACTCCTTGACCCACGTGGCGCTGAGACCGCCCTCCTTCACATAGGCGTCACCGTTGTCCTTCAGGACGCCGATGCGCTTTCCGGACAGGGCGATCTGCTTGACGTCCGTGGCCTCCTTCACCCACGTGGCGCTGAGGCCGCCCTCCTTCACCCACGCGACACCGTCACCCGTGACGACACCGATGCGGTTGCCGGACAGGGCGATCTGCTTGACGTCCCCGGACTCCTTGACCCACGAGGCGCTGAGACCGCCCTCCTTCACATAGGCGTCGCCGTCGACGCGCAGGGTGCCGATGCGGTTGCCACCGTCGCCGGAGACCGTGCCGGGCACCGCGCCGGCCGCGCTCGAACCGGCCAGAGCGGCCCCTGCCAGAACGGCGGCTGCCGCGGGGAGAGTTTTGAGATTCAACGGAGTAACTCCTGTACACAGAGGGACCCTTGGACCCAAAGCACTGTGCCCTCGGGGGATTGAGCGATCCGATGACGCTCAACGACCGGAGGGCCGGAGGGTGCGTGGGCCATTGGGGTGAGGAAGGCGCATCGAACGGGGCCCGCCGCGCGCCGTCCCCGCGATCCCGGCATGGCCGGAACGAAGGCCGGACGACCTTCCGGCAGGGGTGCGTGCGGGGCGGTGTGCCTTGATAGCGTCGCTCCCGCGATTGCGGACCGCTCCCCGCCGGGGTCGTCGCTGCGCCCCGGACGGCCTGCCCTCGACGGGCGGTCCGCGGAGCGAGCGTGCTGACGGTACGGGGACGTTCGCGGCAAGGACGAAGAGGGCCGACGCATGAGCCTCGCGCAGTTGCACTACACCTCTGCCACCGCGGGGGACGACGGGGGTGGCGCACGGTTCACGGCGGTCGGCGCCGGCATACCCACGCCGGTGCTGGCGGAGGCCGGGCAACTCCTCGGGTACGAACCGCCCGCCGGAGCCCCGTACCACCCCACCACCGATGAACTCCGGTCGTTTCCCGAGGCGTTCAGCTTCAGCGCCCTGTCCGACGGCAGCCATCTGCTGAGCCGCACGGTGGCGCTGGGCGGCCCCGGCGCCGGCGGTTTCCACGCGCACGCGGTGCACCTTCCGGCCGGTACCCGGCTGCCGGGCGACGCCCTGCCGATCACGGCCTGGCGGTCGCCGAGCTGGGCGGCCACCGCGCCGGACGGCTCCGCCCCCGGCCCCCTGGCCGCCCTGCCCGCCTCCGCCGCCTTCGGCCCCGAGGCGCTCAACGACTTCGCGGTCTCCCGGAGCCCCTGGCTGGCGGCGGTCTTCGCCGATCTGCGCCGGGTGTGCGACGAGCCGACGGCTTCGCGGCTCGTTCTGGTGGAGCGGCAGTGTGCCGATGTGGCCCGGTGGATCGCCCTGGCCGGGGCCGTGCTGCCGCCGGAGACCGCCCAGCGGCTGACCTTCACCACCTACACCCGCCGCCCTTCCGAGTCCCCGCACCGGATCGTCGGAGTGCTGCCCGAGGACGCCCCCGGACCGACCGGCCCGGACGGCGGACTCCTGGTGCGCGACTGCACCGGGGCGCGTCCCGGGGCGACGGTGGGCGATGCCTGGGCCGAGACCTGCGCCCGGATCTGGCGCAACCGGGCCCCGGAGCTGTTCCGCGCGGCGGCGGAGCTGCCCGGTGAGCCCTTCGCCGCGGGGCCGCTCGCCGTGACGGCACTCTGCGCGGGCGTGCCCCTCGGTCCCGACGGGCGTGCCGCGGCCGCGAACTGGGCCGCCGAGCGGCCGTACGCGCTGGACGAGGTACGGACGCAGCAGCTGACCGACGCCCTGACCGCCCCCGATCTCGACCGCACCAGCGCCGAACTGTCCTGCGTGGCCAGGCTGCTGACCGCACTCGACGGGCGGTCCGCCGGTGCCGCGACCGCCTCGCTGGGCGCCCTGCTGGTGACGGAGGCGGTACACGGCGGCGATGTCGCACTCGAACCGCCCGCGCGCTCGGTCTTCACCGGACCGGCCGGAGAGCGTTCCGCCGCCGCACTCGTCACGGCTCTGGGCGACGACCTCCGTGCCGAGCTCGCCATCGGTACGCCTCACACGGGCGCCGCTGACGGGCGGAGTGTGGGGCGTGCCGTGCAGTTGCTGCGGATCGCGCGGCTGCTCGATGTGGACTGTGCGGAACTGCTCCCCGACGTCGTGGGCCGGATGGCCCGGTCCCTGCTGGACGAAGGGGCTGCCGACTGCGGCGCGGTGCTGCTCGGTCTGCTGGACGAGCAGTTCGATGTCCGTACGGCGCTGCTCGGTGAGCTCGACCGGATCGCCCCGCAGGACCCGTCGGCGGCGGAGCGGCTGCTGGCCGAGGTCGCGCTGCCGTTCACCGGGGCGCAGGCCCTGCCGCATCTGCGGATGTGCGCGGCGGCGCCGGATGCCAGGGCGGGCGGCGGCGAGGACCGGGTGAAGGTGCTGAACACGGTGCTGCGCGCCAGTGGAATGTCACCTTTCACCGAACCGTTGGTGCTGCGCACGGCGGTGGGTCTCGTCTGGGGTGACTCCGCTCCCACCGCGGGCGAGGCGCGGCTGCTGCTGGCCGGGAGCACCTCCGACGCGCACCGCACGGCCGGCACGTGGGCCTGGCTCGTGGCGGCGGCGCTCGGTGCCCCCGCCGACGACACGGAGGCCCCCGAGCTCGCCCATGATCTGTTGCGCGGCTTCCCGCAGGAGATCGACGCGCGGGCGCGCGGCGCGCTGCTCCTCCTGGAGTTCGCGCGGGACGTCCGCTCGGGGGCGGCGGAGCCCGGCTGGGCGGAACAGGCCCGGAAGCTGCGGGCCGGGGCCGAGCCGGTGGAACCGGGCGTGCGCGAGCAGGCGTTCGGCGCCCTGGCCGGGCGGCTGCTCGACCCGGACCGGCCGGAGGCGGAGCTGTACGCGTTCGTCCACAGCGACGACCCGGACCTCATCGCGGCCTACGGCGCCGCCGCCCGGCAGGACGCGGTGCTCGCCCGGCTGCGCTCCGACCCGTCCTATGTCGCCGACTGCTTCACCGTCTGGAGCTCCCACCCGCACGCGGGCCGCGC
Source organism: Streptomyces gelaticus (assembly GCF_014649535.1). Taxonomy (GTDB): domain Bacteria; phylum Actinomycetota; class Actinomycetes; order Streptomycetales; family Streptomycetaceae; genus Streptomyces; species Streptomyces gelaticus. Next base: position 284,849 of record NZ_BMTF01000007.1, read on the forward strand.
CTGGGGCGAGACCCGGGCGGCGCTGCTGGAGGAGGTGCTGCGTCCGGTGGTGCGCGGCCTGTCCGCCGGTGAGGTGGCGGCGGTGGAGGAGGCCGCCGAGCGGGCGGGCAGCAGCCGCACGGCGGAGGCGTTCCGGACATGGAACCGGCCGGGCGGCTTCCGCCGGCGGCTCGGCAACCGCCTGGCGGCCCGGGTGCGGCGGTCGTGAGCGGCACCCCTGCGCCCGCGGCGGTCGCGGGCGGCGCCTCCTGGCGGCCATGAGCGGCGCCCCGGCGTCCGCGCGCGGGCCACGGAGGTCGTGGCCCGTCCTGGGTGACCGGTACCGTGTCACATGTCGATGTGCCCCATCGGCCTCGTGCGCTCCCGGCGGGCTGCGTGACACCCCCAGGAGGAGCAGATGACGACGAACCGCGGACGCAAGGACGTCATCCGGGACCGGATGGCCGCGACCGGCGAGTCGTACAACGTCGCCGCCCGCAATCTGAAGGCCATGAAGGACATGGGCGCCACCCGTGAGGCCGTCCTCACCCAGCGCTGGCGCCCCGCCGGCACGCTCGACGTCCCGTGCCCCTGCGGCGGCACGTGCGAGCCCGGCGAGCGGTGCGAGCGCTGCCACGCGCTCCACCGCCACGTGGCGCGCTACCCCGGCAGTGTCACGGACGTGGAGACCTGGGCCGACCGTTACGACTGCATGGGCTGCGCGTCCTCGTACGTCCTGACCGTCGTGCTGCCCGGCCGGCCGTGGGGTGTCGCCGGGACCGTGGTCCGTGGCGGCTCCGCGGAGCCGGTCGTGCAGGCCCGGGTGTTCCCGGGTGTCGCCCATCCGCTGCTGCGGCCGGAGAACTCCGGGGACGAGTCCGAGGACTGATCACCGCCACCCGCGTCGGCACCTGCCCGCGCCCCGGCCGCCCCGGTGTCACCGGACGGCCGGGACGACGGCCGATCCCACCGCGACGGCGAGGACCAGGGCCGCGACGACGAGGGACCGCGGGTTGCCGAAGTTGACCGTCCAGCCGATGCCGACCCGCTTGGGCACCAGGACCGCGGGGTCGTCGGCATTGACGTAGACCGTGCCGGCGCCGTGCCAGAAGCGGTCGTCGTCGCGCGGGACCAGTCCGGTGTTCTCCTCGTCCGCGGTCTCCGGCAGCCGGCTGCCGGAGGGCCCGACGCGCAGGACGAGCCAGGCGGTCACGGCGAGGACCGCAAGGAGCGGCACACCGGCGGCGGCCAGGGTCATGGCCGTGGAGCGGGTGTCGCTCCACATCAGCGCGGACAGCCCGAGCAGCATGAGATTCATCAGGGCGGCGATGCCCATCATGGAGCGGGCCGTGACCGTGAGATATCGGCGGTAACGCGCGGCGCCGGCCACGGGGCGTGCCACATCCAGGTCGGCGCGGGCGCGGAGCAGGCCGGCGACGGTGGCGGCCATGATCAGGGTGAGGACGACCTGGCCGAGGACGAGGCCGAAGGTGGTCCACACACTGGTCGGGTAGGTGCGGTAGGCGGTGCCGCCGAGGGAGCGTTCGGGCATGGCGATGCGCTCGGGCAGGCCGGGGTAGACGACGGCGCCCGCGGCGACGCTGACGGCGATCACGACCAGCGCGGGGACGGTCCAGCCCCAGGGGAAGCGGACCGGGTCGGTACGCAGGGACGTGTCCATCACCGCGCCCTGCCGGGCCTGTTCGTACCATCCGCCCTCCGCCTTCGCGCGGGCGATGCCCCGATGGGCACGTACCCACAGAGCGGCGGCGAGGGCGCAGAGCAGCAGCGAACCGACGGCTCCGGCGGTGAGGGTGCCGAGCGCGGCTCCCAGCGCCGAGGCGGACACGGTGACGACGGCCGCGGCGACGAGCACCGCACCGCGGTAGCGGCCGCGCTGTTCCTCGACGGCGGCGGCGCGCGCCTTGTCCGGCGGTACGCGGACGCCGAAGGGAACGGCGGAGGGGTTGAGGAGCGGGCTGGGGGCGGCGTACAGCACGGCGCTCAGCACCGCGAGCATGCCGAAGTTGAGAGCTGCGTCGACCAGCAAGATGTTCACCTGTCCGTTCTTGTCGCCGCCCCCGGCGGGGCGGGACGCCGCACCGGCACACGGCACGGCGTACCGGGGTCTCGTTGCGTGAGTCGTTCTCGGGGGAATGCCGCGCCGCGGCACCGGTCGCCGCGCCCTCCCGGGCCCGGCCACCCCGCCCGGCCCCGCGGGTCAGGGCCTTTCGTCCTCCCTCCCGGGGAAGCGGTCCAGAACCGCCGCGACATGACTCATCACCTCCGCCTTCGCGATCCCTCGCACATCCAGCTCGGCGAGGAGGGTGCGCATGCGTGCCTCCCAGTCGACGCCGGCCCGCAGCTCGTCCGACGGCTGCTTGACGTCCGGCCGGACCGCCGCACCGCTCTTGCGGTTGATGCGGATGAACCCTTCGCGTCGCAGCAGGTCATAGGCCTTGTTGACGGTGTGGAAGTTGATCGCCAGATCGACGGCCAGCTGTCGGGTGGAAGGAAGTCCGGCACCGGGCGCCAACGCCCCTTCCGCGATGGCTTCCACCACCCGGTCCCGGATCTGCTGATAGATCGGCACCTCGCTGTCGAGGTCGAGCACTAGGTACACGTCCCAACTCTATCTGCTATACATCTTATAGAACAGACGCTCAGGCCCCGTTGGAGGGTGAATCCCCATGGCACTGATGAACATCACCGACACCGGCCTCACCATCGAGTTCAGCGGTCGTGAACGCCCATGGATCCGGCGCGGCTCCCTGACCGTCCCGCTCACCGCGGTCCGCCGGGTGACCGTCGTCGACAACCCGCTGCGCGCGGCCCACGGCACCCGCAAGGGCCTGCATGCCTCCGGAGTCGCGAAGATCGGCACCTGGGGGCTGATCACCGGCCCCCGCCAGCTCGTGGCCGCCTACCGGGGCGGACCGGGACTGCGCGTGGAGCTGGACCGCGCCGCCACCGGCGGCGACTTCGACGAGCTGGTCCTCTCGCTCGACGACGCCCGGCAGCTGGCACAGCTCATCGAGCAGCGGGTGGGGAGCCACCGGTGAACGGACGGCCGCAGGGCCTGCCCATAGAGGTCAGCGGACTCACCAAGCGGTTCGGCCGCATCCGCGCCGTCGAGGATCTGAGCTGCACCGTGCGGCCGGGGGTCGTCACGGGCTTCCTCGGCCCCAACGGCGCGGGCAAGACCACGACGATGCGGATGGTTCTCGGCCTGGTGGCTCCCACCGCGGGCACCGCCACCATCGGCGGAAAGCGGTACGCGGAACTGCCCAGGCCCTCCGCCACCGTGGGCGCCGTCCTCGACGCCTCCGCGGTCCACCCCGGCCACTCGGCCCGCGACCATCTGCACATCTACCGCACCATGGGCGGCCACCCGGCCGAGCGGGTCGACCACTTGCTGGCCCGGCTGGGGCTCGACCACGCGGCCGACCGCCCGACCCGCACCTTCTCCACGGGCATGCGGCAGCGGCTCGGTCTCGCCACCGCCCTGCTGGGCGACCCGCAGGTGCTGCTGCTGGACGAGCCGGGCAACGGGCTCGACCCCGAGGGCATCGCCTGGCTGCGCGGCCTGCTGCGCGGGCTGGCGGCCGAGGGGCGCACGGTGCTGGTGTCCAGCCATGTGCTGAGCGAGGTGCAGCAGACCGTCGACGACGTCGTCGTGATCCGCGAGGGCCGGCTGGTGGCGGCGGGACCGCTGACGGAGATCGAGCGGCTCTCGCCCGGCACGGTGCTGGTCCGCTCCCCGGACGCGGCGGCCCTGCGCACCGCACTGCTGCGCGGCACCGCGCGGGGCGGGGCGGCCGACCGGGTGGACCTCATGCCGGACGGCACGCTGTGCGTGTACGGCATGGCGGACTCGGCCGTCGCCGATCTGGCCGCCGCTCAGCGGCTGCGGGTGTACGGGCTGTCCGCCGGGACGAGCCTGGAGCAGCTCTTCCTCCATCTGGCGGGGGACGGCGAGGCGGCAGGCCGGGACCGGCGCCCGGCACTGGCGAACGAGGAGCGGAACCGGCGATGAACGCACTGATCAAGGCGGAGTTCCGGCGGCTGGCCGCCACCCGCCTGTGGCTGTGGGCACTCCTCGCGGCCGTGGTCCTGGGCGGCGGCATGGTGGGGGCGATGACGCTGGTCGGCCCGGAGAACTTCGATCCGCCGGCGCCCGGCCTGGACACCGAGGACGGCGTCCGCTCCCTCCTCGGGATGCTGAGCTTCACGGTGTTCCTGCCGGCCGCGCTCGGCACCCTGGCGATGACGGGCGAATACCGGCACCGCACCGTCACGTACACCTTTCTCCACGCCCCGCGGCGCCGGCAGGTGCTCACCGCCAAGCTCGTCGCGTACGGCGTCGCCGGCCTGGTGTACGGGCTGGTGCTGACCGGCACCGCGGGGGCCGCCTTCTTCGGGGGCGTCGCGGCGCGCGGGGTGACCCCCGGCACGGCCACCGGCGAAGTGCTGATGATGCTGCTCCGGCCTGCCCTGGCGATGGCGGTGTACACCCTGCTGGGCGTGGCGGCCGGGGCGCTGATCCGCCATCAGGTCGCGGCGCTGGCCGTCGTCGTCGGCTATCTGTACGCGGGCGAGTTCCTGCTGATGATGATCCCGGGCGTGAAGCTCCTCTACCCCCTGCTGCCCGGTGGCGCCACGGCGTCCCTGACCGGCTTCGACTACGCCGCGGACACGGTGGCCGCGGAGCTGGCGACCGGCCCGGTGCAGCTGCTCTCCCCCGTCGGCGGCGGGCTGCTGCTCACCGGCTATGCCCTGGTCGCGGCGCTCGTCGCGGTGCTGGTGCCGATGCGCAGGGACGTGTACTGAGCCCGCACGGCACAGCGGGTGCCCCGGAACGCGTTCCGGGGCACCCGTCTCGTCTCCTGTCCCTCGGCTCTCAGCTCTCGTCCGGGACCAGACGCAGCGAGATCGAGTTGATGCAGTACCGCTGGTCCGTCGGGGTCGGGTAGCCCTCGCCCTCGAAGACATGACCCAGGTGCGATCCGCAGCGTGCGCAGCGGACCTCGGTGCGGACCATGCCGTGGCTGCGGTCCTGGACCAGCTCGACCGCGTCCGTGTCCTTCGGGTCGTAGAAGGACGGCCAGCCGCAGTGCGACTCGAATTTGGTGTCCGAGCGGAACAGGTCGGCGCCGCAGGCGCGGCAGGAGTAGACGCCCGTGGTCTTGGTGTCGGTGTACTCACCGACGAAGGCGGGTTCGGTGCCGGCCTGGCGCAGAACCGCGTACTCGGCCGGCGTCAGCTCCGCCCGCCACTGCTCGTCCGGCTTCTCGATGTCGTACGACACGTCGCTCCCTCAGCTCGACAGGTGATCCAGGATCTGCGGGCCGAGCTCCGTGACATCGCCCGCTCCCATGGTGAGAACGAGGTCGCCGGGCTTCGCCATTCCCGCGACGGCCCCGGGGACCGCGGCCTTGTCGTGGACGGCGGTGACATCGGCGCCCGCGGACCGCGCGGCGTCGATGATCAGGGCGCTGGTGATGCCGGGGATCGGGTCCTCGCGGGCCGGATAGATGTCCAGCACCACGGAGGCGTCGGCCAGCGCGAGGGCCTGGCCCATCTCGGTGCCGAGCTCCTGGGTGCGGGAGAAGAGGTGGGGCTGGAAGACGACCAGGAGGCGGGCGTCGGAGGCGGCGCCGCGCATCGCTTCGAGGTCGGCGGTCATCTCGGTGGGGTGGTGCGCGTACGAGTCGATGACCTGCACGCCCGCCGCCTCGCCCTTGAGCTGGAGGCGGCGCTTGACCCCGGTGTACTTGCCGAGGGCCGAGGCCAGGTTGTGGGCCGGGATGCCGAGGGCGACACCGGCGGCGAGGGCCGCGACGGCGTTGAGGGCGTAGTGGCGGCCGGGCACGGAGACCGTGAACGTGAGGTACTTCCCGTTCAGGATGACCGTGACCTCGCTGGTCAGGCCCCGCGGGGTGATCCGGTGGACGCGTACGTCGGCGGTCTCGGACTCGCCGTAGGTGACGACGTTCAGCGAGGGGAGGGCGCGGGCCCGCTCCGTCAGCTCGACGGCGCCTTCCTGGTCGGCGGCGATCACCAGGGTGCCACCGGGGACGATCTTGCCGGCGAACACCTCGAAGGACTCGTAGATCTCGTCCATCGAGGCGTAGTTCGCGTGGTGGTCCAGCTCGACGTTGAGGACGATCGCGACCTCGGGGTCGTACTTCTGGAAGCTGCGGTCGCTCTCGTCCGCCTCGGCGACGAAGACCGTGCCCTCGCCGTGCGCGGCGTTGGTGCCGGGGCCGGCCAGGTCGCCGCCGATGGCGTAAGAGGGGTCGAGGTTCAGCTCGGTCAGGGCGACGGCCAGCATCGATGTGGTGGTCGTCTTGCCGTGCGTACCGGCCACCGCGATGGCGCGCAGCCCGCCCATCAGCGACGCCAGCGCGTCCGAACGGTGCACGACGGGGACCGACAGCTCTGCGGCGCGCAGCAGCTCCGGGTTGTCGGCGCGGATGGCGCTGGAGACGACCACGCACGAGGCGTCGTCCGCCAGATGTCCGGCGGCGTGCCCGATGTGGACGGTCGCCCCCAGCGCCCGCAGTGCCTCGGCGGTACCCGACTCCTTGGCGTCGCTGCCCGCGACCTTGGCGCCGCGCTGGGCGAGGATCTTCGCGATGCCCGACATTCCGGCGCCGCCGATGCCGATGAAGTGCGGCCGTTCCATGGCGGCAGGAATACCGGGTGCCATGCGTGTGTCTCCCAGAAGTCGATACGAGTACCCGAGTCGGTACGGGGTGCCCGCCCAGCCTATTCGCTGTGCGCGAAGAGCTTGAGCACCGGTACGCCGACCTTGTGACGGGCCCGGGACGCCCAGTCGCGGTGGAAGAACTCCTCGACGTAGTGCGGCGCGGTCAGCACGATGACCTCGTCCGCCTCCGCGTCGTCGACCACGGACTTCAGCTTGTCCAGGGGGTGATCCTCGATCACCTGTCCGACCGCTTCGGAGCCTGCCTGGCGCAGCGCCTCCAGTGATACTTCGAGCGCCAGTTCGGCGGGCTGTCTGGCGTTCTTGCCCTCCGGCTCCTCACCCTCCCGGGCGGCCTCCTTCAGTTCGCCCATCGCCAGGTCGTCGATGGCCCGCAGCAGCACATCGGCCTGGTCACCGCGCGGCTGCATGAGCACGACGAAAGAGGTCTGCTCCTCCCCGTGCAGGGTGGTGACGAACTCGACGTCCTCGGAGGTGAGAGGCTTCTCGATCATCAAAACGCTGGTGAACACCACGGGCGCCCTTCTGCTTCAGTGACCGTCGCCGGTCACTGCTGAAACCATTTTTCCCCGTGCTCACACGGGGTCTGCGAGACTAATTGTGCCCACCGGAAGCTAACCGGAACGACAAATTCCGCTGATTGTCAGATCCGACGGTACCGAGTGAAGAGGAACCCGGCCTCCTCCAGCATCGACGCCAGGGTGAATCGTTCCGGCACGGCCACCGAGGGGCCGCCCGCGATCCGCTGGGCGTTCCCGGCGGTCAGCATCGGCGAGAGGGTCAGACAGAGCTCGTCCAGCACCCCGGCGGCCACGAACTGCCCCAGCAGCCTCGGGCCGCCCTCGGTCAGCAGCCGCTTGAGCCCGCGGTCCGCCAGCTCCCGTACGGCCCTGGCGGGGTCCACCCGGGAGGCCTCCCCCGCGATCACCACCTCGGCGCCCGCCCGGCGTGCCTCGTCGATCCGGCCCTGCGGGGCTCCGGCACCGGTCAGGACCAGGGTCGGGACGAGCGGCTCGGTGAACAGCGGCAACGAGAAGTCGAGGTCCAGACTGCCGCTCACCACGGCGATCGCGGGTGCGGGCCCCTGCCCGGCCGCGGCCCGGCGGGCGGCGAAGGCGTCCCGGGCCCTGGCGGGACGGTAGCCCTCCAGGCGTACGGTCTCCGCCCCGGCCAGCACCACGTCGGCCAGACCGCGCAGGGTGCCGAAGATCCGCATGTCGCTCGCGCAGGAGATCGGCTGCGAGCGGCCGTCGTGCTGGGCCGCCCCGTCGAGCGTCGAAACCATGTTGGCGCGCAGCCAGGGGCCGTCCTGTTCGGGGTAGGCGTAGGCGTCGGCCAGGGCGTCCAGACTCCACTCCTCCTCGTGGTCAGCCGGTGTCAGGTCGGTCACAGGGAAGAGGCGTCGCATGCTCTGCAGTCTGGCACGGCGCTTAAGGTTGAGAGTTGTGTCGTCCTCCACAGCCCTGCCGGGGCAGAGCCCCATAGCCGAAACGGCCCCCCTGTCCCTGTGCGCCCTAGAGCCCCACGTCCCCGCCGACCGGCTGGTCGCCGAGATGGTGCCGCCGCCGCGCTTCGACTCCGTACGCTTCGACACCTATGTGCCGGACCCCAACCAGCCGACGCAGACGGAGGCGGTCGGGGTTTTGAGCGGCTTCGCGGCCGGGCTCGGCGGCGCACACGCCAGCGGCTCGGGCAAAACCGGAAGAGCGCGAAGCGCATCCCTCGTGGGGCGGTGGCGGGCGACGGGCGGGCGGTTCGGCAGGAAGCCCGCGGCCCCGTCGGCGCCGCTCGGGGTCTACCTCGACGGCGGCTACGGCGTCGGCAAGACCCATCTGCTGGCCTCCCTCTGGCATGCCACCCCCGCCGCCCCCTCCCTGAAGGCGTTCGGCACCTTCGTCGAGCTGACCAACCTGGTCGGCGCGCTGGGCTTCCAGCAGACCGTGCAGACCCTGAGCGGGCACCGGCTGCTGTGCATCGACGAATTCGAACTGGACGACCCGGGCGACACGGTGCTGGTGTCGTCGCTGCTGAGCAGGCTGGTCGAGGCGGGCGTCGCGCTCGCCGCCACCTCCAACACGCTGCCCGGCAAGCTCGGTGAGGGCCGGTTCGCCGCGGCCGACTTCCTGCGGGAGATCCAGGGGCTGTCCGCGCACTTCCGGCCGCTGCGGATCGACGGCGAGGACTACCGCCACCGCGGACTGCCCGAGGCCCCGCCGCCGTACTCCGACGAGCAGGTCACCAGGGCCGCCTACGCCACCGAGGGCGCCAGCCTGGACGACTTCCCCTCGCTGCTCGACCATCTCGCCCGGGTCCATCCGAGCCGCTACGGCGCGCTGACGGACGGCCTGCGGGCGGTCTGCCTCACCGACGTCCAGCCGGTGCCCGACCAGTCGACCGCGCTGCGGCTGGTCGTCCTGGCGGACCGGCTGTACGACCGGGAGATCCCGGTGCTCGCCTCCGGGCTGCCGTTCGACCGGCTGTTCAGTGAGGAGATGCTGAACGGCGGATACCGGAAGAAGTACTTCCGGGCAATCTCCCGGTTGACCGCGCTGGCACGCGACGCGAAGGGACTGGTGGCGCAGTAGGTTCGGGACGTACCACCCGAGGCGCCTTCGGGCGCCCCGGGGCTCCCGCATCGACCTCGCACACCGTTCGAAGGGATCCGGCATGGCAACCACGCGTCAGGCTCACACGGTCTGGGAAGGCAACCTGCTCGAAGGCAAGGGGGTCGTCACCCTCGATTCCTCCGGCATCGGCAAGTTCGATGTCTCCTGGCCGTCCCGCGCGGAGAAGGCGAACGGCAAGACCTCTCCCGAGGAGCTCATCGCGGCGGCCCACTCCAGCTGCTTCTCGATGGCGCTGGCCCACGGCCTGGCCGCGGCCGGCACCCCGTCGACCCAGCTGACCACCACGGCCGACGTCACCCTCCAGCCCGGCACCGGCATCACCGGCATCCACCTCACCGTCCGGGGCGAGGTGCCCGGTCTCGACGAAGCGGACTTCGTCAAGGCCGCCGAGAGCGCCAAGGCGAACTGTCCGGTCAGCCAGGCCCTGACCGGCACGACGATCACGCTCTCCGCCTCGCTGGCCTGACCACAGGGGCCACTCCCGACCCGGGACATACCTGGGGCCCAGTGACCCGCATGGTTCCCGCGCGACGAAACGCGTGCTACACACATGCGGGTCACTTCTCCTGTCCGCCAGCAGGGAGTTGCCTCATGTCATCAGAAACGTCACGCCTGACCGAAGAAACGTCACAGCCGACCGCCACCCGTCGCCAGGTTCTGGCCGGCAGCGGCGCGGCCGTCGCCTCCATCGCCTTCACCGGGGCGTTCTCCGAACTCTTCGCGGGTACCGCGGCCGCCCGGGGGCACAGCGGGTACGGCCCGCTGGTGCCGGACCCGGACGGTCTGCTCGACCTCCCGAAGGGCTTCCGCTACCGGGTCCTGTCCCGGGAGGGCGATCCGCTCCGCTCCGGCGAGGGCCAGGTCCCCAGCAACCACGACGGCATGGCCGCCTTCGCGGGCCGCCACGGTCACGTCCATCTGGTCCGTAATCACGAGAACCGCGTCACCGGGAGGATCCCGGTGCCGACCGTCGAGGGCCTCACCTACGACCCGATGGGCAAGGGAGGCTGCACGGCCCTGGAACTGGACGGCCGCAACAACGTCCTCGGCGAACGCGTCGCCATCGCCGGCACGGCGGTGAACTGCGCGGGTGGCCGCACTCCGTGGAACACCTGGCTGACCTGCGAGGAGACCGAGGACAGAGCCGGCACCAACGGCTACACCAAGGACCACGGCTTCATCTTCGAGGTGGACGGCGCCGATCCGCGCCGCACCGGGGCGGTGCCGCTCACCGCGATGGGCCGCTTCCAGCACGAGGCCGTCGCGATCGATCCGAGGAACGGGATCGTCTACGAGACGGAGGACGCGTTCGACAAGCCGTTCGGGCTCTTCTACCGCTTCCTGCCGAACAAACCGCTCGGCGGCACCGGCTCGTTGCGGGCCGGCGGCCATCTGGAGGCCATGCGCGTGCCGGGCGTGCCCGACCTGTCCGCGGTCCAGGAGACCGGGGCGAGCTTCGAGGGCATCGAGTGGGTCCCCGTACCCGATCCGCTGGCGGCCGGGACGCCGATCCGGTTCCAGGACTTCGGTCCCAAGGGCATCACGCACGCGCAGAAGCTGGAGGGCTGCTACTGGGGAGGCTCCTCGGTCTACTTCGTCTCCAGTTTCGCGCGCAGCTCGCAGGGGTCGGCCGCCGACCACTACGGCCAGGTGTGGCGGTACGAGCCGAAGCGGCGCCGTCTCACGCTCGTGATCGTCTTCGGCCCCGGCACGGACGTGCAACTGCCGGGCGAGTCCCCGGACAACATCTGCCTCGCCGCCGACGGCGGGCTGATGGTGTGCGAGGACGGCGACGGTGCGCAGCATGTGTTCGGCCTGACGCGGGGCGGTGAGGTCTACGCGATGGCGCGGGGCCGGCAGAACATCGGGACGCCGCAGGAACCCGAGTGGGGAGAGTTCGCCGGGGTCACGTTCGCTCCGGACGGCGCGACGATGTACGTGAACTGCTACACACCGGGGACGACGTTCGCGGTGACGGGGCCGTGGCGCTGACGCGCTGAGGCGCCGGGGGGCGGACCGTCGTTGTCCACCCCCCGGCACGCCCGAACGGCCCGCGTACCGGCGGGCATTGGCCCACCGACCCCCTGTTCGAGGTCGCCAACCACTCGTACAGCCATTACGCCTTCACGTCCCCCTGCTACGGGCTGCCGGCCTTGGCGAAGGACGGTATGCGCGCCGATGCCGGGCGGGCCTTCGCCTCGTTCCGGAAGGCCGGGGTGCGCAATACGGTGCTCTGCTTCCGCTTCCCCGGCTGCTACGACGATGCGTCGCTGCGCGCGCTCGCGCCCGAGAAGGTGACGGCGGTGCAGTGGGACGTCATCAGCGGCGACGCCTTCGCGACGGACGCGGACGCGGTGACCGCGCAGGAACTGGAAGGGGTGAGACCGGGCTCACCGGTCGTCATGCACTGCACCCGCAGCGCAGCACCGGTCACCGACGAGGCGGTACGCCAGGTGGTCCCCGAACTGCGCAGGCACGGGTACCGCTTCGTGAAGGTCTCCGACCTGATCCGCACGGCGGGCACCTCGTAGTTCAGCCGCGCAGGAAGGCCGGCCTGCAGGCGAGCGCTGCCGCCGCGGCGGCGAGCACGACGGCAACGGCGAACGGCAGGACGGGCAGGTGCACCGTGCCCGTCCGCGACCCGGTGACCAGGCCCGTCACAGCGGTGTTCGCGGGCGAACCGCCGGTCACCAGGGCCAGCAGCGAGGCGAACACGGTGGCGGCCAGGGACCAGCCCCGCCGGTGCAGCAACGGCCGGGTGCAGAGCGCGCCGACCGCGGCTCCCAGCAGCACACAGCAGGCGGCGGCGAGCAGCCCGGCGGTCCCGGCGGGCAGCAGCGCCACCCGGACGGCGCCGTCGGTGCCGGCCGGCCTGCTGATCAGCAGCACGACCGCGGTGGCGGCCACGCCCAGCAGCCCGGCACAGCCGGTCCCGGCGAGCAGCGCGGCCAGATGCGCCCTCGGCGATCCCGCCGCCGCGGCGATGACGGCCCGGGCCGCGGGCGGCTCCTGGTTGACACAAAGCTGTACGAGCCAGGCGGTGACGGGCAGCAGCCCGGCGGCGGCGTAGCCGAGCGAGTCGAGAACGGGCTGACCCCACTGCACGCCGACGCCGACGAAGGCCGCGTACAGCAGGACCGGGGCGAGCCAGCGCTGGGAGCGCACCAACAGGGCGGTCTGGTAACGCAGGAGGGCGTTCATGGTGCCTCGGGGGTCGGGGTGCGGTGCGCGGGCCCGTCGGCCGCCGGGTCCTGCACGGGGCCGGGGGCGGCGGCCAGTTGCCGGATGTGCCAGGGCGGCCGGGCGGTGAGCAGGGCACACAGCAGCGCGTCGGAGTGCGTGGCCGCGACGGTGAACCGGACGCCCCCGTCGGCCGTGGGCGTGTGCTCCGGCGCGCCCGGCAGTCCGGCGGGGAGCGCGGCGCCGGGCGGGCCCTCGGCCTCGATCCGTACCCGCGGGCCCGTCTGTGCGGTCCGCGCCCCGGACGCGGTGCGGAGGCCGTTCCGCTCGATCCGGAACACGGTGTCGACCGACTCGGCGAGCCTGCGCGGGTCGTGGTCGACGAAGACGACGGTGGCGCCGGCCGCGACCCGTTCGGCCACGGCCCGGTCGAGCTCGTCGCGGGCCGCCGTGTCGAGCCCGGTCCAGGCCTCGTCCAGGATCAGCAGCTCCGGCTCGGCGAGGAACGCCTGGGCGACGGCGACCTTCTGGCTGGTGCCCTTGGAGAGTTCGGGCAGCGGGGTACGGGCATGGTCCGCGGCCCCGAAGCGGGCGAGCCACGACTGCGCGCGGTCCGCCGCCTCGGGGGTGCGCAGGCCGTGGATGCGGCCGAGGTGGACGAGATACCCGGCCGCGGTGAACGGCAACGCGGCCGAGAAGCGCTCGGGGACGTAGGCCGTGCGCGGCCTTTGGCCGGTGATTCGGCCCTGTGTCGGGGAGTCGATGCCGGCGAGCAGCCTCAACAGGGTCGACTTCCCGGTGCCGTTGGCGCCCTCGATCCGGATCAGGGTGTGCGCGGGCAGGTCGATGTCGACCCCGCGCAGCACCCAGGGTCCGCCGAGGCCGTACCGCCGGCCCACGCCTCTCAGCTTCAGTTGGCCGTCGCCTTCTCGGGCTTGGCCTCGCTGGGTCGTATGATCACGAAGCCCTCGCCGTCCAGCCGCAGCTGGACGGCCTCCCCGGACCCGCCGCGGATCATGGAGCCGAAGCTCTGCGAGCGGTGCAGCGAGGTGGTCAGGTTGGCGCTCCAGCCGACGACCGCGTCCGTGTCGACAAAGACCGGCTGATGGGGCGCGACGGGAATCACGATGGGGTGGCCCTCACACATCAGGCCGAGCTTGCCGTACCCGGTGAAGACGCTGTTGAAGAGCCCGCCACCGGTCATCCCGGCGCCCTTCACGGTCTTGATCTCGTACGAGAGCGTGGCGTCGAAGCAGAGCACGTTGCGGCCGTTGATCGTGAGGACGTCACCGTGCTCCATGTCCACGATGAAGCAGTTGGCGGCCTCGTGCGCGAACCACGCCTCGCCCTGGCCGCGGACCGCCATCAGCGGCAGCCCCTCGCCGGTGACGGCGCGCTTGAGCATGCCGCCTATGCCCTGGCCCTTGCGCTCGAACTGGAGATCGCCACGGAAGGCGATCATCGAACCCTGACGGGCGTGCATCTCGCCGTTGACGGCGTACTTGATGGATTTGGCGTTCTGCAGGGTCATTCCGGGGACCGTCGCCTGCTGGGCCATGTTCTCACTGGAAAAGAGATCGCTCTTCATGCGGTGCATCCTCACCCGGAGCGGTTCATTCCGCCAAGAATCGTCTTCCGGGCGGCTGGCAGACTGGACGGGTGAGCAGCGATGACACCTCCGTATCCCCGTCCGGATCCCCGGCCACGCCCCACTCGCCCGCGGCGGACAGCCCGTTCAGGCCTGAGCCGACGAGCCGCGACGAGGCGCCGCAGTACGTGCTGCCGCTGGTCGTGCACATCGAGAAGACCGCTCCCCCGGCCCGTACCGACGCCCTGCGGACCGCCGCCCGCGCCGTGCTCGTGATGCTCTCCGACGAGCGCTCGGACGGCGAGGGCGAGTGGGCGCGGGCGATGCGCGACTGGCAGGACGCACGGATCCGCAAGGTCGTGCGGCGGGCGCGCGGCGCGGAGTGGCGCAAGGCGTCCGCGCTGCCGGGCATCACGGTCACGGGCGAGAGCGCCGAGGTGCGGGTCTTCCCTCCGGTGCCGCTGGACGGCTGGCCGAAGGAGCTGGCGAAGCTCCAGGTGTCGGGGACGGATCTGGACGACCCCGAGCCGCCGGCCGCGCCCGATCCCTCGGCTCCGGTGCTGTGGCTCAACCCGGAGCTGGACATGTCGGCGGGCAAGACGATGGCGCAGGCCGGGCACGGTGCGCAGCTCGCCTGGTGGGAGCTGTCGGAGACGGAGCGCAAGGCGTGGCGCGAGGCGGGCTTCCCGCTCTCGGTGGCCACCGCGGAGGTGGACCGCTGGCGGGAACTCACGGGGAGCGGGCTCCCGGTGGTGCGTGACGCCGGGTTCACCGAGATCGCACCCGGCTCGTGCACAGTGGTCGCCGACCACCCCGCGCTGCGACGCGGCTGAGCACGGGCGGGGCGGCTGCGTCCCGCCCCGGGGGTGCGGTCCCGAAGACCGCCCCCGCCCCGACCTCCTGCGACCGGGAACCTCAAATCAAGCTCTGAACGTCCTCCTGTTCGGATTCGGCACCGCCCTCCGGGGCCATGAGCCCTGCACGGAGTGGAGGAGGGGGACGGCATGAGGCTGGGAATCGGTATCGGCTGGCGGCCGGAGATCTCGGAGGCCGTCGAGGCCCTGCCGGGGATCGACTGGGTGGAGGCGGTGGCGGAGAACATCTGCACCGGTCATCTGCCCGATTCGCTGGCCCGGCTCAGGGAGCGCGGGGTCACGGTCGTGCCGCACGGCGTCTCGCTGGGCCTCGGCGGGGCCGACCGCCCCGACCCGGGGCGGCTCACGGATCTCGCCGCCCGTGCCGAACTGCTCTCCGCGCCGCTGGTGACCGAGCACATCGCGTTCGTACGGGCCGGGGGGCCGCGCACCGCATCGCCGGGGCTGGAGGCGGGCCATCTGCTGCCCGTGCCGCGGACCCGGGACGCGCTGGCCGTGCTCAGCGAGAACGTACGCATCGCGCAGGAGTCACTGCCGGTGCCGCTGGCCCTGGAGAACATCGCGACGCTGATCTCCTGGCCCGGCGAGGAACTGACGGAGGGACAGTTCCTGGCGGAGCTGGTCGAGCGCACCGGAGTCCGGCTGCTGATCGATGTCGCCAACCTGCACACCAACCACGTCAACCGGGGCGAGGACCCGGCCACCGCGCTCGACGAGCTGCCGGTGGAGGCCATCGCGTACGTCCATGTGGCGGGCGGCGTCGAGAAGGACGGCGTCTGGCACGACACCCACGCCCACCCGGTCACCGCCCCCGTCCTCGACGTGCTCGCCGAACTCCGCTCGCGGGTCGACCCGCCCGGCGTGCTCCTGGAACGGGACGACGACTTCCCACCCGCCGGGGAGCTGGCGGGCGAACTGGACACGATCCGCGCCACCTTGGACCGGGCCGCGGCGTGCCCGGCGCGGCCCGCGCCGGGTGGCCGTCCGGCAGCACGGACCGGCGGATCGGAACCCGCGGACGCCACGCGCGACCGGCTCGCGGCCGCCCAGACCGCGCTGCTCTCCGCCCTGGTCGCCGGCGGCCCCGCCCCGCAGGGCTTCGACCGGCGCCGCCTCGGGGTCCAGAGCCGCGCCCTGGCCGCCAAGCGGGCCGGGGTCGTCGCCAAGGTGGCGCCCGAGCTGCCGGAGATCCTGGGCACCGGCTACCGGGACGCCTTCCTCGCGTACGCCGCGACCCGCCCCATGTCCGCCGGATACCGGCGCGACGCACTGGACTTCGCCGAGGACCTGCTGATCGCGGGCCGGCCCGCCGACGACGCCGCCCGGCGTCGGCTCACCCACTGGTGGCAGGACCGGGCCGGAGCACGCCCGCCGCGCCGCACCACCCGGTTGGTACGAGCGGCCCGCGCGGCCCTGACAGGAAGGTGACCGCCATGAACACTGTCGCACTGCTGGTGGATCTCGGCGTCGTGGTCTCCTCCATCCTGCTGATCACGGGGCTGGCGCGGGCCCGTGGCGGCTCCGGCGGCTCGGTCCATGACCTCTACGAAGCCGCCTTCCTCAACGGCGGTCCGGGCAGGGTCGTGGACACCGCGCTCGCCGCGATGCAGGCGGACGGACGGCTCTCGGTCGGCGGTCCCGGAATCGTCGCCGTCCAGCGGGCCGACGCCCGTGACCCGGTGGAGCGGGCGGTGCTCCAGGAGCACGCCGCGGCCCCCAGCGGCGCGCTGCACACCCTGCGCGAGGCGGTGATGCGGCACCCGGCGGTGCAGGAGATCGGCGACGGACTCGCGGCCCGCGGTCTGCTGGCCGCGCCCGCCGCCGGCCGGACCTGGCGCCGCTGGGGCATCGCCCAGGGGCTGGTCTGCGTACTGGCCGTGCCGCTCACCGTCGTGGCGACCGCCGCGCAGTCGGTGTCCGACGAACTGTCCGCGGACTCCCCCGTGCCGTTCGTCTTCAAGGTGCTCCCGGTCCTGATCCCCGGCTTCCTCACCGGCTTCATCTGCGCCGGCATCGCCCGGGGCCGCGTCACCAGGCCGGGGCGGCGGGCCGCCGAGGAGTACCGCTCCGCCCGGGCCGGCAACCCGCAACCGGCCCATCTCGTCGCCACGCAGGGCCTGCGGGCCCTCCCCGACCCCGATCTCCAGGCCCAGCTGATCGCGGCGGCCCGGATACAGCCGGGCGGGCGGGCGGCGGGCCGGCACACGCACGCGGCGTCGACCACGGGCACCTCCTCCGCCCTGCTCCTCGCTCCGGTGGTGTGGTGCGCCGGTACGAGCCCCGGGCACGGCAGTTGCGGGAGCTCCGGCGACGGGGGCAGCGGCGGAGACGGTGGCGGGTGCAGCTCCGGCTCGAGCTGCGGATCGGGGTCCGGCTCGGGCTGTGGCGGCAGCAGCGGGTCCAGTTGCTCCTCCGGCAGCAGCTGCGGCGGCGGGTCCGGTTGTGGCGGTTAGGGCCTGCCCGGCGGACCGGGGGAGGTCGTCGGCGCGGTGCGCGCGGTGCGGGGCGCGTTTGCGCTGATGGTCGCGATGGGCGCGGCCGTGCTGCTGATGCCCGGTCAGGAACACGGGCCCGGCGACGCGGTGATGTCGCTGCTCGTCCGGTTCGGGCTGCCGTTCGCGCCGACCGTCGGCTGTCCGGCCATCGCCCGGATGGAGATCCGTCCCTGCGGCTCGTGGACCTCATCGGCCGGTCAGCGGCTGCCGGCCGCGAACGGGGTGCCGGCCGCGGGGGCGGGCCGCGATGTCCTGGCGGCGCTCGCGGTACGGGGGGTGGGCGCCGTGGCCGATCCGGCGCTGCGGGCCGTACTCGGCGGCGGGGCGGGCGGACCGCTGCGGTAGCTGCCGCCGGTCCGTCACGGGGTGGTGCGGATGACGCCGGTGCGGCGCGCGGAACGCGCGCCGCACCCGGAGCCGAACCCGGTGTCGCTGGAACGACGGGCAGCGCGAGAGCGCCGGTGCCCGCCGTCTGATCTTCCGGGTTGGGGTGGTCGGAGCCCGCTCGCTACGCGAGCCCGGCCACCAGGTCTGCAACCGACTTCCTGCGCCCCGTGTAGAACGGGACCTCTTCGCGGACGTGCATCCGCGCCTCGGAGGCCCGCAGGTGACGCATCAGGTCGACGATGCGGTGGAGCTCGTCGGCCTCGAAGGCGAGGATCCACTCGTAGTCGCCGAGCGAGAAGGAGGCGACGGTGTTGGCCCGGACGTCGGGGTAGCCGCGGGCCATCTTGCCGTGGTCCGCGAGCATGCGGCGGCGGTCCTCGTCGGGCAGCAGGTACCAGTCGTAGGAGCGCACGAAGGGGTACACGCTGATGTAGTTGCGCGGCGTCTCGTCGGCCAGGAACGCCGGGATGTGCGACTTGTTGAACTCGGCGGGGCGGTGCAGGGCCATGTTCGACCAGACCGGTTCCAGCGCCAGGCCGAGCCTGGTGCGCCGGAAGAGGTTGTACGCCTCCTGGAGCTCGTCCGCCGTCTCGGCGTGCCACCAGATCATGATGTCGGCGTCGGCACGCAGGCCGGAGAGGTCGTAGGTACCGCGGACGGTGATGTCCTTGGCCGCGAGCTGGTCGAACAGCTCCTGGACCTCGTCGGCACAACCGGTCCGGTCCGCGGGCAGGACGTCACGCAGTTTGAAGACGGACCACAGCGTGTAGCGGATGACCTCGTTGAGGTCCTTGGCCTTCTTACCCGCGTTGGGACCCTTGCTCGATTTCACAGTCTCAGGCGCACTCATACGGCTATTGTCCCGCCTCGCTCCGTGTGCCCGTAACCAGGGTCGACGTGGCGATGATCTCTTCCCCGAAGCCGCCACCGAGCTCGGCCGCGATTTCGTCCGCGGCGCGGTGGGCGCTCGCGATGCACGCCGGGATGCCGACGCCGTCGTAGACCGCTCCGCAGACCCGCAGTGCGGGCAGCTTGGCGACCTCGTCGCGGATCCTGGCGACCCGGGAGAGGTGGCCCACGGGGTACTGCGGCAGTCCGCCCGTCCACCGGGTGACCTCGGTGTCCACGGGCTTCGCGGCCAGTCCGGTCGCCTCGGCGAGGTCGCTCAGCGACACATCGACGAGCTCGTGGTCCTCGCGGTGGATGTGATCCTCCTCGCCGTAGCGGCCGACGGAGGTGCGCAGCACGAAGAGGTCCGGGGCGGCATCGGCGACCCAGTTCCACTTGTGGGAGGAGAAGGTGGACGCCTTGATGGTGCGGCCGTCGACCGGGGGGACGAGGAAGCCGGAGCGGCCTTCGAGTGCGGTCGTGGTGGCGACGTCGGAGCGGCGGAAGGCCATGGTGACGAGCGCCATCGACGCGTACTCGACACCGGCGAGCTCGGCGGAGGCCACGGGGGACTCGGCGGCGAGCAGGGTGGAGGCGGACCAGGCCGGGGCGGCGAGCACGATGCCGTCGACGGCGATCACCCGGCCCTCCGTGCGGATGTCCCAGCCTTCGGCGGTACGGGTCAGGCCGAGGACCGGGGTGGCGGTCAGGATCTCCCCGCCCGCCGCGCGTACGGCGTCGGCGACCGCGCCGGGCAGGGTGCCGATGCCGCCGTCGATGCCCTGGAAGACCGGTCCGGTCTGCTGCCGGGCCGCGGCCCGCTCTTGGATGCGCCGGACCCCGTCGAGCAGCGAGCCGCCCTCCCGGGCCGCCTCGAAGAGCTGCGGTACGGCGGCGCGCATCGAGATCCGGTAGGCGTCGCCCGCGTACACCCCGCCGAGCAGCGGCTCCACGAGCCGGTCGACGACCTCGCGGCCCAGGCGGTCGGCGACGTACGCGCCGACGGCGACGTCGTCGCCGACCGGGGTCGGGGTGAGGTCGCGCTCCTGCGCGATGCGGGCGAGACCCTCCGGGGAGAGCAGTTCGCCGAGCGCCGCCGGGTCGCCGGGCACTCCCATCACATGGCCCTTGGGCATGGGCCGCAGGGCGTCGCGCGTCCAGACCGACGCGGCGGCCGTGGCGGGTGGCTGGAGCCGGTCGCCGAGCCCGACGTCGCGTGCCAGAGCCACCGCCTCCGGGCGCCGGGCGAGCACCGACTCGGCGCCCAGGTCGACCTGGGTCCCGGCGATCTCACCGGTCATGAGCTTGCCGCCGAGGCGCTCGGTGGCTTCGAGCAGGGTGACGCGCAGTCCGGCACCCAGGAGCCGGTGGGCGGCGGCGAGACCGGCGATGCCTCCGCCGATGACGACGACATGTCCGGTGCCCGGGACCGCGCGGTTGTGTGAACGCTGCATGCCCCCACTCTCTCAAACCCTTTCCGAGTCCCGAACGTGACTGCTTCGAAACCGTCATTCGGCAACCCGCACCCGGGGCCGGTACGTCGAACCGGCATCGTCAACGACCCGCCTTGGGGGGCAGTCATGCAGACCTACCGGTATCCCGGCCGTTCGTCCGTCCGTCGTCCGCGCACGCTTCTTGCGGCCGGCCTGGTGGCCGGCCTCCTCGCGCTGAGCGGCTGCGGCGCGTCGGACAGTGCGAGCGACGCGAGTTCCGGTGACAGCAAGAGGGCGATCGGCGCGGCCGAGCAGGGTGCCGCCGACGCGGCGTCGGGGAAGGCGGAGCAGGGGGCGGGCGGTGCGCCTTCGCAGAAGAAGAAGTCCGACGCCCTGCCCTCGGGCATCCATGTCATCCGTACCGCCACGCTCTCGGTGGAGGTGACGAACGTGCCGAAGGCGGCCGCGGTCGCCCGTTCGGTCGCGGAGAGTTCGGGCGGTCTGGTGGCGAGCGAGGAGACCGAGCGGGTCGACGACACGCATGACATGTCACATCTCGTGCTGCGCGTTCCGCAGGGCGAGTACGACGCGGTGCTCAAGGAACTCGCGGGCACCGGAAAGCTGCTGTCGCGCACCTCGTCGGCGAAGGACGTCACCGACCAGGTGGTCGACGTGGAGAGCCGGATCGCCACCCAGCGGGCGAGTGTGGCGCGCGTACGGAAGCTGATGGAGCAGGCCGGGAAGCTCAGCGACGTGGTCACGCTGGAGGGCGAACTGAGCAGCCGTCAGGCGACCTTGGAGTCGCTGCTCGCCCAGCAGGCGTCGCTGAAGGACCGCACGTCGCTCGCCACGGTCACCCTCGACCTCTCGGAGCCGGAGACGGTGGTGAAGGACGGCGACGACGACCCCGGCTTCCTGGACGCGCTCGGCGGCGGCTGGCACGCCTTCGTGACGATGCTGCTGTGGCTCGCGATGGCGGCGGGCGCCGCGGCCCCGTTCCTCGCCGCGCTCGCCGCGCTCGTGCTGCTGTGGCGGCTGCTGCGCCGTCGGCTGCCCGGACGCGGCAAGTCGCGGACGGCCGGGGCCGCCGGGTCCTCGCCCGCTCCCCCGGCGTCGTAGCGTGGTCCCTTCGGACTCGGTGTCGAAGGGACCAGGCATGACGGCGGAGCGACTGGTGGTCATCGGCGGTGACGCGGCGGGCATGTCCGCCGCGTCCCAGGCCCGCAGGCTCAAGGGCCCCGGCGAGCTGGAGATCGTCGCCTTCGAGCGGTCCCACTTCACCTCGTACTCCGCCTGCGGCATCCCGTACTGGGTCGGCGGCGACGTCGCGGAGCGGGACGCTCTCGTCGCCCGTACGCCCGAGGAGCACCGGGCCCGCGGCATCGACCTCAGGATGCGCACCGAGGTCACGGAGATCGATGTCGCCGGGCAGCGGGTGCGGGCGGTGGACCTGGGCACCGGCGAGGCGTACTGGACGGGCTTCGACAAGCTGGTGATCGCCACCGGGGCCCGGCCGGTGCGCCCGGTGCTGCCCGGCACGGACGCGCCCGGGGTGCACGGGGTGCAGACGCTGGACGACGGCCGGGCGCTGCTGGAGTCGCTGGACCGGGCGCCCGGCAGCAGGCGGGCGGTCGTCATCGGGGCGGGCTACATCGGTGTGGAGATGGCGGAGGCGATGCTGAAGCACGGCTTCGACGTGACCGTGCTCAACCGCGGCGAGCAGCCGATGGCCACGCTCGACCCCGACATGGGGCGGCTGGTGCACGAGGCGATGGACGGGCTGGGCATCACCACGGTCAACCGGGCCGAGGTCACCGCGATCCGCACCGGCCCGGACGGCCGGGTCCGCGCGGTCACCACGGGCGACGCCTCCTACCCGGCGGACGTGGTGGTGCTCGGCATCGGGGTGGAGCCGGAGACGACGCTGGCGCGTGCCGCCGGCCTCTCGCTGGGCCCGCACGGCGGCCTGCTGACCGATCTGTCGATGCGGGTCGTCGGGCACGACAACATCTGGGCGGGCGGCGACTGCGTGGAGGTCCTGGACCTGGTGGCGGGCCGCACCCGCCACATCGCGCTGGGTACCCACGCCAACAAGCACGGCCAGATCATCGGGTCCAATGCCGGCGGCGGCTACGGGACGTTCCCGGGGGTGGTCGGCACGGCGGTGAGCAAGGTGTGCGACCTGGAGATCGCCCGCACCGGGCTGCGCGAGAAGGACGCCCGCGCGGTGGGCCTTCGGTTCGTCACGGCGACGATCGAGTCGACGGGCCGGGCGGGCTACTACCCGGGGGCGCGGCCCATGACGGTGAAGATGCTCGCGGAGTACCGCACGGGCCGGCTGCTCGGGGTGCAGATCGTGGGCCGGGAGGGCGCGGCCAAGCGTGTGGACATCGCGGCCGTGGCGCTCACGGCCGGGATGACGGTGGAGCAGATGACCGCCCTGGATCTGGGCTACGCCCCGCCGTTCTCCCCCGTCTGGGACCCCGTCCTGGTCGCGGCCCGCAAGGCGGTGGCCGCGGTGCGCCGGGCGGGCACCGGCTGAACGCCCGGCGGACGGCCCTCGACCGCCCGGCCGAAGGCCGTCCGGCAGGCCCGGAGTGCCGGTGCCCGGCCCCGGCGGCTCAGCGTTCGGTGCTGGTGTGCACGTACTCGACGAGCCGGGTCAGCGCGTCCGGGTCCATCGTCGGCATCACGCCGTGCCCCAGGTTGAAGACATGGCCTTCGAGGCCGGCGGCCGCGTCCAGCACCTCCTGGGTCTTCTCCTCCACCGTCGCCGTGGGCGCGAACAGCACCGCGGGGTCGAGGTTGCCCTGGAGGGCCTTGCCGGGCCCGACCCGGCGCGCGGCCTCGTCCAGCGGGACGCGCCAGTCGACGCCGACGACATCCGCACCGGCCTCGCCCATCGGGCCGAGAAGTTCACCGGTGCCGACGCCGAAGTGGATGCGCGGGACGCCGTAGGGGGCGACGGCCTCGAAGACCTTCGCCGAGGCCGGCAGCACCGAGCGCCGGTAGTCGGCGGGGGCCAGCGCGCCCACCCACGAGTCGAAGAGCTGGACGGCCGAGGCGCCCGCCTCGATCTGCACCTTGAGGAAGGCGCCGGTGATCTCGGCGAGCCGGTCCAGCAGATCCGCCCAGAGCTGCGGGTCGCCGTACATCAGGGCCTTGGTGTGCTCGTGGTTGCGGGACGGGCCGCCCTCCACGAGGTAGCTGGCGAGGGTGAAGGGCGCCCCGGCGAAACCGATCAGGGGGGTGGCGCCCAGCTCGGCGGTGAGCAGGCCGATGGCCTCGGTGACGTAGCCGACGTCCTCGGGCGTGAGGTCGCGCAGCCGGGCCAGGTCGGCGCGGGTGCGGATGGGGTCGGCGATGACCGGGCCGACGCCGGGCTTGATGTCGAGGTCGATCCCGATGGCCTTGAGCGGTACGACGATGTCGCTGAAGTAGATCGCGGCGTCGACCTTGTGCCGGCGGACCGGCTGCATCGTGATCTCCGCGACCAGCTCCGGCATCATGCAGGAGTCGAGCATCGGGATGCCTTCGCGCACCTTCAGGTACTCCGGCAGTGAGCGCCCGGCCTGGCGCATGAACCAGACCGGCGTGTGCGGCACGGGCTCGCGGCGGCACGCCTTCAGGAACGCCGACTCATGGGTGGCGGAGGTCTTCGTCTGCTGGCCCATGGGGCGATCGTTGGCACTCACACCAGGAATCTTCGCACGAAGCCGTATGCACCCGGGCCCGCCCGGGTGTCCCTCCCTGCGCGAAGCGCCGGTTCCGCCTACTCTTCCCCGCATGGCTCCGGCTCAGGGACAGTTCTCCGATCAAACAGATGGCGCTGACAGCAAGGACAGCGAGGAGGGTGCTTCCGTCCCGCCCGCATTCCGGTCGGCGGTGGACGCGTTGCATGCGGCGCGGCTCCGCCCCGAGCTGGAGGTGGAGCCGACGCGGCCGCCCAAGCGGCTCGCTCCGTACGCGTACGCCCTGGAGGCCGCGGTCGCCGACGGCGAGGACGATCTCGCCGACGGCCGCCTCGTGCTGCTCCACGACCCGGCCGGGCACGACGCCTGGCAGGGCACCTTCCGCCTGGTGACGTTGGTGCGGGCCGAGCTGGAGCCTGAGATGGCCTCCGATCCGCTGCTGCCGGAGGTGTGCTGGTCCTGGCTGACCGGCGCGCTGGAGGCCCGCGGCCTGTCGTACGGGGAGGCGGGCGGCACGGTGACCCGGGCGGGGTCGCACTACTTCGGCGCGCTGGGCTCCAGACGTCCGGCGACCCAGATCGAGATCCGGGCGTCCTGGACACCGCGCGAGGGCCGCGGCGGAGTGCCGGACACGGGGGCGCACCTCATGGCGTGGGGCGATCTGCTGTGCCAGATCGCCGGGCTGCCGCCGTCGGGCCCCGTCGACGCGGCGGTGGTGAACCTCCCCCAGCGGCGCGGCCCGCAGGTCTGCTGACCTTTCTCCCTGACTTCTTCGCCGAACTTCATTTCTGGCCGAAACCTTCCCCCGCCGGTAACTGTGCGTCACATTCGTCGCCCAGTCACCGGCGTTCTTTTCGTACAATCGATCACATGTCCGATTTGCCCGAATTGTTACTCACGAAATCGTGATCTTCCCCTAAAGGAGCACGGTTCGGCTGCCGAAGAGGTCAATGACCCTTCAAGCACGGTTCGCCCCGGCTTCATCCCCGAGCCGGCCCGTCCCGCCACTCCCCAGGAGGCCTGGTGTCCGTTCTCCTAGAGCAGCCCGCAAGCCTGGTCGCCTACCGCCCGAACAAGCCGACGGCCATGGTCGTCGTGGCCGACCCGCGCGTCCGTTCCACCGTCACCCGCCATCTGTGGGCCCTCGGAGTACGTGACGTCATCGAGGCGTCGTCCATCGCGGAGGCTCGTCCCCGCGTCGGCAATCCGCGCGACATCTGCGTAGCCGACGTCCACCTGCCCGACGGTTCCGGGCTGACCCTGTTGTCCGAGACCCGAGCAGCCGGCTGGCCGAACGGCCTCGCCCTTTCCGCCGCCGATGACATCGGCGCCGTACGCAACGCCCTCGCGGGCGGAGTGAAGGGGTACGTCGTCACCGGCACACGTACCAATATCGGCCACCCCACCCGTCCCGGCGTCGCCCCCATCGGCGCCAACGCCGCCCGTATGCACCGTCGGCCCCCCGGCACCCCGAGCCACCCGGGCGGCTACCGCGAACTGTCCGGCCGCGAGGTCGAGGTCCTCCGGCTGGTGGCCGAGGGCCAGTCCAACAAGGCCATCGGTGTCTCCATGGGCCTGTCCGCCCTGACCGTCAAGAGCCATCTCGCCCGCATCGCCCGCAAGCTCGGCACCGGAGACCGCGCGGGAATGGTGGCCGTCGCCCTGCGCACGGGAATCATCCACTGACCCCGCGCTCCGGCCGGCCCGCGCAGGCACGGACCGGCCGGTTTGCATTCATCGGCGCCCGTCGGCGGAACGTTCCGTCGACGGGCGCCGTGCATACACGGATACCCTTGACACGTGACCGACGCCCAAGAGACCGCAGCAGACACTTCACTGCGAACCACCGGGGGCGCCCCCCCGGACGACGTCGCCCCGGCGCCGATCCCCTTGCTCGAACCTCGCGAGGGCATTCCCCCGGTGGTGGCGTCCGAGGAGGCCCTCGCCCGGGTGATCGCCGCCTTCGCGGCCGGCTCCGGCCCGGTGGCCGTCGACGCCGAGAGGGCCTCCGGTTACCGCTACGGCCAGCGGGCCTACCTCGTGCAGCTGCGCCGCGACGGCGCGGGCAGCGCACTGATCGACCCCGTCGGCTGCCCCGACCTGTCGGGCCTCGGCGAGGTCCTGACCGGCAGCGAGTGGATTCTGCACGCCGCCACCCAGGACCTGCCCTGTCTGCGCGAAATAGGGATGACTCCCACCGGGCTCTTCGACACCGAGCTGGCCGGGCGGCTGGCCGGCTTCCCGCGCGTCGGCCTGGGAGCCATGGTCGAGAACGTGCTCGGATACTCACTGGAGAAGGGCCACTCCGCCGTCGACTGGTCCACCCGCCCGCTGCCCGACCCCTGGCTGCGCTACGCGGCGCTCGACGTCGAGCTGCTGATCGACCTGCGCAACTCCCTGGAGGACGAGCTCGACCGGCAGGGCAAGCTGGAGTGGGCCCGCGAGGAGTTCGACGCGATCGCCTCGGCCCCGCCCGCTCCCCCGCGCAAGGACCCGTGGCGCCGCACGTCGGGCATGCACAAGGTCCGCCGCCGCCGCCAGATGGCGGTGGTACGGGAGCTGTGGACGGCACGTGACCAGGTCGCGCGACGCCGTGACATCTCGCCGGGCAAGGTGCTGGGCGACGCCGCGATCGTCGAGGCGGCGCTCGCGCTCCCGCCGAACGTCCAGGCGCTGACCGCGCTGCCCGGGTTCGGCCACCGGATGGGGCGTCGCCAGCTCGAGCAGTGGCAGGCGGCCGTCGACCGGGCCAAGGCGCTGCCGGACGCAGAACTCCCCCAGCCCGGCCAGACCCTCGCCGGTCCGCCGCCGCCCCGTGCCTGGGCGGACAAGGACCCCGCTGCGGCAGCCCGGCTCTCGGCCGCCCGCGCCGCGGTGTCGGAGCTGGCAGAGCGGCTGCACATGCCGCAGGAGAACCTGATCACCCCGGACACGGTGCGCCGGGTCTGCTGGGAGCCGCCCAGGAATGTGACCCCGGACGCGGTGGAGACCGCGCTCGCCGGGTACGGGGCGCGGCGCTGGCAGATCGAGCAGGTGGCGCCACTGCTGTTCCGCGCGCTGACGCCGGCGGCCTGAGGCCCTTGGCCGGGGGCGTAATCGCGCCAGGTTGTGCGGCCGGTGGCCGGGTGGTGTTCCCGATCGCCGGACGGGCTGATTTCAGCCTGTCCGGCGATCGGCGTTTTCGGGCCCGGTCCCCACGCACCTGCGCCGCGGTCCGGGGCGGAGGGGCCCGCGCGCCCGGCCCGCCCGCATGTGACCTTCGCCGCTCCCGCCGTGGGGGGTGGGCAGTCTGGTTACCCGCAAGTAGCATGATGGGGGCGGCGCGCTTCGGGGCGTGCCGCGCAGCAGTGCCATCCCGCACCCTGGAGGAGAGCCACCGTGCCTCGTACCATCCGGGACGTCGTCTTCGTCGACGGCGTCCGTACCCCGTTCGGCAAAGCGGGCCCGAAGGGCATCTACCACGAGACCCGCGCCGACGATCTCGTCGTGAAGGCCATCCGGGAGCTGCTGCGCCGCAACCCGGACCTGGACCCCGCGCGGATCGACGAGGTCGCCATCGCCGCGACCACGCAGATCGGCGACCAGGGCCTGACGCTGGGCCGTACCGCCGGAATCCTGGCCGGGCTGCCGCAGTCCGTCCCCGGCTACTCCATCGACCGCATGTGCGCGGGCGCCCTGACCGCCGTCACCTCGACGGCCGGCTCCATCGCCTTCGGCGCATACGACGTCGTCGTCGCCGGTGGTGTCGAGCACATGGGCCGCCACCCGATGGGTGAGGGCGTCGACCCGAACCCGCGCTTCGTGTCGGAGAAGCTGGTCGACGAGTCCGCCCTGTTCATGGGTATGACCGCGGAGAACCTGCACGACCGGTACCCGCAGATCACCAAGCTCCGCGCCGACGAGTACGCGGTCCGCTCGCAGGAGAAGGCCGCCAAGGCGTACGCCGACGGCAAGATCCAGCAGGACCTGGTGCCGATCTCGGTGCGCCGCACCGCTGCGGCCGACAGCGGTTCCGCCGCGGGCTCGGCCGGCGAGACCGGCTGGGGCCTGGTCACCGCCGACGAGCCGATGCGCCCGGGTACGACCCTGGAGTCGCTCGCCGGGCTGAAGACCCCGTTCCGTGCCCACGGCCGGGTCACCGCCGGTAACGCCGCCGGTCTCAACGACGGCGCCACCGCCTCGCTGCTCGCCGCCGAGGACGTCGCCCGCGAGCTGGGCCTCCCGGTCAAGATGCGCCTCGTCTCGTACGCCTTCGCGGGCGTCGAGCCGGAGGTCATGGGCTACGGCCCGATCCCGTCGACCGAGAAGGCCCTGGCCAAGGCCGGTCTGACCATCGACGACATCGGCCTGTTCGAGATCAACGAGGCGTTCGCCGTCCAGGTGCTCGCGTTCCTCGACCACTACGGCATCGCCGACGACGACGCGCGCGTCAACCAGTACGGCGGCGCCATCGCCTACGGTCATCCGCTGGCCTCCTCCGGTGTGCGTCTGATGACGCAGCTGGCCCGCCAGTTCGAGGAGCAGCCGGAGGTCCGCTACGGCCTGACGACGATGTGCGTCGGCTTCGGCATGGGCGCGACGGTCATCTGGGAGAACCCGCACTTCGACAAGGCAGACGGAGGCAACAAGTGAGCTCCACCACTGAGCTTCTGAAGGGTGCGGCCGAGCTGTTCCCCGACGAGGTCGTCACCCAGGCGCACGTACGCCACCTGGACCTCCCGGCCGGTGCGGGCCGCTTCGCCCTCATCACCCTGGACAACGGCCTGGACCACACCAAGCCGACCACCTTCGGACCGCAGTCGCTGGCGAACCTGAACACCGCCGTCGACCAGGTCGAGAAGGAGGCCGCCGAGGGTGCGATCACCGGTGTCGGCATCACCGGCAAGCCGTTCATCTTCGCGGTCGGCGCCGACCTCAAGGGCGTCGAGCTGCTGAAGAACCACGACGACGCGCTGGCCATCGGCAAGGGCGGCCACGACGTCTTCCGCCGCCTGTCCGGCCTCGCGGTCCCGACGTTCGCGTACTACAACGGCGCGGCCATGGGCGGCGGTGTCGAGGTCGGTCTGCACTGCTCGTACCGCACCGTCTCCAAGGCGCTGCCCGCCTTCTCGCTGCCCGAGGTCTTCCTCGGCCTGGTCCCGGGCTGGGGCGGCTGCGCGCTGCTTCCCAACCTGATCGGCGCCGACCGCGCGGTCTCGGTCATCATCGAGAACTCGCTGAACCAGAACCGCCAGCTGGGGGGCAAGCAGGTCTTCGAGCTCGGGATCGCCGACGCGCTCTTCGACGGCGCGGACTTCCTGGAGCAGTCGCTGATCTGGACCGCGAACGTGCTGAACGGCACGGTCGTGGTGGAGCGTCCCGAGGTCGACCGCGGTGACGCCTGGGACCAGGCCGTCGCACGGGGCAAGGCCATCGCCGACTCCAAGGTGCACGGCGCCGCCCCGGCCGCGTACCGCGCGCTGGAGATCATCGCCGCGGCGAAGGACGGCGACCTGGGCGCCGGCTTCGATGCCGAGGACCAGGCCCTCGCGGACCTGATCATGGGCGGCGAGCTGCGCTCCGGGATCTACTCCTTCAACCTGGTCCAGAAGCGCGCCAAGCGCCCGGCCGGTGCCCCGGACAAGAACCTGGCCCGCCCGGTCACCAAGGTGGGCGTCGTCGGTGCCGGTCTGATGGCCTCGCAGCTGGCGCTGCTGTTCCTGCGCCGCCTGGAGGTGCCGGTCGTGCTGACCGACATCGACCAGGAGCGCGTCGACAAGGGTGTGGGCTACGTCCACGCCGAGATCGAGAAGCTGCTCGGCAAGGGCCGGATCAACCAGGACAAGGCCAACCGCCTGAAGGCCCTGGTCTCCGGTGTGCTGGACAAGGCGGAGGGCTTCTCCGACGCCGACTTCGTCATCGAGGCCGTCTTCGAGGAGATCGGCGTCAAGCAGCAGGTGTTCGCCGAGGTCGAGGCGGTCGCCCCGGCACACGCGATCCTCGCCACCAACACCTCGTCCCTCTCGGTCACCGAGATGGCGTCGAAGCTGAAGCACCCCGAGCGGGTCGTCGGCTTCCACTTCTTCAACCCGGTCGCGATCCTGCCGCTGCTGGAGATCGTCCGCGGCGAGCAGACCGACGACGCCTCGCTGGCCACGGCGTTCGGTGTGGCGCGGAAGCTGAAGAAGACCGCGGTGCTGGTGAAGGACGCCCCGGCGTTCGTCGTCAACCGCATCCTCACCCGCTTCATGGGCGAGATCCAGAACGTCATCGACGAAGGCACCCCGGTCGAGGTCGCCGAGAAGGCCATCGAGCCGCTCGGCCTGCCGATGTCCCCGCTGGTCCTCCTGGAGCTGGTCGGCCCGGCCATCGGTCTGCATGTCTCCGAGACGCTGAACCGCGCCTTCCCGGACCGTTTCACCGTCTCCGAGAACCTCGCGGCGGTCGTCAAGGCCGGCAAGCGCGGCTTCTACGTCTACGACTCCGGAAAGCCGGAGCTGGACCCGGAGGTCGCCGCGCTCCTGAAGCAGGGCGATGTCGTCCTGTCCGAGGAGCAGGTCCGCGACCGGGTCCTGGACGCGGTGGCGCAGGAGATCGGTCTGATGCTGGACGAGGGCGTCGTCGCCGAGGCCCAGGACATCGACCTGTGCCTGATCACCGGCGCGGGCTGGCCCTTCCACCTGGGCGGTATCACGCCGTACCTGGACCGTGAGGGCGTCTCGGAGCGGGTGAACGGCAAGAAGTTCCTCGCGCCGGGTGTGGCGAGCGTTCCGGCGTAACACCGCCGGCCGGCAGTACCGGAACGGGCCGTACGGAGACCTCTCCGTACGGCCCGTTCCTGGCGGGGCGTGGGTCCGCCCGGGAGAGGCCCCGTACGCCCCGCCCTGTGCCGTGACACAGGTGTGCGTCAGCGCGGTACGACGGCCAGGGCATCGGCCACCGCGCGTTCCCGGACCGGTGCTCCCTGAGCGCTCCTGGGCCGGTTGCGCAGCCGTCCGTTCACCACCATCGTGGTGGAGCCTCCGCCGTCGAGGTTGATGGCGTCCCGTGCTCCCAGGGAGCGCAGGACTTCCGCCGCTTCCCGCAGCGTGACGCCCGCGCTGGCGGGGCTTCGGCCGTCGAAGACGGTGAGGAGGAGCGTGCCGTCCGCCTTGACGGCGGCGACCGTGCGCGGCTGGCGCTCGGACGAGGTGTCGCCGGTGAAGCCGTTGGCCACGCCGTTGATCCATGGCTCTCCGCCGCGCAGCAGCGCGGGGCCCGCTCCCAGCACGGACCCTCCCGGCGCGAGAATGCTCCGTCCGCTCCCGTCCGTCACGTGTGTCCGCCGGACGACCGGCAGTCCCTGACGTGCGTGGCTCCGTAGCCAGTCGGCGCCCTCCCCGATCCCGGTGAGGGTGGAGCCGGTTCGCGGGATCTCGCCGCCGGCGGGGCTGCGGAGCTCCGTCACGCGCCCGCCCTCGTCGAGCACGGCCTCCGTGCTGCCGGGTGCGCCGGGGGGTGAATGCGCGCCCCAGTCGGGCGTGAAAGCGACGATCTCGCTCTCGTCCAGGCAGAGTCGGTTGTGCCGGGGCCGCTGCTCCGGCAGCCCCGTAGCGGCCGACCGGTCCCCGCCGGTGCCCCCGCAGCCGACGATTCTGCCCGGTACCCGGTCGACCCCGTCCAGCTCGCGTGCCGCCCCGTCCGGGGCGGTCAGCCCCATCACGGAACGCACCTCGTCGATGCGGGGGCGGCCGCCGGGAGGGGGCAGGATCAGTGCGGTCCGGCCGTTCGCCGCCTCGCTGAGCAGCCGGCCGTCGACCACGAGAACGCCCAGTGGATCTCCTGGATAGCCACTGAAGACCGGGGAGTCGGCGGTGTCGAAGAAGGAGCCGTTCACCGCGGCCACGGCTCGTTCGCGCCGCGCCATCCGGTGCACGGTCTCGGTGGTCGCGAGATGGCCGCCGACGACCGGCCTCACCGTGACCCGGGCGGACGGGCGGACGGTCACCGTGCCGATGGAGACCTGCGCCCCGTCCGCCAGCCGACGGGTGGTCCACTCCGCTTCCACCCCGCACGGCAGGCTCTGCCCGCATGCCCCGGCCGACGGGGACGGGGACGCTCCCGGCAGGTCGTCGCGCCGGGCGGGACCGTGCCCGGTGCAGCCGGTGGCGACAGCCGCCAGCGCCAGCAGGACCGCGCACCACCGCACGAGGCGTTCCCGGTGCGGCCTCACGTTGCCGGTGCCCACCCTCCGAGCACTCCGGGTGTCGCGCCGAGGTCTCCGACATGGACCGTCACCCGGCCGGAGACCAGGCGTCCACCGCCGGCGTCGAGCACATAGTCGAACCAGTCGTAGCCCAGATGCCGGGAGAACGGCTGGTACGACACCGCTCCGTCCACCTCGGCACTCGTCACCCCGTGCCGGGCGGGTCCGACACCGACCAGCCGGACGTCCTCGCCCATCCCGGCGGTGAGGTCGGTCAGTACTCCCCGGTGTCCGGGCACCACCGTCATGCTCCGTCCCTGCGGAGGCAGCGGGGCGATCCTGTACCCGTAGTTCTTCAGGGAGAACGTGGTGGAGGTGAGGCCTTTTCCGCCGTCGGCGATGATGCCCGCGCGAAGGACGGGAACGAGGAAGGCGTCGGGCGCGACGTGCCGGTTCACCCGGAGCGTGAACCGGGCGACGCGCTCGACACCGGGGCCCGTCGATGTCGCATACCGGTCGCCCGAGGGCAGCAGGCTCATGCCCGCCATGTTCTCGATGGTGGCGACCGAGTCGAAGGAGTCGGCCATGAGGTACCCGTAGTAGCGGGTGCCGTCGCCCTGCGGGGTGAGGATCCACTCGAAGTCGATCTGCCGGCCGGGCTCGACGGGCAGCCGGGGGTCCGCGTCGGACCGCAGCTCCATGTGCGCCACGACCGAGGGATTGTCCTGCTGGACGCTGCGCATTCCGGTGAGGGTGAAGGTGCTCATGATCGTCCGACTCTCAGTTCGAGCCCAGTGTGCGTGACTTGGTCAGCTCGGCATGTGTCTCCTCGTCGAGCCAGGTCACCCATTCCGGAGGAAAGTCCGCGCGGTCGAGGTTGATGGCCCAGTGCGGCGGCACGATCCGCTGCTCCACCAGCGCGTAGGCGACATAGCGTGCACACGCGATGGCCCCCTGCGGCGTCATGTGACCGGGGTCGTGGAAGCCCTCCGGGTAGTTCGGGTGCTCCTGCGGTTCGAGGTGGATGAAGAAGGGACGTACGCCCTCCGGCCCCAGCCCCTCCCACCAGCTGTGGCTCTGGCCGTAGAGATCGATGTACGGAACGCTGCACTCGGCCGCGAGGTCGCGCATCGCCATCGGGTACTCCGTGATGCTCCTCGGCATGTTGCCGTGCACATCGTGGGTGTCCCGTTCCGGCGGGCTGATCAGCACCGGGTGGGCATTGCGTTCGCGCGCGCCGTCGACGAACTTGCGCAGATGGTGCGGGAAGTCGCCGTAGGCCTCCGTGCGGAGCCACTCCTCCGGCTTGGCGTCGTTGATGCCGAAGGAGGTGAACAGGTAGTCCCCGGGGCGGATGTGCCGGAGGATCCAGTCGAGCCTGCCCCGCTCGCTGAAGGTGCGGGCACTCGCTCCGGCCCGTGCGCAGTTGACGATCTCCACCTCCTGCGAGCTGAGGAAGAAGTGGAGCACCTGGCCCCAGCCCGTCATGGGTGCCTTGCTCGCCTCCCGCGTCACCGCGGCGGAGTCGCCCGCGAGGAAGATCCGGCGGGGCCCGCCCTGCCAGTCAGACCGCACGGTCCCACCCCTCCTCGTACGTCCCTCGGCCCGCCGTGTGCACGGCCGTCCGGCCGGCGTCCGGTGCGCTCCGCGTGTCGTCGTCCGGGTGCACACGGGCGGCGGGCAGCGCGGCCACCGGCCCCGAGGGGCCGAGATCGGCGGCGCTCGCCGTCCCCAGGTCGTCGATCGCCTCGTAGACACGCTGGCAGTTGCCCGCTCCGCGGTGCGCGAAGAACTGCTCCGCGCGCTCGCGGTAGGGGCTCTCGACCGTGAAGTTCCTGGCCATCGAGGCGATGATCTCGTCGACGGCCTGGTCGACCGTACGGCAGACCGGGCCGAAGCCGTGCTCCGTCAGGTTGAAGTAGCCCCGCTTGTAGTGCCGTCCGTAGAAGTCCTCCTCGTCGAAGGGCACATGGACGAGCGGGATCCCCATGTAGGCCACGTCGAAGAAGACGGACGAGTAGTCCGTGACCATGAGGGAGCATTCCTTCATGGCTTCCTGGACATTGCGCGTCCCGGGGTCGGCGACCTCGATCGCGGGGGAATCGATCCGGAAGTTGTGCAGGTAGGGCCGGATCTCGTAGTGCGGGAAGAACTCCAGGTCGACGCCGAAGTGCTCCAGGGCCGCGACGAGCCGCCGGTCGGAGAGCAGCGACCGGTAGAACCGGAAGTACTCGGACTGGGTGAAGGCCGTCTTGGCCGGACCCGCGGACTTCTTGTAGGAGGCCGTGACGATCCACTGCCGCCAGGTCGGCATGAGCAGGATGCGCGGACGCTCTCTCGGCTCGCGCCGCAGCGCGTCGAACCTGGGCAGGCCCGCCAGCACCGCGCGGTCGCCGAAGCCGGCCTCGCGCGCCAGATAGGCGCGTTCCTGACGGCCCGTGGTCACGATCATGTCGTAACTGGTGATCCGCTGGTCCACACCCGATGTCACGTCGTTGTAGATGATCCCGTGCTGGAGGAAGACCCGTTGGTACTTCAGCAGCTCACCGAACCGGTGCAGGAAGAGCACCTTGCGATAGCCCTCGGGCAGCAGGTACGACTCGGAGTCGTACGAGCCGATCAGCTTGGTCGCATGCAGCAGATACATCCGGTGCTTGAAGGAACCGAGCTTGATCACCCTGCCGTAGGGGGCGACCTTCTTGTAGTCGGGCGAGTTCCCGTCGATGACGTAGTACGCCTTGCGCCGCTTGCGGTGCGTCCGCATCCACTTGAAGAAGTGGTACGAGTTGTCCTGGGCCGTGTCCGACCGTTCGCCGATGAGCCAGATCTCACGGCGGTTGAGGAACGGATGAACGAGCCAGTAGGCCAGACGCATCCGCCAGCCCGGGTTGCGGGTCCTGAGAATGCGGATCTCACGGGACATCCGCCACAGCAGGTGCTTCGCCCGCGCGCCGGCCTTCCGGTCGACGAGGCGCAGGTGCAGCGCGTCCTGGCCCCCGATGGTCAGCATGTAGGGGTAGCCGGCGATCCGGCCGGGGCCCTTCAGCCGGTGCAGCGGGAGGCGCGCCTTCATGACGACGTTGCGCTGCCTCGAATGATCCACGCGGTGCACTCGGAGCCGGAAGTCGCCGACCCCGAATCCGCTGCGCGCGAGGTCCTTGACCGGGATCTCGGCGTACCAGCCGGCGTACAGGTCACGGCCGTTGCGGGTGTTCCACAGGTCGCGGCGGGCGACCTGGCACAGGGGCACGACGATCTTGGCGTGCGCGGTCTGGTAGACGAACTCCAGCGGGTTCTCCATGGGGCCGCTGATGTTCATGCCGGGGAAGGCCAGGCAGCCCTCCACGACCAGCACATCGCCCCGGGTGCGGACCGATTCGACGACGACGTTGGGGTCGTTGACGCGGGCGGTCCGGGTGTTCCGGGCGCCTCCGGGGAAGGTGCGGTGGAAGCCGTCGTCGTCGATCTCCAGCGCCAGCGGGGCGTTCTCCAGCGCCGGTTCCGGGTTGCAGAAGAGCTCGAAGTTCCCGCTCTTGGCCGCGTAGTGGTCGAGCTGCTGAGCGGGGTTGGTGGCGTATTCGAGGATGACGTCGTCGGGTATCTGCGCGTAGTGGCGGCAGATGTCCGGGAACATCTCCTCCAGCTGTGTCCTGCCCATGACGTTACGGGCGTTGCACAGGAAGCCCTTGTAGGTGCGGGTCACATAGCGCTGGAACATGTGCCGGATGTCGGCCCGCTCGGCCGCGGTGTAGTCCAGCAGGAAGTGGTTGAGCCGCAGGTGGTCCCGGTAGTTCGCCGGCTTGCTCCACAGGGAGTCCATGATGGAGGAGCCGTCGGGGCGCCCGCGGTAGTAGTACACCGGACGGTCGACCAGGCTGATGGCGTTGGCCCGCAGCATGCTCGGCAGCGTGACCCAGGAGTCCTCGAAGTGGACTCCTTCGCCGAAGCGCACCCCGAGCCTTCGCAGCAGCTGCGTGCTGAACAGCTTGTTGCACGCGGATCCGCTGAAGATCAGGTCGGGTACCGAGGCGAAGTCCTCGATGAGGCGGTCGCCCTGGCCGAAGTACTGCTTCCAGGGTCCGTAGGGCCGGTCGGGGAAGTTCACCAGGTCGCCCACGACCAGCTCTGAGCCGTCCCGCCAGGCCGCCTGGAGCATGTGCGACAGGGCCCGTTCGCCGAGGATGTCGTCGGAGTCGAGGAAGGTCACATACGGTGCGGTGACCCGGTCCAGGCCGTTGTTCCGGGCGTTCCCGAGTCCGCCGTTGGTCTGGTGGACGACCGTGACGTTGGCGTAGTACTGCGCGAAGTTGTCGAGGATCCGGGGCGTCTCGTCGGTGGCGCCGTCGTCCACCAGAATGACCTGGGTGGCGGCGAAGCCCTCCTGGGCCGCGATCGAGCCGAGGCAGTCGTCGAGGTACTTGGCCACGTTGTAGCAGGGCACGACGACGGCCATCTCGAAGGGGTGGTCGAGGCGGTATATCGGCGGGTGGAGCCGGTCGCGCCACCACATCCACGGCGCGTCGGGGTCGTTCTGCGCGGACTCGAAGGTCCTGCGTCCCGCCGTCGCCGCCCGCAGGGCGAGGTTGCCGCTGACCGTGCGGTAGCCCTCCAGCTCTTCCCCGTTCGCCGAGAAGGCCAGCCCGGAGAGTTCCACGTCCCGTACGTTGAGCGGGGAGCGGGACCTGGCTCGGTTCCACTCGACGACGACCGATACGTTCCAGACCGTGCTCTCGGAGAATTCGTCGCCGAGGACGGAGGGCAGGTCGACGGTCCCCCCGAAGTGGACGTACCGTTCGCCGATCTCGGTGCCGTCGACCGGGACCGTGACGTCCTTCTTCGTATGGCGGTTGCGCACGGCCAGGGTCAGCTTGACGTCGTGTCCGGGCTCGATCCGCCCGAAGCGGTTGACCAGCCTGCCCTCGAAGCGGAGTTTCCCGTCGCGCACGGACCACTCGTCGAGCTGGGCGAAGAGCGGTTCCTGGGCGAGCCTGGCCGCCGAGAGGCCGAGCTCCGTCACGTCGAGCATGCGCCGGGCGTCCGGCAGGTGCAGATGGTCGCCCGACCAGTACACCCGTCCGTCCTCCTCCACGAGGAAGGAGGAGAGCACACTCTTTCGCTGCACGTAGTCGAGCGTGGTGAGCGCGGCCTCGATCTCCTGGTACATGACGAGGTAGGCCCTGACCCGGTCGACCGGGTCGCACAGTTCGAAGGCCTCGTCGCTGATGGAGAAGAGGTAGTTGCTCGCGATCTCGGCGAAGCCCTGCTGGAACTCCGGGTCCCCCTCGGCCAGCGCCCGCATGTACAGGCGCAGGTCGTGCGCGAGGAACTTCGAGTCCTTTCGGACCTTGAGCTGCCACAGGCCGCGGTCGAGCAGGAACGCGTCCGTCGCCCGGTGCACCGCGACCCGGTCGCTGATGGAGCGCAGCTCGCCCGTGCGGCCGGTGATCGATCCGCCCTCGGGCTCCCACATCCACCGGTAGACGGGGTCGGTGATGACGGTGATCCCGTCGGCGAGGCAGCCCGCCACGGTGGAGAAGTACGTGTCCTCGTAGAAGACCCCCTCCGGGAACCAGACCCCGCCCGACCTGAGGAAGTCGACCCGGTACAGCTTGGCCGCCGCGATCGGGTCGGCGAGCATCAGCGGGAACTCCACCAGACCGGGCACGGTGCGCGCCAGCGCGTACACCTCGGGGGCCCAGCCCTCGCTCTCGCCGGTGGCCCGGTTGACCCGGACGGCCTTGCCCGCGGTGATGTCGCTGCCGCTCTCCAGCGCGCCGGCCAGCAGCAGCTCGCAGGCGCGGGGCGGCAGCTCGTCGTCGGCGTCGAGGAACATCACGTACCGGCCGGCGGCCTGGGCTATGCCCAGATTGCGGGGCGCACCGACGCCGCCGCTGTTGGTGGGCCGGCGGAGCACCCGGACACGGTGGTTGGTCCCGGCGAAGTTCTTGACGACATCGAGGGTGTTGTCCGTGGAGGCGTCGTCGACGACGAGGACCTCGACCAGCTCGTACGTCTGGTTGACGGCGGACTGGAGCGCCTTGCCGATCGTCGTGGCCGCGTTGTACGCGGGGATGACCACCGTGACCCAGACGTCAGGCGTGTCCTGTTCGTGGTTCATCCGACGCCCCCTCGATCGCCCGGGTATCCATGCGTGGGCGGCACGGCATAGGGGGCGTAGACCTGCTGCTGCCCCTGTGCCGGGTGGTCGTGCCCCTGCGTCCCCAGCGGCCGGTACATCTGCGTCGGCTGCTCCGGGGCCGGCCGGACCTGCGTCCCGTACGAGGGGTAGGGCTCGGGGTACGGCTGGAATCCGGGGTCCTCGTAGGGCGGCGGTGCCTGGAACGCCGGGTCGGCGAGCGGGTCGCCCTGCACACCGCGGCGGTGCCGGCCCCGGTGGAGGTGGGGGGCGATGGAGCCCGCGCCGGACGGGGTCTGCGACAGCTCGGCCATCACACGGGTGAAGTCGCGGGTGGAGAGCCAGAACTTGTACATGATGATCAGCTCGAAGATCCCCAGCAGGATCGCGGAGACCACGGTGGTCAGGAGGATCCGACCGATCAGGGGCCCCACGATGAAGACGAACATCTGGAACTCGATGCCGCTGATGAGGTGCGGCCTGATACGGCTGCGCAGCAGCGCCTGCCGCACCCGCAGGTACCAGGGGAACCGGTGGCGGAACTGGGCGTGCAGGTCGACCACCTGACCGGCGCCCGCCTGTTCCTTGAGCAGTTCGGCCTCGGCCTCGGGGTTCTCCCGCAGCAGGTCCTCCATGAACCGGATCTGCTGTGCCTCGGGCTCGGCCTGGTTCTCGCCTGCGGCCGCGCGTTCCGCCTCGCGGCGTTCCTGGGTGACCTTCTCGATCTTCGTCCGCATCGACATGCGCATCTTGTAGATCTGCAGCGCGTCGACGTACCGGAGCATGTCGAGGAAGACGACCATCAGCGCGGCGAGCAGAAACCTTTCATCACCGTTGCGCAGGTACTGCCCGCCCATCAGGGCGAGGGCGCAGAAGAGCACCCTGATGCGGTCGAAGACGTAGTCGAGCCAGCCACCGAAGACGGTGCCGTTGCCCTTGAGCCGCGCGAGCTTCCCGTCGATGCAGTCGAGGATGAAGCTCAGGTGGTAGAGCGCCGCCCCGATGATCAGGGACTGTGTGTCGCCCTTGAGGAAGAATCCGGCGGAACCGAGGCCGACGAACAGCGCCGCCCACGTCACGCGGTTGGGCGTGATGAAGTTGAACCGCGCCATCACGATGAGCATCCGCGTGGCCACGGGGTCGACCAGAATCACCGTCCACCACGCGTCACGCTTCTTGCAGGTGAGCTTCTGGACAGCACGCAAGGACAGCTTGGCCATAACCCCTCAGTCACGAGAACGACAGCGGCAGGCCCCCGTCCATCCATACAGAGCCGAGGGGCAGTCGAATGTTCACGAGACTCCCCCGAACCCTTCACATTGAAGATTCACAGACTTTATCAAAATCTGAACAGGTTTCGGCCAACCTTGTGGCTAAAAAAATCATCAAGAGACGCGAACCGTCACACTGTGTACCAGTCAATGAACTCGAACCCGCCGGACGGTGACTCTCTGTGAGAGAGCGCCAGCTGTGATCCGGCCAGCGTCGCCAAAGTAACAATGCCCGCACGATCCTGGACAACTGCGGGCATCACCGCAGAATCCGCGGGGACCTCGTTCCACCACACGCCCGCGTCGGCCCGGCCCTCGACATGCATCCCCACCGCGCAGGTGCCCCCCGGACCGGAACGGATCAGCAGGGAGTACGCCCAGCCGTCCACCTCGACACCCCGGGTGCCGGTGACGGGGCCCGCTCCTTCGGTGCCGCCGAGCGGCACCGGGCCCGCCGCGCCGGGCCACCAGACGCAGGGCTCGTTGGTCCCAAGGTCGCGGAAGAGAATCGTGCCCGGCTCCGGCCCGGCCGCCATCGATCCCGGACGGGGAGAGAGCGGCACCGACCGGTCCTCGGTCCACGCACCGTCGGGCCCCGAGCGGTGCCAGCGCAGCACCGCGGCGGAGTCCCGGGCCCGCGCGAAGAGTTCGACCTCCCCGCCGGCCGTGGTCACCGCGACGAGTTCGTCGGCGACACGAACGCCCCTCAGGTGCTGCCACGGAGTCCAGACACCGTCGGCCCCCTGGTGCCGGCAGCTCACGCTGTGGCCGAAGTTGCGTACGAAGACAAAGAGGCCGCCGGCGCCGTCGAACGCTGCCGCCGGGAAGCCGACCTCCCGGCTCCGGTGTCTGTTGCCGGGATTCGGGCTGCCCAACGAGTGCCACGGGGTGAGCGGGTGGCCGGTTCGGTACTGGGCGGCACGCACCACCGCGAGGTCGTCGCCGCCGTCCTTGAGCGGGGTCCTGCGCAGTGCGAAGAGATGCGGGAAGCCGTGCGCGTCCCGGACCACCCGGAGGCCGGGCATCAGCCGCGGGCCGGGAAGGAGCTCCGGTCCCTGCCAGGCCGCACCCCCCGGCTCGCGCTGCGTCCACCGCACGACGCCCGCCGCGGAGGGCAGGAAGGCCGTGAGCCTGCCGTCGAATCCCTCGGTCAGCCAGTGCGCCGGGTCCGGGTAGCGCGGCTGCGGGGCGGCGCAGGGCCCTTGGCCCGCACCGGCGCGGTGGCAGTCGACGAAGACCGGGGCCCCGGATTCCAGCTGGTACGCGCGGGCCGCGGTCAGCGCGGCGAGCGCGGCGTCGGCGTTCCCGGCCGGCTCGTCGTGCACGGGGACATCGCGTTCCTCGTCGTACGAGACATGCGTCGGATCGGGATCCGCCAGCCGCACCCGTTGCGGGCGCAGTGCCCGCAGCTCCCGGAGCAGCCCGTCGCCGCCGTCCTGCGTACCGACAGTGCGCGGGGAACCCACGACCTTGCAGCCGCGCCGTCCGGCGTCCGCGAGCGCGCGGTCCAGTGCCGCCCGTCCGTCCTTGCCGCCCTCCTCGACGCACAGGACGGTGAGCTCGGCACCGGCCCCTTGCGCCGCGACGAGCTCCACCGCCTCGCGAGGGCCGATGGCGACGATCGTCACGCGCTGCGCCGGACCCGTGGCACTCATACCAGGCTCCAGTCGCCGAGGGTGAGCCCCTGGCCGTCCTCCTGGCGTGCGACGGCCAGGCGGCCGTCGGCGCCGACGGCCGCGACAACCGCTCTTCCGTGACCGTCGGCCGCCAGGGCCGGATCGCCGGTGCAGACCATTCCGGTGCCGGTCCACCAGAATCCGGCCTGCTCGCCCTCGGTCGCACAGACACCGAGGTGGACCGTTCCGTCGGCCCCGCGGACCGCGAGCACCGTGCAGTCGAAGCCGTCCACCGTCGTGCGGACCGCGGCGATCCGGCCGTCCCCGGGGTTGCCCCCCAGCGGTACGGGCCAGCTGCCCGCCCGGATCGCGACAGCACCGGAGCCCCGGGCGTCGGTGAGGTAGTGGGTCAGCCTGCCCGGGGCGGTCGCCAGGGCGGTCACCGATCCGGGCAGGGGAGGCACGGGCACGTCGTATCCGCGCACCAGGGCGCCGCCCGGCTCCGACTGCCGGAGCTGGAGCGCGGCGGTGCGGGTGGGGACCAGGACCTCCACCAGGCCGGACGAGGTCGCCGCGGGCGCGGGCCCGTCGGTGCAGCCGGAGACCTGGAGCTGCGTCCATGCCTCCCACCGGCCACGCTTGTCCTCGCGGCGCAGGGCCACTGAGCCCGGCCCGGTCGGGACACAGACGTGCAGTGCGCCGTCGCTCGTGACGGTGCCCGCCGGGGCGCCTGTCTCGACCGCCCGGTCGATCTCCTTGAACGGGTTGCCCAGTGAGCGCCACTGCGTCACCGGACGGCCCGTCTGATACTGCGTGGCGTACATGATGTCCACGTTCGTCCAGCCGTCGGCCCGCTGCCGGACCCGGCGCCCCAGCAGATAGGCGTAACGATTCTGCCCCTGCACCACGGTGAGCCGGTCGATGTCCTTCGCGGGCAGGACGTCCGGTCCCGCCCACCGCCGACCGCCGGGGGCGGACTCGGTCCATCGCAGCACGGCACCGTCGACATGGACGTACGCGGTCAGCCTGCCGTCGTGCCCGGTCAGCAGCCAGGGGCCGCCCAGGACGTGGGCGAGCCGCCCGGACGCCTCCGTGACGGGCTCGCTCCGCTGCTCGGCTTCACGTGGGGAGGTGCTGCGCATCGCCGTTCGTCACCCTCCCCTGTGAGCAGGCCCGCGCAGGTCACGGGCATCTGGATCGAGACATCATAAACAAGCCATGCCATGCTCAGGTCGAGGTGGCCGCGGCGGCGGGACGGCGCGCCGCGGGGTGCCTGAGGCACCAGCCCTCCCATGCCGAGGCGACCATCTCGCGCACGTCGTGCCGTGCGGACCAGCCCAGCTCGGTGCGGATCCGGTCGGCCGAGGCGACGACCCTCGCCGGGTCGCCCGCTCTGCGCGGCGCCGATACCGGCGCCGAATCTGCTCCGTATCCCGTCACCTCACCGATCAGTTCGATCATTTCGCGCACCGAGACGCCCTCGCCCCGGCCGATGTTGACGGTCAGATCGGTGCCGGGCTCCCGGTCGAGGAGCGCTCGCGCAGCAGCGAGGTGCGCCGAGGCGATGTCGTCGACGTGGATGAAGTCGCGTACGCAGGTGCCGTCCTCGGTGTCGTAGTCGTCGCCGAAGACCACCGGGGCCGCCCCCTGTGTCAGCTTCTCGAAAACCATGGGAACCAGGTTGTGAACGCCCGTGTCGGCGAGGGCCGGGGCGGCCGCGCCGGCGACATTGAAGTACCGCATCGAGGCGGTGGCGATGCCGTGCGCCTTTCCGGCGGCGCGGACCATCCACTCGCCGGTCAGCTTGGTCTCGCCGTAGGGGTTGATCGGGGCGCACGGAGTGGTCTCCGTCACCACCCGTACGTCGGGCATTCCGTAGACGGCCGCCGACGAGGAGAAGAGGAACGCCCGCGCCTCGCTGTCGGCCACGGCCTCCAGCAAGGTCTGCAGGCCCTGCACGTTCTCCCGGTAGTAGAACAGCGGGCGCTCGACGGACTCCCCCACCTGCTTCTTCGCGGCGAGATGGACCACGCCCCGCACCGGCAGTTCCGTCAGGGTGCTCCGCAGCAGGGCCGCGTCGAGCGTCGACCCCTGGACGAACGGGACATCCGCAGGCAGGCGTGCGCGGTCGCCCGTCGAGAGGTCGTCGTACACGACGACCGACTCACCGGCCTCGCGCATGGCGCGGACCACATGCGCCCCGATGAAGCCCGCTCCACCCGTGATCAACCAAGTCATGAGCGAATAGTAGTTCGAGCAGCGCAGATCATGATTCCAGGGATCAAAACACCCATTCGCACGATCCTCTGTTCTATAGTGCACGCTCAGTCATGCATGCACGGACCGGCCACACCCCCCACCCGAGTCCCACGCACTTCACAGCCCACCTCGGGCCATGAGATTTGAGGACTCGACCAGGATGAGCCACGACGCCATGACACAGGGCACGCACGACGGTCGTCCGGCCTCCGGTGGCGGACGGAAGCGGCGGGGGTCACCCCGCAAGCGCCGCCGCGGCCTCAAGATCACTCTCAGCGTCCTGCTCATCCTGCTGCTCGCCGCCGGCGGCACCGTCTACTGGCTCTACAGCCGCCTCGACGGAAACATCACGGGCGTGGACATCGACAAGGCGCTCGGCGACGACCGCCCCGAGAAGCTGCCGACCAGCGGTCAGAATCTGCTGGTGCTCGGCTCCGACTCGCGGGCCGGCGCCGAGAACAAGGAGCTGGGCGGCGGCGGCAACGTCAGCGGTGCGAGGTCCGACACCGCGATGGTGGTGCACATACCCGAGGGCCGGTCCAGGGCGGTCGCCGTGTCCATACCCCGTGACACCCTGGTGACCCGGCCCGAGTGCACCAAGGCCGACGGATCCACGGTGCCGTCGGCGAACCGTGTGATGTTCAACTCCGTCTACTCGCAGGTCGGTCCGGCCTGCGTGGTCAAGACCGTCGAGAAGATGTCCGAGGTCCGGATCGACCACTACCTGGAGATCAACTTCGCCGGGTTCAAGGATCTTGTGGACGCCATCGGGGGCGTCACCGTCGATGTTCCGCAGGACATCCACGACAAGTCGTCCGGTCTCGACCTCGCCAAGGGCCCGCACAAGCTCGACGGCACCGAGTCCCTCGCCTATGTCCGTACCCGCCACGGCATCGGGGACGGCAGCGACCTCGGCCGGATCGGGCTTCAGCAGCAGTTCCTCCTCGCCCTGCTGAGCGAGGTCAAGTCGCAGGACCTGCTGGGCAGTCCGGCCAAGTCCTACAAGATCGCCAGCTCGGCCACCAAGTCGCTGACCACCGACGCGGGGCTCGCCTCGCTCACCTCGCTCGCGGAGTTCGCGCGGTCGATGAACGGCGTGGACCCGGGCA
This sequence comes from Streptomyces gelaticus, assembly GCF_014649535.1. Taxonomy (GTDB): domain Bacteria; phylum Actinomycetota; class Actinomycetes; order Streptomycetales; family Streptomycetaceae; genus Streptomyces; species Streptomyces gelaticus. Next base: position 329,278 of record NZ_BMTF01000007.1, read on the forward strand.
CCATGGAGACGATCATGCTGCCGGTGGCGTACGACAAGCAGGACCCCAACCGCGTGGTGGCGGCCCAGCCGCAGGCCGACGACCTCTGGAAGGCCATCCGCAAGGACGGCACGATCCCGGAGTCCGCGAAGAAGTCCCCCGCCATGGGCGGCTGACGAAGCGGGAGGCGCGGCCGGGACGCGGCAATTGCGTCGACCGCCGGCGGACATGTCGCGTACGGGCGGGGCTACGGCCGGCCGAGGCCCTCGTTGATCCGGCTGTGCCCCCGCCCGTACGCGAAGTAGACGACCACGCCGATGGCCATCCAGATGCCGAAACGCAGCCAGGTCTCCGCGGGCAGGTTGAGCATCAGCCACACCGACGCGGCCACCGAGAGGATCGGGATCAGCGGTACCCACGGGGTGCGGAAGGCGCGGTGGAGTTCGGGGCGGGTACGGCGCAGCACCATCACGCCCAGGGCGACCACGACGAACGCGAAGAGCGTCCCGATGTTCACCAGCGTCGCCAGCTCGTTGATGCTGGTGAAACCGGCGACGATCGCGATGATCACACCGAGCAGGACGGTCGGACGGTACGGCGTGCCGAACTTCGGGTGCGTCTTGGAGAAGAACCGCGGCAGCAGCCCGTCCCGGCTCATCGCGAAGAAGACCCGGGTCTGTCCCAGCAGCAGGATCAGACAGACGGTGGTGAGGCCGATCGCGGCTCCGAAGCTGATGAGTCCGGCGTAGACGGGATGGCCTACGGCCTTGAAGGCATCGGCCAGCGGGGCCTCCACCGACAGTTGGCTGTAGTGCTCCATGCCGGTGACCACCAGCGATACGGCGACATAGAGCACGGTGCAGATGAAGAGCGAGGCGAGGATGCCACGTGGCATGTCACGTTGCGGGAGCTTCGTCTCCTCGGCCGCGGTGGCCACCACGTCGAAGCCGATGAAAGCGAAGAAGACGACGGAGGCGGCGGTGAAGATGCCCATGACGCCGAAATTGGTGGGCGCGTAACCGAACATCAGCTGGACCAGCGGCGCGGTCAGTCCGGCCCCCGAGGGCTGCGGCTGCGCCTCGGGAATGAACGGCGAGTAGTTGGCGGCCTTCACGAAGAACAGGCCCGCGACGATCACGATCAGCACGACCGTGACCTTGATGGCGACCACGACGGTCGTGACCCGGGCGGACAGCTTCATGCCGAGCACCAGCACCACGGTCAGTACGAGCACCAGGGCGAAGGCCAGGATGTCGAAGCCGAATCCTTTCGCCACATCCGGTCCGGAGAGCAGGACGGGCATGTGCCAGCCGAAGTTGTCCAGCAAGGAGCGGACGTACCCGGACCAGCCGACCGCCACCACCGCCGTGCCCAGGGCGAATTCCAGCACCAGGTCCCAGCCGATGATCCAGGCGACCAGCTCGCCGAGCGAGGCGTACGAGAACGTGTAGGCGGAGCCGGCCACGGGGACGGTGGAGGCGAACTCCGCGTAGCAGAGCGCCGCCAGCGCGCAGACGACGCCGGCGACCACGAAGGCGAGCGCGGTGGCGGGACCCGCCGTTTCCTTGGCCACCTTGCCGGTGAGGACGAAGATGCCGGTGCCGATGATGACGCCCACTCCGAAGACCGTGAGGTCCAGAGCGGAGAGGGACTTCTTGAGCGCGTGCTCCGGCTCCTCGGTGTCGCGGATGGACTGCTCGACCGTCTTGGTCCGGAACAGTCCGTCGCTGCTGGGTGGTGTGTCCTGCTGGGCAGTCACCGGCGTACCTCCACGCACTCGTCGTGTACGCCATGATTTGGGACCGCACCGGCGGCGCCGGGCTCCGCATCGGACGATTTCACGCGAATGGGCCGGTCGGACCACCCGTACAGGGTGACTCGACCGGCCCATCGGCCGTACCGGTGCGCGCTCTCGCGGGCTCCCGGTCGCGGCGTCAGTCGCGGGCGGGCTCGATCACGGAGCGGGGGTCGTCGCCGCTTTCGAAGCGGCCGTCCAGCCTGGCCACGAGGCCGGTGACCTGGCGGGCGATGTCCGGCGCGGTCAGCCCGATCTCGGCCATGACCTCCTTGCGGGAGGCGTGGTCGAGGAAGCGCGGCGGGATGCCGAAGTCACGCAGGGGTACGTCGACCCCGGCGTCGCGCAGGGCCTGGGAGACGGCGGAGCCGACGCCGCCGGCCCGGCTGTTGTCCTCGACGGTGACGACGACCCGGTGCCGCTCGGCGAGCGGGGCCATCGCCTCGTCGACCGGCTTGACCCAGCGCGGGTCGACGACGGTCGTCGAGATGCCCTGGGCCTCCAGCAGATCCGCGATCTCCAGGCACATCGGGGCGAGCGCGCCGACGGAGACCAGAAGGACGTCCGGCCGGGTGGTGCCCGGCTCACGCAGCACGTCCATGCCGCCGACCCGGCCGACGGCCTTGACCGCCGGGCCGACCGCGCCCTTGGAGAAGCGGACCACGGTCGGTGCGTCGTCGACCTCGACGGCCTCGCGGAGCTGGGCACGGACCTGGTCGGCGTCGCGCGGGGCGGCGATCCGGAGCGTGGGCACGCACTGGAGGATCGACATGTCCCACATGCCGTTGTGCGAAGCGCCGTCGGTGCCGGTGATCCCGGCCCGGTCCAGGACGAAGGTCACACCGCACTTGTGCAGCGCGACATCCATCAGGACCTGGTCGAAGGCGCGGTTGAGGAAGGTGGCGTACACCGCGAAGACGGGGTGCAGTCCGCCGGTGGCGAGGCCCGCCGCGGAGACCGCGCCGTGCTGCTCGGCGATGCCGACGTCGTAGATCCGGTCCGGGAACGCCTTCTCGAACTTGGTCAGCCCGACCGGCTGGAGCATGGCCGCGGTGATCGCGACGATGTCCTCGCGCTCCTTGCCGAGCTTGACCATCTCCTCGCCGAAGACGGAGGTCCAGTCGAGCCCCGAGGTGGCGACCGGGAGGCCGGTGTCGGGGTGGATCTTGCCGACGGCGTGGAAACGGTCGGCCTCGTCGAGCAGGGCGGGGGTGTAGCCGCGGCCCTTCTCGGTGAGGCAGTGCACGATGACGGGTCCGCCGAAGCGCTTGGCGCGCTGGAGCGCGGACTCCAGGGCCTCGATGTCGTGGCCGTCGATCGGGCCGACGTACTTCAGACCGAGGTCCTCGAACATGCCCTGCGGGGCGATGAAGTCCTTCAGCCCCTTCTTGGCCCCGTGCAGCGTCTCGTACAGCGGCCTGCCGACGACGGGGGTGCGCTCCAGGATGTCCTTGCCGCGGGCCAGGAAGCGCTCGTAGCCATCGGTGGTGCGCAGCGTCGCGAGGTGGTTGGCGAGGCCGCCGATGGTCGGACCGTAGGAGCGCTCGTTGTCGTTGACGACGATGACGAGCGGGCGGTCCTTGGCGGCGGCGATGTTGTTCAGCGCCTCCCAGGCCATGCCGCCGGTGAGTGCTCCGTCACCGATGACCGCGACGACGTGGTCGTCCTTGCCCAGCACCTCGTTGGCCTTGGCGAGACCGTCGGCCCAGCCGAGCACCGTGGAGGCGTGCGAGTTCTCGATGATGTCGTGCTCGGACTCGGCACGGGAGGGGTAACCGGAGAGGCCGCCCTTGCTCTTGAGCTTCGAGAAGTCCTGGCGGCCGGTGAGGAGCTTGTGCACATAGCTCTGGTGACCGGTGTCGAACAGCACCTTGTCCTTCGGCGAGTCGAAGACCCGGTGCAGGGCGATGGTCAGCTCGACCACGCCCAGGTTGGGGCCGAGGTGGCCGCCGGTCTTCGACACGGCGTCGACGAGGAAGGTCCGGATCTCTTCGGCGAGCTGGTCCAGCTGCTCGGGAGTGAGCCGGTCCAGGTCACGCGGTCCACCGATGCGGGTCAGCAGAGCCACCCGTGCCTCCTTGCGTCTTGAGCTGGTCGAGCATGCCGATCCGATGAGTCTAATGTTCCGCCCGTCCGCGCGGGCAGCGGGCATGGAATGTGCTGTTGTCCCACGCGGTGCCCGGCGCCCGGAGGTGCCCGGCGCCCGATGCGGGTCGCCGGGCACCGGACCGTGCGCGGTGGTGTCCGTGGTTCCTAGGCGCGGCCCGCGGTCTTCTGGGTGCGGCGGGAGACGGAGTCGATGACCACGGCGGCCAGCAGCACCGCGCCGGTGATCATGTACTGGATGGCGTTGGCCATGCCGATCATGTTCAGGCCCTGCTGGATGGACTGGATCACGATCATGCCGAGCAGCGCGGACCAGACCTTGCCCCGGCCGCCGAAGAGGCTGGTGCCGCCGATGACGGCGGCCGCGATGACCAGCATCAACGTGTTTCCGCCGCCCGCGCTCTTGGTGGCGCCGCCGGAGAGGCTGGCGATGAAGAGGCCGCCGAAGGCGCCCAGCATCCCGGAGAGCGCGAAGACGGTGATCCGGATCCGGTCGACGTCGATACCGGCGCGGCGTGCCGCCTCCGGGTTGCCGCCCACCGCGAAGACCTGGCGGCCGAAGGTGGTCCGGCGGGCCACGAAGTCCGCGACGACCAGCACGGCGAGGAAGAGCACCAGGGCGAGCGGCAGGCCGCGGGCGCCGGAGGGCTCGTTCAGGACGTAGGCGACGGCGAAGCACAGGATCGCGACGATCCCGGTACGGAGCACGATCTCGGTGGTCGGCCGGGAGGGCAGGCCCGCGGCGGCGCGGCGCCGGCTGTCCACCAGGAGCGAGGCGGCGTACGCGAGGACGGCGACCAGGGCGACACCGTACGCGACGGCCTTGTCCTCGAAGAAGTAGTTGGTGAGGTTCTCGACGATGCTGCCGGACGGCGTGTTGATCGAGCCCTCACCGCCCATCATCCACTCCTGCAGACCGCTCCAGCCGAGGAATCCGGCCAGGGTGACGACGAAGGCCGGCACCCCGATCTTGGCGAAGAAGAAGCCGTGCAGCGCGCCGATCACCATGCCGGAGAGGACGGCGACGAGCACCGCCGTCCAGTCGTTCCAGCCGTGGTTGACGTTGAGCACGGCCCAGACGGCAGCGCCGACACCGGCGACCGAGCCGACGGACAGGTCGATCTCGCCGAGCAGCAGTACGAAGACGATCCCGACCGCCATGATGCCGAGGCCGGAGCTGTAGACGGCGACGTTGGCCAGGGAGCTGGCGGAGAGGAAGTTGCTGTTCTGGAACTGGAAGACGATCGCGATGACGATCAGGCCGACGAGGACCGGCAGTGAGCCGAGCTCGCCGCCGCGCACCTTGCGGGTGAACTCGGCCCAGTAGCCCGCGAAGCCCTCCTCGCGGACGAGCAGGCGCGGGTCCACCGCGGGTACGGGCGCCGCCGACGGTTCAGCCGCGGCGGGCTTCTCGATGGAGACCTTGGGGGTCTCAGGGGTCTCGGAGGACTCAGGAGTTCTGGGGGTCTTGGCGAGGTCGCTCACTTCGCGTCCTCCTTCGAGGCTGTGCGGGCCTGGCGGCGCGTGACGGCGTTGTCCGTGGCACCGGTGATCGCGGAGATGATCTCCTCGTGGGACGTGGTCGCCACGTCGAAGACTCCGTTGTTGCGGCCCAGCCGCAGCACCGCCACCTTGTCGGCGACGGCGCGCACATCGGCCATGTTGTGACTGATGAGGATGACGCCGTGACCGCGCTCGCGCAGCCGCTCGACGAGGTCGAGGACCTGGGCGGTCTGCTCGACGCCGAGGGCGGCGGTCGGCTCGTCGAGGATGACGACCTTGGGGTCACCGATCAGAGCGCGGGCGATGGCCACGACCTGGCGCTGACCACCGGAGAGCGAGGCGACCGGGATGCGGACGCTGGGTATCCGGATGGACAGGGTGTCCAGCAGCTCCTTGGCGCGCTTCTCCATCGCGATCTCGTCGAGGACGGATGCCTTGCGCAGCTCGCTGCCGAGGAAGAGGTTGGCGACCACATCGAGGTTGTCGCAGAGGGCCAGGTCCTGGTAGACGGTCGCGACTCCGAGGTCCTGGGCGTCGTTGGGCCGGTTGATCCGGACCGTCCTGCCCTCCCACTCGATGGCGCCTTCGTCGATCGGGTGGACACCCGAAATGGTCTTGACGAGCGTCGACTTGCCGGCGCCGTTGTCGCCGACCAGGGCGACCACTTCGCCGGAACGAATCTCCAGGTCCACATCGGTGAGCGCCTGGACGGCGCCGAACCGCTTGGAGATTCCGCGCAACGCCAGCACGGGCGTAGCGGACACGTGAATCATCTCCTTCGCCGCCTGACCGGCGGGGATGGTACTGCTGAGCACAGGGGGCGGTGCCGGTCACCGGGCCGCCGGGACGGCCGGCACGTCTGCGGGGTCCGCCCCGGAACGTCGTCGCCGGGGGACGACCACGCGCCGGGACCGTGCCGCGAGGGGGTTGCGCGCCGGCCGGAGGATCCGGGTGGGCTCCCGGAGGACGGCCGCGTGCGGTGACCGGGACCGGTGAGAAGTCCGGCACCCGCCCCTGCTGCGGGGCATGGACGGGGCGGGTGCCGGACCGGACCGGGGTGACGCCTGCCGGCGGGGCTACTTGATGCCGGCGGCGTCGCAGGCCGCCTTGTACTGGGCGGTGCAGATCTCCTCGGCCTTGTAGACCTTGTCCGCGACGATCGTGGAGGCGATGTTCTCCTTCGTCACGACCGAGGCGTCGTACAGACGAGACGGAATGCCTTTGAACTCGCCCGAGAGGCTGTCGACCTTGACCGGGGCCAGGTCGTCGATCTTCTCGCCCTTGAGCAGCTTGACGGCGATCTCGGCGGTGGTCTCGGCCTCCGGCTTGATCTGCTTGTAGATCGAGAAGGACTGCTCGCCCGCGAGGATGCGCTGCAGACCGGCGAGCTCCGAGTCCTGACCGCCGACCGGAACCTTGACGTCCTGCTTCTTCAGGGCCGTGATGATGCCGCCGGCCATGCCGTCGTTGGCGGAGTAGACGCCCTGGAAGCCGTCCTTGCCCAGGGAGTCGATGGCCGCACCCATCTTCTTGTTGGCCTCGTCCGCCGACCAGTCCGGGATGTCCTGCTCGTAGACGACCTTCTTGACCTGCTTGTCGAGGACGCTGTGCGCGCCCTTCTTGAAGAAGGGCGCGTTCGGGTCGGTCGGCGAGCCGTTGATCATGACAACGTTGCTGTCCTTGGCCTTGGCACCCATCGCCTTGACCAGGGCCTCGCCCTGGAGCTGGCCGATCTTCTCGTTGTCGTACGACACGTAGGCGGAGATCGGGCCCTCGGCGAGACGGTCGTAGGCGACGACCTTGACGTCCTTCTTCGCGGCCTGCTGGACCCAGGACTTCGCGGCCTTGTAGTCGACGGTGTCCAGGATGATGACCTTCACACCCTGGGTGACCAGCGCGTCGAACTGCTTCTTCTGGGTCTCGCTGTCCTGCGCGGCGTTGTTGTACTTGACCTCGCAGTCGCTGCACAACTGCTTGATCTTCGCCTCCATGATGGGGCGGTCGAAGGTCTCGTAACGAGTGGTCTTGTTCTCCGGCAGGAGCAGACCGATGGTCTTCCCGTCCCCGCCACTGCCGGAGTCCTTGTCATCACCCGCTTTGCCACAGGCGGCGAGGGACACGGCCATGGAAAGTGCGGCCGCGCCGATGACGATGCGTCGCGTCGTTGCGTTCATGCGGGGTTGCCTCCCTGACGTGGCCGCGACGTCGCGGCCGAGGTGGCTGGAAGTCAACTCGGCTGCGACGTCAGCGTCAAGGAGTAAATCCTTAACGAGATGACAACGGTGCCATCCGTTATCTAAGTGAAGGCAGCAGTGCCTTTCGGCAGAGCGCTCCCCAAAAGGGTCGAATCCCCCATCTCGCAGAGCACCAGGGCCAGTGCGCCCAGTACTTCGGCCCGGCTGCCCAGCGCCCCGGGCAGCACCGAGAGCTGCCGGGCGGCGCTCGGAATGGCGTAGCGGGAGACCGATTCCCGGATCGGCGCGAGCACCAGCTCGCCCGCCTCTGCGAGCGATCCGCCGAGGACCACCCGGCTGGGGTTGAGCAGATTGCAGAGGTTGGCCACCCCGCTGCCGATGTGCCGCCCCACGTCACCGATCACCCGACGGCAGCCCGGATCGCCCTCGCGGGCCAGCTCGACCACCCGTTCCATGGTGAGGTCGGGGCCGTGGCTGGGCTGGAGCAGCGGCAGCACGTACCGGGCCGCCGTGAAGGTCTCCAGGCATCCGCGGTTGCCGCAGCGGCACACCGGGCCCGACTCGTCGAGCGTGATGTGCCCGATCTCGCCGGCCGTGCCGCCCGGTCCCCGGTAGATGCGCCCGTCGATCACCAGACCGGCGCCGACACCGCTGGCGACCTTGATGTAGGCGAGGTCCTTGACCCCGCGGCCGCTCCCCCAGACCAGCTCGCCGAGCGCGCCGAGGTTGGCGTCGTTGTCGACGTGCACCGGCACACCGAGCCGGCCCGCGAGCTCCTCGCTGGGGTTGATGCCCGTCCAGCCCGGCAGGATCGACGTGGAGCCCAGCGTGCCGGACTCCACGTCGATCGGGCCGGGAACACCGAGCCCCACCCCGATCACCTTGTCCGGACTGATCCCGGTCGTCTCGATCAGCCGCCTGACCAGCTGCTCGGCCCGCCCGAACCCCTGCGCCGAGGAGGCGTCGACGTCCAGCGGCTCCGCCTCCTCGGCGAGCACCTGGTGGGCGAGGTTGCCGACCGCGACCCGCAGATGCGTGTGGCCGAAGTCGACCCCGATCACAATGCCCGCGTCGCCGCTGAGCGAGACGCTGCGGGCCCGGCGGCCGCCCGCCGAGGTGGGGGTGACCTCGACCGTGCCGCCTTCCTTCAGTTCACGAACGATATTGGAGACGGTGGCCGCTGACAGGCCGGTGCTCCGTGCGATCTCCGCCTGGGTGAGCGAGCCCGCCATGCGCACCGCGCGCACGACCCGCTCGAGGTTGGCGCGATGCAGAGATGTCTGCGACCCCGGAGTCTCCATCGACTCTCTCACTCCTACCGTTTTCTCCAACATGTGAACTCCAAGCTGAGCGTTTTGCGGTACTCCCCGTCAAGACCTTGAGCAAGCGAAGCCCCGGATGAGCCCGTAGCCCGCACCGCAACGGCCCCGGTACACGCATGAACCGCCCGCCGGCGCGTGGCCGACGGGCGGTTCGTGTGTACGGGGCAGTGCCTGGCTGCTACTTCACCGCGCCCGCGGTGAGCCCGGCGACGACCTGGCGCTGGAAGATGATGTAGGCGGCGAGGACCGGCAGCATCGCCATCACCAGACCGGCGAAGAGACCGGACCAGTCGCCCTTGTACCCCTGGCTGGTGGCCAGTTCGACCAGGCCCTGGGAGAGCACCCGGTATTTCGGTTCGGTGTTGAGCACCGTCGGCAGCATGTACTGGTTCCACTGCCCCAGGAAGTTGAAGATGCCGACGCTGATCAGGCCGGGCTTCGCCATCGGCAGCATCACCTGGAAGAACGTCCGGGTGTGCGAGGCCCCGTCGAGCATCGCCGCCTCCGCCACCGAGGTCGGCAGCGTCCGGAAGAACGAGGTGAGGAAGAAGACGGTGAACGGCAGCGAGTACGCGATGTAGACCATGATCAGTCCGTGCCGCGTGTTCAGCAGGGCCATGTTGTTCATGACGAAGAACAGCGGGACCAGCGCCAGGATGATCGGGAAACTCATCCCGCCGATGAACAGGAAGTAGACGAAGCGGTTGCCGGGGAAGTCGAACCGCGCCAGTACGTACGCCGCCATCGAGCCGAGCAACAGGGTGCCGACGAGCGAACAACCCACCACCACGACCGTGTTGAAGAAGTAGTCGCTCATGTGCGCCTGGCTCCAGGCACGCGACCAGTTCTCGAAGTGCAGCTTGTCGGGCAGCGCCCACGGCGTCGACAGGATCGAGTCGTCCGTCTTGAACGACGCCATCACCGCCCAGAGCAGCGGCAGGACGACGAGGATCGCCCAGATGATCAGCACGCCGTGCGAGAAGACGTTGAGGACCTGGCCCTCGCCGCTCTTCTCCTTGGCGGCGGGTGCGGGCGCCTTGGCCACCGGGGCCGGGTCGGCGGCCGGTGCGGCGGCAGGGGTGTCAGTCGTCTTCACGTGTACTCACCTCGTACTGTCGAGCCGGACACGGAGGCCGACCTGTGGTGCCTGCTGGGGGTCCGGGGACCGTCTCCCGTCAATCGCAGCATCAGAACTCCAGCCGATCGCGCCGGCCCAGTCGCATCACGATGGCGGCGAAGGCCATGGTGACGATGAGCAGTCCGACACCGATCGTCGTGGCGTAGCCGGCCTGCCCGTCGCGGAAGGCCGTCTGGTACACGTACAGCGGCAGGACCGTGGTCGAGTAGTCGGGGCCGCCGGGGCCCACGGTCATGACCTGTACGGCAGTGAAGGCCTCCACACCGAGGGCCAGGATGCCCATGTACACCCAGCCCGACTGCACCGTGTCCCAGAGCAGCGGAAGGGTGATCTTGAAGAACGTGGTGAAGCGGTTGGCGCCGTCGAGGAGCGCCGCCTCGTAGAAGTCCTTCGGGATGGACGCCATTCCGGCCGAGAACAGCACGACGAAGAAACCGACCGTCGACCAGACCAGCACCGTCATGACGCAGACCAGCGCGAGGCTCGGATCACCCAGCCAGTCCGGCTGTACGGAATCCAGACCGATCGACTTCAGCGTCGAATTCAGCATCCCGCTGGTGGGGTTGAAAGCGAACTGGAAGAGCAGGGCCACGATGACGATCGAGAGCACCTGCGGGAAGAAATAGGCGATCTTGTAGAAACTCGAACCCCGCACGCCGGAGACCGCGGCGTTCTTGCGCCGCCGGCCTCCGACATTGAGCATGAAGGCGAAGAAGAGCGCCAGGCCCAGCGTCACCAGCGGCAGCAGCAGCACGAGCAACACGCTGTGCTGCAACGACTTCCAGAAGATGTCGTCCTTCAGCATCCTCGTGTAGTTGTCGAACCCGACCATCTTGAAGTCCGGGCTCAGGCCGGTCCAGTCCGTGAACGAGTAGTAGATGGACTGGATGAACGGCCAGATGACGAAGACCGCGTACAACGCGAGTGGGAGTATCAAGAATCCCACGATGAAACGGTACTTGCCGTGCTGCATCGTTTACCGACCCCGATCTTTCCGCGGGTGCCGCCGCTGGTGACGGTTGCTCACTGGTGCTTGTAGTGCTTGATGGACTGGTCCTTGGCCGCCGCGTCGGCGAAGGCCTGGATCTTCTTGATGGCTTCCGCCGGGGTCGCACGGCCGGCCATCATCTCGCCGATACCGGCGACACCGATCTGCTCCTTCTGGAGCTTCACGTACCAGTCCTGGAGGCGCGGGTTCACCACGTTGTCGCCGGCCTTCTTCAGCACGTCGACACCGGACTGCATGGCGGTCGACAGGGTCAGACCGTCGGTGCCGCCGTTGAAGGCGCTGAGCGACTTGACCTGCTTGGTGAAGTTCTTCGAGGACTCCTCGGAGAGCATGATGCGCAGCTGCTCCATGCCGCCCTCGGGGTTCTTCGCGTTGGCCGGGACGATGAAGGGCTCGCCGCCGGACGCCCAGATGGTGCCGAAGGGCATCTTGTCGGACGCGTCCAGGCCGGACGGCGGCGCGACCATCATCTTGAAGTCCTTGGGCGTGGTCGGCGCGGCCTCGTTCTCCACCCACGAACCGTTCGGGAGGAAGAGCGCCTTGCCCTTGGTCCACTCGGTCTGCGACTGGATGTGGGTCAGACCGGGGGTGCCCTTGAGGATGTACCCCTTCTTGTACAGCTCGTAGTACGCCTCGAACGCCGCCTTGACCGCGGGGTCCTTCCAGGCGTTCGGCTCCAGGTTGTCGATCTTGTCGAGAACCTCCCGGCCACCGATCTTGGCGATGAACGGGTAGAGCGAGAACGGCAGGTAGTACGGGTACTTACCGGCGTACGTCCAGCCCGCGATGCCCTGCTTCTTCGCCTTCGCGCAGAGGGCGAGCATGTCGTCCCAGGTCTCGGGGTACTGCGCGTCGAGCTTCTCCAGCGCGGTCTGCGAGTACCAGACGCCGTACACGGTGTACGCGTAGTACATGATCCAGACCGGGTCGCCGTCGAACTGGCCCATCTCCAGGACACCGGGGCGCAGCGTGTCGCGGACCTTCTTGCTCGGGTCGTCGATGGAGGGGGCGTCCATCAGCGGCGTCAGGTCGAGCAGCTGCTTCTTGCCGACCAGGACACCCATGTCCATCTGCTCGGCGCCGGAGTTGTCGATCAGGTCCGGCGGGGTGCCACCGTTGAAACGGGGCTGCAGCTGCGACTGGATCTTCTGGGTCGCGACGTGCTTGACCTTCGGCGCCTTCGGGAAGGCCGCGTTGTACTTCTTCTCCGCGTCGATCGCGTACTGCTGGCCGAAGCCGCCGTCGAAGATGACCACCTCGAGCGGGGCCGTCTCATTGACGCCGAGCGGGTTGGCCTTGGTGACCTTGCCCTTCTCGACCTTCTTGTCGCTGCTGCTGTCGCCGCTGGCGCACGCCGACAGGAAGCCCATCGTCGGAACGCTGATCAGGCCGAGTGCGGCCGATCGCTTGATCACATCGCGACGGCCGAGGCCCTCATTCTTGTGGGCGGAGGTGGATCCCATGCTCAAGTCCTCGCCTTCTCCAGGACTCAGGCGGTGTGTACCGGTCGCCCGTCGATATTCGCCTCAGGCGAAGGGCCCCGCCACCGCGGTCAGTTGCGCTTGGGTGGTGCTGATTTCAGGCTAGCCAGGTGCAGTGGGGGGCTCAGGAGGATCGGGCGTCGGAAGCACCCGTCGTGCCGTCCTCGACCGTTCCCCCTTGTCCCCCTTGCCCGCGCCGCCGGAACGGCTGTGCAGACGCCGACAGGTATAGTCCACTCACGGCCGACTGAGCAAGATCGAATGCGAGTTTGAACAGCAGTCTTTCCCGAGTTGAGACCTCGCGGATACATGGCCCGCGCACGCTTCCGATCCGGTTGTAACGATTTCCGCATTCCGGTCGATTCGGCTTGCCATTCCCACCCAATGCCCTTGACACCACCTGGCACTTGACTCCCTACTGGACCTTGCGCATTGCTCTGACAACGTTGTCCAGATGCACTTCCCCCGGGAGGAACAGCTCGACATGCAGCCCCGACATGGTTCTCGCAAGAGACAGAGCCGTACGGCCGCACTGATCGCGGCTTCACTGGTCCTGGTCGTGACCGCCCCCGCCGTGGCCGCCGCGCAGCCGGCCACCCCACAGGAAAAGGGCCGGCCCTCTTCGGGGGACCGGACGTTCAGCTCGTCCTTCGAAGCAGACGAAAAGCAGCCGGACTGGCGCAACACCGTAGAAGAAGGGCCCGACGGAAAGAAGCGGTCATCGGGTGTCGACGGCGGCTTCTCCGCAGGAATACCGGGCAATGTGACCGACAAGGTGACAGATGTCCGCGCCAGTGGTGAGAACACCGGTGGCGGGGAGGTCAAGGAGAACCTGATCGACGGGGAGTCCGGCACCAAGTGGCTGGCCTTCGAACCCACCGGCTGGGTCGAGTTCGATCTCGCCGAACCGGTCAAGGTCGTGACATACGCGCTGACTTCGGCCAATGACCACGCCGAGCGCGACCCGAAGGACTGGACCCTCCAGGGCTCCGCCGACGGCAAGGAGTGGAAGGACCTCGACTCCCGGACCGGCCAGACCTTCACCGAGCGGTTCCGGACGAAGTCGTACGACTTCACATCCGACACGGCATACCAGCACTACCGCCTGCGGATCACGAAGAACAACGGCGCCCCGGACGCCACCCAGCTCGCCGATGTCCAGTTCTCCGACGGCGGCACCTCGGCCCCGGCCCCCGAAGAGATGCGCAGCCAGACCGACCGCGGCCCCTCCGGCTCCCCCACCGCGAAGGCGGGTGCGGGCTTCACCGGCAAGAAGGCCCTGCGGTACGCCGGTACGCACAAGGCGGACGGTCGGGCGTACTCGTACAACAAGGTCTTCGACGTGAACACGGCTGTCACCCGTGACACCTCACTGTCCTATCTGGTCTATCCCCAGATGGGCGAGACCGATCTCTCCTACCCGGCGACGCATGTCGCGGTGGACCTGGCGTTCACGGACGGCACGTATCTGAGCGAACTGCGGGCCACCGACAGCAACGGCGGTCTGCTGACCCCGCAGGGCCAGGCCGATGCGAAGCGGCTGTACGTCAACCAGTGGAACAAGGTCGAGTCGGCGATCGGCACGGTCGCGGCCGGCAGGACCGTGGACCGGATCCTGGTGGCATACGACTCCCCCAAGGGCACGGCGAAGTTCCAGGGCTGGATCGACGACATCGAGATCGCCCCCGAGGCACCCGAGGCACCCGAGGCACCCGAGAAGCGCCTCTCCCATCTCTCCGACTACGCGTCGACGGTCCGCGGCACCAACTCCAGCGGTGCCTTCTCCCGGGGCAACAACTTCCCCGCCACCGCGGTCCCCAACGGCTTCAACTTCTGGACCCCCGTCACCAACGCCGGTTCCACGAGCTGGCTGTACGACTACGCGCGGGGCAACAACGACGACAACCTGCCCACCCTCCAGGCCTTCAGCGCCAGCCACGAGCCGAGCCCCTGGATGGGCGACCGGCAGACCTTCCAGCTGATGCCGTCGGCGGTCGCCGGTACCCCGGACGCCTCCCGCAAGGCGCGTGCACTGCCGTTCCACCACGAGAACGAGACGGCGAAGCCGCACTACTACGGTGTGACGTTCGACAACGGTCTCAAGGCCGAGATGACACCGTCCGACCACGCGGCCCGGATGCGGTTCGCCTACCCCGGTGACGACGCGAGCATCGTCTTCGACAACGTCTCCAACGACGGCGGGCTCACCCTCGACCCCGCCACCAGCTCCTTCACCGGCTTCTCCGACGTCAAGAGCGGCGGCTCGACCGGCGCCACCCGCCTCTTCGTGTACGGCGTCTTCGACGCCCCGGTCACCGCGAGCGGCAAGCTGTCCGGCGGCGGTGGCGACGACGTCACGGGCTACCTCCGCTTCGACGCCGGCCAGGACCGCACGGTCGAACTGCGCCTGGCCACCTCGCTGATCAGCATCGACCAGGCGAAACGGAACCTCGCCGCCGAGATCCCCGCCTCCCGCTCCTTCGGCCGCGTCGCGGACCGGGCGCAGCGGGCCTGGGACGACATCCTGGGCAAGGTGGAGGTCGAAGGCGCCACGGCCGATCAGCTGACCACCCTCTACTCCAGCCTGTACCGGCTGTACCTGTACCCGAACTCGGGCTTCGAGAAGGTCGGCGGCAAGGACAAGTACGCCAGCCCGTTCTCCCCGCAGGTCGGCTCCGACACCCCGACACACACCGGGGCGAAGATCGTCGACGGCAGGGTGTACGTGAACAACGGCTTCTGGGACACCTACCGGACGACCTGGCCCGCGTACTCCCTCCTCACCCCGGACCGGGCCGGCGAGATGGTGGACGGCTTCGTCCAGCAGTACAAGGACGGCGGCTGGATCTCCCGCTGGTCCTCCCCCGGCTACTCCGACCTGATGACCGGCACCTCCTCGGACGTCGCGTTCGCGGACGCCTTTGTCAAGGGCGTGAAGTTCGACGCGGAGGCGGCGTACGACGCGGCGCTGAAGAACGCCACGGCCCTCCCGCCGTCCTCGGGCGTCGGCCGCAAGGGCATGGCGACGTCGCCCTTCGTGGGCTACGCCGACACCTCGACGCACGAGGGCCTTTCCTGGTCGCTGGAGGGCTACCTCAACGACTACGGCATCGCGCGGATGGGCGAGGCTCTCCACAAGAAGACCGGGAAGGCCCGGTACAAGGAGGAGTCCGAGTACTTCCTGAACCGCGCCCGGGGCTACGTCCGGCTCTTCGACGACAGAGCCGGTTTCTTCCAGGGCAAGGACGCCGAGGGCGACTGGCGGCTCCCCGCCCAGAAGTACGACCCCCGGGTCTGGGGCTACGACTACACGGAGACGAACGGCTGGGGGTACGCGTTCACGGCCCCGCAGGACAGCCGCGGTCTGGCGAACCTGTACGGCGGGCGCGACGGCCTGGCGAAGAAGCTCGACATGTACTTCGCCACTCCGGAGACGGCCGGCCCCGAGTTCGTCGGCTCGTACGGCGGTGTCATCCACGAGATGACGGAGGCGCGTGACGTGCGGATGGGGCAGTACGGCCACAGCAACCAGGTCGCGCACCATGTCACATACATGTACGACGCGGCCTCGCAGCCCTGGAAGACGCAGGAGAAGGTCCGCGAGGTCCTGAGCCGGCTCTACACCGGCAGCGACATCGGGCAGGGCTACCACGGCGACGAGGACAACGGCGAGCAGTCGGCCTGGTACCTCTTCTCCTCGCTCGGCTTCTACCCGCTGGTCATGGGCAGCGGCGAGTACGCGATCGGCTCCCCGCTCTTCGAGAAGACCACCGTCCACCTGGAGAACGGCCACGACCTGGTGGTCAGGGCCCCGAAGAACAGCGCGAAGAACGTCTATGTGCAGGGCCTGAGGGTCAACGGCAAGAAGTGGAACTCGACTTCGCTGCCGCACGACCTGCTGGCCGGGGGCGGCGTGCTGGACTTCGACATGGGTCCGAAGCCGTCGTCGTGGGGCACCGGCAAGGACGCGGCGCCGACGTCGATCACCACGGACGACAAGGTGGCGTCGCCACGGGCGGACGTGATCAAGGGCGACGGCGCCCTGTTCGACAACACGTCGGCCACCTCGGCGAAGGTCACCACGGTGGACCTGCCGGTCCCCTCGGCCGCCGAGGCGGTCCAGTACACACTGACGTCGAACAGGGCGGCCGGGGCCCCGGCCGGCTGGGTCCTCCAGGGCTCGTCGGACGGCACGACGTGGAAGGACCTCGACAAGCGATCGGCCGAGTCCTTCGCCTGGGACAAGCAGACGAGGGTGTTCTCGGTGGGCGAGCCCGGCTCGTACGCGCACTACCGTCTGGTGTTCGCCGGTGAAGGGACGCTGGCGGAGCTGGAGTTGCTCTCCTGACCCCGTGAGTTCCGCCTGCGTCAGGGCCGTCGGCCGGTACCCCGCCCCGGGGACCGGCCGTCGGTCCGCTCACGGGGCGGCGCGGCTCCCGCCCGCTCAGTCGTGTTCGGGGGGCTCAGGTACTGCCCCGGGGACCAGGCTCTCGGGCAGTGTCACATTCCACGCCGTGATGACCGGCTTCCCGTGCTCGGTGCCGAGCCGGGAGACGGCGCCCGTGGCGAGCTGGAACAGTGTGCCCTCGGCCGGCGTCAGGCCGAGGTAGCGGGCGGTGAGCACGCGCAGGAAGTGCGAGTGGGCGACGAGCGCGATGTCCTCGTCCGTATCACGGAGCGCCGCCCGGGCGGCCTCGGCCAGCACCCGGTCGGCGCGGGCGCCGACCTCGGCGGGGGTTTCCCCGGGATGCGCCTCGGGACCGGAGGCGACTCCGTCGGTCCAGAGGTTCCACTCGGGGCGGGTGCGGCGGATCTCGTCGGTGGTCACCCCTTCGTAGCCGCCGTAGTCCCATTCGCGCAGCTCGGGCGTGATGCGTGGTGCGGCAAGACCGGCGAGCTCCGCGGTGCGCCGGGCGCGTACGGCGGGGCTGACGAGGGTCAGCGCGATCCGCCGGTCGGCGAGCAGGGGCGCCAGCGCGCGGGCCTGCCGCTCCCCGGAGGGGGTCAGGGGCAGATCGGTGTAGCTCGTGTGCTGCCCGGACCGCGACCACTCCGTCTCGCCGTGCCGGATCAGGATCAGCTCGCCCATGATGATTCCGCTCTCTCTGTACATGTTGTCGCTGGGTGAACCCGCGGGCCCACGATCGCATTCCACCGCGTCGTCGGCAGGCGCGGCTCGCCCTCGGGCGTCCGGGCAGCGGTGGGACATCCACCGGTGGCGCGTTCCGGGATTCCCGGCGCACTGCGTCCGCGCGCCGCTGCGTTGCGGCGGCCCGGCCCTTCCGGACACCGGCCCGGGCGGCCTTCGTGCAGAGCGTCGAGCGGTGGAGCGGCAAGTGTTTCACCGGCCGGTCGGCCCTCAGGGGCTCTCCGGACCGTCCGGACCGTCCTCATCCGGTGGACTGCCGAGGTCGCGCAGGAGTTCACGGACCTGGTTCACCTCGGGGCTGAGCACCTGGATGTCGAGGTAGATGCTGAGGGCCTCGCGCAGGACGTCCCTGGCGGATTCGACGGCTTCGGTCGCGCGGTGGGCCTGGCTCAGATGGACCAGCGTCTCGGCCTCGTTGTAGCGGTGCCCCAGCGCGCGGTTGAGGTCGAGGCTGTGCTGATAGCAGTCGATGGCCTTCGTGTGTTCGCCGAGGCGGTGGTAGGCGTAGCCGAGGGTGTCCCAGGTGCCGGCCCGGCCTCGCTCGTCGCCCAGTTCCCGCTGGATCACCAGGGCCTCCTGGCAGCGGCGTACCGATGCCTCGTGGTCCCCGAGCTGGGTGTGGTCCCAGGCCACGGCGTTCAGGGCGCGGGCCCGTCCCGGGAGGTTTCCGGCCGAGGTGAAATATTCGACGGCGCTGCGGTCGTGCCGCAGCGCGGCGGCGTTGTCGTCCTCGCGCTCGTACAGCCAGCCGACGGCGAGGTGGGTGTGGGCGGCGGAGAGGTGATCGCCGTTGGTCTCCGCGAGGGCCAGCGCATGGGCCAGTTCCTGGTGGGCTTCCGCGAAGCGCCCGGTCTCCGTGCAGGCCCAGGCGAGCGCGCGGCGGGACTCCGCCTGGGCGGCCGGATCCCCGAGGCGGACCGCGGCGGCGAGCGCGGTGCTGTGCACGGCGGTGACGTCGGCCCACCACGCCCGGCGGGCGAGGAAGGTGGTGATCGCCCAGGCCATCCGCCATGCCTGGGCGTCGTGTCCGGCACGTACCGCATGGTTGACGGC
The DNA here is from genome assembly GCF_014649535.1 of Streptomyces gelaticus. Classification (GTDB taxonomy): domain Bacteria; phylum Actinomycetota; class Actinomycetes; order Streptomycetales; family Streptomycetaceae; genus Streptomyces; species Streptomyces gelaticus. The sequence goes on from NZ_BMTF01000007.1 coordinate 348,008, forward strand.
CGCGGTCAGCACGGTGTGTTCGCTCGCGAACCACTCCATGGCCCGGTCGGCGTCGGCGAATTCCTCAAGGCGCGTGCCGTGCGCCGGGGACGTCGGCGCGAGCGGGTCGCGGTGCGGCAGCAGGAGCCGGTCGGCCGCGTAGGCGGTGTGCGCGTAGTGGTCGAGTACGCGGGTGAGTGCCGCTTCCGCTTCCCCGGCGGGGGCGACGTTCTCCGTCATCTCCAGGGCGTACGCGCGCAGCAGGTCGTGGCAGGTGAAGCGGCCGGGGACGCGTTCCTGGACGAGGTGGTGTGCCTGGAGGCGGTGCAGCCGGTTACGGAGGCGGGGAAGCGGCAGGCCGGTGAGGCTGGCGGCGGCGGGCAGGCCGATGTCCGCCCCGGGTGCCTGGGCGAACTGCCGGAAGACCCGGGCGGATTCGGTGTCGAGTGCGAGATAGGAGGAGGCGAAGACGATCCGCATGTCGCCGTTCGGTTCGCCCGTCTCCAGGGCGTCCAGCGGGGTCGCCGCTTCCCTGAGTTCGGCCGCCAGGGCGATCAGGGTGAGCATCGGGTCGGTGGTCAGGCGGGCGGCGAGGACGCTGATGGCGATGGGGAGCCCGGCGCAGTGGCGGAGGAGTTCCGTCGCCGCTCCGGGTTCGGCGGCGATCCGGTCGGAGCCGAGGCGGCGGACGAGCAGATCGCGCGCCTCGGCGGGGTCGAGCGTCTCCAGGGTGAGCTGGGCGGCGCCGTGGGAGGCGGCGAGGCCGGGCAGCCGGTGACGGCTCGTTATCAGGACCGTACAGGTGGGGCTGCCGGGTAACAGGGGCACCACCTGGTCGGTGTCCCGGGCGTTGTCGAGCACGATGAGCAGGCGCCGGTCCGCCGTGAGGCTCCGGTACAGCGCGGCCTGGGACTGGGGGGTGGCGGGGAGGCTCCCGGGGTCGGCGCCGAGGGCTTCCAGGAAACCGCGCATGACCGCGTACGGATCTGCGGGTTCACCGGAGGGAGTGAATCCCTGGAGATCGGCGAAGAGCTGACCGTCGGGAAAGTGCTCCTGCCAGCCATGGGCCCAGCGCAGTGCCAGCGAGGTCTTGCCGACGCCGCCGGTGCCGCAGATCACTGCGATCGGCACGGTCCCGCCATGCGGTTCGCCCTGTGGCGCCAACAGTTTGTCCAGGCGGACCAGTTCGCCGTCCCGACCGGCCAGCAGGGGCGGCGGAGCGGGCAGTTGTCTGGGGTGGGTCGTGGTGGCGTGTGCTGTGGTGGGGTGCGCCGGTTCGGGCGCGGTGTCGCGCGCCGGCGGGGCGAGCCGCGGATCCGAGATCAGGATCTGCTGGTGCAGGCTCCGCAGCGGCGGCGCCGGGTCGATGCCCAGCTCCTCGACGAGCCGGCGGCTCAGCGATTGGTAGTGGTTGAGGGCGTCGGCGGGGCGCCCGCCGCGGTAGAGGGCGAGCATCAGCGCTCCGGCGAGCCGTTCGTCCAGCGGGTTGTCCTCGGCGAGCGGGGCCAGCACGGTCACCAGCTCGGTGTGGAAGCCGCGGCGCAGCTGGAGTTCGCTCCAGTCCAGCACGGCGGCGAGGCGTTCGACCTGCGCCGCCTCGCGCCGGGAGTTGAACCACGGGGTGTCCATGCCGGGACAGAGCTCTCCCTGCCAGGCCGCGAGGGCCTCCTCGAAGAGGCGCGCCGCCGCCGTCTCGTCCCCCGCGTGCGCGGTGGTCCTGGCCCTTGCGGTGAGGGCCCGGAAGCGGTGCAGGTCGGCGGCCGTGGCGGCGACGGTCAGCACGTATCCTCCCGACCGCCGCGCGATCGGCGCGTCCTGGCCCGCGGTACGTAACGCGTGGCGCAGCCTGGAGAGGTAGCTGTACAGCGTCGGCAGGGCGCGTTGCGGGGCATGCTCACCCCAGATCCGGTCCACGAGTTCGTCCGCCGTGACCACCTGACCGGCTTCGAGGAGCAGCACGGCCAGGACGCGCTGCTGCCGTGCGGGCCCCAGGTCCAGCCGGTGGCCGTCGACGCGGGCCTCGACCCCTCCCAGCACGCGGAACTCCACGGCCACTCCACCCACCCCCCGGGCGCGATCCTAGACCGAAGCCAATGGCTCGGAGCAGCTGTTTCAAGCTCTTTCCAAGGTTGCGACAGGGTCGCCGGAGCACGGTGATGTCCATCCCGTCGGACAGGTTCGGGGACGGGCTCCCGGAGAAGACAGTGAAGCCGGCAGCCGAGGACCCACCTGCCGAGAAGCAGGACAGCAGCCCGATCTCAAGGAGCAGACATGCGTATTCGCCATGCCCTGGCGACGGCCGGCCTCGGCACCGTGCTCACCCTGGGGGTCACGACGTACCCCGCGACCGCCGTCCAGGCCGACACGGCCAGTACGGTCGGTACTGCCGGCGCGCTCGGCAACAAGATAGCCGCGCAGGCGCTCGGTCAGTACACCAGCAAGAACGCCGAGGTGAAGAAGCGCAAGTACGAAGGCGCGGCCAACGGTGTCAACGCCAAGAACAACTGCAACTTCTACACCGGCTTCTGGACCGACCCGCGCAACCGCCGCTTCGACGGCACGAAGGCCCCGCGCACCGGTACCAACGGCGCCACCTGCGGCACGAGCAAGGGTTACATGTACGTCAAGGGCACCAAGACCTGGACGCCCGTGAAGTGGAAGTCCCGCGCCTGGTGCTCCGACTTCGCGAAGTACACCTGGTACTGGGGCGGCGCGAAGGTGACGGGGATCAACGCGGCCGCCTCTTCCTTCCGCAGCTACGGGCTCACCAACCGCACCTGGCACACCCGCGCCGAGGTGGCCAAGAAGAACGGCTACGTACCGAAGAAGGGCGATGTCGTCAGCTACGACTGGAACAGGGACGGTGTCATCGACCACGTCGGTGTCCTCACCGCCTACAGCACCAAGTACAAGGCCTACTTCTCCGTGGAGGGCAACTCCAGCGAGAAGCTCAACTACAAGAACACCAAGCAGTCGGCGGTGTCGAAGTACGTCGTCGGCTACACCTCGCCCAGGGCGCTCTAGCCGACCGTGCAACGGTGAGCCGGTACGGGAAAGGGCCGCACCCCTTCGTCCTGCGAAGAGGTGCGGCCCACTGCCCCGCCGGATCGGCTACTTGCGGATCAGGCTGCGGAGCACGTACTGCATGATGCCGCCGTTGCGGTAGTAGTCCGCCTCACCGGGGGTGTCGATGCGGACGACCGCGTCGAACTCCACACCGGTGTCGGTGGTCACCTTGACCGTGCGCGGCGTGGTGCCGTTGTTCAGCTCGGTCACGCCGGTGAAGGAGAAGGTCTCCTCGCCGGTCAGGCCGAGAGCCTCGGCGCTCGCACCCTCCGGGAACTGGAGCGGGAGGACACCCATGCCGATGAGGTTCGAGCGGTGGATGCGCTCGTAGGACTCGGCGATGACGGCCTTGACGCCGAGGAGCGCGGTGCCCTTGGCGGCCCAGTCGCGGGACGAGCCGGAGCCGTACTCCTTGCCCGCCAGGATGACCAGCGGGGTGCCGGCGGCCTGGTAGTTCTGCGAGGCGTCGTAGATGAACGACACCGGAGCGTCGGCCTGGGTGAAGTCGCGGGTGAAGCCACCCTCGGTGCCCGGGGCGATCTGGTTGCGCAGGCGGATGTTGGCGAAGGTGCCGCGGATCATGACCTCGTGGTTGCCTCGGCGCGAGCCGTAGGAGTTGAAGTCACGACGCTCGACGCCGTGCTCCGTGAGGTACTTGCCGGCCGGGGTGTCGGCCTTGATCGCACCGGCCGGGGAGATGTGGTCGGTGGTGACCGAGTCGCCGAGCTTGGCGAGCACCCGGGCGCCGGTGATGTCCTCGACCGGGGTCGTCTCCATCGTCATGCCCTCGAAGTACGGGGGCTTGCGCACGTAGGTGGACTGCGGGTCCCACTCGAAGGTGTTGCCGGTCGGGATCGCCAGCGCCTGCCACTGGGCGTCGCCCGCGAAGACGTCCTGGTAGGACTTGTTGAACATGTCCTCGCCGATGGCGTTGGCGACGACGTCGTTCACCTCGGCCTCGGTGGGCCAGATGTCGGTGAGGTAGACCGGCTTGCCGTCCTGGTCGATGCCCAGGGCGTCCTTGGTGATGTCCACCTTCATCGAACCGGCGATGGCGTACGCGACGACCAGCGGCGGGGACGCCAGGTAGTTCATCTTGACGTCGGGGTTGATCCGGCCCTCGAAGTTGCGGTTGCCGGAGAGCACCGAGGTCACGGCCAGGTCGTGCTCGTTGACGGCCTTGGAGACCTCCTCCGGCAGCGGGCCGGAGTTGCCGATGCAGGTGGTGCAGCCGTAGCCGACGAGGTTGAAGCCGACCTTGTCGAGGTACGGGGTGAGGCCCGCCTTGTCGAAGTAGTCGGTGACGACCTTCGAGCCCGGGGCGAGGGTGGTCTTGACCCACGGCTTGCGGGTCAGGCCCTTCTCGACCGCCTTCTTCGCCACGAGCGCCGCGGCGACCATGACGTACGGGTTCGAGGTGTTGGTGCAGGAGGTGATCGCGGCGACGGTGACGGCGCCGTGGTCGATCTCGTACGTCGTGCCGTCGGGGGCCGTGACCGTGGTCGGGCGCGACGGGACGCCGTTGTGGGCGGCCGGGGAGTCGGAGGCCGGGAAGGACTCCTTGCCCGCCTCCTCGTCGTCCGAGACGTAGTTGCGCACGTCCAGGGCGAACTGCTCCTTGGCGTTCGCGAGGACGATGCGGTCCTGCGGGCGCTTCGGGCCGGCGATCGACGGGACGACCGTCGACAGGTCCAGCTCCAGCTTCTCGGAGAAGTCCGGCTCGGCGGCCGGGTCGAGCCAGAGACCCTGCTCCTTGGCGTACGCCTCGACGAGCGCGACCTGCTGCTCGTCACGGCCGGTCAGGCGCAGGTACTTCAGCGTCTCGTCGTCGATCGGGAAGATCGCGGCGGTGGAGCCGAACTCCGGCGACATGTTGCCGATGGTGGCACGGTTCGCGAGCGAGGTGGCGGCGACGCCCTCACCGTAGAACTCGACGAACTTGCCGACGACACCGTGCTTGCGGAGCATCTCGGTGATGGTCAGCACCAGGTCGGTGGCGGTGGTGCCGGCCGGGAGCTCGCCGGTCAGCTTGAAGCCGACGACGCGCGGAATGAGCATGGAGACCGGCTGGCCGAGCATCGCGGCCTCGGCCTCGATGCCGCCGACGCCCCAGCCCAGCACGCCGAGGCCGTTGACCATGGTGGTGTGCGAGTCGGTGCCGACGAGGGTGTCGGGGTACGCCTGCCCGTTGCGGACCATGACCGTACGGGCCAGGTGCTCGATGTTGACCTGGTGGACGATGCCGGTGCCCGGGGGGACGACCTTGAACTCGTCGAAGGCGGTCTGGCCCCAGCGCAGGAACTGGTAGCGCTCCTTGTTGCGGCCGTACTCCAGCTCGACGTTCTGGCCGAAGGCGTCCTTCGTACCGAACTTGTCGGCGATGACGGAGTGGTCGATGACCAGCTCGGCCGGGGCGAGGGGGTTGATCTTGGCCGGGTCGCCGCCCAGCTCCTTGACGGCCTCACGCATGGTGGCGAGGTCCACGACACACGGCACACCGGTGAAGTCCTGCATGATCACGCGGGCCGGCGTGAACTGGATCTCCTGGCTGGGCTGTGCCTGGGAGTCCCAGCCGCCGAGCGCCCGGATGTGGTCGGCGGTGATGTTCGCGCCGTCCTCGGTGCGGAGCAGGTTCTCCAGCAGCACCTTCAGGCTGTAGGGGAGGCGCGCGGAGCCCTCGACCTTGTCCAGCTTGAAGATCTCGTACGACTCGTCGCCCACGCGCAGCGTGCTGCGGGCGTCGAAGCTGTTCGCCGACACGACAGTCTCCTTCATCAATGTGCGCGTACTCCGCGCCGCGCCTATCAGGCCGGGCGCCGCGTGGTGCCGCCTCCGGCCCCTCGACCATCCGCTAAGGTAAGGCTCAGTTAGGTAAGCCTTACCGGGTGGCGGACTGCGGTGCGCCTTCGGCATATATCTCGATGTCGAGATAACTCTAGTACATCACCGTCGCACGGTCATGCGCGGGCGCCACCGATCTGTCTCAGTGAAGGCCGAGTGCGCCCTCAGGACCACCGCCCCGCCCTTCACCGCCCCGACCCCACCACCCCGCCTCGCCGTCCAAGATCACCGGAGGCAGAATGCCCGTATGCCGATACCGCATACGCCGAGAACGGCGACCGTCGACGACGCCGCGCAGATCAGCCACTCCCTGACCCTCGCCTTCGACGACGACCCGATGATGCGCTCGTTCTTCCCCGACGACTCCTCGCGCCAGGCGTCACTGGGCAGTTACTTCACCACCATCTTCACCCGGCAGTACGTCCACAGCAGCGTGTGCGAGCGCACCGAGTCCGCGGCGGCCTTCTGGGTGCCGCCGGAGGCGCAGTCCAAGGCCGTTCCCGACGCGGAGACCATCCAGGAACTGCTGAACATCCTCGGCGACCGGGCGGGGCTGTTCAAGGACACCGTCGAGACGGCCGCCAGGCACACGCCCGAGGAACCGCACTGGTACCTGGCGTTGATCGGCGCCGACCCCGCCGCCCAGGGCCAGGGCCAGGGTGCCGCCCTGCTGCGCTCCGGGCTGGCCAAGGCCGATGCGGCGGGCCTGCCCGCCTACCTGGAGTCCTCGAAGGCGGCCAACCTCCCCTTCTACGAACACTTCGGCTTCACCGTGCGCGAAGAGGTGCAGCTACCGGAGAACGGCCCGACGCTGTGGGCCATGTGGCGCGAGCCGCACCGTCCGGCCGACGGCTGATCGTTGTGGACGTGGACGCCGGCGACAATCGTGGCGACCGCCCTCCCCGCCGGCCCCTCCCCCACCGCCCCCCGTACGGACGCACACCGCGCGCGGTCGCGGCGGTCCGAGTGGACCATGGAACGCACAGCACACACCGGACCCGCTCATTCCACCAGGCCCGACCTGCGACTTCCGTGCCGACACGCGCGGGTGTCACCCGAACACCACACCCCGGCACAGGTCCCATCTCATATCTGAGATAACCTTTCGTCATGTCAGACGATTACCTCGTACGCATCGGCAAGCTCATCCGTGACGCCCGTCAGCATCGGGGCTGGACACAGAGCCAGCTCGCCGAGGCGCTCGCCACCAGCCAGAGCGCCGTGAACCGCATCGAGCGCGGCAATCAAAACATCAGTCTTGAGATGATCGCGCGCATCGGTGAGGCACTCGACAGCGAGATCGTGTCGCTCGGCTACGCCGGGCCCATGCACTTGCGGGTGGTCGGCGGCCGTCGGCTCTCGGGCTCCATCGACGTCAAGACGAGCAAGAACGCGTGCGTGGCACTGCTCTGCGCCTCGCTGCTGAACAAGGGCCGTACGGTGCTGCGCCGGGTGGCCCGGATCGAGGAGGTCTACCGCCTCCTGGAGGTGCTGAACTCCATAGGCGTGCGGACCCGGTGGATCAACGAGGGAACCGATCTGGAGATCGTCCCGCCGACCCGGCTCGACCTGGACGCCATCGACGCGGACGCCGCCCGCCGGACCCGCTCCATCATCATGTTCCTCGGCCCGCTGTTGCATCGCATGGACCGGTTCAAGCTTCCGTACGCGGGCGGTTGCGACCTCGGTACGCGGACCATCGAGCCGCACATGATCGCGCTGCGCCGCTTCGGCCTGGAGATCGCCGCGACCGAGGGGATCTACCACGCCCAGGTCGACCACTCGGTCACACCCGGCCGCCCCATCGTGCTGACCGAGCGCGGCGACACCGTGACCGAGAACGCGCTGCTGGCCGCCGCCCGCCACGACGGCACCACCGTCATCCGCAACGCGTCCTCCAACTACATGGTCCAGGACCTCTGTTTCTTCCTGGAGGCGCTCGGTATACGCATCGACGGCATAGGCACGACCACGCTGACCGTGCACGGCGTCCCGCACATAGACGTCGACGTCGACTACTCCCCCTCCGAGGACCCGGTCGAGGCGATGAGCCTTCTCGCCGCCGCCGTGGTGACGGAGTCCCAACTGACGATCCGCCGGGTGCCGATCGAGTTCCTGGAGATCGAGCTCGCGGTCCTCGAGGAAATGGGCGTCGACTGCGACCGTACGACGGAGTACGCCGCCGACAACGGCCGCACCCGACTGGTCGACCTCACTGTCCGGCCCTCCAAACTGGAGGCGCCGATCGACAAGATCCACCCCATGCCGTTCCCCGGGCTCAACATCGACAATGTGCCCTTCTTCGCGGCGATCGCCGCCTCGGCCCAGGGCCAGACCCTCATCCACGACTGGGTCTACGACAACCGGGCCATCTACCTCACCGACCTGAACCGCCTCGGCGGCAGGCTCCAACTCCTGGACCCGCACCGGGTACTGGTCGAGGGACCGACCCGGTGGCGCGCCGCCGAGATGATGTGCCCGCCCGCACTGCGCCCCGCCGTGGTGGTGCTGCTCGCCATGATGGCGGCGGAGGGCACGTCCGTACTGCGCAACGTGTATGTGATCAACCGCGGTTACGAGGAGCTCGCGGAGCGCCTCAACTCCGTGGGCGCGCAGATCGAGATCTTCCGCGACATCTGAAAGCCTGCAGAAGAAACACCGTCACCCCCCTCCTGACCTGCACAAATGCAAGGCGAGGAGGGGCGTGACGGAGTCCCTGGGACTTTTCTGGGACTTTGAACCAGGAACGACGGCTTACGAACACCGCCCTCTCCACATGATGAGTCATCGGCAGCACATCAAATTTGGGGGCAGCCGATCAGACTGCCAGCTCGGTGGCCTCCGCCTACGCCTCCCCGCCGCACTCCGCCCGAGAGCTCAGCTCGTCGGGACCTGCCCCTGCCGTCCTTGATGCATCCAGGCGATGACGTCGAACACACGCAGGACGCCGATGTCCTCACCGATCCCCGCCTTGTTGCGGAAACGGGCCAACTGATCATAGAAGGCACCATTGTGCGCCCGCAGAGCTGCAGCCAGCACTGCCCAGAAGGAGTGGTCTGTCTTCGGTCGCTCAAAGAGCTGCTTGATGCAGATGTCGTAGATGGGGATGAGGTGGGGACGCTTGCGTGCCAGCAGTTTGCCTGCGACAACCGGGCCGCTACCGTCGAGCTTGCCGGGGTACTGCTTGGTGCCAGCCAGGCGTTCCCAGAATTCCCACGCCGGTCCGCCCTCCGCTATGAGTGCATCACTTCGGGGGTCCTCCAAAATGCGTCACGAGGGATGAGCGACAGCAGGCGCGCCCAGTGCCCGTCGGAGTCGGTCAGCAAGTTGATCGCCCCATGCGGCTCCAGGAAGACACTGAGCGTGGTGATGGCCACCATGTCGTTGCTGTCGAAGCGGTCCTCGACGTGCTCGGCGTCCCCGCCCCCGCCCAGGCGCTCGAAGGACGCGCCGGAATAGAACAGGTCGCCGCATGAGCGTCGTCGGGTGAAGTGCTCACCCAGCAGGCTCACAGCCTTCTCGTCGCCCCAGTAGATCTCTGGGATCTTCAACTCGATCACCCGAAGCCCTCAGCTCCATCGCCACCAGCGATGTGTCGCGATGGCGGGCCCGAGCTCGGGCCCGCGCCCTGCGTCTGCCCCTCTTGTACGTGGCGGCGAACTCCGTCAGCATCAGCCGGGCGCTATCGAACCGCTTGGCCTCGAACTGTGAGATCCCGCAGGCGTATTCGCCATACCGGATGAATCCGTCGGTCTTCCCGGCTAGTACTGAGACCGACTTATTGGGCAGCGAGAGGGCCGTCGCACGGAGTTGGTGCAGCGCGCCCCTGGCCGCGCAGGAGTTACTCCCGCCGGACGGTCCGGTTCTGCTCCGATTTCCACCCGGATGCCTCGGCCTTGCCTTCCCTGCCTGCACCAAGCCCGGAGATGTCTCATCCAGCTCGTCGCGGTCCCTGCTGGCCGAAATAGATCAATGTGATGCACGACACGGTTGACCACCATGCTTGATCAACACATGATCCACACAGATTCTTTTAAAGAAAAACTAAGGGGATGGGTGGGGCGTGTTTACTCAGGGACGGAGGCACAGCTGGCATCAGACGGTGCGAAGTTGGACGATAGCCGTCGCGCTTCTAGGGAGCGCGATTCCGGTGGTCGGGGTCGGAGCTACCCCGGCAATCGCCCATGACGGAGCGGCCTCGACAGCGGTCGACGGGACTCCTGAGTCGAAGGCCAGTGTTCTCGCGGGGGAGACCGGTGAGCGAGTGGCCGTGGACGGGGCGACTACCGAATCGTCCCAGATCTTCGCCAACCCGGACGGCACCTTCACACAGGAAATGAACGCGGCTCCGGTCCGTGCCCGGAGGGACGACGGTACCTGGGCACCCATCGACACCACCCTCGTTCGCGAGACCAACGGCTCTGTGCGGGCGAAGAACACGACAGCTGGTCTCACCTTCTCCGGCGGCGGCAGCGGGGATGGACTGGTTTACGCTGAAGGATGAGGGACACGAGCTGCGGCTCGGCTGGCCCACTGCGCTCCCGGAGCCCCAACTCGACGGCGACGCCGTCACGTACGCCGGAGTCCTCCCGGACGTCGATCTGAGAATCCGGCGCTCGAGACGATCCGAATGACCGTCTCCGGCAATGGCCTGGACATCGCCCCGACAGCCGATGGCGGTTTCGTCGCGCGCGACGGCGACGGATCCCCGGTCTTCGAGAGCCCGGCAGGGCGGATGTGGGACTCGGCCGGCGACATTCCGGCAGCGGGCATCACCACGCAACTCGACCGCACCGTTCCAGCAGAGCCCGAGGGCAAGTCGCAGACAACGGAGGCGGGCCCGTTGCCTGCTGCCGGGGGTGAGCCTGTGCCTTCGGAGGGCCCCGGCAGCGGTGACGCGGCGGCCGAGCTTCCGCTCAAGATCGTCGGCACCACCCTGGAGATCACGCCTGATCCGGCCTTGCTCCGCGGCGAGGACACCGTCTTCCCGCTCTACATCGATCCGCCGACCAAGGGCATCGCGCTGGGCGACTGGACGGCTCTGGCCTCCAACGGCACCAAGTACTGGGAGTTCGACGGGGACAAGGGCGTAGGGCGCTGCTCCAATTACGCCCTCTACCTCTGCTCCAGCAGCCCGTACACCCAGCGCATGTACTTCGAGTACCCGCTCTCGTCCATCCACGGCAAGAAGATCCTGGACGCGACGCTGGAGGTGTATCAGCTGTGGACGTTCACATGTGATCCGCACTGGTACGACCTGAGCCACGTCAACAAGGGCATCTCCTCCAGCACCACCTGGTCGACCCGCCCTACGGCGGACGACCTGATGGGCGACCGGAACGTGGCCTACGGCCGGGGCAGCCTGTGCGACCCGTCGCAGCCGGCGAACTGGGTACGCTTCAGCGACAACGTGGGCGAGGAGACGAACGAGAATCTGACGACGACCCTCGCGTCCCACGCCGCCAACAAGTCGGCGCAGATCACTTTCTCGCTGACCGCGCACGACGAGTCCGACGCCGCCGCCTGGGCGCGGTTCCGCAACGACGCGAAGCTGTCGGTGACCTACGTCTCCTACCCGGACAAGCCGACCTCGTACGGCGTCCAGCAGGGCACCACCGGGCGGGCCTGCAACGCCTCCACGCTGCCCTTCGCCACCAGCGACACCACACCGAAAATGCTGGCCACGGTGCAGTCCGCGGACGGCTCCAACGCCCAGGTGCGCGCCCTGTTCGAGGTATGGAAGGCCGACGGCTCCAGCCGCGCCTGGTACGCGGCCTCGCCGGACGGCGCCTGGGTGGCCGACAACGCCCCTCGCGACGCGACCTCCAGCGCGCTGCCGGCACAGACGGACTACCGTATGCGGGTCAAGACGCAGGCGTACTACAAGACGGACCGGGGAGCCACCGGTGTCCTGGACTCGACCTGGTCGTCCTGGTGCTACTTCCGGGTCGACACCGATTCGCCGCCACCTCCGGTGGTGACCAGCGCGGACGGCGTCTACAAGCCGGCCGAGACCGATCCGGCCGCCGGCGGGGTGGGCACATCCGGCAAGTTCACCTTCACCCCCGCGGACACCAACCCCACCACGCCCGGCATCCAGTCGGACGTCGTCAGCTACAAGTGGAAGCTGAACAGCGGCGTAGTCTCCGCCCCGATCACCGTCGCCAAGGGCGCAGCCACCACTCAGACGATCACGCCCAACCAGGCCGGTGAGAACACCATCCAGGTCTGGGGCTTCGACGCGGCCGGACACAGCTCGCTCACCGGCTACTACAGCTTCCTCGTGAAGGGCGCCGAGAAGCCCTCGGGGATCTCGCACCTGGACAACGCCCTCACCGACGCCACCACCGCCACCCAGCACCCGCTGACCTCCTCGGGGGCCACCTGGGACACCCTGGCCCGCAGCGGCTCCGGCGCGGCGAAGCTCAACGGCACGAGCGCCTACCTCTCCACCCCCGGGGCGGTACTGGACACCACCAAGTCCTTCACCGTCTCGGCCTGGGCCCGCCTGGAGAAGAAGGACGTCAACTACACCGTTCTGTCCCAGGCGGGAACGAACGCCTCCGGGTTCCAGCTGTACTACTCCACGGCCGCCAACGCCTGGGTCTTCAACCGGCACCAGACGGACGTCTCAGATCCGGAGATCACTCGCTCAATCGGAGCGAAACCGCCGGTTCTGAAAGCCTGGACCCATCTCGCCGGTGTCTACAACGCGGCGTCGCAGACGATCCAGCTCTACGTCAACGGCGTCCCGCAGGGCGAGCCGGTGCCGTTCACGGTGACCCCGTGGAAGGCGTCCGGCGGACTGCAGGTCGGCCGCTTGTGGGCCTCGGCGACCGGCAAGGAGACCTTCGCCGGCACCATCGACGAGGTCAAGGTCTGGTCTCGCACGCTTGCGGACACCGAGGTCGCCCATGACGCCTGGCTGGAGGACGAGGACATCAGCGACGGCACCGCCGGTGACCCGGTCCCGGCGCTCGTCGCCAAGTGGGACGCCACCGACATGGCCAACGCCGCCGGCACCACGGTGAAGGACACCAGCGGCTTCGGCCGGAACCTGACACTCAACGGGGCCGCGCTCACCCAGTTCACCACCGGAGACCCGGATATCGGCGAAGAGGTCACGACCACGCAGTCGATGACCCTGAACGGCACCAGCGCCTACGCCACCGCCGCTGGCCCGCTCCTCGACGACTCCGGTTCGTTCACCGCGACCGCCTGGGTCACGCTGGACCCGGCCAAGCTCGCCGACACCACCAAGTCCTACGCAGTGCAGGTGTTCGGCCAGTCGGGGACGAGCCAGTCCTCCTGGGGTGTCTGGTACGAGCAGCCGGCCGGCAGCGCCCAGGGACGGTGGACGTTCGGCCGTCCCGACAAGGACGGCACCGGAGCCGCCTGGACCAAGAGTGAATCCACCGCATTCACCACCGCTCAGCTGGGAGTGCCCGTCATGCTGAGCGTCGTCTACGACGCCCAGGCGGCAGCCGACCCCGAGGACACCTCCAAACTCGGTGCGCTCAGGCTGTACGTCGACAGCGCCCTGATGGGCGACGAGGACGGCGTGCCGTACAGCACTGCCTGGCAGGGCGGCGGAACGTTCGAGATCGGCCGGGCGAAGATCAACGGCGCCGGCGCGCGCTACTTCCCCGGAAAGATCGACAGCGTCCGCGTCTGGGCCGGAGCCACCTCCACCGACAACATCGCCAACCGGCACAACATCGAGCAGCGGTAGAAGCGAGGACGGTCGGAGTGCCTGCGCTACTGCGCGATCTCCGACCAGTTCAGGCCCAGGTGCTGCTGATACCGGCGCCCGGGCCGCCTCGCGCTTCTCCAAGTCTCCCGTAGCACACGCGCCTTGACGGGCGCACGCCCCAAGCAGCGCTCGCGGCGCCGATGCCATTGCCGGAGCGTTTCCCGCCCACCATCGAACACGGAGAGTAACTGTGTCCTTGCCACCCTTCCGTAAGCGCTTGCCAGGGGCCGTCATACGCCGCTGGCTCGGCCGCGGAGCCCTCGTCGTCTCCCTCTCTGTCCTTCCGCAAGTTGTGATCCCCTCGGGGTACGACTTCGCCGCCCAGGCCCAGACCGCGGCAGCCCGAAAGCAGTTGGAGGACCGGCCTAAGGCGAAGATCGACAAGGTAGGCAGGTTCAAGCCCGGCGCGTCCAAGGCCCCGAAGAACAAGGCCGCCTCCGCCTCGGGCAAGACCCGCGCGCGGCTGAACAGTGCCGCGTGGCCGGAGGCTGGAAAGGCCACCGCAAAGGTCCCCGCGACCAGCAACGGGACCGCCGTCACGGTCGGTGGACTCGGCGTGGAGCTGGCCCAGGAGCCCACCGCCCCGGCAGCCAAGTCGGCCAAGGCCAAGACGGAAGCGGTGGCTACCGGCCCCGCCGAAGAGGTGGCGCTCAGGGTCCACTCCCAGGCCGCCGCGAAGAAGGCAGGTGTCAACGGGATCCTGCTCACCGTTGATCCCTCCGAAGAAGCTGCCGGAGATACCGACAGGCTCCGGGTATCTCTGGACTACTCCACCTTCAACGACGTCTATGGTGGCAACTTCGGTCCCCGCCTGCGCCTGGTGACGCTCCCGGCGTGTGCACTGACCACCCCCGAGAAGGAGTCCTGCCGCACTCAGCAGCCAGTAGCCGGCGCGAGCAACGACACCGGATCGCAGACGCTGACGGGTACCGTCTCCGCCCGCGCACTCGCTGCCGGTGCCCCGATGCTGCTGGCGGCAGCAGCCGACAGCTCCGGCAGTGGAGGTGACTACGCCTCCACCCCGCTGTCCCCGACCGCCACCTGGGAGGCCGGTGGCAGTACGGGTGACTTCACCTGGAACTACCCGCTGCGGGTTCCCCCGGCCACGGCCGGCCCGTCCCCGAACCTGTCCATCTCCTACAACTCCGCATCCGTGGACGGCCGCACAGCTGGGGAGAACAACCAGACCTCGGTGGTCGGCGAAGGCTTCTCAATCACCGAGTCCTACATCGAGCGCAAGTACGGCTCCTGCAAGGACGACGGCCAGCCCGGCAAGGGCGACCTGTGCTGGAAGTACGCCAACGCCACCCTGGTACTGAACGGCAAGGCCGTCGAACTCGTCAACACTTGTGCCGACAAGGCGGCCTGCGACGCCGCAGCTCTGTCCCAGGCGTCCGGCGGCACCTGGAAGGTGAAGAACGAGGACGGCACCCGCGTCGAGCACCTGACCGGCGCCACCGGCAACGGCGACGACAACACCGAGTACTGGAAGGTCACGGACGCGTCCGGCACCCAGTACGTCTTCGGCAAGCACCGGATGCCCGAATGGAGCGACAAGGGCACCACCGCCACTACCGACGACGACCCGGTCACCAACTCCGTGTGGACCGTCCCGGTCTTCGGCGACGACTCCGGGGAGCCCTGCTACAAGTCCACCGGCTTCGCCGACTCCTCCTGCAACCAGGCATGGCGCTGGAACCTGGACTACGTCGTGGACACCCACGACAACGCCTCCACCTACTGGTACAGCAAGGAGACGAACTACTACTCCAAGAACGCCGACACCACTGTCAACGGCACCGGCTACACCCGAGGCGGCTACCTCGACCGCATCGACTACGGCCTGCGCAGCGACCTGATCTACTCCAAGCCCGCCGCCCAGCAGGTCAGCTTCACCTACGCCGAGCGCTGCATCACCTCAGGCGGCTGCACCAGCCTGACCAAGGACACCAAGGCCAACTGGCCCGACGTGCCCTTCGACATGATCTGCGCGGCCAACTCCAAGTGCACCACCCAGATCGGCCCATCCTTCTTCACCCGCAAGCGCCTCACCGACATCACCACCTCCGTGTGGACCGGCACCGGCACTACCCAGCGGGACGTTGACACCTGGCACCTGGAACAGGACTTCCCCGACACCGGTGACGCCTCCTCGGCGAGCCTCTGGTTGAAGTCCATCCAGAACACCGGCAAGGCCAACACCACCACGGCCGCCATGCCGCCGGTCACCTTCGACGGCATGCAACTGCCCAACCACGTCGAGGGCAGCGGCCCGGACACCCTGCGCTACATCAAATGGCGCGTGCGCAAAATCAAGTCCGAGACCGGCTCCACCCTCACCGCCAACTACTCCGACCCCGACTGCATCTGGGGCTCGAGCATGCCAGCGGACATCGACAGGAACACCCGCCGCTGCTTCCCGGTCAAGTGGTCCCAGTCCGGAGCCGAGCCGGTCACCGACTGGTTCCACAAGTACGTGGTCACCTCCGTCTTTCAGGACGACCCATACGGCCACGGCGACACTGGGGAGACGTACTACGACTACCAGGGCGGCGCAGGCTGGGCCTACGCCGACGACGAGGGCCTGACCAAGCCGTCCAACCGCACCTGGTCGCAGTGGCGCGGCTACGGCAAGGTCGTGCAGACCTCCGGCGACTCCGAGGGCCCGCGCAGTAAGAAACTGACGCTCTACATGCGCGGCCTGAACGGTGAGAAGGAGCTCGACGGCACCGCACGCGTAGAAAAGGTCACCGACTCCACCGGCACCGCAATCGACGACTCCCGCCAGTACGCCGGCTTCGTCCGCGAAACCATCGCCTACAACGGCGCCGACGAACTCAGCGGCACGATCAACACCCCCTGGTCGCACAAGACCGGCAGCCACACCTACGGCTGGGGCACCACCTCGTCCTGGATCGTCCAGGCCGGAGAGGCCGTCACCCGCACCAAGACCTCCACCGGCACCCGCACGGTCAAGCAGAAGACCACATACGACACCACGTACGGCATGCCGATCACCGTGGAGGACAGCGGCGACGCCGCCATCACCGGCGACGAGTCGTGCGTGCGGACCTCCTACGCCCGCAACACCTCCGCCTCCACCTGGCTGGTGAACGCGGTCTCACGCACCGAAACCTACTCGGTTCCCTGTACGGCCACCCCGTCGATCCCCGATGACGTCGTCTCCGACATCACCATGGCCTACGACGACCAGGCCGTCGGGGTGGCACCCGCCAAGGGCGACATCACCACCTCCTACCGCCTGGCGAGCTATGGCGAGCTCGACAAGAAGCCCGTTTACCAGCAGGTCTCCAGTTCCACCTACGACAAGCTGGGCCGCCCGCTCACCACGACCAACGCCCTCAACCGCACGGTCAAGACCACCTACGTCCCCGACGACACCGGTTACGGCCCGCTGACCTCCAAGACCACCACCGACCCCAAGCTCTACACCTCCACCACCGAGGTGGACCCGGCCTGGGGCACGGCCACCAAGACGACCGACGCCAACGGCAACGTCACCGAGTGGTCCTTCGACGCGCTTGGCCGCCTGCGGTCGGTCTGGAAGCCGGACCGCTCCCGCACGCTCGGCGACGCAGCCAGCATCGTCTACGCCTACAGCATCAACAATGACAAGGAGACTTGGGTCCGCACCGACGCCCTCAAGGCCGACGGAAAGACCTACAACAACTCCTACGAGATCCTCGACAGCCTGCTGCGGTCCCGCCAGAAGCAGGTCCCCGCGCCCAACGGCGGCCGGGTGATCTCCGAAACCCTCTACGACGACCGCGGCCTGGCATACATCTCCAACAGCCAGATCCACGACAACAACGCCCCCTCAGGCACCCTGGCCAACACCTACCCCGGCTCCACCCCCGCCTCCACCGAGACGGTCTTCGACGCCGCCGGCCGCGCCACCGAATCGATCTTCCGGGTCTACGACCAGGAAAAGTGGCGCACCAAAACCGACCAGCAGGGCGACCGCACCACCGTCACCGCCGCCGAGGGCGGCACCGGCACCGTGACGATCGTCGACGCCCGCGGCCGGATCACCGAGCGCCGCGAGTACAGCGGCCCCGTCCCGACCGGCAGCGACTACACCCGAACCCTGTACGAGTACACCCCCGGCAGCCAGCTCAAGAAGATGACCGGTCCGGACGGTGCGGTCTGGACGTACGGCTACGACCTGCGCGGCCGCGAGACCACCTCCACCGACCCCGACAAGGGCACCGTCACTACCACCTACAACGACCTCGACCAGCCGCTGACCGTCAATACCACCCTCAACGGTTCCTCCCACACCGTAATCACCGACTACGACGAGCTCGGCCGCACAACCGGGACCTGGGACGGGGTGAAGGACAACGCCCACCAGCTGACCAAGTTCACCTACGATTCGCTGGCCAAGGGCAAGCCGACAGCGTCGATCCGCTATGTCGGAGGCACCACTGGCAAGATCTACTCTCAGGTCGTCACCGGCTACGACGCGCTCGGCCGCCCCAAGGGCACCAAGACCGTCATCGCCGCCACCGACCCACTGGTCGCCGTCGCTGGCGCGCCGCAGACGTTCACCACCTCCACCGCCTACAACATCGACGGAACCGTCCAGTCCACCTCGCTGCCAGCGGTGGCCGGTCTTCCCGCCGAGACCGTGGACAACAGTTACAACGCCCTCGGCATGCTCACCGGCACCGACGGCATGACCGACTACGTCCAGAACATCGGCTACTCCCCGTACGGCGAGATCGAGGAGACCCTCCTGGGCACCTCCACCGGTGCCAAGCAACTCCAGATACTCAACCGCTACGAGGACGGCACCCGCCGCCTGGCCAATACCCACACTGCCGATCAGACCAACACCGGCCACACCAGCGACGCCAACTACATCTACGACGCCTCTGGCAACGTCAAGTCGATCACCGACAACGCCAGCGGCAAGGACACTCAGTGCTTCGCCTATGACGGCTACCGCCGTCTGACCGAAGCGTGGACGCCGTCCTCCAACGACTGCACCACCGCCCGCGCGGCGTCCGCGCTCGGCGGGCCGGCCCCGTACTGGACCAGCTGGACCTACAAACCCGGCGGCCTGCGCGACACCCAGACCGAGCACAAGGCCACCGGCGACACCAAGACCGGCTACAGCTACCCTGCCGTCAATGCCTCCGGCACCGGACAGCCCCACACCCTGACCTCCGTCACCGTCAACAGTGGCACCGCCAAGACCTACACCTACGACGAGCAGGGCAACACCACCAAGCGCTACGGCCCCACCGGCGCTGCGCAGAACCTCACCTGGGACATTGAAGGAGAACTCACCCGACTCACCGAGGGCACCAAGACCACCGACTACCTCTACGACGCCAACGGCGAACTCCTGATACGCCGCGGCCCCGTCAAGACCGTCCTCTACCTGGGCGGCGAGGAACTCCACTACGACACGGTCGCCAAGAAGTTCACCGCTCAGCGCTACTACCCGGCAGGTGACGCCACCGCCGTCCGCACCGAGACCAGCCTGTCTTGGATGGTCGACGACCACCACGGCACCGCCTCAATGAGCGTGGACGCCATCTCCCAGACCATCACCCGCCGCTACACCAAACCCTTCGGCGAGAGCCGCGGAACCGCACCGTCGACCTGGCCCGACGACAAGGGATTCCTCGGCAAACCCGCCGACACCGACACCGGACTCACCCACATCGGCGCCCGCGAATACGACCCGACCAGCGGACGCTTCCTCTCCGTCGACCCCGTCCTCGCCCCCGACGACCACGAGTCCCTCAACGGCTACGCATACGCCAACAACACCCCCGTCACCCTGGCCGACCCCACCGGCCTCCGCCCAGACGGAGCGTGTGGTGGTGCCTCGAGCTCCTGCGGCGGTGGCATTGAAACCTGGTCCAAGTCCGGAGATTCCTGGACCTGGGAATACTCGAGGCCGGTCAGCAACAATACGGATGGGTCAACGACTTACGCCACGAGTAGTTACACCATCGGGAAGGGGGGAACGTCTGGCACGACGAGAAGTGGCGGCCGCGCTGGCCCTAAGCGGATAACTCAAAAAGAATACAAGGTGGGCATGGTGGCTCCTCCCGCCAC
Organism: Streptomyces gelaticus; assembly: GCF_014649535.1. GTDB lineage: Bacteria > Actinomycetota > Actinomycetes > Streptomycetales > Streptomycetaceae > Streptomyces > Streptomyces gelaticus. The sequence goes on from NZ_BMTF01000007.1 coordinate 367,743, forward strand.
CCGGATTCCACCACTCCTTTCGGCGATTCTTGGTAAAATGACCAAGGATATTAATATCAATATGGATGACGTTTGGAAAAAGTTCTTCGATAAGCCGGATGAACTGTCGGAAGATCAATGGGATGAGCTTGTGGATGCATGCGTTGCATCTCAAGGGCTCAGCGAGGCTGGCTGCAGAAAGCTTCCCGTATTTGTTGTTGACGGAAAGCGAACCCCTAAGATAGCGATCAACGATAAGTCCGCCATAGATAGCGGCCACCCCTTCTACCTGCACTACCTGGCAAGCTCAAAAGGAGCGGATCGGAATCGCGAGTTCGCCGGGTGTAAAGCGGCGTGGGGGGGCCACAGAGTTGCGACGAGTACCCTTTCGCCAGTACACAGGAGGGGGGCATAGGAGCCCAGACCATGGCGGTCCCATTCAGGCCTGAGCAAATCATACAAAGAAATGATCTCGGGAGCTTCTATAGAGCCAATAAGATGGGCAAGGGTGACCCTTTCCTCGTTACGGTAATCAACGTGAAAGTCAAGTATGGAATTTACTCGGCGGGATGAAATAGGGGCAACTGTGAGCGTGTGCATATTCCGGGACACCGTACCAACGGGCATGGTCGTATTTTGCGACTTCGATACAACCGATTACCCTAGGGCGCAGACCGGCCTAGAAGAATTCCTCTTCCTCCCTGGATGCCTAGTCGTCATGGGGAACTCGGATAAGGATATTCGAGTCGAGGTGCGCGTAGGGGGAAGTAATATTTCGGGCGCGCAGCGAGTATTTGAAGGAGTGATGACCTTCCACTCGGGCGTACTCAGCATTTCAGACCCGGAGAGCCCTAACGTAGAGTCACTTCATCTTCCGCGATCCGGAAGTTGGAATGTGCAAGTTTACCTCCGAAGCATGCCAGAGATGGATGAGATGTATTTCATCTTTGATTTTGATCAATGGAAAGGAGAGTAAGATTAACGCGATCTAACCTCGATGTTTCTTAATGGGCCGCCGACCCCGTCGGCGGCCCATTTCGTTGCTGCTGAGCGCGGCCGGGCAGGTTGAGGGCTTCGGCGAAGTAGTAGGCTGTCCAGTTCATAACGATCTGTCAACCCGTGGGTCGCGGAAGCAGACAGGCACGGCCTTCCAGCGACATCGCGCCGACGAGGGTTACCGGTTCGCTGCTATCCGAAGGGTGTACATCCCCAAGAAAACGGGACCCGCCGTACGACAAGCCACAGCCCGCTACGAGAACCCCCGGCGCAAGCTCACCAGCACCGAGCGCCGCGTCGAAAGCAGCGTGTCCTTGCTCAAGGACCAGGCCGCCGACGTCCGCTTCGAGCAACTCGCCATCCTCTTGCGTAACCAGATCTCGGCTCTTGACCGGCGGCACATCCCGGCCGTCGCCCGTGAGTGGACTACGGCGCAGCGCCGAGCTGCCGCAGCCCTGACGGCCCAGCTCGTAGGCATGAGCAAGGCGCGTGAGGCCCTTGTGTCCCAGCTCAGCGGCTTCGTTACCGAACTTCTCCAACAAGTCGACCAAGCAAGCCGGTTCTCTGTCTTCCCCGACGGCCCCACGCCCTGGGCAGGGCAGCGCTTCCTCACTATTCGCTACAGGAAACCCGAGCTCTCCGTGCGCACCGCCTATATGCGCGAAGCCATCGACAACCTCGCCTCCAACCCGCGCACCCGCAAACTCAAGGGCACCGAGGTGGTCATGCGCTGCCTGCACGCAGTCGTTCCGCGCTTCACCGCCGAGGTCATGAAACCCAACGCCGCCCCCTTCGCCTGCTGTGGTCCCAACCCTCTATCCGGCACAACCTGCAAGATCAGTAAGGTGACGCACCATCAGAACGAGTGTCAATGGGCTTCATTTCAGCGTCGAGATATCGCCCGTAACGCCCACACCGCACTAATGCGCACGCACAAACCCCAGGTCAGGGGCCCTTTGCGGCCGGTTCGAGGATGGCGACGCACTCCACGTGCGCCGTCATCGGCAACGCGTGAAGCCCTGTAGTCAGTCTCGCCGCTCCGGTCCGTGGGGCTCCATCCCCTGAGGTACAGCTGAGTTCCTCCGGCGTGGGTTCGCATGTGTACGACGTCTCTGGGAGCCTACTCAAGGGGTCGATCGACCTCACATACCGCCTTGCCCATTGCAGCCAGCGTCGGGCCGAGTCCAAAGCCGACTCACCCACAGCACCGCCCAACTCGCCGATACGGCATTCCAATGCCGTGCAGTACGCACGGAGCACAGCGGCCTCTTGCCAGCACCTCGCCTGTTCACGAAGCACCTAAGCGCTGTCCCGTAAATGATCTACGGCATGCTGGTTGACCAGCGTTGTTTCCCAGTCATCCGGCGAGAGTGAGGTTGTGGAGGCGGGCGATGCCGAGCATGGCGTGGTGGACGC
>NZ_BMTF01000007.1:370143-373680 GCF_014649535.1 Streptomyces gelaticus
AAGGGCTGTCCCGTAAATGGTCTACGACGTGGCGGCTGACCAGCTTGTTCCCGTGTCACCCAGCGAGGGTGAGGCTGTGCAGGCGGGCGAGGCCGAGCATGGCGTGGTGCACGCCATCGCCCTTGAGGCGGCAATCGCGGAGGATCTTCCAGGACTACATGCGGGCGAAGGCGTGCTCGACGCGGGCGCGGACCTTGCGGTGGGAGGCGTTGTGCTCCTCTTTCCATGCGGGGAGTTCGGTCTGGCTTTCTCTCGGCGATGAGGGATGACGATGCCGGTGCCCCGGTAACCGCCGTCCGCGATCACCATGGTCTTGCCGACGGTGTCCTTCGCACCGGACAGCTCCCATGCCTTGCAGTCGTTGCGATTGCCGGGCAACGGCCGGCCGGCCGCGACAACGAGTCGGGAGTCGGCGTCGATGACAACCTGGTGGTTGGTGGAGTATCGGTAGTTCTTTGACTGCTCGGCCACAGCGTGATCACGAGTGGGGACGAGGGTGCCGTCCACGATCAACACGGTGTCCTTTCGGAACCGCTTGCTCTGCTGAAGGGCGAGCGACGGCCCGAGGCGATTGATGATGCGGTCGGCAGCCGACTTGGGGACCCCCGAACAGCGGCCCCAGTTGCCAAAGAGTCAGGTTCGTCCGCCAGTACGCGGCGCAGCGAGATGCTCGCCGACGGCACGCAAGGTGCGCCGCCGGGCGAGAACCGAGCACGCCTCGGGCTCGCAGTTCGCCGGGGTCGGACAGACGCTCTTCCGGAAGCGCGTCGAGCAGGTCGGCCTGGGCAGCGCGGATGCTGAGCGCGAAGCCTGGGCGCCGGCGCCGAGAGCGCGGCGGACAGGCACGCCGGTCATCGTACGGGCAGCACAACACCGACCGCCCCGGCCGTCGGCTTCCCGTGCGGCGGGCCGCAGCGGGGCGAGGGCGAGGCGGCCGGATCGTGCTCCAGGAGCAGTGTGTTGGACCTGGCCTGCGGTGGTCGGCCTACGTCGGCCCGTGGTCGGGACCGCGGTCGACCTGGATGTCCACGCTCAACGTCGATCCGCAGGCTCAGGCAGCCGAGGCCCTGCCCCCTGCCCCGCTCGTCCGGGGCCTGCGTCTTGATGGACACAACCCCGCTGCTTCGACAGAGCGTCAGCCCGCCCAGACCTCGGCCTCGTCGGCCGGGACGGTGGTGGCCAGCCCCAGTTCCTTGCGGGCGGCGACCGACTTGTTCGGGTCAATGCCGGTGAACGCCGGGTCGTAGGCGATGTAGAAGGTGTCGGCGTCGGCGGCGTTCGCGGCCTTCTTCCAGTTTCCGGCCGCCTTCGTCAGCGTCGCGCGGAGCTTGCCGACTTCGGTGCCCTCGATGCCGTCCAGGCCCTTGACGTGTGCGTCGAGGGCGGCCGCGACGGCCTTGGCCTGCGCCTTGTAGCCGGCCAGGTCGTCCTCGACGGCGTCCTTCTCGGACTGGTTCGCCCACAGGGCCTCGTAGACCGCGTTCGAACCCTTGAGGTACGTGTTCTGCTCGGGCTTGAGGGACTTCGCGGTGCCCAGCGAGCCGCTGAACGTGCCCTTCTCCACGGTGTAGGTGCAGCTCACCGCGCGGTCACCCGTCGCCCAGCTCTCCTTGGTCGGGGTGTAGTAGAAGAGCGCGACGCCCTTGGGGAGCGCCCAGGTGTCCGGGGCGTACTTCTGCGCCTCGGCCGGGCAGCGGGTGTCCGCGATCGTCGAGACCCCGTCGTCGCCGGGGTACCCCTTGCCCTTGTCGATCGCGAACTCGCCGACGACCTGGCCCTTGTGCGCCTCGTCGCAGGGCACGATCTCGACGGCGTACGCCGTCTCCTCGGCCTTGCCGTTCGGGTTGTAGCAGTCGCCGATGTCCAGTGAGAACACCGAACGCTGACGAGCCACCTTCTTCGCGCTGTCCTTGGCGCTGTCGACGGCGTCGGAGACGTCCGAGCATCCCACCGCACCGATCGCGAGCAGGGCGGCAACGGCAGATATGCCGCGAAGGGAGCGATACGGAGCGTGGATTTTCATGACGTGTACATCCTCTTAAGTAATCTTTATGAAGGTCGCGCGCATCGTACCCATTCCTGTGGCCCGGTTGCGCGAAGACCCCCACCTCATCGCAGCGTCTCTGACTCACGGCGGGCCGCGAGGGTTGCATCCGGGCTGCTCACAGGTGACCTGCCTCCGCCGATTGAGGATGGTGAAACAGGCCTTTAAGGACCGTTTCGTCCCGGTGGGAGCGTTTGGTTCGATGTTCAGGTGTGGCGCCAGTTGGGGGCGGATTCGCGGGTGGGGCGTCGGCTTGTGAGGTCGATCACCGCGACGTGGATTATGGATTCGGACGGTGGGAGTGGATTTCGTGGTCGCGGGCCAAACGGCGGTGGTGCACCAGCCGGCCGAAGGTCCGCTCAACCACTCAGCGCCGGGGAATGACTTTGAATCCTTTGGTACCGCGGTGGCGCTGGACGACTTGCACATCGATGCCGAGGCGGGCGCGGTAGTCGATGGCTTTGGTGCGGTAGCCGGTGTCGGCCCATCTCTTGGTCACTCGGGGGGTTCGTTGCTGTCATGTGGGACATCACATGCATGCCGCCGACGTTGGCGGAGACACTTGCCGCAGTGACCCACACGGCCACCAGCAGACCGAGGGTGTCCACTCCGATGTGGCACTGGTGACCTGCGATGTTCTCATCGGCGTCGATACCCTGCCCTGAAGTTTCCCGGTGATCTCGGACACTCGATCCTTACGCTGCGAGGTCTTGCTGGTGACGCTGCCTGGTCTCGGCCGGTGTGAGGCAGCCGAAGACTCTGTGCTTGCGCAGGCCGCGCCGGTTGTAGAACGTCTCGATGAAGGCGAGGACCTCCGTGCGGGCTGTGGCCCGGTCGGGCCAGGTGCGTGTGCCGATCTTTTCCATGAGCAGAGCCCAGAAGCTGTCCGCAGCGGCGTTGTCGAAGCGTGATCCGGTGCGGCCGCAGCTCTGCCGCAGGCCCAACTCGCCTACTTCTCGACGGAAGTCTGCTCATGTGTATTCGCCGCCGCGATCCGAGTGCGCGACGCATCCGCGGTGCAGGCGGCCGCGGCCGTGGGTCATCCGCGTGAGCAAGAACGCTCCAGCAGCGAGGAGGCGAACACATCCGTGCCGGCGACACAGGGGCCAAGGACAAGCCGACCACCGCCGACAGGGTCCCGGCCACCAGGCTCTACCTGCGCAAACTCGGCACCCGAGACCTGCTCGCCCGGCTCTTCGGAGTCAACCGCAGCCCCTCACCAGGGCCGTTCACCAAGTCCGGCCCCTCCTGGCCGAGCACGGCTACACCATTCCACCCTCGACAGCCAGGTTCCGAACGCCGGCTGACGTCACCGAGCTCCTCGCGAACAGCAACCCCACGGAGATCAAACCAGCATGTTGATCCCCTGCGAGCCCCTAAGCGCTGTCCCGAAAATGATCTACGGCATGCTGGTTTACCAGCGTTGTTTCCCAGTCATCCGGCGAGAGTGAGGTTGTGGAGGCGGGCGATGCCGAGCATGGCGTGGTGGACGC
>NZ_BMTF01000007.1:373708-374467 GCF_014649535.1 Streptomyces gelaticus
CGTCGCCTTTCAGGCGGCAGTCGCGGAGGATCTTCCAGGTCTTCATCCGGGCGAAGGCGTGCTCGACGCGGGCTCGGACCTTGCGGTGCGAACGGTTGTGCTGTTCCTTCCAGTCGGGGAGTTCGCTCTGGCCGCGTTCGCGGCGGTGCGGGATGACCAGGCCGGTACCGCGGTAGCCGCCGTCCGCGATCACCATGGTCTTGCCGACGGCGTCCTTCGCGCCGGACAGTTCCCACGCCTTGCAGTCGTTGCGGTTGCCGGGCAGCGGCCGGCCGACGGCGACGACGAGCCGGGTGTCGGCGTCTATGACGACCTGGTGGTTGGTGGAGTACCGGTAGTTCTTCGACTGCTCGGCGATGGTGTGGTCGCGGGTGGGCACCAGGGTGCCGTCCGCGATCAGCACGGTGTCCTTGCGGAACCGTCTGCGGGGCTGGAGCGCGAGCGAAGGACCGAGGTGGTCGACGACCCGGTCGGCCGCAGACTTCGACACCCCGAACAGCGGGGCCAGTTGGCGCAGAGTGAGGTTCGTGCGCCAGTACGCGGCGACCAGCAGAACCCGGTCCGCCAGCGGCAGACTCCAGGGCCGGCCCTTGCGGACCGGGTCAGCACCCTCGCGCCGCAGCGCGGTGACCAGCTTGCCGAACTGCCGCGGGCTCAGCCCGGTGAACGGGGCTATCCAGGAGGGCTCTGACGCCGTAATCACACCAGCCACGGCACGATCATCTCACCCCTGACCAGTAGTTACGGGACAGCGCTTAG
>NZ_BMTF01000008.1 GCF_014649535.1 Streptomyces gelaticus
TTGACCTCGCCGTGGGCCTCGTCGACCATGCGGGCGGCGGCGTCGGGGTCGTCGGTCAGCTTCTCCTTCGCCAGGCCGAGGCCCATGGCGAGGGCGACGAGGCGGGCCTGGGCGCCGTCGTGCAGATCGCGTTCGATGCGGCGCAGGTCGGCGGCGGCCGTGTCGACGACCACCCCCCGGTCCGCCTCCAGCTCGGCGATCCGGCGCTCCAGCTCGTCGGAGGGCGAGAGCAGCCCGCGCACCATCGACCGGTCCACGTTGCTGAGGAGCCGCGCGGTGTGGGGGAGCACCGGCCACAGCACGACGAGGCTCACGAGCGTCACCGCGAAGGTGAGCACGCCCCAGGGCAGCCGGATGAAGGAGTACAGCATGGCCCGCCAGCCCACCGGGTCCTTGAGGCTCGACCACAGCCAGGGGAAGAACCCCTTGTTCCGGCGGGACAGATCCATCGGACTCGGCTCGTCGATCCGCACCCCGAGCATCGCCCGCGCCCGTCCCCGCTCGGCCTTGCCGAGCAGCCGCGCCCCGTGCAGCCCGAGGGCGAGCAGGGGCAGACCGATCACCGTGACCGCGAGTGCCACGCCGACGGCGATCATGAGCACCGTGTAAACAAACCCGATGATGACCATGGGGAGGTTGGCCAGGAGATGACCGATCTCCTTCCGGGTCCAACGGTCGGGGATGATGCGGGCGGGCGGTGGCCGGTCGTTGTCCGGCACCTGGGGGCTCATGGTCATGGGCCCAGCCTGCCGGGCCGGACCCGCGCACGCCATGGGGCTCATGGGTGAGGTGAAGTAGGGATAACCCCACCCCCTGTCCGATGCGGCTGTTTAGCCTCTCTTTAACAGGGCCTAGACTCCCGTGCGTACAGATCACCGGACGGATACGAAGGAGCGAGGGGCGGACGTGGCGGACCTGCCGGAATCGACCGTTCTCGCGTCGGACTATTTCCACGGCTATTCAGTGGTCGGGCTGCTCGCCGTGATCGGCGTGCTGTTCGTCGCCGTCGCCTTCGGGGCCGGCCGGCTGCTGCGCCCCGTGGTCCCGACGCCGGAGAAGCTCCTGACGTACGAGTGCGGCGTGGACCCGGTGGGTGAAGGATGGGCACATACACAGGTCCGTTATTACGTCTATGCCTTCCTGTACGTGATCTTCGCCGTCGACTCGATCTTCCTGTTCCCGTGGGCGACCGTATTCGCCGCGCCCGGATACGGGGCGACGACGCTGGTCGAAATGTTCATCTTTCTCGGTTTCCTGGCCGTAGGACTGCTCTACGCATGGAAGAAGGGCGTCCTCGAATGGACGTGACCAGCCCGCGAACCGGCGAGGGATCCGAACCGCAGCCGGTGCCGACCTTCCTGCCGGAACCCAAGCGGCTCGGCGTCCTGTCGCGCCTGGCGCCCGAGCCGATGAAGGTGGTCCTGAACTGGGGCCGCCGCTACAGCCTCTGGGTCTTCAACTTCGGCCTCGCCTGCTGCGCGATCGAGTTCATCGCCGCCTCCATGGCCCGGCACGACTTCATCCGGCTCGGCGTGATCCCGTTCGCGCCCGGACCGCGCCAGGCCGACCTCATGATCGTTTCCGGCACGGTGACCGACAAGATGGCCCCGGCGGTGAAGCGGCTGTACGAGCAGATGCCGGAGCCCAAGTACGTCATCTCCTTCGGCGCCTGCTCCAACTGCGGCGGCCCGTACTGGGACTCGTACTCCGTGACCAAGGGCGTCGACCAGATCATCCCGGTCGACGTCTACGTCCCCGGCTGCCCGCCCCGGCCGGAGGCGCTCCTCCAGGGCATCCTCAAGCTCCAGGAGAAGATCGCCCGGGAGTCGCTGGGCGAGCGGTACGCGACAGGCGGGGGCAGTCGTCCCTCCACCGCCGCACTGCGCAGCGGCCTGGTCGCACCCCCGCAGGCCCCGGACCGGGGGGAGGAGCGCGGATGAGCACCCACCCCGCCGACGCCTACGACCGGCTGCCGGACGCCGCCGCCGAGCTCTTCGGCGAGGACGCGACGGCCCAGTACGCGTACGACCTGCTGACCGTCGATGTACCGGCGGCCTCCTGGATCACGGCCCTCGAAACGGCCCGTGACCGGCTGGGCTGCACGTATTTCGACTGGCTGAGCGCGGTCGACGAACCGGGCACCGGCTTCCAGGTCTGCGCCCATGTCGCGGCCCTGGCCGCGGGCAGGGTGCGCCGGCTCATGATCCGTACGACCGTCCCGCACGAGGCGGCGGTCCTGCCCACCGCCATCGACGTCTACGCGGGCGCCGCCTGGCACGAGCGCGAGACGCACGAGATGTTCGGCATCGGCTTCGAGGGCCACCCGCACTTGGTGCCGCTGCTGCTGCCCGAGGGCTTCGAGGGGCATCCGCTGCGCAAGGACTTCGTGCTCGCGGCGCGCGTCGCGAAGGCATGGCCCGGCGCCAAGGAGCCCGGCGAGTCGGAGCACGGCGGCCCGAAGCGGCGCACGATGCTGCCGCCCGGCGTCCCCGACCCGAACGACTGGGGCCCGCTGAAGGGCCAGCTCCCGCCCGCCCCGTCCCGTCCGGCCCGCACGCCGCGCGCGGCAGGCGACCGCCCGGTGCGCCGCACCCGCAGCGCGAGCGAGGGCTCGGCCGCCCAGCGGGCGGCGGCAGCGGCAGTCCCCGACGCGGGCGCGGAGCCGGCGCCCCGGACCGCGGTCCCGCGCCGTGCCCGCAGTGCCTCCGAGGGTTCGGCGAGCCAGCAGCCGAGGACGTCCCAGCTGGCGCCCCGGACCGCGGTCCCGCGCCGTGCCCGCAGTGCCTCCGAGGGCTCGGTGAGCCAGCAGCCGAGGACGTCCCAGCCGGAGCCGGGCTCGGCCCCCGAAGCGGCGGAGCCGGCTCCCGGAGCGGCGAAGCCGGGCGCCGGGACCAGTGACGCCCCGTGGCACCACGCCCGCCCGGCCTTCGACGCGGACGCCGGTACTCCCCGGACCGGCGAAGAGGCCCCGCGCAGCGCCACCCCCGACGCGGACACCGACGCCACTCCCGACCCCGGGACCACTCCCGGCCCCGACCACCCCGCCGGAGGCGATACCGCGTGAACGACGTACTGGACGTCGCCCTCCGCCTCGTCATCGTCTTCGCCGTGTTCATGGTCCTCCCGCTCGTCGTCGGGCAGACCGAGCACAAGGTGATGGCTCATATGCAGGGCCGCCTCGGCCCCATGTACGCCGGCGGTTTCCACGGCTGGGCCCAGCTCGTCGCGGACGGCGTGAAATTCGCGCAGAAGGAAGACGTCGTCCCGGCCGGGGCCGACCGCCGGATCTTCCAGCTCGCGCCGGCCGTGGCGCTGCTCCCGTACCTCCTCGTACTCGTCGCCGTCCCGATCGGCCCCGGTGAGGGTGCCGTCGGCCAGGTCGTCGACGCGGGCATCTTCTTCGTGCTCGCCGTCATGGGCGTGGGAGTGCTCGGCTCACTGATGGCCGGCTGGGCGTCGGCGAACAAGTTCTCCCTCCTCGGGGGCCTGCGCACCGCCGCCCAGCTGCTCGCGTACGAGCTGCCGATGCTGCTCGCCGCCGCCTCCGTCGCGATGGCGGCCGGCACCGTCTCCCTCCCGGGCATCCTCGATGCCTTCGAGTGGTGGTGGCTGCCCTGGCAGATCGTCGGCGCGCTGGTCTTCTTCGTGGCCGGACTCGCCGAGCTGCAACGCCCGCCGTTCGACATGCCGGTCGCCGACTCGGAGATCATCTTCGGCGCGTACACCGAGTACACCGGCCTGCGCTTCGCCCTGTTCCTGCTCGCCGAGTACGCGGGCATCGTCGTGCTGTGCGGGCTGACCACCGTGCTCTTCCTCGGCGGCTGGCACGGCCCGTTCGGCGCCGACGGACTCGGCTGGGTCTGGACGCTCCTCAAGACCGCGGTCCTCGCCTTCGTCGTCATCTGGCTGCGGGTGACCTACCCCCGGCTCCGCGAGGACCAGCTGCAGAAGCTCGCCTGGACCACGCTCATCCCGCTCGCACTCGCGCAGATCGCGCTCACCGGCATCGTGAAGGTGGCGATCAGTTGATGCCCGCGTCGCCCCCGCCCTCACGCCCTCGCATTCCCGGTTCCGGCCTGGCCAAGGGCCTGGCCGTCACGCTGCGGACGATGACGAGGAAGACGGTCACCGCGCAGTACCCGGACGTCCAGCCCGAGCTCCCGCCCCGCTCCCGGGGCGTCATCGCGCTGTTCGAGGAGAACTGCACGGTCTGCATGCTCTGCGCCCGCGAGTGCCCCGACTGGTGCATCTACATCGACTCCCACAAGGAGACGGTGCCCGCCACCACCCCGGGCGGCCGCGAGCGCAGCCGCAACGTCCTCGACCGCTTCGCCATCGACTTCTCGCTCTGCATGTACTGCGGTATCTGCATCGAGGTGTGTCCTTTCGACGCGCTGTTCTGGTCACCGGAGTTCGAGTACGCGGAGACGGACATCCTCGAACTCACCCATGAGCGCGACAAGCTCCGCGAATGGATGTGGACGGTGCCGGAACCGCCCGCGCTCGACCCGGGAGCCGAGGAGCCGAAGGAGATCGCCGCCGCCCGCAAGACGGCGGAGAAACTCGAAGCCCAGCGCGCCCAGGAAGCCCAGCAGAACCAGAAGGAAGCAGAGGGGGAGGAGTGACACTCGCAGCCACCGCGGCCCACTCCGGCTTCCTCTCCCCGACCGGCGTCGAGATCGCCTTCGTCCTCGTCGGCATCGCCACCCTCGGCGCGGCTCTCGTCACCGTCACGACCAAGCAGCTGGTGCACGCCGCCCTCTGGCTGGTCGTGGCGCTCGGCGGGCTCGCCGTCGAGTACCTCCTGCTCACCGCGGAGTTCATCGCCTGGGTGCAGGTACTGATCTACGTCGGTTCCGTGGTCGTCCTCCTGCTCTTCGGGCTGATGCTCACCAAGGCCCCCATCGGCCGCTCCCCGGACGCCGACTCGGGCAACCGCTGGGCGGCCCTCGCCGTGGCGGCCGCCTCCGCCGGCGCGCTCGTCTGGGTCGTCGTCGACGCCTTCCGCACCACCTGGATCGACCTCGACGGACCCGCCCGGGGCTCGACCGAGGCGACCGGCTCCTTCCTCTTCCGGCACTGGGTGCTGCCGTTCGAAGCACTCTCCGTCCTGCTGCTCGCCGCCCTCGTCGGCGCGATCGTCCTGTCCCGCAAGCGCGGTAAGGAGCAGAGCTGATGCACCTCGCCTATCCCGCCGTGCTCGCCGCCCTCCTCTTCTGCACCGGGCTGTACGGAGTGCTCGCCCGGCGCAACGCGATCCTGGTCCTGATGTCCGTCGAGCTGATGCTCAACGCCGTCAACCTCAACCTGGTCGCCTTCGACGTCTGGCTCCGCGACACCCTGCACGCCGGCCAGGCCCTCGCCCTCTTCACCATCGCCATCGCGGCGGCGGAGATCGGCATCGGCCTGGCGATCGTCCTCGCCGTGTACCGCAACCGCGGCAGCTCGGACGTCGACCGCCTTCGCGACACCGCCGAGACCGACGCGGCCGAGGCCCTCCCGGACGACGAGTACGGCACCGAAGACCAGGCCACTGCTGCGGCAGGGAAGGCAAAGAAGGCAGAGGCCACCGCGTGACCACCACGACCCTCGCCGTCCTCGTCCCCCTCCTTCCGTTCCTGGGCGCCGCGGCCGGTCTCCTGCTCGGCCCGCCCGTCGCCCGCCACCGCCCCGAGACGGGGCTTCGCGCGCTTCTTTTTGCCCCCGGCTTCGTACGTCCCCTCGCCGTACTGCCCACGCTCGGCGCCGCCGTCCTCGCGGCCGTCGTCGCCGCGCGCCAGGGCGGCGGCCGGCCCATCGACGCCGCGACCCAGCTCACCCCCACCGGCTCGGTCCCGATCGACCTCGCCCTGCACCTCGACGGCTTCGCGGTCCTCGTCGCCGTCCTGGTCGGGCTCGTCGCGAGCTGCGTGCAGATCTACTCGACCGCCTATCTGCGCGACGACCCCCGCTACCCCTCGTACGCCGCCCTCGTCTCCCTCTTCACCTCCGCGATGCTGCTCGTCGTCTACTCGGGCGACCTGATGGTGCTGCTGGTCGGCTGGGAGATCATGGGCATCTGCTCGTACTTCCTTGTCGGCCACTACTGGGAGACGCCCGAGGCCCGCGCCGCCTCCCTCAAGGCCTTCCTGGTCACCAAGCTCGGCGACGTCCCCTTCCTGATCGGTCTGTTCGCGCTCGCCGCCGACACCGGCACCTTCCGCATCACCGGCATCCTGGGCGCCGTCGCCAACGGCGGCCTGGACCACCCCACCCTCATCGCCCTGCTGCTCCTCGCGGGCGTCGCCGGGAAGTCCGCGCAGTTCCCCCTGCACACCTGGCTGCCCGACGCGATGGCCGGCCCCACCCCCGTCTCCGCGCTCATCCACGCCGCGACGATGGTCGCCGCCGGCATCTACTTCGTGGCCCGGCTCCTCCCCGTGTTCGCCGAGTCCGGCGCGGCCCTCGTCGTCCTCGCCGTCATGGCGGCGATCACGATGATCGGCTCGGGACTCGCCGCCCTCGCCCAGGACGACATCAAGCGGGTCCTCGCCTACTCGACGATCGGCCAGCTCGGCTACATGGCCGGTGCCCTGGCCGTCGGCGACCGTGGGGCTGCCGTCTTCCACCTCCTCTCCCACGGCGCGTTCAAGGCCGTCCTCTTCCTCGCGGCCGGCGTCGTCATCCACGCCGCCGGGACCAACTCACTGGCCGCCATGTCCCGCATGGGCGGCCTGACGAAGCGCATCCCGGACGCCTACTGGACGATGACCGTCGCCCTGCTCGCGCTCGCCGCCATCCCTCCGTTCGCCGGCTTCTTCTCCAAGGAAGCCGTCCTCGTCGCCGCCGAGCACACCGCGCTCGGAGAGCGGCACATCGCCCCGTCCGCCGCCGGCTGGACCGTACTCGTCGCCGGACTGCTCGCCGCCGTCCTCACCGCCGCGTACGCCACCCGCCTCTGGCTCCTCGCCTTCCGGGGCCGCGGCGCCGAGGCCCCCGACCACGGCAGGCAGCCCGTCGCGATGACCGCCGTCCTCTGGATCCTCGCCGTCCCCACCATCGCCTTCGGCCTGACCGTCGGCGCGATCACCGACTGGTTCGACGGCCACGCCCTCACCCCGACCGTCACCACCGCCGTCCTCTCCACGGGCGTCGGCCTGGTCGGCGGCCTCGTCACCTACGGCGCCTGGCGCCACACCTCGGCACTCGCCGCCCGCACCTCCGTCGGCACCGTCGTCGCCCACCCCGACGCCGAACCCGCTCTCATCGAGGCCCAGGCGATGACGGCACACACCGCCGCCTACGGAGCCGACGGGGACGCCCCCGACCCGGCCGACCCGGGCCGCCTGCTGCTCGGCCCGCTCCACCACCACGCCGCCGCCGGCTTCCACCTCGACGCCCTGTACACGGCGCTGTTCGTCCGCCCCGTCCGGGCCGCGGCGAGCCTCGTCCGCTTCCTCGACCGCGAGGTCGTCGACACCTACGTACGTGGCTCCGGAGCCGTCGCACGCGGGCTCGGCGCCGCCGTCCGCCGCGCGCAGACCGGGAACGTGCAGACCTACCTCAGCGCACTGCTCGCCGGGTCGCTGGTCCTGGCGATCGCCGCCGTCGTCTTCGCCAATGTCAACGCCGGGTCGTGAGCCGTGATCGATATCAGTGAATCCGTGATGCAGTTCCTTCTCGCGTTCATCGTCGTCATCCCGCTCGTCGGCGCCGTGGCCGCCCTGCTGCCGGCCCCGCCGGGACTGAAGGGCACCGGCCCCGACCAGGCCGTGCTCCGCCACGGTGTGACCGTGACCGGTGCCGTCCTCGTCGCCGCGATCGTCCTCGCCGCGGGCTTCGACCACGACCACCCGTCGAAGATGCAGGCCACCACCGACATCAGCTGGATCCCGGCGCTCGACGTCCGCATCCATCTCGGCATCGACGGCATCTCGCTCCCCCTTCTCGTACTGACCGCGCTGCTGACCTTCCTCTGCGCGCTCTACAGCTACTTCAAGCCGCCTGCGGGCCCCTCCCCCAAGGCCTTCGTCGCTCTTCTGCTCGTCCTGGAGTCCGGCACCCTCGCCACCTTCGCCGTCCTCGACCTGCTGCTGTTCTTCCTGGCGTTCGAGATGGTGCTCATCCCGATGTACTTCCTCATCGCCCGCTGGGGCGGTGCGCAGAGGCAGGCCGCCGCCTGGAAATTCATCCTCTACACACTGCTCGGCTCGGTCGTCATGCTGCTGGGCCTGCTCCTCGTCGGGCTGAAGAGCGGCACCTTCGACATGGTGGCACTCGCCACTGACAACGGCCGTGGGCTCACCTCGTCCGTACAGGTCATCGCCGTTCTGGCGATCGGCATCGGGCTCGCCGTGAAGACCCCGATGTGGCCGCTGCACAGCTGGCTGCCGGACGCCCACACCGCGGCCCCGACCGTCGGCTCGGTGCTGCTCGCGGGCGTCCTGCTGAAGATGGGTACGTACGGATTCGTCCGCATCCTGCTCCCCATCACGCCCGACGGAATGCACACCTTCGCGCCCTACCTCGCCGCCTTCGCGGTCGTCGGCATCATCTACGGATCGCTGGCCTGCCTGGCGCTGGTACGCCCCGGCTCCAAGGGCGACCTCAAGCGCCTGATCGCGTACTCCTCCGTCGGGCACATGGGCTTCGTGCTCCTCGGCATCGCGAGCATGACGCCCACCGGGGTCAACGGCGCGCTCTTCGCCAACATCGCCCACGGCCTCATCACCGGCCTGCTGTTCTTCCTGGTCGGAGCCGTCAAGGACCGTTACGGCACCGCCGACCTCGACACCCTCTCCGGGGCCACCGGAGCCGCGCTCTACGGCCGGGCACCCCGCCTCGGCGGCCTCCTCGCCTTCGCCGCCGTCGCCTCCCTGGGCCTGCCGGGCCTCGCCGGATTCTGGGGCGAGATGCTCGCCCTGTTCGGCTCCTTCGACCCCGCCGACGGTCTCAGCCGGCCCGCCTTCCTGACCTTCATGTCGATCGCCGCGTTCGGCACCCTGCTCACCGCCGCGTACATGCTCATGGTCGTACGCCGGGTCTGCATGGGCGAGAAGCGCGAGGCGCCGCAGCTCGCCGACGTCCAGACGTACGAGTTCGCCGCCTGGACCCCGCTCGTCGCGCTCACCGTCCTCGCCGGCCTGTGGCCCGCCGTCCTCCTCGGCCTCACCGACCCGGCCGTGCAGAAGCTCCTCGCAGGAGGCAAGTCGTGACCCCAGCCGTCGTCACCCCGGGCGCCGTCACCCCGGACCTCGTCACCACCGCGGCCGAGAACACCACCAGCCTCATCCAGTCCGTCGACTGGCTCGCGATCGCACCCCCGGTCGTCGTCGCGGCCATGGCCCTGATCGTCCTGGTCACCGACCTCTTCCTGCCCGAGCGGCGCAAGCCGCTCCTCGGCGCGCTGACCGTCGCCGGGCTCGTCGCCGCCCTGGCCCTCCTCGTCCCGCTGCGCGACGGCGACCGCTCCACCTTCTGCCTCAACGAGGCGGCCACCGGACCCGGCTCCGCCGGCGCCTGCAGCTACACCGCCGACCACTTCGCCCTGGTCATCCAGGCCCTCGTACTCGGCGGCGCCCTGCTCACCGCCCTGCTCTCGCTCGGCGACACCCGTAAGCTCCCCGCCGGCGAGTTCTGGTTCCTGCTGCTCTCCTCCGCCTCCGGCGCCGCACTGCTGCCCGCCGCCCGCGACCTCGCCACCCTCGTCGTCGCCCTCGAAGTCGCCTCGCTGCCCGCCTTCGCGCTCGTCGGCATCAAGCGCGGCGACCGGCGGTCCTCCGAAGCCGCCCTGAAGTTCTTCCTCTCCTCCGTCGTCGCGACCGCCGTCATGCTGCTCGGCGTCAGCTTCGTGTACGCGGCCACCGGCACCCTGCACCTCACCGAGATCGCCGCCCGGCTCGACGACGTACCCGGCCGGCTCGACACCCTCGCCCAGGCGGGTGTCGTCCTCACCCTGGTCGGCTTCGCCTTCAAGACGGCCGCCGCGCCCTTCCATTTCTGGGTCCCCGACACCTACGTCGGCGCACCCCTGCCGGTGGCCGCCTACCTCTCGGTCGTCGGCAAGGCGGTCGGCTTCTCCGGCCTCATCCTCGTCACAGTGATCGCGTTTCCGGCGTACGCCGACGTCTGGGGACCGGCCCTCGCCGTTCTCGCCGCGCTCACCATGACGATCGGCAATGTCGCCGCCCTGCGCCAGAACGCCGGCCGGGCCCGCAGCGCGGTGCGCCTGCTCGCCTGGTCGTCCGTCGCCCAGGCCGGCTACCTCCTGGTGCCCGTCGCCTCCGCCGCGTACTCCAGCGACGCGCACATCGGCTCCACCGTCGCGTACGCCCTCATGTACGCCGTCGTGAACCTCGGGGCCTTCGCGGTCGCCGCCCTGGTCGCCCGCACCAGTCCCGGCAACCGGATCACCGACTACCGCGGCCTGTACGCCACCCGCCCGCTCGCCGCCCTGGCGATGGCCTTCTTCCTGCTCTGCCTGGCCGGCCTGCCGCCCGGCATCATCGGTCTCTTCGCCAAGGTCACGGTCTTCTCCGCGGCCGTCGACGCCGGACTCGGCTGGCTCGCCGTCGTCATGGCCGTCAACGTCGTGATCGCGCTCTACTACTACCTCCAGTGGACCGCGACGCTCTTCCGCGCCCCGGAGGCGGCCTCGGAGCAAGCCCCGGCGGCGGCCCGCGAAGAGACCCCGGCGGAGGCTGCCGTATCTGCCCCCACCAGGCACACAGCCCCCGCCTCCCTCACCGCCGCTATCGCGCTCACCGCTGTGACCGGCGTGGTGCTCTCGGGCGCTCCGCAGACGGTCCTCAGGTTCGCCGCCGTCAATCTCTTCTGACATACCGAAGATCGGTTTGCCCGGAACGGCACATACAGGGCATGGTCTTGCCCGCACACCCCCCACACGTACGCATTCCAGAGGAGCAAGAGCGGTGCTGAACGGGTTCAAGGACTTCATCCTGCGCGGAAACATCATCTCCATGGCCATCGGGCTGGCCGTCGGAGCGGCGTTCACCGCAGTCGTCACCGGATTCAGCACGGCCTTCATCACCCCGCTGATCGGCCTCGCCACCGGATCGGTCGGCGACTTCAGCTCGGCGCAGTTCTCGGTCGAGGGCGCCATCTTCCCGTACGGGAAGTTCCTCGCCGCCGCCATCGCGTTCCTGATCACCGCCGCCGTCCTCTACTTCGGCGTAGTGGTTCCCATGGCGAAGGTCCAGAGCCGTTTCGCCAAGGCGGAGAAGGTCGACATCAAGGCCGCCGTGCGCGACTGCCCCCGCTGCTACACCGAGATCCCGGCCATCGCCTCCCGCTGCGCCCACTGCACCAGCGAGATCAAGCCGGACTCCGAGGCCCTCGCGGCGGCCGGCCTCCCCGCCCAGCGCTGAGCCGCCGGGCACCCGACCGGCACGCGCACAGCCACTGACCCGTACGGCCCAGAGCCTGATCCGGCCCCCGAGCGCCGGACGGGCCGGCCCCGCGGCGGCGCGCACAAGGGAACTAGCTCCTCCCGCCTGGCGTTGACCCGTACGGGAGGCTCCACTGGGGAAGTGGAGACCACCGAGCCAAGGGTCCCCCTGCCGCACCATTTGGAGGGCGTACCGTGCACCGCCGGCACAACGGGCTGAGAACCGCCGTACTCCTCGGGGGCCTGTCCGCACTCATCATCGTCATCGGAAGCTTCTTCGGGCGTACGGGCCTGATCGTCGCGCTCCTCGTAGCCGTCGGCACCAACGCCTACGCGTACTGGAACAGCGACAAGCTGGCGCTCAGGGCCATGCGGGCCCGCCCCGTCAGCGAGTTCGAGGCACCACAGCTCTACCGCATGGTCCGCGAGCTCTCCACCGCCGCCCGCCAGCCCATGCCCCGGCTCTACATCTCCCCGACGCAGGCACCCAACGCCTTCGCCACCGGCCGCAACCCACGCAACGCGGCGGTCTGCTGCACCGAAGGGATCCTGCAGATCCTGGACGAACGGGAGCTGCGCGGCGTGCTGGGACACGAGCTGAGCCATGTCTACAACCGCGACATCCTGATCTCGTCGGTCGCCGGAGCGCTCGCCTCCGTCGTCATGTTCCTGGTCAATTTCGCCTGGCTGATCCCGGTGGGCCGGTCCAACGACGACGAGGGCCCCGGGTTCCTCGGGATGCTGCTGATCATGATTCTCGGCCCGGTCGCGGCCTCGGTCATCCAGCTGGCGGTCAGCCGCTCCCGGGAGTACGAGGCGGACGCCTCCGGCGCCCAGCTGACCGGCGACCCGCTGGCCCTGGCCGGCGCCCTGCGCAAGCTCGACGCGGGAACGAAGCAGCTCCCGCTGCCCCCGGAGCCGAGGATCGAGACCGCGAGCCACATGATGATCGCGAACCCGTTCCGCCCCGGCCAGGGCATGTCCAAACTGTTCTCGACGCACCCCCCCATGGCGGAGCGCATCGCCCGGCTGGAGCAGATGGCGGGCCCCCGCCCCTGACCCCCCTCGCCGAGACTCGTACGAGCAGCCCCGGACCAGGAGGTCCGGGGCTGCTCGCGTCGTATCAGCGGGCGCCGAAGGCCTCGTCGCTCGGGACCACCTCTCGGCCCAGCGGCATCAGCGAGATGGGGATCATCTTCAGGTTCGCCCAGCCGAAGGGGATGCCGATGATCGACACGAACAGCGGGATGCTGGTGATCAGGTGCCCCAGTGCCAGCCACCACCCGGCGAAGACGAGCCAGATCACATTCCCGACGCAGGACGGCGCACCCGCGTCGGGCCGCTCCACGGTGGTCCGCCCGAACGGCCACAGCACGTAACCGGCGATCCTCAGGGACGCGATGCCGAACGGGATGGTCACGATCAGCACGAAGCAGATGATCGCGGCCACGAGGTAGCCGAGCGCCATCCAGAACCCGCAGAACACCACCCACAGGATGTTCAGGATCAGCTGTATGAGCTTCATGGTCACTCGCCTTCCGGGGTGTTGCCCGTCGTCGTCGCCCTGCATGGTCAGTATCGGCCCAGGTCACGGACGGGAGTAACCGGAGCGGGCCCGTGGAGTGACCGCCCCACGCCCCGGGGCCCGGCCGTCAGTGCCGTCATTCACCATGAACGCATGAAGGGCACCGAGCAGTTGCTCGCAGCTGCGGAGCAGGCCGGCCGGACGGCCCCGTACAGGGAGGACCCCCCGCCCGGCGCCCGGCCCTCGGACGTCACGCGCAACCACGTCACAGGCAGGAACGTCTTGGATTCCAGGAACGAGTGACGGGTAGGTTCGCACGCATGAGCATTGTCGGATGGATCATCCTCGGACTGGTGGCCGGAGTCATCGCCAAGGTCCTGCTCCCGGGCCGCGACCCGGGCGGCCTCGTCGGCACCACCCTCATAGGCATCGTCGGCGCCTTTCTCGGCGGCTGGATATCGTCGCGCTTCCTCGACCGCCCCATTTCCAACGAATTCTTCGACACAGCCACTTGGGTCGCCGCCATCGGCGGTTCGCTGGTCCTGCTGATCGCCTACCGGCTGCTGTTCGGGAACTCCCGCGAACGCCGCTGACGCCCGTCGCCGAAGGTGCCCAGCCCGGTCTCGCGCAAGGTCACATTGAGGCGACCGCGGCTCATCCCCGATGCGGGATCGGCGGTCCCGGGGCAGACCTTCGGCACGCCGTGGAACGCGAAGCGTGACGGCCCGCCGAAGACGAACAGATCGCCGGAGGCCAACTCCACGTCCGTGTAGGGCTTGTGGCGGTTCTCCGTGTTCCCGAAACGGAAGACGCAGGTGTCGCCGATGCTGAGCGACACCACCGGAGCGCCGGACAGCTCCTCCTTGTCCTGGTGCATGCCCATCCGCGCCGCCCCGTCGTAGAAGTTGATGAGCGCGGTGTCCGGCGCGTACCTCCGTACCGGGCTCTCGTCCCCGTACGCCGCCGTCAGCGCCTCGCGTCCCAACTCGGCCAGCCAGTCGGGGAATCCGGCCACCCGCGCACCGTTCACATCGTCGGCCGTACGCGAGTAGCGGTACGGCTGCCAGTGCCACCCCACGCAGACCGTCTGCACGGACATCACCCCGCCGCCCGGCAGGACCGTGTGCCGCAGCGGCACGGGCCCGCGTGCCCATTTCCGGCAGGCCGCGACCAGCTCCCGTTGGCGCTCCGGCGGCAGCCACTCGGGCACATGTACCGCCCCCGGCGCGACGACGGCGCGCGGCCTAGGGAAGAGCCCGGACATCTGAGCGCACCGCCAGGGCGCCTTCCAGCCCCAGGAGCCGCTCCTTGCGCTCCAGCCCGCCCGCGTAACCCCGCAGCGCCCCGTCCGCGCCGACCACCCGGTGGCACGGCCGCACGATCAGCAGCGGATTGCGCCCGATCGCCGTCCCCACGGCCCGTACCCCCGCGGCCGAGGTGCCGACGCGGCCGGCGATCTCTCCGTACGACACGGTCTCCCCGTACGGGACGGTGTCCAGGGCGGCCCACACCCGGCGCTGGAAATCGGTGCCCACGCCGTCCGCGTACGCGATGTCGAAGCGGGTCAGCCGGCCCGCGAAGTACTCCCGCAGCTGGGCGGCGATCCCCGCGAAGGCCTCCGGCGCGCGGACCCACCCGTCCTGGACGACCGCGGCGCCCTTCTGGCCGGGCAGCGAGAGCGAGGCGAGCGCCACCCCGTCGCCGGTCTCCTCGCCGACCAGCAGCAGTTCACCCAGCGGGCTGTCGACCGTTGCGTACATGGTCATGACTCGTCCCTTTCCTGCACGTCGCGCCGGATTCGACCGGCTCGTCGCCCGGCATGGACAAGTCTGCTTTCCCCGCTCCCGCGTGACCGGCGGTTTTCGGACATCGCACCCCGGGTGCGGAGCGGTGGCTCCCGCTCCGCACACCGAAAGGGCGGGACCTACCGGTAGTTCACGAACTGCAGGGCGAAATCGAAGTCCTTGCCCTTCAGCAGCGCCTGCACGGCCTGCAGGTTGTCCCGGCTCTTCGAGCTGACCCGCAGTTCATCGCCCTGGACCTGCGCCTTGACGCCCTTGGGGCCCTCGTCGCGAATGATCTTCGCCACCTTCTTGGCGTTCTCCTGGGAGATGCCCTCCTCGATCGTGGCGAAGATCTTGTACTCCTTGCCGGAAAGCTGCGGCTCGCCCGCGTCCAGCGACTTCAGCGAGATGCCGCGCTTGACCAGCTTGGACTGGAAGACGTCGAGGATCGCCTTGACCCGCTCCTCGCCGTTCGCCTCCATCAGGATCTTCTCGCCGGACCAGGCGATCGAGGCGTTGGTGCCCTTGAAGTCGTAACGCTGCGAGATTTCCTTGGCGGCCTGGTTGAGGGCGTTGTCGACCTCCTGCCGCTCGACCTTCGAGACGATGTCGAAACTGGAGTCGGCCATGACGTGTGGCTCCTTGTATCGGGGATGCGGAAACGGGGGATGCATACGGACGGCGGCGGGCCTGCCGGCCCCGCGACGCCGATCAAAGCCTAAGGGCTGTCCCGTAGTCCCTGGCGGGCGCGCGGCGACAGCCACGGCACCTCGCCGTGTTGTCGGAACGCCCGAATACATCCGGTACTTCGTGCGTCCCTCCGCCTTGCGATGCACCGCATCCGACGCCGCACGCCGATCCACCAGGGACTACGGGACAACCCTTGGCCACCCACGCCCGATAGGGCCGCTGATCAAACCGGTGGCGGAGCACCCCTGGGCATCGGGTATCGTTTACGTCGTTGCCAGGGAGCACCGCCGAAAAGCGGGTCTCACGGCAGCAATCCCCGGCGGTGTGGCTCAGCCTACCCAGGTTCGAACCCTGGCGCCGCCACAAGGCAAGGCCCCTGTCTCAGACAGGGGCCTTCTTTGTTTTCCGCCACGTTTTCTGCCGTGCGACTGCGAAAGGGCCGCGAACATGGAATCCGTACTGGTCAGCGCCTGTCTGCGAGGCGTGCCCTGCCGCTTCGACGGCCGCGGCAAGGCCTCCGCCGAGGTGATCGACGCCATCGGCGACCGCCGCCCCGTGGCCTTCTGCCCCGAGGTCTCCGCCGGACTGCCCACCCCGCGCCGCCCCGCCGAGATCACCGGTGGTGACGGCCACGACGTGCTGGACGGCCGCGCCCGCGTCGTCGACGACACCGGGCAGGACGTGACGGAGGAGTTCGTGGACGGTGCGCAGCAGGCCCTGGAGGCCGCGCGCCGGGCCGGGTGCACCGAGGCGCTGCTGATGGCGCGCAGCCCTTCCTGTGGGCGCGGCACGGTCTACGACGGTACGTTCACGGGCGCGCTCCGCACGGGCGACGGCGTCACCGCCGCGCTGCTGGAACGTCATGGCATCACCGTCCGCCCGGCACCGGGCGCCTGAGCCCGAAGGCCGCCCGGTCAGTTCCCCGCGATGTCCTTCACCGCGACCGACACCGGCACGTTCCCCGAGATCAGCTCCAGCGTCAGCCCCGCCGTCGCCGGGGTCTCCAGCAGCTCCGCCAGCGCCGCCGCCACGTCGTCGCGCGGCACCGGCCCGCGACCGGTCGACGCGGTCAGCAGGACCGACCCGGTACCCGCGTCGTTCGTCAGCATGCCGGGGCGCAGGATCGTCCAGTCGAGCGCGGACCTGGAGCGCACGTACGCGTCCGCGGCGCCCTTGGCCCGCAGATACGCGTCGAAGACTTCGTCGCCCGGACGGTCGGGGTCGGCGCCCATCGACGAGACCACGATGTAGCGCCGTACGCCCGCCCGCTCCGCCGCGTCCGCGAACAGCACCGCCGCCCCGCGATCCACCGTCTCCTTGCGTGCCGAGCCGCTGCCCGGGCCCGCACCGGCAGCGAAGACCGCCGCGTCGGCGCCGTGCAGCACCTGCGCCACCTCCTCCACGGAGGCGGATTCGAGATCCAGGACCACCGGCTCGGCACCCGCCGCCCGGAGGTCCCCGCCCTGGTCCGGATTGCGGATGACACCCACGGCTTCGTCCCCGCGCGCGGCGAGCAGCCGCTCCAGCCGCAGTGCGATCTGACCATGTCCACCTGCGATGACAATGCGCATGCTCACGACCGTACGCCGCGAGGGCCCACCGTGCTCAGGGCCCGCCGCAAGGACCGGAATCCGGTCTTCCCTGGTGCGGCAGACCGAGGGCCACGACGGTCTCGGAGTCGCAGTACTCGCGCACCGCGCTCGTCCGCGCCACCACCCGGCCGCGATGCACCACGACCCGGCTGTACGCGAGCGAGAGCACGCCCGGCAGCTGCCCCCCGCGTACGGCCAGCAGCTCGGCGGGGAAGCCCGCCTCGACCCTGAGCCCGGGCAGCCCCATCGCCGCCCTGGCGACCGAGGCCACCGCCTCGTACGCCTCCGTGGCGGGCAGTCCGTGCTGCGAGGCGAGCAGGTAGGCGGCCTCCAGCGGGTCGCCGCGGCCCACGGGGTTCGCGACGTCCCGCAGCGCCCCGCTGCCCGCCGCGACCCGCACCCCGGCCGACCGCAGCAGCCGTACGGGCGCCGTGCCCCGGTCCTCCGTGCCGCAGCAGCCGCCCTGCGGGAGGCAGACGACCGTCACCCCGGCCGCGGCCAGCTGGTCGGCCGCGCGGCACGCGGCCTGCGGGGGAAGCCGGGAGAGGCCGGCGCACGGGCCGAGGGAGACGCCGGGGCGCAGCCCTCCGGCCATGGCGGCCAGCCGGCCGAGCCGGACCGGATCGGCGCCGTCCGTGTGCAGATCGACCGCGCAGCCCTGCTCGGCGGCCACCTTCAGGACGGCCTCCGCGTACCCCGCCGGGTCCGGATCGAGGTCCGGGCAGCCGCCGACCGCGCCGGCGCCCATCTTCACCGCCTCGCGCAGCATGGCCAGGTTGTCGGCTCCCGCCAGGCCGGTGAGGAGCCGGGGCACGGCGACCGGGGTCAGATCGGCCAGACCGCGCAGCGAGCGGCGCGCCCGGAGCACGGCTTCGAGCGGGGCGAGGCCTTGGACGTCCCCGATCCGTACGTGCGAGCGCAGCGCCGTGGCGCCGTGGCCGAGCTGGAGCAGAGCGGCCTCGACGGTGCGGCGGTGGATGTCCTCGGGGCGGTACGACACCGGTCCGGGGGTGCCGGGGCCGGTGCCGTCGGCGGTGAGCGCGGTGTCGCTGTGGGCGTGGGGTTCGGCGGGGGCGGGGAGCAGGAGATAGCCGCGCAGGTCCAGCCGTGGACCGGGAGCGCTCAGGCTGCCCGTGGTGCCGACGGCCTCGATGCGGTCGCCGCCGAGCCGTACGTCCACGGTGCGGCCGTCGGTGAGACGGGCGCCGCAGAGCACCAGGCCGGTCCCGGCCGGGGCGGCGGTGTCGGGGCTGCCGGTCGGCCCGGCCGCGTCGGCGGCGTGGTCGTCCGGCTGCCACGGCTGGCTGTCGGGCATCGCGCTCCAGGGAAAGGGGACAAGATCACGCAGAGTGAGTCGAGCCTAGGGGCGTGTTCGGTCGGGTTCGAGGAGGAGCGAAATAGTCGTACCGGTGTGGCCCTGGGGTGCGTGGGGCGAGGGCGTACGGCTGCGGCGCCGGTGCCCCGGGGGAAGGCCGAGACGCGGCTCAGGCGGCCTTCCGGCGGTCCCGGGGCCCGTTGGCCGCGGGTTCGGCGGGGTGCCGGTCAGGGCCGGTGGAGGGGGCTCCGAAACGGATTTGGGCGATCGGCGACAGACCGTGTAATGTCTTCATCGCTCGCCCCAATAGCTCAGTCGGTAGAGCGTCTCCATGGTAAGGAGAAGGTCTGCGGTTCGATTCCGCATTGGGGCTCTGGTGATCGGGAAACCCCGCTTCGGCGGGGGGACTCATTCATCAAAGCGGTGTAGCTCAGTCGGTAGAGCAAGCGGCTCATAATCGCTGTGTCACCGGTTCAAGTCCGGTCACCGCTACTTACGGTAGCCGATTGTGGGGTCGGTCCTTCGATCGGCTACTCTTTTTTGCGTTCATCCGTCCATCCGTCCGTCCAAGGAGCACTCACGTGGCTGCCACCGACGTCCGCCCGAAGATCACGCTGGCCTGCGTGGAGTGCAAGGAGCGGAACTACATCACCAAGAAGAACCGGCGTAACAACCCGGACCGTCTTGAGATGAAGAAGCACTGCCCGCGCTGCAACTCGCACACCGCGCACCGCGAAACGCGCTGAATCAGGCTCGTACACGAGGCCGTCCCCATTGGGGGCGGCCTCGTGTCGTTGTATGAAGGCTGTTCTTCGGCCTGTTCATCTTTCATCAGGAGGTAGCGAGCCCATGGCGCTCGACCAGTCCTTCGTCGGGCGGACCTATCCGCCCACCCCGCCGTACGAGGTGGGCCGGGAGAAGATCCGCGAGTTCGCCGAGGCGGTGGGCGACCCGAATCCGGTGTACGTCGACCCGGAGGCGGCCAAGGCGTTCGGCCACAGCGATGTGATCGCGCCGCCGACATTCGTCTTCTCCATCACGTTCAAGGCCGCCGGTCAGGTGATCCATGACCCGCAGCTGGGCCTGGACTACAGCAGGGTGGTGCACGGCGACCAGAAGTTCGTTTATGTCCGCCCCGTCCGGGCGGGGGACCGGCTGACGGTCACCTCGACGATCGAGGGCATCAAGTCCCTGGCGGGCAACGACATCGTGGACGTCCGCGGCGAGGTCCACGACGAGTCCGGTGAGCACGTCGTGACCGCGTGGACGAAGCTGGTGGCGCGCGCCGCCGAGGAGGCGTGATGACGGCGAAGGTCGCATACGAGTCGGTCGAGGTCGGTACGGAGCTGCCGGCCCGGTCCTTCCCGGTGACCCGGGCGACGCTGGTGCAGTACGCGGGCGCCTCCGGTGATTTCAACCCGATCCACTGGAACGAGAAGTTCGCCCGCGAGGTCGGGCTGCCGGATGTGATCGCGCACGGCATGTTCACCATGGCCGAGGCGATCCGGGTGGTCACGGACTGGGCCGGGGACCCGGGTGCGGTCGTCGAGTACGGGGTGCGGTTCACCAAACCGGTCGTCGTGCCGAACGACGACGAGGGCGCCCTGATCGAGGTCAGCGCCAAGGTCGCCGCCCTGCTGGACGACAAGCAGGTGCGGGTGGACCTGACGGCCATGAGCGAGGGCAAGAAGGTGCTGGGCATGTCCCGCGCCGTGGTGCGGCTCGCCTGAGGCCGTAGCGCGTGACAGGGGCGCGGCCCGCGGGGCCGCGCCCCTCGCCCGTGCCGGTGGGCCGGTTGACCAAGTTAGTGATTGAGTACTAACTTTTTCCCATGGCAAGGATGAGTGCGGAAGAGCGGCGAGAGAGTGTCATCCGGGCGGCGATCACGGAGTTCGCCCGCGGCGGGTACAGCGGCACCTCCACCGAGGCGATCGCCAAGCGCGTCGGTGTCTCGCAGCCGTACCTCTTCCGCCTCTTCCCCAACAAGCAGGCCATGTTCCTCGCGGCCGTCGAGCGGTGCCTCGCGGACACCCGCAAGGTCTTCGCCGAGGCCGCGGAGGGGCTTGAGGGCGACGAGGCGGTGAAGGCGATGGCCGTGGCGTACCAGCGGCTCATCGTCGACGACCCCGACAAGCTCCAGATGCAGATGCAGACCTACGCGGCTGTCGCGAGCGCCGAGGCGTCCGGGGATCACGAGCTCGGCGACGCGGCGCGCGCCGCCTGGCTGAAGATGTGGGACGACGTCCATCTCGCCCTGGGTGCCGACGTCAAGGAGACGACGACGTTCCTCGCGTACGGAATGCTCGTCAACACGCTGGCCGCGCTCGGCTTCCCGGCCGGTCACCGGGTCTGGTCGGGGTTCTACGACGAGGCCAGGCCGACCGCCTGAACAGTGCGACCCGGGTTCCGCCCGGTTTTCTGCCCAGAGAAGTTAGTCATTGATAACTAACCCCCAGGGGGAGCAGTGAACCAGCACACCGCAGGCCGCTCAGGAGCGGTCTGGGCCCTCGTCATCACCAGCGTCGCCGGATTCATGGCGGCTCTCGACAACCTCGTCGTCACCACCGCCCTGCCCTCCATCCGCCAGAGCCTCGGCGGCGGGCTGGCCGAGCTGGAATGGACGGTGAACGCCTACACGCTCACCTTCGCCGTCCTGCTGATGCTCGGGGCGGCCCTCGGCGACAGATTCGGCCGCCGCCGACTCTTCCTCACCGGGCTCGCCGTCTTCACCGGCGCCTCCGCCGCGGCCGCCCTCTCGCCCGGGATCAACGAACTCATCGCCTTCCGGGCGGTCCAGGGCGTGGGCGCCGCGATCATGATGCCGTTGACGCTCACCCTGCTCACGGCCGCCGTGCCGCCCGCCCGCCGTGGCGCCGCGCTCGGCATCTTCAGCGCCGTCACCGGACTGGCCGTGGCCAGCGGGCCCCTGATCGGCGGCAGCCTCACCGAGCACCTGTCCTGGCAGTGGATCTTCTGGCTGAACGTCCCGGTCGGCGTGGCCCTGCTGCCGCTGGCCAGGCTGCGCCTGACGGAGTCGTACGCGCCGGACGCACGGCTCGACGTCCCCGGCACCCTCCTGGTCAGCGGCGGTCTGTTCGGCATCGTCTACGGCCTGGTGACCGCCAACTCCGACGGCTGGACCAGCCCCACCGTGCTCGGCGCGCTGATCGCGGGCGCGGCGCTCATGGCCGGCTTCGTCCGCCACGGCTTCCGCGCGAAGCGCCCCATGCTGCCCATGCGGCTCTTCCGCGACCGCGCGTTCTTCGGGATCAACATGGCGAGCATGCTGATGTTCCTGGGCATGTTCGGGTCGATCTTCCTGCTCAGCCAGTACTTCCAGGGCGTGCTGGGCTACTCGCCCACCGAGGCCGGCCTGCGGATGCTGCCCTGGACCGGAATGCCGATGCTGGTCGCGCCCGTCGCGGGGATGCTCTCCGACCGGTTCGGCGGCCGCCCGGTGGTCGTGGCCGGACTCGCCCTCCAGGCCGTCGGCCTCGCGTTCTTCGCGCTGGTCGTCGCGCCCGATGCCTCGTACGCCTCGCAGCTGCCCGGCCTGATCGTCGGCGGGGTCGGCATGGCCCTGTACTTCGCGCCCGCCGCCGGCCTCGTGATGTCCAGCGTCCGCCCCGCGGAGCAGGGCATCGCCTCCGGCGCCAACAACGCCCTGCGCGAGGTCGGCGGGGCCCTCGGGGTCGCCGTGCTCGCCACGGTCTTCTCCGCGCAGGGCGGTTACGACTCCGCGCGGTCCTTCACGGACGGGACCGTTCCGGCGGTCTGGATCGGTGCCTCGGCGGTGGCCCTGGCCACCGTCGCAGCCCTGCTGATCCCGCGCCGCCGCAGCAAGCCTGCCCCGGAGCCCGTGGCGGCCCGGAAGCGCGCCCCGGTCGCCGCCTGAGCCGCGGCTTCACGTACGGTCCGTGCCCCGCCCGAGCGGTGGGGGCGCGGGACCGTACTCTTGTCCCCGTGCAGGAACTCCATGACGCCCCCCTCGCCCCCCTGACCACCTTCCGGCTGGGCGGCCCCGCCACCCGCCTCCTCACGGCGACCACCGACGCCGAGGTGATCGAAGCCGTGCGCGAGGCCGACGGGAGCGGCACCCCGCTCCTCGTCATCGGCGGCGGCAGCAACCTGGTCATCGGCGACAAGGGTTTCGACGGCACCGCCCTGCGCATCGCGACCAAGGGCTTCGCGCTGAACGGTACGACGCTGGAGCTCGCCGCCGGCGAGATCTGGACGGACGCCGTGGCGCGCACCGTCGAAGCCGGCCTCGCGGGCATCGAGTGCCTGGCCGGAATCCCGGGCTCCGCGGGTGCGACACCGATCCAGAACGTCGGCGCGTACGGCCAGGAGGTCTCCTCCACCATCACGGAGGTCGTCGCCTACGACCGGCGCTCCGAGGAAACGGTCACCATCCCGAACGAGGACTGCGGGTTCTCGTACCGGCACAGTCGTTTCAAGGCCGAACCCGACCGTTTCGTGGTGTTGCGTGTCCGTTTCGAGCTGGAGGACGCGGGCGGTCTCTCCGCGCCGCTGCGGTACGCCGAGACGGCCCGCACCATGGGGGTCGAGCAGGGCGAGCGCGTGCCCGCGGCGGCCGCCCGTGAAACGGTGCTCGCGCTCCGCGCCGGCAAGGGCATGGTGCTGGACCCGGAGGACCACGACTCCTGGTCGGCGGGCTCCTTCTTCACCAACCCGATCCTGGAAGAGGCGGAGTACGAGGCGTTCCTCGCCCGCGCCGAGGACCGGCTCGGCCCCGGGACGACGCCCCCCGCCTTCCCTGCGGACGGGGGACGCGTCAAGACCTCGGCGGCCTGGCTCATCGACAAGGCCGGTTTCACCAAGGGATACGGCACCGGACCGGCCCGTATCTCCACCAAGCACACCCTCGCCCTCACCAACCGCGGCGAGGCGACCACCGAGGACCTCCTCGCGCTCGCCCGCGAGGTCGTCGCCGGAGTCCGCGAGGCCTTCGGCGTCACGCTCGTCAACGAACCGGTGACGGTCGGCGTGAGCCTTTAGGGCCCGCCGGTACGTACCTCAGTAGGCCACGCCCACGCCCTGCTTCACCGACGCCGGATCGTCGGTCAGCGCCAGCATCGCGTGGGCCACGTCGGCGCGTGAGATGGTCCGGCCGCTGCGCGGCGTGCTGCCGACGGCCGTACGGTACTTCCCGGTCAGCGGCCCGTTCGTGAGCTTCGGCGGCCGTACGGATGTCCAGTCCGCCGCGCTCCGGGCCAGCGCGGCCTCCATCCGAGTCAGGTCCGCGTAGACCTCCTTGAGGACCGCCCCGATCAGCCTGCGGGCCAGCCGGTCCGGCAGCGGGTCGTCGGCAGGCCGGGGGCCGACCGGGGCCGCGCTGACCACCAGCAGCCGCCGTACCCCCTCGGCCTCCATCGCCGCCAGCACCGAGCCGGTGAGCCGCTCGGCGACCCCGTCGGCCTTCCGGCCGCGCGAGCCGAGCGCGGAGAGCACCGCGTCCCGGCCCGCGACCGCCTCGCGCAGCGCCTCCGGATCGTCCACGCGCGTGACCGTGTGGATCTGTACGCCGGAGAGCGGGACGGGCAGCCGGGCCGGGTCGCGGACCACCGCCGTCACCTCGTGACCCGCCGCCACCGCCTGGCGGACGATCTCCTGACCGACGCCGCCCGTCGCACCGAGCACCGTGATCCTCATTGCGCACTCTCCCAGGGTGGGTAAGTATTCACTCACCCATACAGTGAGTGGATACTCACCACCTCGTCAAGCTTCGCCGGAGTGCACATGGAGCAGAAGCCGGCCCGCGTCCGCATCATCGACGCCGCCCACCAGCTGATGCTCACCATCGGCCTGGCCCGCGCCACCACCAAGGAGATCGCCAGAGCCGCGGGCTGCTCGGAGGCCGCGCTCTACAAGCACTTCGCGAGCAAGGAAGAGCTGTTCGTGGTCGTGCTCAAGGAACGCCTGCCCCGGCTCAACCCGCTGCTGAAACGGCTCGTCGCGTCCCCCGGGGCGGGGGAGCGCACGGTCGAGCAGAACCTCACCGAGATCGCCCGCCAGGCCGCACTCTTCTACGAGCAGAGCTTCCCGATCGCCGCCTCGCTGTACGCCGAGCCCCGGCTCAAGGAACGCCACAACGAGGCGATGAGGGAGCTCGGCACCGGCCCGCACATGCCCATCAGCGGCCTGGATGCCTATCTGCGCTCCGAGCAGGCGGCCGGCCGGGTACGGGCCGACGCGGACACCTACGCGGCCGCGTCGCTGCTGCTGGGAGCCTGCGCGCAGCGGGCGTTCGCCTACGAGGCCACGGCGGACGGGTCGCCGCCACAGCCCCTCGACGAGTTCGCCGCCGCCCTGGCGAGGACGCTGATGCGGGGCGTGGCCGCGTAACCGGGCACGCCCTCAGGCGGGCTTCGCCAGCCAGGCGTCGACATCCGCCAGCAGCTCCGCCCGGACCGCGGCAGGTGCGGCGGAGCCCCGTACCGACTGGCGGGCCAGCTCCGCGAGCTCCTCGTCGGTGAACGCGTGATGGCGCCGCACGAGGTCGTACTGCGCGGCCAGCCGGGAGCCGAAGAGCAGCGGATCGTCCGCGCCCAGCGCCATCGGCACCCCGGCCTCGAACAGCTCGCGCAGCGGGACGTCGGCGGGCTTCTCGTAGACGCCCAGGGCCACGTTGGACGACGGGCAGACCTCGCAGGTCACCCGGCGCTCCGCCAGCCTGCGCAGCAGCCGCGGGTCCTCGGCGGCCCGCACGCCGTGCCCGATCCGGGCCGCGTCCAGATCGTCCAGGCAGTCCCGCACACTGGCGGGGCCGGACAGCTCGCCGCCGTGCGGCGCCGCCAGCAGCCCGCCCTCGCGGGCGATGGCGAAGGCCCGGTCGAAGTCCCGGGCCATCCCGCGGCGCTCGTCGTTGGAGAGCCCGAATCCGACCACGCCCCGGTCCGCGTACCGCACCGCGAGCCGGGCGAGCGTCCGGGCGTCCAGCGGATGCTTCATCCGGTTCGCCGCGATCACCACCCGGATCGGCAGACCCGTCTCGCGCGAGGCACTGTCCACCGCGTCCAGGATGATCTCGATCGCCGGGATCAGCCCGCCGAGCAGCGGGGCGTACGAGGTGGGGTCGACCTGGATCTCCAGCCAGCGGGAGCCGTCCGCGACGTCCTCCTGGGCCGTCTCGCGGACCAGCCGCTGAATGTCCTCGGGGGCCCTGAGGCAGGACCGGGCGATGTCGTAGAGCCGCTGGAAACGGAACCAGCCGCGCTCGTCGGTGGCCCGCAGCTTGGGCGGCTCGCCGCCGGTCAGGGCGTCCGGCAGATGCACGCCGTACTTGTCGGCGAGTTCGAGCAGGGTCGTCGGCCGCATCGACCCGGTGAAATGCAGGTGCAGGTGGGCCTTGGGCAACAGCCGTACATCGCGCTCCATCCCAGGATCCTGCCGCACACGTGGGGTCGAGCGGTAGCCGCTTTCCCCATCGAGTTGACCTTCGAACGCGAAAGCGACCCCCGGCCGCAGCCGGAGGTCGCTTCCGCAGGTGCGGGACGCGCTACGCCTTGGCCTCGCCCAGCAGCTTCTGGATCCGCGAGACGCCCTCGACGAGGTCCTCGTCGCCCAGTGCGTACGAGAGGCGGAGATAGCCCGGCGTGCCGAAGGCCTCGCCCGGCACGACCGCGACCTCGGCCTCGTCCAGGATCAGCGCCGCCAGCTCGACGGAGGTGGCCGGGCGCCTGCCCCGGATCTCCTTGCCGAGCAGCTCCTTCACCGAGGGGTACGCATAGAACGCGCCCTCGGGCTCCGGGCACAGCACCCCGTCGATCTCGTTGAGCATCCGGACGATGGTCCGCCGGCGCCGGTCGAAGGCGGTGCGCATCTCGGCGACCGCGTCCAGGTTCCCGGAAACGGCGGCCAGCGCGGCGACCTGGGCCACGTTGGAGACGTTGGACGTGGCGTGCGACTGGAGGTTGGTCGCGGCCTTGACGACGTCCTTCGGGCCGATGACCCAGCCCACCCGCCAGCCGGTCATCGCGTACGTCTTGGCGACACCGTTGACCACGATGCACTTGTCGCGCAGCTCGGGCACGAGCGCGGGCAGCGAGGTGAACTTCGCGTCGCCGTAGACCAGGTGCTCGTAGATCTCGTCGGTCAGCACCCACAGGCCGTGCTCGACGGCCCAGCGGCCGATCGCCTCGGCGTCGGCCTCGCTGTACACGGCACCGGTGGGGTTCGACGGCGAGACGAACAGGACGACCTTCGTGCGCTCGGTGCGCGCCGCCTCCAGCTGCTCCACGGAGACCCGGTAGCCGGTGGTCTCGTCGGCCACGACCTCCACCGGGACACCGCCGGCCAGCCGGATCGACTCGGGGTAGGTGGTCCAGTACGGGGCGGGGACGATGACCTCGTCGCCCGGGTCGAGGATCGCGGCGAACGCCTCGTAGATGGCCTGCTTGCCGCCGTTGGTCACCAGGATCTGCGAGGTGTCGACCTCGTAGCCGGAGTCGCGCAGCGTCTTCTCCGCGATGGCGGCCTTGAGCTCCGGAAGCCCTCCTGCCGGGGTGTAGCGGTGGTACTTCGGGTTGCGGCAGGCCTCGACCGCGGCCTCGACGATGTAACCGGGGGTCGGGAAGTCGGGCTCGCCGGCACCGAAGCCGATCACCGGACGGCCGGCGGCCTTGAGGGCCTTGGCCTTGGCGTCGACGGCGAGGGTGGCGGATTCGGAGATCGCACCGATGCGGGCGGAGACCCGGCGCTCGGAGGGGGAAGTTGCAGCGCTCATGGCGCCCATGGTCCCAGACCGTGATCCCCGTCGGCACAGGGGTTTCAGGGAGCGGACACGACTCGGACAGCATGCGGACAACATGCGACCAGGAGCGGTCGGGAGCTATCTGTTCGACGCCGGGCCGCTGAGCACGTACACTCACCTGTCGTTGGCCTTCACCAGCCACACCGTTCCTGCACCGGAACCATCCGGGGAGATGCGGTAGGTTGGTGGAATCCACAAAGGGTCGTAGCTCAATTGGTAGAGCACTGGTCTCCAAAACCAGCGGTTGGGGGTTCAAGTCCCTCCGGCCCTGCTACACACTTCTTCGCCAGGAAGTGTGCGCATGTACGTACTTCAATGCACCGCCGTGCGGCTCCACCGGGCGCGGCACGGCCATGACCCGGAATCAGGTGAGAAGCGTGACGGACGCCGTGGGCTCCATCGACATGCCTGATGCCGAGGATGAAGTACCCGAGTCGAAGAAGAAGACCCGGAAGGGCGGCAAGCGCGGAAAGAAGGGCCCTCTGGGCCGCCTCGCGCTGTTCTACCGCCAGATCGTCGCCGAGTTGCGCAAGGTCGTCTGGCCGACCCGTAGTCAGCTGACGACGTACACCAGCGTGGTGATCGTCTTCGTCGTCGTCATGATCGGTCTGGTTACCGTGATTGACTTCGGATTCCAGCGGGTCATCAAGTACGTCTTCGGCTGATCCCGCGGAGGGCGCCTCATGGGCGCCCCTTTCGCATGTTCCACCCATTTGTAATCCAGGAAGAAGCAGCCACCGTGTCTGACCCGAACCTGAACGACGCCGACGAGCCGACGGCGGGCGCCTTCGAGTCCGCCGAGGACGAGCTCGACATCGTCGAGGCGGCAGACGCCGAGGAGCTGGACCAGGCCGAGGAGTCGGACCAGGCCGAAGCTGCCGACGCTGCCGCTGGTGAGCCCGCCGAGCAGGCCGCCGTGCACGTCGAGGACGACGAGGAAGAGGCCGCGGAGGCCGCCCCGGTCGACGCCGTCACCGCCCTGCGCGACGAGCTGCGCGGCCTTCCCGGCGAGTGGTACGTCATCCATACGTACGCCGGTTACGAGAAGCGCGTGAAGGCCAACCTGGAGCAGCGCGCCGTCTCGCTCAACGTCGAGGACTTCATCTACCAGGCCGAAGTGCCCGAGGAAGAGATCGTCCAGATCAAGAACGGCGAGCGCAAGAATGTCCGCCAGAACAAGCTCCCGGGCTATGTCCTGGTGCGCATGGACCTGACGAACGAGTCCTGGGGTGTCGTCCGCAACACCCCCGGCGTCACCGGCTTCGTGGGCAACGCCTACGACCCGTACCCGCTGACCCTGGACGAGATCGTCAAGATGCTCGCCCCGGAGGCCGAGGAGAAGGCCGCCCGCGAGGCCGCCGAGGCCGAGGGCAAGCCGGCCCCGGCCCGCAAGGTCGAGGTCCAGGTGCTCGACTTCGAGGTCGGCGATTCGGTCACCGTCACCGACGGTCCGTTCGCCACGCTGCAGGCGACGATCAACGAGATCAACGCCGACTCGAAGAAGGTCAAGGGTCTCGTCGAGATCTTCGGCCGCGAGACCCCGGTCGAGCTCAGCTTCGACCAGATCCAGAAGAACTAGCGGTTTCCGCTCGTTCCCGGACACATGCCTACCGAGCAGGTCAGACCGGCTGCAAAGCCCGTCTGACCTGCTTGGTTTTTGGTCGCGCAGCTATACCCGTTATCGTTGCGCGGTATGCCTCCATCCGGATGACCGGACGGCGGCGAAACACTCTCACTAGGACCCGGAGAGAGCAATGCCTCCCAAGAAGAAGAAGGTCACGGGGCTTATCAAGCTCCAGATCAACGCCGGTGCGGCCAACCCGGCCCCGCCGGTCGGCCCCGCGCTCGGCCAGCACGGCGTCAACATCATGGAGTTCTGCAAGGCCTACAACGCCGCGACCGAGTCGCAGCGTGGCATGGTCGTGCCGGTGGAGATCACGGTCTACGAGGACCGCTCCTTCACCTTCGTCACCAAGACGCCGCCGGCCGCCAAGCTGATCCTCAAGGCCGCGGGCGTGGAGAAGGGCTCCGGCGAGCCGCACAAGACCAAGGTCGCCAAGCTCACGGCTGCCCAGGTCCGCGAGATCGCCACGACGAAGCTCCCCGACCTGAACGCCAACGACCTCGACGCCGCGTCGAAGATCATCGCTGGCACCGCCCGTTCCATGGGCATCACGGTCGAAGGCTGAATCAGCCCCTCACGTCCTCAGTGGTAGGGCCAAGCGCTGGCCCGCACCACGACTCCACACTCTGAAACCACAGGAGTAGCAGTGAAGCGCAGCAAGAACCTCCGGGCTGCGGACGCCAAGGTCGACCGGGAGCGCCTCTACGCCCCGCTCGAGGCCGTCCGCCTCGCCAAGGAGACCGCGACCACGAAGTTCGACGGCACTGTCGAGGTCGCCTTCCGTCTGGGTGTCGACCCCCGCAAGGCCGACCAGATGGTCCGTGGCACCGTGAACCTCCCGCACGGCACCGGCAAGACCGCCCGGGTCCTGGTCTTCGCGACCGGTGACCGTGCTGCGGCCGCGGAAGCCGCGGGCGCCGACATCGTCGGCGCCGACGAGCTCATCGACGAGGTGGCGAAGGGCCGTCTGGACTTCGACGCCGTCGTCGCCACCCCGGACCTCATGGGCAAGGTCGGCCGCCTCGGCCGGGTGCTCGGTCCGCGTGGTCTGATGCCGAACCCGAAGACCGGCACCGTCACCCCCGATGTCGCCAAGGCTGTCAACGACATCAAGGGCGGCAAGATCGAGTTCCGCGTCGACAAGCACTCGAACCTGCACTTCATCATCGGCAAGGTCTCGTTCGACGACACCAAGCTGGTGGAGAACTACGCAGCGGCGCTGGAAGAGGTCCTCCGTCTGAAGCCGTCCGCCGCCAAGGGCCGCTACATCAAGAAGGCCGCTCTGGCCACCACGATGGGCCCCGGCATCCCGCTGGACGCCAACCGCACCCGTAACCTCCTCGTCGAGGAGGACCCGGCCGCCGTCTGAGCCCTCGCGCTCGGCAGCAAGCCGCGTCACGTGTGACATCGACGGGCCCCGCAACCTTTCCAGGTGCGGGGCCCGTCCTTGTATCCGTACTGCCGGGGGCCGTGTCGGAGCTGTGCGTTAGCGTGAAGCCCCGACAGAGCCGAACGAGGGGTGGAAGCTGACATGAGGACCAGTACCGTGCGACGCGTGTGTCTGTCGGTCGCGGCGGCAGCGGCGCTGACATCGATCGCGGCCTGCAGCGGGTCGGACAGCGGCAAGAGCGACAAGGGCAGCGGCGTCGTGAAGGCCGACCCGATCGCCGCGCTGCTCGACGTGCAGAAGAAGACCGGTGGGGAGAGCTCGGCGAAGGTCGAGGGCACCACCCAGATGGGCACCACCATGTCCATGAAGCAGACCGGCACCATCGACTGGACCGACGGTCTCACCGGCGCCATGGAGATCACGTACACCGGCGGCAGCATGGCGGACGTCATGAAGCAGAGCGGCGGCACCGGCACGATGCAGGCCCGCTACTTCAAGGACGGTTACGCCGTCAACATGGGCGACGGCTTCTCGAAGCAGACCGGTGGCAAGCACTGGATCAGCTACGGCTACGCCGACCTCGCCAAGATGGCGGGCGCCTCCGGCGAGGCGATGAAGCAGCAGATGCAGAACACCACCCCCGACCAGGGAGTGAAGTCGCTGCTGGCCTCCGGCGACGTGAAGAAGGTCGGCAAGGAGGACGTCCGCGGCGTCTCCACCACGCACTACTCCGGCACCGTCGACGTCGCCGCCCTGACCGCGAAGAACTCCGAGCTCGACGCCGACCAGCTGGAGCAGCTGAAGAAGCAGCTGAGCGACGCCGGCATCACCACCGAGACGGTCGACATCTGGGTCGACGACAACGATCTGCTGGTCAAGAAGACCGAGCGCGGCCAGATGAAGACCGGCGAGCTCAATTCCACGGTGTACTACAGCGACTACGGCACGAAGGTCTCGGTCGAGCAGCCCCCGGCCTCCGACACGGTCGACTTCGCCGAGCTCCTGAAGCAGCAGCAGAAAGCGGGTTCGGGCGCGTCCTGACCCTCCCGGGCCGCCCTGAGAGGGACGGATTTGCTCGGCGCGACCACGGTCGCGTACTCTCCTACAGAAGCCAAAGACCGCTGGTCGTTGCTGTGCTCTCGCAAGAGGGAACGGCGACCGAAGGATCCGTTGAGTACGGGCGACCTGCGCAGGTGACTGTGGAAAGCTCCCGGATCTGATTCGGTCGAGCTACGCCCTGGCGCCCGCGCCGGGGCGTTTCGTCTTTCCCGGCCCCTTCTGAGCGGTCCTCATCACCCGGAAGGAGGCCGACGCTCATGGCAAGGCCCGACAAGGCTGCCGCGGTAGCCGAGCTCGCGGACCAGTTCCGCAGCTCGAACGCCGCCGTGCTGACCGAGTACCGGGGTCTCACCGTTGCGCAGCTCAAGACGCTGCGTCGTTCGCTCGGTGAGAACGCCCAGTACGCCGTGGTGAAGAACACGCTGACCAAGATTGCGGCCAACGAGGCCGGGATCACTTCGCTGGACGACCAGTTCACTGGTCCGACGGCGGTTGCCTTCATCACCGGTGACCCGGTGGAGTCGGCGAAGGGTCTTCGTGACTTCGCCAAGGAGAACCCGAACCTGATCATCAAGGGCGGTGTCCTTGATGGCAAGGCGCTGTCCGCCGATGAGATCAAGAAGCTTGCGGACCTTGAGTCCCGCGAGGTTCTGCTCAGCAAGCTGGCCGGTGCCTTCAAGGGCAAGCAGTCCCAGGCTGCTCAGCTCTTCCAGGCGCTGCCGTCGAAGTTCGTCCGCACCGCGGACGCGCTTCGCGTCAAGCTCGCCGAGCAGGGCGGTGCCGAGTAATTCGGCTCGCGCAATGATCGTCGCCCACCAGGGCGACGGTCGCAGCGGGCCGAACGTACGCCCGCCTACATGTACATCCGGCACCAGCCGAATTAGTGGAAGGACGCCATCATGGCGAAGCTGTCCCAGGACGACCTGCTCGCGCAGTTCGAAGAGATGACCCTCATCGAGCTCTCCGAGTTCGTGAAGGCCTTCGAGGAGAAGTTCGACGTCACCGCCGCCGCGGCCGTCGCCGTTGCCGCCGGTCCGGCCCAGGGTGGCGGCGAGGGCGCTGCCGCTGAGGAGCAGGACGAGTTCGACGTCATCCTCACCGGCGCCGGCGAGAAGAAGATCCAGGTCATCAAGGTCGTGCGTGAGCTGACCTCGCTGGGTCTGAAGGAGGCCAAGGACCTCGTCGACGGCACCCCGAAGCCGGTCCTCGAGAAGGTCGCCAAGGAGGCCGCCGAGAAGGCTGCCGAGTCCCTCAAGGCCGCCGGCGCTTCCGTCGAGGTCAAGTGACTCAGGGAGTCCGCTGACTCCTTCTGACGCCCCGTGCCGCACGGCACAGGTGTCATCACACGAAGGGCGATCACCCATCCGGGTGGTCGCCCTTCGGCGTCCCCGAGGCGGCTGCCTTGCTCTTCCTGCGGCGACGAGTATGGTGATCTTCGCCGTTGCCTCTCAGGGGCGGTCGACCGGCGCCTGGCGGCGGTCGGGTGAAGGACCTCGGGGCGTCGTCCCCGCAGGGGGGCCTTGACGAACCGCACACGGCGCGCAATTCTCAGGACGCGTCGTCACATCGATCCGAATTCGAGGCATGGATCGTGGGAGAAGCGGGCAGTAAAGAAGAGCGCACCACGCGCAACGTCTAGCAGTAGGTGTTGAGAACAGCTGTTGAGAGCAACGTGGGTCTCTGAGAACCCCGACTGGACATCAGTGTGCCGTTTGGCTACACTGACCCTTTGCGCTGCCTGTTAGCTGCCCCCTGCCCGTCACCAGGGGCATGCCCTCGCTTGAGCACCGATGACTGACCATCTCTGACCTGGCCTTTTCGGTCGAATCAGGAATCGACTGTCACCGTGTCCAACTTGGGACCGGTACGCGCGTAGTGAGTCCGAGCCCTCGGAAGGACCCCCTCTTGGCCGCCTCGCGCAACGCCTCGACCGCGAATACGAACAACGGTGCCAGCACCGCCCCGCTGCGCATCTCCTTTGCAAAAATCAAGGAGCCCCTCGAGGTTCCGAACCTCCTCGCGCTGCAGACCGAGAGCTTTGACTGGCTCCTCGGCAATGCCGCATGGAAGGCTCGCGTCGAGGCTGCTCTGGACAGCGGACAGAACGTCCCGACCAAGTCCGGCCTGGAAGAGATCTTCGAGGAGATCTCGCCGATCGAGGACTTCTCCGGGTCGATGTCGCTGACTTTCCGCGACCACCGCTTCGAGCCCCCGAAGAACTCGATCGACGAGTGCAAGGAGCGCGACTTCACGTACGCCGCCCCGCTCTTCGTCACCGCTGAGTTCACCAACAACGAGACCGGCGAGATCAAGTCCCAGACGGTCTTCATGGGCGACTTCCCGCTCATGACCAACAAGGGCACCTTCGTCATCAACGGCACCGAGCGTGTCGTCGTGTCGCAGCTGGTCCGCTCGCCGGGTGTCTACTTCGACTCCTCCATCGACAAGACGTCCGACAAGGACATCTTCTCCGCCAAGATCATCCCGTCCCGGGGTGCCTGGCTGGAGATGGAGATCGACAAGCGCGACATGGTCGGTGTGCGCATCGACCGCAAGCGCAAGCAGTCCGTCACCGTTCTCCTGAAGGCTCTCGGCTGGACGACCGAGCAGATCCTGGAAGAGTTCGGCGAGTACGAGTCGATGCGCGCCACCCTGGAGAAGGACCACACCCAGGGCCAGGACGACGCACTGCTCGACATCTACCGCAAGCTGCGTCCGGGCGAGCCGCCCACCCGTGAGGCCGCTCAGACGCTGCTCGAGAACCTCTACTTCAACCCGAAGCGCTACGACCTCGCGAAGGTCGGCCGCTACAAGGTGAACAAGAAGCTCGGCGCCGACGAGCCGCTGGACGCCGGTGTGCTCACCAGCGACGACGTCATCGCGACGATCAAGTACCTGGTCAAGCTGCACGCCGGTGAGACCGAGACGGTCGGCGAGTCCGGCCGCTCGATCATGGTCGAGACCGATGACATCGACCACTTCGGCAACCGTCGTATCCGCAACGTCGGCGAGCTGATCCAGAACCAGGTCCGTACGGGTCTCGCCCGTATGGAGCGCGTCGTGCGCGAGCGCATGACCACCCAGGACGTCGAGGCGATCACGCCGCAGACCCTGATCAACATCCGGCCGGTCGTCGCCTCCATCAAGGAGTTCTTCGGCACCAGCCAGCTGTCCCAGTTCATGGACCAGAACAACCCGCTGTCGGGCCTGACGCACAAGCGTCGTCTCAACGCCCTCGGCCCGGGTGGTCTCTCCCGTGAGCGGGCCGGCTTCGAGGTCCGTGACGTGCACCCCTCGCACTACGGCCGCATGTGCCCGATCGAGACGCCGGAAGGCCCGAACATCGGTCTGATCGGCTCGCTGGCCTCCTACGGCCGGATCAACGCGTTCGGTTTCATCGAGACGCCGTACCGCAAGGTCGTCGACGGCCAGGTCACCGACGAGGTCGACTACCTGACCGCCGACGAGGAGGACCGCTTCGTCATCGCGCAGGCCAACGCGCCGCTCAGCGACGAGCTGCGGTTCGCCGAGTCCCGCGTGCTGGTCCGCCGCCGTGGCGGCGAGGTCGACTACGTGCCCGGCGCGGACGTCGACTACATGGACGTCTCGCCGCGCCAGATGGTGTCCGTCGCGACCGCGATGATCCCCTTCCTGGAGCACGACGACGCCAACCGTGCCCTCATGGGCGCGAACATGATGCGTCAGGCGGTGCCGCTGATTAAGTCGGAGGCCCCGCTCGTCGGCACCGGCATGGAGTACCGCTGCGCCACCGACGCCGGCGACGTGCTCAAGGCCGAGAAGGACGGTGTGGTCCAGGAGGTCTCCGCGGACTACATCACCGTCACCAACGACGACGGCACGTACACCACGTACCGCATCGCCAAGTTCATGCGCTCCAACCAGGGCACCTCGGTCAACCAGAAGGTTGTCGTCTCCGAGGGCGACCGGGTCGTCGCCGACCAGGTGCTCGCCGACGGTCCGGCCACCGAGAACGGTGAGATGGCCCTCGGCAAGAACCTGCTCGTGGCGTTCATGCCGTGGGAGGGTCACAACTACGAGGACGCGATCATCCTGTCGCAGCGCCTCGTGCAGGACGACGTCCTCTCCTCGATCCACATCGAGGAGCACGAGGTCGACGCCCGTGACACC
Source organism: Streptomyces gelaticus (assembly GCF_014649535.1). Lineage (GTDB taxonomy): Bacteria > Actinomycetota > Actinomycetes > Streptomycetales > Streptomycetaceae > Streptomyces > Streptomyces gelaticus. The sequence goes on from NZ_BMTF01000008.1 coordinate 35,288, forward strand.
AAGCTCGGCCCGGAGGAGATCACCCGGGACATCCCGAACGTCTCCGAAGAGGTCCTCGCCGACCTCGACGAGCGCGGCATCATCCGTATCGGTGCCGAGGTCGTCGCCGGTGACATCCTCGTCGGCAAGGTCACGCCCAAGGGTGAGACCGAGCTGACCCCCGAGGAGCGCCTGCTCCGCGCGATCTTCGGTGAGAAGGCGCGCGAGGTGCGCGACACCTCGCTGAAGGTGCCGCACGGTGAGATCGGCAAGGTCATCGGCGTCCGCGTCTTCGACCGCGAAGAGGGCGACGAGCTGCCGCCGGGCGTGAACCAGCTGGTCCGCGTCTACGTCGCGCAGAAGCGCAAGATCACCGACGGTGACAAGCTCGCCGGCCGTCACGGCAACAAGGGCGTCATCTCGAAGATCCTGCCGATCGAGGACATGCCGTTCCTGGAGGACGGCACCCCGGTCGACATCATCCTCAACCCGCTGGGTGTCCCGTCCCGAATGAACCCGGGACAGGTCCTGGAGATCCACCTCGGCTGGCTCGCCAGCCGCGGCTGGGACGTCTCCGGCCTCGGTGACGAGTGGGCCAAGCGCCTGCAGGCCATCGGCGCCGACCAGGTCGCCCCCGGCACCAACGTCGCCACCCCCGTCTTCGACGGTGCGCGCGAGGACGAGATCTCCGGTCTCTTCGAGGCCACGATCCCGAACCGCGACGGCGACCGCCTGGTACAGCCCTCCGGCAAGGCCAAGCTGTTCGACGGCCGCTCCGGCGAGCCGTTCCCGGACCCGGTCTCGGTCGGCTACATGTACATCCTCAAGCTGCACCACCTCGTCGACGACAAGCTGCACGCTCGTTCGACGGGCCCGTACTCCATGATCACCCAGCAGCCGCTGGGTGGTAAGGCGCAGTTCGGTGGTCAGCGATTCGGTGAGATGGAGGTGTGGGCCCTTGAGGCTTACGGCGCCGCGTACGCCCTCCAGGAGCTCCTGACGATCAAGTCCGACGACGTGACCGGCCGCGTGAAGGTCTACGAGGCCATCGTCAAGGGCGAGAACATCCCCGAGCCGGGCATCCCTGAGTCCTTCAAGGTGCTCATCAAGGAAATGCAGTCGCTCTGCCTCAATGTGGAGGTGCTGTCCTCGGACGGCATGTCCATCGAGATGCGCGACACGGACGAGGACGTCTTCCGCGCGGCGGAGGAGCTCGGTATCGACCTGTCCCGGCGCGAGCCGAGCAGCGTCGAAGAGGTCTGACGGGTTGGCCGGCCGGATCCCCGTGATCCGGCCGGCTCTCCCCGGACCCGTTCAGACCATTGCTGAAGTGCCCCGATTTCTCGCCTGACGCGAGGGGGCTCGAACCCCCGAAAGAGGGATTGACGACAAGTGCTCGACGTCAACTTCTTCGACGAGCTGCGGATCGGCCTCGCCACCGCGGACGACATCCGGACCTGGTCCCACGGCGAAGTGAAGAAGCCGGAGACCATCAACTACCGCACGCTCAAGCCCGAAAAGGACGGACTCTTCTGCGAGAAGATCTTCGGTCCGACCCGGGACTGGGAGTGCTACTGCGGCAAGTACAAGCGTGTCCGCTTCAAGGGCATCATCTGTGAGCGCTGTGGCGTCGAGGTCACGCGCGCCAAGGTGCGCCGTGAGCGCATGGGCCACATCGAGCTTGCCGCTCCCGTCACCCACATCTGGTACTTCAAGGGCGTCCCGTCGCGCCTGGGCTACCTTCTCGACCTCGCGCCGAAGGACCTGGAAAAGGTCATCTACTTCGCCGCGTACATGATCACGTTCGTGGACGAGGAGCGCCGTACGCGCGACCTGCCGTCCCTGGAGGCGCACGTCTCCGTCGAGCGTCAGCAGATCGAGAACCGCCGCGACGCCGACCTCGAGGCCCGCGCCAAGAAGCTCGAGACCGACCTGGCCGAGCTGGAGGCCGAGGGTGCCAAGGCCGACGTGCGCCGCAAGGTGCGCGAAGGCGCCGAGCGCGAGATGAAGCAGCTGCGCGACCGTGCGCAGCGCGAGATCGACCGCCTCGATGAGGTGTGGAGCCGCTTCAAGAACCTCAAGGTCCAGGACCTGGAGGGCGACGAGCTGCTCTACCGCGAACTGCGTGACCGCTTCGGCACGTACTTCGACGGCTGCATGGGCGCCGCCGCGCTGCAGAAGCGCCTGGAGTCCTTCGACCTCGACGAGGAGGCCGAGCGCCTCCGCGAGATCATCCGTACCGGCAAGGGCCAGAAGAAGACCCGTGCGCTCAAGCGCCTCAAGGTCGTCTCCGCGTTCCTGCAGACCAGCAACAAGCCCAAGGGCATGGTGCTCGACTGCGTGCCGGTCATCCCGCCGGACCTGCGTCCGATGGTGCAGCTGGACGGTGGCCGCTTCGCGACCTCCGACCTGAACGACCTGTACCGCCGTGTGATCAACCGCAACAACCGCCTCAAGCGTCTCCTCGACCTCGGTGCCCCCGAGATCATCGTGAACAACGAGAAGCGGATGCTGCAGGAGGCCGTCGACGCGCTGTTCGACAACGGCCGCCGCGGTCGCCCGGTCACCGGTCCCGGCAACCGCCCGCTCAAGTCCCTCAGCGACATGCTGAAGGGCAAGCAGGGTCGATTCCGTCAGAACCTTCTCGGTAAGCGTGTGGACTACTCCGCGCGTTCCGTGATCGTCGTCGGCCCGCAGCTCAAGCTGCACCAGTGCGGTCTGCCGAAGGCCATGGCGCTGGAGCTCTTCAAGCCGTTCGTGATGAAGCGCCTGGTCGACCTGAACCACGCGCAGAACATCAAGTCGGCCAAGCGCATGGTCGAGCGCGGCCGCACCGTGGTGTACGACGTCCTCGAAGAGGTCATCGCCGAGCACCCGGTGCTGCTGAACCGTGCACCCACCCTGCACCGCCTCGGCATCCAGGCCTTCGAGCCGCAGCTGGTCGAGGGCAAGGCCATCCAGATCCACCCGCTCGTCTGCACCGCGTTCAACGCGGACTTCGACGGTGACCAGATGGCCGTCCACCTGCCGCTCTCCGCGGAGGCGCAGGCCGAGGCCCGCATCCTGATGCTGTCCTCGAACAACATCCTGAAGCCGGCCGACGGTCGCCCCGTCACCATGCCGACTCAGGACATGGTGCTGGGCCTGTTCTTCCTCACCACGGACGAGGAGGAGCGCAAGGTCGTCGGCCAGGGCCGTTCCTTCGGCTCCACGGCCGAGGCGATCATGGCCTTCGACGCCCGCGAGCTGTCGCTCCAGGCGAAGGTCGACATCCGCTTCCCGGTGGGCACCATCCCGCCGCGCGGCTGGGTGCCCCCGGTCGCCGAGGAGGGCGAGCAGGAGTACCAGCAGGGCGACACGTTCCGGCTGCGTACGTCCCTGGGCCGCGCGCTCTTCAACGAGCTGCTGCCCGAGGACTACCCGTTCGTCGACTACTCGGTCGGCAAGAAGCAGCTCTCCGAGATCGTCAACGACCTCGCCGAGCGCTACCCCAAGGTCATCGTGGCGGCGACGCTCGACAACCTGAAGGCGGCGGGCTTCTACTGGGCGACCCGTTCCGGTGTCACCGTGGCCATCTCCGACGTCGTGGTCCCCGAGGCCAAGAAGGCGATCGTCGCGGGCTACGAGGCGCAGGACGAGAAGGTCCAGAAGCAGTACGAGCGCGGTCTGATCACCAAGGACGAGCGCACGCAGGAACTCATCGCGATCTGGACCAAGGCGACCAACGAGGTTGCCGAGGCGATGAACGCGAACTTCCCCAAGACGAACCCCATCTTCATGATGGTTGACTCGGGTGCCCGAGGAAACATGATGCAGATGCGTCAGATCGCCGGTATGCGTGGTCTGGTGTCCAACGCCAAGAACGAGACGATCCCGCGTCCCATCAAGGCGTCCTTCCGTGAGGGCCTCACCGTTCTGGAGTACTTCATCTCCACGCACGGCGCCCGTAAGGGTCTGGCGGACACCGCCCTGCGTACCGCCGACTCGGGTTACCTGACCCGTCGTCTGGTGGACGTCTCGCAGGACGTGATCATTCGCGAGGAGGACTGCGGCACCGACCGCGGCCTCAAGCTGAAGATCGCGGAGAAGGGCCCCGACGGCATCCTCCGCAAGACGGAGGACGTCGAGACCAGCGTCTACGCCCGCATGCTCGCCGAGGACGTCGTCGTCGACGGCAAGGTCATCGCGCCTGCCAACGTCGACCTCGGTGACGTGCTCATCGACCAGCTGGTCATGCACGGCGTCGAGGAGGTCAAGACCCGCTCGGTCCTGACCTGTGAGTCCGCGGTCGGCACCTGTGCCTTCTGCTACGGACGCTCGCTCGCCACCGGCAAGCTGGTCGACATCGGTGAGGCGGTCGGCATCATCGCCGCCCAGTCCATCGGTGAGCCCGGTACCCAGCTGACGATGCGTACCTTCCACACCGGTGGTGTGGCCGGTGACGACATCACCCAGGGTCTGCCCCGAGTCGTCGAGCTCTTCGAAGCCCGTACGCCCAAGGGTGTCGCCCCGATCTCGGAGTCCGCGGGCCGGGTCCGGATCGAGGAGACCGAGAAGACCAAGAAGATCGTGGTCACGCCGGACGACGGCAGCGACGAGATCCCCTTCCCGATCTCGAAGCGCGCCCGTCTGCTCGTCGGCGAGGGCGACCACGTCGAGGTGGGCCAGAAGCTCACCGTGGGTGCCACCAACCCGCACGACGTGCTGCGCATCCTCGGTCAGCGCGCGGTCCAGGTCCACCTGGTCGGCGAGGTCCAGAAGGTCTACAACTCGCAGGGCGTGTCGATCCACGACAAGCACATCGAGATCATCATCCGGCAGATGCTGCGCCGTGTGACGATCATCGAGTCCGGCGACGCGGAGCTGCTGCCGGGCGAGCTCGTCGAGCGCTCGAAGTTCGAGACCGAGAACCGTCGTGTGGTCACCGAGGGCGGTCACCCCGCCTCCGGCCGTCCGCAGCTGATGGGTATCACCAAGGCCTCGCTGGCGACGGAGTCCTGGCTGTCGGCCGCCTCCTTCCAGGAGACGACCCGAGTCCTGACGGATGCGGCGATCAACGCCAAGTCCGACAGCCTCATCGGCCTCAAGGAGAACGTCATCATCGGTAAGCTCATCCCGGCCGGTACGGGTCTGTCCCGCTACCGCAACATCCGGGTCGAGCCGACCGAGGAGGCCAAGGCCGCGATGTACTCGGCCGTCGGCTACGACGACATCGACTACTCGCCGTTCGGCACGGGCTCCGGCCAGGCCGTTCCGCTGGAGGACTACGACTACGGTCCGTACAACCAGTAAGCGAGTCGCTTGACCGACCGGAGGGCGGTCACCCCGTTTCGTACGGGGTGACCGCCCTCCGGCTTTACCGGCTCTTCCTGTGGGGCGGCCGGGCCTACAGGTAGCGCCGAAGATGGTGCAGCCGGGTCGGGACGTCGGGGTGGGTGGAGAGCAACCGGGCGGGCACCGACTCGTGCCCGGACAGGCCGCCCGCGTGCAGCATCTCCAGCACCTCGGCGAGTTCCGGGGCGAACCCGAGTACCGCGGCATGCCGGTCGGCACGGAGCTCGGCGCGGCGTCCCACGGCCGCCGACAGGTAGGGGAGCACGAGCAGCAGCGGCAGCCCGTAGAGAATCCGGGCGGCGGTGGAGTCGAGCCCGCCCATCGCGAGGAGCAGAAGGCCCACGGCCAGGTAGACGGCACACCGGGCGGGCGTGACCACGGACCGCGCCGTCGCGAGGAGCACACGCCGGACCAGCCGCCCGGGCAGCCCGTACCAGTGGCAGATCAGCAACGACCACGCGTGACCTCCGGTGTGATGCCCCAGCTCATGGGCGAGTACGGCGGCCAGTCGGCTGCTCGACAGCTGTTCCAGCGCGTACCGGGTGACCCCCACGATGTGTCCCGCGGCGGCGTACGCGTTGAGGTCGTCGCTCTCCTCGACCCAGAGCCGGTACCGGGTCCCGTCGACTCCGGCGACGGCCGCCACCTCCCACCAGACCGGCTCCAGCCGCGCGGCCTCCTGGGGCATCGGGCGCCGCAGCCCGAACAGGTAGCGGGCGAGCAGATCCTCCGTGGGCCGGTGGAAGACCAGCGCACCGGAGGCGGCCCAGAGGGCGACCGGTATCCAGCACGGCACCCCGAGCCCGGCGTCCAGGAGCACGCCCGCGAGCAGGACCACCAGTGCACTCGTCAGGAAGGCGGGCAGGGCCAGCGCCAGCTGCCCCAGCGCGGTGAGGTCCATCCGCCGCTGACGCGCCGCGTAGTAGACGCGCCGACCGGGGCCGTGCTCATAAACCAGGTCGTCGGGCAACGGTGGCGCGGTGGCGGCCGGATCGGGTTCCCGAAGCGGTACAGGGTCGTCGCCCGGGTCCCGGGGCCGAGAGGTCGGTGGCATCGTGATCATCCTTAGGCGGTCGGGGCGTCAGTTGAGCAGCAGCGAGGCGGGGAGCAGGACAGTGCCCACGGAGTAGGCGAGCAGCCCGGCCCGTATCCACCGGTGCTTGCACAGGGCGATCCGGCTGGTCTCGGCCAGGGCCGTGACGAGTGCGGCGGCCCGGGAGCTTTCGGTGGCGTCGAGCGCCTCCGGCAACCGGCCCCGCCGGGCGGCGTGCCGGATGTCCGCGAAGTAGGTGAGTGGCTCCCCGGGGGTCCAGGTGCTGCGGCGGTAGCGCGGGAGCACGGCCATCAGCATGGAGAACAGCGCGGTCGCCAGACCGCCGGTGCCCGTCCACCACAGGGCGGCCCCGGGGCCGGAGAGCGTGCCCGGCCGCCACGCGCTGCCCGCCAGCCAGCCGCTGATCACGCCCGCGGTCATGCCGAGCGCGGCGACCAGTACGGATGCCTTGCTGTCGGCCCGGGAGATCTCGGCCCGCAGTTCGAGGAGCAGCCGCTCCCCGGCAGTGGTGGGCCGGCCCGGTGAGCTGTCGGTCATGTGCCCGCCTCCTCCCGGCCCGGCGCTCCCGCCGCGTCCTCGGTACCGGCCGGCTCCAGGGGGGTGCTGCCGTAGCCCGGCGGGGGCCGCCAGTCCGGGAACGGCACGGAGGGGGCGGCTGCCGTCAGGCCGGTGGTGCCGGGGCCGGACATGCCCGGTGCAGCTGTGCCCGGTACCGTCTCGGGGGCGTCCTGCGGCATCGACACGGTCAGCCGCCCCCCGGTCCCGCCGTGCGCGGTGACGCCGGGAAGGTGCTGGTCCAGTACGTCGATCAGGGCCTGGAGAGCCTTCTTCTTCGGTTCCTCCAGCTCGTGGTTCTCCGCGCTGTCGCCCTTCAGCAGCTCTCCGGCCAGCTCCAACCGCGCCTTGATCATGTGGAGCTGGTCCTGGCGCAGGCTCGCCACCACGAGCTCGGTGTCCTCGGGGTGGTCCACGAGGTGGAGCGCCCATGCGCGGACCCCGCCCTGCTCCAGGTGCTTCTCGTAGAACGCGATCTTCTCCTCGTTCACCTGCTGCAGCTCCATCCGGGCCCGCGCCCGGTCGACCGCCTCGGTGTGCTGCCACTGCTGCTGGCGCAGCCTCAGCCGGTGCTGCTGCTCCTCGAACTCGGTCGCGCGCCCCCACTGCAGCGCGTCCTGTTCCCTGACGCGCCGGTCGATCGCGGAGTCGTGCTCCCTGCCGCGGAGTTCGGCGCGGATCTGCTCGGTGGCCGTGTGGTCGATGGAGCGCATGCGCCGGACATGCTCGATAACCCCCTGGTCTCCGCGCAGCCGGACCGTCCAGTCGGCCGCGAGCCCCGCCCGGGCGCCGAGCGTGCCGTGCCCGCGGACCTCCCGCAGCAGCGCCTCCTCGGCCGCCGCGCTCCGGGAGACGGCGTAGCGGCGGGTGACGGCACGGGCCGACTGCTCCAGCTCGCCGACCAGCAGCCGCGGCACGTCACGGTGCCTGCTCGCCACGAACCGCGCGGGATCGACGACCTGCCACGACAGCTCGACGACCACCGCGAACTCGAAGGCGTCGTCGTCGCTCGGCAGCGCGATCTCCTCGCGCACCGGATGGACCCCCATGTCGACCTCGTACACCGCGGTGTAGCGCTTCGCGGCGGCTCCGGCACGAGTAGGGCGGACGGGCGGGAGATAGGTGTCGTACGAGCCGTCCGGGGCCGAGAAGACCAGCGCGTGGTCGATCCGGGTGAGCGGACGGCGGGCGAAGCCGAAACGGGACAGCTGCCGGACCGTGACCACCGGATCGGTCAACCGCGTACCGCGGTCGGCCCGTTGGTCCCAGTCGGGGGTTCGGCGGAATTCGGGCATGGGCACTCTCCTGTCACTGTGGAAGGGGGAGCGGGTCAGGAACGCGGCAGGACGGCCAGCAGCCGGCCCGTCACGGGCGGGGGATCGGCGCCGTCCTCGCCGGGCATCGTCCGCAGGAGGTGGCTGATCCGCTGGTACTCCGGCGGCGTGGTGACGAGCGAGGGCAGCAGGGCGGCGAGCGCCCACTCGGTGCCGGGAGCGTGGTCCGCCGACAGCACCCAGCGGCGGAGCACGTCGAGGGCGTCCCGGGTGTGGCCCCGGTCGCCCAGGGCGGTGCGCCACAGCTCGGCGATGCCCTGGGCGTCGGGGGTACGCGCCGCCGACGCCCGCGCGTACCAGGACAGGACGCGTGGCTGCCCGTCGCGTTCGTCCTGCTCGGTCCGGCGGCAGGCGCCGAGGAAGCCGCCGAGCGCGAGGTCGGCCGCCGGCCGGTCGTCGTGCACCGTCCTGACCAGCTCCGCGACCACGTCCTCGCCCGCCGGTGACAGCAGCAGCAGCTCCACGGACTCGGCGAGCTGACCCGTCAGATCCGGGTCCGGATTCGGCTGCCCCGCCTCGTGCCGGGCCGCCGCGCGCAGTGCGGCCAGGGTCTTTGCGGGGCGTTCCGGCCCGATCAGCCCGTGGGCCCGGATGGCCACCCAGCGCAGCGACGACTCCTCGCTCTCGCACCAGGCGTCGAGGATGCGCGGCACGTTGGGAGTGCCCAGCACATGGGCGAGGGTGAGCGCGCCGACGGCGACGAGACGGTGCCGGTAGAGCCGGGAGGAGGCCCACGGCTCGATGATCAGCGCCATGGCGGACGGCAGATCGGTGTGGGCGAGGACGGCGACGGTGGAGGCGGCGCGTGTGCGTACGAAGGGCCGCCCGTCCCCGGCCAGCTGCTGCAGCCAGTGCACGAGCGCGGGCCGCGCCGAGGGATGCCCGGTCCAGATCTCGCGCAGCAGCACCAGCGGGGCCCGCTCGTCGAGATAGGCGGCCTTCACCTGGCGGACCGGGCCCCACTCGGTGGGCTCCTCGGCCTCGAACCGGCGCGCCCGCGCCAGCTGGAGCCGTTTGCCGATGTGCGTACCGAAGACCGGGACGGCGGCGCGCCGCACCCCGCTCTCGGTCTCCTGGAGGAAGGCGTAGAGCAGATCGCCCAGCTCCGCCGTCAGGGCGTACGGCCCGTCGTCGAAGGCGGCCAGCGCGACGAGGAATGCTTTTTCGCGCAGGTGCAGCACGGTCCCGTCGTCCTCGAACCACTCCTGGACCTGGTTCTCCAGCGCGACCAGGGAGTAACCGTCGAGGTGTGCGGCGTCGGCCTCCCCGGAGGCGTAGCGGGCCAGCAGCCGGGCGAACTGGGCGACCTCGCGCGGCTGATGGCTGCGTTCGAGGAACGCGGCCGCGGCGGGCAGGGACAGCAGCTCCGGCACGCGGTCCTCGCCGTCCAGCAGCACCTTCAGGTGTGCGGCGAGGACATCGCCGGGTGGGGGCGCCTGCCAGTCCACCGCCGGTACGTCCTCCAGCAGGGCGGCCGGCCCGACGGTGATCACCAGATACGCGTCCTCGCCCAGCTCCTTGCGGGCGGCCAGCAGGTCCGCCTCCCGCAGCGGCCGACCCGGCGCGGTGACCAGGTCGCACAGGATGTGCCCGGTCCGGCCGCCGGGCGACTCACCGCCGCCGAGACCGTTCGTGAGCTGTCCGGGGGTGGTGTCCCGGTCGATCGCCCGGACCGGATCCGCGCGGAGCCGGTGCAGCAGCATGAGCGCGGCAGTCCGCCGGCCGGCGAAGTACGGGCCCGAGAGGACCAGCACGTGCTCGTCGCGGAGCCGGTCGGCCAGCGCCTCGAAGTCGTCGCACCCGGGGACGAAGCAGGCCGCCAGCTCCTCCAGGGCGGACTGTGCGATCTCGCCGGAGGTGTGGAGCGCGGAGGCCGCGCCGAACCGGTAGCTGATCTCGGTCCGTTCCAGCAGGATGTTCCCGTAGAACGTGCCGCCCGAGATGCCGTGGTTGGTCCCGCCGAAGACGCCCCCGCCGACCTGGGAGCCGTCCCCGAACCCCATGGTCCGCGGGGTGTGGTTCTCCAGGTCCCGCCGGGCCGCCCAGGCAGGCTGAGGCTGGTCGGTCTCCTCCGCGGTCTCCTCTTCGGCCGGGTGGCCCTCGGGGGCCTCGGGGGCCGGGTCGTCCCCTGCTGGGGGCCGGGCTCCCTGCGCCTGTTCCTCGGCGCTCACCGGCGATCGCCCCGGCCGCCGTCGCCGAGACGGACCTCCCCGTGGAAGACGCCGCCGCCGATGCCGTGGTTGGTCCCGCCGAAGACGCCGCCGTTGACCGGGGCGCCACCGGGACCCGGGGCCGGCACCGGCGACCGCAGGGCGGCCGGGACCACGTCCGGGACCACGTCCGGGGCCTGCGGGCACTCCTCTGGGAGCGGACCGTGCAGCCACGCGTCGAGCGGGCCGTTCTTGCTCTCCACCGTGACGGAGCGGAACTCCTCCGCCGGGACGCCCGTGTGACTGTGCCGTACGACCCCCTGGTAGACCGCGTCGGACACGCAGAGCGCGAAGTCGTCCGGGCGGGCCCGCAGCGCCGACCTCAGCGCGTCCGCGTCCAGCAGCCTGCACGCATGGTTGAGGTCGCTGCCCACCCAGCCGTCGAGCGGGTCCACGGCGACGTACCCCGAAGCGACCACTCCCCGCAGCCGCATCCGTGCCGTGGCGGAGGCGCGCCGGTTCTGGCTGCGCAACCGGGCCGGTACCTCGGTCAACAGCGCCCGCAGCAGGGCGATCACCGAGCAGTTGGCGTCGATCAGCTCCATCACGGAGTCACCGCGGTCCGCCCGCCGCCGCCGGGTCTCGTCGATCCCGGCGGCCAGCAGCGCCCGGTCGGTCAGGTCGTAGAGCATGCGGCGCAGGTACGCCTGCTCCACGTCGTCCCGCTCGCTGTACTTCTCGATGTCGAGCAGCAGGATCGTGCTGTTCACCGGATCGTTCATGGGGTGCCTCTCGCTCGTGTCTCCGTGGGCCGAGGACATGAGCGTGGGGCTGGAGGGGCCGCGGTGGTGAGGAAGGATGACGCACTCGGTGTGTGACCGTGTGCACAGAGGCGGCGGGTGCCGTGCCGCCGTGGCGGGGTGCGGCGCCCGTGCTACGGAGCCTGCGGGGCCTCCTGGCGGACGGCCGGGTGGGCGGATTCCCCGGCCCGGGCGATCCGGCGGAGCGCGTCCGGTCGCACGATCACCAGCGCCCGCCGTCCGGTCCGTACGATGCCGCGTTCGCGCAGGTCCTTCAGCAGCCGCTGGACCATTTCTCTGGAGGCGCTGACCGCCCCGGCCAGCTCCTGCTTGCTGAGCGGTATGTCGAGCTCGATGCCTTCGCCGGTACGGGCACCGTGGGTGTGCGCCAGGTCCAGCAGCAGGACGGCGAAACGCTCGCGCACCGTCATCGCCGCGAACTCCAGGCTGCGCCGGTCCGCGGCCCGCGTCCGGTCGGAGGTCAGCGCCAGGAGTGTGAGCGACACCTCGGGGGAGCCGGCCACGAAAGCGCGGAACTTCTCGTGCGTCACGACCACGGCCCGTACGGGGGAGAGCGCGGTCACCGTCGCCGAGCGCGGCCGCCCGGTCAGCGCGGCCGATTCGCCGACGATGTCGCCGGGGCCGCGCAGCGCGTGCAACGCCTCGTAACCGTTGGGCGCGCAGGTGGTGACCTTCGTCCAGCCGGTGAGGATCAACAGAACGTACGCGGACGGCTCGTCCTGCCGGAGCAGGGCGGTCCGGGAGTCGAAGCTCAGCTCGCGCCCCAGCGCGAGCAGCGCCACCCGGTCCTCGCGCTCCAGACGGGCGAGGAAGGGTACCCGGTCGTCGAGTCCGTCACCTTCGGGTACGTACGCCGCGGCCATCCCGTCCCCCCGGTCGTTCATCAGCGGTTCAATGTACTGAGAATGCCCGTGACCGGACCGGCAAGGTCGTTTTCCTGCCGCCCGCCCGTCGTCGGCTGTCTCGATTCAGTCCGCGACGAGCCGCGGAACTCCGGCGTGCCGGTGTGAGACGGATTTGTTTTGACCGGAGTCGACGCGGTAGGTACGCTCAGACCTTGTGCCTGGGGTGTGCCTGGGCTCGTGTGCGTGTCCTCAACCGCACGGCGAGTCCGTCACTGGCCACCGCAATCTGCGCTCGTTCTGTCTTGCGGCAGAAGCCTGCAGTATTCGACACACCCGACCGCGTGGGTCGGTGACGTTCCAGGTTAGTTTCACGAACGGCACACAGAAACCGGAGAAGTAGTGCCTACGATCCAGCAGCTGGTCCGGAAGGGCCGGCAGGACAAGGTCGAGAAGAACAAGACGCCCGCACTCGAGGGTTCGCCCCAGCGCCGCGGCGTCTGCACGCGTGTGTTCACGACCACCCCGAAGAAGCCGAACTCGGCACTCCGTAAGGTCGCGCGTGTGCGTCTGACCTCCGGTATCGAGGTCACGGCCTACATCCCGGGTGAGGGACACAACCTGCAGGAGCACTCCATCGTGCTCGTGCGTGGTGGCCGTGTGAAGGACCTGCCGGGTGTTCGTTACAAGATCATCCGCGGCTCGCTCGACACCCAGGGTGTCAAGAACCGCAAGCAGGCCCGCAGCCGCTACGGCGCCAAGAAGGAGAAGTAAGAATGCCTCGTAAGGGCCCCGCCCCGAAGCGCCCGGTCATCATCGACCCGGTCTACAACTCTCCTCTTGTCACGTCGCTGATCAACAAGATCCTGCTGGACGGCAAGCGTTCCACCGCCGAGCGGATCGTGTACGGCGCCATGGAGGGCCTCCGCGAGAAGACCGGCAACGACCCGGTCATCACGCTGAAGCGCGCGCTTGAGAACGTCAAGCCCTCGCTCGAGGTCAAGTCCCGCCGTGTCGGTGGCGCCACCTACCAGGTGCCGATCGAGGTCAAGCCCGGTCGCGCCTCCACCCTCGCGCTGCGCTGGCTCGTGGGTTACTCCCGCGCCCGCCGCGAGAAGACCATGACCGAGCGCCTCATGAACGAGCTGCTCGACGCCTCCAACGGTCTTGGCGCTGCCGTCAAGAAGCGTGAGGACACCCACAAGATGGCCGAGTCCAACAAGGCCTTCGCGCACTACCGCTGGTAGTCGCTACCCACATCGAGACCGAGAGAAGACTGAGCCTTATGGCCACCACTTCGCTTGACCTGGCCAAGGTCCGCAACATCGGGATCATGGCCCACATCGACGCGGGCAAGACGACCACCACTGAGCGGATCCTGTTCTACACCGGCGTTTCGTACAAGATCGGTGAAGTCCACGACGGCGCTGCCACGATGGACTGGATGGAGCAGGAGCAGGAGCGCGGCATCACGATCACGTCCGCCGCGACGACCTGCCACTGGCCGCTCAATGATGTTGACCACACCATCAACATCATCGACACCCCGGGTCACGTCGACTTCACCGTCGAGGTGGAGCGTTCGCTCCGTGTCCTCGACGGTGCCGTCACCGTGTTCGACGGTGTCGCCGGCGTCGAGCCGCAGTCCGAGACCGTCTGGCGTCAGGCGGACCGCTACGGCGTGCCGCGTATCTGCTTCGTCAACAAGCTCGACCGCACCGGTGCCGACTTCTTCCGCTGCGTCCAGATGATCACGGACCGCCTCGGCGCGACCCCGATCGTCATGCAGCTCCCGATCGGTGCCGAGGCCGACTTCACGGGTGTCGTCGACCTCGTGACGATGAAGGCGTTCGTCTACCCCGCGGAAGCGACCAAGGGCGAGGCGTACGACATCGTCGACATCCCCGCGGAGCTCGCGGAGAAGGCCGAGGAGTACCGCGGCAAGCTCCTCGAGGCCGCCGCGGAGAACGACGAGGCGCTCATGGAGCTCTACCTGGAGGGCGAGGAGCCTTCCGCGGAGCAGCTCTACGAGGGCATCCGTCGCATCACCATCAACTCCGGCAAGGACGACGCGGTCACCGTCACTCCGGTGTTCTGCGGTACCGCGTTCAAGAACAAGGGCGTCCAGCCCCTGCTCGACGCCGTTGTGCGCTACCTGCCCTCGCCCCTGGACGTCGAGGCCATCGAGGGCCAGGACGTCAAGGACCCCGAGGTCGTCGTCAAGCGCAAGCCGTCCGACGACGAGCCGCTCGCGGCGCTGGCGTTCAAGATCATGAGCGACCCGCACCTCGGCAAGCTCACCTTCGTCCGGGTCTACTCGGGCCGCCTGGAGTCCGGCACGCAGGTGCTGAACTCCGTCAAGGGCAAGAAGGAGCGCATCGGCAAGATCTACCGCATGCACGCGAACAAGCGTGAGGAGATCGAGTCGGTGGGCGCCGGCGACATCATCGCCGTCATGGGCCTGAAGCAGACCACCACTGGTGAGACGCTCTGTGACGACAAGGCGCCGGTGATCCTGGAGTCCATGGACTTCCCGGCACCGGTCATCCAGGTCGCCATCGAGCCCAAGTCCAAGGGCGACCAGGAGAAGCTGGGTGTCGCCATCCAGCGCCTCTCCGAAGAGGACCCGTCCTTCCAGGTGCACTCCGACGAGGAGACCGGCCAGACCATCATCGGTGGTATGGGCGAGCTGCACCTCGAAGTGCTCGTCGACCGCATGAAGCGCGAGTTCCGCGTCGAGGCGAACGTCGGCAAGCCGCAGGTCGCGTACCGCGAGACGATCCGCAAGGCCGTCGAGCGTGTCGACTACACCCACAAGAAGCAGACCGGTGGTACCGGTCAGTTCGCCAAGGTGCAGATCGCGATCGAGCCCATCGAGGGCGGCGAGGCCTCGTACGAGTTCGTCAACAAGGTCACCGGTGGCCGCATCCCCAAGGAGTACATCCCCTCGGTGGACGCGGGTGCTCAGGAAGCCATGCAGTTCGGCATCCTGGCCGGCTACGAGATGACGGGCGTCCGCGTCATTCTTCTCGACGGTGGCTACCACGAGGTCGACTCCTCCGAGCTGGCCTTCAAGATCGCCGGTTCGCAGGCCTTCAAGGAGGCCGCGCGGAAGGCGTCCCCGGTTCTCCTCGAGCCGATGATGGCCGTCGAGGTCACCACGCCCGAGGACTACATGGGCGATGTCATCGGCGACATCAACTCCCGCCGTGGCCAGATCCAGGCCATGGAGGAGCGCAGCGGCGCTCGCGTCGTGAAGGGCCTCGTGCCCCTTTCGGAGATGTTCGGCTACGTCGGAGACCTCCGTAGCAAGACCTCGGGTCGCGCAAGCTACTCGATGCAGTTCGACTCCTACGCCGAGGTTCCGCGGAACGTCGCCGAGGAGATCATCGCGAAGGCCAAGGGCGAGTAACTCTCCCGAGCTCACGCTTTAGGCTTGTCACCGGAGCCTGGTGGGGCATTCCTCGCAGAGCGGAAGCAATGCGTTGAATGCCCCCGGCCCCGGCATCCCAGCAAAGATCACCCTGGCGCCGATGAAGCAAGGCGTACAGAACCACTCCACAGGAGGACCCAGTGGCGAAGGCGAAGTTCGAGCGGACTAAGCCGCACGTCAACATCGGCACCATCGGTCACATTGACCACGGTAAGACGACCCTCACGGCCGCCATTACCAAGGTGCTGCACGACGCGTACCCGGACCTGAACGAGGCCTCGGCCTTCGACCAGATCGACAAGGCTCCCGAGGAGCGCCAGCGCGGTATCACGATCTCGATCGCGCACGTCGAGTACCAGACGGAGTCGCGTCACTACGCGCACGTCGACTGCCCGGGTCACGCGGACTACATCAAGAACATGATCACGGGTGCCGCGCAGATGGACGGCGCCATCCTCGTGGTCGCCGCCACCGACGGCCCGATGCCGCAGACCAAGGAGCACGTGCTCCTGGCCCGCCAGGTCGGCGTTCCGTACATCGTCGTCGCCCTGAACAAGGCCGACATGGTGGACGACGAGGAGATCCTGGAGCTCGTCGAGCTCGAGGTCCGTGAGCTCCTCTCCGAGTACGAGTTCCCGGGCGACGACGTTCCGGTCGTCAAGGTCTCGGCGCTCAAGGCCCTTGAGGGCGACAAGGAGTGGGGCCAGTCCGTCCTCGACCTGATGAAGGCCGTCGACGAGGCGATCCCGCAGCCCGAGCGTGACGTCGACAAGCCGTTCCTGATGCCGATCGAGGACGTCTTCACGATCACCGGTCGTGGCACCGTCGTCACCGGTCGTATCGAGCGTGGTGTCCTCAAGGTCAACGAGACCGTCGACATCGTCGGTATCAAGAACGAGAAGACCACCACCACGGTCACCGGCATCGAGATGTTCCGCAAGCTGCTCGACGAGGGCCAGGCCGGTGAGAACGTCGGTCTGCTCCTCCGTGGCATCAAGCGCGAGGACGTCGAGCGCGGCCAGGTCATCATCAAGCCCGGTTCGGTCACGCCGCACACCGAGTTCGAGGCCCAGGCCTACATCCTGTCGAAGGACGAGGGTGGTCGTCACACCCCGTTCTTCAACAACTACCGCCCGCAGTTCTACTTCCGTACCACGGACGTGACCGGCGTCGTGACCCTCCCCGAGGGCACCGAGATGGTCATGCCGGGCGACAACACCGTCATGTCGGTCCAGCTGATCCAGCCGGTCGCCATGGAGGAGGGCCTGAAGTTCGCCATCCGTGAGGGTGGCCGGACCGTGGGCGCCGGCCAGGTCACCAAGATCGTCAAGTAATTACCTGACTGTCTGACCTGGTTGCTCCGCAACGAGCACCGAGAAGGGCCCCGGCCCGCCGCGCGAGCGGTGGACCGGGGCCCTTCTTCATGTCCGGGCGGTCCGGGCGGTCCCGGCGGAACGTCCGGCCGGGTGCCGGTTCAGGGGCGCCAGATCCAGGGCAGGGCGTCGGGCCCCAGGGCCACCACCGCCGGCCGCCCGTCCCGGCCGATGTGCAGGGCCGGCCCGTCCAGCGCCACCGGACCGCGCCGCCGCACGGAGAGCCGTGCGGGCGTACGGACCTGGACGAGGCCATCGGCGGTGCGGCCGAGCAGCACCGGGGCGCCCGGCGACCCGGCGGCCGCCACCGGCCCGTACCCGTCGAAGCCCGCCCGGTCCGGGATCCGGCGGCCGAAGCCGTCGATGCCGGTCTCGTCCGCCGTCTCGCAGGTCCGTACGGTCGTCAGCGCGGCCTTCGCCGCCGCACGGTAGTACAGCTCGATGCTGCCGTCCGCCCCCGGCAGTGCGGCCGGACCGTCCCCGGGCACCGGCACCCCGGTGATCTGGGTGCGCGCGGTCACCGCCTCGCCGGGCGCGTCCTGCGTCCAGTGGTGCACCGCGAAACGGCCCGCCGCGAAGACATGGACACAGCCCTCGGCGTCCACCACGGCACTCAGCCCGTCCTGGATCTCGCCGCCGCCCATGTCCTGCCACTCGCCCCACCGGCCGTCCGTGTCCCGTACCCGGGTACTGACGCCCTTCTCCGCGTTCCGTACGAAGAGGTGCACCCGCCCGTCGGGCGCGGCGACCGCGACCGGGACGCCGATCCGGCGTCCGCCGTCGTGATCGCGCACCGGGTTGCCCAGCCCCTGCCAGGCGCGGAAGGCGCCGCCGGGGGAGCGCTGCTCCAGCGCGACGATCTCGCGCTGGTTGTCCGCGCCGTGCCCGCCGATTGTTGAGAACCGCAGCCCGAAGAGCAGATGGCGTCCGTCCGGCAGTGTCGCGCTGCCCAGGACCGGGGCGAGCGGGCCGCCGCCGAGGTCGTCCGGCGCGTCCCACACCCCGCTGCCCGGCGCGCTCTCGCGTCGGCGCACCGCCCGCAGCCCCAGCACGCCGTAGGCGACGAGCCGCCCGTCCGGGTCGGTGGCGACGACGGGCCGGGGGCCCGGGTGGCGGTAGTGGGTGGACCGCACCCAGCCCTTGCGATTGGTCAGCGGCCGGTCGCCGCCCACGTTGTAGTCCCCGCAGCCTGCGGGGTTGCCGCACCGCCAGTCGGCCGATCCGCCGTACGGCACCAGGTGCGAGGCCTTCTCGGCGAGCACCGCGGGCGGCAGGTTCTTCGGCCAGTGCCGGTTGTAGTAGGCCCGGAACGACGTGGTGGTGAAGGCCGGTATCCCGGCGCCGTTCCGGGTGGCCCGTGCCACCCACCGGATCAGCGCGGCCCAGGTGAACAGGGCGGCCGCGGTGTGGTCGGGGTGGTCGGAGTAGCCCTTCTGCTCGCTGTCCCGGCGGCGGACGGCTTCGCTGCTGTGCTGGATGTCCGGGTCAGGGTCCAGGGTGTGCAGGATGCTCGGCCGATACCGCTCGAACAGCCCGACCAGGACATCGATCAGCCCGTCGTAGGTGTACGAACCCGCCTTCTTCAGCGGGGAGCCGTCGGCGACGACGGTCGGCAGCACCAGGCGCCGGTCCTGCCAGAGGCTGGGCAGACCGAGACGTCCGTACGAGGTGTGCATGGCGGTGTTGATGAAGATCAGCTCGATCCTGCGGCCGCGGTGGCCGAGGGTGTTGATCTCGGCGCGGTGGCCGCCGTGCAGCTCGATGACGGACTTGTGCCAGGGGGTGAACCGGCCGAGGCCGAGCAGGGTCGCGTACGCCTGACGGAGCCCCTGGTGACGCGCGGAGGAGTAGGCGGCCTTGTCGGGCGCGGGCAGCGGGCGGCCCGGGATGCGGTTTATGCCGGTGGCCTCGCCGCCGGTCAGATAGACGCAGACCAGCGGTGTCCCGGCGTCGAGGGCCTGCTGGGTGTCCGGGTTCATGAAGTACAGGTCGTCGTCCGGGTGGGCGAGGATCTGCATCATCAGGGCCGCGTGCGAGGTGCTTATCGGCAGTCCGGGCATCGGGTCCGCCGCGGGGTCGCGGCGGCGGGGCGGCGAGGGCGCCGTGCAGGCGGTGAAGGCCGCCAGACCGGTCGCGCCGGCCCCGGCCAGCAAGGTGCGCCGCGGCATTCCCGGGCGGGATGCGCGCAGGGCGGGTCGATCCGTCACACCGTGCTCCGTCCACTTCCCCCGCGGCAGCGGGCGGCCGTGCGGCCCTGTGCCGCGCGCCGAATCCGTGCAGGCCGCGGTGGGGGAGAGCCGCTGCTGCGGGGGGATAGACGGGGATTCCCGGGGGCGGGTTGCCTGGATATCCGCAGGTGTGACCCGGACAGCTCAACTCACGGGTGTACGCACCATGAACACATCGACCGGATGGGGCGCTGACGCCGGAGCCAAGGACCTGCGGGCCCGGCTGGGGCAGAGGGACATGACACTGCTGGGGTCGGTGGTCCGCCTGCACCGTGAGCTTCCGTACGGGCCCGGCGCGGTCACCATCGCCGGATACTTCGACGAACGGGACGGCCGCAGGGCGCGCAGGGTCAGGATGTCCCTGGACGAGCACGACTACGGCAAGGCGGCCGAGGCCCACCGCCGGGGTGACGAGGTCATAGTGCGGGGTGACGTCACGGCCCAGAGCGGGGGCGCCGGGATGGAGAACATCGTTTCGTTCACAGTGCACCATGTGTCCGAGTGAGAAGGCAGGCTCGTTCCGTTCCTGTTGTCCGACCTCGCCCGTACGCTGGACCGACAGGGGGATTCTCCCCGCCCGGGAGCTTCGAGGATGTCGATGGGGGCGTGCGGCTCTAGGGTGGCGGCGAGGACCAGAGGGGACCGACCATGGCAACCGTGCACGACGTAGCCGCGTACATCCTGCTGAAGGCCGCACCGATGTCGGCCATGAAGCTGCAGAAGCTTTGCTATTTCTCCTACGGCTATCACCTGGCCTGGGAGGACCGCCCGCTGTTTGCCGAGCGTTTCGAGGCGTGGGCCAACGGGCCGGTCGCGCCGGAGCTGTACAGCAGGCACCGCGGCCGCTTCGAGCTGAAGCGCGGGGACATCGAGGGTGATCCGGCCGAGTTGGACGACCAGGAGAAAGAATCGGTCGACATCGTGCTGGAGAACATGCGCGTGTACTCCGCGCATGAGCTGTCCGAGATGACCCATCGGACCGGCCCGTGGGTCGAGGCCCGCGGCCGGGCCCAGGTGCCGGATCTGGAGCGGAGCAACGAGCCGTTGCTCGACGAGGACATTGCCGACTTCTTCGGTGCGCTGGCCGAGCACGAGGAGCACAACGACTGATGCCCAAGGGGGGACGGGCCAAGAAGAAATTGGCGCTCCCGCCCAGCGGGGCGGTGCGAGAGAAGCGGATCGGTGATGTCCGGTTACTTCTGTCGGGCGCGGCCACTTCGGACGACCGGGTGTGCTGGCGGTTCAGCCACGTCGACCACGGCGGTCCGTGGGGATTCGACCAGATGGATTCGGCCACGTTGTGTGAGGTGCTGACCAAGCTTCGGGACTGCGAGACGATGACTCTCAACGAGTTACGCAGGACCGGTGACTTCTTCAAGGAGTACGAACTGCCCGGCGGCCTGTGCAAGGAGGCCGTGGCGCGGCTGGCTGCCATCGGCTTCGATGACGCGTCGAAGATCCAGCGTCTGCGGTTCACCGGCACCCAGCGGTTGTACGGATTTCTGACCGGCAACATCTTCCACGTGTTGTGGTGGGATCCGCTCCACGAGGTGTATCCGTCGAACCTCAAGCACACCTGACCGTTCCGTCCGTCCACGAAGGAGCCGCAGGTGACCGAACCCGAGCCGAAGCCGGTTCCATCGGCCGCAGCCGTGCGCAAGCTGCTGCACGCCCTGGCTCAAGGAGTGCGGCACGACGCAGGTCTGGCGCTGGTGTTGATCGGTGAGCCCTGGTCCCTGGGCACGGTGCTCGACCGTGCCGCCGAGCTCGAACTGATCCGGCGGCGCCATCTGACGGACGCGGGCCGGCTGCTGCTCGGAGGCGCTGGGGGTGGGCCGGTCAGGGCGCAGCGTGTTGCCGCCAACCCGCCGCCCAACGACCGGTGTTGCTGTGGCTCATGTGCGGCCACCGGACGTACGACAGTGATGCCCCCTATTACCCTGTGTCGCTCAGGGAGGGGCGCTGAGATCTAGCTAGTACCGCCGGTTCCGTCGGGACCGGCCGACCGGGTCTCCTTCACAAGAGCCCGGGGGCAAGGCGGCACCGTGGGTGCCGTCCGTGAATCAACTTCCGCGTGACCGCGACGGTCGGGCCGGGAGGAAAGAAAAGGTAGAGGGTCAGCGCCTCCCCTCACCTCTATCTACGCTCCGTTCCGGAATCGCGCTCTGCGCGCACGGCCGAGCGTGCTGTCCGCCAGTCCGCCGACGCGCGAGCGCGCGGCCTGCCTCCCATTGTCACGTTGGGACACCTGGCGCACGTGACCGGAATCCCGTACCGGAGTCTGCGCCACGTGGTCGAGCGCCGTGGCGCCCGCTACTCCGTCGACGATGTCGACTTGCCGGACGGAGCCGGCCCGTCAGTGAAGACGGTCAGGTGCCATGTGCCGTCCACTCTCACCACGCTGAAGGAGTCCTGCGTTGTCCTGCCGGACTTCTCCTTCGCTGTCAGCTTTGCCGACCCGGCATCCGGCCCCATGTCGAGGTCGATCTGAACTTCCGTGATCGAAAGTCCTCGACCGCCCTTGTCGGCGAGGATCCGACCGGCTTCCCGGCGGGCCCGGGAGTCGTCAGGAACGCCACCTACTTCGATCAGGTGATCCGCATCGCGAGAATTCAAAGCATCCACGTAGGACTCGACCGCGTTGCGGGCGCCCTTCTTGGCCTCTTCGACGCTGTCCGAACCGTTGCTGGAGCCACACGCGGACAGAAGCAGTGCTGCCGATATCGCGGTGACGAGCTGCCGTCGCTGCATTGTTCCTTCCTGGAATCGGAAGTTCGGCTGTGCCGGACAGTGCATCCTTGCCGTCTTCGTCCTCGTCCGGTGTGCTGTTGCCAGAGGGGCACGGGGAGTTCGAAGGTGACGTCGCTTCGCGTGAGGGGTCCCCCATTGTGCGGGGGTTGCCGCCCTGATGTGGCTAATCCTCGGTGAGGATCTCCTCGGCAGAGCCGACAGTGACCGCTCTCACGAGCCACTGGCGCAGAGTCTCGGGGTCGCCGCAGTCGGTGATCCGCTCGCGCATCCTGTCGGGAATGGTGAGGCCGCGCTGTTCCAGTACGAGCAGGATGTCCTCGGCACGGCCTTGTGCCCGGCCTTCGTCCCGGATTTCTTCCGACATGAAGGACTTGTAGAAAGACGTGTCCACGGCCACCAGGTTCCTCCACTGTTGTGCGGCCGGGCGGTTGCCCAGGCCCTGTGCGGTGAGTTCGACGATGGGGTCGGCATTGCTTCCGGTGTGTCCCGCAGTGCGGCGGACAGCGTTTTCAGTATGACACCGACGTCCGGATTGTCGGCGTGTGTGATGGCGGCCAGGGTGGCGAGCGCGAGGTCCTTGCGGGCCTCGGCCACGTCGGTGATGACGGGCATGTTGTGCGGACCCACGACGAGGGGGCTCAGGACGAACGTCTGCCATTGGAGGAGGCCGATGGAGATCGGGCGTGCGGCCCATTGGGCCGTGGCGTGGTCCTGGCAGACGACCAGGAGCAGGACGGGCAGCCGGTATCTGTTGTGGAGATAGGTGACGTAGTACGGCCAGTTGACGGTCTTGTCAGGGTCCTTCTTGCCCTGAGCCTCGATGGCGAGGAGGAAGGGGCCGCCGACCTCGGTTTCGATCCGCAACAGGGTGTCCACGCGGCGTTCGACCGGCCGGGCCTCGGTGAGGTCGGTGGGCAAAGCGGTGGCCGAGGTGGGTGGCGGGATGTCGACTCCGAGCACGTCGGAGACTCGGGAGAAGAGACCGGTGTACTCCTGGAAGATGCGGTGCATTGCCTCGTGGGGCGAGCTGACCATGGAGGTCCGTTCGGGATGAGTGACGTTTCGGTCAGGCGGCTGTGTGGAGGTCTGTCCGGCAGTCGCGGCAGTGTCCGGGGGCGGCGGCGCGGAAGGCGCGGTCGCAGGTGTCGCAGTTCTGGAGCGGGATGACGACGACCTTGCGGCGGGGCGGGGTGAGGTCCGCGATGCCGGGGAGCGGGGGTGGCAGGAGTGTGGTGATCCGGTGGCGGAGGAGCTTGGCCGGGTGTTTGAGGGGGGTGGGGAGGTCGGTGGTGAGGGTGTGGCGGATGGTGTCGGGGTGGGCGTCGCGTTCGAGCCAGGTGGCGACGCCGGGGGTGAGGGCGGCGACGTCGCCTTCGGAGAGGGTGAGCCCTGGTGCGTGGCGGCGGAGGTCGGCGAGGAGTGCGGCGGCCGTCCGGCGCAGCTCCTCGGTGGGCGCGTACGGCTGAGGTAGGGGTGCGGGCGGTGTCCTGGGTGCCGTGGGCGGCGGTACGGAGACGTACGCGGACGGTGGTGCGGATTCCGGTGCCGGGGTGGGGGGTCGCTGCGGGGCGGGTGGCTGCGGGGCCTTGGTGGGCGTCGGGAGCGGGGTGGCTGCGGCGTGTGGTGGGGCGGGGAGCGGGGCTGCCGGTTTGCTGTGCCTGGGCCGGGGCGTTGGGGCGATGGGCGCGGCAGTGCCGGGCTGGTTGTACGAGACGGTGCGGGTGATGATGCGGCCGTCGGCGAGGCGTACGCGGCTGCGGTGGAGGTAGCCGTGGGCTTCGAGCTCGCGCAGGGCGGCGGCGATGCGGGTCTCGCTCTCGGGAAAGCGTTCGGCGAGGCGCTTGATGCCGATCCTGGCTCCGGCGGGGAGCGACTGGATGTGGGTGGCGAGCCCGATCGCGGCGAGGGAGAGTCCGCGGTGCTGGGCGAGGTGGTTGCCGATGACGGTGAAGCCTGCGGCATGCCGGAAGTTGATGTGGATGACACCGGATGACGGTGTGGTGTCTCCGGGTACGGGGGACGGGGCGCATAAGGGCGCGGTAACCTGCGGGGTATCCATCAGGAAGGGCCTAACTTCCTCGGTGGTCAGGCCCCCGGTTGAGACTGTGAATCTCGTCGGGGGCCGTCGCGTGTCTGGAGTTGTCGCGGCGAGCATATGCCAGCCAACCAGCCGCGAATCCAGCCCAGTTGCCCCATGTCACCCGAGTGAGTGACGGGGCGGGTTTGGGTGGGGAGGGTAATTTCCCCAGGTTCTTAAAAGCTTTATGCGTCGTGGGACGCGGGGACGTGGTGCACCGGGGCGTGGGTTTCCGCGACCCGGTGGAACGGGCTTGGAACCAGGTCGAGTTCGGCCCGAATCGCGTCGCGCGGGGCGATTTTCGGGGTAACGGAGGCGATGCCGGGCGGGAGTGGAATGTCCGGTTCGGGTGATGTGTTGGATGGTGCCGTTCAGCGTGGCCGTAGCTGCGTACCGTGAAGAGCGATGAGCCCTGTGTGTACAGGTGTTGTCCAGGGCTTGTCCGGCGTTGTCCCGGTTGTCCGGGTGACGTGTTGGGGACGCCAGGGGTTGGGTCGAGAACGGTAAGCGCGTCGGAAGTGGGGCACGGATGAGCGTGGATGAGGCCGGTACGGAGCACGGTGACGCCGGGGCGGATGAGCCGGGCTGGGACATCGATCCCGATGACGAGTCGGGGACGGCCGTGGTCGCGGCGGTGGGGCGCCAGATCAAGGCGTGGCGGGAGGCGGCGGGGCTGCGGGCCGGCGAGTTCGGGGCCGCGATCGGGTACAGGGAGGATCAGGTCTACAAGGTGGAGGGCGGCCGTCGCATTCCCCGGCCGGAGCTCCTGGACAGGGCGGACGAGGTGCTCGGGGCGGGCGGGAAGATCGCCGCGATGAAGCAGGACGTGGCGGAGGTCCGGTACCCGAAGAAGATCCGGGATCTGACGAAGCTGGAGGCGAAGGCGGTCGAGCTTGCAGCCTACGTGGCGCACGGCCTGCATGGACTGTTGCAGACGCCGGGCCACGCGCGGGCGCTGTTCGAGGCCCGGCAGCCCTCGTACTCACAGGACGAAGTCGAACGTATGGTGGCCGCGCGCATGGCTCGCCAGTCGATCTTCGAGCGGTCGCCCGGACTCGCTCTCAGTTTCGTTCAGGAGGAGTCGGCGCTCAGGCGCCCCATCGGAGGCACAATGGAGTGGCGGCGGCAGCTCGAACGGCTGCTGGAGATCGGGCAGTTGCGCAATGTCACGCTCCAGGTGATGCCTACGCATCGCGAGGCGCACCCCGGAATGGACGGTGACATCGACGTGCTGAAGTTCAAGGACGGTACGGCGGTGGGACGTTCGCACGGGGCGTTCAACGGTTGCCGGGTGACCGACGCGAAGCAACTTCGCATCCTCGAACTGCGGTATGGCATCATCCGGGCCTAGGCTCTCACGCCCCGGAAGACTTTGGCTTTTATCGAGCAAGTGCTGGGAGAGACATGATCCACAGGACTTCCGCGCAAGACGTTTCTGAGCTGGTCTGGTTCAAGAGCAGTTACAGCAGCAACGGCAACGAAGGCGACTGCGTCGAGGTCGCGGCGGCCCCCGACTTGGTGCGCGTGCGTGACTCCAAGAACGTGCAGGGGGCGCGGCTCGCCTTCGTGCCAGGCGCTTGGGCGGACTTCGTCCCGTACGCTGCTGGGCACTGACTCCTTCGTGCACTCGCGCCCCAGCTCTCGGCCGGTACCGAGGGCTGGGGCGCGTTGCTGTCAGAAGATCCCGTCCTGGATGCCGTCCTCCGGTTTGGGCTCTGTCTTCGGCTTCGGCGCCCGTTTCGGGGCGGCCTTCTTCTTCGCGTCTGGCACGTGAAACCCAGCCTCCTGCTCCTTCTTGTAGCGAGCGTGGTTCAGTTCCAGGAGCAGGTGCGGAGCGGACGCTGCCGCCGTGCGAGCGGGCTCCTCGGAGGAGACCGCGGAGCGGGTGACTTCGGTGACCACCCAGGGGCGATTTCGTACAGTGACGAGTTGGCCGTGAGCCGGAGCGGCACCGTCCGTATCGATCCCGGTCCGGTCTGTCCCCACGGCCGTGCCCGCCATCGATTGCACTCCCGCTCGCATCCCCTTGATTCTTGACCCTGCAAGAAGCTTAAACGGGGAAAAGTGGCATACAGGGGGGCGAAGGGATCGGTACGGGAAGGGACGTCGTCCAGTCCGTCAGAGGGCGAACGCCGGGTCTCCGGTCGACCGGAGAGCGGACAGTTCCACCCGGGCCAGCGAGGCGTCCGGGATGCCGCGCAGAATCTCCGCCCCGATCTCCGCCAGCCGGTGCCCGTCGGGCGGCGTAGCGCCCAGGCCGATCGCGTATCCCGCCAGACCGTCGGCGGTGAGCGGGCGCGGCCAGATACGGGAGTCCGGGGCGCCCGCCCCGGCGAGGGCGGCGGCCACGGCGAGGAGACGGCCGCGCAGCCGCCCCTCGTCGGGGCCGGGTCGTACGGAGGCGAGGGCCCAGAGGGTGTGCTGCGCGTGCAGCGGCGGCGGGGTGCGGAGCAGGGCGTGCGGTACGGGGCCGGAGTCGTCGGCGGACTCAAGGATCTCCCAGGCGCGGAAGAGCTCCTCGGCGAGGAGGTCACGGCCGGCGGGGGAGACCTGCGAGGCGCAGGAGCGGACGGGGTCGGTCGGGGTCAGCACGGTGAGGGGGAGTTCGAAGGTCTCGCCCGCCCCGCCGGAGCCGCCGGTCCCGCCCGCCCCGCCGGAGCCGACCACGCGGTTCCAGTCCCACGCCGCCCAGGTCGCGAAGAAGTGCCTGAGCAGGGGGAGTGGCGGCAGGTCGCCTGCCTCGTGGGCGGTACGGGCCGCGAGTACGGACCAGGCGAGGCCGGGCAGCCCGCCGCACGGGGCGGAGTCCAGGCCGCGCGCCCGCGCCCAGGCCTTCACCTCGCGGGCGAGCCGGGTGAACGCCGCCCGGTGCGGGTCCGCCGCCGCGAGCACGGCGTCCGCGTCGCTCACCGCGCTGAGCGCCGTGGCCGCCGCCCCGCCCAGCTCGGCGCGCCGGGCCACCGCCTCGGCCGGAGGGAGCGCGCCCGTCGCCACGGTCACCAGGTCCACCCCGCGCCCGCCGAGCGAGAGGCGCAGCCCCGGTACGCGGGCACCGGTCACCTCGCGCAGCCGCTCGGCATCCGGCAGGGCCGCGGCCAGCCGCTCCCGTATCCCCGGCAGATCCACGGCACCGGGCAGCGCCGCGACCAGGTCCACGTCCGCGCCGGGCAGCGCACAGCCCATCCGCCGGGAGCCGGCCAGGTGGACGGAGCCTTCGGGCAGGGCGGCGGCCACCCGGCGCAGCGCATCGGCCGCGCACGCCTCCTCCGTCGCGTCCGTGTCCGCCTGCGCCCGCTCCGCCGCATCGGCGGTCAGCTCGACCCGTACCCCGAAGTGGTCCGAGACATACAGCCCGTCCGTCGTCGGCACGGTGCCCAGCAGCACCGCCGAGACGGGCCGCAGCCGCTCCGAGCGGACCAGGACCCTGTCCAGCCGGGACGCCCGCCCGGACAGGGAGGAGACCGCCGCCAGCGGGTTGACCGACGGGTCGAAGGTGGGCGTCCGGTCGTCCGGGCCGTGCACCCGGCTCCAGGCGTCCGCCATCGCCAGCCGGTCCTGCGGGGTGTCCCCGCCGTCGTTGAAGTCGCCGAGCAGTGTCACATCGCCCTCGACGGCCGCCAACCCCGTTGCCAGATCGGCCAGTTCGGCATCGCGCCGGCCGACGCCGTCGGCCGAGTGGTCGCTGCTGAGGTGAGTCACCGCGACCGTGACCGGCCCGTCCGGCCCGTCCACAACCACCGCCGCGACCGCCTTGTGCGGGCCCAGGACATGCAGTCCCGCCTCACGCACCGGCACCCTGCTGAGCAGCAGCAGCCCGCAGTCGGCGACGTCCCGGTCGGCCGGATCGGCCCACAGCGTGTAGCCGTCGCGGACCCAGGACGCCGCCAACAGCAGGGCGAGCAGGGCCGGTTCGGCTTCCTGGAGGGCGATGACGTCGGCGTCCGCACCGCGCAGGGCGTCGAGCAGGAGCGGCCGGCGCCGGGCGGTGTCGATGCGGTCGCTGTCGTAGCGGTCCCAGAGGGTGTTCCAGGTCAGCAGCGTCAGCGGACCGGGGGCCGGTGCGGGCGCCGGTACGTCCTCGGGCACCGGCGCCCAGGCGGCCTGCGACGCGGAGTACACGTGCGGTGTGCGGGAGACGAAGTACGGGGACGGCAGTCGGCGCGGGGTGCGCACCCGCCCGGCGTCCGTCGCGTCGATCCGGTCGACGCCCGAGGACCGGTCCCACACCACCTCGCCGTCCGCCTCGAAGAACAGCACCCGGTGCCAGGGGATCTCCCCGCCGGGCGTGAAGCGGGGCAGCGGCACCCGCTTGGGGACCGTCCCGCGCTGCGCCACGCCCAGCACGAAACGCGCCGGATCGAACCGGGAGTCCCAGCGGACCCGGTGGTAGATCTCCTCACTGGTACGCATCTACGCCCTGTCCTCCACGGTTCCGCTCGCGCCGACGTACCAGGTGCGGTGCGCCTGGCCGGGGTACGGGGGCACGAATCTGCGCAGCTGTGCGGTCAGCACCCCGGGCGGCACCGGATGGCTGCGGCGTTCGTTGCGGCGGATCAGCTCCGCCTCGTCGACCAGCGCCACGGCGTGGGTGAGCAGCGCGTCCCTGCGCCGGGCGACCGCATGCACCAGGGAGCGCTGGTGCGCGTTGAGCGAGGTGGCGTCCCAGACGATGGTGGAGTTCGTGGCGAGTGCGGCGTCCAGCCGGTCGAGTCCCTCGCGCAGCACCTCCCCGTTGGCCTTCTGGTCGGCGCGCGAGCCCCGGGCAAGGCGCAGGTCGTCGAGCGAGAGATACGTGTCGACGCCGGGCAGCGCGCGGGCGAAGGTGCTCTTGCCGCTGCCGGACGGGCCGACCAGCTGGACCAGGCGCGGGAAGTCCCCGGACCGCCAGCGCCAGGTCGCGGCGACGGCCTCCTCGGCGGTGGTGACCCGCCCCAGCGCGTACGCCTCACGGGCCTGCGCCAGGCAGCGGTCGGCGGCGTCCGGCTCCAGGTCCTCGAACGCCTCCCGAAGTCCGGCCGGTTCGCCCACCTCCTCCGCGTGCAGCGCCGACCACTCCACCTGCTCGCGCGCCCCGGCGGTGTCCGCCACCGCGGCGGCCAGCGCGTGCAGCAGCGGCAGATCGGCGGCGAACGACATCCGGACCAGCCCGGAGCGGCGCTCCTCGTCCGGGTACGGGCGGTGCAGCCCGGGGTACAGCCCGACGAGGTCCGCGACGCGGCGGGCGAGCGGCATCCCGAGCGTCGGGGCCAGCGCGGGCGCGAGTGCGGCGCGGCGGGAGCGGTGCAGCAGCGCGGCCAGCACCCCGGTCAGCCGGTCTTCTCCGGTCCGGCCCAGTGCGTCGAGGGCGTCGGCCATCGCGTGGGCGGCTCGGGGGTCCCCCGCGTCCGTGCCCGCGGCGGCGGCCAGCGCCGCCGCGTCGAGGGGCGCTCCGGACCGTACGGCCCACAGGGCGGCGGCCGGGCCGAGTCCGTTCTCTACGACGGCGGTGTGCATCCAGTGCGTACCGGTCTGTACGTGACCGGGCCGCACCCACTTGGCCACCAGCCGCCCGAAGTCCGCCGCCCCGAAGCCGTCCACGGGCCGTACGACGTACCCCTCCTGCCGTCCGGTGTCAGGCTTCAGCGCCCGCAGCGCCCTTTCGGCGCGGGCGTCGAACACTCCGCGCCACAGCACGGGCGGCACCGGTATCCCCAGCCCCCGCAGGAACACCACGGTCCGGTCCCAGTCCAGGCAGCGCTCCCCGTCCCAGACGGAGAAGCCGTAGAAGAAGCTCTCCAGGCCGTCGTACGGGATCGAGTGGCGCGCGAACATGTTCTCGCCGCAGACCCGCCACCCGTCGGGGATGCGTGCCCCGACCCGGCCCTGGAGCGCCTTCACCCAGCCTCGCGAGGGGTGGTGGGCGGAGTCGAGGGAGCGGGCGTGGAGCCCGTCGGCGTAGAGCGTGGTGTTCTCGCCGTCCAGCTTCTCGGTGACGACGACCTCGCGGCCGGTCAGTGCGGCGAGACCGGCGATCCGTACGTCGTCCGAGGTGGCTCCGGGGGACCAGGGCAGGTGGGCGGTGCGCGGATAGTGCGTACGCATGATCGATGCCTCTGGTGACGACGGTGTGCCCGGCCGGCCACTGTAGGCACGGCGGCACACACCGCTCGACCCGATTACATCGGGGCGCCCGGCATGACTCCGACTGCGCGCCCGCGTTTGACCGGGCGACCACGGGAGGTAAGATCCCCGCCCGATTGGCCAGGCTCGCGCGCCGTATGGCACACTGACCAGGTTGCTCGGTTGAGTGTCAATGCTGCGCGCCTCCCGCCGGGAGGACCGGAAGCGAGTCCCACAGTACTCGTCGACCCCTTGCGGGTCGGACGTACGGGAATCTTCCGGGAAGCGTCAGTGGGGCACCGGCCAGGCACCCGGTGGGTGTTCCGCCCCCGGTCCTGCGGTCCTCGGGCCCGCACCCCCTTGGTTGGGAAATCCTTCGGGAGATCTGCGTAGAGGGGATGCGACACGCCCGACCGCGTGGGTCGGAGGTGGAGTCGTCAGAGCTCCCGGGTTCCAGAGCGTTTACGAGAGACAGGACTACTAGTAGCCATGGCGGGACAGAAGATCCGCATCCGGCTCAAGGCCTACGACCACGAGGTCATCGACTCCTCGGCGAAGAAGATCGTCGAGACGGTGACCCGCACTGGTGCGTCGGTCGCGGGCCCGGTGCCGCTGCCCACTGAGAAGAACGTGTACTGCGTCATCAAGTCGCCGCACAAGTACAAGGACTCGCGCGAGCACTTCGAGATGCGCACGCACAAGCGCCTCATCGACATCCTCGACCCCACGCCGAAGACGGTTGACTCGCTGATGCGTCTCGACCTGCCGGCGGGCGTCGACATCGAGATCAAGCTCTGAGGTGACGCGCGAGATGGCTAAGAACATTAAGGGCGTCCTGGGCGAGAAGCTCGGCATGACCCAGGTCTGGGACGAGAACAACCGGGTCGTCCCGGTGACCGTCGTCAAGGCCGGGCCCTGCGTCGTCACCCAGGTCCGCACCAACGACAACGACGGCTACGAGGCAGTCCAGATCGCCTTCGGCGAGATCGACCCCCGCAAGGTGAACAAGCCCCTCAAGGGCCACTTCGCCAAGGCCGACGTGACCCCGCGCCGCCACCTGGTGGAGCTCCGCACCCCTGACGCCAGCGAGTACACGCTGGGCCAGGAAGTCACTGCCGAGGTGTTCGAGTCCGGCGTCAAGGTCGACGTCACGGGCAAGAGCAAGGGCAAGGGCTTCGCCGGTGTGATGAAGCGTCACAACTTCAAGGGTGGCAAGGCGTCCCACGGTGCCCACCGTGTGCACCGTATGCCCGGCTCCATCGGTGGCTGTGCCACCCCCGGCCGTGTCTTCAAGGGCATGCGCATGGCGGGTCGTATGGGCAACGAGCGGGTCACCACCCAGAACCTGACCATCCACGCGGTTGACGCGGAGAAGGGTCTGCTCCTCATCAAGGGCGCAGTCCCTGGTCCGAACGGCGGCCTCGTCCTGGTCCGCACCGCGGCCAAGGGGGCTTGAGGAACCGATGAGCACCATTGACATCCTTTCGCCGGCAGGCGACAAGGCCGGGACCGTCGAGCTCCCCGCGGAGATCTTCGACGCCAAGACCAGCGTTCCGCTGATCCACCAGGTCGTTGTCGCGCAGCTGGCAGCTGCCCGTCAGGGCACGCACAAGACCAAGACCCGCGGCGAGGTCCGTGGTGGTGGGCGCAAGCCGTACCGCCAGAAGGGCACCGGCCGCGCGCGCCAGGGTTCGACCCGTGCGCCGCAGTTCGCCGGCGGTGGCGTCGTCCACGGTCCGCAGCCGCGTGACTACTCGCAGCGGACCCCGAAGAAGATGAAGGCCGCCGCCCTGCGCGGTGCCCTCTCGGACCGGGCCCGTCACTCGCGCATCCACGTCGTCACCGGCGTGGTCGAGGGTGCCGTCTCCACCAAGGCCGCCAAGACGCTGTTCGGCAAGATCTCGGAGCGCAAGAACCTGCTCCTGGTCGCCGACCGCTCCGACGAGGCCGCGTGGCTGTCCGCCCGCAACCTGCCCCAGGTGCACATCCTGGAGCCGGGCCAGCTGAACACGTACGACGTGATCGTCTCTGACGACGTGGTCTTCACCCAGGCCGCCCTCGAGTCCTTCGTGTCTGGCCCCCAGACCGCTGAGACCGAAGGGAGCGACGCCTGATGAGCGAGGCGACCGTTACCAGCAAGACCTACTCGGACCCGCGCGACGTTCTCGTCAAGCCGGTTGTTTCCGAGAAGAGCTACGCGCTGCTCGACGAGAACAAGTACACGTTCATCGTCGCGCCCGGCTCCAACAAGACCCAGATCAAGCAGGCCGTGGAAGCGGTCTTCTCGGTCAAGGTCACCGGGGTCAACACGATCAACCGGCAGGGCAAGCGCAAGCGCACCCGCACCGGTTTCGGCAAGCGCGCCGACACGAAGCGCGCCATCGTGACCCTCGCCGAGGGCGACCGTATCGACATCTTCGGCGGTCCGACCGCCTAAGGGCGGTCTGGATCGTCCGAAATCGGACGAGGACTGAGAAATGGGTATCCGCAAGTACAAGCCGACGACCCCGGGCCGTCGTGGCTCCAGCGTCGCCGACTTTGTCGAGATCACGCGGTCCACGCCGGAGAAGTCGCTGGTCCGCCCCCTGCACAACAAGGGCGGCCGTAACAACGCCGGTCGTGTGACCGTTCGCCACCAGGGTGGTGGCCACAAGCGCGCCTACCGCGTGATCGACTTCCGTCGTCACGACAAGGACGGCGTGCCGGCCAAGGTCGCGCACATCGAGTACGACCCCAACCGCACCGCGCGCATCGCGCTCCTGCACTACGCGGACGGCGAGAAGCGCTACATCATCGCGCCGCGTGGCCTGTCGCAGGGCGACCGTGTCGAGAACGGCCCGGCCGCCGACATCAAGCCCGGCAACAACCTGGCGCTGCGCAACATCCCGGTCGGTACGACCATCCACGCCATCGAGCTGCGGCCCGGCGGCGGCGCGAAGTTCGCCCGTTCCGCGGGTGCCTCCGTGCAGCTGCTGGCGAAGGAGGGCACCATGGCCCACCTTCGTATGCCGTCGGGTGAGATCCGCCTGGTCGACGCCCGCTGCCGCGCCACCATCGGCGAGGTCGGCAACGCCGAGCAGTCGAACATCAACTGGGGCAAGGCCGGCCGCATGCGCTGGAAGGGCGTTCGCCCGACCGTCCGCGGTGTCGCGATGAACCCGGTTGACCACCCGCACGGTGGTGGTGAGGGCAAGACCTCCGGTGGTCGCCACCCGGTCTCCCCGTGGGGTCAGAAGGAGGGTCGTACTCGTTCGCCGAAGAAGGCCTCGAACAAGTACATCGTCCGCCGCCGCAAGACGAACAAGAAGCGCTAGGAGCGGGTTTAGATGCCGCGCAGTCTCAAGAAGGGACCCTTCGTTGACGGCCACCTCCTGAAGAAGGTGGACGCTCAGAACGAAGCCGGTACCAAGAACGTCATCAAGACCTGGTCCCGTCGCTCGATGATCATCCCGGCCATGCTGGGTCACACCATCGCGGTGCACAACGGCAAGATCCACGTCCCGGTGTTCGTCACCGAGTCGATGGTCGGCCACAAGCTCGGCGAGTTCTCGCCGACTCGCACCTTCCGCGGCCACGTCAAGGACGACCGGAAGTCGAAGCGCCGCTAACCGCGGAGTGGAACGACTATGACTTACACCGAAGGGACAACCATGGAAGCCAGGGCCCAGGCGCGGTACATCCGCGTCACGCCCATGAAGGCCCGCCGCGTGGTGGACCTCATCCGTGGCATGGATGCCACGGAGGCTCAGGCGGTCCTGCGTTTCGCCCCGCAGGCCGCGAGCGTGCCGGTTGGCAAGGTGCTGGACAGCGCCATCGCCAACGCAGCACACAACTACGACCACACCGACGCCTCCACGCTGGTCATCAGCGAGGCGTACGTGGACGAGGGCCCGACCCTGAAGCGGTTCCGTCCGCGTGCCCAGGGCCGTGCCTACCGGATCCGTAAGCGGACCAGCCACATCACCGTGGTCGTCAGCAGCAAGGAAGGAACCCGGTAATGGGCCAGAAGGTAAACCCGCACGGGTTCCGGCTCGGCATTACCACGGACTTCAAGTCCCGTTGGTACGCCGACAAGCTGTACAAGGACTACGTCAAGGAAGACGTCGCCATTCGTCGCATGATGACGAAGGGCATGGAGCGGGCCGGCATCTCGAAGGTCGAGATCGAGCGCACCCGCGACCGCGTCCGCGTTGACATCCACACCGCCCGCCCGGGCATCGTCATCGGTCGCCGTGGCGCCGAGGCCGACCGCATCCGTGGCGAGCTGGAGAAGCTGACCGGCAAGCAGGTCCAGCTGAACATCCTCGAGGTCAAGAACCCCGAGGTGGACGCTCAGCTGGTGGCCCAGGCCGTCGCCGAGCAGCTCTCCTCCCGCGTCTCCTTCCGTCGTGCCATGCGCAAGAGCATGCAGAGCTCGATGAAGGCCGGCGCCAAGGGCATCAAGATCCAGTGCGGTGGCCGCCTCGGCGGCGCCGAGATGTCCCGTTCGGAGTTCTACCGCGAGGGCCGTGTGCCCCTGCACACGCTCCGCGCGAACGTCGACTACGGCTTCTTCGAGGCCAAGACGACCTTCGGCCGCATCGGCGTGAAGGTCTGGATCTACAAGGGCGACGTCAAGAACATCGCCGAGGTCCGCGCCGAGAACGCCGCTGCCCGCGCCGGCAACCGCCCGGCCCGTGGCGGCGCTGACCGCCCGGCCGGCCGCGGTGGCCGCGGTGGCGAGCGTGGCGGTCGCGGTCGCAAGCCGCAGCAGCAGTCGGCTCAGGCCGAGGCCCCCAAGGCCGAGGCTCCCGCCGCTGCCGCTCCGGCTGCCGAGAGCACCGGAACGGAGGCCTGACCGAAATGCTGATCCCCCGTAGGGTCAAGCACCGCAAGCAGCACCACCCGAAGCGCAGCGGTATGTCCAAGGGTGGTACGCAGGTTGCGTTCGGCGAGTACGGCATCCAGGCGCTGACCCCGGCGTACGTGACGAACCGTCAGATCGAGGCAGCTCGTATCGCGATGACCCGTCACATCAAGCGTGGCGGCAAGGTCTGGATCAACATCTACCCGGACCGTCCCCTGACGAAGAAGCCGGCCGAGACCCGCATGGGTTCCGGTAAGGGTTCTCCCGAGTGGTGGATCGCGAACGTCAAGCCGGGTCGCGTGATGTTCGAGCTGTCCTACCCGAACGAGAAGATTGCTCGTGAGGCGCTCACCCGCGCTGCTCACAAGCTTCCGATGAAGTGCCGCATCGTTCGGCGCGAGGCAGGTGAGGCGTGATGTCGGCCGGAACCAAGGCGTCCGAGCTGCGCGAGCTGGGCAACGAGGAGCTGCTCAACAAGCTCCGCGAGGCCAAGGAAGAGCTGTTCAACCTCCGCTTCCAGGCGGCGACCGGGCAGCTCGAGAACCACGGTCGGCTCAAGTCCGTCCGTAAGGACATCGCCCGGATCTACACCCTGATGCGCGAGCGCGAGCTGGGCATCGAGACGGTGGAGAGCGTCTGATGAGCGAGAAGACTGTGACTGAGACCAACACCGACCGCGGTTTCCGCAAGACCCGTGAGGGTCTGGTCGTCAGCGACAAGATGGACAAGACCGTCGTCGTCGCTGTCGAGGACCGTGTCAAGCACGCGCTGTACGGCAAGGTCATCCGCCGTACGAACAAGCTCAAGGCGCACGACGAGCAGAACGCCGCCGGCGTCGGCGACCGCGTCCTCCTGATGGAGACCCGGCCGCTGTCCGCCACGAAGCGGTGGCGCGTCGTCGAGATCCTCGAGAAGGCCAAGTAATTCCTGAGGGGCATTCCCCTCAGGCAAGTTCCGCCAGGCTCGGCGGGGGTCCGCTCCGTGACGGAGTGGCCCCCGCCGGGAACCGGCAGACGATCAGGAGATAGACGTGATCCAGCAGGAGTCGCGACTTCGCGTCGCCGACAACACGGGTGCGAAGGAAATCCTCACCATCCGTGTTCTCGGTGGTTCGGGTCGCCGCTACGCGGGCATCGGTGACGTCATCGTCGCCACCGTCAAGGACGCGATCCCCGGTGGCAACGTGAAGAAGGGTGACGTCGTCAAGGCCGTCATCGTTCGCACCGTCAAGGAGCGTCGCCGTCAGGATGGCTCGTACATCCGCTTCGACGAGAACGCCGCCGTCATTCTGAAGAACGACGGTGACCCCCGCGGCACCCGCATCTTCGGCCCGGTGGGCCGGGAACTGCGCGAGAAGAAGTTCATGAAGATCATCTCGCTCGCGCCGGAGGTGCTGTAAGCATGAAGATCAAGAAGGGCGACCTGGTTCAGGTCATCACCGGTAAGGACAAGGGCAAGCAGGGCAAGGTCATCGTGGCCTACCCCGCTCAGGACCGCGTCCTCGTCGAGGGTGTCAACCGGGTCAAGAAGCACACCAAGGCCGGTCAGACCGCTCGCGGTTCGCAGACCGGTGGCATCGTCACGACCGAGGCCCCCATCCACGTGAGCAACGTTCAGCTCGTTGTGGAGAAGGACGGCAAGAAGGTCGTCACGCGCGTCGGTTACCGCTTCGACGACGAAGGCAACAAGATCCGCGTTGCCAAGCGGACGGGTGAGGACATCTGATGGCTACCACCACCACTCCGCGTCTGAAGACGAAGTACCGCGAGGAAATCGCCGGCAAGCTGCGTGAGGAGTTCTCGTACGAGAACGTCATGCAGATCCCCGGTCTGGTCAAGATCGTGGTCAACATGGGTGTGGGCGACGCCGCCCGCGACTCCAAGCTGATCGACGGCGCCGTGCGCGACCTCACCACGATCACCGGTCAGAAGCCGGCCGTGACCAAGGCCCGCAAGTCCATCGCGCAGTTCAAGCTGCGCGAGGGTCAGCCGATCGGCTGCCACGTCACCCTCCGCGGTGACCGCATGTGGGAGTTCCTGGACCGTACGCTG
The DNA here is from genome assembly GCF_014649535.1 of Streptomyces gelaticus. Classification (GTDB taxonomy): domain Bacteria; phylum Actinomycetota; class Actinomycetes; order Streptomycetales; family Streptomycetaceae; genus Streptomyces; species Streptomyces gelaticus. Next base: position 72,215 of record NZ_BMTF01000008.1, read on the forward strand.
TCGCTCGCGCTGCCGCGTATCCGTGACTTCCGTGGTCTGTCGCCGAAGCAGTTCGACGGCCGTGGCAACTACACCTTCGGTCTCACGGAGCAGGTCATGTTCCACGAGATCGACCAGGACAAGATCGACCGGGTCCGGGGCATGGACATCACCGTGGTCACCACGGCGACCAACGACGACGAGGGTCGTGCCCTCCTTCGTCACCTCGGCTTCCCGTTCAAGGAGAACTGACCGTGGCGAAGAAGGCTCTGATCGCTAAGGCCGCCCGTAAGCCGAAGTTCGGCGTTCGCGCGTACACCCGCTGCCAGCGCTGCGGCCGGCCCCACTCCGTCTACCGCAAGTTCGGCCTGTGCCGCGTGTGCCTTCGTGAGATGGCTCACCGCGGCGAGCTGCCGGGCGTGACCAAGAGCTCCTGGTAATTCTCCTTCGCCCTCCGGGCGTTGGGAATTGACGGAAGCTCTCGGTAAGCATCTGGTCGGCAGGAGCCCGCCCTCACATGCCGTAGGCTTGTGGGGTTGGGCGCCTGCCGCCCAAGACCGACTTACTACGCCGTAGGTCCCCGCACCGCACCCGTCCTGCCTCTGAGTGGGGAGAGGGATGGCGCATACAGGAAACCCCGGCGAGAGAGGCCGAAGGCCAATTCATGACCATGACTGATCCCATCGCAGACATGCTCACGCGTCTGCGCAACGCGAACTCGGCGTACCACGACTCCGTCGTGATGCCGCACAGCAAGATCAAGTCGCACATCGCGGAGATCCTCCAGCAGGAGGGCTTCATCACCGGCTGGAAGGTCGAGGACGCCGAGGTCGGCAAGAACCTCGTCCTCGAGCTGAAGTTCGGCCCGAACCGCGAGCGCTCGATCGCCGGCATCAAGCGCATCTCGAAGCCGGGTCTGCGTGTATACGCAAAGTCCACCAACCTGCCGAAGGTCCTCGGCGGCCTGGGCGTGGCGATCATCTCCACGTCCCACGGTCTCCTGACCGGCCAGCAGGCCAGCAAGAAGGGCGTAGGTGGGGAAGTCCTCGCCTACGTCTGGTAGTCGGGAACGGAGGAATAGCTCATGTCGCGAATCGGCAAGCTCCCCATCCAGGTTCCCGCCGGTGTGGACGTCACCATCGATGGCCGCACGGTCGCGGTGAAGGGGCCGAAGGGCACCCTCACGCACACCGTCGCGTCGCCGATCGAGGTCACCAAGGGTGAGGACGGCTTCCTCAGCGTCACCCGCCCGAACGACGAGCGTCAGAACAAGGCCCTCCACGGCCTGTCCCGCACGCTGGTGGCGAACATGATCACCGGTGTGACCCAGGGTTACAGCAAGGCGCTCGAGATCAGCGGTGTCGGTTACCGCGTCCAGGCGAAGGGCTCCAACCTGGAGTTCGCCCTGGGCTACAGCCACCCGATCGTCGTCGAGGCGCCGGAAGGCATCACCTTCAAGGTCGAGTCCCCGACCAAGCTGTCGGTCGAGGGAATCGACAAGCAGAAGGTCGGCGAAGTGGCGGCCAACATCCGCAAGCTGCGGAAGCCCGACCCGTACAAGGCGAAGGGCGTCAAGTACGCCGGCGAGGTCATCCGCCGCAAGGTCGGAAAGGCTGGTAAGTAGCCATGGCATACGGCGTGAAGATCGCCAAGGGCGACGCCTACAAGCGTGCCGCCCTCAAGCGTCGCCACATCCGCGTCCGCAAGCACATCTCCGGTTCGCCGGAGCGTCCGCGCTTGGTCGTGACGCGGTCCAACCGCCACATGGTGGCCCAGGTCATCGACGACATCGCGGGTCACACGCTCGCGTCGGCGTCGACCCTGGACGCCTCCATCCGTGGTGGCGAGGGCGACAAGAGCACCCAGGCCAAGCAGGTCGGCGCCCTGGTCGCTGAGCGCGCCAAGGCCGCAGGCGTCGAGGCCGTCGTGTTTGACCGCGGTGGTAACCAGTACGCCGGGCGGATTGCCGCTCTGGCTGACGCCGCCCGTGAAGCCGGTCTGAAGTTCTGAGCCCGGTTCCTACGCACAGCGGACGTAACAGAGAGAGGTAATTCCAATGGCTGGACCCCAGCGCCGCGGAAGCGGTGCCGGTGGCGGCGAGCGGCGGGACCGGAAGGGCCGTGACGGCGGCGCAGCTGCCGCCGAGAAGACCGCGTACGTTGAGCGCGTTGTCGCGATCAACCGCGTCGCCAAGGTTGTGAAGGGTGGTCGTCGCTTCAGCTTCACCGCGCTGGTCGTGGTGGGCGATGGTGACGGCACCGTCGGTGTCGGCTACGGCAAGGCCAAGGAAGTTCCCGCGGCCATCGCCAAGGGCGTGGAAGAGGCCAAGAAGAACTTCTTCAAGGTCCCGCGCATCCAGGGCACCATTCCTCACCCGATCCAGGGCGAGAAGGCTGCGGGCGTCGTCCTGCTGAAGCCTGCTTCCCCCGGTACCGGTGTTATCGCCGGTGGCCCGGTGCGCGCCGTTCTGGAGTGCGCCGGCGTTCACGACATCCTGTCGAAGTCGCTCGGCTCCGACAACGCGATCAACATCGTGCACGCGACCGTGGAGGCCCTCAAGGGCCTGCAGCGTCCCGAGGAGATCGCGGCCCGCCGCGGTCTGCCGCTCGAGGACGTCGCCCCCGCGGCCCTGCTTCGTGCGCGTGCGGGAGCGGGTGCGTAATGGCTCGCCTCAAGATCACGCAGACGAAGTCGTACATCGGCAGCAAGCAGAACCACCGCGACACCCTTCGTTCGCTCGGGCTCAAGCGCCTGAACGACGTGGTTGTCAAGGAGGACCGTCCCGAGTTCCGCGGCATGGCTCACACCGTCCGCCACCTCGTGACGGTTGAGGAGGTCGACTGACATGGCGGAGAACAAGCCGCTGAAGGCCCATGACCTCCGGCCCGCCCCGGGCGCCAAGACCGCCAAGACCCGTGTGGGTCGTGGTGAGGCGTCCAAGGGTAAGACCGCCGGTCGTGGCACCAAGGGCACCAAGGCCCGCTACCAGGTTCCGGAGCGCTTCGAGGGTGGGCAGATGCCCCTCCACATGCGTCTCCCGAAGCTCAAGGGCTTCAAGAACCCGTTCCGCACCGAGTACCAGGTCGTGAACCTGGACAAGCTCGCGACGCTCTACCCCGAGGGTGGAGAGGTCACCGTGGCCGACCTGGTCGCCAAGGGTGCGGTGCGCAACAACCACCTCGTCAAGGTCCTCGGACAGGGCGAGATCTCCGTGGCGCTGCAGGTTTCGGTTGACGCCGTCTCCGGCTCCGCCAAGGAGAAGATTGCCGCCGCCGGCGGCACCGTCACCGAGCTCGTCTGAGACAACTCGATGGCTTGAACATCCGACCGGGGATGCCTCTCATATGGGGCATCCCCGGTCGGTCGTTCCTAGGGAGGCATGGTCGCCGGTAAGGTGGCGTGCGTTGTTGTGTGGTAACCCCTCGGGCAGCCGCCCGGGGACTTTTGACTGTTACGTATCCGTCGATCCTCAAGACCGTCACCTCTACGCTCTGCGCGGGGGTCGCAGGAGGCACCGTGCTCACCGCGTTCGCCCGGGCGTTCAAGACGCCCGACCTGCGCAAGAAGCTGCTCTTCACGCTCGGCATCATCGTGATCTACCGGCTCGGGGCCCACGTCCCGGTACCGGGAGTGAGCTACGAGAACGTCCAGATGTGTGTTGATCAGGCCAGTAAGGGCAACAACAGCCTCTTCGGCCTGGTGAACATGTTCAGCGGTGGTGCACTGCTGCAGATCACGATCTTCGCGCTCGGCATCATGCCGTACATCACGGCCAGCATCATTCTCCAGCTGCTGACCGTGGTCATTCCCCGACTCGAGGCGCTCAAGAAGGAGGGGCAGTCCGGCCAGGCGAAGATCACGCAGTACACGCGTTATCTGACCGTCGCCCTCGCCATCCTCCAGGGCACCGGCCTGGTGGCCACCGCCACCAGCGGCGCGCTCTTCAGCGGCTGCCCGGTCGCCGACCAGATCGTGCCGAACCAGTCGATCTTCACGACCATCGTGATGGTCATCACGATGACCGCGGGCACCGCGGCCGTCATGTGGCTCGGTGAGCTCATCACCGACCGCGGCATCGGCAACGGCATGTCGATCCTGATGTTCATCTCGATCGCCGCCAGCTTCCCCGGCGCCCTGTGGGCCATCAAGACCAGCGGCAAGCTGGCCGACGGCTGGATCGAGTTCGGCACCGTCATCCTGATCGGCTTCGTGATGGTGGGCCTCGTCGTCTTCGTCGAGCAGGCCCAGCGCCGTATCCCGGTGCAGTACGCGAAGCGCATGATCGGCCGCAGGTCGTACGGCGGTACGTCGACGTACATCCCGCTGAAGGTCAACCAGGCGGGTGTGATTCCCGTCATCTTCGCTTCTTCGCTGCTCTACATCCCCGCCCTGATCGTCCAGTTCTCCAACTCCACTGCGGGCTGGGCGACATGGATCAAGGACAACTTCGTCAAGGGCGACCACCCGTACTACATCACGGCGTACTTCCTGTTGATCGTCTTCTTCGCCTTCTTCTATGTGGCGATTTCGTTCAACCCCGAGGAAGTCGCCGACAACATGAAGAAGTATGGTGGCTTCATCCCGGGTATCCGGGCTGGTCGACCTACTGCCGAGTACCTGAGCTACGTGCTCAACAGGATCACTTGGCCGGGATCGCTGTACCTGGGTCTGATCGCTCTTGTGCCGACGATGGCGTTGGCAGGCTTCGGTGGCGCCAACCAGAACTTCCCGTTCGGCGGGACGAGCATCCTCATCATCGTGGGTGTGGGTCTGGAGACCGTGAAGCAGATCGAGAGTCAGCTCCAGCAGCGCAATTACGAAGGGTTCCTCCGCTGATGCGAATCGTCCTCGTCGGGCCGCCCGGTGCCGGCAAGGGAACGCAGGCTGCGTACCTTGCCAAGAACCTGTCGATTCCGCAGATCTCCACGGGCGATCTCTTCCGCGCCAACATCAGCCAGGGCACCGACCTTGGCAAGCAGGCCCGCGCCTTCATGGACGCCGGCCGGTTGGTGCCGGACGAGGTCACCATCGGGATGGCCAAGGACCGCATGTCTCAGCCGGACGCCGAGAACGGCTTCCTGCTGGACGGCTTCCCGCGCAACGTGGGTCAGGCCGAGGCTCTTGACGCCATGCTCAAGGACGAGGGCACCAAGCTCGACGCGGTCCTGGACCTCGAAGTCCCCGAGGACGAGGTGGTCAAGCGCATCGCCGGCCGCCGCATCTGCCGGAACGAGGGCTCGCACGTCTTCCACGTGACGTACAACCCGCCGAAGGCCGAGGGTGTCTGCGACATCTGCGGCGGCGAGCTGTACCAGCGCGACGACGACACCGAGGACACGGTCCGCACCCGGCTGGAGGTCTACCACTCGCAGACCGAGCCGATCATCGACTACTACCGGGCCCAGAACCTGGTGGTCACCATCTCCGCGCTCGGCAAGGTCAATGATGTGACCGAGCGGGCGATGGAAGCTCTCAAGTCCGACCAGGGCTGAGCGAAACACCCGCAGTACCAGTGCAGTCGGCCGCGGCGTCCATGGACGCCGCGGCCGACTGTTTGCGCCGTATCGTTGTGTGAGTACGGCGCAGCCATCACCGTTCGACGCAGTCCGATGCAGAGAGGCGCCACGCAATGGTGCAGATCAAGACCCCCGAGCAGATCGCGAAGATGCGTGAGGCGGGGCTGGTGGTCGCTGCCATTCACGCGGCCACCCGCGAGGCGGCGGTGCCCGGCGCCACCACGCTCGACCTGGACCAGGTCGCCCGCAAGGTGATCGCCGATCACGGTGCGAAGTCGAACTTCCTCGGGTACGGCGGTTTCCCCGCGACCATCTGCACCTCGGTCAACGAGGTCGTCGTCCACGGCATCCCGGACGACAAGACCGTCCTCAAGGACGGCGACATCATCTCCATCGACGCCGGCGCGATCGTCGACGGCTGGCACGGCGACGCCGCCTACACGGCCTTCGTGGGCACCGGTCACGCTCCGGAGCTGGTCGAGCTCTCGCGGGTGACCGAGGAGTCCATGTGGGCCGGTATCGCCGCGATGAAGGTGAACAACCGCCTGGTCGACATCTCGAAGGCGATCGAGTCCTACATCCGCCGCCAGCCCCGCCCCGCCACCGGTAAGTACGGCATCATCGAGGACTACGGCGGCCACGGCATCGGCACCGAGATGCACATGGACCCGCACCTGCTGAACTACGTCGCCCGCAAGCGCGGCAAGGGCATCAAGCTCGTTCCCGGCGTCTGCCTGGCCATCGAGCCGATGGTGTCGCTCGGTACGGCGCGGACCGAGGTGCTCCAGGACGACTGGACCGTCATCACGACCGACGGCACCTGGTCCTCCCACTGGGAGCACTCGATCGCCCTCACCGAGCAGGGCCCCCTGGTCCTGACCGCCCCCGACTGCGGCAGGGCGAAGCTCGCGCAGTACGGGATCGAGGCGGCGCCCGACCCGCTGGGATGACGAGAGTCGGGGATTTGACCTGCTTGTGGAGGTCTAAGGATCTCCTCGGCTGGGCAAACTTGACGGATTCGTCTTTTGAGGTCCGCTGACGTAGACTGACTCGTCGGCTGTCGTGCATCAGTGTGTCCACATACTGTGCCGAGAGTCGATCAAGGTAGCCGATTCGAAAGGCGAAGCGTGGCCAAGAAGCAAGGTGCCATCGAAATTGAGGGCACCGTGATCGAGTCCCTCCCGAACGCCATGTTCAAGGTGGAGCTCCAGAACGGTCACAAGGTCCTCGCGCACATCAGCGGCAAGATGCGGATGCACTACATCCGAATCCTTCCGGATGACCGGGTTGTCGTGGAGCTCTCCCCGTACGACCTGACGCGTGGCCGGATCGTCTACCGCTACAAGTAGATCTTGCCTCCACCCCGCTTCCGCGCGGTGACGGCACTGACCCGGAGAACCTGACATCCCATGAAGGTCAAGCCGAGCGTCAAGAAGATCTGCGACAAGTGCAAGGTGATCCGCCGTCACGGTCGGGTCATGGTCATCTGCGACAACCTGCGCCACAAGCAGCGCCAGGGCTGACGCACGACCCCCTGCATCTCGCAGCACTTCGCGCGACGCACGTAATACGTACATACGCAGAGTCCGTCCAAGCTTCGGCTGACGACACCTCCGGTGGGGGCCGGGGACCCGGGCGTACCACCTCTCCTCGCGAGGGGTCGGCGATCGGGAGCGGCACTGCGGAAGACCCCCGAATGAACACTGGAGCCATTGAATGGCACGCGTTTCAGGTGTTGACATCCCGCGCGAAAAGCGCGTGGAGGTTGCCCTCACCTACGTCTTCGGCATCGGGCGCACCCGGTCCAAGGAGATTCTCGCCACCACCGGCGTGAACCCCAACACCCGCGTTCGCGACCTGGCCGAAGAGGACCTGGTCAAGATCCGCGAGTACGTGGACGCCAACCTCCGCACCGAGGGTGACCTCCGCCGCGAGATTCAGGCCGACATCCGCCGCAAGGTCGAGATCGGCTGCTACCAGGGTCTGCGTCACCGCCGCGGCCTGCCGGTCCACGGCCAGCGCACCAGCACGAACGCTCGTACCCGCAAGGGCCCGCGTCGCGCGATCGCCGGCAAGAAGAAGCCGGGCAAGAAGTAGTCCTCAGCGGACGCACTGCGGGCGTCCGGGCCACCGGTCATCCGCAGCAACCAGCGGTCTTCGCTGTAGGACCGATCACCTCCCCTCTCCATCTGGAGTCAAGACATGCCCCCCAAGGGTCGTCAGGGCGCAGCCAAGAAGGTGCGTCGCAAGGAAAAGAAGAACGTCGCTCACGGCCACGCGCACATCAAGAGCACGTTCAACAACACCATCGTCTCGATCACGGACCCCTCGGGCAACGTGATCTCCTGGGCCTCCGCCGGCCACGTCGGCTTCAAGGGCTCGCGCAAGTCCACCCCCTTCGCCGCGCAGATGGCCGCCGAGTCGGCCGCCCGCCGCGCGCAGGAGCACGGCATGCGCAAGGTCGACGTCTTCGTCAAGGGTCCGGGCTCCGGCCGCGAGACCGCGATCCGTTCGCTCCAGGCCACCGGCCTGGAGGTCGGTTCGATCCAGGACGTCACCCCCACCCCGCACAACGGATGCCGCCCGCCCAAGCGTCGCCGCGTCTGATTTCGTGCTCTGCTCCGAGCAGTAGCTCGTGAGCGGGTACGGGCGGTACGGCCCCTTCGGGGTCGTGCCGCCCGTACCCTTGTCAGTACCTGGGGGCGTCAAATAGTGGGCGCCCACGACTGAAGGAACGCAACATGCTTATCGCTCAGCGTCCGTCGCTGACCGAAGAGGTCGTTGACGAGTTCCGCTCCCGGTTCGTCATCGAGCCGCTGGAGCCGGGCTTCGGTTACACCCTCGGTAACTCCCTCCGCCGTACGCTCCTCTCCTCGATCCCCGGTGCCGCTGTCACCAGCATCCGGATCGACGGTGTCCTGCACGAGTTCACCACCGTGCCGGGCGTCAAGGAGGACGTCACCGACCTCATCCTCAACATCAAGCAGCTGGTCGTCTCCTCGGAGCACGACGAGCCGGTCGTGATGTACCTGCGCAAGCAGGGCCCCGGCCTGGTCACCGCTGCTGACATCGCCCCGCCGGCCGGTGTCGAGGTCCACAACCCGGACCTGGTCCTGGCCACGCTCAACGGCAAGGGCAAGCTGGAGATGGAGCTGACCGTCGAGCGCGGTCGCGGCTACGTCTCCGCCGTCCAGAACAAGCAGGCGGGCCAGGAGATCGGCCGTATCCCGGTCGACTCCATCTACTCGCCGGTGCTCAAGGTCACCTACAAGGTCGAGGCGACCCGTGTCGAGCAGCGCACCGACTTCGACAAGCTGATCGTCGACGTCGAGACCAAGCAGGCCATGCGTCCGCGTGACGCCATGGCTTCGGCGGGCAAGACCCTGGTCGAGCTGTTCGGCCTGGCGCGCGAGCTCAACATCGACGCCGAGGGCATCGACATGGGCCCGTCCCCGACGGACGCCGCGCTCGCCGCCGATCTGGCGCTGCCGATCGAGGAGCTGGAGCTCACGGTCCGTTCGTACAACTGCCTCAAGCGCGAGGGCATCCACTCCGTGGGTGAGCTCGTGGCCCGTTCCGAGGCAGACCTGCTCGACATCCGCAACTTCGGTGCGAAGTCGATCGACGAGGTCAAGGCGAAGCTGGCCGGTATGGGCCTCGCGCTGAAGGACTCGCCTCCCGGCTTCGACCCGACCGCCGCCGCGGACGCCTTCGGCGCCGACGACGATGCGGACGCCGGTTTCGTGGAGACCGAGCAGTACTGATCCGCCTCCGGCTGGGGTGCCCGGGTTTTCCGGGTGCCCCGGACCGGGGTGAGGCTCTGTCCTCAATCGCCGGACGGGCTTGATTTTCGGGCTGGGGCTCGATGTCGGGTGCGTGCGGAGCACGAAGACTTCCGTGCGGCGTCCGCCGCGCGGGAACTGACACCGGTACCTGACACGGCCGGTGCAGCACACAAGGAGAAAAACCATGCCGAAGCCCGCCAAGGGTGCCCGTCTGGGCGGCAGCGCCGCGCACGAGAAGCTGCTTCTCAACAACCTCGCGAAGTCGCTGTTCGAGCACGGCCGCATCACCACGACCGAAGCCAAGGCCCGCCGTCTGCGTCCGGTCGCCGAGCGTTTCATCACCAAGGCGAAGAAGGGCGACATCCACAACCGTCGCCTGGTGCTGCAGTCGATCACGGACAAGGGCGTCGTGCACACGCTCTTCACCGAGATCGCCCCGCGGTACGAGAACCGCCCCGGTGGTTACACCCGCATCACCAAGATCGGCAACCGTCGCGGCGACAACGCCCCGATGGCGGTCATCGAGCTGGTCGAGGCGCTGACCGTGGCCCAGCAGGCCACCGGTGAGGCCGAGGCCGCCACGAAGCGTGCGGTCAAGGAAGACGCCCTCAAGAAGGACGAGGCTCCGGCCGAGGCCGTCGAGGACGCCAAGCCGGCCGACGACGCCGAGTCCAAGGACGCCTGAGCGTTCTGAGACCACTGGACGGGCCCGCACCACCCTTCGGGGCGGTGCGGGCCCGTTCCGTATGTACCTGTGAGTAGCTGCGGGAAAGGACCCTGGGGTGAGTGACGAGGTGGAGCCCGGCTTCGTACGGGTGCGGCTGGACCTGGCGTATGACGGCAAGGACTTCTCGGGCTGGGCGAAGCAGACCGCCAGGCGGACCGTCCAGGGGGAGATCGAGGAAGCGCTGCGGACCGTGACGCGGTCCTCGCGGACGTACGACCTGACCGTTGCCGGGCGGACCGATGCCGGGGTGCACGCCCGGGGGCAGGTCGCGCATGTCGATCTGCCGGACGAGGTGTGGGCCGAGCACGGCGACAAGCTGCTGCGGCGGATGGCCGGGCGGATGGCGCCCGATGTGCGGATCTGGCGGATCGCGCCGGCGGCCGAGGGTTTCAACGCGCGGTTCTCGGCGCTGTGGCGGCGGTACGCGTACCGCGTCTGTGACCGTCCCGGCGGCGTGGATCCGCTGTTGCGGGGTCATGTGCTGTGGCACGACCGGACGTTGGACATGGACGCCATGAACGAGGCGGCTGCCCGCATGGTCGGGGAGCACGACTTCGCCGCGTACTGCAGGAAGCGCGAGGGCGCGACGACCATCCGTACGCTGCAGAAGCTGAGTTGGGTACGGGACGGGGCGACCGGGATCCTGACGGCGACCGTGCAGGCGGACGCGTTCTGCCACAACATGGTCCGGGCGCTGATCGGTGCGGCGCTCTTCGTCGGGGACGGGCGCCGGCCGGCCGAGTGGCCGGCCCGGGTGCTCGCGGCCCGGGTGCGCGACCCCGGGGTGCACGTGGTGCGTCCGCACGGGCTGACGCTGGAGGAAGTCGCCTATCCGGCCGACGAGTTGCTGGCCGCCCGCGCCGTGGAGGCGCGCAATATGCGCACGCTCCCCGGGGGCGGCTGCTGCTGACGCGCTACTCCGGGGCCGCTGCGGCGTGGGCCCGCCGTCGGCGCCAGGCGCGCGTCAGCCCGGTGGCCAGGTACAGGGCCGCGAGCGTGTACACCGTCGCGTGGAACGGGGCGATGCCGGGCGCCGCCCAGCTCTGCACCGCGGCCGCCGTGAACAGCAGCAGGCCCAGCACGCGCAGCAGCCACCAGCGCGGCCGGCGGGGGCGGTACGCGCCCGGGGGCGGCGGGTGTTCGCCGTCCCGGGTGGTCATCGCGGAGCGCATGCCGGCCAGCAGGCCCCGGCGGGCGAGCACCCGGGCGCCCGGCAGGGCGTCCAGGACGTCCGGACGCTCGCCGAAGCCCGGGGGGAGCGGGGGCAGGGAGAGCGCCGCCAGGAGGTCCGCCTGGTGGCGGGGCGGGTTGCCGGTGGAGCGCAGCACGTGCGTCAGCGGGCGGGGGTCCTGGAGGGCGAAGGCACGGGCCAGGGCCTCGGCCGTGGCGGTGACCGCGGCGTGGTCGGGGGCCGGGGACGTGGCGTCCCACTCGTGGGCGGCCAGCGGTCTGCCCTTGAGGAACAGCGTGAGCCCACAGCGCTCGGGGGTGCGGCGCAGGACCAGCGTGGGCCACTTCTCGCCGGTGGTGAAGTTGTCGGCCGCCGTGGTCAGTGGGTCCTCGGTGGACAGGATCGAGCGCTTCGCGGGGCGGGCGTCGGCGACGGCCTCGACATAGGTGTGCGTGTCGGTCGCGGGAGCGGTACGGAGCGAGACGCCGCACATCAGCGCTGCCTGTGCCACGTCCGCCGGGCGGGCCGCCGCTATCGCGACCGCGCAGGGGGCGCCCGGCGCCCGGCCGGGGGCGGGGGCCGGTGCGGTCCGGGGCTGCGGGGGACGGCCGAAGAAGGGCGTCCGGGAAGCCAGTTGGATACGGACGCCGGAACGGGTGTCGAGGAACGCCTGGCGCGGGTCGTCGCCGAAGTACGCCCAGGGGTACCTGGTGGCGCGGGTGCCGATGCTGCGGAAGGCGTCGAGCGCCTCGTCCCAGCGCTCCGTGCGCAGCAGCATCAGGACCAGGCAGTTGCGGAAGCCGGCCGCCTCCCGGCTGTCCGGTGCGTACGCCGCGGAGAGGTCCAGGGCGCGGTCGACCGCGGCCGCGACGCGGGGCGCGTACGGGTCGGGGCCGGTCGGTGCGGCGGGGGACAGCACCGTGTACTCCAGCGCCGCGAACAGGGGCAGCGCGTGCAGCTTCGAACCGGGCGGGGCCGTGTCGGCCGCTCGCTCGGCGAAGTCGAGCATCTCCGCGTGCGAGCCGTGCCACTTCGCGCAGAGGTATGCGAGGGCGGCGCTGTGGCATCCGTAGTGGTGCGGGTCGAGGGACAGGGCCTGCGCCCAGTAGTCGTCGAACACCTCGCGGGGGGCCTGGCTGCCCAGCGCGTGGGTCAGGGCGATGCGCCAGGGCACCGGGTCGTCGGGGTTGAGCTCGGCCGCCCTGCCGATCACCGGCGCGGCGTCCTCCAGCAGTGCGAAGAAGGCCCGGAACTGGTCGGGCGGTACCTGCCCGGCACTCTCCCCGGTGCGTACCTCCCACGCCTGGTGGATGCGGAGGTCCGCCCCGACCAGGGCCGCGTCCGGGTCCTCGGGGTCCTCGGCCTGCCAGGCGTCCAGCCAGCCGGGGTTGTGCAGGGCGGCTTCGGCGAGCCGTGACACACAGTCGTCCCTCAGCTCCCACTGCCGGTGCTCGCGGGTCTGGGCGAGCAGTTCCCGGGCGGGGCCGTGGTCGCCGTCGGCGGCCGAGGCCAGGGCGGCCCGGAGCGCGGGGTCCGGAGCGTCGAGGGAGACCGCCTCGTCGGGTGGCAGATCGGCGCCGACGGACGCGCTGTGGCGCAGTACGCGGGGAAGGGTGAGCAGGAACGGAAGGCGCACGGGACCCCGTTGCCCGTCAGCCGGTCTGCGCGGTGGCCGCGGCCGAGGCCTGGAGCTCGCCGCGGCGGTGGATCTGACGGAACGTGAAGTTCGTCAGGTCGTCGCCGGTGGCGTAGACGTTCTTGTCGGCCGTGGTGACGCTCTTGCCGCTGGTGAACCCGCTGATCGCGAAGTAGGCGTACCGGCCGTAGGAGTTGGCGGTGCGGCGGCAGACCGAGCCCGGCGGGCAGAAGGCCGGCACGCCCGCGCCGCTCAGCGTGGCGATGCTGCCGCTGGACTGCTGGGCCGCCTTCTTGGCCTGTGCCTCCGTGGGGAAGACCGCGAGTCCGACGGTGACGGCGACGCCGTCCTTGCTGTACGTGGCCCGCAAGACCTGGTCGCAGCCGTTGTTCACCAGGATCGAGCCGAGCGCGCCCTTCGTGGTCGCGGCGCAGTTCTTCGTCTGCTGCGTCGCGCCCTTGACGTAGACGCGGTCGCCCATCGTCAGCTTCTTGCCGGGGAAGAACGCGTCGACGGTGATCGGCGCCCGGTCCTTCTTGGCATTGGAGATGTAGTCCTTCGGGTTCGGCGGGGGCGGCGGGGCCACCGAGGAGAAGGACGGCTCGGGCTCGGCGGTCTCGTTCGGCAGGTCGGTCGGCGCGGGCAGCTCGCTCGCGTGCTTGCCGGAGCTGTTGTTCTTGTTGGTCGAGATGACCGCCGTGGCCACGATCGCGCCGATCGCCGCGGTGGCGAGCACGCCGCCGCCGATCAGCAGCCACCTCTTGCGCCGTTTGCGCGCGGCGGACTCGTCGGCCAGCGCTGCCCAGTCCGGAGTCTGTGTGCCCCCGGGCCCCCAGGAGGGCCCCCCTTGCCCAAAGCTCATGCGGCGAATCCTAGAGGAGAGGTAAACCAGTTGGGCCAGGGCTTCGCGGGCCGTGACAATGCTGTGCATGGGACATCTTGAAGCGGGCCACCTGGAGTACTACCTACCGGACGGGCGGGTGCTGCTCGGCGACGCTTCGTTCCGGGTGGCGGACGGGGCCGTGGTCGCCCTCGTGGGGGCCAACGGGGCCGGCAAGACGACGCTGCTCAGGCTGCTCGCCGGGGAGCTCCAGCCGCACGGCGGTTCCGTCTCGGTGAGCGGCGGGCTCGGGGTGATGCAGCAGTTCGTGGGCTCGGTGCGGGACGAGCGCACGGTCCGGGACCTGCTCGTCTCGGTGTCCCAGCCGCGCATCCGGGAGGCGGCCCTGGCGGTCGACAGGGCGGAGGCGCTGATCCTCACCGTCGACGACGAGGCCGCGCAGATGAAGTACGCGCAGGCCCTGAGCGACTGGGCGGAGGCCCGGGGGTACGAGGCCGAGACCGTCTGGGACATGTGCACCACGGCCGCGCTCGGCGTCCCGTACGAGAAGGCGCAGTGGCGCGAGGTGCGCACGCTCTCCGGCGGTGAGCAGAAGCGGCTGGTCCTGGAGGCGCTGCTGCGCGGTCCCGACGAGGTGCTGCTGCTCGACGAGCCGGACAACTATCTCGACGTGCCCGGCAAGCGATGGCTGGAGGACAGGCTCAAGGAGACCCGCAAGACGGTCCTGTTCGTCTCCCACGACCGCGAGCTGCTGTCCAGGGCCGCCGAGAAGATCGTCAGCGTGGAGCCGAGCCCGGCCGGCAGCGATGTGTGGGTGCACGGCGCCGGCTTCGACACGTACCACCAGGCCCGCAAGGACCGGTTCGCCCGGTTCGAGGAGCTGCTGCGGCGCTGGGAGGAGGAGCACGCCCGGCTGAAGGCGCTGGTCCACCGGCTGCGGCAGCAGGCGGCGATCAGCCCGGACATGGCGTCCCGCTACCGGGCGATGCAGACCCGCTTCAAGAAGTTCGAGGACGCGGGCCCGCCGCCGGAGCCGCCGCGCGAGCAGGACATCAAGATGCGGCTGCGCGGCGGCCGGACCGGCGTACGGGCCCTGACCTGCAAGAACCTTGAGCTGACCGGGCTGATGAAGCCGTTCGACCTGGAGATCTTCTACGGGGAGCGGGTTGCCGTGCTCGGCTCGAACGGATCGGGGAAGTCGCACTTCCTGCGGCTCCTCGCGGGCGAGCAGGTCGCGCACACGGGGGAGTGGAAGCTCGGGGCCCGGGTCGTGCCGGGGCACTTCGCGCAGACCCACGCCCATCCGGAGCTGCTGGGGCACACGCTCGTCGAGATCCTGTGGACGGAGCACGCCAAGGACCGCGGCGGGGCGATGTCCGTGCTGCGCCGCTACGAGCTGGAGCGGCAGGGCGACCAGCCCTTCGAGAAGCTGTCCGGCGGGCAGCAGGCGCGGTTCCAGATCCTGCTCCTGGAGCTGGCCGGAACGACCGCGCTGCTGCTGGACGAGCCGACGGACAACCTGGACCTGGAGTCGGCGGAGGCGTTGCAGGACGGCCTTGAGGCGTACGAGGGAACGGTGCTGGCCGTCACGCACGACCGGTGGTTCGCGAAGTCCTTCGACCGCTATCTGGTGTTCGGCTCGGACGGCGTCGTACGCGAGACGGCGGAGCCGGTGTGGGACGAGCGGAGGGTCGAGCGGGCGCGGTAGGTGCCGCCGGGGCCCTCGGCGGGGACCGGTGATCCGGTCTCCGCCTCACCCGTCCGGGTGGAGGCGCGACGAAGCGCAGGTGTGGCCGGTGCCGCCCTTCTAGCTTGGCCGCATGGTCAGCTCATCACACGAGGCGATGCACCGGATCTTCCAGGAGGATCCGGGAGTCTTCGCGCGGACCTTCCGCACGCTGGGGCTTCCCTTCCCGGAACCTGTCGCCGTGTCCCTCATGCCCACCGACCTCACGGAGACCAAGCCGCTCGAAAGACGGGTGGACACGCTCTTGCGGATCGACGCGGGCAGAAACGGCAGCTATCTGCTGGCTGTGGAGGCGCAGGGCAAGAAGGACCGGGACAAGCCCGGCAACTGGGCCTACTACGTGGCTCATCTCTACGCGAAGTACCGGCTGCCGCCGGTCCTCCTGGTGACGTGCCAGGACAAGAACACGGCGGAGTGGGCGGCCGAGACCGTGGCCATCGGACCTGCGGCGTGGCCGACGTTGTCGCTCCGTCCCCTGGTGCTCGGACCGCACAACATGCCCGTCATCACCGATCCGGAGGCTGCCGCCAGGGACATTCCCCTCGCCACGCTCTCGGCGGTCACGCATGGTAAGGATCCGAATGCCGGTGTCATACTGAAGGCGTTGGCAGCCGCGCTGCAGACCGTTGACGACGACACGGCGATGATCTTCGCCGAACTCACCGAACTGGGCCTGGGCTCCGCTCCGGCCGCAAAGATCTGGAGGGATCTGATGTCCGTCGACCTCTCTTTCTTTCGCTCGGAGACGTCACAGCGGCTGCGTTCCGAGGCGCGCGCCATAGGGCGTGCCGAAGGGCGGGCCGAAGGGCGGGCCGAGGACATTCTGCGGATCCTGGCCAAGCGCGGGATCGCGGTCCCGGAGCAGGTGCGGGAGCGGATCGCTTCCTGCGCCGATCTGGATGTGCTGGGCGAGTGGTTCGACCGGTCGTTGACCGTCGAGGCGGCCGAGGAGCTGTTCGCGGCGGCCGAGGGCTGACTTCCGGCCCCGGAACCCCGGCGGTGCCGGGGTTCCGGGGCTGTTTTGACCCGTGCGGGGGAGCGGCGGTATTCTCCTGGTTCGTTATGCGTATTGGCTTGGTCGTTCTCACGCGAGGGGCCCTTACGCCGGTCCACCGGGCCGATGACCAGCGGCAGGCACTCGGGTTGCGTCCCCGCAGCGCCGCCAAGGCTGGTGTGATCGTCCGGGTGGCCTTGTCAGGACCCACTCACTGAAGAAGCGAAGGCTACGACCGTGCGTACGTACAGCCCCAAGCCCGGCGATGTGACGCGCCAGTGGCACATCATTGACGCGCAGGACGTCGTCCTGGGCCGTCTGGCCACCACGGCTGCGAACCTCCTCCGCGGCAAGCACAAGGCGATCTACGCCCCCCACATGGACATGGGCGACTTCGTCATCATCATCAACGCCGAGAAGGTTCACCTCTCCGGCAACAAGAAGACCCAGAAGATGGCGTACCGCCACTCCGGGTTCCCGGGTGGTCTGCGTTCCGTCCGTTACGACGAGCTGCTCGACAAGAACCCCGAGAAGGCCGTCGAGAAGGCCATCAAGGGCATGATCCCCAAGAACAGCCTGGGCCGTCAGATGCTCTCGAAGCTCAAGGTCTACGCGGGCGACCAGCACCCGCACGCTGCTCAGCAGCCGGTCCCGTTCGAGATCACCCAGGTCGCGCAGTAGTTCCGGCCTCCCCCTAAGACCAAAAGAAAGATCTGAGGAGAATCGTGGCCGAGACCACTGTTGAGAACCCCGTCGAGGGCACCGAGGGCGAAGAGGTCTTCGCCGAGGTGACCACCTTCGAGTCCGAGGTTCCCGTCGAGGGCGAGTACACCAGCGAGTCGCTGGCCTCCCGCTTCGGCGACCCGCAGCCCGCCGCCGGCCTGGGCCGTCGGAAGAACGCCATCGCCCGCGTCCGGATCGTTCCGGGCACCGGCAAGTGGAAGATCAACGGTCGCACCCTTGAGGACTACTTCCCCAACAAGGTGCACCAGCAGGAAGTCAACGAGCCCTTCAAGGTGCTCGAGCTCGACAACCGCTACGACGTCATCGCCCGCATCTCGGGCGGCGGCGTCTCGGGTCAGGCCGGCGCCCTGCGTCTCGGCGTGGCCCGTGCGCTGAACGAGGCCGACGTGGACAACAACCGTCCCACGCTGAAGAAGGCCGGCTTCCTCTCCCGTGACGACCGTGCGGTCGAGCGCAAGAAGGCCGGTCTCAAGAAGGCCCGCAAGGCCCCGCAGTACAGCAAGCGCTGATCCGCCTGCTCATCTGCTGTACACGTTCGCCCCGGCGGCACACCTCGTGCTGTCGGGGCGTTCGTTTATCGGCACCCTCAGGCGTATAACGGCATAAGACGTTCATAGGCTTGTTGCGTTGCTTTGGTTGATTTGGTTGTGCGGTTTCGGAGCATCTTCGGAGGACACCAGTGGGACGACTCTTCGGCACGGACGGTGTGCGCGGTGTCGCCAATGCGGATCTGACGGCCGAGCTGGCGCTCGGTCTCTCGGTCGCTGCGGCGCACGTTCTCGCCGAGGGGAGCACCCCCGACGGGACCAGGCCGACAGCCGTGGTGGGCCGTGACCCACGCGCGTCCGGAGAGTTCCTGGAGGCCGCCGTGGTGGCCGGCCTCGCCAGCGCAGGCGTGGACGTCCTGCGGGTCGGCGTGCTGCCCACCCCGGCGGTGGCGTACCTCACCGGCGCGCTCGGTGCCGACCTCGGCGTGATGCTCTCCGCGAGCCACAACTCCATGCCGGACAACGGTGTCAAGTTCATCGCCCGCGGCGGTCACAAGCTCTCCGACGAGCTGGAGGACCGGATCGAGACGATCTACCGGCAGCACCGCACCGGTGAGCCGTGGGAGCGCCCGACCGGTGCCGGTGTGGGACGCGTCACCGAGTACGCGGAGGGCTTCGACCGTTACGTGGCGCACCTCGTCGCGGTCCTGCCGAACCGGCTCGACGGGCTGAAGGTCGTGCTCGACGAGGCGCACGGCGCGGCCGCCCGGGTTTCGCCCGAGGCCTTCGCGCGGGCCGGCGCCGAGGTGATCACGATCGGTGCGGACCCGAACGGCCTGAACATCAACGACGGCTGCGGCTCCACCCACCTGGAGCCGCTGAAGGCCGCCGTCGTCGAGCACGGTGCCGACTTCGGCATCGCGCACGACGGCGACGCCGATCGCTGCCTGGCCGTGGACGCCGCGGGCGAGGAGGTCGACGGCGACCAGATCCTGGCCGTCCTCGCCCTTGCCATGCGCGAGGCCGGACAGCTGCGCAAGGACACCGTGGTCGGCACCGTCATGTCCAACCTCGGCTTCAAGATCGCGATGGAGCGGGAGGGCATCCAGCTCGTCCAGACCGCTGTCGGCGACCGCTACGTACTGGAGTCGATGAAGGCCGAGGGCTACGCGCTGGGCGGCGAGCAGTCCGGCCATGTCATCGTCCTGGACCACGCCACGACCGGCGACGGCACCCTGACCGGCCTGCTGCTGGCGGCCCGGGTCGCCGCCACCGGCCGCACCCTCGCCGACCTGGCCGGGGTCATGCAGCGGCTGCCGCAGCTGCTGATCAACGTCCGCGACGTCGACAAGTCCCGGGTCGGGACATCGCCCGAGATCGCCGCGGCCGTGGCCGAGGCCGAGCGCGAGCTGGGCTCCACCGGCCGCGTGCTGCTGCGCCAGTCGGGCACGGAGCCGCTGGTGCGGGTCATGGTCGAGGCGGCCGACATCGAGCAGGCGCGGGCGGTCGCCGAGCGGCTTGCCGATGTGGTGAAGTCCGCGCTGGGGTAGTGCCCGGCGGCCGGAAGGGCCGGCCCTATTCGCCGGACGGGTTCGCGACGAGGCCCGTCCGGCGCAGGTGCGTCTTCCACAGGGCCTTCTGGACCAGCAGGGTCAGCGTCCCCGCGACCACGATCCCGCCGAGGTTCGCCAGCAGCTGGGTCGCGGAGCCCGCCATCTGGTGGTAGTCGCTGTAGCTGAACGCCACCGCCGCGTTGGACGCGGCAGGCACGGTCGTCACCGAGATGGCGACCCCGATCAGCGCCCCGGACTTCGCCGAGGTCAGCGAGAGCGTGCCGGCGACCCCGGCCAGGAAGGCCACCACGAACGACATCGCGTCGGGCTTCCAGATGAACGCCGTGTTGGGACGGTCGGCCTCGATCATCGAGCGGGTGAACAGCCCGAGGGCGTCCATCAGCCAGGCGAAGCCGACCGTCAGCACCATTGCCAGGGCGAAGCCGACGATCAGCGCGTACGAGGAACGCAGCGCCAGCCGTGGAGCGCGCTGCACCAGGGCCGTCGATATCCCGGCCAGCGGCCCGAACTCCGGGCCGACCGCCATCGCGCCCACGATCAGGATCGCGTTGTCGAGCATCACACCGCAGGCGGCGAGCATCACCGCGACGGTGAGGAACGCCACGTACGTGACGCTGAACGTCGACTCCTCGTGGGTCGCCTCCGTCAGCTCCTCCCACAGCACCGCGTCCGCGCCCTCGCCCGGCGCGTCCTCCTCGGCCTGGTCGGCGTGGGCGGAGAGCGTCAGGTCCATGTTCTCGACGGTGATCGAGCCGGACTTGTCGATACCGAGGCGGCGCAGCGCGGAGATCAGCTCGTCACCCGCCTCCCGGGCCACGTCGCACAGCACCAGGTCACCCGCCGGGTCGCGGGCGGCTCCGGCCATCACGACGAGATGCGTGGTGCCGAGGGTGCTGTCCAGCAGGTGCAGCACCGCTTCCGTGCGGTCGGCGGGGACGATCAGGCGCAGATGCAGCACGTGGCCACTCCCAGAAGGCTCGCGGACTCAGAGTTTGCGCAGCGACAGCCGCTGGACCTTGTGGTCCGGGCCCTTGCGCAGCACCAGCGTGGCACGGCCCCGGGTGGGCGCGACGTTCTCCACCAGATTGGGCTTGTTGATGGTCCGCCACATCGTCGCCGCGTACTCCATGGCCTCCTCCTCGGAGACCTGGGTGTACTGGCGGAAGTACGAGAAGGGGTTCTGGAAGGCGGTCGCGCGCAGCTTCCGGAAGCGGTTGAGATACCAGCTCTCGATGTCCTCGGTGCGCGCGTCCACGTACACGCTGAAGTCGAAGTAGTCGGCGAGACCGACCCTGGTCCGGCCGTCCTTGCCGGGCATCGCGGGCTGGAGCACGTTCAGCCCCTCGACGATCAGGATGTCGGGACGGCGTACGGTGAGCAGCTCGTCCGGCACGATGTCGTAGATCAGATGCGAGTAGACGGGCGCCGTCACCTCGTCCTTGCCGGCCTTGATGTCGGCGACGAACCGGGTCAGGGCCCGCCGGTCGTACGACTCGGGGAACCCCTTGCGCGACATCAGGCCGCGGGCCCGGAGCTCCTTCATCGGCAGCAGGAACCCGTCCGTGGTCACCAGCTCCACGCGCGGGTGCTCGGGCCAGCGGGCCAACAGCGCCTGGAGGATGCGCGCGGTGGTGGACTTGCCGACCGCGACGCTGCCCGCGACGCCTATGACGAACGGGGTGCCGCGCTGCTCGCCGTGACCGCCCCCCGCATCCCCGAGGAAGGTGTTCAGGGCGCCGCGCAGGCCGGAGGTGGCCTGGACGTAGAGGTTGAGGAGCCGGGAGAGCGGCAGGTAGACGTCCCGTACCTCGTCGAGGTCGATGACGTCCCCGAGCCCGCGCAGCTGCTCCACCTCGTCGGCGGTCAGCGGGAGCGGTGTCTTGTCGCGCAGGGCGCTCCACTCGGCGCGGGACAGATCGACGTACGGCGTCGCCGCAGGCTCGGCGCGTCGGTGGGTGCTCCGTGGCGGCGAAGTGATCACGCGTTCATTGTTGCGGGACTTCCGACGGAGTGGAGGGTGGGCTCGATCACGTAGGGGGCGACAGGGGTTGGCGCCGCCGCCGGGGGTGAATTCGGTGGACACCTCCGTCGCACGGTCCCCGCTCCCGTTCGCACCGGAAGTACCGGTCATGCCGGCCGACGGCGGGGTCCGGTGTCCACCCCTCTGTAGTGGACACCGCACCCGGTTCACGGCACCGTGCCCTCAGGGCTTCTCGCCCTTGGCGTCGACGACGGCGGCCTCGATCCGGGCTTCGCTGTTGAGGATCTGTCCCGCCTTGAACGTGAACGTCTGGCGCTCCACCTTGCCGTCGGAGAGCGTGGACGCGTAGTCCTCGGCCACCACGAAACGCATTCCGGCGTAGCTGAAGTCGTGCGGGTCGAGCAGGATCTCCCGCTGCTCATGGCCGCCGTCCTCCTTCCGGGTGATGGCGATCGCCTCGCGGCCGGCCGCGTCCTTCACCAGGTGGTCGGTGACGCGCACGCCGGGGATGGTGGCCATGGCCCGGTAGATCCGGGCGAGGGCGGCCGGTGCGACCGGGTACGCCTCGGCCATCAGCCCGATCGCGCGGAAGCTGTGCTGCGCCTCGCCCTCGGGCGCGCTCTCGGCCGTGTCGCCGGTCGGGTAGAAGGAGCGGATCTGCGCCAGCACCCGTGCCGGGTCGTCGGGCAGCGTGTTCGCGGCCCGGTATACCTGGCGTGCCGTGCGGTAGTCGGAGTCCTTGCCGTTCCTGGCCGCGGCGGAGTTGTCGTACGGAACCCAGCTGTCGGGGTCGTACGTGACGGTGCCGCGGGGCGAGTTGTTCCGATAGGCCTGCGAGGCCGACTGCACCGTCCTGGTGTAGATCCACTGGTCGTCGCGCGGCTCCGGCCCGGCCGGCTGCTTCTCCAGCGCGTCGGCGGCCCGGTTCAGCACCTCGGCCGGGCTGTCCAGCCGCAGCGTCCCGGCGGCCGAGGCGGGCCCGGAGCGCGCGGGCCCGGCGGCGTCGCCGAGCTGGGTGCCGAGTACCGCCGCCACGGTGATCGCCGCGGCGGCGCCGGCCGCGGCGACACGCCAGTCCGCCCGCAGGCGCCGGACGCGTCGGCCCGATGCCGCGGCCTCGGTGAGCCGCTGCCGGCCCGGGGCGAGCGCTTGGCGGCCGGGAACGGGCGCGTCCGCGCGGAACTCGCGCAGCTGGGTCATTTCGTCCATGACGGGGTCAGCTCCATGGCGTCGGGCGTGAACGAGGGGTCCAGGCAGAGGGCCTCGCGGACCTTGCGGCGGGCGCGGTTGAGCCGGGACCGTACGGTCCCGAGCGGGATGCCCAGCGCCTCGGCGACCTCCTGATACCCGAGGTCGGCCCAGGCGACGAGCAGCAGTACATGGCGGTCGCCCGGCGAGAGCGCGGCGAGCGCCACCGCCAGGGGCGCCTGGGCGGCGATCCGGTCGTCGCAGCGGTCGCTCCAGGAAGCGGCCACCAGGTCCTGACCGGTACGGGCCAAGGCCCGCAGCCCGCGCTCCTCGCTGCGCCGGTGCTTGCCGATCAGGTTCGCGGCGATGCCGTACAGCCAGGGACGGGCGCTGGGGCGGGAACTGTCGAAGCGGCGCCGGGAGCGGAAGGCGATGAGGAAGGTCTCCGCCGTGATGTCGTCCGCCGCACCCTCCCCGAGGCGGCGGGCGGCATAGCGGTGGATGTCCGGTGCGTGACGGTCGTAGAGACCGGCGAATATCTCGGGCTCCTCCAGGGACTGCGCGATGACCTCGGCGTCGTCGCGGGGGCTGGCCGGTGGTCCGGTCACATCGGCTCCTGGGTCTCGGTGGGAGAGCGTGTCACCCCTTGTTCCCCGCCGCGGCCGGAAAGGTTCACAGGGTATGCGGGGCGCTCACCCCGTACGCCGCCCCGGTCCCCTCCCCGCTCGGCCGCGCGCCACGCCGTCCTCCCTGCCGCCCCGTTCGCCTTCTGCGACGATGCGAAGAAGAGGGGCGGGTGACCAGGAAGGGAACGGTATGTGCGGAATCGTCGGTTACGTCGGTGGACAGTCGGCGCAGGACGTCGTCGTCGCGGGTCTCAAGCGCCTCGAATACCGGGGCTACGACTCGGCGGGCCTCGCCGTGGTCGCGGACGGCGGCCTGGCCGCCGCCAAGAAGGCCGGCAAGCTCGTCAATCTGGAGAAGGCACTGGCCGAGGCGCCGCTGCCGGCCGGGACCACCGGGATCGGACACACCCGCTGGGCCACCCACGGCGCCCCCACCGACACCAACGCCCACCCGCACCTCGACAACGCGGGCCGCGTCGCCGTCGTGCACAACGGGATCATCGAGAACTTCGCCGCTCTGCGCGCCGAACTCGCCGAGCGCGGCCACGAGCTGGCCTCCGAGACCGACACCGAGGTCGTCGCGCATCTGCTGGCCGAGGCGTTCTCCTCCTGCGCCGACCCGGCGGAGGCGATGCGGCAGGTCTGCCGTCGGCTGGAGGGCGCCTTCACCCTCGTCGCCGTGCACGCGGACGCGCCCGGCACCGTGGTCGGGGCCCGGCGCAACTCGCCGCTCGTGGTGGGGCTGGGGGAGGACGAGTCGTTCCTGGCCTCCGACGTCGCCGCGTTCATCGCGCACACCCGCTCCGCGATCGAGCTGGGCCAGGACCAGGTGGTCGAGCTGCGCCGCGAGGGGGTCACCGTCACCGACTTCGACGGGCGGCCCGCCGAGGTCCGCACGTACCACGTGGACTGGGACGTCTCCGCCGCCGAGAAGGGCGGCCACGACTACTTCATGCTCAAGGAGATCGCCGAACAGCCCAGGGCCGTCGCCGACACGCTCCTCGGCCGGATCGACGGCTCGGGCTCGCTCCGCCTCGACGAGGTACGCATCCCGCCGCACGAACTGCGCGAGGTCGACAAGGTCGTCATCGTGGCCTGCGGCACCGCCTTCCACTCCGGGATGATCGCCAAGTACGCCATCGAGCACTGGACCCGCATCCCCTGCGAGACCGAGCTGGCCAGCGAGTTCCGCTACCGCGACCCGATCCTCGACCAGCGCACCCTGGTCGTCGCGATCTCGCAGTCCGGCGAGACGATGGACACCCTGATGGCCCTGCGGCACGCCCGCGAACAGGGCGCCAAGGTCCTCGCCATCTGCAACACGAACGGCTCCACCATCCCCCGCGAGTCCGACGCCGTGCTCTACACGCACGCCGGCCCCGAGGTCGCCGTCGCCTCCACCAAGGCCTTCCTCACCCAGCTGGTCGCCTGCTACCTCGTCGCCCTGTACCTCGGACAGATCCGCGGGACGAAGTGGGGCGACGAGATCCGCACCGTCATCCGCCAGCTCTCCGAGATCTCCGGCGCCGTCGAACGTGTCCTGGGAACCATGGAGCCGGTACGCGAACTCGCCCGCTCCCTCGCCGGTCACGACACCGTGCTCTTCCTCGGCCGCCATGTCGGCTATCCGGTGGCGCTGGAAGGCGCCCTGAAGCTCAAGGAGCTCGCGTACATGCACGCCGAGGGCTTCGCCGCCGGCGAGCTCAAGCACGGCCCGATCGCGCTCATCGAGGACGGCCTCCCGGTCGTGGTGGTGGTGCCGTCGCCGCGCGGCCGGTCGCTGCTGCACGACAAGGTCGTGTCGAACATCCAGGAGATCCGGGCCCGCGGCGCCCGTACCGTCGTCATCGCCGAGGAGGGCGACGAGGCGGTCGTCCCGTACGCCGACCACCTGATCCGGATTCCCGTTACGCCTACGCTTCTTCAGCCGCTGGTGTCGACCGTGCCGTTGCAGGTATTCGCCTGCGAACTGGCGACGGCCCGCGGCAACGACGTGGACCAGCCGCGCAATCTGGCGAAGTCCGTGACCGTGGAGTAGCGAGGGATGAGGGAACACGCGTGATCATCGGGGTCGGGATCGACGTGGCCGAGATCGAACGGTTCGACGCGGCGCTGGAGCGTACGCCGCAGATGGCCGAACGGCTCTTCGTGGAAACGGAGTTGATGCTGCCCAGCGGTGAGCGGCGCGGTATCGCCTCGCTCGCCGCCAGGTTCGCCGCGAAGGAGGCCCTCGCGAAGGCGCTCGGCGCGCCCGCCGGACTGCTCTGGACGGACGCCGAGGTGTACGTCGAGGACAGCGGGCAGCCCCGGCTGCGGGTCCGCGGCACCGTCGCCGCCCGCGCCGCCGAGCTGGGCGTGCGGCACTGGCACGTGTCGCTCAGCCACGACGCGGGGGTGGCGTCGGCCGTGGTGATCGCGGAGGGTTGAGCACATGCGCAGCGCCTACAGCGTCGAGACCGTACGGGCCGCCGAGCGGGCCCTGATGTCCAGGCTGCCCGAGGGCGCGCTGATGCAGCGCGCCGCCGCCGGCCTTGCCGCGGCCTGCGTCGACGTGCTGCGGCGGCGCGGTCGGGTGTACGGGTCCCGGGTCGTCCTCCTCGTCGGCAGCGGCGACAACGGGGGCGACGCGCTGTACGCGGGCGCCCGGCTCGCCCGCCGGGGCGCCGGTGTGCGCGCCGTGCTCACCTCGCCGGACCGCGCCCACGAGAGCGGCCTCGCGGCCCTGCTCGCGGCCGGCGGGCGGATCGCGGAGGGCGCGGACGTCTGGGGCGGCCACATCGATCTCGTGGTGGACGGGATCACCGGCATCGGCGGCCGGGGCGGGCTGCGTCCGGGCGCCGCCGAGCTGGTGCGGGCCTTCGCGGCGACCGGCGCGCCGCTCGTCGCCGTCGACCTGCCCAGCGGGGTCGAGGCCGGCACCGGCGAGGTGCTCGGGGACGCGGTGCGCGCCGATGTGACCGTCACCTTCGGCACGTACAAGCCGGGCCTGCTCGTCGATCCCGCCGCCGAACGGGCCGGTGCGCTGCACCTCGTCGACATCGGGCTCGGGCCCGAACTGCCGGACGTACCCGAGCTGGAGGCGCTCCAGTACGCGGACCTCGCAGCCCTGCTGCCCGTCCCCGGCGCCGAGAGCGACAAGTACCGTCGCGGGGTCGTCGGCGTCGTCGCCGGTTCCGCGCGCTACCCGGGCGCGGCGGTGCTGGCCGTGTCCGGGGCGCTGCGGGGCGGTGCGGGGGCGGTGCGGTACGTCGGTCCGGGCGCGGACGCGGTGATCGCCCGTCACCCCGAGACACTGGTCCACGCGGGGCCGCCGTCGAAGGCCGGGCGGGTGCAGGCCTGGGTCGTCGGGCCCGGACTCGGTGACGGTGCAAAGGCCGCGGAGGCGGTCCGGGACGTGCTGGCGGCGGACGTCGCGGTCCTGGTGGACGCGGACGGGTTGCGGCTGCTGGACGCCGCCGCCCTGCGCGCGCGCACCGCCCCGACCGTCCTCACCCCGCACGCCGGCGAGGCCGCCGCGCTGCTCGGCGTCCCGCGCGAAGAGGTCGAGGCGGGGCGGCTCGCCGCCGTACGGGAACTGGCCGTCCGCTACCGCGCCACGGTCCTGCTCAAGGGCTCGACGACCCTGGTCGCCACCGACGACCCGGCCACTCCCGTACGGGTCAATCCCACCGGCACCTCCTGGCTGGCCACGGCAGGCAGCGGCGACGTCCTCTCCGGGCTGACCGGCTCCCTGCTGGCCGCGGGCCTCGCCCCGCGCGACGCCGCGTCGGCCGGCGCCCATCTGCACGGACTCGCCGCCCGCCATGCATCCGACGGCTCGCCCGTCGCCGCGCAGGACGTCGCGGAGGCGATCCCGGTGGCGTGGCGGGACGTACGGGCCTGAGTGATCCTGGGCGCAGCGGGGATCGACCGCAGCCGACAGGAGGGCCGATCGTGGGCAGCAGCGAGGTACGCGTACGCCGGGTGTACGAGCCGAAGGAGGACGGCGACGGCACCCGCGTGCTCGTCGACCGGCTCTGGCCGCGCGGCAAATCCAAGGAGAGGGCCGCGATCGACAAGTGGCTCAAGGACATCACCCCGTCGAACGAGCTCCGCGACTGGTACCACGAGAACCGCACCGGGACCCGCTACGACGAGTTCGTCGAGCGCTACCGCACCGAACTGGCCGACCCCGTCCACACGGCGGCCGTCCGTGAACTGGTCGAACTGGTCCGCGCGGGCGGCCCGGTGACCCTGGTCACCGCCGTCAAGGACGTACCGCACAGCCATGTCCCGGTCATCGTCGACCAGCTGGAACACGAGCTGCGCCGGCACTGAGAGGTCACCCCGACAGCCTCCGGGGCGCCCTGCCGCCCGAGGACCCTGCCGTACGCCTCTGAGAGACTGGGCGCGATGAACGAGACAGCGTCCTTGAGAGCCCGAGCCGAGATCGACCTCGCCGCACTGCGTGCCAACGTGCGAACGCTGCGCGCGCGGGCGGGCAGCGCGCAACTCATGGCCGTCGTCAAATCCGACGGGTACGGGCACGGGGCGGTGCCCTGTGCCCGCGCCGCGCTGGAGGCCGGGGCGACCTGGCTGGGCACCGCCACGCCGCAGGAGGCGCTCGCTCTGCGGGAGGCCGGGCTCGGCGGCCGGGTGATGTGCTGGCTGTGGACCCCGGGCGGCCCCTGGCGCGAGGCGATCGAGGCCGACATCGATGTGTCGGTGAGCGGGATGTGGGCTCTGCGCGAGGCCGTCGCCGCGGCCACGGAGGCGGGCATCCCGGCCCGGATCCAGCTCAAGGCCGACACCGGCCTCGGGCGCAACGGCTGCCAGCCCGCCGACTGGCCGGAGCTGGTCGCCGCCGCCCGCGCCGCCGAGGACGCGGGCACCGTCCGGATCACCGGCCTGTGGTCCCACTTCGCCTGCGCCGACGAGCCCGGCCACCCCTCCATCGCAGCCCAGCTGGCCTTGTTCCAGGACATGGTGGCGCACGCGGAGAAGGAGGGCGTCGACCCCGAGGTGCGCCACATGGCCAACTCCCCGGCGGCGCTGACGATCCCCGAGGCGCACTTCGACCTGGTGCGGACCGGGATCGCGATGTACGGCATCTCGCCCAGCCCCGAGCTGGGCACCCCGGCCGACTTCGGGCTGCGCCCCGTCATGACGCTCGTCGCATCGGTCGCCCTGGTCAAGCAGGTGCCGGCCGGTCACGGGATCAGCTACGGCCACCACTACACGACCTCCGCCGAGACCACCCTGGGCCTGGTGCCGGTCGGCTACGCGGACGGCATCCCGCGCCACGCCTCCGGAAGCGCCCCGGTCCTGGTCGGCGGCGCCATCCGGCGGATCGCCGGCCGGGTGGCCATGGACCAGTTCGTCGTCGACCTCGACGGGGACGAGGTCGAGGTCGGCAGCGAGGCGGTGCTCTTCGGCCCGGGGGACCGGGGCGAGCCGAGCGCCGAGGACTGGGCGCAGGCCGCCGGCACGATCGCGTACGAGATCGTCACCCGGATCAGCACCCGCGTACCGCGCGTGCACCTGCACGCGAGCCCGGCCGAGTCCTGACCGATCGTGCATCGCTGACCAGGCACGATCTGATCAGGACCGGAACAGACCGGCCCTGACCTGACGGATACGACCGACGAGGAGCGCGGCAGGGTGAGCGAGATCAGCGCGGGGGACGCGGTGACGACGGCTGCTACGGCGGTCGGCTGGCGCCGGGCGGGTATCGCCGGAGCGGCCATAGGCGTGATCGCGGCGGGTGCGGCGGCAGGCGTCGCGGTCGAGCGGCTCACCGTCGGCCGGGGCATGCGCAGAAAGGCCATGCTGGCCCTGGACGCCACCGGGCCGTACGGCTCGCTGCGCGGACTGCCGGGCCGGGCCACCGCCGACGACGGCACCGAGCTGTACTACGAGGTCGACGAGGTCGAACCGGCCGGCGCCGCGGGGACCGCCGCGGGCGGTGGTGAGGCGGCCGGCTCCGGCACGCGCCGCCGCAGGCTCTTCGGCCGCAAGGATCCCGCGCCGGTCACCGTGGTCTTCAGCCACGGCTACTGCCTCAGCCAGGACTCCTGGCACTTCCAGCGGGCGGCGCTGCGCGGGCTGGTGCGCACCGTCCACTGGGACCAGCGCAGCCACGGCCGCTCCGAGCGGGGCCGGGCCCAGGCGGACGGGGTGGCGGTCGGCATCGACCAGCTCGGCCGAGACCTGAAGGCGGTGATCGACGCGGCGGCACCCGAGGGCAGGCTGGTGCTGGTCGGGCACTCGATGGGCGGCATGACGATGATGGCGCTCGCCGAGCAGTACCCCCAGCTCATCCGGGACCGCGTCGCCTCCGTGGCCTTCGTCGGCACATCCAGCGGGAAGCTCGGCGAGGTCAGTTTCGGGCTGCCGGTCGCGGGCGTGAACGCGGTCCGCCGGGTGCTGCCCGGGGTGCTCAGAGCGCTCGGCTCCCAGGCCGAGCTGGTGGAACGGGGCCGCCGGGCGACCGCCGACCTCTTCGCCGGGCTGATCAAGCGGTACTCGTTCGGTTCGCGGGACGTGGACCCGGCGGTCGAACGGTTCGCCGAGCGGCTCATCGAATCCACTCCGATCGATGTGGTCGCCGAGTTCTACCCGGCCTTCACCGAACACGACAAGAGTCACGCCCTGCCCGCCTTCCGTGACCTCCCGGTGCTGATCCTGGCGGGCGACAAGGACCTGGTGACGCCCAGCTCGCACAGCGAGACCATCGCGGACCAGCTCCCGGAGGCGGAGCTGGTCATCGTCCCGGACGGCGGTCATCTGGTGATGCTGGAGCACCCCGAGACGGTCACGGACCGACTGGCGGACCTGCTGGTACGCGTCGGGGCGGTGCCGGCAGCGGCTAACGTTGGCGGACATGGAAGCACCGCACAACAGCCTGGCGACTGAGGCCACCGAGGGTGCCGCGCCGGGCACCGTCACCTTGAGCCTGGCCGTCGAGTCCCCCGAAGAGATGCAGGCGCTCGGCCGCCGGATCGCCGCGATCCTGCGGCCCGGCGACCTCGTGATGCTCACCGGCGAGCTCGGCGCCGGGAAGACGACGCTGACCCGGGGCCTCGGCGAGGGCCTCGGAGTGCGCGGCGCGGTGACGTCCCCCACCTTCGTGATCGCCCGTGTCCACCCGTCGCTGACCGGCGGTCCGGCGCTGGTCCACGTCGACGCGTACCGCCTGGGCGGCGGGCTCGACGAGATGGAGGACCTGGACCTCGATGTGTCGCTGCCCGAGTCGGTGGTGGTCGTGGAGTGGGGCGACGGCAAGGTCGAGGAGCTCTCGGACGACCGGCTGCAGGTGGTGATCGACCGCGCGGTCGGCGACACGGACGAGGAGCGGCGCGAGGTGACGCTGGTCGGGATCGGCGCGCGCTGGGCGGGACTGCGCGAGGTCTGACCGCGCGGCCGGATTCCGACAGGCTGTCGGCAAATTCTTGCGCCGGGCGGTGCGGGCGTGGTCACATGGATGGCGAGAGCTGGTCAGGCGTGCCTAACCACGCCTTCCACCGGAGCCTCAGGAGGCATCCATGGCGATGTCCGCCGAACGTGAAGTGCCGCCGCCGTCGATGAAGGACCTGCTGGCAGCCTGTGCCGCGGCCACGGCGGTCTCCACGCCGCCACCGCCCGCGGAAGAGGACGAGGACGAGGGCGACGGAGATCCGGCCGCCCCCGGCTCCGGATCCGGATCCGGCCTTCCCGAGCCCAGGGCGTCCTGACCGCGGGACGGCCCTCAGGGAAGGACGACCACCTTCGTGCCCACCAGCGCGAAGTCCCACATCGCGTCCCCGTCGGCCCGGGACATCCGCACGCCACCCGTCTTCAGCGTCGGGTCCGGGCTCTCCATCGAGCCGTCCACCGCAGCGCTGAAGCCCACGGCGACGTTGTCCACCATCGCGAACCGCACCACGTGCTCGATCATCACGCCGTCCGAGCCCTTGGTGGGGGCTCCCGTGCGCGGGGTGTTCACCCGATAGGTGCCGGGGAGCGGATTCAGTGTGCTCGGCATGACCTCGAAGGTCCGGGTCGCCTTCCCGTCCGCGTCGACGAGCCACACCCGGCGGTCCTCCAGCGCGTACACGACCCGCTTCCCGGTGCCGGAGTCTACGGGGAGCGCGACCGGGCGCGACTTCTCCTTCGGCTTCGCGCGCTCGGTGGCGGTGGCGGAAGGCTTCGGCCTGGGGGCCGCGACGCTGTCGGGGGCGTTGGCCGATGCCTGGAAGGCCAGGACGCCGACGGCGACGAGCGCCGCCGCAGTGAGCCCGGCCACGATTCCCGAGCTGCCCCTAGACACCGTGCGCGCCCCTTTCGCTTCCGTATGTCGTACAAGCGTTTAGCGTTTACGTCGTACCCGCGTGTGCACGGTGACGGTAGCAGCCGGGACCGGTCGGGCCGGGACGCCGTACGGGGCGCCGTGCCCCCGTCGGCGGAGCCGTAGGCTGTTTGCGTGCTCTTGCTCGCCGTGGATACCGCCACCCCCGCCGTCACCGTCGCCCTTCACGACGGGACCTCCGTCGTCGCCGAGTCCGGACAGGTCGACGCCCGAAGGCACGGGGAGCTGCTGCTGCCCGCCGTCGACCGGGTGCTCGCCGAGGCCGGTGTGAAACTCGACGCCGTGACGGACGTGGTCGTCGGCGTCGGCCCCGGACCGTACACCGGGCTCCGGGTCGGCCTGGTCACCGCCGCGACCTTCGGCTCCGCCCTCTCCGTCCCCGTGCACGGGCTGTGCACCCTGGACGGTCTCGCGTACGCCGCGGGCCGGGCCGGGCTCCAGGGCCCGTTCGCCGTCGCGACGGACGCCCGCCGCAAGGAGGTCTACTGGGCGAGGTACGACGACCCGCGCACCCGAGTCACCGGGCCCGCCGTCGACCGGCCCGCCGACATCGCCGGACAGCTCGCCGGGCTCCCCGTCGTCGGCGCGGGCGCGGTGCTCTACCCCGAGGCGTTCCCGGACGCCCGGGAGCCCGAGCACGTCAGCGCCGGCGCCCTGGCCGCCCTCGCCGCCGAGCGGCTCGCCGCGGGCGCGGAGCTGCTGCCGCCGCAGCCGCTCTACCTCCGCAGGCCCGACGCCCAGGTGCCGAAGAACTACAAGGTGGTCACCCCGAAGTGACGAGCACGACTGCCGTTCTGCGCGAGATGCGCTGGTGGGACATCGATCCGGTGCTGGAACTCGAACACGAGCTGTTCCCGGAGGACGCCTGGTCGGCCGGCATGTTCTGGTCCGAGCTGGCGCACTCCCGCGGCCCCCGAGCCACCCGCCGCTATGTGG
The DNA here is from genome assembly GCF_014649535.1 of Streptomyces gelaticus. Classification (GTDB taxonomy): domain Bacteria; phylum Actinomycetota; class Actinomycetes; order Streptomycetales; family Streptomycetaceae; genus Streptomyces; species Streptomyces gelaticus. Next base: position 104,474 of record NZ_BMTF01000008.1, read on the forward strand.
TCGCGGAGGACCCCGCCACCGGCCGGATCGTCGGCTACGCGGGCCTTGCCGCGGCCGGTGACCTCGCCGATGTGCAGACGATCGGGGTCACCCGCGACCACTGGGGCGGCGGTCTCGGCTCCGTGCTCCTCACCGACCTGCTGAAGCACGCCACGGCCTTCGAGTGCGCCGAGGTGCTGCTCGAAGTCCGCGTCGACAACACCCGGGCCCAGAAGCTCTACGAACGCTTCGGCTTCGAACCGATCGGCTTCCGCCGCGGCTACTACCAGCCGGGCAACATCGACGCACTCGTCATGCGCCTCCACGTACAAGAACACGTACAAGAACACGTGCAAGAACACGTACAGGAAACAGAGACTGACTGATGGCTGACGAACCGCTCGTACTCGGCATCGAGACCTCCTGCGACGAGACCGGTGTCGGCATCGTCCGGGGTACGACGCTGCTCGCCGACGCCGTCGCGTCCAGCGTCGATACGCACGCCCGCTTCGGCGGCGTCGTCCCGGAGATCGCCTCCCGCGCCCATCTGGAGGCGATGGTCCCCACCATCGAGCGCGCCCTGAAGGAGGCCGGGATCAGCGCCCGCGACCTCGACGGCATCTCCGTCACCGCGGGCCCCGGGCTCGCGGGCGCGCTGCTGGTCGGCGTATCGGCGGCGAAGGCGTACGCGTACGCGCTGAACAAGCCGCTCTACGGGGTGAACCACCTCGCCTCGCACATCTGCGTGGACCAGCTGGAGCACGGCCCGCTGCCCGAGCCGACGATGGCGCTGCTGGTCAGCGGCGGCCACTCCTCGCTGCTGCTCGCGCCGGACATCACCAACGACGTACGGCCGCTGGGCGCGACCATCGACGACGCGGCGGGCGAGGCCTTCGACAAGATCGCCCGGGTGCTGGACCTCGGTTTCCCCGGCGGCCCGGTCATCGACCGGCTGGCGAAGGAGGGCGACCCGGCCGCGATCGCGTTCCCGCGCGGGCTCACCGGCTCGCGCGATCCCGCCTACGACTTCTCCTTCTCCGGTCTGAAGACCTCGGTGGCCCGCTGGATCGAGGCCAAGCGGGCGGCGGGCGAGGAGGTGCCGGTACGGGACGTGGCGGCGTCCTTCCAGGAGGCCGTCGTGGACGTGCTCACCCGCAAGGCCGTCCGGGCCTGCAAGGACGAGGGGGTCGACCACCTGATGATCGGCGGCGGTGTGGCGGCCAACTCGCGGTTGCGGGCGCTGGCCGAGGACCGGTGCGAGCGGGCCGGCATCCGGCTGCGGGTGCCGCGCCCCGGGCTGTGCACGGACAACGGCGCGATGGTCGCGGCGCTGGGCGCGGAGATGGTGGCCCGGGGCAGGCCGGCCTCCGACCTGGAGCTGTCCGCGGACTCCTCGCTGCCGGTGACCGACACCCACGTGCCGGGCGCCCACGACCACGACCACGTCCACGAGATCAGCAAGGACAACCTCTACTCATGACCGTCGCACTCATGTGGGAGGCCCGCGCCGTGGCCGGCCGGGGCGCCGAACTCCTGGAGTGGGCGCGGGCCCGTTCGGGCGAGCTGGCCCGCGAGCCGCTCCGCCGCGAGCTGCTGCGCGCCCCGCAGGACCGGGTCCTGGTCATCACCTGGTGGGCGGGTGAGTACGGCGACGAGCTGCCCGAACTCCCCGAACCGGACGCCGAGCTGATCACCCGCCCGGTGCACCGTTGGCGCTTCGAGTCCCTGGAGGACACCGGCCCCGACGCCGACTGACCGGCCCCTCAGCCGGTGGCGGTTCCCCGGTCGATCAGGCCCCGGACGATCGCGTCGAGCTCGTCCGCCACCTCGTAGTCGGCGGCGTACGCCCGCCACTCGTCCTTGATCGCGACGAGCCGGGGCAGCGTCGCCGCGTCCTGCTCGGTCACCATCTCGGGGAACCAGCGCCTGTTCGGCGGGTTCTGTGCGCGGCGCTCGGCGGCCCGGCGGAAGACCAGGTCGCCGTAGACGTAGCTCCAGATCGTCCGGTACGCGCGTACCGCCTGGGCGGGGGAGAGGCCGCAGGCGAGCGCCGAGTCGATGATCTCCTCGACCATCCACAGCGCGTTCCGGTCGGTCAGCTCGCCCAGCGCCAGGACGTCCAGGACCCAGGGGAGCCGGGCCAGGATGCCGTGCATGTGCACGGCGACGGCGAGCAGCCGCTCGCGAGGGTCCTCGGGCAGCTCGGGGCGGGGGAAGGCGGCCGCGGTGCCGGACAGGGTGAGCATCAGCAGCTCGTCCTTGTCCTGCACGTAGTGGTAGAGCGCCATCGGGGTGGAGCCGAGCTCCTTCGCCACCCGCCGCATGCTCAGGGCGTCCACGCCCTCTTCCTCGATGATGCGCCGCGCGGTGGCGACCATCGCGTCCGGATCGAGCCTGCGTGGCCGCCCCACGGATCGTTTTGCCGGCGCCTGCTTCTTCGCAGGCGCCTTCTTTATGGGCACCTTCTTCGCCGGAGCCTGCTTCTTCTCTGTCCCTGCCACCTCGGCATTGTCCCCCCGTACCGCTGCTCCCGCTCCTTCCCCGGTCCCCTCGCATGCAATTTCTATACGCGTATAGTAATGATTCGACCGGATGACCGCGAGGGAAGGGGACGTCGTGAACGATCAGTCATGGCACACACGGTGGCTGCTGGTGGTGGCTCTCGCCGTGCAGTTCATGGTGGCGTTGGACGTGTCGGTGGTGAATGTGGCGCTGCCGGACATGCGCGGCGATCTCGGCTTCACACCCCAGGGGCTGCTGTGGGTGGTGAACGCCTACGCACTGGCCTTCGGCGGGCTGCTGATGCTCGGCGGGCGGCTCGCCGATCTGCTCGGCAGCCGCCGGATCCTGACGGCGGGCCTGGTGCTGTTCGGCGTGGCGAGCCTGGCGGGCGGGCTCGCCCGGTCCCCCGGCGGGCTGATCGCCGCGCGGGCGGTGCAGGGGATCGGCGCCGCCGCGCTCGCCCCGGTCGCCTTCGCCCTGATCGCCCTGGCCTTCCCGGCCGGGCCCGCCCGCTCCCGCGCCCTGGGGCTGTGGGGCATGGCGGGCGCGGCGGGCGGGGCGGTGGGCGTGCTGGCGGGCGGGGTGCTCACCGACGCGGCGGGCTGGCGCGCGGTGATGCTGGTGAACGTGCCGATCGTGGGGTTCGCGCTGGTGGGGGCCGTGCGCAGCGGGCTGCGGGGCGAGTCGCCCCGGACCGATGGCCGGCTCGACGTGGCGGGAGCGCTGCTGGCCACCGTGGGCACGACGCTGCTGGTCCTCGGACTCGTCCGGACGTCGACCGACGGATGGGGGTCGGCCCCGACGCTGGGCACGCTCGGCGCCGCCGTGCTGCTGCTGGCCGTCTTCGTCGTCGTGGAGCTGCGGGCCCGTACTCCGCTGCTGCGTCCCGGACTGCTGAAGGCGCGGCCGGTCCTGACCGCCAATCTCTTCTGCCTGCTGCTGAGTTCCGGGCAGTTCGCCGCGTTCTACTTCGTCTCGCTCTACATGCAGCAGGTGCTCGACTACGGGCCGACCGCCGCCGGTGTCGCGTTCCTGCCGTTCACGGCGGGCGTCCTCACCGGCTCGGTCGTCGCCACCCGTACGGTCGCCGCGCTCGGCACCGGGCGGCTGCTGGCGCTCGGCGGCTTCCTGGCCGCGCTCGGCCTGGCCGGGTTCGCGGCGACGGCGCGGGCGGACGGCGGCTTCCTGTACTCGATCCTCGGCCCGTCCCTGGTCTGCAGCCTCGGTATCGGGATGTGCTTCGTACCGCTCGGCACGGCGGCCACGACCGATGTGACGCCCGAGGAGACGGGCATGGCCTCCGGGCTGCTGAACAGTGCCCGCCAGGTGGGCGGCTCGCTGGGTCTCGCGGTCCTGGTCACCGTCGCCGCCCGGGTCACCGGCGGCGGGGACCGTCCGGCCGACCTGGCGGCCGGGTACGCTGCGGCGTTCTGGGTCTGCGCCGGGCTGCTCGCCGTCGCGGCGCTGGTGGCCCTGGTGCTGCTCCCGGGACGCGGGCGGACCGCCCCGGAGACGGCCTCGGAGACGGCCCCGGCGACCGGCCCCGGGACTGCCTATGTGACCGCTCGGGAGACCGGCCCGGAAATTGCTCAGGAGACGGCGCCGGTGGCCGCTCCGGATTCCGTTTCGGAGACCGTTCCGGTGGCCGGGCCGGAAAATTCTCAGAAGAATTCCCGGGGAGCTGTCGATCCGGCCGGATCCCGTTCGACGCAAGGGTGAGAGGCGGGGAAAGCCCCCGCCCGACCGACCGTAGGAGTCACCATGCCGCGCTTCATGTCGCTGATCCGCATCGACGAGCAGAACGCCTTCGACGCCCCGGACCCCGAGTTCGAGCAGCGCATGGGCGCACTGTTCGAGGAGATCACCAAGGCGGGCGTCATGCTGGAGACGGCCGGACTCACCCCCACCTCCCAGGGGACCAGGGTCACCTGGTCCGGCGGGAAGCTCACGTACACCGACGGGCCCTTCACCGAGACCAAGGAGGTCGTCGGCGGCTACGCCATCCTCCAGGTCAAGGACAAGGAGGAGGCCCTGGAATGGACCCGGCGCTTCCTGCGGACCCACCCGGAGAGCTGGACCGTGACCTCCGAGGTCCGCCAGATCGACGAGGCCACCCTGGGCGCCTGACCGGCGCTTGCCGCGGCCCGGCACGGCTGCTGTGATGAGTGGTCATGACGGCAGCAAGCACGACCGCGGCGGTCGAAGCGGTCTTCAGGATCGAGTCCGCGCGGATCATCGCGGGCGTCACCCGCATCGTGCGCGACGTCTCCATCGCCGAGGAGCTCGCGCAGGACGCTCTGGTGGCCGCGCTGGAGCAGTGGCCGGAGTCAGGCGTCCCGGAACGGCCGGGCGCCTGGCTCATGGCCACCGCCCGACACCGCGCGATCGATCTCGTACGCCGCAGGGAGACGTACGCGCGCAAGCTGGCCGAGGTGGGACGGGCCCTCGACGACGTGCCGCCGCCCGAGCCCGCCGGGGCGGACGACATCGACGACGACCTCCTCCGGCTGATCTTCACCGCCTGCCACCCGGTGCTCTCCACCGAGGCCCGGATCGCCCTCACCCTGCGGCTGCTCGGCGGCCTCACCACCGACGAGATCGCCCGCGCGTTCCTGGCCCCCGAACCGACCGTCGCCCAGCGCATCGTCCGGGCGAAACGGACCCTGGGCCGCGAGGGCATCCCCTTCGAGGTGCCGTACGGCCCGGAGCGCGCCGCCCGCCTCGGCTCCGTGCTCGAAGTGATCTACCTGATCTTCAACGAGGGGTACGCGGCGACCGCGGGCGAGGACTGGCTGCGCCCGGCGCTCTGCGAGGACGCGCTGCGGCTGGCCCGGGTGCTCGCCGGGCTCATGGAGCGGGAGCCCGAGGTCCACGGACTGGTCGCGCTGCTGGAACTCCAGGCGTCGCGCACCGCCGCCAGGACCGCGCCGGACGGCGCACCGGTGCTGCTCGCCGACCAGAACCGGGCCCGGTGGGACCATCTGCTGGTGCGGCGCGGGGTCGCGGCCCTGGAGCGGGCCGTGGCGGCGACCGGGGAGGGCGCCGGGCTCGGCCCGTACACCGTGCAGGCCGCGATCGCCGCCTGCCACGCGCGGGCGCCTGCGTACGCGGACACCGACTGGACCACCATCGCCGCCCTCTACGACCGCCTCGCCGCGATCGCGCCCTCCCCGGTCGTCGAACTGAACCGGGCCGTGGCGGTCTCCATGGCGCGCGGCCCGGAAGCCGGCCTGGCCCTGGCCGACGCGCTGGCGGACGACCCGGCGCTCAGGGACTACCACCTGCTGCCCAGCGTCCGTGGCGACCTGCTGGCCAGGACGGGCCGCGAGGACGAGGCGCGGGCGGAGTTCCTGCGGGCGGCCGGACTGACCCGCAACGAACGGGAACGGGCGATGCTCCTGGACCGGGCCGGACATCCGGACCGCGACGGCCGATGAGCTCCGGCCGCCGGACGGGTCCACCCTCCTGGCTCAAGGGCAAGCACGCCCTGTCCTGGCAGATCGTGCATCGCGGGCTCGACGAGGCGCTCTTCGACCCGGACCCGGCCGAGGTCGGGCCACGGGCCATGAAGGCGATGACGGGCATGCGCAGGCCGGACCCTCAGGCGCTGCGCAGCGCCTGAGCCGGCGCACCGGTCGGTAGGGTCTGCCCCATGTCTCGTCGCGCACAACTGCCGCCGCCGCCACCGCCCGTGGAGATACGTTCCTGGCCCGACCGGGAGGCCCTGCTGACCGACCGGGCCGCAGTGCTCGGTGCGTTGGTGAAGGCGCATGTCTCACCGGGCCGGCTGGCCATGCTGTGGATGTGGGGAGCGCTCTGCGCGCTCGGCTGGCTGCTGGTGGGCTCGGCGTTCATCACCTTCGAGGAGTCGTACGACGTCATCAGCGCCGGGATCGGCGTGCTCCTCGCCGCGATGGGCGCCTGTTGCATGGTGCCCGCGGTCGTCCTCGTCGTCATCGGCCTGCGCCGGGACCGCAGGATCCGCCGACTGCTCGACGCCTGGGGCGCCCTGGACCGCGATCCGGCACGTGACGCGGTGCTGCGGATGCCGGGTGCCTCCCTCGCGTGGCTGCTGATGTCCTTCGGGCTCTGCGCGGCCGGGCTGTACGCCTGCTTCGCCGTCCCGGCCAGTGGCGTGCTGGACGGAAACGCCTACGGCCTGGCCGTCCTGGTCATGGGGCTCGGGCTGACCGGCTGGATCGTCGGACTCATCGGCCTCGTCAAGGCGTTCGCCCACCGGCGCTGGGTGCTGCGCGTCCTGGCCGGGGCGCCCGCTCCGGAGCCGCTGTTCTCCGTCGGGGGCGGTGCCCACCGCTGACCGCGGACCTGTCCTGACGTGACCCAGGGGGTCACGTCGGGAAGGGCGACATGGAGTGGTACTGGTGGGTGCTCATCATCTTCTGGACGGGCGGCTTCGGATGGGCCGTCGACAACGTCCGTGCGGCACTGCGCAACCGGCACGACCGCAAGCTGGAACTGCTCAGGCCCAAGCAGGAGCGGCTGGCCCTCGCAGCGGCGAACAGGCCACCTGAGCCGGTCAGCGGCTGTACGCACCATCTCGCCGAGCGCGACAAGCAGGGCAAGTGCCATGAGCGGACGGGACAGTGCAACTGCCGGCAGTACGTGGGCCCTCAGCCGCTCTCGCAGGTGTACGCGGAGGACCTGACCGACCTCGACCGACCGGCCGCCGGGCCCTTCAGGCCGGGCCGGTCAGCGGGTGGCCGATCAGCATCGTCGGCGCTCCGGCCACCCGGGTCAGGAAGACCGTCGCGGAGTTCGGCCCCTGGAGCTTCATCCGGCGGCGCAGCTCCTCCGGTTCGACCGCCGAGCCGCGCTTCTTCACGGTCAGGACGCCCACCTTCCGCTCCCGCAGCAGCGCCTTCAGCTTCTTCATGTTGAACGGCAGCTGGTCGGTGATCTCGTACCCGGAGGTGTACGGGGACTCGTACGGCTGGTCGCTCGTGATGTACGCGATGGTCTCGTCGAGCAGTCGGCCCTCGCACCGCGCGACGACGTCGGCGACCAGATGGGCGCGGATGACGGCGCCGTCAGGCTCGTACAGATAGCGGCCGACCGGGCCGACGGGCGGGGCGGGCAGCGGGGCCCCGGACCACAGGGTGGCCCCGGCCGGCAGTACGGTGGCGCGGTACGAGCCGGCCGCGAAGCCCTCGCCGAACCAGAGCACCGCCTCCTTCACGTCCCCGCCGTCCGAGATCCACTCGGCCTCCGCCTGTGCCGGGATCGCCTCGTGCGGGATGCCCGGAGCGATCTTCAGCGCGGCGCGGGGGGCCGCCAGCGCGGCACCGGTCGCCCAGGAGAGCGGCGGCGAGTACGCCTCGGGGTCGAAGATCCGGCCCCTTCCGCCGCGCCGGGCCGGGTCGACGAAGACCGCGTCGTACGGCGCGGTGTCGATCTCGGCGACATCGGCGCACCGCACCTCGATCAGCTCGGCCAGTCCCAGCACGGCGGCGTTGGCGCGGGCCACCTCGGCGGTCAGCGGGTCGCGGTCCACGGCGAGCACGCGGATACCGGCCCGTGCGAGCGCGATCGCGTCGCCGCCGATCCCGCAGCAGAGGTCGGCGACGGCGCGCACCGCGCCCGTCTGCGCGAACCGCCGCGCGCGATGGGTGGCCACCGACGTACGGGTCGCCTGCTCGACGCCGTTGGGCGTGAAGAACATCCGGTACGCGTCCTCGGCGCCGAACTTCGCCACCGCCCGCTGCCGCAGCCGCGCCTGTCCCAGGGCCGCCGACACCAGGGCGGCCGGGTGGGTGCGGCGCAGCCGGGTGGCGATCGCGAGTTCCTGGGAGGGGTCGTACGAGCGCAGCTCGTCCAGGAGCGCGGTGCCCTCCGGGGTGCGCAGGGCCAGGAGGTCGGCGATGGGGGAGCTCGGGGAAGGGTCGGGGGTGTCGGACCGGCCGGCGGCGGACGGGTCGTTCGGGGCGAGAGCGTTCACCTGCCCCATTGTGAGCCAGCCGGGTAGACCGGCGGGCCCGGTGGCGGTGTCGGGCCGGAGGGCCGATCACGTACTGGCAGGATGCGGCGCCATGCAGCTTGTACGACAAAAGGAAGAAATGACCACGAAATGGCGCGGATCGTTCGCGCCCGATTCCGGACGAGGAGGGAGTCCCGGCGGGCACCGGCCGGTCTGCACCGTCCTGGCCGCGCTCCTGGTCGCCGCGGTCGGCTCCGGCTGTGCCTCCGGATCCGGCGGACAGCCGGGCGACACCGGGCACCGGGACCGGCCCGCCGTCGGGCACCCGGGCGGAGAACCCGCCGCCGGGCACCCGGGCGGCCCCGGACGGCGCGCCGGCGAGGCACGCGTACCCGGCGGCGTGCATGAGAACGCGAAGCTGAGCCCGGCCGTGCGGGCGGCGCTCGCCAAGAAGTGGGGGTTGGAAAAGCCGCCGCTGATCGCACCGCGGCCGCCCGCCGTGAAGCCGCGCATCACCACCCGCGAGGGCTTCGAGGTGGAGGGCGGCGACGACTCGCTGCCGCCGGTCTTCACCACCGTCCCGACCAGGGACCGCGTCGTCTTCCTGACGATGGACGACGGCTCCGAGAAGGACCCCGAACTGTTGCAGATGATGGACGAGCTGGACATCCCGTACAGCGCGTTCCTCAGCGACCACGTGGTGAACAACAACTACGGGTACTTCAGCGAGGCGCAGCGGCTGGGCGTCACCCTCAACAACCACACGCTCACCCACCCCTATCTGCCCGGCCTCTCGTACGCCGAGCAGGAGCGCGAGATCTGCGACGAGCAGGAGATCATCGAGAAGTGGTTCGGGAAGCGCCCCAGGCTCTTCCGCCCGCCGTACGGCAACTACAACCGGGACACGCTCCGCATCGCGAAGTCCTGCGGAGTCAAGGCCGTGCCGCTCTGGAACGCCGAGGCGTTCCCGGACCGCATGGAGTGGCGCGAGGAGGACGAGGACCTGCACCCCGGCGACATCATCCTCACGCACTTCCGGGGCCGCGCGGAATGGGGCGGCAGCATGACCGACCTGGTCCGCGCGGTCATGAAGACCGTCACGGACCGGGGATACGCCGTGGCCCGGCTGGAGGACTACGTATGAGAAGGGAGCACCGGCTGCTGGCCGGACTGCTGGCGGCCGGTGTGCTCCTGACCGCCACCGGCTGCGCACAGTCGGTGGACCCGATCGAACGGCTCGGCCGCAAGGCCGCGCAGCGGGTGCACCACCCGTCGCCCACGCCCGCGGCGGGCCCGTCGGCGGCACACGGTGACCACGGCGGGGCGGCGCCGACGGCCGTGATCTCCTGCCGTCAGCTGCCGGAGTCCCGGCACTCGCGGTCGTCGCCGCCGCTGAGGCACTGGTGGCCGGTCCCGCCGGGGCCGTACGAGGGGGCGGGCGCGGGCGTCGGGTGCGAGCGGCGGTAGTCCTCGTGCCCGACCTGCACCGTCACCACGCACAGCGCCAGCGCCACCAGCAGCTGGATCGCGCCCGCCCGGGGCCAGTTGCCGCGGATCAGCACGACGCCGATCAGGCAGATCACCGCGCCGATCCCGCCGAGGACGAGAACGGGCGTCCAGTCCATCGGCGGCGGGCCGGCCGTCTCCGTGCCGCCGAGGCCCGTGCGCGAGAAGGCCAGCCGGATCGTGGCGACCGCACAGATCAGCCCTTCCAGGAGAACCAGCAGCAGTCCGAGCACCACATCGAGGCAGCCGTTCACGGCGCGCGACGCGTACGGCGGCCCGGACTTCCGGTCCGGCCGGGGGGAGGGGGAGGGGTGGGTCATGCCCACACGGTCGTACGGAACGGTCCGGTCCGTCCGCACGTTGTCCCCATGTTGTCCGGACTGTTGTCCGGACCGTGCCCCCGTCGTTGCCCTCCGCGCCGCCGGAACCGGGCACCGGCGACGCCACGCTCGCTCGAATTGGCACTCCGCTTGACCGAGTGCTAATCGCGGTCATAGTCTCGGTGCTGGCACTCACCCCTGGAGAGTGCCAGCAGTACTGCGCGACTGGCAGGTCCGGCACCCGCGACGACGGATCCACCTGGTCGCCACCCCAAGACTGTTACCCCGTGAGATCTCCGAAGGGGGAGACCGGATCGTGTCGACCGCCAGCACCAAGGTTGCGATCAAGCCGCTCGAGGACCGCATTGTGGTCCAGCCGCTCGACGCCGAGCAGACCACGGCCTCCGGCCTGGTCATTCCGGACACCGCCAAGGAGAAGCCCCAGGAGGGCGTCGTCCTGGCCGTGGGCCCGGGCCGCTTCGAGAACGGCGAGCGCCTTCCGCTCGACGTCAAGACCGGCGATGTTGTGCTGTACAGCAAGTACGGCGGCACCGAGGTGAAGTACAACGGCGAGGAGTACCTCGTCCTCTCGGCTCGCGACGTGCTCGCGATCATCGAGAAGTAATTCACCCACGTTTGCTTCTGTTCTGCGCCCCTGGCCCCCGCGAATAACCAGCCGGGTGGTCGGGGGCGCAGTTCGTTCGAGAGGAAAGCTCAGCTCCCATGGCGAAGATCCTGAAGTTCGACGAGGACGCCCGTCGCGCCCTTGAGCGCGGCGTCAACAAGCTTGCCGACACGGTCAAGGTGACGATCGGCCCCAAGGGCCGCAACGTCGTCATCGACAAGAAGTTCGGCGCTCCCACCATCACCAACGACGGTGTCACCATCGCGCGCGAGGTCGAGCTCGACGACCCGTACGAGAACCTCGGTGCCCAGCTGGTGAAGGAGGTGGCGACCAAGACCAACGACGTCGCGGGTGACGGTACGACCACCGCCACCGTGCTCGCCCAGGCGCTCGTCCGCGAGGGTCTGCGCAACGTCGCCGCCGGTGCCTCCCCGGCCGCCCTGAAGAAGGGCATCGACGCCGCGGTCAAGGCCGTGTCCGAGGAACTCCTCGCGACCGCCCGCCCGATCGAGGACAAGACCGACATCGCCGCCGTGGCCGCGCTCTCCGCGCAGGACCCGCAGGTCGGCGAGCTCATCGCGGACGCGATGGACAAGGTCGGCAAGGACGGTGTCATCACCGTCGAGGAGTCCAACACCTTCGGTCTGGACCTCGACTTCACCGAGGGCATGGCCTTCGACAAGGGCTACCTGTCCCCGTACATGGTGACCGACCAGGAGCGTATGGAGGCCGTCCTCGACGACCCGTACATCCTGATCCACCAGGGCAAGATCGCCTCGATCCAGGAGCTCCTCCCGCTGCTGGAGAAGGTCATCCAGGCCGGTGGCTCCAAGCCGCTGCTGATCATCGCCGAGGACGTCGAGGGCGAGGCGCTGTCGACCCTCGTCGTCAACAAGATCCGTGGCACCTTCAACGCCGTCGCCGTGAAGGCCCCGGGCTTCGGTGACCGCCGCAAGGCCATGCTCGGCGACATCGCCACCCTCACCGGTGCGACCGTCATCGCCGAGGAGGTCGGCCTCAAGCTCGACCAGGCCGGCCTGGACGTGCTGGGCACCGCCCGCCGCGTCACCGTCTCCAAGGACGACACGACGATCGTGGACGGCGGCGGCGAGCCCGGCGACGTCAAGGGCCGGGTCAACCAGATCAAGGCCGAGATCGACGCCACGGACTCCGACTGGGACCGCGAGAAGCTCCAGGAGCGCCTCGCGAAGCTGGCCGGCGGCGTGTGCGTGATCCGTGTCGGTGCCGCCACCGAGGTGGAGCTGAAGGAGAAGAAGCACCGTCTGGAGGACGCCATCTCCGCGACCCGCGCCGCGGTCGAGGAGGGCATCGTCTCCGGTGGTGGCTCCGCCATCGTCCACGCCGTCAAGGTCCTGGAGGGCAACCTCGGCAAGACCGGCGACGAGGCCACCGGTGTCGCGGTCGTGCGCCGCGCCGCGGTCGAGCCGCTGCGCTGGATCGCCGAGAACGCCGGCCTCGAGGGCTACGTCATCACCTCGAAGGTCTCCGAGCTCGACAAGGGCCAGGGCTTCAACGCCGCGACCGGTGAGTACGGCGACCTGGTGAAGGCCGGCGTCATCGACCCGGTCAAGGTCACCCGCTCCGCGCTGGAGAACGCCGCGTCCATCGCGTCGCTGCTGCTCACGACCGAGACCCTGGTCGTCGAGAAGCCGGCCGAGGAGGAGGCCGAGGCCGCCCACGGCGGTCACGGCCACTCGCACTGACGCACAGCCGCTCAGGGCGCACAGCCGCAGAAGGCCCCCTGTCCCACCGTTCGGCGGAGGGACAGGGGGCCTTCGCGTTCAGGCGGGTGCCGCGTCCCCGTCATGGGCACCGAGCTCGCGCAGCAGGCCCATGAGGTCCTCGTGCCACCAGCCTTCCTGGATCCTGCCGTTCTCGAACCGGAAGATCGTGGTGCCGGTCATGACGCACTGCCTGCCCGTGGGCGCGATGCCCATGAACTCGCCCTTGTGGGTGCCGGTCCAGGTCCACAGCGTCACGACGTCGTCACCCTCGCAGATCTGCCGGTCCAGTTCGAAGGTGAAGTCGAAGGCGGCCCGCCAGCGCACGACGTCGTCGCGCAGCCGGCCGGAACCGACCATGACCCGTTCCGTCTTCGCGATGTCGTGGTCGGTGTAGTCGGCCGCGAACACTTCGTCGATGACATCGAGATGGCCGCCGACGGCGATCTCGTGGAAGAAGCGGCGGGCCCGCGCCCGGTTCAGCTGCTCGTCGCGGACCACGTCGAGGTCGGTGATGGTGGGCATCCCGTCGCAGAGCGCCACCATCTCCTGGAAGATCCGCTCGGTCTCGGGCAGCCCCGAATTCGCCATCGCGTCCTGGTACGAAGGAAATTCGACGATCTCGACATAGTGGGACCCGTCGGAGCGGTCCTTGCCCACGAGGCTGTGCGTGGCGGTCCGGGTGCCCCGGGTCTGCTCGGCCCAGCGGTCCATGAGACGGTCCATGTCCTCGAACCGCTCCGTTTTGCAGTCGATAACTTGTACGAATCTCATGGCATCTCCCGGCCTCACGTTCCGGATGGGATGCTTCCAGTTTAGTGAGGAACGGGCTTCCCGACGGCTCGGGCCGAGCGGCCCGGGAGCGGTTCGAGGGCTCAGGCGGAGTGGCTCAGACTCCCGGAGTGCACGGGGTCCGCGAAGGGCAGACCGGCCGCGAAGCGCTCCAGCTCGTCCAGCGCCTGGTCGGCCATCCGGTGCAGCTCGTCGCCCAGCGAACCCGCGACATGCGGAGTGAGCAGCACATTGGGCAGGGTGTACAACGGCGAGTGCGCGGGCGGCAGTTCGGGTTCCGTCACATCCAGTACCGCTTGCAGTCGGCCGGTCGTCAGCTCGGCCAGCAGCGCCTCCTCGTCGATCAGCGAACCCCGCGCCGTATTGATCAGCGTCGCCCCCGTAGCCATGGCGGACAGCTGCGCCGCACCGATCAGATGGTGCGTCTCCGGGAGCTGGGGCGCGTGCACCGAGACGACGGAGCTGCTCGCGCACAGCTCGTCGAGCGAGGTGAGCCGCACCCCGAGCCGCGCCGCCTCCGGACCGTCCACGTACGGGTCGTACAGCAGCACGTCCAGGTCGAAGGGGCGCAGCAGCTCGATCACGCGCCGGCCGATCCGGGAGGCGCCGACGATGCCGACCGTTCGGCGGTAGTTCCCGGCCCCGTCGAGCTCCGCGAGCCAGTCGTGGTCGGCGCGCAGATCGCGGTAGCGGTGTGCGGTGTGCAGCACCCGCTTGCCGGCGAACAGGATCGTGGCGAGGGTGAACTCGGCGACCGGCAGGGCGTTGGCCCCGGCCGCCGAGGTGACGGCGATGCCGCGCTCCCAGCAGGCGTCGGTGATGTGGTGCTTCACGGAGCCCGCGGCGTGCACCACGGCCCGCAGCCGGGGTGCGGCGGCCAGTACGCCGGCGGTGAGCGGTGTCGCGCCCCAGCAGGTGAACAGCACCTCGGCCTCGGCGAGGGCGGCGGCCACCTCGGGCGTCGGGTCGGTCAGGTCGTGGCCGACGAGGTACGGGTCGGTGCGGGCGATCTCGGCCAGCCGGGTGCGGTGGCGGTCGGCGAGGAGGCGGTCGGCGATGCCGGGGCCCATCGCGAGCAGGGCCTTCGGCCGGTTGTCGGTGGCGTGGGGCATGGTGGAACTCGTACTCCTCAGGGCTCGCGGGGGAGAGTCACTTGACGCTGCCGGCGGTCAGTCCGGCCTTCCAGTGCCGCTGCAGCGAGACGAAGGCGACGATCAGGGGGATGACGGCGAGGAGCGAGCCGGTGACGACGAGCGGATAGAAGCTCGGCTCGCCGTGGGTGTTGGTGTTCCAGGAGTACAGACCCAGGCTCAGCGGGAAGAGCTTGCGGTCCGAGAGCATCACGAGGGGGAGGAAGAAGTTGTTCCAGATCGCGGTGAACTGGAAGAGGAAGACCGTCACGAAGCCCGGCATGACCATGCGCAGTCCGATGGACCAGAAGACGCGCAGCTCGCCGGCTCCGTCGATACGGGCGGCCTCCAAGGCCTCGTTCGGTATGTAGCCGGTGCTGAACACCCGGGCGAGATACACGCCGAACGGGTTGACCAGCACCGGGATCAGTACGGACCAGTAGGTGTTGACCAGGCCGGTCTTGGAGGCCAGGAGATACATCGGCAGCGCGAGCGCCGTGGTGGGCACGAGCACACCCATCAGCACGAGCCCGAAGAGCTTCTCCTTGCCCCGGAACTCGTACTTGTCGAAGGCGTATCCCGCGGCGACGCAGATCAGCGAGCAGACGAGGGCGCCGACGCCCGCGTACAGCAGGCTGTTGAGGTACCAGCGGAAGTAGATGCCGTCGCCGTAGGAGGCCAGGTCGGACAGGTTCTGGCCGAGGTTGAAGCCCTCGAAGGAGAAGGCATTGCCGGCGAGCAGGCCGCCGGTGTCCTTCGTGGCGGCGGTGACCAGCCAGACGAGCGGGAAGAGCATGTAGACGACGGCGAGCAGAAGGAAGCCGTTGACGGCGGTCTTCGACATCCAGCGGCCGCGGGAGGCGGGGGAGTTCATGCTTTCTTGCCCTTCCGGCCGGTGAAGCGGGTGACGACGAAGGACAGCAGCGCGGCCGTGAGCGCCAGCAGGATGGAGGCGGCCGCGGCGAGACCGTAGTCGTTGCGCTCGAAGGCCGCGGTGTACGCGTACATGTTCGGCGTCCAGGTGGAGGAGACGGCCGAGCCGGTCCCCTTGTTGAGGATCAGCGGCTCGGTGAACAGCTGGAGCGAGCCGATGACCGTGAACAGCGCGACCATCACGAGGGAGGAGCGGATCAGCGGCACCTTGATGGAGAGAGCGGTGCGCCATGCACCGGCCCCGTCGACCGTGGCCGCTTCGAGTACGGAGCGGTCGATGGCCTGCAGCGCGGCATAGAAGATCACCATGTTGTAGCCGAGCCACTCCCACAGCGCGATGTTCACGATGGAGGGAAGGGCGCCCTCGGGGGAGAAGAAGTCGAATCCGATACCGCCGGACTCCATGGCGCTGACCACCGGGCTGAGCTGCGGGGTGTAGAGGTACACCCAGATCAGCGCGGCGATGATGCCGGGCACGGCGTGCGGCAGGAAGAGCGCGAGCTGGAAGAACCGGCGGGCGCGGGCCAGCGCGGAGTCCAGCAGCAGGGCAAGGGCGAGGGCTCCGACGAGCAGCAGCGGAATGTAGAACAGGCAGTATCCGAGGAGTACGCCGAAGCCCTCGCGGAACGCCCGGTCGCCCAGGGCCGCCGTGTAGTTGTCGAGTCCGCTGAAGACGGTCTCGGTGCCGCCGAAGCCCAGGCCGGACTGCTTTTCGGTGAACAGGCTGAGCCAGACCGCGTAACCGATCGGCAGCACCATGGCCACGGTGAACAGTACGAAGAAGGGCCCCAGCAGGATGGCGGCGGCTCTGGTCGTCCGGGCGCGCTTCATCAGCCTGCGTCCTCGACCTTCAGACCGCGCTTCTTCAGCTCGGCGACCGTGGCGTCGTGCCCGGCCTTCACGGCGTCCTTGATGGTGGTGCCGCCGCTCGCGACCTTGCCGAACTGGTCCTTCATGGTGGTGTTCGTCGTGCCGGTCGTCGGGCCCCAGTTCCAGTTCTGGCCGATCGACGTCGCGGCGCCCTCGAACACCTGGTAGATGTCCTGGCCGCCGTAGAAGCCGGCGTCGAAGGACTTCTTCGCCACCGGGCGCAGGGCCGCCGCCGCCGGGAAGGCGCTCGAAGTGCCGGACTCGATGCGGGCCTTGATGCCTTCCTCGGTGGTCGACATCCAGGTGGCGAACTCGACCGCGGCCTTCGCCTTCTTGCTGGTCTTGGTCACCGCGAAGGTGGAGCCGCCGAGCATGCCGCTGGCCGGCTTGCCGTCCCAGCTGGGCATCGGGGCGACGGCCCACTTGCCGCTCTGCTCGGGCAGCGTTCCCTTGAGGACGCCCGCGCCCCAGGCGGCGCCGAGGTAGCCGACGGTGCCGCCGTTCTTGAGGGAGTTGGTCCACTCGGGGCTGAAAGAGGCGTTGGAGCGGATCAGGTCGTCGTCGAGCAGACCCTGCCAGTAGTCGGCGACCTTGTTGGTGGCCGCGTCGGCGGTGCTGACCTTCCAGGTGTCGCCCTCGGGCTTGTACCACTGGGCGCCGGCCTGCCAGGCCATCGCCTGGAACGTGGTCGGGTCATCGGGGAAGAAGGTGCCGATCCGGGCCTTCTTGTCGGCCTTCTTGATCTTCTCGGCGGCCTTGCGGAACTCGTCCCAGGTCTTGGGGACCTCGACGCCGTACTTCTCGAACAGGTCCTTGCGGTAGTAGAAGGACTGCGGCGAGGCGTCGAACGGAACGGCCCAGTTCTTGCCGCCGAGCGTCGTCAGCTCGACGGCCTGCGGCAGCAGCTTCTTCCTGATGTCCTCGGTGAAGTACTCGCCGATGTCCTGGAGCGCGCCCTGGCTGACGTACTCCGGAAGCTGCGGGTACTCGATGGAGACCAGGTCGGGGGCGTTGCCCGCCTTCACCGCGTTGGAGATCTTGGCGTAGCCGCCCGCGTTGCCGGACGGGATCTCCTCGTAGACCACCTTGATGTTCTTGTGCGAGGCGTTGAACGCGTCAACGACCTCCTTGGACCCCTTGGCCCAGCCCCAGAAGGTGATGCTGACGGGCTTGCCGTCGCTTCCGGCGGCTGCATCGTCGTCGCCGCTGCCGCCACAGGCCGTGAGAAGGGCGAGGACGGTGGCGGTGCCGACTACGGCGAGGGACGTTCTGCTCGTACTGCGGCTCACAGCGAGGCTCCTGAACTGGCGGCGACATTGGCGTTGGCCGTGATCCTTGGACCAGTTGTGACCGAAGTCAAGAGCGAAAGATCGATTGATCGAAAAAAGATCAGACAAGTTACGTGCGGAAGCGGTCGACGTACGCTGCGGAACCGGACGCGAACCTGGTGGGAACGGGCGGCGACCGGGACGGAACAGGGGGCGAACCGGCGCGGGAGAGCCGCCGGAACGCCTGCGCCGAGGGATGCCCGCGCGCCTACGGCAGGCGCGCCCCGCACGAGTCCCTGACCCTCAGCTGCGGCAGCAGCGTCAGATGCCGCCGGGGTGCCCCCTCGCCCTGGCCCAGCCGCTCCACCAGCAGTTCCGTCGCGTGCCGGCCCACCTCGCGCTTGGGCGGCGCCACCGCCGTGAGCGGGGTGTCCGCGAGCGCCGCCACCTCGTCGTCGTAGGCGATCAGGGCCAGGTCCTCCGGCACCCGCACACCCAGTTCGGCCAGGCGCTGCACCACCTGGATCGCGTCCACGTCGTTGTGGATCAGCGCCGCCGTCGCCACCCCCGACAGGACCGCCTCGCGCAGCGCCTGCACGGCCTGCTCGAAGGCGTCCGGGGCGAGTTCGGCCGGTACGGAGTCGATCACGTCCTGCGGTGCGCGCAGCCCGAGCACGGTCAGGGCCTCCGCGTATCCGGAGCGCACCGCGACGGCGGTCGGGGAGTCCGCGCGGGCCATCAGCAGCGGCGCCCCGTGCCCGAGGCCCACCAGGTGGCGGACGGCCAGCAGCACGCCGTGGGCGTGGTCGGAGCAGACCCGGTCCAGGCCGTCCAGTGGGGAGCCCGCGGTGGGCCGACGCTCCAGCAGTACGGTCGGCACGGGCAGCGAGGCGATCCAGTCGCCGAACGCGGCGGGGTCGCCCGGGTCCTGCCAGCCGGGGGCGACCAGCAGCCCCTCGGCGCCCGCGGAGAGCAGCCCCTCGGTGCGGGACTGGTCCTCCTGCGGACGGTAGTCGGAGATCCGCAGGATGAGCCTGGCCCCGGCCCTCGCGGCGGCCTCGTGGGCGCCGCGGATGACCTCGGCGAAGTAGTAGGTCGACGAGGGCGCGAGCATGCCGAGGACCAGGCCGCTGCCCGTGGAGCCAGGTCCGGCGGCGGCGCCCGGGGCGCTCTCCTGCGGCCAGGAAACCGATCCGTGCACCCGGTCGAGAAGGCCGCGACCGGCCAGCTCCTCCACGTCGCGGCGGGCCGTGACGGGCGAGACGCCCAGCTGCGAGGCCAGATCCGAGACCCGGGCCGAACCCCGTTCCCGTACCAGTCCGAGCAGGCGGTCATGACGTTCAGCAGCACTTTCGCGCACGGCAGCAGTCCCCTCGCAGTGTGTGGCGCGTCCCCCGGTCCGGCCGGTGCCGAGGCCATGGTCCGACCCTAGACCACCGTGATCGAACGATGGGAGTTTCGATCATTCAAACGCCATCCATTGACGTTCGATCAATCCGAGTCCAGGATTCCGGCGATGCGGACTCGTCCCGCCCCCACCCCGACTGTCCGTCCCGACCCCGACTGTTCGTACGGAGGAATTGTGAGACATCGCGTCACCGCTGCGGCGCTCGCGGCCCTGACGGCCGCCGGCGGCCTGACCGTCGCGAGCCAGACCGCCGCACAGGCCGCGCCCACCGGCCGTACCTTCCACGTCGACTGCGCAGCGGACCCGGCCGGCGCCACCGGCAGCAAGCAGCACCCCTGGACCTCGCTCGCCGAGGCCAACGCGCACACCTACGGCCCCGGTGACCGCCTTCTCTTCAAGCGCGGCGCCACCTGCACCGGCACCCTCGCCCCCACCGGCACCGGCTCCGCCGACGCTCCGTTCACCATCGCCGACTACGGCAACGGCCCGGCCCGCGCCAGGCTCGACGGCGCGGGCGCCCACGACGTCGTCCTGCTCGCCAACACCCAGTACGTGCACCTCAAGGCGCTGGAGATCACCAACGCCGACAACCCCGGCAGCGAGCGCAACGGCGTCCGGGTCCGCCTCACCGACTACGGCGTCGCCCGCGGCTTCGACATCTCCGGCCTCTACATCCACGACGTGCGCGGCGGCGACCACAAGACGGTCTCCGGCTCCAGCGCGATCCACATCGCGGTCGAGGGCAGGACGAAGGCCAGCTGGTACGACGGCCTGGACATCGGGCACAACCGCATCGAGGACGTCGACCGCGAGGGCATCTACTTCAAGTCGACCTTCTCCAAGCGCGATCTGGTCGGCCAGCAGCAGGACCCGAACGTGTACCCGGGGGAGTGGACGCCCAGCACCGGCGTCCGCATCCACCACAACACGCTGAAGTCCCTGGCCGGTGACGGCATGAAGCTGGACACCACCAGCGGCGCCCGCGTCGACCACAACCGGGTCGACGGCTTCCAGCTCCGCTCGCCCTCCGCCAACGCGGGCATCTGGACCTTCAACACCGACGACACGACCATCGAGTACAACGAGGTCTCGGGCGGCGGCAACACCCACGACGGAATGTCCTTCGACGCCGACGGCGCCTCCCGGAACACCGTCTTCCAGTACAACTACAGCCACGACAACAAGGGCGGCTTCCTGCTGATCTGCCCGTACAGCGGCGCCAAGACCATCGGCACGGTCGCCCGCTACAACGTCAGCCGCAACGACGGTGCCCGCCTCATCCAGAACTGCTGGGGCCCGATCCTCGGCACCGAGATCTACAACAACACCTTCCACAACAAGGAGCAGATCCCCGGCTACCTCGTCCAGGACGACGCCGGCAGCCCCGCCACCACCCAGCACGAACTTTCCATCCGCAACAACGTCTTCGTGAGCGAGGGCACCGGCGGCTACGCCTTCAAGAACCCGACCCCCGGGCTCTCCTTCGACCACAACGCCTTCTACGGCATCGACATGACCCGCCCCGACCCCGGCGGCATCACGGCCGACCCGAAGCTCCGGGCCGACTTCCGGCTCGGCGCCGGCTCGCCCGCCCTCGCCGCCGGAGCCGTCATCGAGAACAACGGCGGCAAGGACTACTTCGGCAACGTACTGAAGCCCGGCGCCCCCAACATCGGCGCCTACGCGGGCCGGGGGGTGCGGTAACCGACCGCTCACTGAGGACCGTACTTGCGGCCTGTCTTGGAGGTGACGCCTCCGAGCAGGCCGCGCGGCGTCACCTTCACGAGCCCCATCAGCGCCTTGTACCGGGGGTCGGGAACCGAGACCGACTTGCCGCGCGCCAGATCCGCCAGGGCCGTCTCCACCAGCTTGTCCGCGTCGAGCCACATCCAGCCCGGGATGTTGCCGGTCCCCATCCCGGCTCGCTGGTGGAACTCGGTCCGCACGAACCCCGGGCACAGCGCCATCAGCCGGACCCCCGAACCGGCCATGTCCTTCGCCGCACCCTGGGTGAACTGCACGACCCACGCCTTGGACGCGCCGTACGTCCCGCGCGGCACGAACGCGGCCACCGAGGCCACGTTGACCACCCCGCCCCGGCCGCGCTCCCGCATCCCGGCCGCAGCCGCCGAGGTCAGCCGCAGCACCGCCTCGCAGTGCACCTTCAGCATCTTCAGCTCATCGGCCATGGGCACTTCCAGATATTGGCCCTTGTTGCCGAACCCGGCGTTGTTGACCAGCAGGTCGACCGGATGCCGACGGTCCGTCAACCGGTCCTCGACCGCGCCGATCCCGTCGTCCTCGGACAGATCGGCCCTCAGCACCTCGGCCTCGATGCCGTGCCGGTCGTGCAGCTCGGTCGCCTGCTCGCGCAGCCGCTCGGCGTTCCGCGCCACCAGCACCAGGTTGTGCCCATCGGCCGCGAGCCGCCGCGCGAAGGCGGCACCGATCCCCGCGGTCGCGCCCGTAATCAGTGCAGTCGTCATACGTGGCACGTTAGTGCCTGTCCGGCACGCCGTGATCAGCTGTCCGCCGCCGGCTTCCCGGCGTGCTTCAGAGCGGCGCGCAGGGTCTCGGGATGCAGCGCGTCCCCGGCCGCGAGCAGACCGGGCAGCAGCTCCCGCCGCGTCGTCGAGGCCAGGAACTCAATTTCCACGGTGACGTCGTGGTCCGGGCGGTGCACGATCTCGACCGGGTCCCCGGCCCGGATCTCACCCGGCTCGATCACCCGCAGATAGGCGCCGGGAGCGGCCGCCTGAGTGAACCGCCTGACCCAGCGCCGCTCGTCGAGATGAGCGGCGAACGTGCGGCACGGAATCCGCCCCGACGTCACCTCCAGCACCAGATCGGGGCCGATCCGCCAGCGCTCGCCGATCCTCGCGCCGCTCACGTCGAGCCCGGCGGTCGTCAGGTTCTCGCCGAACGAACCATTGGCCAGCGGGCGGCCGAGCTCCCGCTCCCACCCGTCGAGATCCTCGCGGGCGAAGGCGTACACCGCCTGGTCGGAGCCGCCGTGATGGCGCAGATCGCACACCGCGTCCCCGGCCAGACCACTGCCCCCGGTGCCCTTGGGCCCGGGGTCGCTGACACGTACCGGGCCCTCGGCAGGCCGCTTGTCGATGCCGGTCAGGCCCGCGGGGGCGTCGGTGTAGCCGACGGCCTTCGGCCGTCCCACATTCACGCTCAGCAGCCGCATCGGCTCTGTCGGTTCCATGGACGTCATGAGGAGAACGCTAACCACCCGCCCTCAAAGAAGCACGGCAATACTTCGCACCCGACCCAAGGTCCGCTTATGGTTGAGGGGTGATCGAAGCCCGTCATCTCCGTGTCCTGCGCGCCGTGGCCGCCACCGGCTCGTTCTCCGCCGCCGCCCGCGAACTGGGTTGCACCCAGCCCGCGGTCAGCCAGCAGATGAAGGCCCTGGAGACCTCGGTGGGCACCACGCTGCTGATCCGTACGGGACGCGAGATGCGGCTCACCCAGGCCGGCGAGGCGCTCGTCCGGCACGCCTCCGGCATCCTCGCCGGGCTCACCGCCGCCGAGGAGGAGGTCGCCGCCATCGCCGGGCTGCGCTCCGGCCGGGTCCGGCTCGTCTCGTTCCCCAGCGGCAGCTCCACCCTGGTACCCGGCGCCCTCGCCGCACTGCGCGAGGCCCACCCCGGCACCCGGGTCTCGCTGGTGGAGGCCGAGCCACCGCGCTCGGTCGAGATGCTGCGCGAGGGCGACTGCGACATCGCGCTGGCCTTCCGCTACGGCGCCGCCGGCACCGAGTGGGACGACCTGGTCGTCCGCCCGCTGCTCACCGACCGGCTGATCGGCCTGGTCCCCGAGGGGCACCGGCTCTCGCGCTCGGCCGAGGTGGACATCGCCGACCTGGCCGGAGAGTCCTGGATCGCCGGCTGCCCGCGCTGCCGTCGCCAGCTGGTGGAGGTCTGCGAGGACTCGGGCTTCACCCCCCGGATCGACTTCGCCACCGACGACTACCCGGCGGTGGTCGGCCTGGTCGGCGCCGGCCTCGGGGTGGCCGTGCTGCCGGAGCTGGCGATCGAGTCGGTACGCCCCAAGGGGGCGCGCACGGTGACGGTGGAGCCGGCCATCGAGCGCGAGATCGTCGCGCTGACCCTGCCCGACCTTGCGCAGGTCCCGGCGGTGGCGGCCACCCTGGACCGGCTGTCCCTGGCGGCCGCCCGCTGAGCGGCCTGCCTGCAGCCCGGCCCCGGGGTCATGCCGTCACCGTGGCCGGGTGAATTGCCGAAACGATTCTCTGGTTGTTGTCCGGGCGTGGCGGAGTCAGCCGTGCCCGGACGGGGACGGAAGGCCCGCGGGTGCCGCCGCGATCAGCCGGCTGCGGGCCCGTCCCATGAGCTCCTCGCGCTCGTCCTCGGTCAGTCCGCCCCACACCCCGTAGGGCTCTCGTACCGCCAGGGCGTGTGCCGCGCACTCGGCGCGTACCGGGCATCGCATGCAGACCTCTTTCGCCGAGTTCTCGCGGGCGCTCCGTGCCGCCCCGCGCTCACCCTCCGGGTGGAAGAACAGCGAGCTGTCGACCCCGCGGCAGGCCGCCAGCAGCTGCCAGTCCCAGAGATCGGCGTTGGGTCCGGGAAGCCGGGAGAAATCTGCCATTGCTTGTCCCCTCGAAACCATGCTGAGTCGGAAACGTCGTTGTCGTCCGGCATCGACCGTGCCCACGACCGCACATCTACGGTCTAAGCAGATGTAAATATGACTGATTGAGAATCTATCCGCAGACACCAGGAAAAGGGAAGAAAACCCGCTAAATGGGGCACTCCTTTATATGAAGTTTCGGTTGATCGTTGGATGACCCGCGCCGTTCCCCTCCGTGCGCGCCCCCTCACGTAGAGTGCCGAACCCGCTTGTCCGACCCGTAACTCTTTCGAGTGACCATCGTTGAGAAGGCGGAGGCGGTTGACGAAAAAAGCGATCGGGCAGGTGTCCGAGAGTGTCAACCGCACAGGTGACGACATGTAACAGCCTGGAGGCTCAAGGTGACGTGCATCAGCTGCGGAGGACGGTCATGACATCCGTCCTCGTCTGCGACGACTCCCCGCTTGCCCGAGAAGCGCTCCGTCGCGCGGTCGCGACCGTGCCCGGCGTCGAGCGGGTGACGACGGCGGCCAACGGCGAGGAAGTCCTCCGCCGCTGGGGCGCCGACCGTTCGGATCTGATTCTGATGGACGTACGCATGCCCGGTCTCGGGGGTGTGGAGACGGTCCGGCGACTGCTCTCCGCCGACCCCGGCGCCCGGATCATCATGCTGACCGTCGCCGAGGACCTGGACGGTGTCGCGCTCGCGGTCGCCGCCGGTGCCCGCGGCTATCTGCACAAGGACGCCTCCCGCGCGGAGCTGCGGGCCACCGTCACCCAGGCGCTGGCCGATCCGACGTGGCGGCTCGCCCCGCGTCGGCTGCGGTCGGCCGAGATGGGTGCGGCGCCGACGCTCACCGCGCGTGAGATCCAGGTGCTCGAAGGAATGAGCCACGGCCGCTCGAACGCCGAGATCGGCCGTGAGCTGTTCCTCTCGGAGGACACGGTGAAGACGCACGCCAGGCGTCTGTTCAAGAAGCTCGGTGCCTCGGACCGGGCACACGCCGTGGCACTCGGCTTCCGCTGGGGCCTGGTCCGCTGAGGGCCGGCCGTGGCCGGCATCCGAGCGATTCCCCGTCCGCGCCACGGCGGGCGGGGCGACCTGGCCGACGTGCGCGGAACGGGCTCCGCTCCAGCGGTGGAGCCCGTCGCGCCGACGGTATGTGAAGCTTCCCGGCCGATGCCGCATCCTTGAGGCGTGGAGTTCCTCGGGAACGATTCGGTCGAGCGGAAGGGGAGGGCGCAGGGCATGACTTCCGGCGCACCCGCTCATAACGCTTCGGTGCACAACTACGGACGCGGCAGCACGGATGACGCGGCTCCGAGGCACCATGGTCCGATGCGTGACGACGAGACGACGGGGATCGGTGCCCTGGTGCACCGTGCTGTCGAGGGCGACGCGCAGGCCACCCACGATCTGCTGGCCCATGTCCACCCCCTCGCGCTGCGCTACTGCAGGTCGCGGCTGAACCGGCTGCCCGGTGATGCCCGCCACTTCGTGGAGGACCTGGCGCAGGAGGTCTGTGTCGCGGTGCTGATGGCGCTGCCGCGCTACAAGGACACCGGCAGGCCCTTCGAAGCCTTCGTGTTCGCCATCGCGGGTCACAAGGTCGCCGATCTCCAGCGGGCCGCCATGCGGCACCCGGGATCGACGGCCGTGCCGTCCGACGAGATGCCCGAGCGGCCGGACGATTCGCTCGGGCCCGAGGAGCGCGCCCTGCTCAGCAGCGATGCCGCCTGGGCGAAGAAGCTCCTGGCCAACCTCCCGGACAACCAGCGCGAGCTGCTCGTCCTCCGGGTCGCCGTAGGGCTGACCGCCGAGGAGACCGGACAGATGCTGGGGATGTCACCGGGCGCGGTCCGGGTCGCCCAGCACCGCGCTCTGAGCAGGCTGCGGGCCCTCGCGGAGCAGTGAGCGGACCCGTCCGGGCCCGTTCGGAAGGTTCCGTATGAAGCTACAGAACCTCTAGGTGATCTTGCTCGTGGAATGAGACACCCCCGAAGGCCGTTAGCATGGACATCCGCACCGATCAAGGCCATTTGGGGAAGGTGTCATGACTGCAAACGTCGACGGAGTGCCCGAGAAATTCGCGACGCTCGGGCTGACATACGACGACGTGCTGCTGCTGCCGGGCGCATCCGAAGTGCTGCCCAACGCAGTCGACATCTCGTCCCGCATCTCCCGCAACGTACGCGTGAACATCCCGCTGCTCTCCGCGGCGATGGACAAGGTCACCGAGTCCCGCATGGCGATCGCCATGGCGCGGCAGGGCGGTGTCGGTGTGCTGCACCGCAACCTGTCCATCGAGGACCAGGTCAACCAGGTCGACCTCGTGAAGCGCTCCGAGTCCGGCATGGTGACCGACCCGATCACCGTGCATCCGGACGCGACGCTGGCCGAGGCCGACGCGCTGTGTGCCAAGTTCCGCATCAGCGGTGTCCCGGTGACCGACCAGGCGGGCAAGCTGCTCGGCATCGTCACCAACCGCGACATGGCGTTCGAGTCCGACCGCAGCCGCCAGGTGCGCGAGGTCATGACGCCGATGCCGCTCGTGACCGGCAAGGTAGGCATCTCCGGCGTCGACGCCATGGAGCTGCTGCGCCGCCACAAGATCGAGAAGCTTCCGCTGGTCGACGACGCGGGTGTGCTCAAGGGCCTCATCACGGTCAAGGACTTCGTGAAGGCCGAGCAGTACCCGAACGCGGCCAAGGACGCCGAGGGCCGCCTCCTCGTCGGCGCGGCCGTCGGTGCCAGCCCCGAGGCCCTGGAGCGGGCGCAGGCCCTGGCCGCGGCGGGCGTGGACTTCCTCATCGTCGACACCTCGCACGGACACAACAGCAACGCGCTGAACTGGATGGCGAAGATCAAGTCCAGCGTCGGCGTCGACGTCATCGGCGGCAACGTCGCGACGCGTGACGGCGCGCAGGCCCTGATCGACGCCGGTGTCGACGGCGTCAAGGTCGGCGTGGGCCCCGGCTCCATCTGCACCACGCGCGTGGTCGCCGGTATCGGCGTCCCGCAGGTCACCGCGATCTACGAGGCCGCCCTCGCCGCCCGCGCGGCCGGCGTCCCGGTCATCGGCGACGGCGGTCTGCAGTACTCCGGCGACATCGGCAAGGCGCTCGCCGCCGGTGCCGACACGGTCATGCTGGGCAGTCTTCTCGCGGGCTGCGAGGAGTCTCCCGGCGAGCTGCTGTTCATCAACGGCAAGCAGTTCAAGTCGTACCGCGGCATGGGTTCCCTCGGGGCGATGCAGTCCCGCGGGCAGGGCCGCTCGTACTCCAAGGACCGCTACTTCCAGGCCGACGTGGCCTCGGACGACAAGCTCGTGCCCGAGGGCATCGAGGGCCAGGTGCCCTACCGCGGCCCGCTGGCCAACGTGCTGCACCAGCTCGTCGGCGGCCTCCGCCAGACCATGGGCTATGTGGGCGCCGCCTCCATCGACGAGATGGAGACCAAGGGCCGCTTCGTCCGCATCACGTCCGCGGGCCTCAAGGAGAGCCACCCGCACGACATCCAGATGACGGTCGAGGCGCCGAACTACAGCAGGAAGTAACGCGACAGCGCAGCCGAGGGGCGGTCCCGGGGGTTCCCGGCACCGCCCCTCAGCCGTGTGTCGGGGATACTGGACAGCGCAGACATAGAGGGAAAGGCCACACCATCGTGACTGAGATCGAGATCGGGCGCGGCAAGCGCGGCCGCCGGGCATACGCATTCGACGACATCGCCGTCGTTCCGAGCCGACGCACCCGCGACCCGAAGGAGGTCTCGATCGCCTGGCAGATCGACGCCTACCGTTTCGAGCTGCCGTTCCTGGCCGCTCCCATGGACTCCGTGGTCTCCCCGCAGACCGCGATCCGCATCGGTGAGCTCGGTGGCCTCGGCGTCCTCAACCTCGAAGGGCTGTGGACCCGCCACGCCGACCCGCAGCCGCTTCTCGACGAGATCGCCGAGATGCCCGTCGAGTCGGCGACCCGCCGCCTCCAGGAGATCTACTCCGCCCCGATCCAGGAGGAGCTGATCGGGCAGCGCATCAAGGAGGTGCGCGACTCCGGTGTCGTCACCGCCGCAGCGCTCTCCCCGCAGCGCACCGCACAGTTCTCCAAGGCAGTCGTCGACGCGGGCGTGGACATCTTCGTCATCCGCGGTACGACGGTCTCCGCCGAGCACGTCTCGGGTGCCGCCGAGCCGCTCAACCTCAAGCAGTTCATCTACGAGCTGGACGTCCCGGTGATCGTCGGCGGCTGCGCCACGTACACCGCCGCGCTGCACCTGATGCGGACCGGTGCGGCCGGTGTCCTCGTCGGCTTCGGCGGCGGCGCCGCGCACACCACGCGCAACGTCTTCGGCATCCAGGTCCCGATGGCGACCGCGGTCGCCGATGTCGCCGGTGCCCGCCGCGACTACATGGACGAGTCCGGCGGCCGGTACGTGCACGTGATCGCGGACGGCGGCGTCGGCTGGTCCGGTGACCTGCCCAAGGCCATCGCCTGCGGCGCGGACGCCGTGATGATGGGCTCCCCGCTGGCCCGCGCGACGGACGCGCCCGGCCGCGGCCGACACTGGGGCATGGAGGCCGTCCACGAGGACGTGCCGCGCGGCAAGCTGGTGAACCTGGGCTCGGTCGGCACCACCGAGGAGGTCCTGACCGGTCCCTCGCACACCCCCGACGGCTCGATGAACATCTTCGGCGCGCTGCGCCGGGCGATGGCCACGACCGGGTACAGCGACCTCAAGGAGTTCCAGCGCGTCGAGGTCACGGTGGCGGACTCGCAGCACCGCCGCTGAACCTTGCGAGCGCACGGGAGGGCCCGGACCGCGACGGCGGTCCGGGCCCTCCCGTGCGCGGGGCCGCGACTCAGCCGGCGGCCTTCTTGGCGCCGGAGAACGCGGCGACGGCCGCGATGGCGAAGAAGAGGTACGAGATGAAGTCCGAGTCGGCCTTCCACGCCTCGTTCAGCAGGCCGAAGTGGTCGAAGAAGAGCTCGGAGACGGTGACCGGGAGCTCCTTGGCCGCGATCATCGCCTCGCCGAGCAACTGGCCGAAGTAGACGGCGACCAGCGAGAGCACCGCGCTGACGACCGGCAGCACGGGGTTGCGGCCGCCGAGCTTGCCCGCCGCGAAGCCGACGACGAAGCCGACGCCCACGGCTGCGTAGCCGATCTCGTGCTTGGTGGCGCCGATGATGGCCCCGTAGATCCCGGCGGCCACGACGGCCGCGACGACGGCGGCGACCAGGCCGAGGCCGATGTTGTTGCGCGCGGGGGCCGGCGGGGTGAAGGGCGCGCCGCCGAACGGGGCGCCGGGCTGCTGGCCCGCGAACGGGTTGCCGCCGGACTGGGGGCCGGGCTGCTGGCCCGCGAAGGGGTTGCCGCCGGACTGGGCGTCGTACGGCTGCTGCGGCTGGTTCGGCGGCGGCACGGGCTGGCTCATGTTGGTATCCCCCCTGGGACGGAAGCGCACGACTGTGCGAGAAGTGACGCCGCAGGCTAGCAGCAGCCTGTGACATCTCCCCACCCAAATCCCGGGGGAGGGTTCTCACAGCCGGTGCGCGGCTCCCGCCGGGGTCGCGCCCCGGGTGTCCAGGAGGAGCTGGGCCTTCACCGCGAGGCCCTGGAGGTCGTACGTGCGGTGGTGCTGGAGCAGCACCGTGAGGTCGGCGCTGGACGCCGCCTCGTACAGGGAGTCGGCGCGCGGCACCGGGAGCTCGCGCACCCGCCAGTCCAGGACGTGAGGGTCGTGGTAGCCGATCTGGGCGCCCATGTCCATCAGCCGGCTCGCGATCTCCCGGGCGGGGGAGCTCTCCTGGTCGGCGAGGTCGGGCTTGTAGGTGACCCCGAGCAGCAGTACCCGGGCGCCGCGGACGGACTTGCCGTGTTCGTTCAGCAGGGTGGCGCAGCGCTGGATCACGTACTGCGGCATCCGGTCGTTGATCTCCTGGGCGAGCGAGACCATCCGCAGGGGGTGGCCGGGGGTGCGGCTGCGGTACGGGAGGTAGCCCGGGTCGACGGGCGCGCCGTGGCCGCCGACGCCGGGGCCCGGACGGAACGGCTGGAAGCCGAAGGGCTTGGTCTCGGCGCACCGGATGACGTCCCACAGGTCGACGCCGAGGTCGTGGCAGAGCACCGCCATCTCGTTGACCAGGGCGATGTTGACGTGCCGGAAGTTGGTCTCCAGGACCTTGGTCATCTCGGCCTCGCGCGGGCCGCGGGCCCGGACGACCTTGTCGGTGAGCCGGCCGTAGAAGGCGGCGGCGGACTCGGTGCAGGCGGGGGTGAGGCCGCCGATGACCTTGGGGGTGTTGGCGTAGACGTGGGTGCGGTTGCCGGGGTCGAGGCGGCTGGGGGAGCAGGCGAGGTGGAAGTCGCGGCCGGCGCGCAGCCCCGAGCCCTCTTCGAGCAGCGGCAGCAGGTAGTTCTCGGTGGTGCCGGGCGGCACAGCTGATTCCAGCAGGACGGTGGTGTGCGGGCGCAGCCGGGCGGCGAGCGCGCGGGCCGCGTCGCCGACGGCGGTCAGGTCGAGGGTGCGGTCGGCGCCGAGCGGGGTGGGCGCGCAGATCACCGCGGTACGGACCCGGCCCAGCTCGGCCGGGTTGGTGGTGGTCCGGAAGCCGCCCGAGAGCATCCGGCGGATGTCCGAGGCGGTGAGCGAACCCTCGACGGGGGTGCGGCCCGCGGAGAGTTCCGTGCAGGCGCGTGGGTCGGTGTCGTAGCCGACGGTCTGCACGCCTGCGGTCACGGCGGCCTGGGCGAGGGGCAGGCCGAGGTGGCCGAGTCCGATGACTGCGAGGTCTGCGGGCATGTGGATGGGCCGTCCTTCCCGGTCGGTCTATGGACCCTGAGGGCAGAAAGCGCAACCGCTGTGGACAGCGCAATGTCACACTAGGCGTAAATATGACCTATATGTCGCATTGCGGGCCTCCTGTCGTCCTGGTGTTGTCCACAGGCGGTGGCCGAAGTCGGGGACGGCGGACAGAATCGAGAGGTGGGCACGGGCCGCCCCGGCCGCCGGGGCGGGTCGCGTTCCTGTGCCGGACCACCCCGATCGACCCGGGAGGCAGCAGTGAGGACAGCGACACTGGGACCTGCGGAACGCGCCGAGGCGCTGGCCGCGATGGCCGAGCGCGAACTGGACGTGCTGGTCGTGGGAGCGGGCGTGGTCGGCGCCGGTACGGCGCTGGACGCGGCGACGAGAGGGCTCGCGACCGGCCTGGTCGAGTCCCGCGACTGGGCGTCGGGCACGTCGAGCAGGTCGAGCAAGCTGATCCACGGCGGGCTGCGCTATCTGGAGATGCTCGACTTCGCGCTCGTCCGGGAGGCGCTGAAGGAGCGCGGGCTGCTCCTGGAGCGGCTGGCCCCGCATCTGGTGAAGCCGGTGCCGTTCCTCTATCCGTTGCAGCACAAGGGCTGGGAGCGGCTCTACGCCGGATCCGGAGTGGCACTCTACGACGCGATGTCGGTGTCGTCGGGCCACGGCCGCGGCCTGCCCGTGCACCGGCATCTCTCCCGCCGCCAGGCCCTGCGTGTCGCCCCGGCGCTGAGGAAGGACGCCCTGGTCGGGGCGTTGCAGTACTACGACGCGCAGATGGACGACGCCCGCTATGTGGCGACCCTGGTGCGCACCGCCGCCGGTTACGGCGCGCATGTGGCCAACCGTGCACGGGTGACCGGTTTCCTCAGGGAAGGCGAGCGGGTCGTCGGTGTCCGGGTGGAGGACGTCGAGGTGGGCGGGGAGTACGAGGTCAGGGCCAAGCAGGTGGTCAACGCGACCGGGGTCTGGACGGACGACACCCAGGCGCTGATCGGGGAACGTGGACAGTTCCACGTGCGGGCGTCCAAGGGCATCCACCTGGTCGTCCCCAAGGACCGTATCCACTCCTCGACCGGCCTGATCCTGCGGACGGAGAAGTCCGTCCTCTTCGTCATCCCGTGGGGTCGGCACTGGATCATCGGGACGACCGACACCGACTGGGACCTGGACAAGGCGCATCCGGCGGCGTCCAGCGCCGACATCGACTATCTCCTCGAGCACGTCAACTCGGTCCTGGCCACGCCCCTGACCCGGGACGACGTCCAGGGTGTCTACGCCGGGCTGCGGCCGCTGCTGGCCGGCGAGTCCGACGCCACCAGCAAGCTCTCGCGCGAGCACACGGTGGCGCATCCGCTGCCGGGCCTCGTGGTCGTGGCGGGCGGCAAGTACACGACGTACCGGGTGATGGCGAAGGACGCCGTGGACGAGGCGGTGCACGGCCTCGACCAGCGGGTGGCGGCCTGTGTCACCGAGGAGATCCCGCTGCTGGGGGCGGAGGGGTACCCGGCCCTGTGGAATGCCCGCGCGAGGATCGCGGCCCGTACCGGCCTCCACGTCGCCCGGGTGGAGCACCTGCTCAACCGGTACGGCTCGATGACCGAGCAGCTCCTCGAACTGATCCTCGGCGATCCGGTACTGGGCGAGCCGCTGCCCTCGGCGGACGACTATCTGAAGGCCGAGATCGTCTACGCGGCCTCGCACGAGGGGGCCCGCCATCTCGACGACGTACTGACCCGCCGGACCCGGATCTCCATAGAGACCTTCGACCGGGGCACGAACAGCGCCCGGCTCTGCGCGGAACTGATGGCGCCGGTGCTGGGCTGGGACGAGGGGCAGATCGACCGGGAGGTCGAGCACTACGAGAAGCGGGTGCAGGCGGAGCGGGAGTCGCAGCGGCAGCCGGACGACCTCACGGCCGACGCCGCGCGGCTCGGGGCTCCGGACATCGTGCCGATCTAGGAACCCCGGGAATGCTGCGGCCGGTCGCAGAACTCCGCGTCCAGCAGTGCGGCTTCGAGGGTCTCCGCGTCGGCCAGGGTGTCCGTGTCGACGCGGTAGGTCAGGGTGTGCCTGCCGTCGCGGGTGGCGGCGGTACGGACGTAACTGCCCGGGATATGGCCGTTGTGACCCCAGACGGTGATGCCGCAGGAGAGCTTCTGCGGATAGATGCCCAGGCCGTAGACGCCGTGCGTGGCCCGGGTGTTCAGCAGGAGCTTCAGCTGGGCGGGCGCGAGGAGACGGCCGCCCAGCAGGGCCGCGTAGAAGCGGTTCAGATCGTCGAGCGTGGAGACCACCTCGCCGGCCGCGCCCGCCGCGCGCGGGTCGAGCACGGTGACGTCGCGCAGGCGGCCGTCGGCCGGATCGCGGGTGTAGCCGCGGCCGTGCGGGGAGGGCAGAGCGGTACGGGCACCCGGGAGGGAGGTGCCTGTGAGACCTAGGGGGGTGATGATGCGATCGCGGACCTCGGTGGCGTAGCCGTGTCCGGTGACCCGTTGAACGACGAGTCCGAGTACGGCGTAATTGGTGTTGGAGTAGGCGTAGCGGCCGGGGGCGCCCGTCGGACGGTGGGTCAGGGCGACGTGGACCGCCGCGGTGGCGGAGAGGGGGTGGGCCGATGGGGCGGCGGTGTAGTCGTAGAGGCCGCTGGTGTGGCTGAGCAGAGCGCGCAGGGGGATGCGGCGGCCGTCGTTGCCGTTGCCGTGCACCAGTCCCGGCAGCAGTCGTTCGACCGTGTCCGACAGGCGCAGCTTCCGTTCCCGGACGAGCTGGAGTACGACCGTGGCGACGAAGGTCTTGGTGATGCTGCCCGCCCGGAAGCGGTCCGCCCGTCGGATGCCGGGCCCCGTCGAGCGGTAGGTGTCGTACGGTGCGGAGGAGGCGCTACGGGCCAGCAGCGCCGCCGTGGGAGCACCGCCGTCGGCGACGAGCCGGGGGAGATGGGCGGCTGCGGGGGTGAGGTGTGGTTCGCTGGACAGCGGCACCGTCCCGAGCCCGAGCAGCACCAGCATCAACGGGGCGGCGAGCAGCGCCCTGAGTATCGGCATGGCAGGGATTCCCTTTCGCTGGGCACATCATGACGGCCCTGCGGACCCGGCACCATGACCGGTGCCGGGGTGAGGGACAATGAACGCTCTGCCAGGGCGGGTTGATCGCAGAGGGGACGCATGTCGGAGGCGGAGCAGGCACAGGAGCCCCAACAGGACAAGGACGGACGTCTTCTTGCGGGGCGTTACCGGCTCGGGGAGGTGCTCGGCCGGGGCGGTATGGGCACGGTCTGGCGTGCCGTCGACGAGACGCTGGGCCGCACGGTCGCGGTCAAGGAGCTGCGGTTCCCTTCGGCCATCGACGACGACGAGAAGCGACGGCTCATCACACGCACGCTGCGTGAGGCGAAGGCGATCGCCAGGATCCGCAACAACGGCGCGGTGACGGTCTACGACGTGGTCGACGAGGACGACCGGCCGTGGATCGTGATGGAGCTCATCGAGGGCAAGTCCCTCGCCGAAGCGGTGCGCGAGGACGGTGTGCTGACGCCGAAGCGCGCCGCCGAGGTCGGCCTCGCCATCCTCGACGTGCTGCGCTCTGCGCATCGCGAGGGCATCCTGCACCGCGATGTGAAGCCGTCCAACGTGCTGATCGCCGAGGACGGCCGGGTCGTGCTGACCGACTTCGGCATCGCCCAGGTCGAGGGCGACCCGTCGGTCACCTCCACGGGCATGCTCGTCGGCGCCCCCTCGTACATCTCTCCCGAGCGCGCCCGTGGCCACAAGCCGGGACCGCCCGCCGACCTCTGGTCGCTCGGCGGACTGCTGTACGCCAGCGTCGAGGGCTCCCCGCCGTACGACAAGGGGTCGGCCATCGCCACCCTGACCGCGGTGATGACCGAGCCGCTCGACCCGCCGAAGAACGCCGGTCCGCTGGAGGAGGTCATCTACGGCCTGCTCGCCAAGGACCCCGAGCAGCGGCTCGACGACGCGGGCGCCCGCGCCCTGCTCAACGACGTGATCCACGCCCCCGAGAAGCCGGACCCGGTGGCGCCGCCGCCCGCCGAGGCCACCCAGGTCATGGCGCTGCCCAAGTCGCCGGCCGAACCCCGTGCCAAGACGAAGCCGGCCTCCGCGGAAGGGGGCGAGGGCACGCGGGACCGGCTGCGGGGCGCACTGCGCTCGGTACGGAACGCGAAGGCGGCACCGGCCGCCGCGACGGCTGCCGCCGCGGCCCCGGTCACCGCGCCGCCGAGGCCCCCGGCGCCGCCGTCGGGCTCCCCCTCCGCCGGTGGCACGGGCACCCCCGCGAAGCCGGCCCGGCCCGCGGCCGCCTCCGCCGCCGTACCGCCGCCGCGCCCGGCGACGTCACCGGTCACCCCGCCCCGGGCGTCCATCACGGACGTGGTCCCGCGCCGCACCCTGGCGATCATCGCGGCCGTGATCGTGCTCGCCGTGATCGGTACGATTCTCGCGCTCACGGTCGGCGGGGACGACAAGAACGACGCGGGCAACGAGGGCGGCAAGGGCGACAAGTCCACCTCGGCCGGGCCCTCGACGGCGACCGGCGGCTCCACGGAGACCGACAGCGGCAGCAGCAAGGATCAGGGCAAAGGCCAGGATCAGAGCGGCGATCAGGGTCAGAGCCAGGGGCAGGGCAAGGACAAGGGCAAGGACAAGGACAAGGGCGACGGCAAGGAAAAGCCGGGTGACGCGCTTCCTGCCGGATTCAAGACGGTCACGAACAAGAAGTTCCACTTCGCGATGGCCATGCCCGAGGACTTCCGCTTCGATCAGCCGGCGGGCAACAACTCCGGTGCCATCTACAACGTCAGCGGCGGCTTCCCCCGTGTCCAGGTCGACTACACCGATTCGCCCGGTGGCGACGCGGCCGCGGCCTGGAACGCCGCAAAGGCCGGCGTCGCGGCCAGCAGCAACGGCTACCGGCATCTCGACGTCAAGAAGGTCCAGTACAACGGCTACCCGACCGTCGCCGACTGGCAGTTCGAGCGCACCCAGCACGGCCAGCGGGTCCATGTGCTCAACCGGGGCTTCAAGGTCGACGCCACCCACGGCTACGCGATCATGATCAGCTGCAAGGCGGACGAGTGGGACGACTCGGAGTGCCGGGCGCTGCGCAAGACCGCGTTCGACACCTTCAAGCCCACCGACTGACCTGCGGGGAAAAGGGCCGGGATGCGACGACCCGGCCGCGTGGCTGTCACTTGCCACGTATCGTGAGAGCCTGAAGGCCTTATACAGCCAGAACGGTGAGTCAATTGCACGGCAAGTGACCGCAATTGATGGATCGACGCGGTCTTCGTGGCCGGGGGACAGCGCGCTCTGGGGAGGCGTCGTGGACGACTACGCGGGTCGGGTGCTTGCCGACCGCTACCGCCTTCCGCTGCCCTCGACCGATGAGTACGAAGTGGTCGAGATCCGGGCGTTCGACACCTTTAGCGGACAGGAAGTCCTGGTCCGGCAGGTGCCGTTGCCCGAGGTGGTGGACGCCGAGGTGCTCGACGCCGACGATCCGGCCCCGGCATCCCGCCGTGATGCCACCGGACGGGCCGTGCGCGAGCCCGCGGACCCGGCGGTCCGGCGCGCGGTGGAAGCCGCGCGGGCGGCGGCCCAGGTGCCCGACCACCCCAGACTCGCCCAGGTCTTCGACGTGTTCGCCGAGGAGGGCTCGCTCTGGATCGTGAGCGAACTCGTCGCGGCCCGCCCGCTCGCCGCGCTGCTCACGGAGCGGTCGCTCAACCCCTTCCGGGCCGCCGAGATCGGTTCCGACGTGCTGACCGCGCTGCGTGTGCTGCACGCCCACGGCTGGACCCACCGGAACATCACCGTCCGCACGGTGCTGATCTGTGACGACGGCCGCGTCGTGCTGACCGGCCTGGCGGCCGGGGCGGCGGAGGAAGCGCTCTGCGGCTACGTACCGACACCGCAGCCCGACGAGGACGAGGACGGGCACGAGGGCGGCTTCGGAGACGAGGACGGCTTCGGCCGCCCGGCCATCGGCACGGGCCCGGCCGGGATGTACGCACCGCCCCCGCCGGCCATACCGCCCATACCGTCCATGCCGTCCGTGCCCGCCCCTCCGGCCCAGGTACCGGCCTCACGCGCCCCGGCGGCGATCGAGACGGGCCGGGCGACCGGCGTCCCCCACGACGGTGACGGCGCCGACCCGCACGACGAGGACGTGTACGACGAGGATCGGCGCGGCAAGGACGCGTACGACTACGCCGAGGATCCGCGCGGCGAGGACGTGTACGACTACGCCGAGGATCCGCACGGCGAGGATCCGTACGACCACGGCGACGGCCCCGACGACCGTCGTGGCGGGACGGCGGACGCCGCCCACCTGCGGGCCGAGCGCGCCGGTGCCATAGCCGCCTACCGCGAGGGCGCCCGCGCCGCCGTCCGCGTCACCGAGGACCGGCGCCGCACCGGGACGGCCGGGGCGGAGGACACCGGCAGCCTGCCGGTCCAGCGCCTCGCAGGGCCCGAGGACGACGGACCGGCTGCCCCCCGGAGCCACGTCACCGACGACCCGTACACCAAGGACCGGTACGCACAGGACCCGTACGCCAGGAATCCGCACGACGACAGCGACAGCGACGACGACAGCGACGACGAGGACGGCCGCCCGCCCGCGCGTCGGCTGCATCTGACCGGCTCCTGGCGCGACGGCCCCGGGGCCGGGCGCCCCGTCCCCGCCGGAGGCTCGGGCGAGGAGGCCCTGCGCGCCGACGCCCGGCGCCGCGGCGACTCCCCGGCACTGCCCGCGCACCGCCCCGGCGGTCAGCGGCGGCCGGGCCGCTGGGAAGAGGCGGCCGAGAGCGGCCAGACCGGCTCCGCCTACCGCGGCCCCGCCACCCCCCTCGCCGCCGAGCGCGCCCGGCAGGCCCGGATCGCCGTGGTCGGCGCGGTCACCGAGCGCTGGGCGCCCGAGCAGGCCGGCCCCGTCCACGAGAACTGGCGGCTGGCCCCACCGATCGGACCCGCCACCGACCTCTGGGCACTGGGCGCCCTGCTCTACCGCGCCGTCCAGGGTCACGCCCCCTACCCCGAGGAGAACGCGGCCGAGCTCGTCCAGATGGTGTGCGGGGAGCCGCCCGCCTTCGCCGAGGAGTGCGGCCCGCTGCGGCCCGTCGTCGAGTCCCTGCTGCGCCAGGACCCCACCGAGCGGCCGGACTTCGAGGAGCTGAGCGGCTGGCTGCGCTCCCTGGTGCGCTCGGCGCCCGAGCCCGAGGCCGGCCTGGACGTCGTACCCCTGCCGTCCGCCGACAGCGCCCGGCTACCCGTCGTACGCCGCAGGGGCGAGCTGGTCCGCAGACGGCGCGGCAGGAACGCGGCCCACGGCCGCCACCGCCACACCAAGGACAGAACCGACCGAACCGACCGGCAGGACAGGCCCAGGCCGGAGAAGGCCCCCCGGGTCGCCCAGCCACCCCGGCCACCGCGCGAGCCCAAGGGCCCCAAGGCACTGCGCACCCCGCCCCGCCCCCGGGACGGCGAGCGGCAGGCGCCGCGGCGGCTCGGGCAGCTGCTCCTCGCACTGATCCTGCTGGCCCTCGTCGCGGCCATCGCGTACGCCGTGATGTTCATGCCCAAGGCGGACACCGAATCGGGCAAGGGCTCCACGGGCCCGGCGTCGTCGACGTCCGGTTCGCCCGAGCCCGGGTCCGGCGGGTCCGGCGGCTCGGGGGCCTCGCGGTCACCGGGTGCGCAGCAGCCGCAGACCAGCCGCTCCGCCGTCGCTCTCGCCCCCGGCTACACCCTGCGCAAGGACCCGGAGGGCTTCGAGGTCGGCGTGGCCAAGGGCTGGCAGCGCAGTCCCGCCAACGCGGACCGTCAGATCCGTTACGACAGCGACGGCTTCAGCCTGCTGATCGTCCCCGGCCGCGACACCGTCAAGGCCGGCGGCGAGGACCCGCTGGCGTACCAGGCCGACAAGGAGCTGGAGTTGCAGCCGTTCCGCGACTCCACGTGGTCGGGGTCGAGCGGGCTGCGCCGGATCGACGTCGGACGACAGGCCATGGCTGAGGGCCAGTTCACCTGGCAGGACGCGTCGGGACGCGAGGTGTACGTGCGCAACCTCGTGATGGCCGTGGGCGGCCGATACCACATCATCCAGGTCATCGGCCCGGAGAACCGGCGCGACAAGGTTTCGGAGATCTACCAACAAGCCATCTCCTCCTACCGCGTGACGTCCTGAACCCTCTCCGTGCATCACCCGGCCGACGCGGGAAGCGACAAGCATCACAGTGCGGTCTCGTGGGCGGTGCGAGGTTCCGTGGCCGTGCGTCCGCTCCGTAATCTGGCACCCGAGGAACGGGGCGGGGACACGTGGATCGATCACAGGGCACGGACACGGGACTGGTGCTGGCCGGAAGGTACCGGCTGGGCGAGGTCCTCGGGCGCGGCGGCATGGGCAAGGTTTGGCGTGCCCACGACGAGGTGCTGCACCGCACGGTCGCGGTCAAGGAGTTGACCGCCGGTCTGTACGTCGCGGAGGCGGACCGGATCGTGCTGCACGCCCGCACGCAGAAGGAGGCCCGTGCGGCCGCCCGGATCACGCATCCGGGCGTGGTCACCGTGCACGACGTGATCGAGTACGACAGCCGGCCCTGGATCGTCATGCAGTACGTCGACGGCCCGTCCCTCGCCGATGCCGCCAAGGAGTCCGGCGAGATCGAGCCGCGCGAGGCCGCGAGGATCGGCCTCCATGTGCTGAGCGCCCTGCGCGCCGCGCACGGGGCAGGGGTCCTGCACCGCGACGTGAAGCCCGGCAACGTGCTTCTCGCCAAGGACGGCCAGGTGCTGCTCACCGACTTCGGGATCGCCGCCATCGAGGGCGACTCGACCATCACCCGGACCGGCGAACTGGTCGGCTCCATCGACTACCTGGCCCCCGAGCGGGTACGCGGCGGCGACCCGGGGCCGGCGTCCGACCTGTGGTCGCTCGGCGCCACGCTCTACACCGCGGTCGAGGGGCGCTCGCCGTTCCGCCGTACGTCCCCGATCTCCACCATGCAGGCCGTCGTCGCCGAGGAGCCTCCGCCGCCCGGCCGGGCGGGCCCGCTGGCGCCCGTGATCACCGCGCTGCTGCGCAAGGAGCCGGACGAGCGCCCCTCGGCCGCGGAGACGGAACGGATGCTGCTGGACGCCATGGAGGGCCGCGCGCCCGTGGCGGCGCAGGCGTACGTGCCGACGCAGAGGGTCCCCGACGAGGCCCTGCGCTCACTGGGCCAGGACGGCCCCGCCGGGCCCGGCACCACTCAACTGCCCCACCCGGCGACACCCGCACCGGTACCGGCCCCGGCGGTCCGGCGCAGCCGCGGCCGCTGGCGCACCGCGGTCCTGGTCATCGCGGCCGCGGCGCTGGTCGGCGGCGGCGCGGGACTCGCCGCGATGAAGTACGGCGACCGGACGGAGAACACCACCGGGCGCGACGGCACGGGCACGCACGCGCCCGTCGACCCCGGCAAGCCCGACCGCGGGACCCCGTCCTCGGCCGAGCCCGATGTGCGGGTGAAGGACGTGCCCCAGGGCTGGAAGCGGGTGAACGACCCCGAGGGCTTCAGCCTGATCGTGCCCGAGGGCTGGGAGCGCCGGGCGGACGGCAACCAGATCGACTACACCCCGGACAACGGCGTGCACTACATCCGGATCAGCATCGACCCGGCGCCCGACTTCGAGAACCCGTACATGCACATGCTGGGCCTGGAGAAGCAGCTCTCCGAACGGCTTCCCGGCTACCAGCGCAAGACCCTGCACTCCAACACCTACCGGGACCGGCCGGGCTCGCTCTGGGAGTTCACCTGGACCGAGACCAAGGACCACCCGGGTCCGCGCCACGCGATCGACCAGATGTACTTCGGGGAGGAGGGCGGTCCGGAGTACGCGCTGTACATGACGGGCCCGGCGGACGATTGGGACACGACCCGGTCGCAGTTCGACACGATGCTGCGCGGATGGCGTGCGCCCGGCAGCTCCGGCTGAGGCCCGCCGGACCGCTCCGCGACCGCAGGGCTCCTGATCAGGGGCTTTGTTGCCAGTGATCGCTGGCTTGTTTGTGAGGAGTGTGAAAACCTGTTACTCACGGGTACCCAAAGCGTGCGGCGGGACGTACTCTCGCCCTCATGACGGACTCGCAGGCCTCCACATCCACCTCCGCAGCCCCGCTCGGCACCAATCCGGTGGCCGCCGCCCCCGCAGGGGTGCGCACCGCCGCCGATGTGGTGACCCCCGAGGTGGTCGCCCGGCTGACCCGGGGCGTGGCCGGGTCGGGCCGCACGGCCAACCACACCCCCTTCACCGGGGAGAAGCTGGCCGATCTGCCGGAGTCCACGCCCGAGGACGTGGCGGACGCCTTCGAGCGGGCCCGTGCAGCCCAGCCCGCCTGGGCCGCGACGCCCGTCCGCGCCAGGGCCGCCGTGCTGCTCCGTTTCCACGACCTCGTCCTCAGCCGCCAGGCCGAGGTGCTCGACCTCATCCAGCTGGAGACCGGCAAGGCCCGGCTGCACGCCCACGAGGAGGTGCAGGCCGTCGCCGTCGTGGCCCGCCACT
Organism: Streptomyces gelaticus; assembly: GCF_014649535.1. GTDB lineage: Bacteria > Actinomycetota > Actinomycetes > Streptomycetales > Streptomycetaceae > Streptomyces > Streptomyces gelaticus. Next base: position 145,460 of record NZ_BMTF01000008.1, read on the forward strand.
ACGGGCGCCGGGCCGGCGCGTATCTGAAGCCGAAGCGGCACACCGGAGTCGTACCGGTCCTCACCAAGGTCACCGAGCTGCGTCAGCCGCGCGGTGTCGTCGGCCAGATCGCGCCGTGGAACTACCCGCTGGAGCTGTCCGTCGGTGACGCGCTGCCCGCGTTCGTCTCCGGCAACGCCGTCGTGATGAAGCCCGACACGGAGACCGCGCTGACCGCGCTGTGGGCCCGCGACCTGCTGATCGAGGCCGGGCTGCCCGCCGAGGTGTTCCAGGTCGTGCTCGGCGAGGGACCCGTTGTCGGCCCCGAGGTCGTCGAGCACGCCGACTATGTCTCGTTCACCGGCTCCACCCGCACCGGCCGCCAGGTCGCGCAGGGCGCGGCGGCCCGGCTCGTCGGGGTCTCGCTGGAGCTCGGCGGCAAGAACGCCATGCTGGTCCTGAAGGACGCCGACGTGGAGAAGGCCGCCGCGGGCGCCGTCCGTGCCTGCTTCTCCTCCGCGGGGCAGCTCTGCATCTCCATCGAGCGGCTGTACGTCCACGAGTCGATCGCCGACGACTTCGTGGCCCGCTTCGCCGCCCGTACGAAGGCCATGCGGCTCGGCAGCTCCCTCGCCTACGGCGCCGACATGGGCTCCCTGGTCAGCGAGCGCCAGCTGGAGACCGTCACCCGGCATGTCGCCGAGGCCGTCGAGAAGGGCGCCAGGCTGGTCGCGGGCGGGGCCGCCCGGCCCGACATCGGCCCGCTGTTCTACGAGCCGACCATCCTCGACGGAGTCGAGGCGCCGATGGCCGTCTGCAACGAGGAGACCTTCGGTCCGGTCGTCTCCGTCTACCGCTTCACCGACGAGGACGAGGTCGTCGCCCTCGCCAACGCCACCCCGTACGGCCTGAACTCCAGCGTCTGGACCAAGGACTCCCGGCGCGGCCACCAGGTCGCCGCCCGGCTGCGGACCGGCACCGTCAACATCAACGAGGGCTACGCCCCCGCGTACGGCAGCGTGCAGTCCCCGATGGGTGGCATGAAGGACTCCGGCCTCGGCCGCCGGCACGGTTCCGAGGGCATCCTCAAATACACCGAGGCACAGACCGTCGCCCAGCAGCGGCTGATCCAGCTCGCCCCGTCCTTCGGCATGGACGACGAGAAGTACGCGGCGTTCATGAGCGCCAGCCTCAGGGCGATGAAGGCGTTCCGCCTGCGCTGACACCGGGGTGCCGCAGCACCTTCCGTCCGTTCCCCGCACCGAGGAGAGCCATGCCCCAGGACAGCCCTGCCCGGAATCGGCCCGTCGCCGCGGAGAACGCCGACGGCGACGCCCGCTACGACTACGACGTGCTCGTCGTCGGCTCGGGCTTCGGCGGTGCGGTGTCGGCCCTGCGGCTGACCGAGAAGGGGTACCGCGTCGGGGTGCTGGAGGCGGGCCGCCGCTTCGCCCGGTCCGAACTGCCCAAGAACTCCTGGGACCTGAAGAACTTCCTGTGGGCCCCGACGCTCGGCCTCTACGGCATCCAGCGCATCCATCTGCTGGGCAACGTCATGGTGCTGGCAGGCGCGGGCGTCGGCGGAGGTTCGCTGAACTACGCCAACACCCTGTACGAGCCGCTCGCGCCGTTCTTCGACGACCCGCAGTGGAAGGACATCACCGACTGGCGCGAGGAACTGGGCCCGTACTACGACCAGGCCAAGCGGATGCTGGGGGTCCGGCTCAACCCGACCATGACCCCGTCGGACGTCCACCTGAAGGCGACCGCGCAGGCCATGGGCATCGGCGACACGTTCCACATGGCGCCGGTGGGCGTCTTCTTCGGGGACGGTGAGGACGGCGACGGCACGGGCAGGGCCCGGCCGGGCGGCGAGGTCGCCGACCCGTTCTTCGGCGGGGCGGGGCCGTCCCGCAAGGCCTGCACCGAGTGCGGCGAGTGCATGACCGGCTGCCGGCACGGCGCGAAGAACACCCTCAACGAGAACTACCTCCACCTCGCTCAGAAGGCGGGCGCGGTCATCCACCCGATGACCTCGGTCGTCGCGGTCACCGAGGACTCCCGGGGCGGCTACGCGGTCAAGACCCTCCCCACCGACAACCGGAGGAAGGGGAAGGGCCGCACGTTCACCGCCCGCAAGGTCGTCGTCGCCGCGGGCACGTACGGCACCCAGACACTGCTGCACCGGATGAAGGACACCGGCCTGCTGCCCCGGATCTCGTCCCGGCTCGGCGAACTGACCCGCACCAACTCCGAGGGCCTGGTCGGCTCGCAGACCAGCGACCGGCGCTACCGGAAGAAGCACGGGACCGCGCGGGCCGACTTCACCCGCGGCGTCGCCATCACCTCCTCGATCCACCCGGACGAGAACACGCACATCGAGCCGGTCCGATACGGCAAGGGCTCCAACTCGATGGGCGCGCTGACCGTCCTCCAGGTGCCGTTCGGTGCGCACCGGGTGCGCAGGTGGCTGCTCGAACTGGTCAAGCACCCCGCGCTCGCGGCCCGGTCGCTCTCCAACCGCCGCTGGTCGGAACGGACCATCATCGGGCTCGTCATGCAGTCGCTCGACAACTCCCTGACGACGTATCGCAAGCCCGGCGGTGTGGGAAAGGGCCTGCTCACCGCCCGGCAGGGGCACGGCGCACCCAACCCGACCCAGATCGAGGCGGCGACGCGCAGCGCCACGCTGCTCGCCGAGGAGATCAACGGCTTCGCGGGTTCGAACGTGGGCGAGCTGATGGGCACCCCGCTCACCGCGCACTTCCTCGGCGGCTGCCCCATCGGTTCCACCGCCGACAACGGGGTGATCGACCCGTACCACCGGCTCTACGGGCACCCCGGCATCTCGGTGGTCGACGGCTCGGCGGTCTCCGCGAACCTCGGCGTCAACCCCTCGCTCACCATCACCGCACAGGCCGAGCGCGCCATGTCCTTCTGGCCCAACAAGGGCGAGGCGGACCCGCGTCCGGCGCAGGGCGAGGCGTACGAACGGCTGTCCGCGGTCGAGCCCCGGTCACCGGCCGTGCCGAAGGACGCCTTCGGTGCGCTGAAGCTGCCGTTCCTGGGGCTGCCGGCCGTCCCGCCGAAGAAGAAGCCGTAGCGGAGACATCCGATCGGGCAGCAGGTCGGCGGAACAGCAAGCCGGCCAGAACAGCAGGTCGGCCAGAACAGCAGGTCGGCAGAACAGCAGGCCGACAGGGCAGCAGGGCAGCAGAAAGGGGCTGCACCCCCCTCCGAGTGCAGCCCCTCCGCGAGCACGGTGAAACGGGCGCGTCACGCGCCGGCGTCACCGTTCCTGCGGCGCCGCACGATGAACATCGCGCCCGCGCCGAGCACTACGGCCACCCCGCCCGCGGTGGCGAACACCGGCAGCGCGGAGGACGAACCGGTCTCCGCGAGGCTGCCGGAGACCTTGCCGGTCGGGTTGTCGGCCGGCTTCGTGGACGGCACCGGGGCGCTGCCGCCGGTCTGCGGCGTCGAACCGCTCCCGCCGGACTCCACGATCTTGAACTTGTACGCGACGTCGCTGACGCCCAGGCAGTCCTTGTCGCCCACGTACAGACCGGCACCGAGCGTGAAACCGGCGCCCACGGGGGCGGTCGGCTTCACATTGATGCGCAGCGGGATGTCGACCTCGTACCCCGCGGGGATCTCGTCGGACTGGCCGACGTAACCGACGGCGCGGCCGTCCTCACTGAGCTCCACCCACTTGTCGGTCTCCGGGTCGAGGGCCTGGAGGCTGACCTGCTTCGAGCGGAAGAGGTCGTTGCCCTCCTTGTCGGAGGCGGCGCCCGCGAAGTAGTCGATCTCCTTCACGGTGGACTTCGAGGAGTTGTAGACGTTCATCTTGAACGTGTGCCAGCCGCTGCCCCGGGCGATCCGGCCGGGCAGGCCGTTGATGGAGATGTCCAGGTCGGACTTGGCGCACTGCGCCGGCTCCTCCGGGTCCTCGGACTCCGACGGGGAGGCGGAGGCGGACGACGAGGCGCTCGCCGAACCGCTCGGGGTCGCGCCGACGGCCTCGTCCGCGGCCGGGCCGGTGCCCCCGGCGGAGTCGGAGTCCTCGCCCGGACCGGGCTCGCCGGGCTCCTCGGCGGGGTCTTCGGAGGCCTCCTCGGCGGGCGTGGAGGCGGACGCGTCCGGCTCGGCCTCCGGGGCCCCGGAGTCGCTCGGCGAGGGCGAGCCGGTGGCCTCGGCGGTGGTGGTCCCGTCCGTCGCCACGGCGAGCGCGGCGGGGGCGGCCAGAACCGCGGCGGGGGCGATGACCGCCGTGGCGGCGGCGAGTGCCAGGGCGCGGCGAAGCTTCATGGTGACCTCAGAATTCCGGCGTACCACCGCGAGGGGTGATACGGGTTCGGGACGGGCCCGCCGTGAGGGGGCACGAGCGGGGCCGGTGGTTCCGCATGGTTGACCCGTGGTCCGCCGCAATGGTTGTCCGGATACTCACAGAACCCTTATGTGACGCCTCTCACGTCCGCGGCCATGAGAAAGGGCCCCTCAGGCCGGAAACCGGCCGGTGGGGGCCCTGGGGAGTCTCGGACGCGGCCGGCTCCGGGCGTCCCCGGAGCCGGCCGTTTCCTGGGGTGACCGGACTGCTGTCCCCTGCCGACCGGTCACGCACGCTGGGGCGCGGTCCCACGGCGCACCTGCGGTACGCCACACGCTCCAGCGGAGCCACGCGTGGTTTCTTTCCAGAGCCGCCCCTGGCTGGCACGGACACCGGGACCAACGAAGCCGCGCTGGACCCGGTCACGCTCCGTACGGGTGAGAGTCGGCCCGAACTGGGATACGCCGGGGTACCCCGGGGCCCGCGGGGTGTCAGGCCCGGCCGCGGCACAGCTCCAGCAGCGTCATGGCGAGCGAGGTGCCGGGCCGGCCGAGCGCGTTCCGGTACGAGGCGAGGATCTCCATCTCGCGCGAGAGGTTGATCCGTCGGCCGCCGGACGTGATCCGGGCCTCCTGGACGACCGCCGAGACGGCCATCCGCTCCTGGACGAGCCCGATGATCCGGTCGTCGAGGGTGTCGATGCGGGCCCGCGCGTCGTCGATCAGTGCGGCGGCCTCCTCGGTGTGCGCACCGGTCTTCTCTGCGGCGGTCTTCGCGGGAGCGGTCTTCGCGGGGGCGGTGCTGGTCATGGTGGTGACTCCTCGTGGGTGCGGTCCCCGAGGCCGGCCGGTCCGTAACGCCAAGGCGCCCCGGGCCTTTCGGCCCGGGGCGCCTGGAACGTTGCTTGTGCGGATCAAGCAGCACGACCATGGCAGCCGGCGGGCCGGATGCCATAGGTAAAGACGAAGGTCGTGTGCTGACGCATGGATTCAGTATGGCCCCGTCGCCGAGGAGGGACCAACACGGGGCCCGGATGCTGAGACGCCCGGTCCGGGCGGGCCCCCGCGGGGTCCGCGCCCGCACTCCTGTACGGGCGGGACGAGGGCCGACTCCGCAACCCCGGTAGAATCGACAAAACAGACCCCCCTTCACCGCCGGAAGGCCGCCCGTGCCAGCAGCACCCCCCGCCGCCCCCGACGCCACCACGGACGTGGTTCTCGTCGTCGACTTCGGCGCGCAGTACGCCCAGCTCATCGCCCGACGCGTCCGTGAGGCCCGGGTCTACAGCGAGATCGTCCCGTCCACCATGCCGGTGGCCGAGATGCTGGCCAAGAACCCCCGGGCGATCATCCTGTCCGGCGGTCCCTCGTCGGTGTACGCCGAAGGAGCGCCCTCCCTCGACCGTGCGCTCTTCGAGGCCGGGGTCCCGGTCTTCGGCATGTGCTACGGCTTCCAGCTGATGGCCACCACCCTCGGCGGCACCGTCGACGACAACGGTGCCCGTGAGTACGGCCGTACCCCGCTCACCGTCTCCAAGACCGGCTCCACGCTCTTCGAGGGAACGCCCGCCGAGCAGTCGGTCTGGATGTCGCACGGCGACGCCTGCTCCGCAGCCCCTGAGGGCTTCACCGTCACCGCGTCCACCGACGTCGTGCCGGTCGCCGCCTTCGAGAACGACGAGAAGAAGCTCTACGGCGTCCAGTACCACCCCGAGGTCCTGCACTCCACGCACGGCCAGCAGGTCCTGGAGCACTTCCTCTACCGCGGCGCCGGTATCGAGCCGACCTGGACCACGACCAATGTGGTCGAGGAGCAGATCGCGCTGATCCGCGAGCAGGTCGGCACCAAGCGCGCCATCTGCGGCCTGTCCGGCGGGGTGGACTCCGCGGTCGCCGCTGCCCTCGTGCAGAAGGCCATCGGCTCCCAGCTGACCTGCGTGTACGTGGACCACGGTCTGATGCGCAAGGGCGAGAGCGAGCAGGTCGAGAAGGACTTCGTGGCCTCCACCGGGGTCCAGCTGAAGGTCGTCGACGCCGAGGAGCGCTTCCTCACCGCGCTGGCCGGGGTCTCCGACCCCGAGCAGAAGCGGAAGATCATCGGCCGCGAGTTCATCCGCGTCTTCGAGCAGGCCCAGGCCGAGATCGTCGCCGAGGGTGCCGCCGACGGCGAGGAAGTCGCCTTCCTCGTCCAGGGCACGCTCTACCCGGACGTCGTCGAGTCCGGCGGCGGCACCGGCACCGCCAACATCAAGTCGCACCACAACGTGGGCGGCCTCCCCGAGGACATCGAGTTCCAGCTCGTCGAGCCGCTGCGCCAGCTGTTCAAGGACGAGGTCCGCATGGTCGGCCAGGAGCTCGGCCTGCCGGAGGAGATCGTCCAGCGCCAGCCGTTCCCCGGCCCCGGCCTCGGCATCCGCATCGTCGGCGAGGTCACCAAGGAGCGGCTCGACCTGCTCCGCGAGGCCGACGCCATCGCCCGTGAGGAGCTGACCGCGGCCGGCCTGGACCGGGACATCTGGCAGTGCCCGGTGGTCCTGCTCGCCGACGTCCGCTCGGTCGGCGTCCAGGGCGACGGCCGCACCTACGGCCACCCGATCGTCCTGCGCCCGGTCTCCTCCGAGGACGCCATGACGGCCGACTGGTCGCGCCTGCCCTACGAGACCCTCGCCCGGATCTCGACCCGCATCACCAACGAGGTCGCCGACGTCAACCGCGTCGTGCTCGACGTGACGAGCAAGCCGCCGGGCACCATCGAGTGGGAGTGACCCCTCCCGCAAGGTCAATGCCGATGCCGTCGCTCATTCGTTTGGGCGGCGGCATCGTCGTATGAGCTGGGTACGCTGGCTGAGGAGACGAGACTCTGCCCCATGGGAGCAATCATGAGCGCCGCACCCGAGCCCAGGCTTGAGAAGCAGCGGTACCGGTGGCCCGTCCCGCCCGAGGGCGGATGGACAGCGGACGACCTCGACCGGATTCCGGGCCTCCCGCCCCACACCGAGCTGATCGACGGGAGTCTCGTCTTCATGAGTCCGCAGCGGAAATTCCACACCCGCACGATGTGGTTGCTGGAGCAGGCGCTGCTCGCGCATCTGCCGCCGGATCTCGATGTCGACCGGGAAATGACCATCAGGATCGACAAGCGGAATCGCCCGGAGCCCGACATGGTGGTCTACCGGGCGGAGGCGGACACCGGGGCAGACCAGACCTGGTACGAGCCCGAGGACGTCGTCCTGGCCGTGGAAGTGGTCTCACCCGACTCGCAGGACCGCGATCGCGACGTCAAACCGCGCAAGTACGCCGCCGCCGGAGTCGTCCACTTCTGGCGGGTGGAAGCGGACGCCGACGGTCTGCCGATCGTGTACGTGTACGAACTCGACCCGGCCCGGCAGGCTTACACCCCGACGGGCATCTACCACAACAAGCTCAAGCTGGACGTTCCGTTCCTGATCGAAGCGGACCTCACCCAGATCTACAACCGCGGAAGGTAGGGGGCGTGCTCGGGGCGGTTCCGCCCAGGGCCCCGCCCCGCACCCCTGGCCACTTGCGGCAACCAGCGGTAACTTCCGGTCCCGTACGCCCTGGGATCCCCGAGGAGCCGCCATGTCCGAGCCCATACCCGTCCCCGTGGACCAGCTCCACTTCGCGATGCCGCCCGTCCATGAATCCGTGGGCGACGAGCGCGCCCACCGGAAGGAACGGCTGACCGGGGCGCTGCGGCTGTTCGGGGAGTACGGGTACGAGGACGGCGTCTCCGGTCACATCACCGCACGGGACCCGGAGTTCACCGACTGCTTCTGGGTCAACCCCTTCGGGGCCCCGTTCGCCGGGCTCACACCCGACGAGCTGATCCTGGTCAACGGCCAGGGCCAGGTCGTCGAGGGGCGCCACCACGTCAATCAGGCGGCGTTCGCCGTCCATGCGCAGGTGCACCGGGCCCGCCCGGACGTCGTCGCCGTCGCGCACACCCACTCCGTGCACGGGCGGGCCCTGTCCGCGCTCGGCGAGCTCATCGAGCCGATCACCCAGGACTCCTGCGCCTTCTACGAGGACCATGTCCTGTACGACGCGTACACCGGCGTCGTCGTGGACGAGGAAGAGGGGCGCCGGATCGCCGCCGCGCTCGGCGGGCACAAGGCGATCGTGCTGCGCAACCACGGACTGCTGACCGTCGGCGACTCGGTGGACGCGGCCGCCTGGTGGTTCATCGCACTGGAGCGCTCCTGCCAGGTGCAGCTGGCCGCACGGGCGGCCGGGAAACCGGTCCTGATCGAGCACCGTGACGCGGTCGCCACCCGTGACCAGCTGGGCAGCGACCTGGTGGGCTGGATCAACTACCAGCCCCTGTGGCGCCGGATCAGCCGCACATTCTGACGATACGCGCCGAGGGCCGCCCCGATGCGGTCCACAGCCCCGCCGTACGGCACAATTCGCTGCAATAGCAGCCGAGTTGGCTGCACCGGGGCTTGAAGGGGCGGCGTTCTCAGTGGCGTTGGACGAGGCGAGGGCGGGCAGCACGCACGGGGGCGGCTGCACGTGCGGCGACTGCCCGCACGGGGCACGCGAGGGCCACCGGCGCGCGGTGGCCGCGTTCCTGGCCAAGCGGGACGAACTCGCCGTCGGCCAGGGCCTGCCGCCCGGGGTGGCGCAGTCCGCTTCGGCGACCCGTCAGTGGGTCTCGGACGAGCTGACCCAGTCCGCCAGGACCGTCGCCGAACGGGGCCGGGAGGCGGGCGACGCCTGGCTGTACCGGGTGTGGCGCCGCACCCTGATCGTGGTGTGGGCAGGCGTCGCCCTGCTGATCATCGGCGAGGCCGCCACCGCCATCGGCGCGGGCTGGACCAACGCCCGTACGGCGGGGCTGGTCGCGGGACTCGTCACCGCGGGCCTGCTGACCGGTGCCGCTCATGTCCACCGCGCCCGCGGCGGCCTCCTCGCCCCGTTGATCGGCGAGGACAACCGGCTCTCCACCTCCCGGGCGGTCGCCGTCTCCTGGGTGCTGCTCGCGGTCTTCTCCGTGCTCGTGCTGGCGCTCCAGCTGGCGGGCGCCTCCCGTCACGCCGAGCGCGACGCACTCATCGAGGGGCTGGACCTGGCCCGGGGCGCAGGCGTGGTGACCGTGCTCGCGCTGGTGTGCGCCGTCGCCGTCGTCGTACGCCGAGTGGTGACCGTACGGACCCTGTCCGGGCGCCTCCAGAAGCTGCGGGCCGTCCGGCCGCGCGCCGCCGATCTGCTCACCGACGACTCCGGGCGGGGCAGCTTCACGGATGTGCAGTACGTGCTGGTGAGCACCGTCGCCGTGCTGTTCGCCGCGGTCCGCCTCGCCCGCCGGCCCGAGCAGTTGCCGGACCTGCCCTGGGGCCTGGCGCTGCTGGTCACCGTCTCGGCGCTCGCCTACTTCGCCGGGAAGTACGCGGAGGGCGGGCGCCCGGTGATCCTCTCGGTGGTCCGGGCCCGCGAGGCCGGGGACCTGGACGCGTCGGTCCGTACCGGCGACGACATCGAGATCCGCGGTGCGGGCTTCGTGCCGCCCGGCGCCGGGACACCGGACCGGCTGGCCCGCATGGTCGTCCGGATCGGCCGGGTCCATGTACATGTGCCGCTGATCCCGGTCACCGGCGGCTTCGCCAATCCGACGGACGGCGTCCTGACCGTGCCGGTCCCGGTGGAGGTCGAGCCGGGAGTGGTGGAGGTGCAGGTCGTGACCGCCGCAGGGGTGGAGACGAACCGGGTCGAGATCGACGTGACGGACTGACCGCCGTACCGCGTGGCGGGTACCGGCTGGACGGCCCACCGGGTGAGCAGCGCGTCCGCCGCGTACGTAAGGTCTGGTGACGGGTCTACGGAAGGCGGTGCGGGCACATGCTCATGCAGGGATTCGGCACGAACGTACGAGGTCTGGGCGAGGCGCGAGGGCTCAAGGACGTGGCGCGGGAGCACGCCCTGCTGCCGTTGCGGATCTTTCTCGGCGTCACCTTCGTCTACGCCGGGCTCGACAAGCTGACCGACAGCTCCTTCTTCCGGGCGAGCGGCCCCGGTTCCATCGGCGAGACCTTGCACGCGGTACGCGACTCGTCCGCGGTCCCGGCCCTCGTCGACCTCGCGCTGAAGAGCCCCGCCGCCTTCGGGTACGCCATCGCCATCGGTGAACTCGCCGTCGGCCTCGGCACCTTCTTCGGGCTCTGGACGCGGCTCGCCGCGCTCGGCGGGGCGCTGATCTCGCTCAGCCTGTGGCTGACCGTGAGCTGGCAGGTCTCGCCGTACTACTTGGGCAATGACCTGGCCTATCTCATGGCCTGGCTGCCGCTGGTGCTCGGCGGGGCCGCGGCGTTCTCCGTGGACGCCCTTCTCGCCACACGACGGCGACGGATCAGGTAGTTCACCCAGGTCACGGTGGCGGCCAGCCAGAGACCGCCGAAGAACAGCGGGAAGAAGAAGACCCACGGGGCATCCCAGGCCCCCGCGGCGTCCGCCGCGTATCCCGCCGCCAGCGCGAGCATGACCACACCCGCCACCGCCCGTCCGGGACGGATCTCATGACGCAGCACGGGTGACCTCCACCTGTCCGATGCCGACTTCGAGAGTGAGTTCCACCGTGCCCGCCGGTCTGCTGCCCGGGGGCGGCGGCAGCGTCCGGTGCTCGCTCTGCGACGGGTCGATGTTCACGTCACGCGGCTGCCCGGCCGAGTTGTCGCCCGGCCGACTGACCGGCATCGAGATGTCGCCGAGGCCCGTCTGCGCGTCCACCTTCACCGTCACCTCCTTCGGTACGACGACGACCGCGCGGCCCGCCCCGACCTCCACCCAGGTGCGGACCGTGTCCCCGCGGGGAACCGTGATGTCGGTGAGGTCCAGCCGTGCCGTCCCGGAGCCCAGCTCGTAGTGTGGCTGGACCGCCGCCACCGTGGCCGGCCGCCACTCCTCGCGCATCCACTGGGTGGTGATGTCCTTGGGCAGCGCGGACGCGCCCGCCAGCAGGGCCGCCGTGACCATCGCCAGCATGACCGTGCCGAACCCCGTCCGGCCCAGGAACGCGCTGACCAGCATCCCGAGCCCGAACACCGCGAGCGCGGCGGCCAGGCCGAACTGCAGACTCGTCCCGAGCGGCTGGGACTCCCAGCTGAGCCCCGTGCCCAGACCGCCCGCGATCAGCGCGAACAGGAACACGAGACCGCCGATCGAGGTCGGGCCCCTGGTGCCGGCCTCCTGCCGGGGCGCACGGAACGGATCCTTCGGCGCGGCGCCCGCGGGACGTGCCGCACGGGGCGGGAGCACCGCGTCGGCCGGACCCCACAGATAGCCCGCGCCCATCGGCCCCGTCGTGCCGTCCTTGACGATCGGGTCCCGCCACCACGACGGGCTGCCCGGCGACGGCGGCGCCTTCACCTCGGGGGGCGCGTCCGCCACCGCCTGCGCGGTCGCCGGATGCAGCGGGTCCTCGGGCGCCGCCGTCCTGCGGTGCTGCGTCCATACGGCGAAGCCGACGACCGCGAGCGACAGCATCGCGGAGAACGCCAGCGTGCCGCCGTTGCCCAGCATGGAGAGGAAGAGACCGCAGCCGATCAGCGCGAGCAGCGCCGCGATCAGCGAGGCCCCTTCCACCCGGCCGGACAGCAGCCTGCGCGCCTCGTTCTCCTCCTCGCCGTCCACGGGGACCAGCAGCCAGGCGAAGCCGTAGAAGATCAGCCCGATGCCGCCGGTCACGGACAGCACACCGAGCACGATCCGGAAGATCACCGGATCGATGTCGCAGTACCGGCCGAGCCCGCCGCAGACCCCGGCCACCACCTTGTGCTGCGGACTGCGCCGCAGCAGAGGTGCCGGGCCGGGGGGCGGAGCGACACCGGGGGCGGTGTCCTGGGGAACGGTCATGGCTCCATGGTGACGGGCCCGGAGCCCGTCCGGGACCCGCACCGACCCTGGACGGTCCCTGATATTGGCCGGCCCGGCCCCTGGGGGCGACCCGGGCCCGGGGCCCGCCGGGGCACTCAGGGTCGACTAGGGGGCCGACCCTGATGCCGTCACCCGCTCGGACATGTGACGATCGGGTCATGCCAGCCGCCACGACCCGAGCCGCCAGCTCCCGCACCACGGACCCGGAGGAGCCACCGCTGCGCAAGCTGTACCGCAGCGCCGACGGACGGCTGCTGGGCGGCGTCGCGCGCGGTCTCGCCGGACACCTCGGGCTGCCCGTCGTCTGGGTGCGGTTCGTCTTCCTCGGCCTGTTCTTCGCGGACGGCCTCGGGGCGCTGCTCTACGCCGTGTTCTGGATCGTCGTCCCGCTCGGCGTCGGAGGCGTCGAGGCACCGCGCTCGGTCTTCGAGACCGCCCCGGACGGCAGCCGCCGGCTCCGCAAGCCCGACAAGGGCCAGGTCTTCGCCCTGATCGCGCTGCTCTTCGGCGCCATGATCTTCGTCGGCAACGTCGACATGGGCACCGGGGCCAACCGTTACATCTGGCCCACGCTGCTGATCGGCGCCGGTTCGGTACTGGTGTGGCGGCAGGCCGACAACGCCCGGCGCGCCCGCTGGATGGAGGTCGGCAGCCGCCGCGGGGTCCTGCATCTGGCCCGGGGGCTCGCCGGGGTCGCCCTGGTCGGCCTGGGCCTGGCCGTCTTCATGGTGGTACGCGGCTCCGCGGCCCAGCTCGGCAACGTCATGACCGCGGCCATAGCCGTCCTCACCGGTATCGCGCTGCTGGCCGGCCCCTACCTCGTACGCATGACCCAGGACCTCTCCGAGGAACGCCTGATGCGCATCCGGGCCCAGGAGCGCGCCGAGGTGGCCGCCCATGTCCACGACTCGGTGCTGCACACCCTCACCCTGATCCAGCGCAACGCGGACGACGCGGGCGAGGTCCGCAGGCTCGCCCGCGCCCAGGAACGGGAACTGCGCAACTGGCTGTACAACCCCGAGGGCACCGGCAAGGACGAGGACGACGAGCCCGAGACCCTCGCCGAGGCGGTCAAGCGCGCCGCTGCCGAGGTCGAGGACAAGCACGGTGTCCCGCTGGAGGTCGTCGTGGTCGGCGACTGCCCGCTGGACGAGAAGCTGACCGCCCAGATGCAGGCCGCGCGCGAAGCCATGGTCAATGCCGCCAAGTACGGTGGCGAGGGCGGCGCCGTGCAGGTCTACGCGGAGGTCGAGGGCCGCACGGTCTTCGTCTCCGTGCGCGACCGGGGCCCGGGATTCGACCTGGACTCCGTACCGGGGGACAGAATGGGCGTACGAGAATCAATCATCGGCCGGATGCAGCGCAACGGCGGTACGGCGCGACTGCGTTCGGTGCCCGGTGGGGGCACGGAAGTCGAGCTGGAGATGGAGAGGGCGAGCGATGACGGAGACCACTGAGCCGGCCGGGGGGCCGGAGCGCCGGGTACGGGTCGTGCTCGTCGACGACCACCGGATGTTCCGCACCGGCGTCCAGGCCGAGATCGGCCGCACCGAGGAGACCGGTGTCGAGGTGGTCGGCGAGGCCGCCGACGTCGACCAGGCGGTCAACGTCATCACGGCGACCCGCCCCGAGGTCGTCCTCCTCGACGTGCATCTGCCCGGCGGCGGTGGCGTCGAGGTGCTGCGCCGCTGCGCCCCGCTGATGGGGGCCGTCGAGAACCCGGTGCGGTTCCTGGCGCTGTCCGTGTCGGACGCCGCCGAGGACGTCATCGGCGTCATCCGCGGCGGTGCCCGCGGCTATGTCACCAAGACCATCACCGGTACCGACCTGGTCGACTCGGTCTTCCGGGTCCAGGACGGCGACGCGGTGTTCTCGCCCCGGCTGGCCGGCTTCGTCCTCGACGCCTTCGCCTCCACGGACGCGCCGCCGGTCGACGAGGACCTGGACCGCCTCACCCAGCGCGAGCGCGAGGTGCTGCGGCTGATCGCCCGCGGCTACGCCTACAAGGAGATCGCCAAGCAGCTGTTCATCTCGGTGAAGACCGTCGAGTCGCATGTCTCGGCCGTGCTGCGCAAGCTCCAGCTCTCCAACCGGCACGAGCTGACCCGGTGGGCCACGGCGCGACGGCTGGTCTGAGCCGGCCGGAAGACGGTCCGGGCCCGTCGGCGGGCCGGACCTGCGTGAGGGCCGGGCCTGCCGACGGGCGGCGGGCTTCTCAGGCCGGTTCGAGCGAGATGTTCAGCTTCTCGCCGATCCTGCGGAAGCCGATGCCCGCGTAGATCCGCTCCACATCGGCGTCGCCCGGCTCCAGCCACACCACCCGGCAGCCGCGCTCGAAGGCGGTCGCGGTCAGATGGGCGGAGAGTGCGGCGCCGATGCCGCGGCGGCGGTGGGCGTCGGCGACGGCGAGACCGGCCAGTTCGGTGAGGCCGTCGACCGGGACGGAGCAGCCGCCCGCGCCCACCGGCACGCCGTCGACCGTGGCCAGGGCCGCGACCCCGCCGTCCCGGGCCGCGGTGCGCAGCCACTGGGCCACACCGTCCTCGGGCTCGCCGGTCCCGCCGTATCCGTGGTGCTGGACGAGCGCGGCGGCGGCCAGCTCCGCGTCGGTGGCCGGTTCGGTGATCGTGAGGGAGTCCACCTGCTTCGGCGGCAGCAGCCCGCCCGGTGCGCAGGCCATGATCGGGGCCCGGTTCTCGACGGTGAACCCGGCGGCGAGCAGCGCGGGTTCGACCGCGGGCGCCGTTCCGGGCAGGAACTCCAGCCGGGGCAGCCGGTCGTGCTCGCGGAACGCCGCGATCAGCGCGTCGAGATCGTCGGCGGTCGGCTCCGCGTCCTGGTCGGGTATGGCGTAATTGGCGTACTTGAGCGACCAGTTGGGGTTGTACCGCACCGTGAAGGGGCCGACCCGGAGGTGGTCCGGGGAGCGCTGGGCGAGCGTACGGGCATGGGTCTGGACATCGGCGTCCATGGGCATGTGGGGTGGTCCTCCGGCCGGTTGGGCGACGGCGGGCCGACCCGGTGGCGGGCCGGCCCGAAGCGGTTGCTCCGATGGCGGGTCGGACCGGCGAAGGGTCGGCCCGGATCGGAGACGGGAGCCTATGCCACCCGGGTGGCCCCGGCGAAGGGCATCTGGTCGATCGGCGCGATCCGGACCGGTGACCCGGTGCGCGGGGCGTGGATCATCTGGCCGTTGCCGATGTAGAGCCCGACATGGCTGATGCCGGAGTAGAAGAACACCAGGTCGCCCGGGGCGAGTTCGGAGCGCGATACGCGCCGGCCGGCGTTGATCTGGGTGTACGTGGTCCGGGGCAGCGAGACGCCGGCGGAGCGCCAGGCGGCCTGGGTGAGCCCGGAGCAGTCGAACGAGGAGGGGCCGGTGGCGCCCCAGACGTACGGCTTGCCGAGCGCCCCGTACGCGAACGCGACGGCCTCGGCGGCGCGGGCGTTCGGGGCACGGACGGGACCGCGCGCGGTGGAGCGGTCGGCGCGGTCGGCGGAATGCGCGCCGTGGGCCGATCCGTGGCCGGAGTTCTCGTAGGCGGTGCGCTCGGGCGGGCTCAGCCGGTCGAGGAGCCGCCGCGCGTCGGCGAGCCTGGCCGTGATCGTCGCCTTGTGCTTCTTCAGCTCGGCCCGGCGGGCGGCCAGTGCGGCCAGCTCTCCCTCGGCCTGCGAGCGCAGCTGGGCGATCTGGGCGACCTGCCGCCGGACCTTGCCGAGCGCGGCGGCCCGGCGGTCGCCGACGCGGTCCACGTACGAGGCCCGCTCCAGGTACTGGTCCGGGTCGGAGGAGAGTGCCAGCTGCACCGACGTGTCGAGGCCGCCGGTGCGGTACTCCGCGGCGGCGAACGAACCCAGCGCGTCGCGCGAGGCGTTGAGGCGCTCGGTCCTGCGGGTGGCCTCGTCGCGCAGGGAGTCGAGGGCGTCCTGTGCGGCGGACGCCTTCTCCTTCGCGCCGTTGTACTGCTCGGTGGCGACCTCCGCGTCGTGGTACAGCCGGTCCACCTCGGCCTTGACCTGGGCGGGAGTGCGCTGCGGGTCGGCGTGCGCCGGGCCGGGCATGACGGCGGCGGTGGCGGCACCGGCGAAGGCGAGGGTCGCCGCGGTGCGGGCAGCAGGGCCGGTGTACGGGCGCTGCTTGGGTTTTCGATGCGCTGCCACGAGGGCGTGCGTCCTTCCTGACGACTGCCCGTCGGGGGCTACCGACGGGCCCGCCGCAACTCTCGGCGGGGCGACCGGTGCGCCGTCCGCGTACGGAGCGGCGGTGCGGCCGGTCACCTGATCAGGGACGCTAAACCCGGGGCACGGGCAGGAGTCGTAATGACGCTTATTGCCTGAATTTGGCGTGGCAATGTCGCCCAGTGATCGGAAAAATTGCATCAGAGTCAGGCAATTGGTACAGACGCGAGTGAAGCGATCGGGAAGGTGTACCTGCCTGCCGAGTGGTGATATGGCCGGGGCTAGGCTGCGGCCTCATGGACGTACTCATTCATGTCTTCGTCGCCCTGCACATCATCGGCATCGCTTCCCTGCTGGGCGGTTTCCTGACCCAGATGAAGGCGATGGGCGCGGGCACGGCCCGGTTCGTCCCGGCGATGCTGCACGGCGCGCTGACCATGCTGGTCACCGGTGTCGCACTGGTCGGGCTGAACGAGGCCGACGGCAACCACGTGAACAACATCAAGATCGGCGTCAAGACGCTGGTCCTGGTCGTCATCCTCGCGCTCGTCTACATCAAGCGGGACGAGGAGAAGGTCGACAAGGGCGCCTTCGCGGCCGTGGGCGGACTGACGATGCTCAACATCTTCATCGCCACGCTCTGGACCTGATCCCGCCCGTGCCGCGCCGCCCCGGTGCCGGGGCGGCGCGGCACGTGGAGGCCCGCTACGCCGGCCGCACGCTGCCGTAGATCGGCATGTAGTAGATCGACTCCTCGCGCACGTTCGCCCCGGGCTTCGGCGCGTGGATCATCATCCCGTCGCCCTTGTAGATGCCGACGTGGCTGATGTCGTCGTAGAAGAAGACCAGGTCCCCCGGCCGCAGGTCCGCCGTGGCGACCCGGGTGCCGGTCTTGACCTGGTCCCAGGTGGTCCGCGGTATGTCCACGCCCGCCGACTTCCACGCGGCCTGGGTGAGCCCGGAGCAGTCGTACGACGCCGGGCCCGTCGCGCCCCAGACGTACGGCTTGCCGATCTGGGCCCTGGCGAAGGCGAGGACCTTCTCCGCCTTGGTGGTGGCTCTGCTGTCCGATCCGGACCCGGTGCCCGTCCCCGTACCGCTGCCGCCGCCCGACCCCTTCGCCGCCTCCTCGGCCTTGCGTTCGGCCTCGGCCTTCGCGGCGGCCTGCTGCTTCGCCAGCTCCTCGGCCTTGCGCCTGGCCCCCGCCTCCTTCTTGCGCTCGATCTCGGCGAGCCGCGCCTTCTCCTCGGCGGTCAGCTTCGACAGCAGATTGCGCGCCTCGCCCAGCTTCGTCTGGACGTCCTGCTTGCTGGTGCGCAGCGTGTTCTGCGTCGTCGTCAGCGTCTCCAGGCTCCGCACCGCCTCGGCGCGCTTCTTGGACGCCTTGGCCTGCTGCGTACGGAAGTCCGTGATCGCCTGCTGCTGCCGGCTGGTCATCCGGTCCATCAACTGGCTCTGGTCGAAGTACGACTGCGGGTCGTCGGCCAGGAAGAACGTGGCGTTCGGCGTGATGGAGCCGCTGCGGTACTGCGCGGCCGCGTAGGCGCCGAGCGTCCTGCGCGCCTCGTTGAGCTTGTCGGCGCGCTTCGCGACGTCGTCCAGCAGGGCGTCGACCTCGGCGCGCTGGGCGGCGGAGGCTTCCTTCGCCCGGTTGTACTGCTGGGTCGCGGTCCCCGCCTGCCGGTAGAGGTCGTCGACCTTCTTCTGTACCTCCTCGACGCCGGGCTTCGGGTCGGGGGCGGCCATGGCGCTCTGCGTGGAGAGCAGGGTCACGGACGCCAGTGCCGCCGTGGTGAGCCCGACGGCCGGTGCGGTGGTGCGCACCCGGGTGCGCGGTTTGCGATGCGACGCCAAGGCCGGCATCTCCTTCCGTGGACCGCCTACCGGGTTAGCTGTCGGGTTCGGGCGGAACGGAAGGCTGCCCTACGGTCCGAGTGGGGGATAAGGACCGATTCACCCCGGTACTGCATATGGGTCCCCGGTTCCGAACTCCCGCGGGGGCAGCCCGGATTCGGCGCAGGCGCCCGCTCGGCGTGGTTCGCCTCAAGGGGGTACGGGCCGCCCGGTCGAGCACGCTAGCCAACCCATGGTGCTGCTGTGAAGGTTGATGTTCGATATGCCCGATACGGTTTCGTGACCTCGGTGCGGCGGGTGGCGGAGGCCCGGAAATCCTCACGCGCTGTGGGTGCGCATCTCCGCTGGGTGTCCGTCGGTGGTGTGCGGTTCGCCATGCGGCCTCCGGGTGTCGGCGCGGCGGCCTAGACTCGACAAGCGATGAGCAGCCTCTTTGACGACAGCTTCCTGGCCGGCCTCCAGCACCCGGAGGAAGAGCCCCCGCCGCCCCCCGAGGACTCCGCACCCGAAGCGGTGCCGGAGGACCTCTTCGCGGGCATGTTCGACGGGCCCCCGCCGCCCAGGGACGCCTACTACCGCGACGGCGCGCACCGCCCCGTCATCGACTCCGCGGCGCTCCTCGACGGGCTGAACACCGAGCAGCGCGCCGCCGTCGTCCACGCGGGCTCCCCGCTGCTCATCGTCGCCGGGGCCGGCTCGGGCAAGACCAGGGTGCTGACCCACCGGATCGCCCACCTCCTCGCGGAGCGCGGGGTGCACCCCGGCCAGATCCTGGCCATCACCTTCACCAACAAGGCCGCGGGCGAGATGAAGGAGCGCGTCGAGCAGCTCGTCGGACCGCGCGCCAACGCGATGTGGGTCATGACCTTCCACAGCGCCTGCGTACGCATCCTGCGCCGCGAGTCGAAGCGGCTCGGCTTCACCTCGTCGTTCTCGATCTACGACGCCGCCGACTCCAAGCGGCTGATGGCCCTGGTCTGCCGCGATCTCGACCTCGACCCGAAGCGCTTCCCGCCGAAGTCGTTCACGGCCAAGGTCTCCAACCTGAAGAACGAACTGATCGACGAGGAGACCTTCGCCGGCCAGGCTGCGGACGGCTTCGAGAAGACCCTCGCCCAGGCCTACGCGATGTACCAGTCCCGGCTGCGCGAGGCCAACGCGCTGGACTTCGACGACATCATCATGACGACGGTCCATCTGCTCCAGGCCTTCCCGGACGTCGCCGAGCACTACCGCCGCCGCTTCCGGCACGTCCTGGTCGACGAGTACCAGGACACCAACCACGCCCAGTACACCCTCGTACGCGAGCTGGTCGGCCCGGCGGGCGAGGGC
The DNA here is from genome assembly GCF_014649535.1 of Streptomyces gelaticus. Lineage (GTDB taxonomy): Bacteria > Actinomycetota > Actinomycetes > Streptomycetales > Streptomycetaceae > Streptomyces > Streptomyces gelaticus. Next base: position 165,023 of record NZ_BMTF01000008.1, read on the forward strand.
GACGCCCCGGCCGAGCTGTGCGTGGTGGGTGACGCGGACCAGTCGATCTACGCCTTCCGCGGCGCGACCATCCGCAACATCCTCCAGTTCGAGGAGGACTACCCGAACGCGACGACGATCCTCCTGGAGCAGAACTACCGCTCCACCCAGACGATCCTGTCCGCCGCCAACGCGGTCATCGAGCGCAACGAGAGCCGCCGTCCCAAGAACCTCTGGACGAACGCCGGCACGGGCGCCCGGATCACCGGCTACGTCGCCGACACCGAGCACGACGAGGCGCAGTTCGTCGCCGACGAGATCGACCGGCTGACCGACGCGGGCGACGCCAAGGCCGGCGACGTCGCGATCTTCTACCGTACGAACGCCCAGTCCCGTGTCTTCGAAGAGATCTTCATCCGCGTCGGCCTGCCCTACAAGGTCGTCGGCGGCGTGCGCTTCTACGAGCGCAAGGAGGTCCGGGACATCCTGGCCTACCTGCGCGTCCTCGCCAATCCGGAGGACACCGTCCCGCTGCGCCGCATCCTCAACGTGCCCAAGCGCGGCATCGGCGACCGCGCCGAGGCCATGATCGACGCGCTGTCCCTGCGCGAGAAGATCACCTTCCCGCAGGCACTGCGCCGGGTCGACGAGGCGTACGGCATGGCGGCCCGGTCGGCCAACGCCGTCAAGCGGTTCAACACGCTGATGGAGGAGCTGCGCACGGTCGTCGAGTCGGGCGCGGGCCCCGCGGTGGTCCTGGAAGCGGTCCTGGAACGCACCGGCTACCTCGCCGAGCTCCAGGCCTCCACCGACCCGCAGGACGAGACCCGGATCGAGAACCTTCAGGAACTGGCCGCCGTGGCCCTCGAATTCGAGCAGGAGCGCGGAGCGGCCGACGAGGCGGGCGCGGGCACCGCCGCGGGCACGGGCACCCTCGCCGAGTTCCTGGAGAAGGTCGCTCTCGTCGCCGACTCCGACCAGATCCCCGACGAGGACGAGGACGGCTCCGGTGTCATCACGCTGATGACGCTGCACACCGCGAAGGGCCTCGAATTCCCGGTCGTCTTCCTGACCGGCATGGAGGACGGGGTCTTCCCGCACATGCGGGCGCTGGGACAGGTGAAGGAGCTGGAGGAGGAGCGGCGGCTCGCCTACGTCGGCATCACCCGGGCCCGCGAGCGGCTCTACCTGACCCGGGCCGCGATGCGCAGCGCATGGGGCCAGCCCTCGTACAACCCGCCGTCGCGGTTCCTGGAGGAGATCCCGGACCAGCACCTGGAATGGAAGCGGACCGGACCGATGGCGGCTTCGGCCGGACCGACCGCGGGGATCACCTCGTCGCTGTCCTCGTCGCGTTCGCGCTCCGGACCCTCGGGCTTCGCGACCCGGCGGACCTCGGACAAGCCGACGATCACGCTGGCCGTCGGGGACCGCGTCACGCACGACCAGTTCGGGCTCGGCACGGTCACGGCGGTCGAGGGCGTCGGCGACCAGGCGAAGGCCACGGTCGACTTCGGCGACGAGCGCCCGAAGAAGCTGCTGCTGCGGTACGCGCCGGTCGAGAAGCTGTAGCCGGAGCGGGCGGGGCCGCGGCCCCGCCTCCCGGGCTCAGGTCGGGCTGACGCCGTGGCTGCGGAACCACGGCAGCGGGTCCACCGCCGCTCCGCCGCCGGGCCGCACCTCGAAGTGCAGGTGCGGGCCGGTCGAGTTCCCGGTGTCGCCCGAGTACGCGATGACGTCACCGGCCTTGACCGGGCCCGAGCGGATCTTGGTGCCGCTGAGGTGGCAGTACCAGGTCTCGGTGCCGTCGGCCATGGTGACGATGGCCATGTTCCCGTAGGCGCTGTTCAGCTGGGTGCGCACGGTGCCGTCCGTCGCGGCCATCACGGGCGTGCCCTGCATGACGGGGAAGTCGATGCCCGTGTGCACGGACATCCAGTTGACGCCCGCCTGGCCGAAATACGCGCTGAGGCCGTGCTGCTTGACCGGCATGACGAACTTGGGGCGCAGGGCCTCCTTGCGGGCGGCCTCTTCCTCGCGCTTCTTCTTCTCGGCGGCCTGCCGCTCCCGCAGGTCGATACGCTCCTGGGTGCGGCTGGCGCGGTCGGCGAAATTCTCGGCGTCGGCGCTGAGGTTGGCGAGCTGGGTGTCCAGCTTGTTGTTGGCCGCGCCCGCCTTGACGGAGCCGGGGTCGGCCGCCGCCATCGTGGTGTTGTCGTCCTTCTTGTCCTCACCGCCCAGCCCGCCGACCGAGGCAGCGGCGATACCGGCGACGCTCATCACGCAGGCGGAGGGGATGGCGACGGTGAGGAGTGCGGACCGCTTCGCGGGGGAACGCCGACGGTTGCGGCCGGCGCCGCCGCCGCGGGTGGCGGTGCGGTCGAGGGGGCGGTGCGGGCCGGGCGCGGCCTCTGAGATGACTGCGACGCTGATGGTGGCCGCGTCATGTACATCGACTGCTGCGCTGTCTGCGTCAGCCGCGCTGTCCGGGGCGACGGCGCTGTCCGCGGCATCGGCGGCGTAGGGCGCGTAGGGGTCGTAGGAGCCGGGGTCGGTGTAGGTCTCGTGGGTTCCGGGCGCCTCGTGCGCCGACAGTCCCTCGTGTGCCGACGGCGCTTCGTAGGACAGCTGTGCGGTTTCCGTGGTTTGCGCGATTTGCTGCTCGTGCTCGGGCGTGGCGCCGGTGTTCCAGGCGGTGGCGTCGTATGCGCCGGTGTCGTACGCGGCCGTTTCGCCCGTGGCCCACGGGTCGCTCGTGTGCCAGCCGATGGTGTTCCACTGAGCCGTGGCGTCCGGGGCGCCGCCCTGCGCCGGGATGCCGGCGAACGTGGCGGTGGCGGTGGTCGTGTTCGCTTCCGTGCCGTAGTCGGCCGCGGGTGTCCAGGTGGCGGTCGTCTCGTACGTCGGCCCCGCCTCGTACTGCTGCTGGGGCTGCGCGGCGTACGGGGCGTAGGCGTCGTAGGAGGTGGTGGGGTGTGCACCCGTGTCCCACTGCGTGGAGTCGTACTGGCCGCTGTAGCCGGACTGCCCGGCGCCGTAGCCGCTGCCGTACGCGCCGTCGTGACCGCCGGGGAGCGAGCCGAAGAGCGGATCGCTGTCGAAGCTGCCGGTCGCCTCGCTGTCGTATCCGGCGTACCCGGCGTGGGGGTGCTGGTCGTTCACCAACTTCTCTCTCGCCTCGGCAGCAGGACCTGTGCTCTGGGTTCCGGCGGGGAATCCCAGGGGGAGCAGTGGCCGCGACTGTACCCGGCGGTACGTGACGCCGACAATCTTCGGCGGGCATGGGCGGCTCAGGAAACGGGCAATCGACCGTCTTTCGACGGACTGCGCACACAGCCTTGGCTCTATGTTCGAAACGCGTTCTATTTGTGGGGTCTCCGTCGGGCCGTGGAGCTCATGCGGCTCCCGCGACTCCTCCGATTCCTCCGGCTCCGGTTGCGTCGGTGGTTTCGGCCGTCGGTTCGCGGCATTCCAGCGCCTGCCGGACCGCGGCGGCGACGGTGGGATGCACCGGCAGTGCGAGATGGCCGATCCCGGTGATTCGCACGTTCTGCGCGTCGAGGTCCGGGTGATCGATGCGGCCGGCCTCGGCCGGGACGATCACCCGGTCGAGCTCGCTCCAGAAGCTGACGAACCGGGTGCGGCAGCCGGGCGCCGGCCTGCGCAGCTCCTCGATCGGTGCGGAGCCCGTACGCATCTGCCGCACGATGGGGTGAGCGCTGGCCAGCCGCGCGGCGGTCGTGCCCGCGTGCGGTGTGCCGAGGGTGACCAGGGTGCGGACCCGCTGGTCACCGCCGAGTCGCTGTACGTAGTAGCGGGCGATCAGGCCACCGAGGCTGTGCCCGACGATGTCGACCTCGTGATGTCCGGTGCGTGCGCAGATCTCCTCGACGTGGCGCCCGAGCAGCTCGGCTGCCGTTCGGATGTCGCAGGTCAGCGGCGAGTAATTGAGCGATTCCAGGTGGCGCCAGCCGTGCCGGGCGAGGGAGCGGCACAGCAGGACGAAGACCGAACGGTTGTCGATGAAGCCGTGCAGCAGGACGACGGGGGGACGCTCGTCGCCCTCTGCGGGAATGCCCTCTGCGGGAAGGCTCTGGGTGTGAAGGTGCTCGGAGGGAAGGCCTTCGGCGTGAGGTGCGGAGGCTGCGCCCGGGGCGGTGGGGGCGGCGTCGGGGGCGGCGCCGGTGGGCGAGGCGGGCGGTACGGCCGGGTGGGGCGCGGCCCGTCGTTCCCCCGTGATGCCGGTGGGGTAGAGGAGTACATGGCCCGCGAGGACCACCAGCTCCAGCGCGGTGGCCTTCAGCAGCGCGGCCGACAGCGGAGCAGGGCCCGGACACGGCCGGCCCAGTGGCAGCGGAAGAAAAGGCAGGACCTTCATGGCCGACCTCCTGCTTCGGCGAGCGGGGGAGGCGGCTGGGTGGTACCGGCGCGCAGTCGGCCGGCGGACCGGATGGACCGGGCGGGCCGTACCACCGTGCCGTGCGGCTGCCGGCGCGGTGGTACGGCGACCTCGTCGCGGCTCCCCTGGCGCCGGCCCCGCACGGCAGGTCTGCCGTATGACGCGGGGATGGCGCCCGGTGAACATGTCCCACGTGTGATTTCCCCCTCCCCGTCCACCGCGAAACGGCGGCTTGCGGGATGCTGTAGATAACGTTCGTTCACATCCCCGGCCCTTCAGGCACGGGAGACGCATGTGGAGGCAGTGATGGGTGTGACCGGTCCGATCCGTGTGGTGGTGGCGAAGCCGGGGCTGGACGGCCATGATCGCGGGGCCAAGGTGATCGCGAGGGCGCTGCGCGATGCGGGTATGGAGGTCATCTACACGGGGCTCCACCAGACGCCCGAGCAGATCGTGGCCACCGCGATCCAGGAGGACGCCGACGCGATCGGCCTCTCGATCCTTTCCGGTGCGCACAACACGCTCTTCGCCAAGGTGATCGAGCTGTTGAAGGAGCGCGAGGCGGAGGACATCAAGGTCTTCGGCGGCGGCATCATCCCGGAGGCGGACATCCCGCCGCTGAAGGACCAGGGCGTCGCGGAGATCTTCACCCCGGGCGCCACGACGGCGTCGATCGTCGACTGGGTCAACGCGAACGTCCGCCACCCCGCGGAGGCCTGACGCCAGGAGCCCCGGGCTCGGGGCCGGTTCCGTCAGGCCGGGATCAGCTCCGAGTCCATCGCCGCGCGCAGCCGCAAGGTGGAGACCAGCCGCTGGAAGGCCTCGGACCAGTAGCCGTTCGCACCCGGTGAGGCGTCCTCCGGTTCGTCCGGGGTGGTGGTGAGGACCTCCAGACGGTCCGCTTCGGCCGGGTTCAGGCAGCGTTCGGCGAGGCCCATCACGCCGCTGAAGCTCCAGGGGTAGCTGCCCGCGTCCCGGGCGATGTCCAGGGCGTCGACGACCGCGCGGCCCAGCGGTTCGGCCCAGGGCGTCGGGCAGACCCCCAGGATCTGGAAGGCCTCCGACAGGCCGTGCGCGGCGATGAAGCCGGCCACCCAGCCCGCCCGTTCGGCCGGGGGAAGTATGCCGAGGAGCTTCGACCGCTCGGCGAGCGACGCGGTACCGGGGCCGTTCGACGGCGGGACCGAGGGAGTGCCGAGCAGCGCGCGGGCCCACTCGGGGTCACGCTGCCGCACCGTCGCCCGGCACCAGGCCGCGTGCAGCTCCTCCGCCCAGTCGTCCGCGACCGGAAGGCCGACGATCTCCCGCGGGGTCCGGCCGGAGAACCGCGCAGGCCAGGTGGCGAGCGGTGTCGCCTCCACCAGTTGGCCGAGCCACCACGACCGTTCTCCCCGCCCGGACGGGGGCACCGTCACCACCCCGTCGTGCTCCATCGAGGCGTCGCATTCGTGCGGTGCCTCCACGACGACCGTGGCCCCGTCGCCGGTGAGGTCCGGGCTCACACAGGACAGCGCGCGGGACGCCATCCGGCCGGCCAGCGCCGACTCCGGCAGCGCGGACAACAACTCCGCGGCGGTCGAGCGGACATTGCGGCTGCGGTCGGAGAGGGCCTGCTCCAGGAACGCCTCGTCCACCGGGGACAGCCCGGTGCGCAGCGAGTCGAGGAACATCAGCCGGTCCTCGGCCCGCTCGGTGCTCCAAGTGGTCGCGAGCAGCACGAGCGCTTCGGCGGGATCGTGCGCCCGGACAGCCGCGAGCAGCGCGATCCGCTCGGCGAACAACCCTTCCTCCCACAGCCGGGCGACCGATTCCGGCTCCGTCGGGTCGGGCAGCGAAGAGCCACCGGACGAGCCGCGCAACGCGAACTTCCACTCGGGGTTCAGCCCGGCCAGCCACAGCCCGCGCGGCCCGGCGAAGGCCAGGGCCTGCGGCCGCAGGTCCGTGCGGGCCCTGGCCGCGTCGAGCAGGGCCGGGAGCAGCGAAGCCGGGGCCCGGAAGCCGTGTCGGTTGGCGGTGGCCAGCCATTGCGGGATCAGCTCCGTGAGATCGGGAGCCGTACCGCGCCGGCCGGCCGGCCCGCCCGCCGCCGACCGGTCCGCCAGCAGCTGGGCGAGCCGGCGCCGCGCGGCCGGGGGCAGTGCCGGCCGCGGGTCGGCGGGCGCCGGCTCGGGCCGGGCGGCGGGGGCGGCGGGCAGGAGACCCGCCCTGCGCCGCACGGTGTGGAGCGCCGCCGCGTCCAGCAGTCCGGCGGGCCCGCCGGACGCCCCGGCCGGGCGGCGGTCGGTGCCGAGAAGCGCCGTGGTGACGAGCTCTTCCCACGGGACGGGTGCGGACGGCGCGGGCGTGATGGTGCCGGACATGGGTCCCCCTTCGAATCCAACGTCAGATGAGCGGCACGGTCCCGCACGCCGCGTCGTCGCCGACCCCGGCGGACCAGGTCGCGAACGGGTCGAAGCCGCGGTGGCCGCATGCGCCGAAGACCGTGACCGGCGCGCCGCCGGAAAGCGCGACGAGCCTCCACAGACCGGGCCGGGACAGCGCCGCCGGGGCGACGGGCAGGGCCGCCCCGCCCGCCGCGTCCGCCAGTTGCCAGCCGTCCCCGGACGGCACGGGTATGACGTCGCGCAGCGTCACCGGCCAGGCGTCCAGCCAGGGGTCCTCCCGCAGGGCGTGTCCGTACGCGCCGATCGCGGTCGCTGCCGTGCCGCCCGGTGGCGGGGTCCCGGCCGGCGACGGCACACCGAACTGCCGGCCCAGCTCCGCCCGCAGCTGCCCGGCGCCCGGGTACGGCGTGATCTCGGCATCGATCGTGCCGCCCACCGGCAGCGCCAACGCGGGGGAGCGCCCGGCCGCCCCGAAGGAGAGCAGCAGTGCCGTGCGGCCGGTCTCCCTCCCGTGCAGCCAGATGCGGCGCGCGACGATCTTGCCGTCCGGGGTGTCGTACTGGGCGAGGACCAGCCAGTGATCGCGGACCGGCGGGCCCTCGGCGGGAGCCGTCAGCCCCACCCGGGTGCGGACCGTGGCGGCCAGCGGCTCCGGCAGCCGGTCGATCCCCAGCCAGGCGCTGTCCAGCAGATGCAGCAGCGCGCACTCCTCCAGCAGCCGCACCGGCCAGCCCGGACCGGATGCCGCGATGGCGCCCAACTCCCTTACCCGCGCGGCCAGTCCGGGCGCCTGGGCGTCGACCATGCGGGCCGCTGCCTCCTCCCAGAGCCCGTATCCCGGCTGATCGGCCGCCGCCAGCCCGCCGCGCAGCAGATCGGCCAGCCGCTCCTCCAGCTCCTGTGCGCCGCCGGTGATCCGTTCGGCGCGGCGCTCGGCCCGCCGCCGGGCGGCCTCCGGATCGGCCGGGCCCGCGGCCGAAGTGCCGTCCGCCGCAGGCCGCTCCGTCTTCTCGGCCTTCCCGGCCGACCGCTCGCGGCGGCCCGTCAGCCACTCACCGGCCCAGTCCGGCGCCTCGCCCGGGGGCAGGGCCGATTCGTCCGACGCCCAGACCAGCAGCAGGCCCAGCGCGTGCTTGCAGGGAAACTTCCGGCTGGGGCAACTGCACTTGTACGCGGGGCCGGTGAGGTCGACCACCGTCCGGTACGGCTTGCTGCCGCTGCCCTTGCACAGCCCCCACACCGCATCCGAACCGTCGCACCCGCCGCCCGACCAGGGACCGGCCGAACCGAGCTTGCTCCCCGCCTTGCGTGACGCATCGTCAGGAGCGAGGGCCAGTACCTGCTCCACCGTCCAGCGCGCCACCGGACCGGCGGTGCGCGAGGGTTCTCCCCCGTGAGATAGCAGCATGGGAACGACGGTAGGGCGCCCCACTGACAATCGCCCTGACCTGCTGTTCCAGTGGTGTGCGCGCAGTCGACGGGGACGGAGCCGGTGCCTCCTGCTCGATCACGCACAAGGGCGAGGTCATCAAGGAGGCGAAGGGCGAGAGCATGCCTGCCGCGGGCGGCTGCGTCGCAGTCTCGCCGGTGGCAGGCCGAACTCCCCGTCCCCAGCGGCTGTCCGGCCTCGATGCGCCGGACACGCCCCGGCCGACGGATCGGCCCGACCTGCGGGCGGGGCCGATTGTCAGTGCCATGGTGCACGGTGGAAAACGCATCGGGTCGACCGATCCGGAGGGGGATCCATGACCGTGTCCGAAACCACCGCCGCCGTCGCCGTACAGGCGCTCCGGCCGCATGCCGAGGTCGCATTCGCCCATGAGCTGGAGGCCCTCGCCGCGGCCGACGACCGCCCGCGGCCCGCTCGTTGGAACCTTTCGCCGTGGGCCGTCGCCACCTACCTGCTCGGTGGCACCCTGCCGGACGGCACCGTGATCACACCGAAGTACGTGGGCCCGCGCCGCCTCGTCGAGGTCGCCGTGACCACACTCGCCACCGACCGGGCCCTGCTGCTCCTCGGCGTCCCGGGCACCGCCAAGACCTGGGTCTCGGAGCACCTCGCGGCAGCCGTCAGCGGCGATTCGACGCTGCTCGTCCAGGGCACCGCGGGCACCCCCGAAGAGGCCGTCCGCTACGGCTGGAACTACGCGCAGCTGCTCGCGCACGGGCCCAGCCGCGACGCCCTGGTGCCCAGCCCGCTCATGCGCGCCATGTCCGACGGCACGACCGCGCGGATCGAGGAGCTCACCCGCATCCCCGCCGATGTGCAGGACTCGCTCATCACGATCCTGTCGGAGAAGACACTCCCCGTCCCCGAACTGGGGCAGGAGGTCCAGGCCGTCCGCGGATTCAACGTCATCGCCACCGCCAACGACCGCGACCGCGGGGTCAACGAGCTGTCCAGTGCGCTGCGCCGCCGGTTCAACACCGTCGTGCTCCCGCTGCCCGCCACCCCCGACGCCGAGGTCGACATCGTGTCCCGGCGCGTCGAGCAGATCGGGCGCTCGCTCGACCTCCCGGCCGCACCGGACGGCATGGCCGAGATCCGTCGCGTCGTCACGGTCTTCCGCGAACTGCGTGACGGAGTCACCGCCGACGGCCGCACCAAGCTCAAGTCCCCCTCGGGGACGCTGTCGACGGCCGAGGCGATCTCCGTCGTCACCAACGGCCTGGCTCTCGCCGCCCACTTCGGCGACGGGATGCTGCGCCCCGGCGATGTGGCGGCGGGCATTCTCGGCGCGGTCGTCCGCGACCCCGCAGCCGACCGTGTGGTCTGGCAGGAGTATCTGGAGACGGTGGTCCGGGAACGGGACGGGTGGAAGGACTTCTACCGCGCCTGCCGCGAGGTATCCGCATGACCCGGGCCGGACGTCCTGCGGGACCACTGCTGCTGGGGGTGCGGCACCACGGACCGGGCTCGGCCCGCGCCGTCCGCGCGGCGCTGGACGCCGCCCGCCCGCGGGCGGTGCTCGTCGAAGGGCCCCCGGAGGCCGACGCGCTGCTGCCGCTGGCCGCCGACGAGCGGATGCGGCCGCCGGTCGCGCTGCTCGCCCATGCCGTCGGCGACCCGGGGCAGGCGGCGTTCTGGCCGCTGGCCGCGTTCTCGCCCGAATGGGTCGCGATCCGCTGGGCCCTTGAGCACGGCGCTGCGGTCCGGTTCATCGACCTGCCCGCGGCGAACTCCCTGGCCATGACGTGGGCCGCGGAAAGCGAAGCGCACGAGCACGGGGAGGGCGAGCCCGGAGCGGGCGGCCCGGCGGCGCGGGCCCCGATCGACCCCGTCGCCGTGCTCGCCACAACAGCGGGCTACGACGACCCGGAGCGCTGGTGGGAGGACGTCGTCGAACACCGCACCGGCCGTGAAGCCGCCGATCCACGGGCCCCGTTCGCCGCGCTCGCCGAGGCGATGACCGCCCTGCGCGAGGTGTACGGCGACGGCGGTCACCCCCGCGACGCCGTCCGCGAGGCGCACATGCGCATTCAACTGCGCAAGGCCGGCAAGGAGTTCGGCGACGACCTCGCGGTCGTCTGCGGCGCCTGGCACGTACCCGCGCTCGGTACCGGGACCACGCTCGCCGCCGACCGTGCCCTGCTCAAGGGACTGCCCAAGGTCAAGGCCGAGTTGACCTGGGTGCCCTGGTCGCACCGGCGTCTCGCCCGGCACAGCGGATACGGGGCGGGGATCGAATCGCCCGGCTGGTACGGACACCTCTTCGACGCCGCGGACCGCCCGATCGAGCGGTGGATGACGAAGGTCGCCGGACTCCTGCGCGACGAGGACCGGTTCGTGTCGTCCGCCCATGTCATCGAGGCCGTCCGGCTCGCCGGGAGCCTCGCCGCCATGCGCGGCCGCCCGCTCGCCGGACTGAGCGAGACCACCGACGCGATCCGCGCCGTGATGTGCGAGGGCTCCGATGTGCCGCTCGCGCTCGTCCAGGACCGGCTGGTCGTCGGCGAGACCCTCGGCCAGGTCCCGGACACCGCCCCCGCCGTCCCCCTCCAGCGCGACCTCACCCGCCAACAGCGCACGCTCCGGCTCAAACCGGAGACGCAGGAGCGGGAGCTGGAGCTCGACCTGCGCAAGGACAACGACGCGGCCCGCAGCCGGCTGCTCCACCGGCTGCGCGTCCTGGCCGTCGGCTGGGGCGAGCCCGCCGAAGGCCGCGCCGGCACCGGCACCTTCCGGGAGAGCTGGCGGCTGCGCTGGGAACCCGAGCTGTACGTACAGGTCGCGGAGGCCGGGACCTGGGGCACCACCGTGCTCTCCGCGGCGACCGCCAAGGCCGCTTCCCGGGCCGCCTCGGCGACCACGCTCGCCGAGGTCACGGCCCTCGCCGAGCAGTGCCTCCTCGCGGAACTGCCCGACGCGCTCCCCGTGGTGATGCGGGCGCTCGCCGACCGCGCCGCGCTCGACGCCGATGTGGGCCATCTCGCCGACGCCCTGCCCGCGCTCGCCCGCACCCTGCGCTACGGCGACGTGCGGTCCACGGACACCGCGGCACTCGGGGAGGTCGCGGCCGGGCTCGCCGAGCGGATCTGCGTCGCACTGCCACCCGCCTGCACCGGACTCGACGCCGACGGCGCCGCGGCACTGCGCGGCCGGGTGGACGGGGTCCACACCGCGATCGGCCTGCTCACCGGCACGGCACGGAGCGGCGCGGACGCCGACGGACTGCGCGAGCGCTGGACGGCCGTACTGCACAGGCTCGCCGCCCGGGACACGGTCGCGGGGGTCATCCGGGGGCGCGCGACCCGCCTGCTGCTCGACGACGGGCGGCTCGCGGAGGACGACGCGGCACGGCTGATGGGCCTGGCCCTCTCGCCCGGCACACCCCCGGCCGACGCCGCGGCGTGGATCGAGGGGTTCGTCGGCGGCGCCGCCGGCGGAGGCATGCTCCTCGTCCACGACGAGCGGCTGCTCGGTCTGGTCGACGCCTGGCTCACCGCAGTGCCCGCCGCCCTCTTCGCCGACGTACTGCCCCTGTTGCGACGCACGTTCTCGGCGTACGAGGCGGGTGTGCGGCGCACCCTGGGCGAGCTCGTCGGGCGGGGCCCGGCCGCCGGGGGACCGGCGGCCACCGGTGCCGGAACGGGGCCCGGGACAACGGCATCCGGATTCGCCCCGGGACTGGACGAGGCACGGGCCGAAGCGGTCGAGCCGGTGCTGCGTCTGCTGCTCGGACTGCACGACGATCCGGGCCCGGCCGGCGACACCCTGTCCGGGCGGGCCGGGCGGGCCGGGAGAGCCGCGGACGCCGAAGAACCACTGGGGGCGACGGGATGACCACGACCACGACCACGACCACGGGCGCGGGCGCGGGCGCGGACACGGCCGGCGCCGCACCGCGCCCGGCGCACACCACACCCCCGGCGCACACCGGCCCGCAGTCCGGCGGCCCGCAGTCCGGTCCGGCGAACGACGAGCGGCTGCGGCGGTGGCGGCTGGTCCTGGGCGCGGACAGTGCGGAGGGCACCGGCTGCACCCTCACGGGGCGCGACGCCGCGATGGACGGCGCACTGACCGCGCTGTACGGCGCCGGCGGCAGGCCCGGCGGCCGGGGCAGAAACAGCCGCGCGGCCGGGCTGGGGGCCTCCGCCCCCTCAGTGGCCCGCTGGCTCGGCGACATCCGGACGTACTTCCCCAGCTCCGTCGTCCAGGTCATGCAGCGTGACGCGATCGACCGGCTCGGCCTCGCCGCGCTGCTCCTCGAACCGGAGATGCTGGAGGCGGTCGAGGCCGACGTCCATCTCGTGGGCACGCTCCTCTCGCTCAACAAGGCGATGCCCGAGACGACGAAGGAGACCGCGAGAGCGGTCGTGCGCAAAGTCGTCGAGGACCTGGAGAAGCGGCTCGCCACCCGCACCCGCGCCACGCTCACCGGCGCCCTGGACCGCTCGGCGAAGATCAGCCGTCCCCGTCACCACGACATCGACTGGGACCGCACCATCCGGGCCAACCTCAAGAACTACCTCCCCGAGTACGGCACCGTCGTTCCCGAACGGCTCATCGGTTACGGACGGGCCGCCCGGTCCGTGAAGAAGGACGTGATCCTCTGCATCGACCAGTCGGGGTCGATGGCCGCCTCCGTCGTCCACGCCTCCGTCTTCGGCGCCGTGCTCGCGTCCATGCGCACCCTGCGCACCAGGCTCGTCGTCTTCGACACGGCGGTCGTCGACCTCACCGACCAGCTCGACGACCCCGTGGACGTACTCTTCGGCACCCAGCTCGGCGGCGGCACCGACATCAACCGCGCGCTCGCCTACTGCCAGTCGAGGATCACCCGCCCCGCCGACACTGTGGTCGTCCTCATCAGCGACCTCTACGAGGGCGGGATACGCAACGAGATGCTGAAGCGGGTCGCCGCGATGAAGTCATCCGGCGTGCAGTTCGTGACGCTGCTCGCGCTGTCCGACGAGGGTGCGCCCGCCTACGACCACGAGCACGCCGCCGCACTCGGCGCCCTGGGCGCACCGGCCTTCGCCTGCACCCCGGACCTCTTCCCGGAGGTGATGGCGGCGGCCATCGAGCAGCGGCCCCTTCCCGTGCCGGACAAGGAGGCCCACCGGTGACATGGCGAAGGCGCCGGTCGCGGGTGCCCTTCTGTCCACTGACACACGGCCACCGGCGTGATCTGTGACCGTAATCACCGCTCGGGTGTGATCTCTGATTTAGGGTCCTGCGGACCACGGGGATAACCTGCGAGATGGACATGCCGCGTATCCGGGGTCACCGTGTGCGCATTCCTGGTGACAGAGCAGTCACATTGCCCCTCGCGGCACGCCCACGCAGAAAACCAACCGCGAGACCATTGATTAAGGGACGGACGCGCGTGGACCTGTTCGAGTACCAGGCGAGGGACCTCTTCGCCAAGCACGGTGTACCGGTGCTGGCCGGTGAAGTCATCGACACGCCTGAGGCAGCCCGCGAGGCGACCGAGCGGCTGGGCGGCAAGTCGGTCGTCAAGGCGCAGGTGAAGGTCGGCGGCCGCGGCAAGGCCGGCGGCGTCAAGCTGGCCGCCACCCCCGACGAGGCGGTCGCCCGCGCGACCGACATCCTCGGCATGGACATCAAGGGCCACACGGTCCACAAGGTGATGATCGCCGAGACCGCGCCGGAGATTCTCGAGGAGTACTACGTCTCGTACCTCCTCGACCGCACCAACCGCACCTTCCTGGCCATGGCCTCGGTGCAGGGCGGCATGGACATCGAGGAGGTCGCGGAGAAGACCCCCGAGGCCCTCGCGAAGGTCCCGGTCAACGCCGTCGACGGCGTCGACATCGTCAAGGCCCGCGAGATCGTCGCGCAGGCGAAGTTCCCGGCCGAGGTCGCCGAGAAGGTCGCCGAGGTCCTGGTGACGCTGTGGGACACCTTCGTCGCCGAGGACGCGCTCCTCGTCGAGGTGAACCCGCTCGCCAAGGTCGCCTCCGGCGACATCCTCGCCCTGGACGGAAAGGTGTCTCTCGACGAGAACGCCGACTTCCGTCAGCCCGAGCACGAGGCCCTCGAGGACAAGGCCGCGGCCAACCCGCTCGAGGCTGCCGCCAAGGCCAAGAACCTCAACTACGTCAAGCTCGACGGCGAGGTCGGCATCATCGGCAACGGTGCCGGTCTGGTCATGTCGACCCTGGACGTCGTCGCGTACGCCGGTGAGAACCACGGCAACGTGAAGCCCGCCAACTTCCTCGACATCGGTGGCGGCGCCTCCGCCGAGGTCATGGCGAACGGCCTGGAGATCATCCTCGGCGACCCGGACGTCAAGTCCGTCTTCGTCAACGTCTTCGGTGGCATCACCGCCTGCGACGAGGTCGCCAACGGCATCGTCCAGGCGCTCGCGCTGCTCAAGTCCAAGGGCGAGGAAGTCACCAAGCCGCTGGTCGTGCGCCTCGACGGCAACAACGCGGAGCTGGGTCGCAAGATCCTCTCCGACGCCAACCACCCGCTGGTTCAGCGCGTGGACACCATGGACGGCGCGGCCGACAAGGCCGCCGAGCTCGCCGCGGCTGCGAAGTAAAGGACGAGGGACTCCAACACCATGGCAATCTTCCTCACCAAGGACAGCAAGGTCATCGTCCAGGGGATGACCGGCGCCACCGGCATGAAGCACACCAAGCTCATGCTCGGTGACGGCACCAACATCGTCGGCGGCGTGAACCCGCGCAAGGCCGGCACGTCAGTCGACTTCGACGGCACCGAGGTACCCGTCTTCGGGACCGTCGCCGAGGCGATGGAGAAGACCGGCGCGGACGTGTCCGTCCTCTTCGTGCCGCCGGCCTTCGCGAAGGCCGCCGTCGTCGAGGCGATCGACGCCGAGATCCCCCTCGCGGTCGTCATCACCGAGGGCATCGCCGTCCACGACTCCGCCGCCTTCTGGGCGTACGCGAGCTCGAAGGGCAACAAGACCCGGATCATCGGCCCGAACTGCCCCGGCCTGATCACCCCCGGTCAGTCCAACGCCGGCATCATCCCGGGCGACATCACCAAGCCCGGCCGCATCGGTCTCGTGTCCAAGTCCGGCACGCTGACCTACCAGATGATGTACGAGCTCCGTGACATCGGCTTCTCGTCCGCCGTCGGCATCGGTGGCGACCCGGTCATCGGCACGACGCACATCGACGCCCTCGCGGCGTTCGAGGCCGACCCCGAGACCGACCTGATCGTGATGATCGGTGAGATCGGCGGCGACGCCGAGGAGCGTGCGGCCGACTTCATCAAGGCCAACGTCACCAAGCCGGTCGTCGGCTACGTCGCGGGCTTCACCGCCCCCGAGGGCAAGACCATGGGCCACGCCGGCGCCATCGTCTCCGGCTCCTCCGGTACCGCCCAGGCGAAGAAGGAGGCCCTCGAGGCCGCCGGCGTCAAGGTCGGCAAGACGCCGACCGAGACCGCCAAGCTGGCCCGCGAGATCCTCGGCGCCTGATCGCTCCACCACACCGGAGCAGCACCGCAGTATCGCGGCACCGCACAGACGGCGCGGGTCCGTACCCGATCAAGGGGTACGGGCCCGCGCCGTTTCTGCGTGTTTGCCGGCCCCTGCGCGGAACGGTGGACCTCTCCGTTCAGCCGGCCTCGGGGACCAGCCGCGCCGGACCCCGTACGAACCCGCCGTGGAGCCTCTTCTGCAGCTTCAGGTCCTGCGGCGTCAGCTTCTGCGTACCGCCTCGCGGAGGCACCCCGTCGACCTGCTGGGCGGGTGACTCCGGGGTCTCGTACCGCGCCGGGGCCGTCCCCAGCGTGAACAGCGTCAGGCCGATGATCAGCACCGTGAAGGAGATGGCCGCCCGGGTCCACAGCCGGGCCTTGCGTTCGCTGTCCGTGCGGACCGTGAGCGGCGAGGGGAGCGAGTCGGAGGGCTGGGCCAGGGCGAGCGCCCCGAGCCGCTCGTTCAGGAGCGCGGACTGCTCGGCGGGCGACGAGGGCTCCGCCAGCTCGGGCAGCCGCTCGGCGACCGCGGCGCGGGCGTTCATCAGCCGGCCCGCGGCCGCCGGGGTGCTCGCCTCCGTCTCCGCCGCCGTCTCCGGCAGATCCAGGCCGACACCGTCGTAGAGCAGCAGGGTGCGGCGGTACGAGGGCGGCAGTGCGAGCATCGCGTCGAGCAGGGCGCGCGGCCCCGGCTCGGCCGGCGGCGGGTCGAGCCGGCGGTGGGAGCGCCGCAGGCGGTGCCACGGCGACGTGGCGTACTCGTACGCGGCGGCCCGCACCCAGCCCACCGGGTCCCGGTCCACCGCGACCTCGGGCCAGCGCTCCCAGGCCAGCGCGAAGGCCCGTGCGACCGACTCCCGGGAGAGGTTCCGGCGCCCGGTCAGCAGAAAGGTCTGCCGGAAAAGGGCGGCGGCGGAGTGCTTGTACAGGGCATCGAACGCCTCGGCGGGGGAGGGCCCGGCGGCTTCGGTCCCGGAGGCCGGCCCGGGTGTCGCGGATACGTCATTGGAGGTGGGGACCGGTCCGGGCGTCGTGGACGCGCCGGGGGTGCCGGGCAGATCGGGGGTGGTGCCGGGCTCGGTCGGGGCCATGGCGGTGCTCCCGGTGGCTTCGACGGGGGTCGGCGGACGCGACGGCGGTTTTGTGGACGTCACCGGCCTGGAAAGCCTGGCGACCGTCGTGGGCGCCGCAGGGCGGGCCGCACGCTTGACGGCGGCTTTCGGCCGGGTGTTCGGAGCGGCCGGTTCGGTCCGGGCGCTCGGCGATGTGGCCTGCCGGCTCGTCCGGCCGTCGTTGATCAGCCTGGCGTACGCCTCGCGTTTCCGCCCCCGGGGCGTGGTGCGGCCGGCCTCCCAGGACCGGACCGTGGCGCGGGTGACGCCCACCACCGTCGCGACCTGCTCTTCACTCAGTGACTTCGCCTCACGCAGCCTGCGTCGCTCCTCGGGGGAGGGGAGCGGGTGGGGAGAGGCCATATCGGTGGGGCCCTGCGTCATGAAGGACCCCCCACAGGGCTGCACCGGGTAGAAAAGTACATAAATGCATATTGAGCGACACAGCGGCCATTCGCCTGTTACGCGGAATAAGTGTGTGTCGTTGGGAGCATGGCCCGATGACCCAAGCGACCGAAGGCAGCCCGTCGTTGTCGGCAGAGCAGAGCCGCTCCGCTGTACTGGCCCTCGCCCTCCTGCGTGGAGCAGTTGCGGCCGGGCTCGGACTGGGCTCCATGGCCGTCCTCGTCCTGGCGCTGTGGATCAGCTCCCCGGCCTCCGGCAGCAACCCCGGCGGCGCGCTCCACGCGGCGGCCGGGCTCTGGCTGCTCGCCCACGGCGCCGAACTGATCAGGCCCGACACGCTCAGCGGGGTCCCCGCCCCGGTGGGCCTCGTGCCGCTGCTGCTCACCGTGGTCCCGGTGTGGCTGGTGCACCGGGCGGCACGGGACGTCCTGGTGCCGGAGGAGGGGCGCCCGGTGCCTTCCGCGATGGGCGCGTTCGCCATGGTCGTCGGCGGATATCTGCTGGTCGGAGCCGTTGTCGCGTACTACGGGAGGGGCGGCTCACCGGCCGTGCACCCGCCGCCGCTGCTCTTCCCGCCGGCCGTCGTGGTGGCGGGTGCGGCGGCGGCCGGGGTCTGGACGGCGGCCGGGCGGCCGGTCGGGCCGCCGCCGTCCTGGGCGCCGGTGAGCCTGCACGAGGCGCTGGCGCGCGGCCGGTTCAGGGAGCGCGCGGGGACGGTGTGGCGGTCGGCGGCGGCCGGGGTGACGGTGCTGCTCGGCGGCGGGGCACTGCTCGTCGCGGTGGGGCTGGTGTGGCATGCGCACTCCGCCCAGCAGTCGTTCGTCCAGCTCTCCGGCGACTGGGCGGGCCGGGCCGCGGTGCTCCTGCTCGCGCTGGTGCTGGTGCCGAACGCGGCGGTATGGGGAGCGGCGTACGGGCTGGGGCCGGGTTTCGCCCTCGGTACGGCGTCCACGGTCACCCCGATCGCCTTCACGGGGCGTCCGGCGCTGCCCCGCTTCCCGTTGCTGGCCGCGGTGCCCGCCGAGGGCCCGGGAACGGTCCTGAACTGGTCGGCCGTCGCGGTGCCGGTCGCGGCCGGGGTGACGGTCGCCTGGTTCACGGTACGGCGGGCCGCGCCCCCGAATGCCGTACGCGAGGAGGCGTGGAGCCTGCGGGAGACCGCGCTGGCGGCCGCGCTGGGTGCGGTGGGGTGCGGGGCCGGTACGGCGGTGCTGGCGGCGGCGGCCGGGGGTCCGCTCGGCACCCGGGCGCTGGCGGAGTTCGGGCCGGTGTGGTGGCTCACGGGTGCGGCGGCGCTGCTGTGGACGGCGCTGATCGGCGTCCCCGGGGCGCTGCTGCTGAGGGCCTGGCGGCTGCGGGAGCCCGGCGAGGGCGCATGGTGGCGGCGAGCGGACGCGGTAGGGGCACAGGAGCCGGAAGCGGCGTACGTCGCCGGGGCCCCGGGCGTCGTGGCGGCATCGGGGAAGGCCTTGGAGCCGGAGCGGGCGCCGGGGGACGAGCCAGCGCGCCGGCCCGTGGTCTCCCCGGCGGGCGGCGCCGCCTCTGTACCCGCCCCGGCGCCCGTGCCGCCCGCCGCCCGTGTCTCCGTCCCGGAGGAGGACGAGGACTTCGCGCCGTACGACTTCCTGCCGACCGACCCCTGGCACGAGCGGACGGCCCGGCCGAACGAGGCCGGGCCGTCCGGGACACAGGACTCCGGTCGCGGCACTAGCTAGTTCTTGACGCCGAAGAAGGGCTCCAGCGGCTTCGGCAGCTGGTCGTTGCAGGCCACCTGGCCGGCCTTGGTCAGGGCGTCGTTCACGCAGGTGTAGTAGTCGCGGTAGACCAGCTGCACCGTGAACGTCGTCGCGACGATCGAGAGCGCGATCAGCGCCGTCACCAGACCGCTGACCGCGGCCGTGGTCTGCTGCCTGCCGCCGCTCGGGGCCGCGGGGGTGTTGGGCGCAGGGATGGAACCGGACGTCCGGGCCGGGCCCGGCACCTGGCCGGAGCCGTCGGTCGCCGCTGCGGACGCACCCTTCGGCTTCGCCCGGAGCGAGCTGATCGCCCAGTACACGGCGAGTGCGCCGAGCAGCAGCGCGATCTCCGGGAAGTCGAAGAGCGCGAAGAAGAAGGCCCACATGCCGGCGAGCAGTGCGTAGCGCGCGCGGCGCTGGGCGGGGTCGGTCGGGTCCCAGCGCAGCCCGCCGGGGCCGCCCTCGGGTCCGCCCTGGCCGTTCGACCCGCCCTGGCCTCCGGGTCGGCCGCCGAAGCCGCCGCTCTGGCGGCCGGGCTGCCGGCTGCTCCACTGGCCGCCCCACACCGGCCGGTCGCCGGAGGAGCCGCCCTCGGGGGAGTCACCGCCGTTTCCGTTGCCCTGGCCGTCGTCGTTCCCGGTGTTCGCGGGGTGGCGGGGCTGCCAGGGCTGGTCGGGCCGGTTCTCGGGCGGCGCGGCGAACGGGTTGTCGTCCGCCCGGCCGGAGGAGCCCGGCGCGCCGGAGGAGCCGGCGGCGGGAGAGGAGGAAGAAGAGGGGGAGCCCGTGGGGGACTGGCGTTCCCGCATCAGCAGTGAGGTCCGCTCGGGCAGCGGCTGGCGGAAGGCGGTGCGGCGGCGTCGGTCCGGCATGTGGTGAACGTCTTCCCCATCTCGTCATTTCCGCCCTGCGGACGGTTCGCTGTCCCCTGACGCTACCTCCCGGTCAGGAGGGGCCGAAAGCGGGGAGCGGGGCTCGAACGGCCGATGTCCGTCACCCGGCCCGCTCCTTCTGCCCGGAGCGGGCCGCCGGCCGCCCACCCCCGTCCCGTGGGAGTCCCCCGAGGTGCCGGTATCGTTGCTGACGGTCGGCTGGTTCGTAGAGTTCCCCGTATCGAGGGGCTCAGTTCTTTCGTACGACCGTACAAATCAGCGCCGCTCTGCTTCACCACGCGAGAAAGGGCCCAGCCGTGGCCTCCCCGCCCCCCTCCACCGCCCCGGCACGCCTGGTCGTGCTGGTCTCCGGTTCGGGTACGAACCTCCAAGCCCTGCTCGACGCCATCGGTGACGACCCCGAGGGCTTCGGCGCACAGATCGTCGCGGTCGGCGCCGACCGCTCCGGCATCGCCGGCCTGGAACGGGCGGAGCGCGCCGGACTGCCGACCTTCGTGTGCAGGGTCAAGGACCACGCCACCCGCGAGGAATGGGACGCGGCACTCGCCGCCGAGACGGCCGGGTACCACCCGGACCTCGTGGTGTCCGCGGGGTTCATGAAGATCGTGGGCAAGGAGTTCCTCGCCCGGTTCGGCGGCCGGTTCATCAACACCCACCCCGCCCTGCTCCCCAGCTTTCCCGGTGCCCACGGGGTGCGCGACGCACTCGCGTACGGCGTGAAGGTCACCGGGTGCACCGTCCACTTCGTCGACGACGGCGTCGACACCGGTCCGATCATCGCGCAGGGCGTGGTCGAGGTGACCGAGGAGGACACGGCGGAGGGCGAAGCCGCTCTCCACGAACGCATCAAGGAAATCGAGCGCAAGCTGCTCGTCGAGGCCGTGCGGCGGCTCGCCCGCGACGGCTATCGCATTGAGGGACGAAAGGTTCATCTCGGTCATGTCGGTGAATAAGCCCATCCGTCGCGCCCTGGTCAGTGTCTACGACAAGACGGGGCTGGAGGACCTCGCCCGCGGTCTGCACGAGGCGGGTGTCGAGCTGGTCTCCACCGGCTCCACCGCCGGGAGGATCGCCGCCGCCGGAGTCCCGGTCACCAAGGTCGAGGAGCTCACCGGCTTCCCCGAGTGCCTCGACGGCCGCGTCAAGACGCTGCACCCGCGCGTGCACGCCGGCATCCTCGCCGACCTCCGCCTCGACGCGCACCGCGAGCAGCTCGCCGAGCTGGGCGTGGAGCCGTTCGACCTGGTGGTCGTCAACCTCTACCCGTTCAAGGAGACCGTCGCCTCCGGCGCCTTGGCCGACGAGTGCGTGGAGCAGATCGACATCGGCGGCCCGTCCATGGTCCGCGCCGCCGCCAAGAACCACCCCTCCGTGGCGGTCGTCACCAGCCCCGAGCGGTACGCCGACGTCCTCGCCGCGGTCAAGGCGGGCGGCTTCGACCTGACCGCCCGCAAGCGCCTGGCCGCCGAGGCGTTCCAGCACACCGCCGCGTACGACGTGGCCGTGGCCTCCTGGTTCGCCGACGACTACGCCGCCGCCGACGACTCGGGCTTCCCCGACTTCTTCGGTACGACTTACGAGCGCAAGAACGTCCTGCGCTACGGCGAGAACCCGCACCAGCCCGCCGCGCTCTACACCTCCGGCACCGGCGGCCTGGCCGAGGCGGAGCAGCTGCACGGCAAGGAGATGTCGTACAACAACTACACGGACACCGACGCCGCGCGCCGGGCCGCGTACGACCACGCCGAGCCGTGCGTCGCGATCATCAAACACGCCAACCCGTGCGGCATCGCGATCGCCGACGACGTCGCCGAGGCGCACCGCAACGCGCACGCCTGCGACCCGCTGTCGGCCTTCGGCGGTGTCATCGCCGTCAACCGTCCGGTGACCGTCGCCATGGCCGAGCAGGTTGCGGAGATCTTCACCGAGGTCGTCGTCGCCCCGGCGTACGAGGACGGCGCGGTCGAGATCCTGGCCCGCAAGAAGAACATCCGCGTGCTGCGCTGCCCCGACGCCCCGACCGCCCCGGTCGAGGTCAAGCCGATCGACGGCGGTGCGCTGCTCCAGGTCACCGACCGCCTCCAGGCCGAGGGCGACGACCCGGCCAACTGGACCCTCGCCACCGGTGAGGCCTTGTCCGCGGACGAGCTGAAGGAACTCGCCTTCGCGTGGAAGGCATGCCGCGCGGTCAAGTCCAACGCGATCCTGCTCGCCAAGGGCGGCGCCTCGGTCGGCGTCGGCATGGGTCAGGTCAACCGCGTCGACTCCGCGAAGCTGGCCGTCGAGCGGGCGGGCGAGGAGCGTGCCCGCGGCGCGTACGCCGCCTCCGACGCGTTCTTCCCGTTCCCGGACGGCCTGGAGATCCTGACCGCCGCGGGCGTCAAGGCCGTGGTCCAGCCGGGCGGTTCGGTCCGTGACGAGCTGGTCGTCGAGGCCGCGGAGAAGGCGGGCGTGACGATGTACTTCACGGGTACGCGGCACTTCTTCCACTGACCGTTCCCCAGCGCGAAGGGCCGGAACTCCTCGCGGAGTTCCGGCCCTTCGTGTCGTGCGCGGTGCGTGTTACTTCTTGATCACCAGGGTGCCGGCGGCGCGGTCGTGCCAGCCCTGGAGCTTCCCGGAGTTGTCGAAGAACGGCGAGAGGTAGACCAGGAGCGCGCCGATGTAGCAGAGGAACACGCCGACGATCGGGATGATCCAGCGGATGAACCCGCCGCCGAGGCCCGGGTTCAGGCCGGTGTTCTCCTTGACGACCTTCAGGCCGAGGGCCATCTTGCCGACGGTCGCGCCGAGCAGCGAGATCATCAGCCACTCGTAGAGCAGCGTGATCAGACCGAAGACCAGGATCATGCCGAGCATGGTGGCGATGAAGCCGCTGCTGGCCTCGTTCACACAGGACTGGTAGCCCGGGTCCAGGGAGGAGCCGCACTCGTCGACGCTGTCCGCGACGCCCATCGCGCCGGCGATG
Source organism: Streptomyces gelaticus (assembly GCF_014649535.1). Taxonomy (GTDB): domain Bacteria; phylum Actinomycetota; class Actinomycetes; order Streptomycetales; family Streptomycetaceae; genus Streptomyces; species Streptomyces gelaticus. The sequence continues at coordinate 187,816 of NZ_BMTF01000008.1, forward strand.
CCGATCGCGCTGAAGATGGCGTAGACGACGCCGATGACCACCGCGTCGATGCAGCGCGCGCCGAGGCGGCGGCCCATCGAGGCGACCTGGACGGTGCCCAGGACCGGGACGTTGATGTAGCCGTTGTTGGCCTGGAGGGTGCCCGGTGCCTGCTGCGGGTAGCCGGAACCCGGCTGTCCCTGCGGGTAGCCGTAGCCCGGCTGTCCCTGCGGCTGGCCCTGCTGCGGGTAGCCGTAACCGGGCTGCCCCTGCGGCGGCTGGCCCGGCTGCTGGCCGTACGGGTTGTTCGGATTCGGGTTCGGGTCGCCGAAACTCATCTGGGCGTTCCTCCAACGTGCGTGCGGGGACGATGCGGCCGCACGGAGGAAAGAAAGGTCAGCGGTCCGCCCCCCGGGTACTACTGCGGCACTGCGGCAATAATCGTTATAAACGAAATGTAAGTTTGTCCAGTCGCAGCCCTTGCTTGTTGCGCAAGCGCAACATCGCGCCACCGCCTGCGGCCTGAATTGGTATGCGGGCGGGGTCATCCGCGAGTATGGGGACATGACTGCCCAGATTCTCGATGGCAAGGCCACCGCAGCCGCGATCAAGTCCGATCTCACCGTCCGCGTGGCGGCCCTCAAGGCGCGGGGCATCACCCCTGGCCTGGGAACCCTGCTCGTCGGGGACGACCCGGGCAGCCGGTGGTACGTGAACGGCAAGCACCGTGACTGCGCGCAGGTCGGCATCGGCTCCATCCAGCGCGAACTCCCCGACACCGCCACCCAGGAGGAGATCGAGGACGTCGTACGGGAGCTCAACGCCAACCCCGACTGCACGGGGTACATCGTGCAGCTTCCCCTCCCCAAGGGGATCGACACCAACCGCGTCCTGGAGCTGATGGACCCGGCCAAGGACGCCGACGGCCTCCACCCGATGAACCTCGGCCGGCTCGTGCTGAACGAGACGGGCCCGCTGCCCTGCACCCCGCAGGGCGTCGTCCAGCTGCTCCGCCACCACGACGTGGAGATCAACGGGGCACATGTCGTGGTCGTCGGCCGCGGTGTCACCATCGGCCGCTCCATCCCGCTGCTGCTGACCCGTAAGTCCGAGAACGCCACCGTCACCCAGTGCCACACGGGTACGCGTGACCTCTCCGCCCAGCTCAAGCAGGCCGACATCATCGTCGCCGCCGCCGGGGTGCCGCACATCATCAAGCCCGAGGACGTGAAGCCGGGCGCCGCCGTGCTCGACGTCGGCGTCAGCCGGGACGAGCACGGCAAGATCGTCGGGGACGTCCACCCGGGCGTGGCCGAGGTCGCCGCCTGGATCTCTCCGAACCCGGGCGGTGTCGGCCCGATGACCCGCGCCCAGCTGCTCGTCAACGTGGTCGAGGCGGCCGAGCGCAACGCGGCCGCCGTCTGAGCCGGCCGACCCGATCCGGAGGGAACCCCATGGGTGCTGGTACGAGTCCGGCCGACCCGGCCGCCGAGGCGGACGGCACGTCCGCGGTGCCGTCACGCGCGGACGAGGAGCCGTCGGACGAGGCGGCGGCCGGCAAGGGGCCGGCGGACGAGGCCGCACCGGGCCGGGACGCCGCCGCGTCCGGTGACGCCCCCGCGAGCGGACCGGCGGCCGGCGGTAAGCGCCCCTCGCGGCGGTTCCCGTCGCTCACCCGGGACACCGCGCGTCCCGAGGGCGGGGGCAGGGCCGCGTCCGGGGACGCACCCGCCCCGGCCCGTCAGTGGCCGCTGCTCGCCGTGCTCTGCACGGCCGGGATCGGGCTGCTGATCGTGGCGGTCGACCCGTTCGCCGAGGCCTTCCGGATCGGCACGATACTGATCGGCGTCGCCCTCCTCGGCGGCGCCGTGCTGCGGCTCGTGGTGCCGTCGGTGGGCATGCTGGCGGTACGTTCCCGCTTCACCGACCTGGTGACGTACGGGCTGCTCGGCTTTCTCATCGTGATGCTCGCGCTGGTGGCGCAGCCCAAGCCATGGCTGGACCTTCCGTTCCTGGAACAGGCGGTCCACTTCACCATCCGCTGAGCCCGCCCGGACGGCCGGGCCGCTCGGAAGCGGTGCCCGTCCCCTCCCCCGAGAAGGGACGGACACCGGTATCGGGGCCCCTCGGAACGTAGACGCCCCGGAATGCGGTGACTTGAGCGGCCTTGCCCCGTCCGGACTTCAGCCTGGTCGACGGGGCGATGCCGGTTCAAGGGATACCTGTGGCCTGTGGCACGGAAGTGACCATTCCGCCACCGTGTGATCGTCCGGCAACGAAGCCCCTTGCCCGGGGCGCGGAGCGGGGGCGCGCCGGCACTGCTGACCGGTCCGGGGCGCCGACGGCGGAACCTGCGGACACCGCCGCCGGGACTGCCGCCTCCCGGGGACCGGGATTCGTCCGGGTGAGCGCTGTGTGACGGGTTGTGTGCGGTGCCACAGGGGGCAGGGCGGCCGGGATGCCCCGGGTCGGATAGCCTGACCGATGGATATCTCTTCACATCAAGATTCAGGGATGTCCAGCACCAGGGGCCAGGACCCCCCACCGCCAGCTGTCTAACGGAGATCGCCATGACCCGCACTCCCGTGAATGTCACCGTGACCGGCGCAGCCGGCCAGATCGGCTACGCGCTGCTCTTCCGCATCGCCTCCGGCCACCTGCTCGGCCCGGACGTGCCGGTCAACCTGCGTCTCCTGGAGATCCCGCAGGGCCTGAAGGCCGCCGAGGGCACCGCGATGGAGCTCGACGACTGCGCCTTCCCGCTGCTGCGCGGCATCGAGATCACCGACGACGCCAACAAGGCGTTCGACGGTGCCAACGTCGCCCTGCTGGTCGGTGCCCGCCCGCGTACGAAGGGCATGGAGCGCGGCGACCTGCTCTCCGCCAACGGCGGCATCTTCAAGCCGCAGGGCAAGGCCATCAACGACAACGCCGCGGATGACATCAAGGTCCTCGTCGTTGGTAATCCGGCCAACACCAACGCGCTCATCGCGCAGGCCGCGGCCCCGGACGTACCGGCCGAGCGTTTCACCGCGATGACCCGCCTCGACCACAACCGCGCGATCTCGCAGCTGGCCGCCAAGACCGGTGCCGCCGTCTCCGACATCAAGAAGCTGACGATCTGGGGCAACCACTCGGCGACCCAGTACCCCGACATCTTCCACGCGGAGATCGCCGGCAAGAACGCCGCCGAACTCGTCAACGACGAGGCCTGGCTGGCCGACACTTTCATCCCGACCGTCGCCAAGCGCGGCGCCGCGATCATCGAGGCCCGGGGCGCGTCCTCGGCCGCCTCCGCCGCCAACGCCGCCATCGACCACGTCCACACCTGGGTCAACGGCACCGCCGCGGGTGACTGGACCTCCATGGGTATCCCCTCGGACGGCTCCTACGGCGTGCCCGAGGGCATCATCTCGTCCTTCCCGGTCACCACGAAGGACGGCAAGTACGAGATCGTCCAGGGCCTGGAGATCAACGACTTCTCCCGTGCGCGCATCGACGCCTCGGTGAAGGAGCTCACCGAGGAGCGCGACGCGGTCCGCGAGCTCGGCCTGATCTGATCCGTACGTCTCTCCGCACGTGCCCCGTCGCCCCCGGCAGCACCCGCTGCCGGGGGCGACGGCGTATTCGGGCGGCCGTGGCCGGGAACTGACCGCAGCCCTTGCGGAGTCTGGGCTGTCATGCGTGTGACGATGATCCTTCCGGCTCTGACCGAGGCGACCAGCCCGCTGTTCAGGCCCATCAAGTACTCGCTCTTCCCGCCGCTCGGCCTGGCGACCCTCGCCGGGTACCTCGATCCGGACGACGAGGTGACGCTCCTCGACGAACACGTCGAGCGGGTCGACATCGAGGCGCTGGACAGCCCCGATCTCCTGGTCGTCCAGCCGTACATCACCTCGGCCCGGCGCGGCTACGAGATCGCCGACCACTTCCGTGCCCGGGGCGTCCACGTCGCCATGGGCGGCCTCCACGTGACCTCGCTCCCGGACGAGGCCGCGGCGCACGCCGACACGATCTTCACCGGGCCGGGCGAGGACATCTGGCCGCTGTTCCTCAAGGAGTTCCGCGACGGGGTGCCGGCCCGTCGGTACGACTCGAAGCTGCGCACCCTGGCCGGGCTGCCGCCGGTGCGGCGCGACCTGATCAAGCGGCAGCTGTATCTCGTACCGAACTCGATCGTCGTCTCGCGCGGCTGCCCGCACCACTGCGACTTCTGTTACAAGGACGCCTTCTTCGAGGGCGGGAAGTCCTTCTACACCCAGGCCGTGGACGACGCGCTCACCGAGATCGAGCGGCTGCCGGGCAGGCATCTGTACTTCCTCGACGACCATCTGTTCGGCAACCGGCGCTTCGCCGAGGCGCTCTTCGACGGGATGGCCGGGATGGGGCGGCTCTGGCAGGCCGCCGGCACCGTGAAGTCCGTGCTCCAGCCGGATCTGCTGGAGCGCGCCGTGGACGCGGGGCTGCGCAGCCTGTTCGTCGGCTTCGAGACCGTCAACAGCGCGAACCTCGCCGAGCGGCGCAAGGACCAGAACATCGGCAAGGACTACGCGGCCGCCGTCCGCCGGCTCCATGACGCCGGGGTCATGGTCAACGCCAGCTTCGTCTTCGGGCTCGACCACGACGGCCCGGACGTCTTCGACCGCACGGTGGAGTGGGCCGTGGAGCAGGGCATCGAGACGTCCACCTTCCACATCATGACGCCGTATCCGTCCACCGGACTGTGGAAACAGCTGGAGGCGGAGGACAGGATCGTCCACCGGGACTGGGACCTCTACGACACCCGCCATGTCGTCCACCGCCCGAAGGGGATGACCGCGCGCCAGCTGGAGGACGGGTACTGGCGTGCGTACCGCGACTTCTACCGGTGGTCCAGCATCTGGCGCGGCGCGGCCGCCCAGCCGGGCACGCACGAACGGCTCAGGCACCTGGCGTACGCGGGCGGCTGGAAGAAGTTCGAGCCCGCCTGGGACGCCCTGATCCGCTCCCGCAACGTGGTGCGGGCCATGCCGATGCTGGAGCGGACCCTGGCGGCCTTCGGCGGCAGACGGGCCTGACCGCGTGCCGACCGGGGCGCCTACCCCTTCAGCAGCTCGTTCGCGATCTCGCGTAGGGCCGTCATGGCCCGGCGCTGCAGCCCGGGGCCGAAGGTGATCCGGGTGGCGCCCAGCTCGCCCAGGCGTCGCGGGGGCGGTCCGTCCGGCCGGGCGAGGGCGTTGAGCGGGGCGGGGACGGCGGCGGCCAGAGCGGGCAGCGCCTCGGGCGGGGCCATGATCGGATAGACGCAGTCCGCGCCCGCCGCCACGTACAGCAGTGCGCGGCGGACCGTCTCCGTCTCCAGGTCCGTGCCGTGGGGGACCCCGTGGACATAGGTGTCGACACGGGCGTTGACGAAGAGCGCGTCGCCCGCGACCGCCCGCACCTCCGCGAGCCGGTCCGCCTGCCGCTGGGCGTCGACGAGGGTGCCGTCGGCGGAGTCCTCCAGATTGCAGCCGACGGCTCCGGTGTCGAGGAGCCGCTCGACGAGTTCCTCCGGTGCCAGTCCGTAACCCGCCTCGATGTCCGCCGAGACGGGCACGGAGGCCGGGACGGCGCGCACGATCCTGGCCACGGCCGCGAACATTTCGGCGGCGGGCGTCGCCCCGTCCTCGTGGCCGAGCGAGGCCGCGATCCCCGCGCTGGGCGTGGCGAGGGTCGGGAATCCCGCGTCGACGAAGACGCGCGCACTCGCCGCGTCCCACGGGCCGGGGACCACCAGCGGGTCCCCGGGGGTTCGGTCGTGGTGCAGGGCGCGCAGGACGGAAGCGGTCACACGGGGCTCCTGTGGTGTCGAGCGGTGGCGGGGCCGGCCTGCCGGGCCGGTCCTTTCGGGTCAGTGCTTGAGGTCGCCCGGCTTGTAGTGGCCGGGGACCATGCGGGTGGTCACGGCGAAGCGGTTCCAGGCGTTGATCGTCGTGATCGCGGCGACGAGATGGGCGAGCTCCGTCTCGTCGAAGTGCTTCGCTGCCTTCTCCCACACCTCGTCCGGCACGAAACCGTCGGTCAGCACCGTCACCGCTTCGGTCAGCTCGATGGCCGCGATCTCCTTGGGCGTGTAGAAGTGCTGCGACTCCTCCCACGCGTTGAGCTGGACGATCCGCTCGATGGTCTCGCCTGCCGCGAGCGCGTCCTTGGTGTGCATGTCGAGGCAGAACGCGCAGTGGTTGAGCTGCGAGGCGCGGATCTTCACCAGCTCCGCCACGACCGGGTCGAGGCCCTTACGGGAGGCTGCGTCCAGCCGGACCATGGCCTTGTAGACGTCGGGGGCGAGCTCGGCCCAGGGCTGCATGCGCGGGGCGTGCTCGGGGTTGAGGCCGGCGGTCGGGTGGTTGTGTCCGTTCGTTGTCATGGGTACGACGTTACGGCGCGGATGGCACCCCGGTATGGTCCATTTCCATGACGGATTCGTGGGCCACTTTCGGGGCCGACCTGCATCTCGAAACGACCGGTGCGAAGGGGCTCCGGGCCGGGCTCATGGACGCCCTTCGCGAGGCCGTACGGACGGGGCGCCTGGTGCCCGGCACCCGGCTGCCGTCGTCCCGCGGCCTCGCCGCCGACCTCGGCATCGCCCGGAACACCGTCGCCGAGGCCTATGCGGAACTGGTCGCCGAGGGCTGGCTCACCGCCCGGCAGGGCTCGGGCACCCGGGTGGCGCAGCGGGCCGAGCCGCGCCGGCCGGCCACCAGGACCACGCGGCCCCGGGCGGTGCGGTCCCGGCCCGTCCACAACCTGCTGGGCGGCTCGCCCGACCTCTCGACCTTCCCGCGCGCCGACTGGCTCAAGGCCTCCCGGCGCGCCCTGGCGGCCGCGCCCAACGACGCCTTCGGGTACGGAGATCCGCGCGGGCGCATCGAACTGCGCACCGTGCTCGCCGACTATCTGGCGCGGGCCCGCGGGGTGTACGCGGACCCGGAGCGGATCATGGTCTGCGCGGGTTTCGTACAGGCGCTGAAACTGATGGGGCAGGTGCTGCGCAAGCGGCGGGTGCGGGAAGTGGCCGTCGAGTCGTACGGACTGGACGTGCACTGGAACCTGCTCTCGGAGGCCGGGCTGCGGCTGCCCTGCCTGCCGGTCGACGACCTCGGGGCCAGGACGGGTGAACTGGCGGGTCTGCGCGGCGCGGGCGCGGTCCTGATGACACCCGCGCACCAGTTCCCGACGGGGGTGCCGCTCCATCCCGACCGGCGGGCCGCGGCCGTGGACTGGGCGCGCGGCACGGGCGGGCTGATCCTGGAGGACGACTACGACGGCGAGTTCCGCTACGACCGGCAGCCGGTCGGCGCGCTCCAGGGTCTGGACCCCGAACGCGTGGTGCACCTGGGGACGACGAGCAAGTCGCTGGCCCCCGGGCTGCGGCTGGGATGGATGGTGCTGCCGGAGTCGCTGGTGGGGGAGGTGTCCGAGGCCAAGGGGCTGAGCGACTGGTCGTCGAGCGCGCTGGACCAGCTGACGCTCGCGGAGTTCATCGCGTCGGGTGCGTACGACCGTCATGTGCGCTCGATGCGGCTGCGCTACCGGCACCGCCGCGACCAGCTCGTCGCGGCACTGGCGGAGCGGGCCCCCGGGGTCCGGATCAGCGGCATTGCGGCCGGGCTGCACGCCGTGCTCGAACTGCCGGAGGGCAGCGAGGCGTCGGTGCTCCGGGCGGCGGCGTGGCAGGGGCTGGCGCTGGAGGGGATCTCGCGCTTCCGGCACCCGGACGCGGCGCCGGGCCGCGATGCGCTGGTGATCGGCTACGGAACACCTACCGACAGCGCCTGGGCGGGTGCGCTGGACGCACTCTGCCGGGTGCTGCCCCGAGGTCTTCCCTAGGTGCCCCCGCTTCCTGCCGTACCCGGCGGCCCTTTAATCTGACGAACAGCCACACTGGCTTGATTCGTACGGCGGGGGAGACGGAAACATGGCCACACGCAGGCTGAGGTCGAGCACCGTGGTGCTCGGCGGCATGGGGGTGCTCGCGGCGATGATCACCTCCTGCGGTTCGGAGCCGGACAAGCGGTGCGTCGACCCGCTGACCCACGACAAACTGCCGAGCTACGAGTGCAAGAGGAGCGACGGCAAGGGGTCGTACTACTACGGCGGCAGCAGCAGGAACGGCAAGGTGGAGGGCGGCAGTTTCGACAAGTCCGCCGTCGAACGCGGCGGTTTCGGCTGTTCGGGCACCGGCGGCGGCTGACCGGCATGGAACGCCGCACCGTACAGCCGCGTGACGGCTGGCAGCAGACGGTGGAGGAGCAGGGGGTCGTCTTCCCGCTCACCCGCTACCCGGACGGATCGCTGCGCCCGTACTGGGACGAGAGCGCCTACTACGTCTTCTCGCTGCCCGAGGCCGAGGCGCTGGAGGACGTCGTCGAGGAACTGCACACGATGTGTCTGGCCGCGGCCGGGCACATCGTGGAACGGGACCGCTTCGCCGAGCTCGGCATCACCGACCGGCGACTGGCCGAGCTGATCGCCCAGTCCTGGCGGCGCCGTGACGAACTGCCCTCGCTCTACGGCAGGTTCGACCTGTGCTATGACGGCACCGGTCCGGCCAAGATGCTGGAGTACAACGCGGACACCCCCACCTCCCTGGTGGAGGCCGCGAGCGCCCAGTGGTTCTGGATGGAGGACCGTTTCCCGGGCGCCGACCAGTGGAACTCGCTGCACGAACGGCTCGTCGCGGCCTGGAAGAGGCAGGCCGCCCTGCTGCCGCCGGGGCCGCTGCACTTCGCGCACTCCGACGGGGACGAGCTGGGCGAGGACCTGATGACGGTCGCCTATCTGCGGGAGACCGCGGCGCAGGCCGGCATCGAGACGGAGGCGCTCTCCGTCGAGCGGATCGGCTGGGACCGGCTGAGCGGGCGGTTCGTCGACGAGCGGCTCCGTTTCATCCGGAGCTGCTTCAAGCTGTATCCGTGGGAGTGGCTGGCGACCGATCCGTTCGGCCCGCAGGTGCTCGACACCCTCGACAACGGCGGCGGTACGGGAACGACCTGCTGGATCGAGCCGGCTTGGAAGATGCTGCTGTCCAACAAGGCGCTGCTGGCGATCCTCTGGGAGCTCTACCCCGGCCACCCCAACCTGCTCGCCTCCTATCTCGACGGCCCCCGCGGACTCGCGTCTTCGGGCGGCTGGGCCGCCAAACCGCTGCTCGGCCGCGAGGGGGCCGGGGTCACGATCCACGAGCCGGGAAGCCCGGCCGCGTTGCGGGATGAGCCGTGCTGCTACCAGGAGCTGGCACCGCTGCCCGACTTCGACGGCAACCGTGTGGTGCTGGGGGCGTGGGTCGTCGAGGACGAGGCGGCCGGCCTCGGCATCCGCGAATCGGCCGGGCCGGTCACGGACGAGTACGCCCGCTTCCTGCCGCACGTCATTCTCTAGTGCCGCGACCGACAAGGTTTGCCCCGTCGCGACGCCCGGCACTTCCCCAAGCTCTCAGCTTCGTTCGAGCAGGGGAGCCCCCATTGCTCGCGGCGTCGGCCAAAAGCCCAGGCAGCGCCGCTACCCGGGCTTCCGGCCGCCTTGCGATCACCGCACCGGCCGCCGCTCCTTGACGGGCAGACCCTGCCGGTCGCGGCACTGGACGGCAAAGGGCTGGGGCCGGACACGGATCAGGACGCCCCGCCCGCGCGCAGCCAGCCGATCAGGTCGTCCGTGACCCGTTCGCCGGCCGCCGCCACGTCCCCGCCGATCGCGCCCAGCCCGAGCCGGTGGACGGAGGTCCGGTCGCGGCCGTGGTGGCGCATGAAGAATCCGTCGCCCCCGCTGTCGTCGCCGACCAGCACCCAGCCGGGCGCGTACCGGGACACCTCGAAGGTCTCGTTGCGTTCCCGGACGAGGTGCGGACCGTAGACATGGACGCCGTTGTCGAGCAGCACGCCCGGCGTCGACCGCCACAGGCGGGCGACGGCGGGATTGGGCCCGTCCCGCAGCCCGTGCAGCCGCGCCGCCAGGACGGCCAGGAACCCGGCGAAGGACTCCGCCATCGGGGACTCGCAGCCGTTCGTACCGTCACGGTGGACCACCGGGTACTCCCCGGTCTCCCCGGCCCGGTCGAGCGCGAAGCGGTACTCGTCGCCGCAGTCCGGCTCGACGGCGAAACAGAGCCGGTCGCCGCTCAGCCGCCACCCGGCGGTGACGGCCTCGTACATGTCGTCCTCGGACCCGGCCGCGCCGCCGCACGGCCCCACCGTCGCGATGTCCGCGTTCCCGGCCCGCCCGTGGCCGTACTCGGCCAGCCACCACCGGTACGACGGCGGCAGCGGGCCGACGCGGGCCTCGGCCTCGCGGATCAGCGCCTCCGGTACGGCACCGGCGCCCCGGCCGAACCCCGGTGATGCTTCGACCAGGTCCCGCAGCAGTGTCAGGTCAGGTCTCACGGGGCGGATTCTGCCAGGGCGGGCCCGCCGGACAGGCCCCGGGCCTGCCCGGCGGGGTGCGCGGAGGTCAGCCGCGCAGTACGGCGCGGATCTGTTCGAGGCCCCAGTCCAGGTCCTCCTTGCTGATCACCAGCGGTGGGGCGATCCGGATCGTCGAGCCATGGGTGTCCTTGACCAGCACCCCGCGGCCCATCAGCTTCTCGGAGATCTCCCGGCCGGTGCCGAGTGCCGGGACGATGTCGACGCCCGCCCACAGCCCGCGGCCGCGCACCTCCTCCACCGCGCTGCCGCCCACCAGCAGCCCCAGCTCCTGGTGCAGGTGCTCGCCCAGCTCGGCCGCCCGCTGCTGGAACTCGCCGGTGCGGAGCATCGCGATGACCTCCAGCGCGACCGCACAGGCCAGGGGATTGCCGCCGAACGTCGAACCGTGCTCGCCGGGCCGGTACACCCCCAGCACCTCCTGCGACGAGACCACCGCCGACACCGGCACCACACCGCCGCCCAGCGCCTTGCCGAGCACGTACATGTCCGGCACGACGCCCTCGTGCTCGCAGGCGAAGGTCCGGCCGGTCCGGCCCAGTCCCGACTGGATCTCGTCCGCGATGAAGAGCACGTTCCGTTCGCGGGTGAGCGCGCGCACCCCGGGGAGATAGCCCGGCGGCGGCACCAGCACCCCGGCCTCGCCCTGGATCGGCTCCATGAGCACCGCCACGGTGTTCTCGGTCATCGCCTCCCGGAGCGCCGTGAGATCCCCGTACGGCACGATCTCGAACCCCGGCGTGTACGGGCCGAAGTCCTCCCGCGCCTCCGGGTCCGTGGAGAAGCTGATGATCGTCGTCGTCCGGCCGTGGAAGTTGTTCGCGGCGACGATGATCTTCGCCATGCCGTCCGGGACACCTTTCACCTGGTAGCCCCACTTGCGGGCCGTCTTCACCGCGGTCTCCACGGCCTCCGCGCCCGTGTTCATCGGCAGCACCGACTCCATGCCGCACAACTCGGCGAGCTGCGTACAGAAGTCGGCGAACCGGTCGTGGTAGAAGGCGCGCGAGGTGAGGGTCACCCGCTCCAGCTGCGTCTTGGCCGCGTCGATCAGGCGCCGGTTGCCGTGACCGAAGTTGAGCGCCGAGTAGCCGGCGAGCATGTCGAGGTAGCGGCGGCCCTCGACATCGGTCATCCAGGCTCCGTCCGCCGTGGCGACGACGACCGGCAGCGGATGGTAGTTGTGCGCGCTGTGCGCCTCGGCGGAGGCGATGGCGGTTTCCGTGGTCGACACGGGATCTCCGTTCGTCGTGGGGCGTGGGCGGGGTGGTGCCCACTTTGTATCGTCGGTCGGATCCGTGGTGAGGAAACCTGTATTTCCCGGCGCGCCAGGCCGGTCGGGGCTCGGTGCCCGCACCTGAGACAATGAGTTCCATGGCCTCTGAACGCCCCCGTGTGCTCTCCGGAATCCAGCCCACCGCAGGCTCTTTCCACCTCGGCAACTACCTCGGCGCGGTCCGCCAGTGGGTGGCGCTGCAGGAATCCCACGACGCCTTCTACATGGTCGTGGACCTGCACGCGATCACCATCCCGCAGGATCCCGCGGAGCTGCGCGCGAACACCAGGCTCGCCGTCGCGCAGCTTCTCGCCGCCGGTCTCGACCCGGAGCGCTGCACGCTCTTCGTCCAGAGCCATGTTCCCGAGCACGCCCAGCTCGGCTGGATCATGAACTGCCTCACCGGCTTCGGCGAGGCGTCGCGCATGACGCAGTTCAAGGACAAGTCCGCCAAGCAGGGTGCCGACCGCACCACGGTCGGTCTCTTCACGTACCCGATGCTGATGGTGGCCGACATCCTGCTGTACCAGGCCGACCAGGTCCCGGTCGGTGAGGACCAGCGTCAGCACCTGGAGCTGACCCGTAATCTCGCCGAGCGGTTCAACGGCAGCTACGGCGACACGTTCACCGTGCCGGACCCGTACATCCTCAAGGAGACGGCGAAGATCTACGACCTCCAGGACCCCTCGGCGAAGATGAGCAAGTCGGCGCCGACCCCGAAGGGCCTGATCAACCTCCTGGACGAGCCGAAGGCCACCGCCAAGAAGGTGAAGAGCGCGGTCACCGACACCGACACGGTGATCCGCTTCGACCGTGTGGAGAAGCCCGGCGTCAGCAATCTGCTGAGTATCTACTCGACACTCACCGGGACCGGTATCGCGGATCTGGAGCAGAAGTACGAGGGCAAGGGTTACGGTGCGCTCAAGACCGACCTCGCCGAGGTCATGGTCGAGTTCGTCACACCGTTCCGTACCCGTACCCAGGAATACCTGGACGACCCGGAGACGCTGGACTCGATTCTGGCCAAGGGCGCGGAGAAGGCCCGTGCCGTCGCGGCCGAGACCCTGGCCCTGACGTACGACCGGATGGGCTTTCTGCCCGCGAAGCACTGAGTCCGAGGACCCTGGCGGTTTCGCGGCCGCAGGCGTCACACTGGCGACGGGAAGTCGAACCGGTCGGTGGCCGAAAACAGGCCACCGGTCATCGAGCATGGAGGAGGACGACGTGGGGACCGTAACGCTCGGCGTTTCGATCGCGGTCCCGGAGCCCTACGGCAGCCTGCTCCAGGAGCGGCGCGCGAGCTTCGGGGATCCTGCCGCGTACGGCATTCCCACCCACGTCACCCTGCTTCCGCCGACCGAGGCCGAGGCGGCCGACCTGCCCGCGATCGAGGCGCATCTCGCCCAGATCGCGACGGTCGGCCGTCCCTTCCCGATGCGGCTGTCCGGCACGGGGACCTTCCGTCCCCTCTCGCCGGTCGTCTTCGTCCAGGTCGTCGAGGGCGCCTCGGCCTGCACCTGGCTGCAGAAGCGGGTCCGGGACGCCTCCGGGCCGCTGGTGCGCGAGCTCCAGTTCCCGTACCACCCGCATGTGACCGTGGCGCACGACATCGCCGAGGAGGCGATGGACCGGGCGTACGCGGAGCTCGCCGACTACGAGGCCGCCTGGGCCTGCGGTTCCTTCGCGCTGTACGAGCAGGGCTCGGACAGTGTCTGGCGCAAGATCAACGAGTTCCCGTTCGGCGCCGGGGGCGGTGCGCCCGCCGTGCCCGCGCAGGGCGGCTCCTCCGTGGACGAGCCCTCCCTGCACCCCTGACCACGCGACCGCGCCCCCTGACCGCGCTCCGCCGCCTCCGGCTCAGATCGGCAGCCGCCGAAACAGCGGGCGCGGCACATGCCGCAGCGCCGACATCACCGCCCGCAGCGACCCGGGCACCCATACCGTCTCCGAGCGCCGCCGCAGCCCCGTCACGATGGCCTCCGCGACCGCGTCCGGGGTCGTGGTGAGCGGCGACGCCTCCAGCGGCGCCGAGGCGAACCCGGCCGCCGCACGCACTGCTCCGGCGGCCCGTACCGTCCCGGCGGCCCGCACCGTCTCCGCCGCCCACACCGTCTCCGCGGCCGGTTCCGGGCGTACGACGCCGGGGCGCACGACCATGACATGCACCCCCGTCCCGTGCAGTGCGTCCCCCAGCCCCTGCGTGAACGCGTCCAGCCCCGCCTTGCTGGACCCGTAGATGAAGTCGGCGCGGCGGACGCGCTCGCCCGCCACCGAGGACAGCACCACCAGTGAGCCGTGCCCCTGCGCCTGGAGCGCGCCGGCGCACACCAGCCCGGCGGAGACCGCTCCGGTGTAGTTGGTCTGGGCGACCCGGACCGCGGCGAGCGGCTCCTCCTCGTCGCGCCCCTGGTCGCCGGCGATGCCGAAGGCGAACAGCACCGTGTCGATGTCGCCCTCGGCGAAGACCTTGCCGAGCGTGGTCTCGTGCGATGCGGAGTCCAGGGCGTCGAAGTCGACCGTACGGACGTCGGCGCCGAGTGCGTGCAGTTCGGCGGCGGCCGATTCGAGCGCGGGGGAGGGGCGCCCGGCCAGCCGGACCGTACGGGTCCGCAGGGCGATCAGCCGCCGCGCGGTGGCCAGGGCGATCTCCGACGTGCCGCCGAGGACGAGCAGGGACTGCGGGGCTCCGAAGGCGTCCTTCACGTAAAAACTCCTTGCGACGTGGGGAGGTGGGGCGGGGCGGGCACGGGGGTCAGAGCGACAGGCGGCGCGACAGGTCGGAGCGGAAGGTCCCGTCCGGATCCAGCTCGGCGCGCAGCGACCGGAAGTCGGCCAGCCTCGGATACATCGCGGACAGCAGCTCCGGCCGGAGCCGGGAGTCCTTCGCCAGGCAGACCCGGCCGCCGGCCGTCGCCACCTCCTCGTCCAGCGAGTCCAGGAACCGGGCCAGGCCGGGCAGGGCGGCGGGCAGGTCGAGGGCGAGCGTCCAGCCGGGCACCGGGAACGACAACCACCCCGGGCCGCCGGTGCCGAACCGCTTGAGCAGCGCGTTCGACGCCGGGCAGCGCCGCTGGGAGATCCGGCGCACGATCCGGCGCAGCGCCTCCTCCTGACCGTGCCCGACGACGAACTGGTACCGCACGGAGCCGGTCCGCCCAGGGGCCCGGCTCCACTGCGGCAGTCCGTCCAGCGGGTGCAAGAACGCGGCCAGCTTCTGGAGTTCGCCGATCCGGTACCTGGGAGCGCCCCGGTACCGGACCTCGTTGAGCAGGGCGGCCGGGGCACCGCCGAGCAGCGCCTCCGGTACGCGGGCGGGGGCGGCCGGCAGCGGCCCCGGGCGGAACGCGAGCGGTGTGCGCCGGGCGCGCGCCGGGAGCGCGTACCGGGGTACGTGCTCCCCTCGGGTGAGTACGGAGCGGCCCGTCGCCCGGCCGCGGGCGCGGAGGTCGATCCAGGCGGCCGAGTAGCGGTAGCGGTGGTCCCCGGCGCAGAGCCTTTCCAGCAGGTCGTCCAGATCGACGGCGCGTTCGGTGTCGACCGACATCCAGGAGCTGGTGACGCGGTGGCACCGGAGGGTGGCCGAGAGAATCACGCCCGTCAGTCCCAGGCCGCCCGCGGTCGCGTCGAACAGGGGGGTGCCGGACCGGACCGTACGGATCTCGCCCCCGGCGGTCAGCAGCTCCAGTTCCTGGACGTGCCGGGAGAAGGAGCCGGAGACGTGCTGGTTGTGGCCGTGGATGTCGGCGCCGATCGCGCCGCCCACCGTGACGTAGCGGGTCGTGGGCGTGACGGGGACGAACCAGCCGAGCGGCAGCAGGACCTCCATCAGCCGGTGCAGGCTGACCCCGGCGTCGCAGACCACGGTTCCGGTCCCGGCGTCGATGGTCCGGATCCGGTTCAGCGCGGTCATGTCGAGGACGGAGCCGCCCGCGTTCTGGGCCGCGTCGCCATGGGCCCGGCCGAGGCCCCGGGCGATGGAGCCGCGCGGTCCGCAGCCGCGCACCGTCGCCGCCGCCTCCTCGTACGAACGGGGGCGGAAGCGCAGGGCGGTCGTCGGGGCGGTGCGGCCCCAGCCGGTCAGGGACACGGTGTCGACAGACATGACGGTGACCGTATCGCCCGAGAAAACCCTTTCGAGGTATTTGTTACAACACTCACTGATATGGGTGATTGAGGAAGCGTCAGTCCTTACGGCAACGAGGCCCGGTGCCGGATTTCCGCGCTCGGGAGGGTAAGCCGTACGTCATGGACTGGCTGAAAAAACTCCCCGTCATCGGGCCGATCGTCGCCCGGCTGATGACGACGCACACCTGGCGCTCCTACGAGACGCTGGAGCGGGTCCACTGGGCCAGGCTCGCCGCCGCGATCACCTTCATCAGCTTCCTGGCGCTCTTCCCGCTGATCGCGGTGGGTGCGGCGATCGGCGCAGCGCTGCTCTCCACCGAGCAGCTCCACAGGATCGAGGAAAAGCTGGCCGAGCAGGTGCCCGGCATCTCCGACCAGCTCGGCATCGAGAACCTGGTCACCCATGCCGGCACGGTCGGACTGGTGGCCGGTGCGCTGCTGCTCCTCACCGGCATCGGCTGGATCGGCTCGATGCGGGACTGCCTGCGCGCCGTCTGGGGCATGGACGACGTGGATCTGGGCAATCCGGTCCTGCGCAAACTCAAGGACGCGGGGCTGCTGTTCGGCCTCGGCGGGGCGGTGCTCGCCACTTTCGCCGTGTCGTCGGTCGGCTCCGTCGCCGTGGGCTGGGCCGCCGGTCTGCTGAACATCTCGGACCGGGGTGCGGGCGGCGTGGTGCTGCGGGTGGCCGCCCTGGTCGTGGCGGCGCTCGCCGGTTTCCTGCTGCTGCTCTATCTGCTGACCCTGCTGCCCGGCGTCGAGCCCCCGCGGCGCAGCCTCCTGGTCGCCGGGGCGATCGGCGCGGTCTGTTTCGAACTGCTCAAGCTGCTGCTCGGCAGCTATATGAGGAGCGTGGCGTCGAAGAGCATGTACGGCGCCTTCGGGGTGCCGGTGGCGCTGCTGCTGTGGATCAACTTCTCGGCGAGGCTGCTGCTGTTCTGCGCCGCCTGGACGGCGACGCCGAACAACGAGGACGCCGAGGACGCCGAGGGCGCCGAGGCGGCGCCCGGGGACGTCAGCGGCGGGGAAGGCGGCGCACCAGGTCCGGCAGCGGCCAGCGGCGGTTGACCAGGAACACCGCGCCGGCCAGCAGCACCAGGGCACCCCCGGCGATGCCCAGGGCGACCCCGACGCCTCCGCTGCCGTCCCCGGCCGCGGCGGCCTTCGCGTTCTGCGCGGGGCCGTTCCTGCCCTCGCCCTTGCCCTGCTCGGCCGCGGGTCCCTTCCCGGACCCGGCTCCGGTGGTGGCGGACTTCGGGGGCACCAGCTCACCGACCGGGGTCACCTTGCCGCTCGCGTCGAAGCCCCAGTCGAGGAGGCTGGCGGCCTCCTTGTAGACGGCGTGGGCCTCTTCGGACGAGGGGTTCATGACGGTGACGAGGAGCACCTTGCCGTCGCGTTCGGCGACACCGGTGAAGGTGTTGCCGGCGTGCGTGGTGTAGCCGTTCTTGACGCCCGCGATGCCCTTGTACGGGTCGACGCCGGCCGCGCCGGTGAGCAGCTTGTTCGTGTTCTGGATGGCGAAGCTCTCGCGCTTCCCCTTCTTCTCCGCGCCGGGGAACTGCGCCTCGGCCGTGGAGCAGTACTCCCGGAAGTCCGCCTTCTGCAGCCCGCTGCGGGCGAACAGCGTCAGGTCGTACGCGCTGGAGACCTGGTCGGGCGCGTCGTACCCGTCGGGCGAGACCACCTTGGTGTCGAGCGCCTGCAACTCCTCGGCGTGCGCCTGCATGGCGTCGACGGTCTTGGGGACACCGCCGTACATCGAGGACAGCACGTGCACCGCGTCGTTGCCCGACCGCAGGAACACCCCGAGCCACAGGTCGTGGACGGTGTAGCTGAGCTTCTCCTTGATGCCGACCAGGCTGCTGCCCTCGCCGACACCGGCGAGGTCCTCGTCCTTGACGGTGTACTCCTGGGTCTTCGGCTGGAGCGCGGGCATCAGGGTGTCCGCGAAGAGCATCTTCAGGGTGGAGGCGGGAGGCAGCCGCCAGTGCGAGTTGTGCGAGGCGAGGACCTGGCCGCTCTCCGCGTCCGCGACGATCCAGGACCTGCCCGTGAGGTCCTTCGGCAGCACCGGGGCGTCCGGTCCCAGATCGACCTGCGTGCCGGGCCGGCCCAGCAGTTCGCCACCGACCCTGGACATGTCCGAGGGCGGCTTCGGCCCGTCGTCGGAGGTGTCCTTGCCGACCGCCGATGCCGGACTGACGAGAAAAGTGGACACCAAGGCGGCAGAGATGACCGTCAGTGCGGTCTTTTTGAGAGCAGGCACGATCGGAAACGTACAGGCAGAAGATATGAAAATGGGTCCGGATGGCTTGACCCGCCGGGTGTTCCGCCGGGACAGCCCACCCCGGGCGGCTCTGCCGGAGCGCGGCGGAGATACTGAGTCCATGAAGCTCAGCCGCCCCGTCTCCTGGTTCCTGCTCGCCTTCGGGGTGTGGAGCTGGTTCATCTGGATCACTTTCGTCAAGAACCTGTGGAAGGACGGCAGCGGACTCGCCTTCGACGACGCGGGTGACCCGACTGCGTACTTCTGGGTGCATCTGCTGCTCGCCATCACGTCCTTTCTCCTGGGGACGGCTGTTGGTGTGATCGGGTTCCGTGGCGTCAAGGCCTTGCGCAGCGAACGCGCATAACTGGCCGTACGAGGGACGGGTGGGGGCGAGTGGCAGTGGCCGGTCTTGTGGTGGCGGTACTCGTGGTGCTCGCACTGTTCGCCGGTGTGCACCGCTATCTCTGGCAGCGCTTCGTCGGTGACACGACCGTCGAGGGCAGTGCCCTGCGCAGAGCCGGCACGGTGGCCGCGTACGTCCTGCCCCTGCTGAGCGTCGGCGCGCTGGTCTCCGGCCGCGCGGGTGCGCCCTTCCGGCTCCAGCAGGTGCTGGCCTGGCCGGGCTATCTGTGGCTGGCTGCCGTGCTGTACCTGACGCTGGCTCTGCTGGTGGGCGAGGCGGTACGGCCGGTTCTGCGCCGGGTGCTCGCGAGCCGGGCGGACCGGGCGGACCGGGCGGACCGGGCGGAGGATGCGGACGCGGCGTCAGCGGAGAGCACGCTTCTCGCGAATCGCTCAAACGGTGCAAATCGCCCGCCGGTTTCCTCGGCCGTGGAGGCTTCCGCCCCACCGGCTTCCGGCGGTGCGGCCCCGAGCGCCCTCGTCACCGTCACCGTCACCGTCACCGTCACCGACACCGACACCGACACCGACACCTCCGCCCCGCACCGTCCCGCCGCCCTCACGCGCCGGCTGTTCGTCGCGCGGGCCGTCGGGGGTGCCGCCGCCGTCGCCGGGCTCGGTACGGTCGGCTACGGCACCTACGGGGTGCTGCGCGGGCCGCGGGTCAAGCGGATCACCGTCCCGCTCGCCAAACTGCCGCGCTCCGCCCACGGCTTCCGGATCGCCGTCGTCAGCGACATCCACCTCGGCCCGATCCTCGGCCGCGCCCACACCCAGCGCATCGTCGACACCATCAACCGGACCCAGCCCGATCTGGTCGCCGTGGTCGGGGATCTCGTCGACGGAACCGTCGCCGATCTCGGGCCGGCCGCGGAGCCGCTCGCCCGGCTGAGTTCACGGCAGGGGAATTTCTTCGTCACCGGTAATCACGAGTACTACTCCGGCGCCGCCCAATGGATCGATCAGGTGAGGGAATTGGATCTTCACCCGCTGGAGAACGCCCGGGTCGAGATCGGTGGATTCGATCTTGCGGGCGTCAATGACGTGGCTGGGGAGAGCGAAGGGCAGGGCCCCGACTTCGCCCGTGCGCTCGGCGACCGGGACCGTACCCGCGCCGCCGTCCTCCTTGCCCACCAGCCCGTCGTCATCCATGACGCGGTCGCCCACGGAGTGGACCTCCAGCTCTCCGGCCACACCCACGGGGGCCAGCTCTGGCCGGGCAACCACATCGCGGACCTGGCCAATCCCACGGTCGCCGGGCTCGACCGGTACGGCGACACCCAGCTGTACGTCTCACGGGGCGCGGGCGCCTGGGGGCCGCCCGTACGGGTCGGCGCGCCCTCCGACATCACCGTCGTGGAACTCGCATCACTACGGGCGTGACTCTCCGTCGACGACAGGTTCCGGACGTTCACATGCACCCGAGGTTTCAAGTGCCGAACAAAAGGCTATGAGTCACAGTTTTACTCTTCCAGATGTGAAAACCTTGTGATTGGCTGATCGCGAACATGCGGTGATGCGCGTATCTGGGCACAACACCGAGGTGGGGCTGGTAAGGGAGAGCACGTCAATGCGGTCGATCCGGCTACGGATTCTCGCGGTTCTCGCGGTATTGGGCATCGCAGGCGTTGTCGCCTGGCAACTGCTCCCCTCGGACGAGGTGAACCAGGACCCCGTCGCGGTGGGCACGACGGACGAGGTCACCTCGCTCGATCCGGCCGGTGCGTACGACGCGGGTTCCTGGGCGATGTACAGCAACATCTACCAGTCCCTGCTGACGTTCAAGTCCGGGGCGGTCGTGCCCGAGCCCGACGCCGCCGAGAGCTGCGAGTTCATCGGCCAGAAGCTCCAGACGTACCAGTGCAAGCTCCGTGACGACCTGACGTTCTCCAACGGCCGCAAGATCACGGCCGAGGACGTCAAGTACTCCATCGAGCGCATGATCAAGATCAAGACGGACGTCGGTCCCTGGGTGCTCTTCCCGAGCCTCAAGAACGTGGTGGCCGACGGCCGCACCATCACCTTCAACCTCTCCTCGCGCGACGCGACCTTCCCGCAGAAGCTCGCCACCGGAGCCGGTTCGATCGTCGACCGCGAGTCGTACCCGGCGGACAAGCTCCGTGCGGGCGACACCGTCGACGGCTCGGGCCCGTACCTCCTGAAGTCGTACCGGCCGGGCGCGATCGCCGAGCTGGTCCCCAACCCCCTCTACAAGGGCGCGCTGAGCAAGACCGGTGTCCCGGTCACCGTGCACTACTACGACAAGTCGGAGGAGCTCCAGACCGCCTGGAAGGCCAAGCAGCTCGACGTCACGCACCGCGAACTGCCGCCGGCCACGCTCGCCGAGCTGAACCCCGGTGACCCCGACCTGCGCGTCACCGAGGCGGAGAGCGCCGAGATCCGCAACCTCGTCTTCAACGTCCGGCCGGGTTCCCCGCTGGCCGAGAAGAAGGTCCGGCAGGCCATCGCCTCGATCATCGACCGCGGGCCCCTGGTGACCGATATCTACAAGGGAACCGTCGAGCCGCTCTACTCGCTGATCCCGCAGGGCTACATCGGACACAGCACGCCGTTCTTCGACGCCTACCCGTCGCCCGACCCGGCGCGCGCCGAGCAGCTGCTGAAGGACGCCGGCGTGCAGACGCCGGTGAACATCAGCTTCGGCTACGGCGGCGGGAACGAGACCCAGGCGAAGGAGGCCGCGGAGCTCCGCCGTCAGCTGGAGGCCGACGGGCTGTTCAAAGTCACGGTCCACGCCGTCGACTGGCAGAAGTTCCAGAAGGAGTACGCGGCCGGCAAGTACGACGCGTACACGGTCGGCTGGCTCCCCGACTACCCGGACTCCGACACCTTCAGCCAGCCGCTGGTCGGCCGCAACAACAGCCTCCACAACGGCTACTCCAGCAAGAAGGTGGACAGCCTGATCAGCTCCACGCTTCAGTACGGCGACCGCGGACGCACCTCGGCCGACTTCAAGGAGCTCCAGGCACAGGTCGGCGAGGACGTGCCGCTGGTCCCGCTGTGGCAGAAGAAGGACTACGTCGTCAGCACGACGGACGTCTCCGGTTCGCAGTACCTCTCGGACGGCACCGGACTCTGGCGGCTCTGGGAGCTGAGGCGGATCTGACGGATCCGACGGATCCGACGGATCCGACGGATCCGGGGTCCTGGGGGCGCTGACAGTCCGCCGGACCGGACTCGGGGCGGTCGTACCGGCACTGCCGGACGGCCGCCCCGCCGCTTTCCTAGGCCCCGTCCGGTCCGCTGGATCCGCCCCGGCGCCCGGACTTCGCGGCGCCGGGCAGGAACTCCTCCAGCACGTCGTGGACCTGCCGCACCAGCGGGCGCAGCACCCGGAACCGGGAGAGCGCGATGGCGCGGGCGCCGATCGGGGCGGAGCGCTCGACCAGGCGGCGGCTGCGCTCGGTGTGCTCCGTGCGGTCGTACACCCAGTACAGCACCAGACCCATCTGTATCAGCCACATCAACTGCGGGAGCAGCTCGGCCAGTTCGGGATCGGTCTTGGTGTCGGACCCGGCCAGGCAGCGCCGGTGGATGGAGATCGCCGCCTCGCGGGCCGCGACCGACTCCGCCGAGAACGGGCTGAGCGGGCTCTCCGGGTCGGCGGCGTTCTTGAAGAACTGGGCCGCGAAGCGGTGGTACGGCTCCGCCACGTCCAGCCAGGTGAGCAGGACCCCGCGCATGCGCACCGCGAGATCCCGGTCGCCGTCCAGGACCGGTTGCACGGCCGCCGCGTGCTCGGCGGCGAGCCGGTCGTAGAAGCCCTGGACGAGGTGTTCCTTGTTCGTGAAGTAGTAGTAGGCGTTCCCCACGGAGACGCCGGCCTCCTGGGCGATGGCCCGCATCGTCGTCCTGTCGTAGCCGCGTTCCTGGAAGAGCCGGAGCGCCGTTTCGAGGATGAGTGTGCGGGTCTGCTCGCTCTTGGAGGCCTTGGCTTCCTTCACGTCCTTCGCTTCCTTCACCACAGTCCCGAGGGTATCCGCCGCTGTCAGCCGCCGGATCCGGGGACCGTACAGCCACCCTCCCCGTCCCCGTCGCCGCACGGGGGAGCGGTCAGGGACCGGTACTCCGCGGCGGCGAGCACGGCGGCACGGGCGAACGGGCGGCCCGCCGGGGCGGCCAGCCGGTGCGCCCCGGGCCGGTGCTCGGCCAGCGCCCAGAGGCACACGATCCACGCGGAGGCGGAGCGGTAGATCTGCCCCCGGTCGCCGACCACCGTGATCTCGTCCAGCGTCCCGGCGTGATCGAGACCGGGGAAGCGGCGGCGCGCCTCCGCGGAGGCCGCCGGGACGAGGTCGAGCGGCACGAGTTGACGCTGCTTCATCAGCCACTGCCGCAGATGGCGGCAGAGCGGGCACCGCGCGTCGTACAGCACCGTGAGGCGCTCGACGGGGAGCGGCCGCCCGCCCGGTCCGTCCGGCACGGCGCTCAGGCCCTCGGCGCGGGCGCCGCCCACGGACCCCCGCCCGGTCCCGTCCAGCCCTGCGGGGCCACCGGCGGGGTCTGCTCACGCTCCATCAGACCGCGGCGGCGGATCTTGTTGAGCACATAGACATTGCCGAGGTGCATCACGCCGAGGACGAGCAGGACGACGCCGAGCTTCACCGACAGCGCCTCGAAGAGCCCGCGGGCGTCGGTGACGCCGTCGGAGCTCCTCAGATAGAGGGTGACGAAGCCCAGGTTGACCAGGTAGAAGCCGACCACCAGCAGATGGTTGACGGCGTCGGCGAGCTTCTCGTTCCCATGCAGCACATCGGCCAGGAACACCCTGCCGTTGCGGCTGAGCGTGCGCGCGACCCAGATGGTCAACGCCACGCTGATCAGCAGGTAGATGACATACGCGACAACAGTGAGGTCCATGCCCCACCCTCCCTTGAACGCGTTCAAAAGCTGTTGTCATGGACTGTAGACCCACTTTTGAACATGTTCAAGCCGGATGGGCGGCAAGCTGCTCCGCCTGCTTGCCCGGCGCCCCGAAGCGTCGTACGCCCGGCACCGCCGCCGTCCCCAGGCAGGCCGCGCCGACCGCCACCGCGGCAACGGCCAGGGGCACTTCGGCACCCCAGGCCGAGGCGGCGAGCGGGGCCAGGGCGTAGCCGAGCGGCATCGCGCCCAGGGAGAGCAGCCAGTCGTACGAGGTCACCCGGGCCAGCGCGTGCGCCGGTACGGCGGACTGGACCGAGGTATCCCAGACCGGGCCGAGGAAGCCGAGGCCGGCCTGGGCGACACCGTACGCGGCGATGGTCAGCGCGACGGGCGCATGGGCGGCCAGCAGGCCGAGCGGCAGGGCGTACGTGGCCAGGCCCAGGTTGGCCGTCAGGACCGGGCGGCGGGGGCGGGCCCGGCCGGCCAGCAGAGAGCCGAGGAGCAGGCCGACCGCGCCGGTCTGGAGGAGGGCGATCCAGACGCCCTCGCCGCCCAGCTCCCGGACGAAGAGCGCCGGGCCGACCGTCATCAGGACGGCTGCCGCGCCGTTCCAGACGGCGTGCGCGATCAGGCTCGTCCAGTACCAGTCACGGCCGCGGACCTCTCCCCAGCCCTCCTTGAGGTCGGTGAACAGCGAGCGCCTCGGGACGGGTACGTGCCGGACCTCGACGGCGGCCAGCAGGGCGGCGCTCGCCGCGAAGGTGGCGCCGTCCAGCACGAAGGCCCAGCCCGGACCCGCGGTGAGGATCAGCGCACCGGCGAGGGCCGGCCCGCCGAGCCGGGTGGAGCTGTTGACGACCGCCATCAGCGAATTGGCGCGCAGCAGCCCGGACTCCGCCACGGTGCCGCGGATCAGCGGCGACGCGGTCGGCATCGCGAAGGCCCCGGCGGCGCCGCCGATCGCCTCGGCGAGGGCGATCTGCCAGAGCGCGGGGGAGCCGCCGAGCAGCTCGGCGCCGACGAAGAGCTGGGTCGCGCACCGTACGAGATCCGTGGTGAGCGCGACCGTACGGGCGTTGAAGCGGTCGCCCACGACGCCGCCCAGCGGCAGCAGGAGCAGCTTGGGGACCATCGCGCAGCCCAGGACGAGGGCGAGCGCCCCGGTCGAACCGGTGGCCAGATAGACGGCCAGGGAGAGGGCGGTGGGGATGACGGCGTCGCCGAGGAGCGAGAGCGTGCGGCCGATGAAGAGCAGGCGGAAGGCGCGCGTGCGCAAGGGGTGTGGCATGCGTGAGAATCTATTTCGGTACCGAACTATTCGTCAACGAAATATTGGGTTCCGAAGGATAGTTGGAGGTCCGGCGTACGCTTTCCCCATGGAGCGACGTGACTGGACCGACGGACATGTGGAGCGCTGGAAGCCCGTGCTTCCCGGCCTCGATCCCGAGGTCGAGGGCGCAGTGACCCGTATGAAGAAGCTCTCCGTGCATCTGCGCCGGGTACGCGAGCAGTCCCTGGTCGACTTCGACCTGGACCGTCAGGAGTTCGACACGCTCCACAAGCTGGCCGGACGCGGCGGGAAGGCGGCCCCCTCCGAACTCGCCGCCGACCTCGACCTCGCGCCCGCCTCCGTCACCGGCCGGCTGGACGTGCTCGAACGGCGCGGCTTCGTCCGCCGCACGCCCTCCACCACCGACCGCCGGCGGGTCGACGTGGAGCTCACCGACCAGGGCCGCTCGACCTGGCTGGGCGCGATGGATGTCCTCGGCCACGAGGAGTACCGGCTGCTCGGCGTCCTCGACAAGGACGAACGCACCCTGCTCAACGACATGCTGCGGCGCGTCATGGTGGTCGCGGAGGACCAGGGCGGCGCCGCCTGGGACTGAGCCGCGGACGCCCGATCGGACCCAGCGGGCGCTCAGCTGTCCCCGTCGCCCGCGTCGTCCACCGGTCCGGCGCGCGGACCGGTGACGGTGTGGTGGAGGCGGGCCATCGGCTCCGGACGTCAGACGCTCATCGCACGAGCCGTGTTGAGCTGGGCCATCACCATGGGGAAGGTGTCGGGGCCGGCCGCCGGGATCATCGTCGAGTGGTGCCGCCCGCCGCTGGTCACCGAGACCTGCACGAAGCCGGTCGTCCGCTTCTCCTTCATCAGCAGGAAGAGCAGACCGACCAGGCAGAACAGCGCGAAGACGATCGCGAGCACGATCCCCACCGTCGGGATCTTCTCCTCGGTGCGGGTCAGGTCCGTGGCCGTCCACACCGCGCCCTTGAGCGGCATCGGGCCGGCCGGGGTCACGATCTGGTCCTGCATCACAGCGATGTCACCGAACACCAGGACCGGCAGCCCGGCACCCGTCGGGGCGCCCGGCTGCTGTGCGAAGCCGGGGCCGGGCATGGTCGGCTGGGCCGCGACGCCCTGGGGATAGCCGTAGCCGGGGCCGGGCTGGACCGCGGATTCGGGCAGCGGCTGCGGGTAGCCGTAGGCCGGGGTGCCCGGACCGGGCTGGGCCTGGCCGTCCGCGACGGTGGGCGGACGGCCCGGCTGCTGGGGAGCCGGCCCCCACTTGTATGAGTCGTCCGCGTACGGATTCGGATCGCTCAACGTTCCCCGCTCTCGATCAAGCCTGTGCGCCCCGGGCCCTGCTGCACCGGCGGCGAACCGGCACCCGGTTCCGCACGACCGTACCGTCAAGACCCGCGCGGCGCAGCAACAGGCCCCGTTCTCCGCGGTGTTCCTGCGGAGAACGGGGCCGGACGAGGCTGCCGTGGCGGCGGTCAGAAGCGGCGCGTGATGAGCGCCCGCTTGACCTCCTGGATCGCCTTGGTGACCTCGATGCCACGCGGGCAGGCGTCCGTGCAGTTGAAGGTGGTGCGGCAGCGCCACACCCCGTCACGGTCGTTGAGGATCTCCAGGCGCTGCTCGCCGCCCTCGTCGCGCGAGTCGAAGATGAAGCGGTGCGCGTTGACGATCGCCGCCGGGCCGAAGTACTGGCCGTCGTTCCAGAACACCGGGCACGAGGACGTGCACGCGGCGCAGAGGATGCACTTGGTGGTGTCGTCGAAGCGCTCGCGGTCCTCGGCGGACTGCAGGCGCTCACGGGTCGGCTCGTTCCCCTTGGTGATGAGGAAGGGCATGACGTCGCGGTAGGCCTGGAAGAACGGCTCCATGTCGACCACGAGGTCCTTGAGGACCGTGAGGCCCTTGATGGCCTCGATCGTGATCGGCTTCTCCGGGCTGATGTCCTTGATCAGCGTCTTGCAGGCGAGCCTGTTCTTGCCGTTGATCCGCATCGCGTCGGAGCCGCAGATGCCGTGCGCGCAGGAGCGGCGGAAGGTCAGGGTGCCGTCCGTCTCCCACTTGACCTTGTGAAGGGCGTCGAGCACGCGCTCCTTCGGGTCGATCGAGATCTGGAAGTCCTGCCACTGGGCCTCGTCGGAGACCTCGGGGTTGAAGCGGCGGATCCGGAGGGTGACCGTGATGTACGGGGAGGCGGCGGAGTCCGCTTCGACCTTGTCCAGAATCGGGGTTGCCATCAGTACTTACGCTCCATCGGCTGGTAGCGGGTCTGGACGACCGGCTTGTAGTCGAGCCGGATCGACTCGGTGCCGTCGGCCGAGACCTCGCGGTACGCCATGGTGTGGCGCATGAAGTTGACGTCGTCGCGGTTCGGGTAGTCCTCGCGGTAGTGACCGCCGCGCGACTCCTTGCGGGCCAGAGCGGAGGTCGCCATGACCTCGGCCAGATCGAGCAGGTTGCCGAGCTCGATGGCCTCCAGGAGGTCCGTGTTGAACCGCTTGCCCTTGTCCTGGATGGACACCTCGAGGTAGCGCTTGCGCAGCTCGGCGATCTTGTCGACGGCCGTCTTGATGGTCTGCTCGGTGCGGAACACCATCACATTGGCGTCCATGCACTCCTGCAGCTCCTGACGGATCGCCGCGACCCGCTCGGTGCCCGTCGAGTTGCGCAGCCGCTCGATCTGCTCCTCGACCATCTGCGCCGGGTTCTCGGGAAGCTCGACGAAGTCGTTCTTCACGGCGTACTCGGCGGCGCCGATGCCCGAGCGGCGTCCGAAGACGTTGATGTCGAGCAGCGAGTTGGTACCGAGGCGGTTGGCGCCGTGTACCGAGACGCAGGCGACCTCGCCGGCGGCGTACAGGCCCGGGACGACGGTGGTGTTGTCGGCCAGCACCTCGCCCTCGACGTTGGTCGGGATGCCGCCCATGGCGTAGTGCGCGGTCGGCTGGATCGGGATCGGGTCCGTGTAGGGCTCGATGCCGAGGTACGTACGCGCGAACTCGGTGATGTCCGGGAGCTTGGCGTCCAGCTGCTCCGGCGGCAGGTGCGTGAGGTCGAGGTAGACGTGGTCGCCCTCGGGACCGCAGCCGCGGCCCTCACGGATCTCGGTGTAGATGGAGCGGGACACGACGTCACGGGACGCGAGGTCCTTCATGACCGGCGCGTACTTCTCCATGAAGCGCTCGCCGTCCTTGTTGCGGAGGATGCCGCCCTCACCGCGGGCGCCCTCCGTCAGCAGGATGCCCATGCGCCAGATGCCCGTCGGGTGGAACTGGAAGAACTCCATGTCCTCCAGCGGCAGGCCCCGGCGCCAGGCGGCGGCCTGGCCGTCACCGGTCAGGGTGTGCGCGTTGGACGTCACCTTGAAGAACTTGCCGGTGCCGCCGGACGCGAAGATGATCGACTTCGCCTGGAAGACGTGGATCTCGCCGGTCGCCAGCTCGTACGCGACGACACCGGCGGACTTCTTGACCCCGTCCACCTCCTGGAGCAGCAGGTCCAGGACGTAGAACTCGTTGAAGAACTCCACACCCTCCTTGACGCAGTTCTGGTACAGCGTCTGGAGGATCATGTGGCCGGTGCGGTCCGAGGCGTAGCAGGACCGGCGCACCGGGGCCTCGCCGTGGCCGCGGGTGTGACCGCCGAAGCGGCGCTGGTCGATGCGGCCCTCGGGCGTGCGGTTGAACGGGAGGCCCATCTTCTCCAGGTCGAGGACGGCGTCGATGGCCTCCTTCGCCAGGATCTCGGCGGCATCCTGGTCGACCAGGTAGTCGCCGCCCTTGACCGTGTCGAAGGTGTGCCACTCCCAGTTGTCCTCCTCCACGTTGGCGAGCGCGGCGGCCATGCCGCCCTGCGCGGCGCCCGTGTGGGAGCGGGTCGGGTACAGCTTCGTGAGCACGGCGGTACGGCTGCGCTTGGTGGACTCGATGGCCGCGCGCATACCGGCGCCGCCGGCGCCGACGATGACGGTGTCGTACTTGTGGATCTGCATGATTTCCTCTGGTCCCTCTGGCCCGGCGCCTAGCGGATGTTCGGGTCGAAGGTGAAGATCACCAGCGTGCCCAGCAGGACGGTGAACACCGTGGCGGTGTACAGGAGCATCTTCAGCCAGAACCGGGTGTTGTCCCGCTCGGCGTAGTCGTTGATGACCGTACGGAGACCATTGGCGCCGTGCAGCATGGCCAGCCACAGCATCGCCAGGTCCCAGACCTGCCAGAACGGCGAGGCCCAGCGGCCCGCCACGAAGGCGAAGCCGATCTTGGAGACGCCGCCGTCCAGCACCAGCTGGATCAGCAGGTGGCCCAGGACCAGGACGACCAGGACGATGCCCGACAGGCGCATGAAGAGCCAGGCGTACATCTCGAAGTTGGTGCGCGAACCCTTGGGGGTCTTGCCGGTCCGCTTGCGCGGCGGCTCGATGACCGGGGCCGGGTGGTCGACGTCGTAGAGGCTGACGCCCTCGACGGAGCCGATCGCGGCGGAGGACTCGGTGGACATTGGCCTCAGCTCCCGAATACTTCGCGTACGGCGTGGCCGAGGACCGGGTACAGCGCCCCGACCATCAGCACGACCCAGATACCCACGACCGACCAGAGCATCTGCTTCTGGTAGCGCGGGCCCTTGGCCCAGAAGTCCACGGCGACGATCCGGAGACCGTTCAGCGCGTGGAAGAGAATGGCGGCCACCAGGCCGTATTCGAGGAGCGCGACGATCGGCGTCTTGTACGTGGCCACGACGTCGTCGTAGGCCTCGGGGGAGACGCGGACGAGAGCGGTGTCCAGGACGTGTACGAACAGGAAGAAGAAGATGAGGACACCGGTGACTCGATGAGCCACCCAGGACCACATGCCTTCCCGGCCGCGGTACAGCGTTCCAGCCGGCACGGAAGAACCCTCCGGGAGCGGGGATTGGGGTCGGCCGGCTTGACTGTCGGTCTGACCCGGCCGGGTACGGTCCACCGGCCCCGGCCATCGTAGCGACGGTTTGTCGGTTCGTTCGCGCGGGGGCCCGCGGTGTGATCAAAGTGGCAATCAAACAGGCACGGACGGCCTAGAAAGCGCTGCTGGCTCTCTCCACCGAGCCCGTTCCGTTATGAACCCGATACCAGCTCGATGATGCGGCCCCGGGCGAGCCGTCGCATCTCCTCCGCGGAGACCACCCGCTCCTGGTCGGGTTCATGGCCAAGCCTGGCCCGGATCCCGGCGAGCACATGGTCCGGCTGTTCGGCGGGCGCCAGCCCGTCCACGCACATCACGAAGACATGGCCGAAGCGCGACTCGTACGCGGCGTGCGCGGCCCGCAGCGCGAGATGGGCGGAGTGCGGCGCGGCGTGGTGCAGACCGGGCGGGATCTCGACGGCGAGCGCCTCGGCGAGATCGGCCGGGGCCAGGTCGTAACCCGCCTCGTCGGCCGCGGCCAGCAGTGCGTCCAGGTCGGGATAGGGGCGGTGGGCGGTCAGCCGCTGCGCCCAGCGGCGGCTGCCGCAGCACTCCAGCAGCGCGGCCTCGACCTCGGCGGGCGGCACGGTGTTGAAGAGGCCGAGGCCCGGGGCGTGCGCGGATCCGGAACTCTGGACGGGTACGGCCGTCCGGGTGGCCGGTTGCCGCAGTTGCTCCGGGAGGCCGGCGTGGGAATCGCTGGACCTGGACAGCGTGGGCTCCTCGGATCAACGGCATCTGTGACCCTGGAGCGGAAAGGGACGGACAGGACCAGGCAGATGCGGGGTGAAGGGAGAGACGAATGTGCCTCAAAGCTACCGAGGAGGGGCAACGGACGTCCGACAAATGCGCGAACTTCACCCGGACGGGAGGGTTTCGGAACGCCCGCTGAACCGCGATCCAAGGAGAATGCCCGGCTGTCTGCCCGATTCTGATTGGGTCTGCCTGGTTCTGCCTTGTTTTCCGTAAACGACGGAGGTTTCTGAACGATGTCGCCCTCACGTGGCGCTCTCGTGGCCGGTGCGGTCCTCACCGCGGTGGCCGCCGCGACGATCACGGTCGTCGTCTGGCAGGAAGGCTCCGGCGGCGGACTCGCCGGCAAGAGGCCGGACGCCCGCACCCCGGCGCCCTCCACGGCCGCCCCCTCGCCCACCCGGAGCTACCCGCTCTCCACCGCCCCGCGCACCATCCCCGCCGTACGGGAGCACCTTGCGGCCCGCGGCCCCGGCTGGCGCCCCGGCCCGGACGGCGGGGTGGTCGTCGCCGGAGGCAGCGCGGCACTGGCGGACGAGGGGCGGCTGCTGGCCGAGGAGCTGAAGATCCACTACCGGGGCGAGGTTCCCGCCCGCGCGGGCGATGTGGAGCTGGCGCTCGCCCCGGGCGGGGGCGCTCCCGAGTCGTACACCCTCGACGTCCGCGACGGCCGGGTCAGGATCAGCGGACCCGACCAGGCCGGGGTCTTCTACGGGACCCGCACCCTGAAGCAGTCGGTGCGCGCCGACGGCGCGATGCCGGAGGGCGAGGTGCGCGACCGCCCCGACCGGCCGCAGCGCGGCCTCAACCTCGACATCGCGCGCAAGTACTACACCGCCGCCTGGATCGAGGACCGGCTGCGCGAGATGGCCGACCTCAAGCTCAACCAGCTCGGCCTGCACTTCTCCGACGACCAGGCCTTCCGTATCGAGTCCGACACCCACCCCGAGGTGGTGTCGCCGGAGCACCTCAGCAAGGCGGAGGTACGGCGGATCCTCGCTCTCGCGTCGCGGCTGCACATCGAGGTCGTCCCGGAGATCGACTCGCCGGGGCATCTCGGCGCGGTGCTGCGGGCCCACCCTGGCCTCCAGCTGCGCAATGTGTCGGGCACGCCTTCGCCCGGCTCCCTCGACATCTCCGACCCGGGCTCGGCGAAACTCATCGACGAACTCCTCGGCGAGTACACCGAGCTGTTCGGCGGCGCGTACTGGCATCTGGGCGGTGACGAATACCTCGCGCTGATGGCACGGGACCCGGCCGCCTCCTACCCGCAGCTCCAGCGCGCCGCCCAGCAGAAGTACGGAGCGCAGGCCGGTATCAAGGACCTGGCGACCGGCTGGCTCAACGACCGTGCGGCGGTGGTGCGCCCGCACGGCAAACGGCCCAAGGCATGGAACGACGGCTTCTTCCGCGACGGGATCGTCCACGCCGACAAGGACATCGAGGTCGAGTACTGGACGGGCAGGGAGTACGGCGCCCGGCAGCCGGAGGAGTATCTGCGCGAGGGGCGGCGCGTGGTGAACCTCAACGACGAGTTCCTCTATTACGTGCTCGGCCAGCCCAACAACTTCGTCTACCCGACGGGCGAGCGGATCTACGACCAGTGGACCCCGCTCGTCCTGCGCGGCACCCGGCCGGTCCCGGCGCGCTACTCCGGCCAGATCCTCGGCGGCCGGTTCGCGGTCTGGGGTGACCTCCCACAGGCGCAGACCGCCGCGCAGGTGGCGCAGGGCATCCGGATGCCGCTGCGGGCGACCGCCCAGAAGCTGTGGGCTCCGGGGAAGCCGGCGCTGAGCTGGGACGGGTTCCGGGCACTGGCCGCACGGATCGACGGGGCGGGCTGAGCGGAGCCGGCGTGGACAGCGGTATGGGCGGGGGCTAGGTTCCGCATGCCGCGCGTTCCGGGGAGGGGCGCGCGCTCTCGCGTTCGCGCTCAGAACCTTGGGGGGTTCCGTTTCATGCTCTGTTCCGCCTGCCGTCTCAGACCGCCGGTCACCGACGACGGACGCTGTCTGCTCTGTGCCGGGCCGGCCGGTGCCGCTGCCCCGACTTCGCCCGCCGCGGCCTTCTACGCGCCGCAGCAGTATCTGCGCTCGCCCGAGGGGCTCGCGAAGGCCGTGGTCGTGCTGCTGGCGCTCATGGTCGTGGCGGACCTGCTCGCCCTGGCGGCGGGGCTGAACATCCACCGCGTGCTGGCGGCCGGGGTGGCGAACGACTTCGCGACGTACGACGAAGAGGAGGCGACCTTCGCGTACAACCTGTACGGGGCCGCGAGCTCGCTCCAGACCTTTGTCGGCCTGGCCATCGCGGTCGTCTTCATCATCTGGTTCCGGCGGGTGCGGCTCAACGCCGAGGTGTTCGACCCGAGCATGCAGTCGATGAGGCCCGGCTGGGCCGTCGGCGCCTGGTTCATCCCGATCGCCAACTGGGTGCTACCGCGCCGGATCGCGGGCGGCATCTGGACCGCGAGCGCCCAGACCAACACCGACGGCAGCTGGCGCACGGTCCCGGCCACCGTGATGAACCTGTGGTGGGGCGCCTGGGTCTGCTCGCAGATCATCTCCCAGTACACGGCCCGGCAGTACTGGGCGGCCGAGCAGCCGCAGGAGATCATGGACACGACGGGCCTGTTGGTGGCGACCGACGCCATCGACATCGCGGCCGCGGTGTTCGCCATCCTCTTCGTGCGCAAGCTGACCCGGATGCAGGGGGAGCGGGCAGCACTCGGCGTGTATCCGCTGAGCAGGCCGGGTCTGGCGGAGCGCGCCCACTGGGGCCGCGCCCACTGAGCGATGCAATTCGGCCTCCAGTAGTGACGGTTTTGAGCCATCCGGCGCTGAACGCGGTAACAGGAAGCGCCTCGTCCCCATGTGCGCGCACGGGGGCGTGCCGACGGGAGCCGCCGATGAGCCTGCTGGACCTGATCGCCGCCGCCGACGAGCGCGGGCTCGCCGCGAGTGCGGTCGCCTGCCTCGACCGCTGTCTGCCGCAGCCCCCGGACGGAGCGGACCCCGATCCGCTCCGTCCGCTCTGGGCGGCGTGCGCGGACCCGGGGCTCTGGCCCGACCGCCTCGCGGAGGTCCGTGCGGCGCTGGACGCCGTGGCCGACGCCAGGGGCGCGGCTCCGCGGGTCCGGGAGCTGCTGGGCGAGGCGCCGGCCGGCCGGGCGGCGCCGGGGCTGCGGGAGTGGGCCGACGCCTGCTCGCTGCTGGCCCTGGCGGTCCACCTCGGCGCGGAAGCGGGGCCGGCCGCCGACGCGGAAACGGTGCGCCGCTGCCGCGAGGCCGGTCCGGACGGGGCGGGTCCCCTGCCGGCCGGGGAACTGCGCCGCCAGAGCCGGATCCTGGAGCTGCTGGCGGAGACCGCGGACGCCTCGTCGGCGGGAGCCGGGCTGCGCCAGGTGCTGGACGCGTCGGCGGAGGGGCAGCGGGTGCTGCGCGCGGCCATCTCGCGGCAGGCCCGCGGGCGGGGCTGAGGTGCCCATGGCCGGAGGGAAACGAGGACGACCGGGGCCGCCACCCCCCACAGGAGAGGCCCCGGTCGTCTTCCGCGGGGCCGTAGGACGACCCCGTACTCCACTCAGCGCCGTCGCTGCGTTTTCTGTCACACCACCAGGCATCGAGTGAATGTTGCAGGTTGTACAAGACGTGGACGCGAGCCCCGCCGAGGACGTAGCGTGCGGAGTCGCGCAGGGTGGCGCGGCAGTGATGACCAGCTGCGATCCGGGACAGCAGGGCAGGTTGAGGGAGTGCTGGGGGACGACGCGGAGCTGACTGCCGCGGTACTCGCGGCACAGGACGGGGACGAGGACGCCTTCCGTACTGTGTACCGCGCTGTGCAGCCGCGGCTGCTGGGCTATATAAGGACACTGGTGGGGGAGCCGGACGCCGAGGACGTGGCGTCCGAATCCTGGCTCCAGATAGCGCGGGACCTCGACCGGTTCAGCGGCGACGCCGACCGTTTCCGCGGCTGGGCGGCGCGCATAGCCCGCAACCGTGCGCTGGACCACCTGCGGATGCGCGGCAGGCGCCCCGCGATCGGTGGCGACGAGTCCGAACTGTCCGAGCGGCCGGCCGAGTCCGACACCGCGGGCGAGGCGATGGAGGCCCTGGCCACCGGCCGCACGATGTCGCTCATCGCCCAGCTGCCGCAGGACCAGGCCGAGGCGGTGGTGCTGCGGGTGGTCGTGGGCCTGGACGCGAAGAGCGCCGCGCAGACCCTGGGCAAGCGCCCGGGAGCGGTACGCACCGCGGCGCACCGGGGCCTGAAACGGCTGGCCGAGCTCTTGCGCACGGACACTGGCAGCAGTAACGACGCCGGCCCCGGTGGAACGGACACCAGTGACTGCGACGACGCCGCTCCCGCGGAGGAACCGGCGGATCCGTCCGCCACGCACCGGAGCGCGTCGGACCGGACGGCGGAACTCGACGCGGTGCCCGCGCAGCGCCCCGCCCGCAACGGCCTGGCGGCGCCGGCCGGTGTGACGCATTCGCGTCCGTGGACGCAGAAGGACATGTGATGGCCGACGAGCGGTACGAATGGCTTGACAAGGACGCGGCGGAGAGATTGCTCCGCGGCGAGCCGGTCGATCCCGTCGGCGGCCAGTCGTGTACGGACGCCGAGAGGCTCGTGGCCGCTCTGGAAGCCGCCGCACGGGCCGCCCGCCCGGCCGCCGGTGAACTGCCCGGCGAGGCCGCGGCGCTGGCCGCCTTCCGCACCGCCACCCATGCGGCGCGTACGAGGACCCGGACGAACGCGCAGGTGAAGGGCGGCGCGGAGAAGGCGGGCGGGCCGGCCGGTGCCGAGCTGCCCGAACCGGTGCGCATCGCGGCAGCCTCCGTCGGCTCCGTGTCCTCCGCGGCCTCCGGCCGTCTCCGTACCTCGCGCTGGAGCCGGCCCGTCCGCTTCGGTCTGGTCGCCTCCCTCGCGGGCTGTGCGCTCGGCGGGGTGGCCGTGGCGGCGGGGACCGGAATGCTGCCCGGCCCGTTCGGCGGGCACACCCCCCTTCCGGCGAGCTCGGTCTCGGCCGAGGCGACACCCGAGGAGCTGGATTCGGGGCTCACCGAGAAGGAGGCTCCGAAGTCGAAGCCGCCCGCCTCCCCGGAGACGGGAACCTCCGCGCCTGCCGCGGATCCCTCCGCCCCGGCCGGTGACCCGGCCCGCGGCGGATCGGGCCGGGCGAAGAAGGACGTCGGCGGCGGCGAGCGCAGGCCCGGTGGCGCCGCGACCGGCTCCGCGGGCAGGCCCGAGAACGGCGAGCAGCCCGAGAGCTCCGGGAACGACGGCTCCGGTGCGTGGTACGCCAAGGCGCTCAGGGCCTGCCGCGACTACCGCGAAGGCAGGCTGAACGACACCCAGCGGCGCAAGCTCGAAGCGCTGGCGAAGGGCGCCCACAACCTGGACCGGTTCTGCGACCGCGTGATCGAGGCATCCGGCAAGAACCAGAACGGCCAGAACGACACGGGCGAGGACGGCGACGAGGACGAGCAGGGCGACGGGGCCTCGAACACGAACAGCGGCTCCGGCTCCGGCGCGTCCTCCTCGGCCCGGTTCGCCAACGGTGTGCGGCCGCCCTCGACCCCGGCCTCCCTGGTGCCTTCGGCCCGGACCGCAGGCTGAGCGGAGCCGTTCGCAACAGGCTTTTTTCAGCCCTCCGCCGCCAGGTGTGACGTTTTTCGGGCCCGCGGCGCAGTACTGAGTGAGCCGACTGGTCATCGGCAGCGCACAGAGCCGGGGTTCCCCCCGTACCTACGGCTCAGCGCACATGGCGCGGGCGGGACACGTTCCCCCGGTCCCGTCCGCGCCTCTTTCTCCTTCGGCCGGCCCGGATCCGCCGGACAGCCCTCAGCCGTAGACCACGACCTTGTCGCCGTTCTTCACCTGGGCGAAGAGCGAGGCGATCTTCCCCTCGTCCCGGACGTTGACGCAGCCGTGCGAGGCACCGCTGTAGCCGCGGGCCGCGAAGTCCGCGGAGTAGTGCACCGCCTGGCCGCCGCTGAAGAACATCGCGTACGGCATGGCCGTGTGATAGATCGTCGACACGTGGTGGCGGGACTTCCAGTGGACCGAGAAGGTGCCTTCGCGCGTCGGGGTGTACTGGGAGCCGAAGCGGACGTCCATCGATGACACGACGCGCCCGTCGATCATCCAGGCCAGCGTCCGGCTGTTCTTGCTGATGCACAGGACCCGGCCGGTCATGCAGCGCTTGTCCGGCTCGGCGACCGTCCGGGTGGTCGGCGGATTCAGCTCGGCGGCCGTCGGCTCGTGCGTCATGCCGAGCAGCTTCCGCCAGGTGAGGGTGTCCGCTTTCCCTGTGCGGGAGAGGCCGCGCTTGCCCTGGAAGGACTGGACCGCGGCGACGGTGACGGTGCCGTAGTAGCCGGTGGGGCTGCGGTCGAAGTGACCGATCTGCCGCAGCCGGGCCTGGAGTTCCCGCACCTGCTTGCCCTCGGATCCGCTCGCCATCAGAGTCCTGCCCTGCGGGTCCGGCTTCGGCGTGGGTGATGCGGTGGCCGTCGGCGACGACGCGGCGGGCGACGGTGCAGTGGGCGACGGCTGCCGGGGCGCGGGCTTGCCGTCGTCGGTGGCGGCGGCCCTCGGCGGTGCCGACGGGGCCGCCGGTGCGCCGTTGGTGGCCTGCGCCTTGCAGCCGGCCGTCGCGGCGGCGACGGTGAGCACGGTGAGCACCGCCGCGGCCCCCGCCCTGCCCCGTTTCGCGGTCCGGGCCGTGCCCCGTATCCCGGTCCGCGTCGTGCTCCTGTCGGTGCTGTCCATCATCTCGGCCCCCTGTGTGTCCGGTGTCCCCTTGGACGGATTCCCGCTCTGCCCGGTTGCCAAAGCCCGCGCATGATGGGGAGAGCGGAAACGAGGACGTGGGCAGGGGCTGTGAGCAAGGTCCCAGCCCCTGCCCCTCCAACGGTCTCGCGCCCGCCGCTACAGTCCGTCGCGGGAACCGTGGTTACCGGCAAGTAGCTTTACTGGGCAACTTCAGCGGGAGGCACAGCAGATGACGCGCGAGTCGGAGTCGGGACTGCCCATCGAACCGGTCTACGGACCGGACGCACTCGACGGCTGGAACCCGGGCGAGAAGCTGGGAGAGCCGGGCGCCTACCCCTTCACGCGCGGTGTCTACCCCACGATGTACACCGGCCGTCCGTGGACGATGCGCCAGTACGCGGGCTTCGGTACGGCCACGGAATCCAACGCCCGCTACCGGCAACTGATCGCCCACGGGACGACGGGCCTGTCCGTCGCCTTCGACCTGCCCACCCAGATGGGCCACGACTCCGACGCGCCGATCGCGTCCGGCGAGGTCGGCAAGGTCGGCGTCGCGATCGACTCGATCGACGACATGCGGGTCCTGTTCGACGGGATCCCGCTGGACAAGGTCTCCACGTCCATGACGATCAACGCCCCGGCGGCGCTGCTCCTGCTGCTCTACCAACTGGTCGGCGAGGAGCAGGGGGTCCCGGCGGAGAAGCTCACCGGCACCATCCAGAACGATGTCCTCAAGGAGTACATCGCGCGCGGCACGTACATCTTCCCGCCGGGTCCCTCGCTGCGGCTGATCGCCGACATCTTCAAGTACTGCCGGACCGAGATCCCGAGGTGGAACACCATCTCGATCTCCGGCTACCACATGGCCGAGGCCGGGGCCTCGCCCGCGCAGGAGATCGCGTTCACCCTCGCCGACGGCATCGAGTACGTCCGTACCGCCGTCGCGGCCGGCATGGACGTCGACGACTTCGCGCCCCGGCTCTCCTTCTTCTTCGTCGCCCGTACGACGATCCTCGAAGAGGTAGCCAAGTTCCGTGCGGCCCGCCGGATCTGGGCCCGGGTGATGAAGGAGGAGTTCGGCGCCGAGAACCCCAAGTCGCTGATGCTGCGCTTCCACACCCAGACCGCGGGCGTCCAGCTCACCGCCCAGCAGCCCGAGGTCAACCTGGTGCGCGTCGCCGTGCAGGGGCTGGCCGCGGTCCTCGGCGGCACGCAGTCGCTGCACACCAACTCCTTCGACGAGGCGATCGCCCTCCCCACCGACAAGTCCGCCCGGCTGGCCCTGCGCACCCAGCAGGTCCTGGCGTACGAGACGGACGTCACCGCGACGGTCGACCCGTTCGCCGGGTCGTACGTCGTCGAGAAGATGACCGACGACGTCGAAGCGGCCGTCCTGGAGCTGATGGCCAAGGTCGAGGACATGGGCGGCGCGGTCAGCGCGATCGAGCGCGGCTTCCAGAAGAGCGAGATCGAGCGCTCCGCGTACCGCATCGCCCTGGAGACCGACAGCGCGGAGCGCGTCGTGGTCGGCGTGAACCGCTTCCAGCTCGACGAGGAGGAGCCGTACGAGCCGCTGCGCGTCGACCCCGCGATCGAGGCCGAGCAGGCGGCCCGCCTGGCGAGGCTCCGCGCCGAACGCGACCAGGACGCGGTGGACACCGCACTGGCCCGGCTGCGGAAGGCGGCCGAGGGCACGGACAACGTCCTCTACCCGATGAAGGACGCGCTCAGGGCGCGGGCGACGGTGGGCGAGGTCTGCGACGCGCTGCGCGAGGTGTGGGGGAGGTACGTGCCGTCGGACGCGTTCTGAGGGGGCGGATACGCACGGGTGATCTCTCGCTGAATGTCCGCGACCGTGGATAAGCTCATGAACAGTGGTCCCCGAAAGGAGGATGCCGTGGCCGTAATACAGCACGAGGAGCAGGTGCACGTGCAGGAACAGCCGGAGCTGACGCTCGGCGAGGCAGCCGACCAGCTCGCACGCTCGCTGCCTGGGCATCGCGTGGAGATTCTCCAGGGGAGGCTCACTGTGACACCACCGGCGGACGGGACGCACGCTCTGGCGCTGTCCTGGCTCAGCGAGGAGTTCGGCGCCCGGGCCCGCAAGACAGGGCTCAGGCTCGTCCAGGGCGTCGGCCTGTGGCTGCCCACCGGCCCCGACGACTACGCGATTCCCGACCTGTCGGTCGTCGAGGCGGACTTCCGGGACCATCACGCCATGAAGAACTGCTATGCCACGCACGTCTTCCGCATGGTCGTGGAGGTGACCTCGACCAACTGGGCGGACGACCTCGGCCCCAAGGTCGAGGACTACGCCCAGGCGGGCATCCCGGTCTACGTCGTGGCCGACCGCAAGCACGACCAGGTGCTGCTCTGCACCGACCCCCGGGGCGGCGAGTACAAGAACAAGAAGCACCACAAGCGCGGGACCTCGTTCACCGTGCCGGACGTGGTCGGCGTCGAGATGGAGCTCTCCGTCGACCGCCTCCTCGGCGGCGACGAGGACTGACCCCGCCCCTTCCCGAAACCCCCTGGACGGAGTGCCGCACCTGCGTGCGACACTCCGTCTCATGCTGGGTGTCACCGATCTTCCGACCTATCTCGCCGGCCTGGTGCTGATCGTCCTGCTGCCGGGACCGAATTCGCTGTACGTGCTCTCTGTCGCCGCCCGGCGCGGAGTGCGGACCGGGTATGTGGCGGCGGCCGGGGTGTGGACCGGGGACACCGTCCTGATGACGCTGTCCGCGCTCGGGGCCTCGTCGCTGCTGAAGACGACGCCGGTGCTCTTCGCCGTCGTCAAGTTCGCTGGTGCGGGCTATCTGACCTGGCTGGCGATCGGCATGCTGCGGGCCGCGGTGGCCATGTGGCGCGAGCGGCACCGGCGGATGGCCGAGCTGACCGAGGAGGATGCCGGGCCCGCGGTCGCGGCGGCGATGGAGCGGCCGTACCGGCGGGCGCTGGTGGTCAGCCTCTTCAACCCGAAGGCGATCCTGTTCCTGATCTCGTTCTTCGTGCAGTTCGTCGATCCCGGCTACGCCTATCCGGCGCTCTCCTTCCTGGTGTTGGGCACCCTGCTGCAGATCGCCAGCTTCCTCTACCTGTCGATGCTGATATTCGGCGGCACCCGGCTGTCCGCCGCGTTCCGCCGCCGCAAGCGGCTGTCGGCGGGGGCCACTTCGGCGGCCGGGCTGCTCTTCCTCGGCTTCGCGGCCAAGCTCTCGCTCAGCAGCGTGTGACGCGGTGCGGGGTGCGCTGACGCGGGGAGCCGAAGTGCGCGGCACGGGGTGTGACTGACGCAGGGCTTCGTAGTGCGGTGCGGGCTGCGCCGACCCGTGCGCGTACCTGCGGGGTCGGTGCGCAGTTTCCGGTACCGACAGGGTGAGTTCATCCAGCGGCCGCTCAGGTTTCTTAGCGTGACGCGGAACCGATCACGCGCGCCGGGCATCCGCCCCTCGACGGAGCGGGGCTCCGTGCGCGCCCCGGTGACCGCACACCCGCACCCGCCCCTCCCCCCACGGGCACAGACGCTTGGAGCGCCATGAGAGAAGCCCGCACCCGTTGGCCACGGCAGCGTGACGCGGCCCCGCCCGGGAGTGCCGCTCCGCAGCTCGCCTCCGTCACCCCGACCGACGTGGACGTGTGCCTGCGGGCCTGTGCCGCACACAGCACCAAGCTGGTGGCGGGGCTCGACCGGCGGCGTACGGCACTCGCGGAGGCGCTGCGGCACCTGCTGGCCGTGCACGCCGCGACGCAGCCCGCGGGCCCGCCGGCCGCCGGGTCCTCGATCCCGCTGATACGGCGGGCGGGCAAGGCGGGCGCGGCCTCCACGGCGGCTCTCGCCGACGAGCTGCTCGACCCGCTGCTCGCGGTCGGCAACAAGGCGCTGGACTGCGGCTACGAGGACGAGCTGAAGCTCGCGGTGCTCATCGGGGACACCGTGCTGACCCAGCGCAAGGGCTCACGGGCCGGCTGGCGGCTGCGGGCCAGGACACTGGAGGCGATGGGCGCGGAGGCCGCGGCCATCGAGGCGTACGAGCGCTACCTCTCGTACACCGAGGACGACGGCTTCGGCGTCGCGGCCAAGGTCGTCGGGCTGCGGGCGGGCGCGCGGCTCCAGGACGAGCTGCTGCGCGGCCAGGAGCGCGACTGCCCCGCCGCCGCCGAGTACGCCGCCCGCCCCGTCACCGAGACCTGGGCCGAGGGCCTGGCCCTCCAGGCGCGGGGCGACTGGGGCCGGGCGCGGCCCCGGCTGGTCGGCGCCCTGCTCGCCCAGGAGCGTGCCGGGGCCCCGGTGACGGAGATCCAGGAAGCCACCTCGCAGTACCTCGCACTGGCCATGGAGGCGGCCGGAACGGACCCCGGCGCCGTGGCCGGGCTCACCGGGATCGTCGGCCTCTACGCCGAACAGCGCAGGAGCCGGATGCGCGGCCCGGTCGAGGACCCCACCTTCGGTGGCGTCGAGTGGACCACGGTCGGCGAGTTCCGCAACCGGATCGCCGGCAGGTCGATCTGCCTCATCGCCAACTCCCGGCGGGTCGGCGGCAGTTCGATGGGCACCGAGATCGACGGCTACGACCTGATCGTCCGCTTCAACTCGTACCGGATCGACCCGGCGGCGACCGGACGGCGCACCGACATCCACGCCACCATCCACAAGCACGGATTCAACTGGGACCAGAAGGTGCACACCCGGCTGGTCTTCGGCGGGATCTCCGGCGACTGGAAGCACTCCCTGCGCAACCGCCTCGTCCCCGGCGCCCAGCAGTACTTGGGCGACGAGTCGCTGCGCTGGCCGCTGCGCGACATCGGGCGCGTCGGCGCCGACGCCTGGCCGGCCATCCCCACCACCGGCTTCAACATGCTGTGGCTCCTGGACCACCTGGACGTCAGCAGCCGGATCGACCTCATCGGCTTCGACTTCTACGAGAGCGGCGCCTACCGCGTGCCCGGCGCGATGCGGATGCCCATCACCTCCGTGCACGAGTACACCAGTGAAAAGGCGTGGGTGATGGAACGCGCCCAGAGCGTCACCGACATGAGGATCCGACTGCGATGACGACGACCGCCACGACCCTGTCCGCCACCGGCCCGGACCTCCCTGTCTCACCCGCGCCCGCCAACCCGCTCACCGGCAAGCGCCGGGTCGCCTTCGCGAGCTTCGTCGACGAAAACTACCTGCCCGGCTTCCTCGCCCTGCTGCGCAGTCTGGCCCTGTCCAACCCGAACGTCTGCGAGGACTTCCTCGTCCTGCACGACGGGCTGCGCCCCGCCTCCGTCGCACAGATCCGGGCCCTGCACCCGCGCATCGACTTCCGCCGGGTCGACGCCGAGCACTACGACTCGTACGCCAAGGGCGACCAGGACAACTACCTGGTCCGCAAGGCCTACTTCATCCTCGACATCTTCCGGGTCCGCGACTACGACACCGTGATCACGCTCGACACCGACATGGTCGTCCTCGGCGATCTCG
Source organism: Streptomyces gelaticus (assembly GCF_014649535.1). Taxonomy (GTDB): domain Bacteria; phylum Actinomycetota; class Actinomycetes; order Streptomycetales; family Streptomycetaceae; genus Streptomyces; species Streptomyces gelaticus. The sequence goes on from NZ_BMTF01000008.1 coordinate 230,433, forward strand.
GTGAACTGCTGGCCCTGCGCGACGGACTGGCCGCCGTACCGCAGTTCTTCTACGGGCAGCACAAGCTCAACAGCGGGCTGCTGGTCATCCAGCGCGAGTATCTGAGCGACGCGTTCTGCGCGCGGCTCGACGAGGTCGGCCGGGCCGGCACGTACGAGCTCGACAAGCACGACCAGGGCATCCTCAACGCCGTGCTCGACGGCGACTTCGTCCAGCTCGACGCCCGCTACAACTTCGTCAAACGGCGGCTCTCGGGCGACCTCCCGGTCCCCGAATCCACTGCGATCCTGCACTTCACCGGACGGCACAAGCCCTGGCAGGGCGGTGAGGCCGGCTACCGCGAGGCGGAGGACCGCTGGCGCGAATTCGAGCTGTCCGACGCCGAGTTCCACTCCGCGTACGTGGAACTGCCCGGCGCCAAGCACCACGACCTGCTCGTCCACTACGGCACCCCGCACGTGCTGCGCACCGGCTCCCCGGAGGCCGCTCGCAAGGTCGCCGCCGCCCACATCGCGGCGGGCGAGTACCAGGAGGCGGCCGATCTGCTGGGCCGGGTCACGATCCCCGTCGACGAGTCCTGGCCGCACGAAGTGCTCGGCCACGCACTGATGAGCGTCTCCCGCTACGAGGAGGCCCGCGCCCGGCTGCTGCTCGCCACCGCCTCGCCCAACCGGGCCGCGACCGCCTTCGCCCGCCTCGCCCAGATCGCCTGGATCCACGGTGACGACGGCGCGGCGGCCGAGTACGCCCTGAAGGGCCTCGCGGTCGACCCCACCCACCGCGCCAGCCGGCTGATGCACCAGCGCACCGCGGATGCGGCCGCGCCCGTGGAGGGCCCCGCCTCCGGCCAACTGGCCCATGTCGCCTTCTACATGGAGCGCCAGGGCAACGCCGGCGACAAACTGCTGCCGGAGAGCGTACGGCTGGCCTTCGGCCGGGACACCGGACCGCGGCGCTGGCACTCGATCCACGCCCACCGGCTCTTCGACGAGGCCGCGCTGGAGCGGGTCAACGAGCGCCGGGGCCTGGTCATCGGCGGCGGCGGCCTCTTCATCCCGGACACCGCGCCCAACGGCAACAGCGGCTGGCAGTGGAACGTCCCGGACGAACTGCTCGACCGGATCGACGTACCCGTCATGGTGTACGCGGTCGGCTTCAACGCCTTCGACGGCCAGGCGTACGGGCACGGGCGCGACCGGTTCCTGTCCAGCCTGCGGAGGCTCGTCGAACGGGCCTCGTTCTTCGGGCTGCGCAACCACGGCTCCATCGAGAAGGTCCGCGAACTGCTGCCCGCCTCGCTCCACGACAAGGTGCGCTTCCAGCCCTGCCCGACCACGGTCACCCGGCAGCTGGTGGACGGCTGGACGGACCCGGAGCGGCGCGAGGACACCGTGCTGATCAATGCCGCGTACGACCGTGCCGGGCTCCGCTTCGGGCACGACTACGGGCATTTCCTGGGCGAGATGGCGACCGCGGTGCGGGAGCTCGGCAAGCGGGCCGAGGTCCGCTGCGTCGCCCACTCGCTGGACGACGAGCGGATCGCCTTCGACCTGCGGCGCGAGCACGGGATCGCGCTGCCGGTGATCCCGATGTACGACTTCGGCAACGACGAGATCCGGGACACCTACGCCCGCACCAAGCTGGTCATCGGGATGCGCGGGCACGCGGGGATGATCCCGTTCGGCTGCGGTACGCCGATCATCAGCCTGATCTCGCACCCGAAGATGGCGTACTTCCTGGCCGACATCGACCGTCCGGAGTGGGGGATCTCGGTCCACGACCGGCACCTCGGGGCCCGGCTCACCGAGCGGGCGGCCGGGCTGCTCGACGACCACGCGGCGACGGTCGCCGATGTGCACGGCCGGCAGTGGGAGCTCTGGAAGATCACCGAGGCCAACGCGGCGGACCTGAGGGTGATCCAGGGCGGTGTGCCCGCCTGACGGCCCCGGGAACGCGGCGGGGCGGGGCCGGGTTCGGTGCCCGGCCCCGCCCCGCCGCGTTCCCGGGGCCGCCGCCTACTGCCGCACCACCCGGCGCCGCACCGACCGCGCCACCCTGCGCACCACCGCGTTGCGCGGCAGGAACGCGAGCTGCGCCGGTACCGCCCCCGGCAGCGCCAGCGAGGTCAGCCGCTTGCGCTTGAAGTACCGCCGGGTGGTGGTGTCCAGGTGCGCGGCCAGATACCGCTCGGCGGCGGGCCGCAGCCCCGGGTAGATCCTCGGCTGCATCGCGAATCCGACCGCGGTGACCAGCCCGGTCAGGTCCGCCGGGTCCACCGGCCCGGCGCCCTGCGCCGTCCCCGCCCGCTCCACGGCCGCCCGGTCCGTCACCTCCGGCACCAGCGCGTCCACGAGCGTGACCGGGACGCGGTTGCTGTTCTCGTACGGGGCGAGCCGGTCCAGCAGCATCTCGGTGCCGACCCGGGCCACCGGCAGCCCGTAGAACGCCGAGGCGGTGAGCAGCGCCGTCGAGAAGCAGCCGACGACCAGCGCGGGCCGCATCCGCTGGTAGAGCATCTCGGCGAGGACCGGAGCGGTGAGCACCCCGTCGTCCAGCACCGTCAGCTCGGCGCCGAGCTTCCCCGCCTCCTCGCCCATCGCCCTCGACCACTGCGCCGGGGCCGTGGGATGCGGTTTGAAGACGATTTGGGTGTGACCGAGCGCGACCGCGCCGCGCATCATCCGCAGATGCAGCTCCTCCTCCTCGGCCGCGCTGATCAGCCCGAGCGCCGAGAGGTACTGGCCGAGCAGCAGCGCGGGCGCCTCCACGGCCGGAACGCCGTCCTGGGCCCCCGGCGCGTCCGCCAGCTCACCGAGCACCTTGAGGAACACCTCGGTCGGTACGAGCTGCGGAGCCACCCCGAACTCCGTGAGCAGCAGCGGCTTCAGCCCCGGCACCAGGTCGAGGTGGAGCAGCCGGCGCACCCGCGTACCGATCAGCGGGTCGATCTTGTTGCGGGTGGGGCCGTAACTCATCAGCCCGTCCGCGTACACATCGACCGGAGCGCCGGTGAAGATCTGTGCGACGGCCAGCGCGGGGTTGACCTGGATCGACTCGACCGCGAGCTCGATGTCGTCGTCGCCGAGTCCCCAGGCCAGGCGCAGATGGCGCTCCCACAGGGGGACGTCGTCGGGGCGCGGCGCCCAGCCGCCCGGGTGGAACGGGGCGATCGTGGTGTTCCACGACACCACGTCGTCGAACCGGCCGCGCAGCGCGTCGAAGCCGGGCATCGCGTCGAGGGAGGCCGTCGTCTCCGGCACGGCCGCGTTGTTCGAGACGAGCAGGATGCGGCGGTCCGCGTCCGGGAAGCAGCCCGCGTCGAGCGCGGCGGCGAGCGTGGCGGTGCCGTAGAGCGTGGAGGCGAGGAAGATCTGCGTGGTGCGGGAGCGGGCGGTGTTCACGCTGCCGTCACCTCCTTGGCGCCCGCGGCGGCCGGGCGGCGGCGCAGCCGGCGCAGCAGGGTGGCGCGCTGCACGTCCATCGAGTCCAGGGCGTCGTCGAGTACCTGCTGCGGCATGCGCCTGAGCGCGGCGGCACTCATGGACTTCAGTGTGCGGGCCACGGCGGGTTCGAACCTTTCGATCGAGCTCATGTGGTGAGAAATGATCGCGCAATAGGTACGGACCGCTTTCGGTAGCAGTACCTCTGCGTCACGGTCTTCCACGGTTTCCTGAATGACCTGGTCGAACGAGCGAATGAAATCGAGCTGGCGTACGTCGCCGATCTGTGTGAGGGAAGAGGCGACACCGCGCCGGTAGAAAATCCCCAGAAGCCCCAGCACCGCGAAAGAATCCGCCTCGCGATGCAGCCGCCAGATCCACGGACGGTCCTCCGCGGTACGCAGCCCGTCCGTGAAATGCAGCAGCCCGCGCTCCAGCAGCCGCCGGTGGTACAGCCCGGCCCAGGCGTACGGGTAGTCGACCGAGGTGGACCGCTCGGCGGGCAGGATCGCGTCCCGCGGATCGAGCACCTCGCCGCGCCTGCCGTGCGGCACCCGGTGCACCGTGCGGTTCCTGTGCTCGACCTGGACATGGTCGGTGCGGACGAAGTCGCAGCCCAACTCCTCGGTCCGGGACAGGAGTTCGGTGTAGAACCCGGGGGCGAGCCAGTCGTCGCCGTCCAGGAAGGCGAGGTACTCGCCGCGCGCGGCGTCCAGGCCGGTGTTCCGGGCGGTGGCCAGTCCGCCGTTCTGCTTGTGTCTGCGTACGACCACCCCCGGAATCTCGTCCTCGGCGCGGCGCAGTATGTCCGCGGTCCCGTCGGTCGAACAGTCGTCGACGAGGATGAATTCGAAGTCCTCGCGGGCATTGGCCCGCAGGCTTCTCAAGGTGTCGGGGGCGTATGTCTGCACGTTGTAGAACGGCACGATGACCGAGAGCTTAACCACCCGTCTCACGCTAGGCGCGAGCCCGTCATTTGCCTTGGCGCCGGGACGGACGGCGGGTGAACGGCGAATGTCGGAATGATGAACCGGGCTGAATCGTGGGCGATTGCGTCCCCTTTGTGAAGGCGATTCGCCAAGCGTCGGCGGGCTGTTAACCAGCTGTTGCCGTCACGTTGGGCCGCGAATCGAAATGCCTTCCTAAGTTCTTGGACGTGCCCCCACGTACCGAAAAGACGACCGCCCTCCGGGTAGCCGTGCTCGCCGACTCCGACACCCGGTGGAAATGGGGCGCGCTCACCGCGCGCCGCCTCACCGCCGGTGCGTCCGGGACGCCGGCGCGGCGCGTCGAGATCAGCGGACTGCTGCTGCGCGGCCGGGCCACCCCGACGCCGCGCCAGCTCGCCGAGGTCGGCGACGTCGGCATCGAGGCCGGCCGGGTGCGCGAGGTGACGGCCGTCGAATTCCTGCACGGTGTGCGGGACGAGGGGTACGACGTCGTCGTCCTCGCCCTCGTCGGCGGCGCCGTCCAGGCGATGCTGCACGGACTCGCCGCACTGCGGCTGCCCGCCCGGCCCGTCGTCGTCACCGGCTATGTCGGCGTCGTCTACGAGAAGCTCGCCGACGGGCTTCTGCTGCGGCACGGCGCCGACGTCGTCCTCGCCAACTCCCGCCACGACGCGGAGCGTTTCCGCGCGGTGTACGAGGGAGTGGGCGCCGACGCCTCGGCCGTCACCGAGGCCGCCCTGCCGTTCCTCGGCGGCGAACCGCACCGCCCGCAGGAGGGCCGCGACACCGTCGTCTTCGCCGCCCAGCCCTCCGTACCGGCCTCCCGCGACGACCGGATGTACCTGCTGCGCAGGCTCGTCGAGCACGCCAGGCTGCACCCGGAGCGCGAGGTGCTGCTGAAGCTGCGCTCCAAGCCCGGCGAGCACACCACGCACATCGAGGAACTCCCGTACCAGCGGCTCGCCGAGAAGCTGCCCGGCGGACTGCCACCCAACTTCCGCCTGGTGTACGGGCACATGGGCGAGGTCCTGGACCGCACCGACCTGCTGGTCACGGTCTCCTCGACCGCCGCGCTGGAGTCCCTGCACCGGCGCGTCCCGACCGCGGTCCTCACCGACCTCGGCGTCCGCGAGGCCCTCGGCAACCACCACTTCATCGGCTCCGGCCTGCTCACCTCCTGGGACCACCTGGACGGCGGCTTCCGCCCGGAACCCGACCCGCAGTGGCTGGCCGGCCAGGGCGTCGCCGCCGACGGCACGTACGCCACCGCCTACGATCACGCCCGCGCCCGGGTCGACGCCCTGCTCGCCGCCGCCCGGCTGCCCGACCTCGCGCCCTACTACACGCCTGCCGCCGCCCCCGGCTACCTCCCCGGCATCCTCGCCCGGCACCACCTCGCCCCCGACGGCCACCCGCTGCCGGGCGCCGAACGGCCCCGCGAGACCGGCGGCGTGCGCGGCGCGGTCCGCGAGGCGGTCCGGGAAGCGGCGCGCGGCGCCTACCGGCACGGCGTCCAGCGGGTCGCCCCGGTGATCCGACGGATGGGCGAGCTGTGAACACCACTTCAGGAGCAGAGATGACCCCGACCCCCATCGTGCTCGCCGTGATCCCCGCCCGCGGCGGATCCAAGGGCGTACCGGCCAAGAACCTCGCCAAGGTCGGCGGCGTACCGCTGATCGCCCGCGCGGTACGGGCCTGCCTGGCCTCCCGCGAGGTCACGGACGTCGTCGTGACGACCGACGAAGCGGCCATCGCGGATGAGGCCCAGACCGCCGCCGACACGCTGGGCGCCCCCGAGCGGCTGCACATCGTCCAGCGGCCCGCGGCCATCGCCGGGGACAAGTCGAGCAGCGAGGACGCGGTGCTGCACGCCCTGGACGCCTACGAGGCGATGCGCGAGCGGACCGCCGACGTGGTGCTGCTGGTCCAGTGCACCAGCCCCTTCGTGCTGCGGGAGGACATCGACGGCGTCGCCGCCGCGGTCGCCCGTGACGGCGCCGACACGGCGGTCACGGTCGCCCCCTTCCACGGCTTCCTCTGGCGCGACGGCAGCGCGATCGAGGAGGACAACTACGGCGTCAACCACGACAAGTCCGTCCGGCAGATGCGCCAGGACCGCCCCGAGGACCTTCTCGAAACGGGCACCGCGTACGCCATGAACGCCGCGGGCTTCCGTACCCACCGCCACCGCTTCTTCGGCCACACCGCCCTGGTGCGCACCGACGCCGCACGGGTCCTGGAGATCGACGACCCGCACGACCTGGCCCGCGCCCGCGCCCTCGCGCCGCTGCTCGACCCCTCGCCGCTGCCCACCCTCGACGACATCGACGCGGTCGTCCTCGACTTCGACGGCACGCAGACCGACGACCGGGTCCTCATCGACGCCGACGGACGCGAGATCGTCGCCGTCCACCGCGGCGACGGTCTGGGCATCGCCGCCCTGCGCAAGGCCGGACTGCCGCTGCTGATCCTCTCCAGCGAGCAGAACCCGGTCGTCGCCGCCCGCGCCCACAAGCTCCGCATCCCGGTCCTGCACGGCATCGACCGCAAGGACCGGGCGCTCAAGCAGTGGTGCGACGAACAGTCCATCGCTCCCGAACGTGTCCTCTACGTCGGCAACGACGTCAACGACCTGCCGTGCTTCGCACTCGCCGGCTGGCCCGTCGCCGTCGCGAGCGCCCACGACTCGGTACGGGCGGCCGCACGCGCCGTCACGACCACCCCCGGCGGGTCCGGCGCCATCCGCGAGATCGCGGCCTGGCTGCTCGGCCCCACCCTCACAGCCACGCGTCCCACTCAGTCCCCCAAGTGATCCCGGGTCCCCCAAACCCGCGAAGTCATCCGATCTAAGGAAACACACCTCATGAGCACCTCCCGTCTGCGCACCCTCGGCACCCGCACCGCCGGCCCCGGCCGGCCCGTGTACGTCACCGGCGAGATCGGCATCAACCACAACGGCGACCTCGACAACGCCCTCGCCCTGATCGACGTCGCCGCCGAAGCCGGCTGCGACGCCGTCAAGTTCCAGAAGCGCACCCCGGAGATCTGCACCCCGCGCGACCAGTGGGACATCGAGCGCGACACCCCCTGGGGCCGGATGACGTACATCGACTACCGCCACCGCGTCGAGTTCGGCGAGGACGAGTACCGGGCCATCTCCGAGCACTGCGCCAAGCGCGGCATCGACTGGTTCGCCTCCCCGTGGGACACCGAGGCCGTCGCCTTCCTGGAGAAGTTCGACGTCCCCGCCCACAAGGTCGCCTCGGCCTCGCTCACCGACGACGAGCTGCTGCGCGCCCTGCGCGCCACCGGCCGCACGGTCATCCTCTCCACCGGCATGTCGACCCCGCGCCAGATCCGCCACGCGGTCGAGGTCCTCGGCTCCGACAACATTCTTCTCTGCCACGCCACTTCGACGTACCCGGCCAAGGCCGAGGAGCTGAACCTCCGGGTCATCAACACCCTCCAGCAGGAGTACCCCAACGTCCCGATCGGCTACAGCGGCCACGAGACCGGCCTCCAGACGACCCTCGCCGCCGTCGCCCTCGGCGCCGCGTTCGTCGAGCGCCACATCACCCTCGACCGCGCCATGTGGGGCTCCGACCAGGCCGCCTCCGTCGAGCCGCAGGGCCTCACCCGCCTCGTCCGCGACATCCGCACCATCGAGGCCTCGCTCGGCGACGGCGTCAAGAAGGTGTACGAGTCCGAGCTCGGCCCGATGAAGAAGCTCCGCCGGGTCGCGGGCGTCGTCGCCGAGAGCACCGAGGCGGCCCCGGTCGCCGAGCCGGTCGCGGTCTGACGGGCCGACCGGTGAACCTCGCCTTCGTCGAGAGCCCGGTCCAGCTCCTGAACGTCCTGGAGTGGGCCTACGCAGAGGGAGGCGGCGACCGGGTCCTCACGGACATCACGGTCGTCGTCCTCCCCCCGGTCGACCCGATGTCGCGCGGTCAGCTGCGCCGGATGGCGGAGCTGGCCCGCGACGAGGGCATCAACGTCCGCTGGCAGGAGGCGCGCGGCGGCGCGGGCGCGCCCCTGAAGAGCCTGCGCGACCTGTCCGGACTGGTCCGCAGGGCGCAGCACATCGTCATCGGCGACCCGTTCTCCCGGTACGTCCAGCTCCTGCTCACCCTGGTCCGGGCCCGCCGTCTCACCGTGGTCGACGACGGCACGGCCACCATGGAGTTCGTCGCCCAGCTCGCGCGCGGCGAGCGCCTGGTGCGCTGGCACCGCAAGGGCAGCTCGGGCCCGCGCGAACTGGTCCTGGCCCCGGTCACGGCCCGCGCCCGCCGCCGCTTCACGCCCTCCGCCACCCGTACGGTCGAGGTCTTCACGGCCATGCCGGTCGAGGCTCCGCCCGGCGTGACCGTCACCCCCAACACCTTCGCCTGGACCCGCGCCCGCTTCGGCCCGCCGCTGCTCACCAAGGGCGCGGACCTGGTCGGCACCTCGCTGGTCGAGACGGGCGTGGTCGACCGGGACCAGTACCTGGAGGCCGTCGCGGCCCTGGCCCGCACCCACGGGGCGACCCGCTACTTCGCGCACCGCCGCGAGTCCACCGACAAGCTCCACGCCCTGGAGGCCGCCACCGGCCTGGAGATCGTCCGCCCCGACCTCCCCCTGGAACTCATCGCCCGCCGCGGCCCCATCGGCCGCACGGTCCTGAGCTTCCCCTCCACCGTCGTCCACACCCTGCCCCTGGCCCTGGCCGGCACCGACGTGAAGGTCGCCGTCTGCGACATCGCCCCCGAATGGCTCCGCGAGACGGCCTCCCCCCGCGCCCAGGGCTTCCTGAGCGGCGTCACGGAAACCGCCCGCGACGTCCAGCGCCTGGCGCCCTGGCGGGCGACGGCGGTGACGGAGGCGTAGCCCGTTCGGCATTTCATCAGCGCATCCCGAAGGCGTCGGCCAGGTCGTCCGGCAGGTCGTCGAAGTCGTCCTTGATGTGGATCTGCCCGCTGAGCGAGCCGCGCCCGGTCCGCCTTGTACGAGGATGGAGCGGCACCACCTTGGCCACTGGCTCTCCCGCTTTGGAGATCACCACTTCCTCGCCCGTGGCCACCTGCTCCAGGATGCGCGAGAGGTGGGTCGTCGCCTCGTGGACGTTGTACTGACGAGCTGCTTCCACGGCTGTCTCACAGGGGCGGATCGAGGGGGGACTAACCAGTGGACCAAGTCTGCCTCGCGCAGGCGGATCATGCCGGTGTGCCCGTTTCGTGTGCGGCCTGTGCGTTCGGAGCGCACGCGGAGTGCCTCGACGGCGTCGAGCTGCACCTGATGCAGAGGGTGGACGCCCCGACGCCGTCATGGATCACCCTGAGCCGTAAGTGGCCAGTCCCCAGGGTTTGTTGGGGGTAAGCCCCGATGGCGGGCAGGGGCCGCCGGGCGCGAGCATCGACGCATGACGACGATGCGGATGGCGACGGAGCGGCAGGGCGGGGCAGCCGGTGTGCAGGGCACGGCCGGGGCGACGGTCGGAGCGGCCCTCCTCGCGGGGCCCGCCCTGATGGCGGGGTACGGGGCCGTGCGGCTGGCCGGGCGGGCCGTCGGTGATTACGGGCCCGGGGTGTGGTGGACGGCGGCGCATCTGCTGTTCCTGGCCGGGGTGTTCGCCTTCGTCCCGGTCTTCCTGGGGTTGCGGGGACTCGCCGGGGAGCGCGGCGGCAGACGGGTCGCCGTCGAGGTGGCCGCCTGGACCGGGCTGCTCGGTGCGGCGGCGGTGGCGGTGCAGGCGGTGATCGACCTGGCGGCCGCGTTCGTCGCCGCGGACAAGCAGGCCATGAGCGAGATCTTCGAGCGGGTGCAGGACGTGCCCGGCGTGATGCCGTTGGTCTACACCGTGGTGCCGATGCTGTTCTGGCTCGGGCTGCTGGCCCTGGTCACCCTGCTCGCGTTCTTCCGCCGTGACGCGGTCCCGGCGTGGGCCCCGGTGCTGGTGCTGGCGGGCACGGCGCTGATGGCCGTGAGTCTGGATCTGCTGCCGGTCGGGGCCCTGTGTATCGGGGCGGCCCTGTTGCCGGTGCGCCGGGGGCTGTCCGGCTGACGGGGCCGGGTGGCCCGTTGCAGCCGCCGATCGTGGTTGCGGATCATGGTGCAAAAGGGGGCGAGTGTACCCACCCCGCCGTCACCTCACACGCCACGACGCAGTCATTTATTCGTCTATGTGGCTGAACTTTTCTTGTTTCATGGTCAGTTGAAGGGGGAAGGGCCTTACCCTTCACCAGGTGAACCCGTTGATGTCCCGCGATTCCGATGTCCAGCTGCCCGGCGACGAGGCGCTGCCCGGCACCCTGCCCGAGAACCTGCGTGCCGAGCTGATCGCCTTCCGGCGCGACCTGCACATGCACCCCGAGCTGGGCAACCAGGAGTTCCGCACCACCGCGGCCATCAAGGCCCGGCTGGAGAAGGCCGGGCTCGCACCCCGGGTGCTCGACACGGGGACGGGGCTCATCTGCGACGTGGGCACGCGGGACGACTCCACCGCGCCGATGCTCGCGCTGCGCGCCGACATCGACGCACTGCCGATCCCGGACACCAAGAGCGGCGTCCCGTACCGCTCCACCGTCCCCGACCGGGCGCACGCGTGCGGGCACGACATCCACACCACCTCGGTCCTCGGCGCCGGGCTCGTGCTCGCCGACCTCGACCGGCGCGGGCTGCTCCCGAACCCGGTGCGGCTGATCTTCCAGCCGGCCGAGGAGGTGCTGCCCGGCGGGGCGCCCGACACGATCCTGTCCGGGGCACTGGAGGGCGTCGGGCGGATCATCGGGGTGCACTGCGACCCGAAGGTGGACGTCGGGCGGATCGGGCTCCGGGTCGGGGCGATCACCTCGGCCTGCGACCGGCTGGAGGTGTCGCTCGACGGCCCCGGCGGCCACACCGCCCGCCCGCACCTGACCACCGACCTGGTCACCGCCGCCGCCAAGGTCGCCACCGAAGTGCCCGCGCTGCTGGCCCGCCGGGTCGACGCGCGCGCCGGGCTCGCCGTCACCTGGGGGCGGCTGGAGGCCGGTCACGCCTGCAATGTGATTCCGCAGCACGCCGAGCTGTCGGGCACCGTCCGCTGCCTGGAGCTGGCCGCCTGGCGGGAGGCCCCCGACCTGGTGCACGCCGCGATCGACGAGGTGGCCGGAATGCACGGCGCCAAGACGGTGATCAACTACGTCCGCGGCGTCCCGCCCGTCGTGAACGACGCCGCCATGATTGATCTGCTCGCCACGGCGATGACCGCGCGCCGCGGATCGTGCGCGATCGAGGACACCGAACAGAGTCTGGGCGGCGAGGACTTCTCCTGGTACCTGGAAAACGTGCCCGGCGCCATGGCCCGGCTCGGGGTGCGCACGCCCGGCGACACCGCCCGTCTCGACCTGCATCGCGGCGATTTCGACGCCGACGAGGAGGCGATCACGGTCGCCGTCGAGCTGTTCACTGCCTCCGCGTTGCTTGAAAAGACTCGGACCTCATTCTGAATTGATCAGTTGGACCCACCGGTGTTGATGCGCGTGTCCCCGCCCGTGGTGGTCGACGAGGTGGTCGCTGGGTGCGGTGATGGTCTATTTCGTGCTCGCGACGTGTCTGTTCTCCGGGCAGGGCTATGAGGAGGTGGCCCGGCTGCTCGCGCAGGAGCTGGAGCGGCTCCGCTGGTGGGAGAAGCCGTGACGGGTGCCGACGACAGCGGCGATCGGCCCGGCCCGCCGACGACTGGGGCTGGAGCCGCTGAAGGTGTTGTTCGCGCGGGTGTGTCGGCCGCTGGCGGGCGAGGACACTGCTGGCGCCTGGCACCGTCTTCGATGTGCCGGACACAGAGGCGAACGGCGGTTTCTTCGCGGCTTCCTCTGCTGCTTCAGACGACTTCTTCGCCTCACCACATAGGACACGGTTTTGGTGAGTGAGATCGTGCAGGGGCGCCGTCCCGCCTGGTGTGGATTGGACGGCGCCCTCAGCTATCGTCAGATGCGGTAGACGTTTGCTCCCACCTTGTACACACCGACGTTGGGGTTGTCGGAGCACTTTGCGCTGGAAGTTTCTCCGTTGCCCTTACCCCGGCCGTAGACGACCCATTGGCTCCCACGAGGGTCGATGCAGATGACCTTTACCTGCTGACGCTCAACAAGGGGCAGCATCCCCGTGCATTTTGAGTAGCCGGTCCACGGGGCCTTGCTGGACTTCCATACCTCACAGTCGGCCTTTTGGATTCGTACCTCGCTTGCTGTGGCGCTTGGCGCCACCAGTAAAGATCCAGCCACTGCAGTGAAAGCGAGCACTGAAGTGATCGAACGCCTTTTCATCTCTGCCCCTCCTTGTAATTCTGGCACCAAGTACCCCGCCGATGGGGACTCTTTGGCTGCCTGAGCAAGATAAAGAGTCACCGACTTGGTGATCTCCTCAGTGATCGAAAGTGAAACCGACTTTCAGGATGCCGACATTTGGATTATCTGAGCACTTCGCGGTGGAGGTCTCGGTGTTCTTCTTCCAGGGGCCGTAGGCGATCCACTGCGATCCGCGTGGGTCAACGCAGGTGACCTTCACTCGGAACTTGTCGGCCCATGCCATGCCGCTGCAGTAAGCAGAGCCGGTCCACGGTGCCCTGTTCGACTTCCAGGTGTTGCAGTCGCCGACTCGCACCCCTGCCGATGCGCCGGGGGCTAGCGCGAACGTTCCGGCGGTGAGTGTGAGCGCGATTCCCGTAACAACGGAGACCTTCTTCTTCACGGTTCCCCTTCCGCATCGCAAAAACCAGGCCGGGAGACAAATTCGGCATCCAGTTTTCGGGCAGCGTAAATTATTCCCGGTCAAGGTGCAGAACTCTCTGAGTGGCACGCACTGACGGGGGTTGAGTGGTCGGTCAATTCTTATCATTGAATGAACGGGCTTGGCAATGAGATGGTCAATTATGCAGGCGAGGGGCATGGAGCGGGGAATTCCGCTTTTCCTTCTCTCGGGGCTTTTTTCTCCTGGCGTGTTCCCTTTCGGTGCTCGGCGACGTTGGTCACGCAGCGTGGCCGCATCACTACTCGCACTGCCCTGGTGGTCGGCCTCGCGGTGGTTCGCGACGATCCGATAACGACTCGTGAACGGGTGCTTAACTGACATCTACGCGCGTTACGATCGCCGCGAAACCAGCGCCGGAAGAGGCGCTTCGGTCAGGTTTGAAGGAGCCTTCCCTTGCGCCGGGTATCCAAGATCACCGCTGCGTGTGCCGTCACTGCGACTCTGGCACTCACCGCCAGCGCGTGCGGCGAGTCGTCCACCGAGAGCTCCGGCTCCGACAAGGGCAAGATGAAGATCGGCATGGCCTACGACGTGGGCGGCCGTGGTGACAACTCGTTCAACGACTCCGCCGCGCGCGGCCTGGACAAGGCCAAGTCCGAGTTCGGTGCCGAGACCAAGGAGCTCACCGCCAAGACCGGTGAGACCCCTGCCGACCGCGAGCAGCGCCTGGAGTCGCTCGCCGAGGGCGGCTACAACCCGGTCGTCGCCGTCGGCTTCGCGTACAAGGACGCGGTCGACAAGGTCGCCGCCAAGTACCCGAAGGTGAACTTCGGTCTGGTCGACTCGGTCGCCACCGCCAAGAACGTCGACAGCATAGTCTTCACCGAGGAGCAGGGCTCCTACCTCGCCGGCGTCGCCGCCGCGCTGAAGTCGAAGGACGGCCAGGTCGGCTTCATCGGCGGTGTGGACCTTCCGCTGATCAAGAAGTTCGCCGCGGGCTTCCAGCAGGGTGTCCTGGACACCAACCCGAAGGCCAAGGTGCAGATCCAGTACCTGTCCACCGGTTCGGACCTGTCCGGCTTCGGCAGCCCCGACAAGGGCTCGGCCGCCGCCAAGGGCATGCTCGACAAGGGCGCCGACGTCATCTTCGCCGCCGCGGGCGGCTCGGGCGCCGGTTCGATCGAGGCCGTCGCGGGCAAGAAGGGCGCCTGGTCCATCGGCGTCGACTCCGACCAGGCCCTCGACCCGTCCCTGGCGAAGTACAAGGACACGATCATGACCTCCGTCGTCAAGAACGTCGACGGCGGTGTCTACGACCTGGTCAAGTCCGTCAAGGACGGCAAGCCGCTGACCGGCACGCAGACGTACACCCTGGCCAAGGACGGCGTCAGCCTGACCACCACGGGTGACCACATCAAGGACATCCAGACCAAGCTCGACGAGGCGAAGAAGAAGATCGCCGACGGCACCATCAAGGTCAAGACCACGACCTGATCCGACGTCGATCGGGGCCCGCGTGAGCCGCTTCGGCTTCACACGGGCCCCGATTTCACGTACGGACCCGGCCGGATTGCCGTAGCCGTACGCACACGGTCCGCGACCTGTCATCAGGTGGCCAACGATTCGGTGGCGCTACGCGCGTAGCCCCCCACCGGGCGCGATACCTTTCACGCTCCCACCGCCTCCGCCCTCCGCTCCTGCCAAGGAGAGTGCGCCATCAACGCGTCCAGCAGTCCCCATGCCGTGGAGCTCCGCGGCATCACCAAGCGGTTCCCCGGGGTCGTGGCCAACCACGACATCGACATCACCGTGCGCCGCGGCACCGTCCACGCCCTCGTCGGCGAGAACGGCGCCGGCAAGTCCACTCTGATGAAGATCCTTTACGGCATGCAGAAGCCGGACGAGGGCACCATCGCGGTGGACGGCGAGCAGGTCTCGTTCCACAACCCCGGTGATGCCATCGCGCGCGGCATCGGCATGGTGCACCAGCACTTCATGCTCGCCGACTACCTCACCGTCCTGGAGAACGTCGTCCTCGGCTCGGAGAAGCTGTACGGCATCGGTGACCGGGCCCGCGCGAAGATCAAGGAGATCTCCGACTCGTACGGCCTCGGGGTCCGCTCGGACGCCATGGTCGAGGACCTCGGGGTCGCCGACCGGCAGCGCGTGGAGATCCTCAAGGTCCTCTACCGCGGCGCCCGCACCCTGATCCTCGACGAGCCCACCGCGGTCCTCGTACCGCAGGAGGTCGACGCGCTCTTCGACAACCTGCGCGAGCTCAAGGCCGAGGGCCTGACCGTCATCTTCATCTCGCACAAGCTGGGCGAGGTCCTGTCGGTCGCCGACGAGATCACCGTCATCCGGCGCGGTACGACGGTGGGTACCGCCGACCCGAAGAGCACCACGACCAAGCAGCTCGCCGAGCTGATGGTCGGCAGCGAGCTCCCGTCCCCCGAGACCCGCGAGTCGACCGTCACCGACGTGCCGATGCTGACCGTCGACGGGCTGCGGCTGAGCGCCACGGACCCGGACGGCGTGGTCCGCTCGGTCCTCGACGGCATCGGCTTCACCATCCACAAGGGCGAGGTCCTCGGGATCGCGGGCGTCGAGGGCAACGGCCAGTCCGAACTCGTCGACGCGATCATGGGCATGCGCCAGCTCGACGCCGGAGTGCTCACCCTCGACGGCGCCGACATCTCCCGCACTCCCACCCGCAAGCGCCGCGAGGACGGCATGGGCGTCATCCCCGAGGACCGCCACCGGCACGGACTGCTGCTGGAGGCCCCCCTCTGGGAGAACCGCATCCTCGGCCACGTCACCGAACGCCCCAACAGCAAGGGCGCGTTCCTCGACCTCAAGGGCGCCCGCGCCGACACCGAGCGGATCGTCCGCGAGTACGACGTGCGCACCCCCGGCATCGACGTCACGGCCGCCTCGCTCTCCGGCGGCAACCAGCAGAAGCTGATCGTCGGCCGTGAGATGAGCCACGACCCCAAGCTCCTGATCGCCGCGCACCCGACCCGGGGCGTGGACGTCGGCGCGCAGGCGCAGATCTGGGACCAGATCCGCGAGGCGCGCCGCGAGGGCCTCGCGGTGCTGCTGATCTCCGCCGACCTGGACGAGCTGATCGGGCTCTCCGACACCCTGCGTGTCATGTACCGCGGGCGGCTGGTCGCGGACGCCGACCCGGCGACCATCACTCCGGAGGAGCTCGGCTCGGCGATGACGGGCGCGGCCACCGGACACCTGGAAGCCCCGGATGCGTCCCCGGCCTCCGAAGACGCGGCCCCCGACGGCGCCGACAGCACCGACACCGACCCCCGGAACGGGGGAGAGGACCGATGAAGAAGATCGACAAGGAGCGGCTGCTCCTGGGGATCGCGGCCCCCGTACTCGCGATCGTGGTCGCCTTCCTGGTGACCGCACTCGTGCTGGCCGCCACCGGCAAGGAGCCGTTCAGCGCCTTCGGCATCATGTTCGACTACGGAATGAAGTCGGACAGCCAGGTCTACATCCTCAACAAGGCGACGACGTACTACCTCGCGGGTCTCGCGGTGGCCGTCGGCTTCCGGATGAACCTCTTCAACATCGGCGTCGACGGCCAGTACCGCCTCGCCGCCTTCTTCGCCGCCGCTGTCGGCGGCGCGCTGACACTGCCCGGCGCCCTCCAGATCCCGCTGATCATCCTCACCGCGGTGATCGTCGGCGCGATGTGGGCCGGCATCGCCGGTGTCCTCAAGGTCACCCGTGGCGTCAGCGAGGTCGTCTCGACGATCATGCTGAACGCCATCGCGACCGCGATCATCGGCTACCTCCTCCAGCAGGGGCGCCTCGGCCACCTGGACGAGGCCGGCACGAAGATCTCCACCAATCCGATCCCGGAGTCCTCGCACTTCTTCGAGTTCCCGACCACCCCGTCGCCCGTCTGGGGCTTCATCGTGATCGCGGTCGTCGCGGGCGTCGCCTACTGGTTCACGCTCTCGCGCACCCGCTTCGGCTTCGACCTGCGCACGGTCGGCCAGTCCGGTTCCGCGGCCGAGGCCAGCGGTGTCGACGTCAAGAAGATGGTCGTCACCTCGATGCTGATCTCCGGCGCCGTCGCCGGTCTGGTCGGAATGCCGACCCTCCTCAACGACAGCTACGAGTACAGCGGCGACTTCCCGGTGGGCATCGGCTTCACCGGTATCGCCATCGCCCTTCTCGGCCGCAACCACCCCGTCGGCATCGCACTCGGCGCGCTGCTCTGGGGCTTCCTGGAGCGCGGCACCGGCAAGCTCGAATTCGAGGGCTACGACAAGGAGATCGTCGGTGTGATCCAGGGAGTCATCGTCCTGTGCGTCGTCATCGCCTACGAAGTCGTCCGCCGCTACGGACTCAAGCGCCAGCAGAGCAAGGTCGGCGCGGAACTGGCCGCACAGGCCGCCGCCCGTAACAACGACCAGCAGGAGGTGTCGGCGTGAGCGCCACGGCGACTTCCACCCCGCCCCCCGCGGCCCCCAAGGTCTCCGGTGGCAAGGGCGGCCGCACCCGCCTCTCCTTCCCCGTCGTCCTGCTGATCATCGCGGGCGTGCTGCTCGCGCTGTCCGCCGTGCGCGCCATCACCGGTGCGGAGGATGTCACTTCGGCGGGCCAGATCAGCGCGGCGCTCGCCATGGCCGTACCGATCGGACTCGCCGGTCTCGGCGGCCTGTGGGCCGAGCGGGCCGGTGTGGTCAACATCGGCCTCGAAGGCATGATGATCCTGGGCACCTTCTTCGGCGCCTGGGCCGGCTGGCAGACCAACCCGTGGCTCGGCGTACTGGCCGGGGTCGTCGGCGGCATGCTCGGCGGGCTGCTGCACGCGATCGCGACCGTCACCTTCGGCGTCGACCACATCATCTCCGGTATCGCCATCAACATCCTGGCGCTCGGCTTCACCACCTACTTCGCCAAGCTCTGGTTCAACTCGGGCGAGGCCGCGGCCAAGGGCGGCAGCCCGAAGCAGTCCCCACCGGCCGACGACATCACCTCGGTGACGATCCCGGGCCTCTCCGACTGGCTGCACTCCATCGAGAAGCACCACTGGTTCTTCGTCTCCGACCTGGCCGGTGTCATCGGCGGCCTGGTCACCAACGTGTCGCTGCTGACGATCGTGGCCATCGTCCTGTTCGTCCTCACGTTCTTCGTGCTGTGGAAGACCTCGTTCGGGCTGCGGCTGCGCTCCTGCGGTGAGAACCCGGTCGCCGCCGAGTCGCTCGGTGTGAACGTCTACACGTACAAGTACATCGCGGTGATCGTCTCCGGCGGTATGGCCGGCCTCGGAGGTGCCTTCCTCTCGCTGGTCACCTCGCACATCTACAACGAGGGTCAGACCGGCGGCCGCGGCTACATCGGTCTCGCCGCGATGATCTTCGGCAACTGGCGGCCCGGCGGACTCGCCATGGGCGCCGGGCTGTTCGGCTTCGCCGACGCGCTCCAGCTGCGCAACGGCGGCGAGTCCGTCCACGCGCTGCTCCTGCTGCTCGTGGTCGTGCTGGCCGTGCTCGCGGCCTGGAAGCTCTACCGCAAGAGCTTCGTCCAGGGCGTGGTCAGCGCGGTCATCGCCGCCGCGGTGCTGGTCTGGTACCTCGGTACGGACACCGTGCCCACCGAGTTCGTGAGCGCCACCCCGTACATTGTCACGCTGCTCGTCCTCTCTCTCTCCGCCCAGCGGCTGCGGATGCCGAAGGCGGACGGCATGCGCTACCGCAAGGGCCAGGGCAAGTGACGGCCGCCGCCGAGGTCGACTGGGCGGCGCTGCGGAGCGCCGCACGGTCCGCGATGACCCACGCGTACGTCCCGTACTCGCACTACCCGGTCGGCGCCGCGGCGCTCGTCGACGACGGCCGTACGGTCTTCGGCTGCAACGTCGAGAACGCCTCGTACGGCATCGGGCTGTGCGCCGAGTGCGGCCTGGTCTCCCAGCTGCACGCCACCGGGGGCGGCCGACTCACCCACTTCACCTGCGTGGACGGGGCCGGCGAGATCCTGGTGCCGTGCGGCCGGTGCAGGCAGCTGCTGTACGAGTTCGGCGGCCCCGAGCTGGTCCTGGAGACGCCCGACGGGCTGCGCACGCTCGACGAGATGCTGCCGCAGGCGTTCGGCCCGGACCATCTGAAGTAGCGGGCGCCCGCAGCGCGCCCACCGTGGCCCTCCCGCCCGCCGGGAGGGCCACCTCCATCTCCCCCCTCTATGCGCGTAGAGTCATTCGGGACTCTTGCGTACCGCACGCACTCCTGTACGTACCGGCCGGAAGGACTCCCAGGACATGGACGCCATCTCCGTCATCCGCACCAAGCGGGACCGAGGCGAGCTGACCCCCGAGCAGATCGACTGGGTGATCGACGCGTACACCCGCGGTGAGGTCGCCGACGAGCAGATGTCCGCGCTGGCCATGGCGATCCTGCTGAACGGCATGAACCGCACCGAGATCGCCCGCTGGACCGCCGCGATGATCGCCTCCGGTGAGCGGATGGACTTCGCGTCGCTCTCCCGGCCCACCACCGACAAGCACTCCACCGGCGGCGTCGGCGACAAGATCACCCTGCCGCTCGCCCCCCTGGTCGCCGCCTGCGGCGCGGCCGTGCCGCAGCTCAGCGGCCGGGGCCTCGGCCACACCGGCGGCACCCTCGACAAGCTGGAGTCCATCCCCGGCTGGCGCGCCCACCTCTCCAATGAGGAGATGCTGAACGTCCTGGACACCACCGGAGCGGTGATCTGCGCCGCCGGTGACGGGCTCGCCCCCGCCGACAAGAAGCTGTACGCGCTCCGCGATGTCACCGGCACCGTCGAGGCCATCCCGCTCATCGCCAGCTCCATCATGTCCAAGAAGATCGCCGAGGGCACCGGCGCGCTCGTCCTGGACGTCAAGGTCGGCTCCGGCGCCTTCATGAAGACCATCGAGGACGCCCGCGAACTGGCCTCCACCATGGTCGCGCTGGGCACCGACAGCGGAGTGCGCACCGTCGCCCTGCTCACCGACATGGCCACCCCCCTCGGCCTGACCGCGGGCAACGCCCTGGAGGTGCGCGAATCGGTCGAGGTACTGGCCGGCGGCGGCCCGAAGGACGTCGTCGACCTCACCCTCGCCCTGGCCCGCGAAATGCTGGACGCGGCCGGGCTCAAGGACGCCGACCCGGAGAAGGCCCTCGCCGACGGCTCCGCGATGGACGTCTGGCGCCGGATGATCTCCGCCCAGGGCGGTGACCCCGACGCCACGCTCCCGGTCGCCCGTGAGCAGCACGTGGTCACGGCCCCGTCCACCGGCGTACTGACCCGCCTGGACGCCTACGACATCGGCGTCGCCGCCTGGCGCCTCGGCGCGGGCCGCGCCCGCAAGGAGGACCCGGTCCAGGCCGGCGCGGGCGTCGAGCTGCACGCCAAGCCGGGCGACGAGGTGACGGCCGGGCAGCCGCTGCTGACGCTGCACACCGACACCCCCGAGAAGTTCGACTACGCCCTGAAGGCGCTGCCCGACGCGTACGACATCGCCCCGGCCGGTACGGCGTTCACCGCCACCCCGGTGGTGCGGGAACGTATCGCCTGACCTGCGGCTTTCCCATTCGGGTGAACGGGATCGGTGGACCGCCACCGGTCCCGTTCGGCGTGCTGGACTCGGTGACGCAGCGACAAAGGATGACGCACCGACATGAGGAGACCGCCATGGGCGCACTCACCGTCGATCCCGCCCCGGGCCACGGCCAGGACTGGGACGACCTCGTCCGGATCTGCGAGGAGACGGACGCGCCCGAGGGCTGCAAGGTGCAGCTCATCGAGGGGATCGTCACCGTGGAGCCACCGCCGTCCAAGGACCACAACCTCACTGCGGAACTGCTGCAACGCAGGCTCTACGGCGTCATCCCCGAGAACTGGGGGATTTACCAGACTCTCGGCGTCGCCATGCCCGGACGGGGCGGGATCTACATCCCCGATCTCGTCGTCATGCCGTGTGCCGCGGTGGCCGGGCCGGGCAACCGCGTCCCGGCCGAAGAGGCGCGGCTCGTCGTCGAGATCACCTCGCAGGCCAACGCCGACCACGACCGCATCGGCAAGGTGCACGGCTACGCGAAGGCCGGTGTCGGGCTGTTCCTGCTGCTCGACCCGTGGCACTCGGGCCGCCCCACCGCCACGCTCTACGGGGAACCCGACGGCGGCACCTACCGGGTGCTGGACACGGTCGAGCACGGGGAGAAGCTGACGCTGCCCGAGCCGTTCGGGCTGACCTGGACACCGGGATCTTCCCGGTCAGCTGAGCGACGCCGCAACGCGCCCGTCCTCCCGGTGCGACCCGGAAACGCGAGCGGCCCGCCGGGGCGGAAGGATCCGTCCCGGCGGGCCGCCGTCATGCGGTCGGGTGGCTATGCGCTCACTTGCCGAAGTACGCGTTGTAGATCGACACCGACGACTTGTTGCCCTGCTTGTCCGTGACGTCCGCCCGGTAGGAGATGGACTTCCCCTTGGCCGGGTTCTTCACGGAGATCTTGCCCGCCTTGACCGTGGACTTCTTCCAGGTCTTGCCGGCGTCGTAACTGACGTACACCGTCAGAGACTTGAGGTTCTTCCCGGCGGCCGCGCCCTGCACCTTCACGGGCACCGAAGCGGTCCGGCCCGAGGTCACCTTGCCGTCCAGCGTCACATTGGGCGTGAAGCGGACCGTGGAGACCGGCAGCAGGGTCTCGGCGGCGGTCTTCTTGGAGCGGAAGGTCCAGCTCGCGTCGATCCGGGTGGAGAGGGCCGTGGCCTTCGGGTCGAGCCGGACGGAGCTCGTCAGCCGGTAGTCGGCGGCGGCCGCAGGCACGGTGAAGGGCACGCCCTCCAGCGGGTCCGTGTTCTGGGCGAGCTTCGCGCCGTTGCGGTACAGCACGGTCTTGACCGAGCTGTAAGCCGTGAAGCCGACGTTGCCACTGCCGTCGGCCGAGATCGGCAGCTTCGGGACGATGGAGTTGCCGTCGCGGAGGATCCCCGCGCCGGAGCCGAGCGCCGGGCCGAACACCGCGGTGTTGACCTTCTTCGCGTAGGTCTTGCCCGCCTTGAGGGTCTGCGGGTCGCCGAGGGTGTACATCGCGTCGGTGGCCGGGATGCCGTCGGCGTCCGGAGCACCGTCCTGCATGAAGTCGAAGGCCCACTTCGCCTTGTCGTCGGTCGAGACGTAGGCGGTGGCGGTGCCGGGGACCTTGTGCAGCGACCAGGCGGCCCAGCCGCCGTCCATGCCGGGCAGCGTGCCCGACACGGCGATCTCACCGGTCTTGCCCTTGGCGGCCGAGCCGAGGGAGAGGCCGACCTTGGCCAGCTGGCCGGTGGTGTACTTCCGCTCGAAGCCGGTGGCCGCCCCGGTCACCGGACCGCCGGCCACGATGTCGTACCGGGTCGAGGTCCCCTTGGCCCAGCTGCCGATCCAGTTCTGGCTGAGCGAGCCGTCGGTGACCTTGGGGCCGAAGTGCGCCGTGCGGAAGTTCTTGTACGTGTCGAGGAGCCAGCCGTACCCGTAGGCGTTGTCCTCGGACGCGTACTGGAGCTCGGTCGTCGCCAGCAAGGGCTTGGCGCCGGTGGCGGGCACGGTGATGTTCACCGGCTTCGCCTTGCGCGCGTCGAACGTCAGGCTGACGTCCTTGTTGATGTCCAGCTTCGGCTGTGACAGCCAGTCCGTGCCCTTGGTGTAGTCCTCGGGGTCGACGGTGACGCCGGTGTTCAGCGTGTAACCGCCCGCGGGGACGCGGACCTTCGCCGTGCCGGCGGTGCTCGTCGGCGCGAGCCACTGGCCGACCGCCGAGCCCGTGAGCCCGAAGAGGTTGGAATCGACGAACTCGGCCGGCTTGCCGTCCCGGCCGATGGTCTTGACGGTGAGGTCGTACGACTCGATCTCGCGCTCGACCGCGGCCGCGGTGCGGACGCTCTGGCCGCCACCCGTCCCGACGACGTACGCGGAGTACGTGCCGTCCTCCGTACCGCCCAGCTTGGTGTTCACGGTCAGCGGCACGTCCGCGGTGCCGCCCGCCGGGACGGTCACCTTGTCGGCGCCGAGAGCGAAGAAGCCGGCCGGGGCGGGCTTGCCCTTCGGGCCGGTCGCGGTGATGGCGAGGTCGAGGGTGACGTCGCTGCTGCCGAGGTTGCGGTACGTCACCTTCTTGGTGACCGGGGTGTCGTCGGTGTGCGGCCACTGCTGCAGCCCGAAGCTCACCGAGACCGGCTCGGCCACGACGGTCTGGGCGATCGCCCGGTCGACCGCGATCCGGCCCGTGCCCTGCTCGAACGGCGTGTACGCGCCCGGCTTCGTCGAGGCGGTCAGCGCGCCCTTGAGCTCGGCGTACTTCCACTCGGGGTGCTGCTGCTTGAGGAGCGCGGCGGCGCCCGCGACATGCGGGGTCGCCATCGACGTACCGGAGATCGTCAGGTAGCCCGGCGGGTTCTGGCCGACCTCCTGGTCGATGGCGGAGCCGGGAGCGGCCGCCGCCGTGATGTCCACGCCGGGGGCGGTGACATCGGGCTTGATCGCGCTGTCGCCGATGCGCGGGCCACGGCTGGAGAAGTCGGCCAGCTGGTCCTTGTCGTCGACCGCGCCGACCGTCAGCGCGGCGTCCGCGCTGCCCGGGGAGCCGACCGTACCGGCCCCGTCGCCCTCGTTGCCCGCCGCGATGGCGAACAGGACACCCTTGTCGGCGGACAGCTTGTTGACCGCCGCTTCCAGCGGGTCCACCTCGGGGGTGTCGCCGCCGCCGAGGCTCAGGTTGATGATGTCGGCGTCCTGCGCGACCGCCCACTCCATGCCGGCCAGGATGCCGGCGTCGTCGCCGAAGCCGTCGTCGTCGAGCACCTTGCCTTCCAGCAGCTTGGCGTCCGGGGCCACACCCTTGAACTTGCCGCCCGACTTGGCGCCGGTACCGGCCGCGATCGACGAGACATGGGTGCCGTGGCCGACCCGGTCCTTCGCGTCGGGCGAGGCGGTGAAGTTCTTCGTGTCGAGGATCTGGCCCTTGAGGTCGGGGTGGGTGGCGTCCACACCGGTGTCCAGGACGGCGATCTTGACGCCCTTGCCGGTGTAGCCGGCCTTCCAGGCGGCCGGGGTGCCGATCTGCGGAACGCTCTTGTCGAGGCTCGCCCGGCGTATGCCGTTCAGCCAGACCCGGTCGATCCCGGCGGCGAAGGTGCGCTGGGCGCGTTGCGAGGCCTCGCTGGTGAGCGCCTGCCAGATGTCCTGGGCGTCACGCCGAGGGGTGATCACCGACTCGGCGTTCAGCGTCTTCAGGGTCCGGTCGACCCGGGTGGAGCCGGCCTCGCGGACCTCGGCCTTCGCGTCGGCGGCCTTCGCGCCCCGGTAGGAGACGATCAGCTTCAGGCCCGACTTCTGGGCCCGGCGGTTCTCCGCGCGGTTCAGCTCGGTGACGTCGAACAGCCGGCGGTCCAGCTTTCCTGAGCTGATCAGGCGGTGCGCGTCGGCGGGGACGAGCAGGGTGTGCCCGTTGTGTATCTGCCGCTGCACGGGTATGTGCTCGCGTCCCTCGGCGGCCCGGAATCCTATGACCCGGCCCTTGGCGTCCACCGTGACGACGTCGCCGGTGATCAGCGTCAGCCGGTGCTGGCTCTGGGACTGGGTGCCGGTCTGCCGGGCGGCGTCGGGCTGGGCGACGGCCGGGGTGGTCATCCCGGCCGCGAGCGCCACGGCGGCTGCCGCGGCGACGGTCGAAACACACGCGTTTCTCACGTGTTTGCGCAACTCTCCCCCTGGAGAATCGGGCGGCCCGAGAAGGGGCCGCTGGTCAGTCGGTGCGGCGGGGACGCCGCACCGGCCGGTTCACGTACCTAGAGGGGGAATTGAGCGGACGGGTTCACAGGAACCGCACGAATAACCGGAGTTGACGGAAGTTCACCGGACAGAGGAGGTCTCGGAGGCACCCGAGGCGGTCGGAGGTCCTGCGGGGCGGGCCGAGACCGTACGCGACCGTGGGAGGCGCGTGCGGGGTGCCCCGGGACGCGATCTCCGGGGAAAGAGCGGATCCGGACAGCGATGAGTTTCGGCCGCCGGAACGGTCTCCCTGATGTGGAACCCATGACCCCGAACCTTCTCGTCGTCACCGGCCGTGTCACCAGAGCCGCCGTGCCGGGACTCTGCGCCGAACTGGAGGCGCTGTTGTACGACCCCGACGGCTCCGTCCGCGCCCCGGACACAGGGGTGGACTGCGACGTGGGCGGGGTGGCGCAGGTGGATCTGGCCCTGGTCGAGGCGATAGCGCGGCTGGGGCTCGTGGCGCGCCGGGCGGGCGGCAGGAAGCTGCGGCTGCGCAATGTGCCGCCCGAGCTGCGGGGTCTGCTGGACCTGGTCGGGCTGGCAGATGTGGTGGATGTGGAGTGCGGGACAGGAACAGGGACAGGGACCGGGACGGAGACCGGGGGTGGGGCAGGGGAGGGCGGGGGCTGAGCGCACGGCCCGCCCCGCGGCCCCGCCCCGCTCAGTCCGCGGACCTGGCCACGTCGCAGACCACCTGCCGGAGCCGGACGGTGCCGCCGTCGACCGGGCCTGCCGACGCCTTGAGGAGCAGTTCGGCGCTGGCGCCGGGGCGGGGTGACGCGGCGCCGGTGAGGTCGTCGCAGTCGTGCTCGGGCTGGGGCCCCGGCTCACCGCCCGGCCCGGAGGGCCGTACCGGGCTCGGGGCCACCGGTGGCGGACGGCTCGCCCATCCACTGGGCCCGGCCCCCAGCCACCGGCCGCCGGCACCACCCAGCCGGCCACCAGCCCGTTCCGGATGCCGCGCTTCATGCCCGGTCTCACACCGCCGCTTCGTCGAGGTGGTCCGGCAGTCCGAAGAGCGGGAACCAGCGCGGGGTGTCCAGGAAGCAGTGCATCCCGGTGATGGCCCCGTCCGAGATGTCGATGACCTGCACCGCCCACGGCACGAACCCGGGCCCGTCCGGATTCGGCTTGTAGTGCGCGAACGCCGGGGTGCCGTTCGCCGACGTCGCCACCAGACGGGAGCCCGCACAGGCCGCGCCGATGGAGAGCATGAAGCCGGTGATGTCCTCGTGCCCCTGGAGCCAGAGGTCGAACGGCGGCATGGTCATCACGGCGTCCTCGTGGAGCAGCGCCGTCAGCGCCGCCATGTCGTAGCCCTCGAAGGCGGCCACGTACCGCTCCAGGAGCTTGCGCTGCTCCTCGTCGAGCGGATTCGCGGCGTCGACGGGCTTGCCCTCGCGTTCGGCGAGGGTGGCCCGCGCCCGCTGGAGGGCGCTGTTGACCGAGGCGACCGAGGTATCGAGCAGCTCGGCGACCTCGCTCGCCTTCCAGGCCAGGACCTCGCGCAGGATCAGCACGGCACGCTGCTTGGGCGGCAGGTGCTGGAGCGCGGCGACGAACGCCAGGCGCACCGACTCCCGTGCCACCGCGGCCTCCGCCGGGTCGGCCACCGTCGGCAGGATGCGGCCGTCCGGCATCGGCTCCAGCCAGGTGTTCTCCGGCAGCGGGTTGAGCGCCGCCTGGGCGAGCGGTGTCGGGCCCGTCAGATCGACCGGACGGGCCCGCTTGTTCCCGGCGTTCAGCATGTCCAGGCAGACATTGGTGGCGATGCGGTACAGCCACGAGCGCAGCGAGGAACGACCCTCGAACTTGTCGAAGTTGCGCCAGGCACGCACCAGCGTGTCCTGCACCGCGTCCTCCGCCTCGAAGGCCGAGCCGAGCATCCGGTAGCAGTAACCGGTCAGCTCGACCCGGTGTCCCTCCAGACGGCTGTCGACGTCCGCCGTCGCTGTCAGATCACTCATCGCTCCACCCCTGTTGCGCTGTGACACCGCTCACCCGGCACTCCGGAAGCTACCGCAGGCCACTGACAATGGGGACGTGAAGTACCGAAAGCGCCCGGATCGCGGTCACGTTCCGGGCTTGCGCCCGTACACGTGGACGTCGTCGCCGTTCCTCAGCAGTTTCCAGTACGACTTGGCGTCGGCGGTACGCATGTTGACGCAGCCGTGCGAGCCCGGCGGGTTCCACATCTTCACGCCGACCGCGTGGAACGCCTGACCCCCGTCGAAGAACTGGGAGTACGGCATCGACACGTGGTAGATCGACGAGACGTGGTTGATGTGCCGCCAGTAGATCTTCTTCGACCCGGTGCGGGTCTCGTACCCGTTCCGCCCGGTCCGCACCGGCACGGGGCCGAACTTCAGCTTGCTGCCGTCCTGGATCCAGCTCAGCTGCCGGGTCAGGTCAACGCACGCGATGCGCCCCTTGTCGGTGGGGCACTTCTTGTCCTTGTTCGGGTTCTTGCCGGCGGCCTTCTGGGCCGTGAGCGTCTTCATCGTCCGCCAGGTGACCGGACCCGCGTACCCGATGGCGGGGGTGACCCCGTACGTGCTCTGGAACGACCTGATCGCCTTGCAGTCGGCGGCCGACTGCCTGCCGTCGACCGGCCGCTTCAGATACTTCTCGACCTGCTTCTGGTACGGCCCGGTGGACGCCGTGCAGGACGCCGCCTGCGCCTGCCCGCCGGTGGCCAGCACCAGGGCCGGCACCGCGGTCAGGCCCGCGACCGACAGCGCGAGCCCACGCCGCAGCCGTACTCCCCGGATGTTCCCCGCAACTCCCATGTACGCCAACTCCCCTTCGCGCGCCGTGAGATGGTTCCGCCTGCTAGACGCGCGTCGGGGAGTCGATGGTTGTGCGTCGTATGTCTCAGTTCTGTACGGACACCGCCGGAACCAGCCGGCGCCGCTCGGCGCGGGCGGCCCGGGTCCCGTACAGCGTGATCGAGACGACGCCGAGGACCGCGAGCAGTCCCAGCGAGACGGTCCCGGCCCAGCCGCCGGCGTGGAAGGCGACTGCGCCGAGCGTGCCGCCC
Organism: Streptomyces gelaticus; assembly: GCF_014649535.1. GTDB lineage: Bacteria > Actinomycetota > Actinomycetes > Streptomycetales > Streptomycetaceae > Streptomyces > Streptomyces gelaticus. The sequence continues at coordinate 258,372 of NZ_BMTF01000008.1, forward strand.
GCGCTGGAGCCCAGGTAGTACGCGGACTGGTAGAGCGCCGACGCCTGGGCGCGGCCCTTCGTCGCGGTACGGCTCACGGACGAGGAGGCGACCGCGTGCCCGGCGAAGAAGCCCGCCGTGATCAGGACCAGGCCGAGGAGCACGGCGGCCAGCTGGTCGGCGAGGGAGAGCAGCAGACCGGCGGCCGTGGTGGAGACGGCGAGGTACAGCGCGCCCCGGCGGCCGAGCCTGGCGACCAGCTTTCCGGCCGCGGCGGAGGAGACCGTACCGACGAGGTAGACCAGGAAGATCGAGCCGACGACACCCTGCGGGAGGTTGAACGGCGCCTCCACCAGGCGGTAGCCGATCACCGTGTAGACCGCGCCGAACACCGTCATGAACAGTGCGCCGATCGCGTACAGCCGGCGCAGCAGCGGATCGGCGAGGTGTCCGCCGACGGTCTTCGCGAGGGCCTTCGGGTTCAGCGTCCCGGGGGTGAAGTTCCGTGCCCGGGGGATCATGAAGTGGAAGACGGCCGCGCAGGCCACGGCCAGCACCCCGACCGCGCCGAGCGCCGCGCGCCAGCCCCACAGCTGGGCGATCCAGCCGGTGAGGATACGGCCGCTCATGCCGCCGATGCTGTTGCCGGCCACGAACAGTCCGATCGCGGCGACCAGTGCCTTCGGCCGTACCTCCTCGGCCAGGTACGCCATCGCGGAGGCGGGCAGCCCGGCCAGTGCCGCGCCCTGGACGGCGCGCAGCGCGATCAGCCAGCCCAGCGAGGGGGCGAAGGGGACGAGCAGCCCGACCAGCACGGCGACCGCCAGCGAGGCGGTCATCATCTGCCGCCGTCCGAACCGCTCGGAGAGCGCGCTCATCGGCAGCACGCACAGCGCCAGTGCGCCCGTCGCGGCGGAGACCGTCCAGCTGGCCTGCCCGGCCGTGGCGCCGAAGGAGGCGGAGACGGCGGGCAGCAGGGCCTGCGTGGAGTAGAGAAGTGCGAACGTTGCAACACCTGCGGCGAAGAGCGCGAAGCTCATCCGGCGGTAGCCGGGGCGGCCGGGTTCGAGACGGTCCGGCGCGGCGGGGCCGGTGGGGGCGACGGGCGCGGCAACGGGGGACGGCTGGGGCGAGGCGGCCACGGTGAGCGTGGACGCCCCGGTACTGGCAGGAGGCATGCTTCGAAAGTAGGCTCTCCGGTTTCATGCGTCCAATGCACGAAGTGGCGATAATCAATCCCATGGTGCATGAACGCAGCTCACAGCCACGGCTGTCACCCAGTAGTTACGAAGAAGACATTCGCGCCGTGCTGGCACCGCGACTGGCCCACTTCGAGGCGGTGGCCCGCCACGAGCACGTCACACGCGCCGCACAGGAGCTCGGCGTCCCGCAGTCGACGCTGTCGCGGGCGATGGTCAGGCTCGAACAGGACCTGGGAGTCGCCCTGTTCGCCCGCAAGGGCCGTACCGTCTCGCTCACCCCGGCGGGCCGCACCTTCCTCGGCTCCGCCGAGCGGGCGCTCGCCGAGGTGGAGAAGGCCGCCGATTCGGTACGCGCCGACGCCGACCCGGCCACCGGCAAGGTGGCCTTCGGCTTCCTGCACACCATGGGCTCGGAAACCGTCCCCGCTCTCCTCCGGGCCTTCCGCGCCGACCACCCCCGGGTCCGCTTCCAGCTCGTGCAGAACTACGGCGAGGCGATGATCGAACGCCTGAGGGCGGGCGGCCTCGACCTCTGCCTCACCTCTCCCGTCCCGGACGCCCCCGACCTCGTCGCCCGCCGCCTGGACGAACAGCGCCTGCGCCTGGTCGTCCCCGAGGACCACCGCCTCGCCACCCGCCGCCGCATCCGCCTCGCGGAGGCCGCCGACGAAAAGTTCGTCACCCTGGAACCGGGCTACGGCCTGCGGCGCATCACCGACGACCTGTGCGCCGAGGCGGGCTTCACCCCCCGAGTGGCCTTCGAGGGCGAAGAGGCGGAAACCCTGCGCGGCCTGGTCGCGGCCGGCCTGGGCGTCGCCCTGCTGCCCCCACCCGCCGTACCCCGCCCCGGAGTCGTCGAACTCACCGTCACGGCCCCCAGGGCAGCCCGGGAGATCGGCGTCGCCTGGCTGGACGGCCACCCCGACACCCCGCCGGTGGCCGCCTTCAAACGCTTCCTGCTGTCGAGGCGAGGCCACCTGCTGCCGGACTGACGGCTTCCCCACGGACGCGGGCCACCTTCCGGCGCCGAGGCCGGGCCCACTCTGTCGCCGCGTTCACGGCGACCTCGCCGCAGGGACCAACCCCGCGTGCGCGGGGACCACGACGAGCACGGTCCGATCAGCATCAACGACCCGGGACCAACCCCGCGTGCGCGGGGACCACTGGGGAAGGTCGTCGGAGTGCACACCGGGCCGGGGACCAACCCCGCGTGCGCGGGGACCACCAGGTCTACCGGTGGGCGGCTGCCACCCCGGAGGGACCAACCCCGCGTGCGCGGGGACCACACACCACGTCCTGGACAGTGCCCGGCCTGGACGGGACCAACCCCGCGTGCGCGGGGACCACTGGGGAAGGTCGTCGGAGTGCACACCGGGCCGGGGACCAACCCCGCGTGCGCGGGGACCACCGCTCTGACCTGCGGTTTCGCTTACGCGTGGAGGGACCAACCCCGCGTGCGCGGGGACCACAAGAACTTGCCCTGACTTTCCACCTTGGGCTCGGGACCAACCCCGCGTGCGCGGGGACCACGTCCTGCTGGCCCAGCTTCGAGGCGACCGCGAGGGACCAACCCCGCGTGCGCGGGGACCACCTACCGACATGGTGGACGAGGTCACCGACACCGGGACCAACCCCGCGTGCGCGGGGACCACAACGCGACTCCGCGTATGTAGTACCGCCACGCGGGACCAACCCCGCGTGCGCGGGGACCACTTCGAGTCCGACTTCGACGAGCTCGCGATCAAGGGACCAACCCCGCGTGCGCGGGGACCACTACCCAAGCGGTGCGGTCCTCGGGTGTCATCCGGGACCAACCCCGCGTGCGCGGGGACCACCCGTGCTCTCGTTGACGCCTGCGGCTGCGCAGGGGACCAACCCCGCGTGCGCGGGGACCACGTGGCCGAGCAGGCCCGTGTGTGGGATGCCCAGGGACCAACCCCGCGTGCGCGGGGACCACCTGTACGGCCATCTTCAGCGGGAGCACGAGACGGGACCAACCCCGCGTGCGCGGGGACCACATTCGGATGCCTACCCCCGAAGAGTCCAAGCAGGGACCAACCCCGCGTGCGAGGGGACCACTGTGACGGGGTCTTGATGATGAGCGGCACCCAGGGACCAACCCCGCGTGCGCGGGGACCACACCGCCCCGGTCCTCGCCGCGGCCCCGAACCTGGGACCAACCCCGCGTGCGCGGGGACCACCGGCCCTCCCGGTTGGTCCGGCGGGCGCCGTCGGGACCAACCCCGCGTGCGCGGGGACCACCTTGATCCCTTCCAGGGGCTTGAGGCTGATGAGGGACCAACCCCGCGTGCGCGGGGACCACTCTGAATCGGGATCACGGGCTCGACGACCCCGGGGACCAACCCCGCGTGCGCGGGGACCACCTCACACCTATGCATCACGACCGACTGGCTTTGGGACCAACCCCGCGTGCGCGGGGACCACGTCGTCGCGGTGTCGGCTGGGCGCCCGGCGTCGGGACCAACCCCGCGTGCGCGGGGACCACAGTTCGTGACCTGGGGGTTTATCGCGGCAGGGTGGGGTTTTCGTTCACTTTCATCGAATCCGGCGTAACGGTCATAGTGGTCATCGTGTTGGAGTAGCAGGTTGATGCCTGGGTGAAGCGATTATCTCCGATTGTCTTCAACTCTCCACTTCCTTCTCCGGCCTAACCCCGCCTGCAGCGCAAGTGCCTGATCGGCCATCAGGAGCCCGGACCGATCACGGGCCGCGCCCCGGCCCTCGGAGCCTCGCTGCGGTACCGGCGCCGGTGACGACGGCCCCGGCTGCCGCCCGTCACCCCGCCGCCTCACCCCCGCAGCGACTTCCCGAACCCCGCCGCCAGCGGCATCCGCAGCCCCAGCGGCGGCGGCGCCGCCAGTGCGTCGGCGACCGGGCGGGCGTATGCGTGGCCGAACAGGGAGCCGCGTACGAAGTCCGCGGCCAGGGCCGTCACCTCGGCCCGGTGCTGGCGGAGGCTGTGGCCGTCCGAGTGGACCTCGAAGCGGCAGGTGTCGCGGTTGGTCTTCTTGGCCCGTTCGGCCAGGCGGAAGGAGAGCTCTGGGTCGGTGCGGGCATCGTTGGTGCCGTGGACGAGCAGTACCCGGCGCCCCAGCAGGTGCTTCACCGGCTCCGGCTCCTCCTCCCCGCCGTCCGGCAGCCAAGGGGCCATCGCCAGTACGGCGGTGACCGCCGCGTGGCCGCCCGCCCGTAGTGCGGCGCGGCCGCCCATGCCGTGGCCGGCCAGGCAGACGGGGACGTCGCCGTAGCGTCGTACGACCTCGTCCACCGCCCACTCGGCGTCCGCCGCGAGGTGGGCGTCGCTCGCGTTCCAGCCCCGGCAGCGGTAGCGCACGACGTGCGCGGCGAGTCCGTCCTCCTGGCCGACGCGGGCCAGGGCGCGGGCCAGGGGGAGCTGGAACGCGTAGGAGAGAGGGGAGGGGCGGCGGTGCGAATCGGCCTCGCCGTCCGGGAGCAGCAGGACCACACCGCTGACCGCGGTTGGAGCTCCGGCCGTCCTGACGGCCCGTCCCAGCCTTGCGGCAGGCAGGGGAAGTGCGCTCTGTGCCATGACAGAACAGTGTCAGAAGGGCGGGTGTACTCCACCCGTATTCGCGGTCACTGTTACGTATCGACGAGCGACAATCTACGCGCGTAGGAACTAGAATGTGCAGATGATGAGCCCGACCCTTCACGTGCCCGGCCAGGATCAGATCCGGCGTGCCCCCAAGGTGCTTCTGCATGACCATCTCGACGGCGGCCTGCGCCCGGGAACGATCGTCGACCTCGCCCTCGCGAGCGGATACGAAGGACTTCCCGAGACCGAGCCCGACAAGCTCGGCATCTGGTTCCGCGAGGCGGCCGACTCCGGATCGCTGGAGCGCTATCTGGAGACGTTCGCCCACACCTGCGCCGTCATGCAGACCCGTGAGGCGCTGGTCCGGGTGGCCGCCGAGTGCGCCGAGGACCTGGCCGCGGACGGGGTCGTGTACGCCGAGGTGCGGTACGCCCCCGAGCAGCACCTGGAGGCCGGGCTGACCCTCGAAGAGGTCGTCGAGGCGGTCAACGAGGGCTTCCGCGAGGGCGAGCGGCGGGCCCGCCTGGACGGGAACCGCATCCGGGTGGGCGCCCTCCTCACCGCGATGCGGCACGCCGCCCGCTCCCTGGAGATCGCCGAGCTGGCCAACCGCTACCGCGACCAGGGCGTGGCCGGCTTCGACATCGCGGGGGCGGAGGCGGGCTTCCCGCCCACCCGGCACCTCGACGCCTTCGAGTACCTCAAGCGCGAGAACAACCACTTCACCATCCACGCGGGCGAGGCCTTCGGTCTGCCGTCGATCTGGCAGGCGCTCCAGTGGTGCGGTGCGGACCGGCTCGGTCACGGGGTCCGCATCATCGACGACATCGAGGTCGCCGACGACGGCGGTGTGAAGCTCGGCCGCCTCGCCTCCTACGTACGGGACAAGCGCATCCCGCTGGAGCTGTGCCCGACCTCCAACCTCCAGACCGGCGCCGCCGCCTCGTACGCCGAGCACCCCATCGGGCTGCTGCGGAAGCTGCATTTCCGGGCCACCGTGAACACGGACAACCGGCTGATGAGCGGTACGAGCATGAGTCACGAATTCGAGAAGCTGACCGAAACCTTCGGATACACGCTCGACGACATGCAGTGGTTCACCGTCAATGCGATGAAGTCGGCATTCATTCCTTTTGATGAACGTCTGGCGATGATCAACGATGTGATCAAGCCCGGATACGCCGAGTTGAAGTCCGAGTGGCTCTTCGAGCAGACCACCGCGACCAGCGTTTCTTCCGGTTCCGCCGACTGATCGACGCCACTGCGCAGAAGGGCCGGGAAGTCGAACTCCCGGCCCTTCTCCGCGTGTCGGAATGTTTGTGGGGAGGGAGGTGGGGTGGCTACGTTTCGGAGCCCCCCACACCCCTCTCCCCAAGGATGAAATCCACATGAAGAAGTCTGCTGTCAGGACTCTCGGCGTCGCCGCTCTCGGTGCCGCTTTCGCCGCCGCTGCCGCGGGTACCGCCTCCGCGGCCGTGCTGCCGGCCGACACCGCGGGCACCGCGCTGCCGGTCGCGGGCACGGCGCTGGGGACCGCGACCCAGAGCCTGCCGGCCCAGGAGACGACCACCAAGCTCCTCGGCACCGGCCAGCAGAAGCTCGCCGACGACGCCACCACCCCGGTCAAGGGCCTGCTCGGTGGTCTGCCCGCGGGCGGCCTGAAGACCAGCGGCCTGAAGACCGGCGGCCTGTCGACCAGCGGTCTTCCGCTCGGCGGCTGATCCCCGTACACGCCTGTGGGGCGGACACCCGGACCGGGTGTCCGCCCCACAGGCGTATCTGTCCGTACGAGGTCACCAGGCGGTGGCCGACGACGTCTTCTCGGACGGGAACAGCAGCCACAGTGCCAGGTACAGCAGGAACTGCGGCCCCGGCAGCAGGCAGGAGACCAGGAAGATGATGCGCATGGTCCCCGCAGAGGTGCCGAAGCGCCTTGCCAGCGCTGCGCACACTCCGCCGATCATGCGTCCGTCGCGGGGGCGGGCAAGTGCGGCCATGGTGGGCTCCTTCGCGAACCGTTGCTGAGGGAGCAGCTCCGTCGTGCTCCCGATGACTCCATGGTGGCCCGGCGAGCGGTGGCAAAGCGTCGCTCTACGGGGCGATCCCGACCCTGGGAATCGTCGGGGTCGCACCCTGACCGGCCTCGTCCCTGGGGTGGGACACCACCCTGGCCCGCCCCTGCTTCCGGCGGCGCAGCCGCGCCCGGCACATGGGGACGACGAGCAGATGGGCGAGCGCCACCCCGGTGGTGTTCAGCAGCAGCGAGTCGACATCGACGACCTGTCCGGGCACTCCGGTCTGGGCCAGTTCGATGGTCGTGGAGATCAGTGCCCCCGCCGCGACGGTACGGGCCAGTGAGGCCCACGGCGAGACGGTGAGCCGGCCGCCGGCCATCGGCAGCAGTACGCCCAGCGGGGCGAGCAGCAGCAGCCCCTCACCGATCCGGCGGGTGGCCTCGACCGGGCCGAGGGACAGATCGGCTCTGATGCCGGCGAGCGGCTGAAGATTCGAGGCGGTCGTCCACGGCACGTCGAGGGGGCGCAGCGTCAGCCACCCGACGAGCAACAGGTGCGCGAGGAGGAGGGATACCCCGGCCGCGCGGAAACGGATGACGGTTTGACCGTCCGAACCTTGACGCACGCCCCCCAAGACGCGGCGAACGGCAGGATCGGTTCCGCCGGTCCGGAATCCGGCCTGCCGGGCGCCCGGCAGGCGCGCGGGGGCGGGCGGGCGGCCGGACCGGGGCGTGCCGGTCAGGCGCCCGTGCCCGTCACCGGCGTCGGGACCGTCTTCGGCCTCGCCTTCATCTCCGAGGTGCACAGATAGCCGCGCGGCGCGTAGTTCCCGGGCCCGCCCAGCACCACCGTGCCCTCCGGGGCGAGCGTGTCGTTCTCCGCGTACGTGCACACGATCTGCGCCAGTGCCTCGGACTGCAGGTCCTCCGGCTGCTCGCTGAGCCGCAGCGTGCCCTGCCGGTCGCCGGCGCGGGCCGCGCCGACCCGCAGGTCCTCGGGGACGGCCGTGGAGTACCCGGCCTGCCGCTCACCGGCCGGCGGCTTGCGCCGCAGTTCGTCCAGGAGCGCCTGGGCGACCGGCACCCGGTCCGAGCCGTTCTTGTCGACCTGCACCGTGCGGTCCACGGTGACCAGCTGCGAGGAGCAGACCAGATAGATCTGTACGGGGATGCCCTTGAGCGCCTGTGTGGTGACGTTCTCCGCGGACATCGTGCACGGCACCTGGGACGGTGCGGCCCCGGCGTCCACCGGCACTGAGGTGGACCTGATCCCGCAGCCCGCGGCCAGCACGGCGCCGGCCACGGCCCCGGCCAGTGCCAGGGCCGAACGGCGCGCCCGGCGGTTGTCGCTGCCCCTCACGTCGCGTCGCCCTCCTCGTGCCGGTCCCCGGCGTCTTGCCCGTCGGCGGAACGGGTGAGCGGCTCGGCATCGCGCGGCAGCCGCAGTACGAACACCGCGCCGTCGCCGTCCGGCGAATTCGCGGCCGTGATGTCACCGCCGTGGATGTGCGCGTTCTCCATGGCGATCGACAGGCCGAGACCGCTGCCCTCGGAGCGCGGGCGCGAGGCGCTGGCCTTGTAGAACCGGTCGAAGACATGCGGCAGCACGTCCTCGGGGATACCGGGTCCGTGGTCGCGGACCTCGATGACGAGTTCGTCGCCCTCGGTCCGTACCGCGACCCGTACCGGCGAACCGCCGTGCTTGAGCGCGTTGCCGATCAGATTCGCCAGGATCACATCGAGCCGGCGCGGGTCGAGGCGGACCATCATGCCGCGCTCGGCGTCCAGATCCACCGCGTCCAGCCAGGCGCGGGCGTCGATGCAGGCGGTGACCTGGTCCGCGACGTCGACGGTGTCGAGGACGAGCCGGGCCGTGCCCGCGTCGAAGCGGGTGACCTCCATCAGGTTCTCCACCAGGTCGTTCAGACGCCGGGTCTCGCTCACCACCAGGTGGACCGCGGGCGCGATCATCGGGTCGAGGCTGTCCGCCTCGTCCTCCAGCACCTCGGTGACGGCGGTCAGCGCGGTGAGCGGGGTGCGCAGTTCGTGCGACATATCGGCGACGAACCGCCGGCTCGCCTCGTCCCGCGCGCTCATGTCCGCGACCCGCTTCTCCAGCGAACTCGCGGTCCTGTTGAACGTACGGGAGAGATCGGCCAGTTCGTCCGTGCCGGAGACCACGAGCCGGGTGTCGAGCTTGCCCTCGCCGAGCTTGCGGGCGGCGTCCCCGAGCCGCTGCACGGGCCGCAGCACGGTCGTCGCCGCGGCCTGCGCGAGCAGCGCCGATCCGATCAGCGCGAGCCCGGTGGCGATCCCCAGCGACCAGGCGAGGGAGTTGAGGTCCTGCCGCTCCTGGTCGAGCGACTTCAGCATGTAGCCGGTCGGGCCACCGCCGATGATCTTCGTACCGCCCACCAGGTACGGCGTGCCGCGGATGCTGGTCCGCTGCCAGAACAGGTGGTACTCGTACTTGTTGCCCGCCTCCAGCGGCTGCTTCTTGTCGACCGCCTTCTGGAGCGAGACCGGTACGTTGTCGAGCGTGAAGGTGTCCAGGTCGGAGTTGCCGACGATCGGCTTGCCGGTGTCGCGCTCGTCGACCAGCAGCACGCTGTAGCCGGGCGAACTGCTCGCCATCTGCACGGCCGCGTTCTGCAGATCGTCCCTGGTGGGGTGGAGCGGCAGCGAGGCCGCCCGGCCCTGCATCTCCTGGCGGAAGTCCCCGAGCGCGGAGTCCTGGGTACGGGTCAGTACGGCCTCGCGGTTCAGCCAGTACGCGATCCCCGACGCGGACACCGCGGCGGTCAGCGCCACCAATGCGAACACCACGACGAGCCGCAGCCGCAGACTGGTCCAGCGAAGCCCGGTGAGCAGGCTCCGTTTGACGACATTGCTCACTGAGGCGAGTCCAGCCGGTAGCCCACACCCCGGACGGTACGGATCAGCGTCGGTGAGGACGGCACGTCCTCCACCTTGGCCCGCAGCCGCTGCACACACGCGTCCACCAGCCGGGAGTCACCGAGGTAGTCGTGCTCCCAGACCAGCCGCAGCAACTGCTGCCGGGACAGGGCCTGGCCCGGCCGGCGGCTCAGCTCCAGCAGGAGGCGCAGCTCGGTCGGCGTGAGCTGCAGATCCTCCCCGTTCTTGGTCACGGTCATCGCGGAGCGGTCGATCACCACGTTCCCGAAGGACGCGGAGTCGGTGGACTCGCGCTCACCGCGGCGCAGCACCGCGCGGATCCGGGCGTCGAGCACCCGGCCCTGCACGGGTTTCACCACGTAGTCGTCGGCACCGGACTCCAGCCCGACCACGACGTCGATGTCGTCGCTGCGCGCGGTCAGCAGAATGATCGGCAGCTGGTCGGTGCGCCGGATGCGCCGACACACCTCGAAGCCGTCGATCCCGGGCAGCATCACATCCAGCACGATCAGGTCCGGCCGCTGCTCACGCAACAGTTTCAGGCCGTCCTCTCCCGTCGCCGCGGTGGCCACACGGTGGCCCTGGCGTGACAGCGAGAGTTCGAGCGCCGTGCGGATGGCGTCGTCGTCCTCGATCAGCAACAGGAAAGGCACGCTGGTCATTCTGACCCATGGTGGCGCCCCAGTTCGACAGTTGGGGTCGACTCATACATCCCGCGCGCCCCAGCCGCACGGTCGGCAGGCCCTGTGACAGGCCTGTGACAGTCGGCGGACAGCGCCATGAAACTGCCCCGGCAAGCTCTTTGGCACAAGGAACGGACGGACTCCACCGATGGGGGGCGCGAGATGAACGCAACTCACAGCATCACCGCAAGCGCAGTTGTCACGCGTCTCCACGATGTCGGCCGGGGTATCGAGAAGTCCGGCGCCGGGAGTGGGCGGGGGTGCGTTCGTGGCGCCGGGCGTCAGCACCCGTCGTACATGACGGTGGTCGACGCGCCTGTGGGGGACAACGGGGGGAACAACGGGGGCAAGGCGTACGGGGAGGGCATGGGGGAGCGGAAGTCCCCGGCGCAGGGCGAGGACGCCGAAGCGGCGTTCACGGCCTACGTCCGGGAGCGCCGCGCCTCCCTGTACGCAACCGCCTACCACCTGACCGGAGACCGGTTCGAGGCCGAGGACCTGCTGCAGAGCGCCCTCTTCTCGACGTACCGGGCATGGGACCGGATCAGCGACAAGGCGGCGGTCGGCGGCTATCTGCGCCGCACCATGACGAACCTGCACATCAGCGCCTGGCGCAGGCGCAAGCTCAACGAGTACCCGACCGAGGAGCTGCCGGAGACGGCGGGCGACACGGACGCGATGCGCGGCACGGAACTGCGCGCCGTGCTCTGGCAGGCGCTGGCGCGGCTGCCGGAACTCCAGCGCACGATGCTGGTCCTTCGTTACTACGAGGGCCGCACCGATCCGGAGATCGCGGCCATCCTCGACATCAGTGTCGGCACGGTGAAGTCCAGCATCTGGCGGTCGCTCCGCCGGCTGCGCGAGGACGAGGTCCTCAGCTTCGGCCGTGACGAGGAGGAGTCCTTCGGCGAGCTGGTGGCCTGAGGCGAGGGGGGACACGGGGGAAACACGGGGCCGCTGCTTCGGGGGAGGCGGCGGAGCACGGGGGGAAGTGCTGCGAGGTCGGACGGGCCGGGGGGCCTGTCCGACCCCGTTCGCGTACGTACGGGGGAGGCCTCTATGCCGTCCCGCGTGCGGCGGGCGCCCGTCGGCAGCGGCCGGCCGCCGCCGCGGCCAGCCGGCCCAGGGCCTCTTCCTTGCCGCACGGATGCGCGCCCAGCGCCGTCTGCCGCGCCACGATCCGCCGCTCCGCCCGCATCAGCCGCCACCCGCGCCGCAGCAGGAACGGCACCGACTTGCGTCCCTCGCGCAGGTCCCGCAGCAGACGGCGGCGGAACGTCGTCGTCGGACGGCCGCGCAGGCACAGTGCGTCCGCCAGCACGCCCAGCTTCTGGCACCGTTCGACTATGTCCGCCGCGAAGATCCCCTCGGCCACGAACAGCGGCGTGCGCTCGATGTGCAGAGCCTCCCGGTCGACCCTGGAGCTGGTGGCGATGTCGTAGACCGGGACGTGGGTGCGGCCCGTGCGGCACAGCTCCACGATCGCGGCGACCGCGGCGTCGGCGTCCCAGGACTGCGCGGAGTCCCAGTCGATGTCCGTACTGCCGGGAACGAGCGGCAGCGTGGGGTCGTCGCCCTCCTTGTAGAAGTCGTCCAGGCGCAGCACCGGCAGGTCGGTGCGGGCGGCGAGGGAGGACTTGCCGGAGCCGGAAGGGCCCGCGAGCAACACCACGCGGGTCGGGATCGGTTGGGAATTCACAGAACACGAGTGTGAAGCATTGCCCCGCACAGGGGATCCCCCGGTGCCTGTGTTGGTATCGAGCATCACACCTCAACTACTCTACGCACTCGATTGATTACCGGATTGTCTCGATCAGGTGGGAACCCGATGGCACGTCATGCTCTTTCCAGGTCCCGGCGCCGTGCTCTGCTGAGGGCAGGTCTGACCGTCACCGCGGTGGGTGCCGCGCTCGGTGCGGGGGGTGCGGCGGCCCAGGCGGCGCCGCTGCCCCACGTGCCGGTCGTGGGTGCCGGCACCGGCTTCGGCGAGGCCGGGGATGCCGCCGGGGGCGCGGTGACCGGGACGCTCGGCCACTCGCTCGGCAACGGCATCGCCCCGGTGACGCATCTGCAGCTCGACCCGCTGGCCGGCACCGGCACGGACCCGCTGGACAACGCGGTGGGGACGCAGGTCGCCGACTTCAAGCCGCTGTCCACGGCCGCCGTCACCGACCCGCTGACCAGTGGTGGTGCGCTGAAGGACCTGCCGTCGGCGCTGCACGGCGGCTGAGCGGCTGGGAACGGCCTGTTCCTCCGGGGTGCCGGACGAACAGGCCGTTGCCGTGCGGGGGCAGGTCAGTACGAGGAGCCCGAGACGCCCAGGGCGCCCGTCGGGTGCCAGACCGTCTTCGTCTCCAGGAAGGCCGTCAGTCGGTGGGTGCCCGGGTCGGCCGTCCAGTCCGCGGCGCCGTCCACAGGCTGTGGGCGGAGGACCCGCTTCAGGTTGTCCGCCGCCGCGGTCTCCAGCTCCTTCGCCAGTGCGGCGTCGGCGCCGGTGAGGTCGATGGCGTTGACGTCCTGGTGGGAGGCGAGCGGCGCCGCGATCTCCGCCGTCCGCCCGGACAGGATGTTCACCACTCCGCCCGGCAGGTCGGAGGTGGCCAGCACCTCGCCCAGCGAGAGTGCGGGCAGCGGGGAGTCCGCCGAAGCGACGACGACGGCCGTGTTGCCGGTCGCGATCACCGGGGCGACGACCGAGACCAGGCCCAGGAACGAGGACTTCTGGGGGGCGAGGACCGTGACCACACCGGTCGGCTCGGGGGTGGACAGGTTGAAGAACGGGCCCGCGACCGGGTTCGCCCCGCCCACGACCTGGCCGATCTTGTCGGTCCACCCGGCGTACCAGACCCAGCGGTCGATCGCCGCGTCGACGACGGCCGCCGCCTTGGACTTCGACAGGCCCTCCGCCTCCGCCACTTCCCGTACGAACTGGTCCTTGCGGCCCTCCAGCATCTCCGCGATGCGGTAGAGGATCTGGCCGCGGTTGTACGCGGTCGCCCCCGACCAGCCGCCGAACGCCTTGCGGGCGGCCACGACCGCGTCGCGCGCGTCCTTGCGGGAGGACTGGGGGGCGTTCGCCAGCCACTTGCCCTTCGAGTCCGTCACCTCGTACACCCGGCCGCTCTCGGAGCGGGGGAACTTGCCCCCCACGTACAGCTTGTAGGTCTTGAAGACGCTCAGACGGTTATCGGACATCGAGGTACGCCTCCAGGCCGTGACGGCCGCCTTCGCGGCCGAAGCCCGACTCCTTGTAGCCGCCGAAGGGCGAGGTCGGGTCGAACTTGTTGAACGTGTTGGCCCAGACGACGCCCGCCCGGAGCTTGTTCGCCACCGCGAGGATGCGGGAGCCCTTCTCCGTCCAGATGCCGGCCGAGAGGCCGTACTGGCTGTTGTTGGCCTTGGCGACCGCCTCGTCGGGCGTGCGGAACGACAGCACCGACAGCACCGGGCCGAAGATCTCGTCGCGGGCGATGGTGTGCGCCTGGGTGACACCGGTGAACAGTGTCGGCGCGAACCAGTAACCGGCGGAGGGGAGTTCGCAGGGGGCGGTCCAGCGTTCGGCGCCCTCCGCCTCGCCCGTCTCGGCGAGCGCGGTGATCCGGGCGAGCTGCTCCGCGGAGTTGATCGCACCGATGTCGGTGTTCTTGTCCAGCGGGTCGCCGAGCCGCAGCGTGGACAGCCGGCGCTTCAGCGCGTCCAGCAGCTCGTCCTGGACCGACTCCTGCACGAGCAGGCGCGAGCCCGCGCAGCAGACCTGGCCCTGGTTGAAGAAGATGCCGGTGACGATGCCCTCGACGGCCTGGTCGATCGGGGCGTCGTCGAAGACGATGTTGGCGCCCTTGCCGCCCAGTTCGAGGGTGACCTTCTTGTCCGTGCCGGCGACCTGGCGCGCGATGGCCTTGCCGACCGCGGTCGAGCCGGTGAAGGCGACCTTGTTCACGTCCTCGTGCGCGACGAGGGCGGCGCCCGCGTCGCCGTACCCGGTGAGGATGTTCACGACACCCTTGGGCAGGCCCGCCTGGCGGCAGATGTCCGCGAAGAACAGCGCGGAGAGCGGGGTCGTCTCGGCGGGCTTGAGGACCACCGTGTTGCCGGTGGCGAGCGCCGGGGCGATCTTCCACGCGAGCATGAGCAGCGGGAAGTTCCACGGGATGACCTGGCCCGCGACGCCGAGCGGGCGCGGGTTCGCGCCGAAGCCCGCGTGGTCCAGCTTGTCGGCCCAGCCCGCGTAGTAGAAGAAGTGCGCCGCGACCAGCGGGAGGTCCGCGTCGCGGGTCTCCCTGATCGGCTTGCCGTTGTCGAGGGTTTCCAGGACGGCGAGCTCGCGGCTGCGCTCCTGGATGATCCGGGCGATCCGGAAGAGGTACTTGGCGCGCTCGGAGCCGGGCAGCGCCGACCACTTCTCGAAGGCCTTGCGGGCCGCCTTCACGGCCCGGTCGACGTCGGCCGCACCGGCCTGCGCGACCTCGGAGAGCACTTCCTCGCTGCTGGGCGAGACGGTCTTGAAGACCTTGCCGTCGGCCGCCTCGCTGAACTCGCCGTCGATGAACAGCCCGTACGAGGGGGCGATGTCGACGACCGAGCGCGACTCGGGGGCGGGGGCGTACTCGAATGCAGATGCCATGGGGATCAGTCCACCGTCACGTAATCGGGGCCGGAGTAACGGCCGGTGCTGAGCTTCTGGCGCTGCATCAGCAGATCGTTCAGCAGGCTGGAGGCGCCGAAGCGGAACCAGTGGTTGTCCAGCCAGTCCTCGCCCGCGGTCTCGTTCACCAGCACCAGGAACTTGACCGCGTCCTTGGACGTACGGATGCCTCCGGCCGGCTTCACACCGATCTGCACACCGGTCTGCGCGCGGAAGTCGCGCACGGCCTCCAGCATCAGCAGGGTGTTCGCGGGCGTGGCGTTCGTCCCGACCTTGCCGGTCGAGGTCTTGATGAAGTCGGCACCGGCCATCATGCCGAGCCAGGAGGCGCGGCGGATGTTGTCGTACGTGGAGAGCTCGCCCGTCTCGAAGATCACCTTCAGGCGGGCGTCGGTGCCGTCGGCCCGCGCGCACTCCGCCTTCACGGCGAGGATCTCCTCGTACACCTTCAGATAGCGGCCGGAGAGGAAGGCTCCCCGGTCGATCACCATGTCGATCTCGTCGACCCCGGCGGCCACGGCGTCGCGGACGTCCGCGAGCTTCACGTCGAGCGCGGCGCGGCCGGCGGGGAAGGCCGTCGCCACCGACGCCACCTTCACACCGGAACCGGCCAGCGCGGCGACGGCGGTCGCCGCCATGTCGGGGTAGACGCAGACCGCCGCGGTGCGCGGGGTCGTGCGGTCGGTCGGGTCGGGATTGACGGCTTTGGCGGCGAGGGCCCGGACCTTGCCCGGGGTGTCCGCGCCTTCCAGCGTCGTCAGGTCGATCATCGAGATGGCCAGGTCGATGGCGTAGGCCTTGGCGGTCGTCTTGATCGAACGGGTGCCGAGGGACGCGGCACGCGCTTCGAGGCCGACGGCGTCGACGCCGGGCAGCCCGTGCAGGAAGCGGCGCAGCGCACTGTCGGACGCGGTCGCGTCGGAGAATGCGGGAGCTGTGGTGGGCATGGTCACCAGAGCAGCATATCTACGCGCGTAGCGACCTGTACAGGGGGACCGCCTCTCCGCGTACGGTGCGGTCCCGGGGCGGCCGCCCCGGCGCCCCTTGCGCCCGTCAGGCAGAATCGGGCCCATGACGAGCCCCACACCATCCGCCGAGCCGGTGTACGCCGACCGGACCTTCCGCTCGCCCGCCGGGATCGTCGGGGGCGTCCTGCTGCTCCTGCTCATCTTCTGGATCGGCGGGGACGCCGCGATCCGGGGGGACGGCCGGGTGCGGTGGCTGGCGGTGGCGGGCATGCTGACCTCGGTGCCGCTGGTCGTCGCGTTCACGCTGCGGCCCGTCGTACTCGCCAACGACCGGCGCATCCGGATCCGCAACCCGTTCCGGACGATCACCATGCCGTGGACCGAGGTCGCCGATCTGCGGGCCGGGTATTCGAGCGAGCTGTTCACCGAGGGCGGCGCCAAGTACCAGCTGTGGGCGGTACCGGTCTCGCTGCGGCAGCGGAAGAAGGCGGCCCGGCAGCAGTCGAGGCGGTCGCTGGACGACCCGTACGACCGTACGTCCGTGCAGGCCGATGTCCGCGACACCAAGGCCCGGATGGCGTCGGCCGACCAGACCATGGCCGACCTGCGCGAGCTGGTGGAGCGGGCGAAGACGGGCGCGGGTGCCTCCTCGGCGGCCGCGGACGCCACGAAGCCGTCCGTCTCGGTGCGCTGGGCGTACGAGGTGATCGCGCCGGCCGTGGTGGGCGCGGTGCTGCTCGTGGTGCTGTTCGCGGCCGGCTGAGGCCGGACACGGGTGAGGCCCGCACCGGAGCGGTGCGGGCCTCAGTCATGTGCGTACCCCGGTCAGATCCCGGCCGCCGTCGCCAGATCGCGCTTGATCCCGGCGAGCAGCTCCGCGCCCTTCGCACGGGCCGCCGGCAGTTCGTCCGCCGAACCGACCGGCACCACGACCTCCAGATAGCACTTGAGCTTCGGCTCGGTGCCGCTCGGGCGGACGATCACCCGGGCGCCCCGGAGGCGGTAGCGGAGCCCGTCGGTGGGCGGCAGCTCGGCCGTGCCCCGCGCCAGGTCCTCGGCGGAGGTGACGGCGAGACCCGCGAGCGTGGTCGGAGGCTGCTCGCGCAGCCGTGCCATGGCGTCGGAGATGACCGACAGGTCCTTCACCCGGACCGACAGCTGGTCGGTGGCGTGCAGCCCGTGCGCGACCGCGAGGTCGTCGAGGAGATCGAGGAGCGTACGCCCCTGCTCCTTGAGCACCGAGGCGAGCTCGGCGACGAGCAGCGCGGCGGTGATCCCGTCCTTGTCGCGTACGCCCTCGGGGTCGACGCAGTAGCCGAGCGCCTCCTCGTACCCGTACCGCAGCCCGTCCACCCGGGCGATCCACTTGAACCCGGTCAGCGTCTCCGCGTAGCCGTTGCCCGCCTGCTCGGCGATCCGGCCGAGCAGCGAGGACGAGACGATCGACTCGGCGAAGACACCGGTGGCACCCCGGTCCACCAGACGGGCGGCGAGCAGCGCCCCCACCTCGTCCCCGCGCAGCATCCGCCAGCCGCCGTCGGCGCCGGGGTCCGGGACGGCGACGGCGCAGCGGTCGGCGTCCGGGTCGTTGGCGATGACGATGTCGGGGTCCGTGCGGCGCGCGGTCGCGAAGGCGAGATCCATCGCGCCGGGCTCCTCCGGGTTGGGGAAGGCGACGGTGGGGAACGCCGGGTCGGGCTCGGCCTGTTCGGCGACGAGCACCGGCGCGGGGAACCCGGCCCGGTCGAAGGCGGCGGTCAGCACGGACGTACCGACACCGTGCATCGCGGTGTACACGACCCGGGCGGTACGCGGCGAACCGGCGGCGAGCACGGCGTCCGTGCGGGCCAGATAGGCCGCCAGGACCTCGTCGCCGAGTACCTCCCAGCCGTCTTCGGGGCGGGGCACTGCGTCGAGCGGGCCGACCGCGGCGATCGCGTCGGCGATCTCGCCGTCCGCCGGGGGGACGATCTGCGAGCCGTCGCCGAGATAGACCTTGTAGCCGTTGTCGCGCGGCGGATTGTGGCTGGCGGTCACCTCGACGCCCGCGACGGCGCCCAGGTGCCGTATGGCGTACGCGAGCACGGGGGTGGGGAGCGGGCGGGGGAGCACCGCCGCCCGCAGGCCGGCGCCGGTCATCACCGCGGCGGTGTCGCGGGCGAAGTCGGCGGACTTGTACCGGGCGTCGTACCCGATGACGACGAGCCCGCCGGTCTGCCCCTGCGCCTTCAGGTACGCGGCGAGTCCGGCCGCCGCCCGGATGACGACGGAGCGGTTCATCCGCATCGGCCCGGCCCCCAGCTCACCGCGGAGCCCGGCGGTCCCGAACTGCAGCGTGCCGGCGAACCGTGCGGCGAGCTCGTCGAGATCCTCGGATTCGATGAGCCCGGCGAGCTCCTCGCGGGTCTCGGGATCGGGGTCCTCCGCGAGCCATGTCCTGGCCTGCGCGATGAGGTCCTGCAGCACGGTGTCCGCCTTTCTGCGGGTGCTTCGTCGGTGGGTGCGTGAACCGCGGCCGGCTCAGATGCGTTCGAGGACCCGGGCCAGCAGCGAACCCATCCGGGTCGCCGAGTCCCGCCCCGCCTGGAGCACCTCTTCGTGGTTGAGCGGCTCCCCGCTCAGCCCGGCCGCGAGGTTGGTGACCAGCGAGATGCCCAGCACCTCGGCGCCGGCCTCGCGGGCGGCGATGGCTTCGAGCACGGTGGACATGCCGACCAGGTCGCCGCCCATCACCCGGACCATGTTGATCTCGGCCGGCGTCTCGTAGTGCGGGCCGGTGAACTGGACGTACACGCCCTCTTCGAGCGTCTCGTCGACCTCCTTGCACAGCGCGCGCAGCCGCGGCGAGTACAGGTCGGTCAGGTCGACGAAGTTGGCGCCGACGATGGGGGAGGCCGCCGTCAGGTTGATGTGGTCGCTGATCAGCACCGGCTGACCGGGGCGCATGCCCTCGCGCAGACCGCCGCAGCCGTTCGTCAGGACGACGGTCCCGCACCCGGCCGCCACGGCGGTGCGGACCCCGTGCGCGACGGCGGCGACGCCCCGGCCCTCGTAGAAGTGCGTGCGGCCGAGGAAGACCAGGACGCGCTTGTCGCCGGTCCGGTACGAGCGGATCGTGCCGCCGTGCCCCTGGACGGCGGGTGCCGGGAAGCCGGGCAGCTCGGTCACCGGGAACTCGGCCTCCGGAGCGCCGAGCGCGTCGCCCGCGGGTGCCCAGCCGGAACCCATCACGAGCGCGACGTCGTGGGTCTCGGCACCGGTCAGCTCGCGCAGGCGGGCGGCGGCGTCGGCGGCGGCGGCGTACGGGTCGCCCTGGATGTGGTCCGGAATAACTGATGCGTTCACGCCGATGAGGGTAACCGGTGATTCCCTACGCGCGTAGATGCCCTGGTGCAGACGCTGCGCACTCTTGCTCGTACTTTCACACAAAAGCGCAGGTGGGCCGGTCAGCAGGGGCGCTTGCGCAGTTCCATCACATAGTCGTGCGGTGCGCCCGCGGACTCCGCGGCGTCGGCGATCTCACCCAGATAGCGGGCGGACGGCAGCCCGCCCTCGTAGCCGTTCAGCACATACATCCAGGCCGGCTCCTCGCCGTCCAGGGTGTGCACCCGCACCCGCATCCGGCGGTAGATGTCGAGCCCGACACCCTCCCACCGGTCCATGGAGTCCTCGTCCATCGGCGCCAGGTCGTACAGCGCCACGAAGACCTGGGAGCGGGGGGCCTCCACCACCGTGGCGAGCGCGCCCTCCCAGCCCATCTGCTCCCCGCCGAAGGTCAGCCGCCAGCCGTTGAGCCAGCCGGTGCCGCGCAGCGGGGAATGCGGTGCGCGGCGCGTCATCAGCCGCGCGTCGAGGTTGCCGGCGTACGCGGCGTAGAGCGACATGGGTTCGAGGGTACGGGAGGTGACGGGGGGAACGACGATTTCGGTGCGGAAGACCACTCATGGGGTTCCGCTTCCGGCTCCGGGGTCCCGGCGCGCACGCCCCCGGCACACGTATGGAGGGCCCCGGGGCGAAGCACCTTGGCGCGTGCGGGACAATGAAGTACGTACTGCATTCCCCCGGGGCACTCCCCCGGACCCCCGGCCGGGGCAGCAGACGGCCGCGGGATGACATACGCGAGGCGGACTTTTCGTGACCCGGATCGTGATCATCGGCGGCGGACCCGGCGGCTACGAGGCGGCACTGGTGGGCGCCCAGCTCGGCGCGGAGGTGACCGTCGTCGACTGCGACGGTCTCGGCGGCGCGTCCGTGCTCACCGACTGTGTGCCCTCGAAGACCCTGATCGCGACGGCGGAGGTGATGACCACCTTCGACTCCTCGTACGAGGAACTGGGCATCATCGTCGCCGACGACACCCCGCACATCGAGCAGGCCGCCCGCGTGGTCGGCGTCGACCTGGGCAAGGTCAACCGACGGGTCAAGCGCCTGGCGCTCGCCCAGTCCCACGACATCACCGCCTCCGTCACCCGTGCCGGCGCCCGGGTGATGCGCGGCCGCGGCCGGCTGGAGGGCCTCCAGGCCGCCGACGGCTCCCGCACGGTCGTCGTGACCGCCGCGGACGGCACGGAGGAGCGGCTCACCGCCGACGCCGTGCTGATCGCGACCGGCGGCCACCCCCGGGAGATACCGGACGCGCTCCCCGACGGCGAGCGCATCCTGAACTGGACCCAGGTCTACGACCTCGACGAGCTGCCCGAGGAGCTCATCGTGGTCGGCTCCGGCGTGACCGGCGCCGAGTTCGCGGGCGCCTACCAGGCGCTCGGCTCGCGCGTCACCCTCGTCTCGTCCCGCGACCGGGTGCTGCCGGGCGAGGACCCGGACGCCGCCGCCGTACTGGAGGACGTCTTCCGGCGCCGCGGCATGAACGTCATGGGCCGCTCCCGCGCCCAGGCCGCCAAGCGCGTCGGCGACCGGGTCGAGGTCACCCTCGCCGACGGCCGGGTCATCTCCGGTTCGCACTGCCTCATGGCGGTCGGTGCGATCCCGAACAGCGCGGGCATGGGCCTGGAGGAGGCCGGCGTCCGGCTCAAGGAGTCCGGCCACATCTGGACCGACAAGGTCTCCCGCACCAGCGCCCCGGGCGTGTACGCGGCCGGCGACGTCACCGGGATCTTCGCCCTCGCCTCGGTCGCCGCCATGCAGGGCCGGATCGCGATGTACCACTTCCTCGGCGACGCGGTGGCCCCGCTGGACCTGAAGACGGTCTCCTCGAACGTCTTCACCGACCCCGAGATCGCCACCGTCGGCTACACCCAGGCCGACGTCGACGCCGGCAAGATCGACGCCCGGGTGGTCAAGCTGCCGCTGCTGCGCAACCCGCGCGCCAAGATGCAGGGCATCCGCGACGGCTTCGTCAAGATCTTCTGCCGCCCCGGCACCGGCATCGTGGTCGGCGGCTGTGTCGTCGCACCGCGCGCGAGCGAACTCATTCACCCCATCTCGATCGCGGTCGACAACAATTTGACGGTGGAACAGATCGCGAACGCCTTCACCGTGTATCCGTCCCTGTCGGGTTCGATCGCTGAAGTGGCCCGGCAGTTGCACACCCGTAAGCGCGCGGGCGAGGCGTAACCGCCTTCGGGAACCCGGCGATCCCCGGCAACTCCCGGCAACTCGGGCGGCCCGGTGACCGCCGTCCGGTCGGTTCAGAACAACAACGGGGCCGCCTATACCACTTGGCGGCCCCTTGTATGTACAACTTCCGTTATTCGGCGCAAACTGCTGAAAACACTCGGGCGGTCACGTTACTGTCAGTTTCGTGTTCGCTGCAGAACGTCGTCAATTGATCCTCGAAATGGTGCGTGCCAACGGAGCGGTGTCGCTCCGTGAGCTCGCCCGCGTCGTCCAGACCTCCGAAGTGACCGTACGGCGGGACGTGCGGGCACTGGAGGCAGAAGGACTCCTCGACCGCCGGCACGGCGGTGCGGTACTGCCGGGCGGTTTCACGCGGGAGTCCGGCATTCCGCAGAAATCCCATCTCGCCACCGCGGAGAAGACGGCCATCGCCGACCTGGCCGCCGGTCTCGTCGAAGAGGGCGAGGCCATCGTCGTCGGCGCCGGTACGACCACGCAGGAGCTGGCCCGCCGGCTCGCGCGGATCCCCGGCCTGACCGTCGTCACCAACTCCCTGCTGGTCGCCCAGGCGTTGGCCCATGCCAACCGGGTGGAGGTGGTGATGACCGGCGGCACCCTGCGCGGTTCCAACTACGCCCTGGTGGGCAGCGGCGCCGAGCAGTCGCTCCAGGGCCTGCGGGTCTCGCGCGCGTTCCTCTCCGGGAGCGGGCTCACCGCGGAGCGCGGCCTCTCCACGTCCAACATGCTCTCCGCGAGCGTGGACCGGGCGCTGGTACAGGCCGCCGCGGAGGTGGTGGTCCTCGCCGACCACACCAAGCTCGGCTCCGACACCATGTTCCAGACGGTGCCGACGGACCTCATCACCCGCCTGGTGACGGACGAACCCCCCGGTCACGACGACCGCGCCGCCGCCGAACTGCAGGCCCTGGCGGACCAGGGAGTGCAGATCGCGGTGGCGGGTGCGGGCAGCGGCCCCGCAGCGGCCGAACCCCTCCCGCACGGCAGGCAGGGCCGACGCGACATGCCCCTGCCCGGACAACGCCGCACCCACGGGAGCGGCCCCGGGGCCGGGGGCCCGCAGCAGCTGCGGAGCGCGGCGTCCCTGACGGAACCGGGCCAGGGCCCGGGAGACCGGGCGAGGGTCGCGGACCTGCGGCGCAGGTAGCAGCCGGGGCGAAATCCCGGCCTCACCGGCGTTCGAGGCGCGGGGTCCGGGGTGGAGCCCCGGTTGTGGGAAGGGGCGGGCAGGGACGCCCCGGGCGGCGGACCGCAACGCACCGCCCCCGCCCCTCAACACCCCTCCGCGTTCGGCCCCTTCAGCCCCTGCAAGGTGAGCATCAGCAACCGCTCCGCCAACTCCGGGTCGTCCGGCGACTGTTCGGCGGCCAGCGCGATCGCGTTCGTCAGCTTCATCAGGTCGTCGATCGACACATCCGACCGCACGTCACCGCCCGCCTGTGCCCGCGCCAGCAGCACCGCCCCCGCCTCGCGCAACGGCACATTGCACTGCGCCAGGGCCGAAGTCTCGTCCCGCGACGTCGACATGAGCGCCTGTGCGAGCCCGCGGTATTCACCCGCGTGGGTGATGATCGCACCCAGCCACTCCACCAGGCCCCGGCACGGCCGCTCGGCCCCCGCGAGTTCACGGGAACGGGTGATCAGGGACGACAGGGCTTCCTGGAACACCGCGTTCATCAGCGCGTGCCGGTTCGG
The DNA here is from genome assembly GCF_014649535.1 of Streptomyces gelaticus. GTDB lineage: Bacteria > Actinomycetota > Actinomycetes > Streptomycetales > Streptomycetaceae > Streptomyces > Streptomyces gelaticus. The sequence goes on from NZ_BMTF01000008.1 coordinate 281,646, forward strand.
GAAGTGCCGGTACAGCGTCCCGATGCCCACGCCCGCGCGTCGCGCGATGTCCTCCAGGGACGCGTCGGTGCCGTGCTCCGCGAAAGCGGTCCGGGCCTCGTTCAGCAGCCGGTCGTAGTTCCGGCGTGCGTCGGCACGCATCGGCCGGGCCGACGCCCGTGCCGCACTGATCGCCATGGCGCAGTCCTCACTTTCTTCCGCCCCGGGGTCCAGGATGCCATCGCACGCCCGGGAGCGGTGAGGCAGCGCGGAGCGGCGCACGGCAGAGGCCCCCGCCGAGTCGCGCGACTCGGCGGAGGCCCGGTGGGACGTCGGGTACCGCCCGGTCAGTCCTTGATCTCGCAGATGACGGCGCCGGAGGAGATCGAGCTGCCGACCTCGGCGGCCAGACCCTTGACGGTGCCGGAGCGGTGCGCGTTCAGCGGCTGCTCCATCTTCATGGCCTCCAGGACGACGATCAGGTCGCCCTCCTGGACCTGCTGGCCCTCCTCGACCGCGATCTTGACGATGGTGCCCTGCATCGGGGACGCCAGGGTGTCGCCGGAGACCGCCGAGCCGCTCTTCTTCGCGGCGCGGCGCTTGGGCTTGGCTCCCGCGGCGAGTCCGGTACGGGCCAGGCTCATGCCGAGCGAGGAGGGCAGGGAGACCTCCAGGCGCTTGCCGCCGACCTCGACGACGACCGTCTCGCGGCCGGTCTCCTCCTCGGCCTCCGCCTCGGCGGTGGCGGTGAAGGGCTTGATGTCGTTGACGAACTCGGTCTCGATCCAGCGGGTGTGGACCTGGAACGGTTCGCTGGTGAACGCCGGGTCGGTGACGACCGCGCGGTGGAACGGGATGGCGGTGGCCATGCCCTCGACGTTGAACTCGGCCAGCGCACGGGCGGCGCGCTGGAGCGCCTGCTCGCGGGTCGCGCCGGTCACGATCAGCTTCGCCAGCAGCGAGTCCCAGGCGGGACCGATGACGGAGCCGGACTCCACGCCCGCGTCGAGGCGGATGCCGGGGCCGGTGGGCGGGGCGAACGTGGTGACGGTGCCCGGAGCGGGCAGGAAGCCGCGGCCCGGGTCCTCGCCGTTGATCCGGAACTCGAAGGAGTGCCCGCGCACGGCCGGGTCGTCGTAGCCCAGCTCCTCGCCGTCGGCGATGCGGAACATCTCGCGTACCAGGTCGAGGCCGCTGACCTCCTCGGTCACCGGGTGCTCGACCTGGAGGCGGGTGTTGACCTCCAGGAACGAGATGGTGCCGTCCATGCCGACCAGGAACTCCACCGTGCCGGCGCCGACGTAGCCGGCCTCCTTGAGGATGGCCTTGGACGCCGCGTACAGCTCCGCGTTCTGCTCGTCGCTCAGGAAGGGGGCCGGGGCCTCCTCGACCAGCTTCTGGTGGCGGCGCTGGAGCGAGCAGTCACGGGTGGAGACCACGACCACGTTGCCGTGGGTGTCGGCCAGGCACTGGGTCTCGACGTGGCGCGGCCGGTCGAGGTAACGCTCCACGAAGCACTCGCCCCGGCCGAACGCCGCGACCGCCTCACGGACCGCGGAGTCGTACAGCTCCGGGATCTCCTCCAGCGTGCGCGCCACCTTCAGCCCGCGACCGCCGCCACCGAAGGCGGCCTTGATCGCGATCGGCAGCCCGTGCTGCTCGGCGAAGGCCACGACCTCGGCGGAGCCCTCGACCGGGTCGGGCGTGCCGGCCACCAGCGGGGCCCCGGCACGCTGCGCGATGTGCCGCGCCGCGACCTTGTCGCCGAGGTCGCGGATCGCCTGCGGCGGCGGGCCGATCCAGGTCAGGCCCGCGTCGAGCACGGCCTGGGCGAACTCGGCGTTCTCCGACAGGAAGCCGTAGCCCGGGTGGATCGCGTCGGCCCCGGAGTCCTTGGCAGCCTGGAGCACCTTGGCCATGTCCAGATAGCTGGCGGCCGGGGTGTCACCGCCCAGAGCGAATGCCTCGTCGGCCGCGCGCACATGCAGAGCGTCGCGGTCCGGGTCTGCGTAGACGGCCACGCTCCCGATCCCGGCATCCCGGCATGCCCGAGCAACACGGACAGCAATTTCGCCACGGTTGGCGATGAGCACCTTGCGCACGATGGCTCCCTCCTTGAAACAAGCTGAGTTTAGGGACTACCGACACGGCCCTACGACCCGTCCCCAATGGTGAGCTTGCCCACACGGAGTGTGATTCGAGGCTTGCTCAAGTCGCGAAATCCCTTGTGGCACCACGGTACGCCGGGATTCATGACCGAACAGTAGCCACGAGGTGTGGTCCAGGTCTCTGTTCGTACGAGCTGCGACTTTTTGCGTTTCTTTGTCGAGTCCCCACTAATGGGCGAACGATTCTTTGCGCGACGTACGAGAGTCGCGGTCAGGGGGGTGCGGGAGGAGTGCGCCCGCGCACGCGTGGCGCGCGTGGCGGAGCCGGAGATCGCCCGGGCCCTTGTCCGGAGCATTACCCGTTAGTAGGGTCCGCGCTATCGCACGTACTGCAGGTAACAGGGGGTGAACACCGTGGTGCGCAGACCGGTGGCGTTCGTGGCCGCGATCGTGCTGTTCGTGGAAGCCGTGGGCATCGTGCTCATCAACGGCATCCTGGCGACGGTGGTCAAGAACCAGGACATGTCGCTGGCCGGGACGGACCCCGCAGTCATGTCCAACGGCACCTGGGTGATGGGCGGCGTCTTCGGCCTGTACCTGCTGCTGTGCGGGCTGCTCCTGCTGCTGGCCGGTATCCGCGACCGGGCCCCCGGCCGCCTCGCCCGCGTCGTCCTGATCCTCTGCGCCGTGGTGCACGGGATGCTGGGCGCGCTGACGGTCGGCCTGGTCGGCTGGAGCGCCTTCGCGTTCCTGATGGTGGTGCTCGGGCTGATAGTGCTGACGCTGGTGGCATACGGCACCCGGTCGGACGAGCCCGCCGACGACGCCGGAGCGGGCGCCCCGGCGCCGGTCTGAGCCGGCCCGCTACGGCTCTCGGACCCAGAGCTCGGTGACGGAGATCCCCAGCTCGCCCAGCAGCCGGCGCAGCAGCGGCAGCGAGAGCCCGATGACATTGCCGTGGTCGCCCTCGATGGAGTCGACGAACGGGGCCGAGCGGCCGTCCAGGGTGAAGGCGCCCGCGACATGGAGCGGCTCGCCGGTGGCCACATAGGCGGCGATCTCGGCGTCCGTCGGTTCGCCGAAGCGGACGGTCGTGGAGGCGGTCGCCGAAGCGGTGCGCCCGGTCGCGGTGTCGATCACGCTGTGGCCCGTCCGCAGCACCCCGGCCCGGCCCCGCATGGACTTCCAGCGAGCGATGGCCTCCTCGTCGTCGGCCGGCTTGCCGAGCGCCTCGCCGTCCAGTTCGAGCACCGAGTCGCAGCCGATGACCAGGGCACCCGCCGTCTCCGCCCGCCCGGCCACCGCCGCGGCCTTGGCCTCCGCGAGCACCAGCGCCAGCTCCGCCGGTGTCGGGGCGCTCAGCGCGTCCTCGTCCACTCCGCTGACGACCACCTCGGGCGCGAAGCCGGCCTGCCGCAGCAGACCGAGGCGGGCGGGGGAGGCGGAGGCGAGCACGAGACGGCGCTGATCAGTCATACGCGCCATCGTAGAAGAGGCGGACCGGCCCCGGCCCCGCTCAGCGCATCCCGACCGCGAACATCGCGACCACCATCGCGAGAGCGAGCACCAGCCCCGCGCGGCGCATCATGGCCTGGGCGTCGCGCAGTTCCTTCGGCGGCTTGTTCTCGGGGTCGGACCACAGCATGGAAACGATCCTGCTGTCGCGGCGGACGGCGCGCCTGAGTACGGGTACTCAGGCGCCGTGGTGCGTACGGACCAGATCGCGCCCGGACGCACCGGAGGCCCGGACCCGAAGGGGCCCGGACCTCTGAGGACGTGCGTGAAGGGACGCTCCCGGCGACCGCCCCGCGCCTACCCGGGCCAGTACGTCCGGGCCCAGGCGCGCGGCCCCGGCAGATGGCGGGTGCGCCGGGCGATGCGTCCCGGGTCGGACCACTGGCCGGGCAGCGCCGCTGCGCCGGCCTGCGCACCGGACGGCTCCTCGGACCACGTCGCCGCGGTGCGCGCCCGCACCACCGCCAGTGCGGCGGCCAGCTCCTCAGGGGTCGGGTTGCCCCGTACGACCTTGATCATGGCCAGGACCCTTTCTAGAGGGGGATGTTGCCGTGCTTCTTCGGGGGCAGCGACTCCCGCTTGGTACGCAGCTGGCGCAGCCCCTTCACGATGTGGGCGCGGGTGTCGGACGGCATGATCACCGCGTCGACGTAACCGCGCTCGGCCGCCACGTAGGGGTTGAGCAGCGTGTCCTCGTAGTCGGCGATCAGCTCGGCACGGGTGGCGTCCTGGTCCTCGGCGGCGGCGATCGTCCGGCGATGCAGGATGTTCACCGCGCCCTGCGCGCCCATCACCGCGATCTGCGCGGTCGGCCAGGCGAGGTTGATGTCGGCGCCCAGGTGCTTGGAGCCCATGACGTCGTACGCGCCACCGAACGCCTTGCGGGTGATCACGGTGATCAGCGGGACCGTCGCCTCGGCGTAGGCGTAGATCAGCTTGGCGCCGCGGCGGATGATGCCGCCGTACTCCTGGTCGACGCCGGGCAGGAAGCCGGGGACGTCCACGAAGGTCAGCACGGGCACGTTGAAGGCGTCGCAGGTGCGGACGAAGCGCGCGGCCTTCTCGCTCGCGTTGATGTCCAGGCAGCCGGCGAACTGCATCGGCTGGTTGGCGACGATGCCCACCGGGTAGCCCTCGACGCGCCCGAAGCCGGTGATGATGTTCGGCGCGAACAGGGCCTGGGTCTCCAGGAACTCGCCGTCGTCCAGCACGTGTTCGATGGCGGTGTGCATGTCGTACGGCTGGTTCGCCGAGTCCGGGATGAGGGTGTCGAGCTCGCGGTCCTCGTCCGTGGTGGCGAGATCGGCCGCCTCGGGGAAGGCGGGCGCCTCGGACAGGTTGTTCGAAGGGAGGTACGACAGCAGCGACTTGACGTAGTCGATGGCGTCCTTCTCGTCGCCCGCCATGTGGTGCGCCACACCGGAGGTGGTGTTGTGGGTGCGGGCGCCGCCCAGCTCCTCGAAGCCGACGTCCTCGCCGGTGACCGTCTTGATGACGTCGGGGCCGGTGATGAACATGTGCGAGGTCTGGTCGACCATGACCGTGAAGTCGGTGATCGCGGGGGAGTAGACCGCGCCGCCCGCACAGGGTCCGACGATGAGCGAAATCTGCGGCACGACACCCGAGGCGTGCACATTGCGGCGGAAGATCTCCGCGAACAGTCCGAGCGCGGCCACGCCTTCCTGGATCCGGGCGCCGCCGCCGTCGTTGATGCCGATGATCGGGCAGCCGGTCTTCAGCGCGAAGTCCATCACCTTGACGATCTTCTCACCGTAGACCTCGCCGAGCGAGCCGCCGAAGATGGTGAAGTCCTGCGAATAGATGCAGACGGGGCGGCCGTCGACCGTCCCGTAACCCGTCACGACGCCGTCTCCGTACGGGCGGTTCTTCTCGATGCCGAAGTTGGTGGAGCGGTGCCGGGCGAATTCGTCGAGCTCCACGAAGGAACCCTCGTCGAGCAGCAGGTCGACCCGTTCGCGCGCGGTCAACTTGCCCTTGGCGTGCTGCTTCTCGACCGCGCGCGCGGAGCCCGCGTGCGTCGCCTCGTCGATTCGGCGCTGCAGGTCCGCGATCTTGCCCGCGGTGGTGTGGATGTCGATCTCTTCCGGCTCGGACATCGGGTGGCGGCTCCCTGCCTGGTCACGGGGACGACTGTGCTGCTGATCAGGTACTGAAACACCTACTGATCCGTAGGGTATCGGCGCGGATACGGTTCGGCAGTGCGTCGTTTACCACACCTAGTCTGGCTTGCATGACACCTTCGGATACGCCACAGAACCGTTGGTCGGACCTGGACCGACCGCCCCTGAACGTCGCCGCGCTGCGCCGCGGACTCCTGCGGCCGGGCGGGCTGTGGACCTCGCTCGACGTCGTGGAGACCATCGGGTCCACCAACTCCGAGCTGGTCCGGCGCGCGGCGGCCGGGCTCGACGAGGGCACCGTGCTGGTCGCCGAGGAGCAGACCGCGGGCCGCGGCCGCCTCGACCGAACCTGGACGGCTCCGGCCCGTTCGGGCCTGTTCTTCTCCGTCTACCTGGAGCCGGGCGACATCCCCACAGAACGGTGGGGCTGGCTGCCGCTGCTCACCGGCGTCGCCGCGGCGACCGGCCTGGCGAGGGCCGCGGGCGTCGACACCGCACTGAAGTGGCCCAACGACCTCCTGGTCACGGTGGAGGGCGTGGAGCGCAAGGCGGGCGGCATCCTGGCCGAGCTCGCCGGGGACGGCGTCGTGGTCGGCATGGGCCTCAACGTCTCCCTGCGCGCCGATGAGCTGCCCGCCCCCACGGCCGGCTCGCTGGCCCTGGCCGGTGCCGTCTCCACCGACCGCGAGACGCTGCTGCGGGGCGTGCTGCGCTCGCTGGATCACTGGTACGGCCAGTGGCGTGCGGCGGAGGGCGACGCGGCGGCGAGCGGCCTCCAGGAGGCGTACGCGGCGGGCTGCGCGACGCTCGGCCGGACGGTACGGGCCCAGCTGCCCGGCAACCGCACCGTCGTCGCCGAGGCCGTGGCGATCGACGGCGACGGCCGCCTGATCCTGTCCACCGACGACGGCCTCCAGGAACCGGTGTCGGCCGGCGACATCGTCCACCTGCGGGGCGCGGGAGGCGGCTTGGTCTGAGGCGGAGGCGGCTGCCCTGCCCGAGCCTCCCGGCCCGTTCGAACACGTGACCGGGGCATGAAAACGATGCCCTCCCGGCCCCCCACCGGCCGAACCCACCCGCACCCTTGGCCCACCCGAGACCATGCCCTCCTGGAAACCCCCCACTGGCCGAAACCACCCACGCCCCCCGGCCCACCCAGGCAACGTTCCGGGACGCCTCGTGGGGGTGAAGGCCGTGCCCTCCTGGAAACCACCCACCGGCCGAAACCACCCACGCCCCCGGCCCACCCAGGCAACGTTCCGGGACGCTTCGTGGGGTGAAGACCGTGCCCTCCTGGAAACCCCCCACCGGCCGAACCCACCCACGCCCCCGGCCCACCCAGGCAACGTTCCGGGACGCCTCGTGGGGGTGAAGACCGTGCCCTCCTGGAAACCCCCCACCGGCCGAAACCACCCACGCCCCCCGGCCCACCCAGGAACATTCCCGGACGCCATAGGGGCGTGAGCTACGGCACACCTGCCGTATCGTTGAGGCGATCCACCGACAGATCGGCAGGGCAGTGCGCAGGGAACGGGCAGGAGGCGGCTGGTGACCGTCGACGACACGACCTCCGGTGCGGGCGCACAGCCCCCGTCGGAACCCTCGGTCCACGCGACACCGCATCACGAAGTCGACCACACGGCGGAACCGACCGACGACCCCCTCGCGATCCGGCTGGAGCAGCTGATCCTGGGCGCCGACCGTCGCTACACGCCGTTCCAGGCGGCCCGTACCGCCGGTGTCTCGATGGATCTGGCCTCCAGGTTCTGGCGGGCCATGGGCTTCGCCGACATCGGGCAGGCCAAGGCGCTCACCGAGGCCGATGTGCTGGCGCTGCGCCGGCTCGCCGGTCTCGTCGAGGCGGGGCTGCTCAGCGAACCGATGGCGATCCAGGTGGCCCGGTCCACCGGGCAGACCACCGCCCGGCTGGCGGAGTGGCAGATCGACTCCTTCCTGGAAGGGCTGACCGAGCCGCCCGAGCCCGGAATGACCCGCACCGAGGTCACGTACCCGCTGGTCGAGCTGCTGCTTCCGGAGCTCCAGGAGTTCCTGGTCTATGTCTGGCGGCGCCAGCTGGCCGCCGCCACCGGGCGGGTCGTGCAGGCCGCCGACGACGAGGAGATGGTCGACCGCCGGCTGGCCGTCGGCTTCGCCGACCTCGTCGGGTTCACCCGGCTGACCCGGCGGCTGGAGGAGGAGGAACTCGGCGAGCTGGTCGAGGCCTTCGAGACCACCTCGGCCGACCTGGTGGCCGCGCACGGCGGCCGTCTCATCAAGACCCTCGGCGACGAGGTCCTCTTCGCCGCCGACGACGCGGGCACCGCGGCCGAGATCGCGCTGCGCCTGATCGAGGCGATGACCCATGACGAGACCATGCCGGCCCTGCGCGTGGGCATCGCGTTCGGCACGGTCACCACCCGGATGGGCGATGTCTTCGGTACGACGGTGAACCTCGCCAGCCGGCTGACCTCGATAGCGCCGAAGGACGCCGTGCTGGTGGACGGGGCCTTCGCGGAGGAGCTGACCCGCACCGGCGACGCCCCGGCCTCCGAGGCGCAGGCGGCCCAGGAGGCCGCGGTGGCCGAGAAGGAACGCCGGGAAGGCATGGAGCCGGCTGCCCTGCCCACGTACCGCTACGGACTCCAGCCGATGTGGCAGCGCCCGGTGCGCGGCCTCGGCGTGGTGGAGCCCTGGCTGCTGGCCCGGCGCGCCACCTCCTGAACCCCTGGCCCGGACGCACCCGGGGCCGTTGTCCGGGCCGCGCCATAGGATCCCTCCGGTAACGATCGTTAACCGGAGGGGTGAAGTCATGACCGTCACGTCCGAGCAGCGGTTCGGGGAATTCGTCGTCGTACGGGTCCACGAGGGGCAGGAACACGTCGCCGAGCTGGTCCTCGACCGGCCCAAGGCGATGAACGCCGTGTCCACGGACATGGCCCGTTCGATCGCAGCCGCCTGCGCCGCGCTCGCCGCCGACCCCGGCGTACGGGTCACCGTCCTCACTTCCAGTCATGAGCGGGCCTTCTGCGTGGGCGCGGACCTGAAGGAGCGGAACTCCTTCACCGACGCCGAGTTGCTGCGCCAGCGCCCCACCGCCCGGTCCGCGTACACCGGCGTGCTCGAACTGCCGATGCCGACGATCGCCGCCGTGCACGGCTTCGCGCTCGGCGGCGGATTCGAGCTGGCGCTCTCCTGCGACCTGATCGTCGCCGACCGCACGGCCGTGGTCGGACTGCCCGAGGTGTCGGTCGGGGTCATCCCGGGCGGCGGCGGTACGCAGCTGCTGCCGCGGCGGATCGGTGCGGCGCGCGCTGCCGAACTGGTCTTCACGGCCCGGCGGGTGGAGGCGGCCGAGGCACTCGACAGCGGACTGGTCGACGAGCTGGTGGAGGCCGGGCAGGACCGTGCGGCCGCGCTGGCGCTCGCCGGCCGGATCGCCGCCAACTCCCCGGTGGGGCTGCGGGCCGCCAAGCGGGCGCTGCGGCTGGGGCACGGCCTCGATCTGCGAGCCGGTCTGGAAGTCGAGGACGCCGCCTGGCGCTCGGTGGCCTTCTCCGGGGACCGGGCCGAGGGCGTGGCCGCGTTCAACGAGAAGAGGAAGCCGAACTGGCCCGGTGAGTGACATTCGGTAACTGAATGGACACGAAGCGCACGCGACTGGCGTCCCAAACTGATCAAATCACCACAAATCTACATAAGCTGTAGTGATGGGTGGTGATGATGCACGGCTGCGGGCCGTGGTTTCGCTTGCACAGTCGATGGCGGCGGCACACACCCCGCGGGGGTCGTGGCGAGCGGCTGCGCTGGGGGCGTGCGAGGCGCTGGGCGGCAGCTTCGCCGCGCTCTCGGTATGGGAACGCGGGCGCGGGGAGCTGCGGGTGCTGGTGAATGCGGGCGAACGGGCCGAGGGGGAGGAGGAGTTCCCCGAGGCCGAGGCGTATCCGGTGCACCAGTTCCCGGAGATCGCCGAGTTCCTGCACGAACGGTGGGCCGGGGGCGGTGAGCCGGACGCCTGGGTCGAGACCGCCGACGGCTCGGCCGGTGCGGCGCCGGGCGAGGACGCGGGGCTGCGGGAGTACGGGAGCGGGTACGGCAGGGAGCGGGTGGCCGCGCTGCGCCGGCGCGGCCGCGGCTCCTGCGTGGTCGCGCCGATCGTGCTGCACGGGCGGGCCTGGGGCGAGCTGTATGTGGCCCGCCCGGTGGGGGCGCCGGTGTTCGGGCGCCCCGACGCGGACTTCGCGACCGTGCTGGCCGCGGTCGTCGCCGCCGGGATCTCCCAGAGCGAACGGCTCGAAGAGCTCCGCAAGCTCGCCTTCACCGATCCGCTCACCGGTCTGGCCAACCGCCGAGCTGTCGACGTGCGGCTGGACGAGGCGGTGGAGCGGCACCGGGCGGACGGGGCGGTGGTCAGTCTGGTGGTCTGCGATCTCAACGGTCTGAAGCGGGTCAACGACACCCAGGGCCACGCGGTCGGCGACCGGCTGCTGGAACGTTTTGGCTCGGTGCTGTCCCGCTGCGGCGCCATGCTGCCCGGCGCCCTCGCGGCGCGGCTCGGCGGTGATGAGTTCTGTCTGCTCACCATGGGTCCGGAGGTGGACGACGTGATCCGGGTGGCCACCGAACTCTGCGAGCGGGCGGCCGAGTTGGATCAGGGGGACGGGGTGGCGTGCGGGATCGCGTCGACCGGTGATCCGATCGGCCCGGTGGTGTCGGCGCGGCGGCTGTTCCGGCTGGCGGACGCGGCCCAGTACCGGGCGAAGGCGGCCCGCTCGGTCGAACCGGTGGTGGCGGGGCGCGACGACGAGGCGCTCCGGCTGGCCGACTCGCCGCCCAATCCCCCGCACGACCGCCGCCACCTGCGCGGCAGTCGTCCCTGAGCGTCGCGCCGGCAGGTAAGGGGTCAAGCGCGCGACCACTAGTGACATGAAGGGATTCAGTCCGTACGCTTCTGAATATGGATATGCATACAGTCGTGGTGGGGACGTCCGGCACCACCGCTCAGGACGTCATCGCCGTGGCCCGCGGCAACGCCCGCGTCGAGCTCTCCGCCGCCGCCGTCGACGCGCTCGCCGCCGCCCGCGAGATCGTGGACGCGCTCGCCGCCAAGCCCGAGCCGGTCTACGGCGTCTCCACCGGATTCGGCGCGCTGGCCACCCGGCACATCAGCCAGGACCTCCGCGCCCAGCTCCAGCGCAACATCGTCCGCTCGCACGCCGCCGGCATGGGGCCGCGCGTCGAGCGCGAGGTTGTCCGCGCCCTGATGTTCCTGCGGCTGAAGACGGTCGCCTCCGGGCGCACCGGCGTACGCCCCGAGGTCGCGCAGACCATGGCCGACGTCCTCAACGCGGGCATCACGCCCGTCGTCCACGAGTACGGCTCGCTCGGCTGCTCCGGCGACCTGGCCCCGCTCTCCCACTGCGCCCTGACACTGATGGGCGAGGGCGACGCGGAGGGCCCCGACGGCACCGTGCGCCCCGCCGGCGAACTGCTCGCCGCCCACGGCATCACCCCGGTCGAGCTGCGCGAGAAGGAAGGCCTCGCCCTCCTCAACGGCACCGACGGCATGCTCGGCATGCTCGTGATGGCCCTGGCCGACCTGAAGAACCTCTACACCTCCGCCGACATCACCGCCGCCCTCTCCCTGGAGGCGCTGCTCGGCACGGACAAGGTGCTCGCCCCGGAGCTGCACGCCATCCGCCCGCACCCGGGCCAGGGCGTCAGCGCCGACAACATGCTGCGGGTCCTCGCCGGATCCGGCCTCACCGGCCACCACCAGGACGACGCGCCCCGCGTGCAGGACGCGTACTCGGTGCGCTGCGCCCCCCAGGTCAACGGCGCGGGCCGCGACACCCTCGACTACGCCGGGATCGTCGCGGACCGCGAGCTGGCCTCCGCCGTCGACAACCCCGTCGTCCTGCCCGACGGCCGGGTCGAGTCCAACGGCAACTTCCACGGCGCCCCCGTCGCGTACGTACTCGACTTCCTGGCGATCGTCGCCGCGGACCTCGGCTCCATCACCGAGCGCCGCACCGACCGGCTGCTGGACAAGAACCGTTCGCACGGACTGCCGCCGTTCCTCGCCGACGACGCCGGGGTGGACTCCGGGCTGATGATCGCCCAGTACACCCAGGCCGCCCTGGTCAGTGAGATGAAGCGGCTCGCGGTGCCCGCCTCGGCCGACTCGATCCCGTCCTCCGCGATGCAGGAGGACCACGTCTCCATGGGCTGGTCGGCGGCGCGCAAGCTCCGTACCGCCGTCGACAACCTCGCCCGGATCGTCGCCGTGGAGCTCTACGCGGCGACCCGCGCCATCGAGCTGCGCGCCGCCGGGGGCCTCACCCCCGCGCCCGCCTCGCAGGCCGCCATCAAGGCGCTGCGGGCGGCGGGGGTCCAGGGGCCGGGCCCGGACCGCTTCCTGTCGCCGGACCTGGCCGCGGCGGACGCGTTCGTGCGCGCGGGCAAGCTGGTCGCGGCGGTCGAGCCGGTGACCGGCCCGCTCGCCTAGGCGCATTGCCCTGTCCGGCGGGGCTAGGCGGACAGGGTGCCGGTGCGGCGGGGCTAGGCGGACAGGGTGCCGGTGCGGCGGGCGGAGTGGGAGACGAACGCCGCACCGATGCCCAGGAACGCCACTCCGCCGATCAGATACGGGGTGGTGTCGACCCCGGTCCCGGTGTCGGCCAGCTTCGGGCCGGCCGCGGAGTCCTCGGCGGTGGTGGCCGGTTCGCTCCGTGCGCCTGGTGCGCCGGCCGGATCGTCCGTCGCGTTGGCGGACGGTACGAACCACAGGGCGGCCAGCAACGTGGCCGCGGCGGTGGCGGTCAGGAGCGGGCGGCGAGCGACGACCACGGAACGATCCCCCTTGTCACAGCTGTGAGTTAGGCATGTGCGCCGATGCTAGTGAAAGCAGCGGGTCGCGGGAAAGCCGGGAGCACGGGGAGCTTACGCTCCGGCACATGAGCACTTCTGAGTCATCACGTTATGTTCGGCTTCGAGTCGAAATGGTGCTGGAGATCACGGACCCCGACGCCCTCAGCGGTACCGCCCTGGAGTCGATCGCCGCCGAGTACGGGGAGCCGGGCGGCGAGTTCGCCGAGGAGCGCGTGCGCGCCGAGGGCGCCGTACGGGAGGACGGAGCGGAGGCCCTCGCCTCCCTCGTCGACCCGTTCGACCTGGTCGGCGAGGTGCCCGGGGTCGAGCTCACCCAGGCGTCCTGGAGCAGCGAGATCGTCGACTACGACCCGGACGACCCGGACGCCTGGGACTTCGACGACGAGGACGACGGTGCGGACGTCGAGGACGTCGAGGACGAGGACGGCGCAGGGGGAGGTGCCGGCGTCCCGCACAATGGGTGAGGACGACGACGGTCACGTCGCCGCGAGCGGCGGGACCAGCAGCTGGTGAACACCGGCCCCGGACCGCGCTTCGCACGCGGGCCGGGGCCGGTGTCGTCCGCCGGTCGCCCTTACGTGATCGGTGTCGGGAACCACCGCAACCGCGGACGCGTCGATGAGTGTTGTTCCCCACATCTTTCTTGGATGGGGAACTGAGGACCCTTTCCATGGGTTCTAGGACCATTGACGGGTTCCGCCGATCGGCGGCTCTGCTCGGGGTTTTTGGGGATTCGGCAACGATGGAGAAGCGTGTGATGACGGACAGCAAGCGGCGCAGGGGCCTGATGGCCGCGTCCGCACTGCTCGGCGGTGTTCTGGTGCTCACCGGCTGCAACGACAGCGGCGACAGCAGTGCCGAGGGCTCGAAGAAGTCGCAGGCGTCCGAGGTCGACAAGGCGGCAGCCCAGGACGCGTCGGAAGCACAGATAACGATCTCGCCGAAGAACGGCGCGACCAACGCGAGCATCAACAACGACGCGAAGGTCACCGTCGCCAAGGGCACGCTGTCCGAGGTCACCATGACCACGACGGCCGGAGCCGCGGTCAAGGGCACGCTCGCCGCCGACGGCAAGAGCTGGAAGCCGGACGTCCAGCTGGAGCGCTCGACCACGTACAAGATCAGCGCGACGGCGAAGGACTCCAAGGGCCGCGAGGCGCACGAGAACTCCTCCTTCACCACCGTCTCGCCCGCCAACAGCTTCATCGGGAACTTCACCCCCGAGGACGGCTCCACGGTCGGCGTCGGCATGCCCGTCTCGATCAATTTCAACAAGGCGATCACGGACAAGAAGGCCGTCGAGGCCGGTATCACCGTGACGTCCAGCAGCGGTCAGCAGGTCGTCGGCCACTGGTTCAACTCCCAGCGTCTCGACCTGCGTCCCGAGCAGTACTGGCAGAGCGGCTCCACCGTCACGCTGAAGCTCGCGCTGGACGGCGTCGAGGGCGCGGACGGCGTCTTCGGAGTGCAGCAGAAGACGGTCACCTTCAAGGTCGGCCGCAACCAGGTCTCGACGGTCGACGCCAACACGAAGATGATGACCGTCACCCGGGACGGCAAGACGATCAAGACCATCCCGATCTCTGCCGGCTCCCCCGACAACCCCACGTACAACGGGCAGATGGTGATCTCCGAGAAGTTCAAGGAGACCCGGATGAACGGTGCGACGGTCGGCTTCACCGACTCCGACGGCAAGGGCGAGTACGACATCAAGGACGTGCCGCACGCCATGCGGCTGTCCACCTCGGGCACCTTCCTCCACGGCAACTACTGGGGCGCGCGGTCGATCTTCGGCAGCGCCAACACCAGCCACGGCTGCGTCGGCCTCGCCGATGTGAAGGGCGCGGGCGACGCCAACCAGCCCGCCGCGTGGTTCTACAACAACTCCATGGTCGGCGACGTGGTCATCGTCAAGAACTCCCCGGACCGGACCATCACCCCCGACAACGGTCTCAACGGCTGGAACATGAGCTGGGCGGAGTGGACGGCGGGCTCCCAGGGCTGAGCCCACCCCACGCGCCGTCCCGGCGCGAGCCGCCGGTGTTCGCACCCGGCGACGACCGGTCCCCGGACCCCCGTACGGAGGCGGCGGCACCCGGATCCCCTCGGATCCGCGGTGCCGCCGCCTCCGGCGTTCGTATGCCTTCGGGGGCGCGCTGCGGCGATCCGGTCCCGGTCTCAGCGGTGGGTGGCCGTGGCGGCCCGGTGGGCGGCGAGGTCGCTGTGGCGGACCTGGCGCAGCCCCAGTGGATCGGTGTGCGGCCTGCCGTTCCCCCTGCTCCCGCCGTTCTCCCTGCTCCCGCTGCTCCAGAGCGTGGTGCGGGGCGGGGTACCGGGGTCCGGGAGCAACGAGCGCAGTCCGTACCAGGGTTGCAGCGGCAGTCGGCACAGCCCGTAGAGCCAGCGCCGCAGCAGCAGCCAGGGGCCCGGGCGCCCGGCGTCGGGCAGCCTGACCACCCGTATCCCCATGATCAGCTTGCCCAGGCCGGCCCCGGTGAGCGCGGTGAGGGCGACCTGGTTGAGGAACGAGAACGCGAGCGTCGGACCGAGCAGCAGGCCGACCGCCTCGGTCACCCGGGCCGTGTCCACGTGCGGCCGGGCGACCAGACCGGCGGTGAGCAGGCAGAGGTAGCAGTCGAGGCCGACGGCGAGATAGCGGCGCATGTCGCCCGCACGCGGCGGTACGCGCGCCGAGCGCGGTTCGGCGTGGTACCCGGGCGAGGGCGGGAGGGCCGCGCGAGCCGTCGGCAGAGGTGGTCCGGCGGCATTCCGGGCATGCCCCTCACCCCGTGGAATTGTCATGACAGCATCATGTCTGATGCATCGTCACCGTGGGCCCGGGAACCGCACTCACACCACCTCTCGCCCCGCATTACGCTCGCAGCCATGACCGCCGCCATCACCGCCATGATCACCGCAGTAGTCGGAGTGCTCGGCACCCTCCTCGCCCCGGTGTTCGCGCAGCGGCTGACCGCACGCCAGCGCGCCGAGGAGGCCCGACTGGCCGACGAGCGGCGGAAGTTCGAGGAGCGGCGCACCCAGTACACGGCCATGAACCGGGCCTCCCGGCAGTTCCACACCCTCCTCAAGGACGCCCTGCACCGGCTCCGCGACGGTGTCTACACGGACCAGGAACGCACCCAGCTCGAAGAGGCCCGCCTCGACCACCGCGACCGCTACGCCGAGGCGCAGATGATCGTCCCCGAACGGATACTGCAGGCGTCCCGCGACCTCAACCGGGTGCTCGCCGCCGGGGACGCCACCGTCAAACGCCTCGACCGGGGCGTCGCCCGCGACGGCGAGAACGTCGAGCAGGCCCTGGAGCACCTGAAGGCGGCCGACCCGTGCCTCGACACGATGCGGGAGCTGATGCGCCAGGACCTCGGCGTCACCGACTGATCCCCGTGCGGGTGCCCGTCCCGTGCCGTGCCCTGCCCGTGCCCGTCCCGTACCCGCGAAGTGCCGCCCGCCCCGTCCGTGGGCCCCATCAGCAGGACCCGAACGGCCACAGCCGATAGGGCGAATCGAGCCGGTACTCCCCGCCCCGCGCCACCGTCAGCCGCGTCCACTCGCCGTCCTGCCGCAGACACCCGCCGCCGTCCGCCCGCAACCACGGCGAGTAGGCGATCCGGACCGTCACCGACCCGGCCGCGGGCATCCGTACCACCAGGGAGGCATCGTCCCCGCGGACGACGGTGCCCGGCGCGGAGACCAGCGGTACGGCGTCACGTACCCGGTAGATCCGCCACTGCGCGTCCTGCCACACCGGCTCCAGCCAGTCGGCGTCGCGCCGGACGATCGCGGCCTCCGCCTCGGCCGGCCCGTCCGGCCTGCCGTTGTGCAGCACGACGAGGCCCACGGCCCACCGGTCCAGCCAGGCCCGGTACGCCGCCGGGGTCGGCTTCCCCTCGTAGAACAGCCGTCCGCGCGCCACGTCGAGCTGCCGGTTCCAGCCGCGCGCCATGTTCAGGTACGGCGCGAGCACCGTCGCCTCGCGGTGGTTGCGGGCCGGTACGACCTCCACCCGCATCCGCTCGGCACCGAGCCGCCGCAGCTCGGCCACCACACCGTCGGTGTGTTCCGCCCAGGCGGGCACGGAACCGGACACCCGCAGGTCGTCATCGGTCTTGTTGATCAGCCAGCCGGAGTTGTACACCAGCGTCCCGGCGAGCAGCACGGCCTGCACCCGCACCGCCGTACCGCCCCGCGCCCACCTCGGCAGCACGGTCAGCAGCGCCGCCAGCAGCACCGGCGGTCCGGCCAGCCCCACCAGCCGCTCCACGTTCGTCCCGATGGGGGAGGGGATCAGGAAGGTCAGGACGACGCCGGCCGCGTACACCACGCCCGCGAACCGGACCACCCGCCAGCCGCCCTCGCGCGGCGCCGCGAACCACAGAACCGCGCAGGCCGCCAACGGCGTCCACAGGCTGCGCGCCGCCATCGGCTGTTCGCCGGTGAACGGGAACGCCAGCGTCGTCGCGGCCACCACCACGAACGGCGGCACGACGAGCACGGCCGCGCGCCGCCACTGCCGGCCCAGCCCGTACGCCGCGCCCGCCACCACCAGGAACAGCCCCGCCACCGGACTCGCCGCCGTCGCCAGCGCCGCGCAGGCCGCCGCGCACCCGGCCGCCATGCCCGTACCGCGCCGTACGCACAGCAGCGCGACCAGCCCGATCGCGACGCCCACCGCGAACGTGGTGCGTCCGGAAGCGACATTGCACCAGAGCGTCAGCGAGCCCAGCACCGCGACCGCGACCGGCCACCGCACCCCGCCGACCACACAGAGCCGCCCCAGCGCCCACGACCCGCAGAGCCCCGCGGCGACCGTCACCGCCCGCACCCCGAACACCGCCATGAGCGGTGGCGTCAGCAGGCTGTAGTTGGCGGTGTGCATCCCTCCGTACCAGGAGAGGTTGTACGCGGACCCCGGATGCCGGAAGGCGAAGCCGGCCCAGGCGAGCTGCGCCGCCAGATCACCGCCGCCGGTGGCCAGCACCCGCGCCCACAGCACGTACAGCGGCACGACGACGAGCACGGCGACACCCGGCACCCACCACCGCGCCGAGCCCGGGTCCGCTGCGGTGGAGCCCCGCGCGTCCTGCCTGTGGTGTTCCCCGTCGCGCGCCCCGGTGCTCTCGCTGATCCGCACCCGGCAAACCCTACGCACCGCTTCGTGGTGTAGCCGGCTACACCATGGAGCCGGGGGACCGGCCCCTCGTGGCGACCGCATCCGGCCACCAGAATGGACGCATCACCCGGACACGGAGGAATCCCATGAAAGCACTGCTCTGGATCGTGCTCTGCGCTGCGATCGTCGCGAACGTCTCGCTCAACCTGATGGAGGACAACGGTCTGCACATCGCGCTGAGCGTGGTCTCCGGGCTGGTCGTCCTCGCGTCCGGGGCGGGGTTGTGGATGCTGCGCCGCGAGGCCCGGCCGTAGGGATCGGGCCCCATTACGCGGGTCCACTTGAACGAACCTCCGGAGAGGCTGGGAGAATACATACGCCACAACGGTTCTGTACGTCGCTTCCGTGAGCCGCAGAGCGTGCGATGTCTGGGCGACGCCCTCAATGGGGAGGGGGGACCGCTGGCGCCCCCTGGGACGGGGGCGCCTTCGCGCGCGATGCCCATCGACGGAAGGTCTTGACCCCATATGCAGGCCACCCCTGATTCCGTAACCCCGCACGCCACCGAGAACCGCGTCATCGAGCCGCTGTACGCCGAGATCCTCCGGCGCAACCAGGGCGAGAAGGAGTTCCACCAGGCGGTCCGGGAGGTCCTGGAGACCCTCGGCCCGGTCCTCGCGAAGCGTCCCGAGTTCGTGGACGCCAAGATCATCGAGCGCGTCTGCGAGCCCGAGCGCCAGCTCATCTTCCGGGTGCCGTGGTCCGACGACTCCGGCGACATCCATGTGAACCGCGGCTTCCGGGTCGAGTTCAGCAGCTCGCTCGGACCGTACAAGGGCGGGCTCCGTTTCCACCCCTCGGTCAACCTCGGCATCGTGAAGTTCCTCGGCTTCGAGCAGATCTTCAAGAACGCGCTCACCGGCATGCCCATCGGCGGCGGCAAGGGCGGCGCGGACTTCGACCCCAAGGGCCGCTCGGACGCCGAGATCATGCGGTTCTGCCAGTCGTTCATGACCGAGCTCCACCGCCACCTCGGCGAGTACACCGACGTCCCCGCCGGTGACATCGGCGTCGGCGGCCGGGAGATCGGCTATCTGTTCGGCCAGTACAAGCGGATCACCAACCGCTACGAGTCCGGCGTACTGACCGGAAAGGGCCTCGGCTGGGGCGGCGCCCAGGCACGCACCGAGGCGACCGGCTACGGCTGCGTCATGTTCACCGCCGAGATGCTCCGCAGCCGGGGCGAGTCCCTCGACGGCCAGCGCATCGTCGTATCGGGCTCGGGCAATGTCGCGATCTACGCGATCGAGAAGGCCCAGCAGCTCGGCGCGACCGTGGTGACGTGCTCCGACTCCTCCGGCTACATCGTGGACGAGAAGGGCATCGACCTCGCCCTCCTCAAGGAGGTCAAGGAGGCCGGCCGCGGCCGCGTCTCCGAGTACGCGGAACGTCGCGGCGAGCACGTCAAGTACGTCCCCGGCACCGGCGTCTGGAACGTCCCCTGCGACGTGGCCCTGCCCTGCGCCACCCAGAACGAACTCCACGAGGCCGACGCCGTGGCCCTGGTGCGCAACGGCGTGAAGGCGGTCGCCGAGGGTGCCAACATGCCCACCACACCGGAGGCCGTACGCGTCTTCCAGGAGGCGGGCGTCGCCTTCGCCCCCGGCAAGGCGGCCAACGCGGGCGGCGTGGCGACCAGCGCCTTGGAGATGCAGCAGAACGCCTCCCGGGACTCCTGGACCTTCGCCCACACCGAGGAGCGCCTCGCGGAGATCATGCGCCACATCCACGACTCCTGCTACACCACCGCGGAGCGCTACGGCAGCCCCGGCAACTACGTGGTCGGCGCCAACATCGCCGGCTTCGAACTCGTCGCCGATGCGATGCTGGCACAGGGCCTGATCTGACCCGGCACCCCTGAACACCACCGTGGCCCGGCCGTCTTGAGCGGCCGGGCCGCTGTCATGCCGGGCGGCCGACATGACGTCAGCCGGCACGCAACGCACCGCCCGTACCGCTCGGCACGCTCACAGGGCGGAACCGCCGGACAGTCATCCTGCCAGCCGTGGCGCAGGTGGCCGAACCCCGGTCAGCTCCTCCGCCCGGGCCAGGAGAAGCGGGGCGAGTGAGGCGTAGAAGCCGCGCGCCACGGCCTGGAGCATTTCGGCGAGCGCCGCCAGCTCGCCGGTGCGACCCTCGGGGGTGTCGAGTACATCGGCGAACTGCATGCGGATGCGCGCGGCCACGAGCGGTACACCGAGGCTGTACGCGTGGAGGAGACCGGGGTCGTAGCCAAGAGGGACGCGGCCCCAGCGTTCCCAGTCGAGGATGGTCAGTGGCATCTCGGTGAGATTGCCCCAGTGGAGGTCACCATGGCCGGTGACGCGTGCGACCTCGGGAGGGGCGGGGATGCCGAGGAACTGGGGAAAGGCCCGCGCGATCCACTCGTCCCGAACCGTTTCCCGGGCCCCTTCCACCCCCGCCAGGAGACCCAGGGAGCGCCGCAGCAACTCCCACCATCTTTCGGGTAGAGCAGGGTTGCGGACCAGGTCCGGGCGCTGGGCCGAGATAACGGGGTGTGGCACCAGATCCAGTACCTCGGCCTCGAAGGAGTGTGTGTCTTCGACCCAGTCGTAGCTTCCACGGAGGGCCGGGCGGGGCACGTCGCGCGGCACCAGGAGATCGGCTCCGACGATCCCCTGCCCGTGCTTGCGCCCGGCGTTCTTGGCCAGGCTGCGACTGACCCGCAGCCAGTACGGGCCGGACCGACGACCGAGCGTGAAGCCCGCGAAGCCCCACACCGGCGGACCCGTGCAGGTCAGCCCCACCGCCTCGGCGGCGTGTGCATGGGCGGCCATCATCAGGGAGCGGGTGGCCTCATCCGGTGGCGAGTTCATCGGTCAGCCTCCTGAGCTGGTCGGGGGTGAGGGGCGAGGTCAGAGCCCTTTCGGCATCGTTCCAGTGGTAGCGGCTGCTGGCCGAGGTAAGCACGACGTCCAGGCCCGGGCAGGACGCGGCAGCCAGTACGGCAGCGGCACCGGCCGACAGACCGGGACGGATCAGGTCCACGAGCTCGGGAGTCATGGCATCCAGCAATTCGCCGCCGTGCAGAGGCGCGGAGCCGAACGTGATCAATCCGGAGTCCTGTGCCTGGGCCAAGGGGCCGCCGCCGTTGAGCGCCTGCCTGATGGGCGTATCCATAATCAGGCTGACCGGCATCTGGAGGCCGATCAGGTGGTGCGTCCCGGAACCTGCTGCTTCTGCGGCAAGGGCAACCAGTTCATGGACGGTGAATGCGCCCTCGTGCAGGCCCGACCAAGTGGCCACCCCGTACCCGCCGATCCGACGGAGCTGAACGAGCTCCTCAAGGACGATGAACGCCTCCCGGAGACGCTGATGCAGCACCGTACGCCCCATGGGGTAGTCGGCACGCTCAGGATTGTGGACGGATACCAGGTCCACGCGGCCGAGCAGGGCCACGGCTTCTTCCACCTGGTAGCGGACGAACCGCGGGTTGAGACAGTGCCCGGCGGCAGCGTCCTCTTTCGTGATCAGGCCGAGCGCCAAGGCGGCTCGCGCCGATCCGCGTCCGAGGAAGCCCACTTTGGTGGCCACCCTGGTAGCGCCGTGGTACTCCCGCAGAACCGGGCCGAGTTGGTGATGTGCCATCCCGTCGACGTAGTTCGGTGCGGTGTCGATCCAGGGCGCTCCGGCCCGCAGCGCGGTGCGGGCCGCTTCCCGCACGTCTCGGACCCGGTACGTCCCCAGCGCCAGGGCTGCCGTCACAGGCCGGCTCCCACGACGGCGACGACCTGGCCCTCGACGAGGAGAGATACCAGCCCGGCAACGTCCTCCACAGGTAGCCCGGCGGACTCGGCGAGATCGCCCAGTGCGGTCGGCCGCCCCAGGCACAGTGTGCGCAGAACCGGCGCGGCGGAATCCGCGAAGTCCCAGGCGGTACCCGCCGCCGAGAACGTGACCGTGCCCTGCCCACGGTTCTCCACCAGACGGCCCCTCGGCGTGGTCACCCGAACCGTGATCTCGGGCCGGGCGGGAAGCCCGTCCACGTAGGGCAGCGAGGGAATCGCATGTCCGTGGTGCGTAGTGTCGATCGACTCCGCCCACCGCTCCACCAGGCGGGGGCTCGCCAGTTCATCCAGCAGTTCCCGGCGGAGTGCGGCGATGAAATCGGACTGGTCAGGCAGGGCGGCGAACCGTGGAATGTCCTTGCGCAGCGCGAGGACCGACCGGAGCTGGTCCACGACCCAGTGGAGTAGGTCGGCACCTGTGTGGGAGACGAGACCGAATGTCAGGTGCAGGGACTCCGTCCCTTGGTCGGCGGTGACCGCGTGCCACCAGCCGCGAGGCGTGTACAGCACGTCACCGGGCGCCAGCACGATGTCCGCCACCGGGTCGCCCTCGGGTTCCTCCGGCGATTCGACATCGCGGAAGGTGGGAGCCTCCCGGGTGGTCCCGTACAGTCGCCATCGCTTGAATCCGTGCACCTGGACCACGACGACATCGTGGTCGTCCCAGTGGAGGCCAAAGCCCTCCCGCTCGGTCCACGAGGCATAGGCGTTGACCTGTACGGGGGTGCCGAGGAAGCGTTCCAGGCCCTCGGCAGCCGCCCCGATGGGCGGATGGATCTTCTCGATTGAGTCCAGGACCAGCGAGGCTCCGTCCTTGAGCTGAGTGTGCAGTTCGGCCGGCTGGATGCGAGACCAGGTCGATGCGCGCCGGTTCGTCGTCGGAACCGCGTAGCGGTGAACGGGGATCATCTCGCCGTCCACCGACAGCCGGAGCCGGGGCGGCTCCAGCCGTTGGGTGGCGATGATCCGGTTCAGATCGTCCCAGGAGAAGAGCCCTGTTGTGTCAGTGGCGTCGGGAAAGTGAGCATAGGAGCGGTTGTACGTCTGGGCGAGGAACGAGTCCCCACCCAGACGCCCCGCCCACGAGGCAGCATCAAGCATCGTGGGCGGCCTGATCAATCGTTGCCGTCGGAACGGCCGCCGCTGACATCGGACTCCTGCTCAGTGCGAGTGCGAGCGGCCACGATCCTCCGCTTGGCGACGAGCAGGCCACCGCCCTCGTAGGTCACCGGACCGGTGTTCTCTTCCGTCATCGAGCTTCCCATTCTGTTTGGGTAATTCCCGCCGGAGACCCGGTGGGAAGACTGGATTTGGGCGAACTGGAGAGCTGCGAGCGGGTTCATCCGCAGGTGCGATGCGAAATCCGCTGAGCCATCTCCGGCTCGGCTACCGCCGGACGGAGTGCACTGTGTGAGGCCGCCGAGGAGTCGCAACAGCGCGGGCACTGGCATGGGGGAAAGCGTCCGGGGTTCGACAGGATGATGAAGGGGTCGCCCTCCCTCAAGCTCGTCGTCCGCGACCACGAGCGCCCGGAGTCGCGGGACACCCGAAGTGTCATCAGGACTCGGTGTTCGGTCTCCAGGTCCGCCGCCCGCGAGTCCCTTTCGGATCCGTGACTTCCAGCCTTGTTCCGCGTTGCCATGTCCGCCCCCTTCCGCAGTTCTCAACGCACGTCGTTTGTGACAACACCCAGGAAACCGCGCCGAGTCGGGGGCCTCCACGGCATTGATGCGGCAGTCTTGACGCAGATCCGTGCACGGACGCCGATGGGGCCAAAATTGCAGGAGAGGAGTGTCATGGGACTGGCGGAACGGCGCAGGACGCTGGGCTACAGTCAGGAAAAACTGGCCCAGTTACTTGGTGTGGACCGCACGACGGTCGGACGCTGGGAGAGTGGCAAGATCGATCCCCAGCCGCCCCAGAGGCGAGGCTTGGCAGCCGCCCTTGAGATCAGCCTCCAAGAGCTGGATTTCCTTCTGGCGCAGCCACGACCCGCAGGTCAGGAGATCGCCCGACACCAGTCCAGTGCACCCTCGAACGCGGGAGACTCCGACGAAATGATCCGCCGTGAATTCCTCCGCATACTGACGGTCAGCGGTGCATTGACCGCATTGCCGATTGAAGAGGCCGAGGCCCTGGCGGAGGGCGTCCGCAGGGGGATGCCTCGCGACTTCGCACGTATGAACAGTCATCTCTGGCAGGTCTACCAATTGGCTCGCTCCAAGGGCTCCGTCTACCCCGTTGTCCGCGACCAACTGAAGACTCTGAACGAAGCCTTGGCCGGTATCCGAGGAAGCGGCCGCCCCCTTCTGAGCGCGGCTGCCGACCTCTTCCAACTGGCCGGTGAGGTGGCGTTCGACGGAAACCGATACTCCGACGCCGCTGCTTCCTACTCTCTGGCTGCATCCGTCAGCAAGGATGCCGAGGCGTACGACCTGTGGGCGTGCGCACTCGTCCGGCATGCCTACGTAGACATGTCCGAGCAGCGTTATCGCCAGGCGGAGCAGATGCTGGTCGCAGCGGCGCGGCTGGCCGTCCGGGGCGACAGCAGTCTCTCGACCCGGCAGTGGGTTGCTTCGGTCCAGGCCGAGGCGTACGCCGGTCTCGGCGACCTGGACGCGTGCGAGCGCGCGATGGACCAGGCGGAGACCGTCCGCGAACTCGGAGCGGACAGCGTCAACGGCGGATGGCTCCGTTTCGACGGCGCGCGGCTGGCAGAGGAACGGGGGTCGCGCTACGCACAGCTCGGCCGACTTGATCTGGCCGAGGAGGCCCTGAACGAAGCTCTGGAGCAACTTGCTCTGACGCCAGGGCAGTCGTACCGGCGACGAGGTGTGGTTCTCACCGATTTGGCAGCAATCGGCGCGAAGCGGCGGGATGCCGAACAGGTCGTCGCGTATGGCCGGGAAGCCATCGGCCTGGCCCGAGCATCGTCCTCCGGATACGTCGCCCGTAGACTCCAAGCCCTGTGCGACGAGTTCGGTCCCTTGGGTCGTGACCACCGCGTGGCGGACATGGGAGCGGAGATCGCCATGCTGAGCACGCCGTGACGAGAGAGGTTGGCATGTCGCAGACCGAGGGTGCACGACTGTTCCGGGAATCCTGGATTGCGGGAGTGCACCGACACTTCCCGGGGGAGCCGAAGCCCGGCTATGTCACTCCGTGGGACGACACCCCTCAGTGGGAGCGCGAGGCCGCGGGAGCCGTCTACGATCAAGTCCGCCAGTTCATCGAGATCAGCGGCGGCCACGCGTCGAGGCTGTCACGTGAGCAGAAGAGCCGGTTCGTCGCGATCTGCTGGACGGCTCAGATGTTCAAGCACTTCGAAAACCCGAAGCCGGGTTACGTGGCCGATTGGCCCGAACTCCCTTCCTGGCAGCAGGAAACCGATGCCGACATCTTCGAGGCCATCGAGAAGGCGTAGCCGCGGACCTTGCAGGCCACCGGATCACCGGTCAGTGGTGCTGCTCCCAGTAGTCCGCGAACGGCACTGCTTCGGCCAGGGCGTGATCGCGGTAGCCCTGGTATTCGGTGAGTCTGTGGGCAGGGAGCAGCTCGGCGCCGATGAAGGCGCCCACGGGTGTGTAGTGCATCCGGTACACGTCCTGATCGTCGAACAACCAGAAGTCGTGATCAGGGAGGTCGGACACGTCCTGCTCAGCACGATCGATGATGCCGATGGTCTCGCCTGCCGTGATGTTGCCGGGGTACGCAGCCAGTTCGTAGCGCAGATAGTCGGTGAGCGGCGACGTCAGTACGTGTACGCGGGGGACCTGTTTGCCCCTGGTGGTCATCGCACGGACCCACGGGTTGTCGTCCCACTCCGGGCCCATCGGCTCGCCGGCCAGGAACCGCGCCACCTCCTCGGCCTCTTCCTCGACGTCGTACACGGCGAGGGTCTCCAGCCGGAAGGCGGACTGCTCGAAGGACTCGAAGAGCTGCCCGAAAGCCTCACCCGCGAGCATTGAAGTACTCCTCCAGCATGGCGGCCGGGACTACGACGGCCATCTCTCCTTCTGGCAGGGCAAGTTGTGCGAGCCGCTCCGGATCGGCGACGACGTAGCCCTGCACGATGTAGTTCTTCTCGTCCTCAGTGGCCCACAGGGTCGGGCATGTGCCGTTCTTGCAGTCCGGACTGCCTGTCAGTTTCCGCAGCACTGTTCGCCCCTGGGATCGGCTGGCGTCTGTCAGCAGTTGATGTTCTCTAGGCGGTCGCAGTGGGGTCAAGGACTGACCCTTTCCAGAACGGGAAAGCCCCCTCGGGTACCTCCACCTGCCTGGTCTTCGGTGAACCAGTAGATGCTGGGCCCGAACAGGGGCACACCACGCGGAATCGCGGACGCGGCTCGCCCGACTCGAACTCGCGCAGTGATCTACGCGCCCCCCGATCGGGCCACCGTTTCCCCAACGGGCGTATCAGGTTACGAAGATGCGGTACGGTGACGAAGTCATCACGCTCTGTGTGTTCACGCGCACATGGGGCAGCCCCCGGCGGTGCGCCAACACCAATCCGAGGGCCTACACCACCAGTGGAAGAGCCCACCGGAAATGCTGCGTCATGCTATCGCGCCCTCTGCGCGCTATACGAAGGCATCGAACGATGTCGTCCGCCACCCGCGTCTGAACAGCGACGCGAAGATCCTGCTCCTGTACGTACAGGGCCTCCCCGACCACACCACCTTCGAGCCCTTGGGCGAACTGGCCCGGAAGCTGGGCATCAAGGGCCGCGCGTACCAGAAGGCAAAGCGGCAACTGGTCGAGCACGGCTACGTACACGAGTGGCGCAGCCAGGCCGAAGGCGGCCGATGGATCACCGAGCAACTGGTCGCGAACACCGCCCTGTCGGGTGAGCAGGCGATCCAATTACGAGGAGCCTCACCGGCCCCCTCGCCCTTCGCCGTGCCACCGGGTGCGCACATTCCGACGGTCGGCGAACCGACTGCCCGGACGGCCGGTGGCTATGAACCGGTAGAAGACCACAGTGATAGAACCACTCCCCACCCACCCTCCAAGCCCTCCGAGCCCTCCGAGCCTTCCGAACCCTCCAGGCCCTCCGGGCTCTCCGAACCACCCGAACCGGACCGCTCGCCCCCACCCGCGGACCCCGCCCTCCTGGCCCGCGCCGAACGCGTCCTGCTCTCCCTGCGCCACTCCCGCCGCGAACTGCACCTGGGCGTACGCGAGGCCGCCGGCCTGGCCGTCGACGCGGTCAAGTGGCTGGAGCGCGGCCTGAGCGAGTCCGACCTGCGCCAGGCCCTGCTCGCCGAACGCCCCAGAGAAGGCGTGCGCTCGGCGGTCGGCTTCCTCCGCTACCGCCTCGCCCAGAAACTCCCCGAACCCCGCACGACCCCTCAGTCCTACGACCCCACACGCCCTCGCGAACTGGTCGAATGCCAGGGCCCAGGCGACCCGCACACCTTCCGCCCCGTGCTGGACGAGGCGGAATGCACCCCGTGCCGCCTGATCGCAGCGAACACGATGTACGCCGCACCGCCCACCCCGGAGCCCGACCACCTGCCGTGGCGAGAACGCTTCGCAAGGATCAACACAACACCGACGACGGCGCCACCGGCCGAGGCCTGACGGCTGTCACGCCTTCTCCAGGTAGTACGTGTTGCGGCTGTCGGGGTCACTGAAGAAGAAGTACAGGGCCAGCCCCTTCTTGCGGCGCTCCAGCTCCAGGGTCCAGGTGTACGAGCCCGGAGCGGGCGCCCTGGACTCACTGCCGCCACCCGCCTCGCCCGCCGCCGTGTCCGTCGGCTTGCGCCACGTCGACGATGTGCGCCGGGTCACGCGCAAGGACACGTGCTGACCGTCGCTCCAGCCCATGGGCCGGTCGGTCAGCTCCCACGTACCGGTGCCGGACATCCGCCACTGATCGTCGAAGTCGAATTCCTGCCCGTCGAGTTGCTTCACGACGGCGGAACCGTCCGCCCGCATGGCGACTTCCGTCCCATCGATGCACCGCCAGGTCCCGACGATCTCCGCATCCGAAACCCCGGTGACGGCAGGCGTATCCGCGTACTGCCCGGGCACACACCCGACCAGCGCCAGAACCAGCAACCCGGACCCCAGCCCGCCCAACACACCACGGCGACCGCTGCGCATACCTGCGCCCGCACCCATGCCGAACCCTGCGCTCATACCCGCCCCATCCATCTGCCGCCGTGCTCACGGGCGGACGGTGATCATCCTCATACGGGGCATGGTCTCTGCGACAGCGCGAAGTCGTCCGAGACGCGCGTGCTTCTTGTGCGTTGCTGCTCACTGATGGGCCAGGCTTGTACTCGGCGTGTGGGACGGCTACGGACCAGAGCAGGTCCCGCACCTTGATGCACTCGGCCACGGTGTCGCGGTCCTCGATGATCTCCGAGCCCAGGACTCTCCCCTCGGCGTCGAAGTGGCCGACTGCGAGCAGGCGGTCGTCGTACAGCCACCAGTCGTTGCCCGACACGGGGTACGTGACGCCTCCGGGCACCAGGTGCCGAGGAAGCCAGCGGATGTCCTCGCCGGCCTCGATGTTGAGATGGGTCAGCGAGTTCTCCCACTCGACGTATCGGGAGCGCGGTTCGCTGACCACCCGGACTCGGCGTACGGTCCTGCCCTCGCCGGTCACCCGCCGCATGAGTGTCATCCACGGGTCGAGCCACGCATAGTCATCGGCTTCGCCCCTCCGCCATCGCGCGTACGGGGAGTCTTCGATGGGCGAGCCGTAATGCGTCGCGTTCGAAGCTGTTGAACAGCTCGTCACGCTGGGCGCTGGTGATCAGATCCACTGTTCTACCTCAGCCTAGGAGTTCGGGCACGTTGTGTTGCCAAGTGAAATGCAGGGCGTTGTGCTGTATCAGCAACTCGCTGAAGAACATGCGGTGTTGATCGTGCATGTGGCGGAGATCGACCTGTCCGAAGTTGCCGTAGTAGTGGGCCGGGCAGCCATGGCGGAGCTGGAGTACGCGACGCGAGCCCGAGGTGTCTGCTCGACCGCGTCCACCTGGGCCGGTGCACGGCGACCGATGGCCAGGGCAGTGTCGACACTTGCCGATGTAGGCGCTGCGCCCGACCGGATGCCAGCCTACGGGGCGCGCAGAGAAGCGACGAACCGCTCCCACGTGTCGTGACACACGGATATATGGGGTTCACGGGGCCGCTTGGAGTCCCGTACGTCGACTGCCGATCCCAGGTCCGCGACCTCGACGCACTCGCCGCCCGTGCCGTTGCTGTAGCTGCTCTTCCGCCACCGAGCGGGGGAGGGGAATCGGTTCATCGGGAGTGCTCCTCAAGGATCTTGCGGATCAACGCGCTCGAACGCTCAGGGCCGAGGGCCAGAGCCCTGAGATGGTCGAACGCCTTGGTGTACAGGCTGACATCCGTGGCTCCTTCCAGATAGACCGAATCGGTCAGGCCTTCTCGGTAGACGACGTCCGGGTCCTCCTGCTCGGGGAATCCGAGAATCGTGAACGGGCCTGTCGCCGGGTAGGCGCCGGATTCATAGGGCAGAACCTGAACGGTGACGTTGCGCAACTCACAGAGCTCCCCGATGCGTTCGAGCTGCCCGACCATCACCGATCGGTTGCCGACGACGTGCCGTAGCGCGCTCTCGTGGATCACGGTCCAGAAGTCCGGGGGCGTCTCGGCGACGAGCAGTTGTTGCCTGCGCATGCGCACCTCGACCAGACGCCGGATCTCCTCGCGGGAGTGTTCGGCGGAAGCACGGCTCAGTTCCGTCGCGTACTCCGGCGTCTGGAGCAGCCCGGGAACGAACTCGCCCTGGTACCCGCGCAGTCCGGAAGCGGCCTGTTCCAGGCCCACGTACACGGAGAACCACGAGGGGATGGCGTCGCCGTGGGCGTGCCACCACCCCTTGGTCTTGGAGTCCTTCGCGAGCGACCGCAACAGGGCCCGCAGTTCGGCCGAGGTGTTGTAGAAGCGGCAGAGCGCATCAACGTCCGACGGTTGCACACGACCTTGGCCGGTCTCCAGGCGATTGACCTTGGAACCGCTCCAGTCGAGTTCCTCGCCGACCTGGTTGCAGGTCAGGCCACTCTCCTCACGGAGCTTCTTCAGCTCGATCGCCAGACGTCGACGGCGGGCCGTGGGTGAACCGGCCACTTCAACACCTCTTTCGATAGCGGGAGTTACATCCCATCGGAAACGACGACGAAGGCCAATCACCCCAAAGAGGGAATCTCTCCGTGCACATTGCATATCGGGATGAGATGTTGGCATTCTCTGAGTCTGACCAACTGTGAGTCACGACTCCTTGCGGAAAGTGAGGTGTGCGATGGCTCGGGCGCGGCGAAAGGCGTGTGCTCGTGGCGAACGGGATCGACGGTTGCATGACGCGGAAGCCCTGGGAGTTGCCCTTCCTGGCGGAGCCCGAAGAGGTCGCTGCTCTGAGACGCGTCGTTCGGCTGCACCTGCGGTTGTGGGGTCTGTCGGACGTGGCCGATGCCGCCGAAATCTGCGTGAGCGAGCTGGCGGCGAATGTGATCAGGCACGTCGGCGCGGGGACGCCGAGCACGCTCGTGGTCGAGATGAATGGGACACGTCTACGGCTGGGACTCCGAGACCCGGATACCCGAGAGCTCCCGAGGGGCATGTCAGTTGGCTTGGATGCGGAGACGGGACGCGGCCTGGCGCTGGTGGAAGCGGTTTCCGACCGATGGGGCGTCATCCTCGGGGCGGACTCGAAGCTCGTCTGGTGCGACCTGGCCACCCAACTCGCCTCACCTAACGGCCACGTCGACCAACCGTGGGTCACCAGGAGTGAGGCGTGTTTGACCCTCTACGGAGCGGGTGCGGCGACGATGGACCGCGCGCAGGGGAGAGCTGGATTTGCGGTCCAGCAGGAGACGGCGATCGCACTGATCGCTGATCTTTTGCACTGGCTCTGCGCGCACGGTTGCGACCCAGACGCGGCGCTCGACCGCGCCCAGATGCGCTTTGAATCAACCGTAACCGCAAGGTGAGTGACTGACAGTCACAAAACCGCTCATGGAACGCAATTGAGAGATTCTGAGTGCGAAGGGAGGGAGCCTTAGCTAGAGTGAACTCAGCAAGGGGCAACCTCTTGCGCGTTTTCTAGGGCCCAGCTCTAGGGAGAACAGAGGAGATTCACTCATGGCTAGGCGTGTCCACGTGCCCCCGGAGGCTGTGGGAAACCTGATTCGCCAGGCGTACGAGGCAGGTGGTCGCTACCAGTGGGCCCGTGAAGCGTGGCGGAATTCGGAAGAGAGCGGCGCTTCGGTCATCCACTTCGGAATCGAAGAGCAAGCGGCAGAGAGCCAGGGTGTGTTGCGCCGTACGATCATGGACGACGGTTCCGGGATGGCGCCTGATGACCTCCTGGTGTTCCTTTCGTCCTTTGGCGGCGGCGGGAAGCCGATTGGGGTCGATGGGAACTTTGGCCAAGGTTTCAAGTCGTCGGTGCTGCCATGGAACCCGTACGGCGTCGTGGTTATCAGCTACACCGAGACTGAGCCCGACGGCTACATGGTGTGGATTCGTCGTGAAGGTGACAGCTATACATTCCGCGAGTGGGATGTGTACGCGGAGGACGGTGAGAGCTACCTTGGCCGACAGGACGTGGTTCCCCCGTACGAGGACGAAGAGCACGGCTGTCACTGGGGTCGAATCAAACCTGATTGGATGACTCACGGGACCATCATGGTCCTTCTTGGGGCATCTGAGCGCAGTGATACCTGGATGGGCGACCCTGAGCCTGCGCGGAACGAAAGCGTGGACGGTCTCGTTCGATACTTGAACGGACGTTTGATGGACGTTCCTGTACGGGATAGCGGGAAACGAGTAGAGACCACGGTAGTTGATCTCTACCGAAAAGGGGAAACCGGCCGACGCGATACCAAGGACAAGACAGTTCGCTTGCCAGACGGCGGATCCGTGGTGTGGCGCCCTCGACGCGTCTACGGGATGCGGCATTACATCCCAGGTACTCCGTTGAGCGGAGAAGTGATTGTCGATGAACACGGGACCGTTGCTGAATGGTTCTACGTGGCGGAGCCTGATGCTCCTGTCAAGGGAACCAACGACTACATCGAGCAGCATCCGGTTGTCGTCGTCGACTACCAGGGCGAGGCCTACCACGCCGATCACAGCAAGAGTCGGTACCGGCAGTTTGGGATTACCGATGAGATCAAGGGCCGTACGTGGCTGATTCTCCGCCCCCCGGTCTTCAGTGACAACCGCCCGACGGAATGGGGTGTGTTGACTCAGGCATCGCGGCACATCCTCATGGCGAAGGGGGGCGCCGAGCTGCCGTGGGACGAGTGGGGGGACGCTTTCTTCGACAACTTCCCGGAGCAACTGAAGCAGGCCCTGGAAGAAGCGCGCGCACAGGGCAGTTCCAGATCAGAGAGCTCGATGGGGAAGAACCTCTCGCGAATTCTTGATCGTCTCAACTCTCGATTCAAGGCTTCCCGCATGGTGACCACTGCCGCGGGCAATATCCTTGGCGTTCCTGCTGGCTCGGTAGTTGCTGTGGCGGGAAAGCGGCCACAGCAGGGCGGAGGCGTTCGTGGCACCAGTTCCGGCAAGAGCGATTCGCCGTCCAAGAGGATCCTGCTGCCGGCTCGCAGCGGTACCACGCCGGGAACCACTGCACTCATGAGGGGTGGATACCCTGCCTTCGTGTGGGAGTCATTCGATCCCAAGGAGGCAAAATTCCTGGCCCGCTACGCCCAAAACGAGACGCAAGATGTCGACGGAGTTGAGCACCGCGGGGTCGTTCATCTCAATGCGACTCATCCGGTGTTTCAGCAGGAATTCAACTACTGGTCAGAGAACGTTTGGCCAAAGGCGACTGCGGAGAACGTCAGCAGATTGGTGCAGCGTGTCTACGGCGAGGAGGCTGTTGCACACGTCGTTCACGCACAAAGCCTGAACGGCACTCTGGTGGCCAGGACCGAGAATGGCGAAGCTGTAGCTATCGGCCGGGAGGATGTCAGTGAGCTGCTGACGCCGCAGGCCCTTTCTGCGGCCCTGCTGGGGCTCGTCAATGTGGAGCAGCGCATCCTCACCCAGGGTGGCGGGCTGTTCGGTAGTAGGTCCAACGCGCAGTAGCAGAATAACGAAAGGGTTCCGTCGCGCCGAGGTTGGGCGACGGAACCCTTTCGTTAGCGGTGCAAAGACAAGTGCTTGTAGATGTGCTCTGCCAGCACTTTCGAAAGGCCAACTGGGACTGCATTTCCGATCTGTCGCGCAATTTGGACCTTGGATCCGCACCACTGGAATTCTTCATGGAATCCCTGGATCAATGCGGCCTCGTAGTGCGTGATCGGGCGATTCTCGGTGGGGTGCAGGTAGCGTCCCTTTTCTGGCTTGAAGAACTCGGTTCGAATCGTAACTGATGGAGAATCAATGCGAAGTCTCCCCATCACGTCACCAGATCCCTTGTTGTGACCATCCCAACTGGGGGTGGACAAGGGGGTGCGCTTTCCTTCTATGACCACCCACTTTTCCCTCAGGTCATTCCTGTTCCCGCCCGGCCCGATGGCGCCGTATCTAGCTATGGAAAGAGGCGTGGGATTTCGGCCAATGTGCAGATCACGTGTCCGATAGGTTCCTGGGACTACCTCTCCTAGGATTTTCACTTCCCTGTCGGGCAACGATGTCGTTGAAATAGATGCAGTATTTTTGAAAATGCTTTCCACGCTGACCCAAGGTGCTCGCCCGAATGAGTCAAAGAGCTCGGGTTCCTTTTTTGGGTTCTTCTTTTCGTGGGTGGGTGTCGGGTGACTCAAGGGGGGCAGGCTCTTGTGTGTGGCAATCACAATAGCCCTTCTGCGTGCCTGGGGGACGCCGAAATCTGCGGAGTTAAGAATTCCTTCAGTAAGATTGTAATTGCGAAGCAGGCCCCGCTGATTGGATCGCTGAAGGGCTTTATATTCTGGGGAATTAAAGAAGCGATCAACGTTCTCGATTACGAAAATTTTCGGCTTTAGTGCGGCAACAACCTTCACGTATTCGCGCCACAGTTTGTTTCGTGGATCCAGGGGATTCTCTTTTCCTAGTCCAGAAAAACCCTGGCAGGGCGGGCCGCCCAAGATGACATCGACGCGATCCTTGTAGGGCGTTGGATCCCACTCCTTGATGTCTCCCGGGAAAACATCACCGTCGTTGGTGGTGCCTTCACCGAAATTGGCCGCATATGTTGAGGCTGCAGCTCTGTCGAACTCGACTGCAGCGATCGAACGGAAGGGGGAGCCGCCCCCAGGCGCGGGCTCGTACTCGTGGAATCCTTGCGTAAAGCCGCCGCAGCCGGCGAAGAGATCTACGACGTTGAACTCGGCTGTGGTACTGGCGGTCATGCCAGACAGAGTACAGACCTTGGCCGGATGGTGGCTGCCGGGTTTGGCTTGGATCGATGGCTCATCCGGCTGGTCTGGAGGGGCGTGCGTCATCACGTCGACTTGTCTGTGTGCGGGCCCAGCAAGGTGCTCATGATAGACGCTGCCACTGCGCGGGCCACGGGGGGCGGGAAGGCGTTGCCGATCTGCTTGTATCGGGCGGTTTTGCTACCTGTGAAGTGCCAGTCCGGGGGGAAGCCCTGGAGCATCGCGGCCTGTGCTGCCGTAAGCTTCGGGTAGCCTTTCCAGCCTCCTCGACCCACGCCGTGCCGCAAGCGGAACTCGGGGCCGGGGGGGGCGAGTTCGAGGGCGTCGCCGTTCACGGCCAGCCTCGACCACGCCTGCTTGGCGCGATCGGGTCCGAGGTCACCGCCACCATGCTTCGTCGATCCACCCACAAGGGTGGGAGCTATGCCATTGGCGAGGCGAGCCCATTCCGATGCGCCGGACCATCCATTCGAAGCCATGGATTCTTCGAGTGTCTCGCCTACGGTTGGAGGCAGTTCCCAAAGGCGGATGGGCCATTGGAATGTTTGAATAATGTCTTCACGCAGGGCAACTATTAACGCGCGCTTTCTCCGTTGGGGGACGCCGAAGTCCTGTGCGTCCAGGATCTGCATCTGCACCGCATAGCCCAATTCCGCGAGACGTTCAGTCAAGGCTTTCCGTGTGTAAGCAAATTTTGAACCCTTCGCCAGGGACGAGACGTTCTCAAGCATCACGGCTTTTGGGTGCAGAGCTTCAACTAGTCTGATGGCTTCAGGCAGCAGGTCCCTTGGGTCATCGGACCCCAGTTGATTGCCGGCCACTGAATACGGAGTGCAAGGAATTCCGCCTGCCAGAAGATCGGTATCGGTCGATGCGAGTTCTCGAACGGGATCGAATTCGCGAATGTCTTTTTCTATGACATTCCATTCCGGTCGATTGTGGCGAAGCGTTCTGCAGGCGTCGCTGTTGTACTCGACGAGGGCCAGGTGTTGGAAACCAGCCTGCTCCAGTCCGATCGCTTGCCCTCCGGCTCCAGCGCAAATTTCCACCGACGTCAGAGCGTTCCTGTCCGTCATGACGTTGCCTCCCCCACGTAGTCGACTTGCGGTCGAGGCTAGCGGGAGGGTCTGACAATCGTTCTGACCTGTGTGTTTGCTGTGCCATACGGATGGCGTGGCCTCTATGTCACGGATTTCCCCGGGGGTTGACGATGGCAGTAATGCGTGCGGCTACGTCCTGAGGCGCCTCGTGTTCCCAGAAGCGCAGCACCGTCCACCCCTCCCTGATCAGATGCTCGTTCGTCTCCCGGTCCCGTGCCATGTTCCGTTCGAGCTTCACGCGCCACCACTCAGCGTTGGACTTCGGTTGCGTAGCATGAACAGGGCATCCGTGCCAGAAGCACCCGTCGATCATCACCGCCACCTTCGCCCGGGTGAAAGCGATGTCGATGGTCCGCCGGGACATACCCGGCACCCGCTCATTGATCCGGTAGCGGTAGCCGGAGGCGTGCAGCAACTTCCGGACCGCGACCTCCGGTTTGGTGTCGCGGCTCGCCTGTCTGCTCATTCGGGCGGAGACGCTGGGGGAGGAAGGCTTCGCAGTACTCATCACTGCCAAGTCTCCTACGCGCCGTCGTCCGGCCGATCGATGATCGCGAAATCCTTCCTGCCCGAATCGATGGTTCGGAAGCGCACCAGGCTCGTCCCGTTGGCGGCCGACGACTTCGGGGCGACCAGGGAGAAGGCCATCACCATGTGCCGAGGGTCTATCGAGCCGTCGGCGGCCAGCCGCGGTTCGCTCTCGACCACGGGATAGAGCACCAGAGCGCCGCGACGCTCGCGCACCAAGGACTCAACGAGCGGGTCCCCCGAGTCCTCCGAGGCACCCGCCACCCGGAGAGCGACCCCCCGGTGCTTCGGCTCGCTGATCGCGCCGAAGAGATCGCCGCGGCGACGGACACGGTGTGCCAGGGACAGCGGGCGGGAACCGAGGATCGTCGCCTCCGTGCGACGGGCCGAGGTCTGCTGCGGGGTGATCACCAACCAGTCATCGATGCCCGAGCCCGACTCCCCGGCCGTGATCAGGGACTCCAGATGGGGCGAGAACAGAGAGGGAGCGGACCAACGCAGATCGCGCAGGACCTTCAGTAGCGCGGCGTGATCGATGGTGCCGATCAGGGCCTCGTAGCTGTCGTTGCGACCGTGCTCGATGGACGAGCACGTCAACGTGACGGGGATGGATCCCAGCGAATCCAGGACCGGGCGCCACACCTCCGCGTTGTGCCGAAGGTCCGCCCCGTCCGTCGGGTACGCGGTCGGCTCCACCCACTGGCCCGGTGAGCGGATCTCTACCAGCTCCGCGTTGAACATCTTGTTGCGGCCGCTCGGCTTGATCCACGGCAGGTGCTGGGAGACCAGAGGCGGGACCTGGGCGGGGGTCACCTGTGGTTTGCCGTCGACCAGTGCGGCGTAGCGCGAGAGCTGGGAGCGGAAGGTCTCCTCGTCGCGGCAGATCGCCTCGAAGGCCTCGTACAGATCGACCGTCTGCGTCTTGGTCAGGGGTTCCTCGCGGCCTATGTAGAGCCGGACCAGATCGCGGTAGCCGGGGCGGAAGCCGAACCAGCGGCCCATCTGCATCAGGGTGTCGGCCTGGCGGGTGGTGCGGCGGTAGTAGGTGACGGTGAGCCCCTTGACCGTGAAACCGCGGGAGAGCTTCGTGCCGCCGACCAGGATCTTCCAGACGTTCGGGGTCCGGTCGAAGTCCAGATCGATCTGGGAGAAATAGCGGTCCGTGTCGCCGTTGACGACCACGACCGGGTTGCCGCCCGAGTTGATGAGCTGGCGGGCGCGGGAGACGTACGGGCGCAGATCCGCGTAGGCGGACGGGGTAGGGAGGTCGGCGTCCGCGTGGTGGGCGAAGTCGTCGGCGAGCAGCTTCTCCAGGCGGGCGTGGCCCTCGTGGGAGGTGTAACCCGCCTGGTGCCACAGGGTGTTGATGCGCAGCGCCAGGTCCGCGTGGTCATCCATCTTCACCGACTCGTGCACCAGCATCGTGTGGTGGCGGAACGGGCCCTCGGGCACTCCGCGGTCGGCGCGGTACAGCTTCAGCGCACCCGTGAGAATGAACGCGTCCATGGCTTCCTGGAGGCGGTCGCCCGTGTCGTCGTAGATGCCGCGGACGTGGGTCTCCTCGGCCGTTCCTTCGCCGTCCAGGTCGTGGAAGTCCTGCACGCCCATGTAACCGACGGGGCGCGGCAGGGAGATGAGGAAGTCGCGCGGGAAGATGTCCTCGCCGTCGCTCGGGTCGATGAAGACGTTCGCGAACGGGGTGGCGGTGTAGCCGACGTACTGGGCGCGCGGGAGCAGGCCCAGGAGCTGGGAGATCAGACCGTTGATCGCGGTGCGCTGTGTCCGGCCCGACTCCCACTTCTTCGGGTCGGACGTGTTCACGGACGCCTGGTCGGACTCGTCGTCGATGATCAGGGTCGGGATTTCGCGGAGGATCGGGCCGATCTTCTTGAGGTCCTTCACCAGGTTCGTCAGGACGGATTTGTTCTTCTTGACGACCATGACACGGGCGGCCGCACGGTGCAGGTTGTCGGGGACGTACAGCGGCAGGTGCTTTTCGCGTTTCTCGATCTCCAGGGCCCCGATGCCCTGCCGGAGGCTGCGGTAGTCGTCGTCCCGGGTGGTGAGGCGCTCGATGTTGAACGGGCGGTGGCCGT
This sequence comes from Streptomyces gelaticus, assembly GCF_014649535.1. Lineage (GTDB taxonomy): Bacteria > Actinomycetota > Actinomycetes > Streptomycetales > Streptomycetaceae > Streptomyces > Streptomyces gelaticus. Next base: position 319,354 of record NZ_BMTF01000008.1, read on the forward strand.
GGGTGACGAACTTCGCCGGCCAGTCCTCGTCGTCCTGGTAGTCGATGCCGACCAGGGCGTCCGGGTCCGACGGGTCGGCGCCGCGCAGGATGTTCTCCTGGCCGATCAGCTCCATGTCCAGGCGGCGCTGGGTCTGGCCCCTCAGGAGGTTCAGGGTGCCGCCGAGGACGATGACCAGGCGGTAGCCCGCGTCCATGGCCTTCGCCGCGACCCCGGTGAAGTTGGCCGTCTTGCCGGACTGGACGTAGCCCACGACCAGGCCCCGGGCACCGTACGCCTCGGTGCGGGTGGGATCGGAGAGGCGTTCCACCACGGCGTGGCTGGCCTCGTCGAGGCCGGCGACCGCGGCGTCCGACCAGCCCTTGCGGCGCAGGAGCTGCTCGTAGGAGTTCCAGTAGAAGGATCGGGCGGCCGCGGAGTCACGGGAGTACCAGGAGGCGAACTCCTTGCTGATGACGGTGGGACCGGGCTCCTTGAAGACCGGGACCGCCTCGTCGAGTGCCTTGCGCAGATCGGCGCCGAAGCCGAGACGGTTGTACGTGTCGGTGCGGCGGGCGTCCGTGCGCGGCGGGGCGGTGGACCAGTCGGCCTGCTCCGCCAGGTCCCAGGTGGTCAGGGTGCGGTGCCAGAGCGCGCTGAGCTCGTCGCCCGGGCCGGCGGCGGCGATCCGGTCCCGGAAGTGGCTCAGCTCCGTGTCGGCGGGTTCGTCGGCCTCGGAGAGGACGAAGACCAGTTTGGTGAAGTGCTTGGGACCGCGCCGCATCGCGGCCAGGACATCGCCGTGCAGATTGAACAGGTTGTCGGTCATGGCGGTAACGGCTTCCTCGGGAGGGGGCGAAGGACGACGAATCGGTGGTCAGCGCGCGAGTTCGCAGCGCGCGGCCGTCACCAGGACGCTGTTCCACAGCGCGACGTTGTCGGTGTGGACGGCCCGGACCCGCTCCTTCTGGAAGATCTCGTTGACCACGAGGTAGAGCATGCTCTTCACCACCGGCGCGTCGTTCAGGCCGCCGCGGCGGTCGCCGTTGAAGACCTGCCGGTACTCCTTGTTGAGCTTCACCTCCCGCTTCTCCCGGTCGAGTTCGAAGAAGACGTCCGACGGAAGCGTGTCCCAGCGGAAGGTGATCGGATCCTCGCCGTCGAGCTCCGGCAGCTCGTCGCGCAGTGTGCGCCTGAGTTTCGGATCGATGCCCTTGCCGGCCGGGAGCACGGCCTTGCGCTGCGGTTCGGTGGCACGCCTGGCGGCTTCCCGGTACGTGGTCTCCGCCTCCTGGAGGTACGCACCGAAGGTGTGTCCGGCCCCGTCCGTGGCCTGTTCCAGGCCTCGGGCGAACGCGGGGGTGACGGCCACGCCGTCCTTCTTCACCGTGAGGCTGAAGACGTCGTTCGGCTCGTTCGGCAGGTCGACGGCGATCCGGGCGAGGGCGAGGTGGCCCTCCGCGCTGCGGGTGCTGTTCCAGCCGCCTGCCTGGACGAGGCGGTCGTTGCGGTAGATGTAGAAACCCTGGCGCTCGGCGAGCGGCCCGATGCCGCGGAAGCTGACCAGGGGCGACTTCGGCGGCCAGATGTGGGCGGTCAGCGCCACCTCGCCGACGCCTTCGATCGGCGCGGTGTACGTACGGGGATAGCCGGACCGGCCGGGTACGCGGTAGCCGAAGGGGTCGATCGGCTCGACGCCGCGGTGGTCCAGCTCCTCTTTGGTCCGAACGTCCTCGACGACGATGTCGATGTTGAAGTCGTCGCCGACGAGGAAGCGGTGCAGATGAAGCCCGAGATGGGTCTCCAGCTTCTCGATCGCGTCGTTGAGGAAACGGTCGGCCTGACCGGTGGTGACGGTGTCGAAGGCGCGGACCCGGTCCCAGCGGACGATCGTTCCGTGCCACTCGATCAGTCCGTCGTAGCGGTCGACGAGATCCTGGCAGTAGCCCGGGTCGACGATGTCGCACGTGAAGTCGGCCTGGGCACGCGCGGTCAGCCAGCGACGGCCGGTCGACGGGCTGCGCTTGGTACGGCTGATGACGGTGAGCGATTCGGCGTGGGAGAGGGATGCGGCCTTGAGCCCCGCACCGAAGTGACCGAGTGCCGTGTCGGAGTACCCCTCGCGGCCGCCGACGGTCATGGCCGTGTCCAGGGACTCGTCGTTCATGCCGCATCCGTCGTCGATGACCAGCAGACTGACGAGACGGTCCTCGTCCCGGAGGAAGCTCACGACGACATTGTGGGCGCCCGCGTCGATGGAGTTGTCGACGAGGTCCGCGATGGCCGCCTCGAAGCCGTAGCCCTGGTGTGTCAGTGATTCGACATAGCGGGCCGCCGGCGGGAGCCGCTTGCTGCCGGAGGTCGGGATCTCGAACTGCCAGACGGAGGACGGCTGATAGGGCGACATACGAACTTCCTCGCGCACACAGAGCTGAGCCCTGCGTGCGGACGTGCGGCTCTGAGATGGGTAGTTGGAATGTGATGATATTGCAAAGGTGCGGCAGGGGGGATCCTGTTGACGAATCCCCTGCCGGGGAGTCGGAGAGGTCGCTGCTCGAATCAGTCCAGGAATCCGCGCTGGTTGAGGCAACCGAGCAGCAGGATCGGCGGTGCGATCCAGGCCGGCGCGAGGGCGGCGGCGGTCCGCAGTACCCGTGGAGCCGTCCCCGGCAGTGGCTGCCGGGGACGGCTCGGGGAGTGGAAGGGGTGCTACCCGGGGCGGTTCGCCGCGGTCAGGTGTCAGGTGTCAGGGGGCCAGGCGGTAGGCGTGCAGGATGGTTTGTTCCACGGTGCCGCCGTCGGTGTTGTGTGCCGTGGCCTTCAGAGAGACGAAGGGGCCGGAGCCTGCGGGTGGGGTGATGGTGACGCGGTGGCTCGCGGTGCCGTCCGAGGTGACCGGGGCGTCCTGCCAGGTCGCGCCGTCGTCGAAGGAGACCTGCACGGTGAGGCTCTTGGTCCCGGATGCCGCGGCGCCGGACTGCCGTTCCACCCGCGCGGTCAGCGTGTGCTTGGTGCGGGCGGTCTGGTTGGTGGTGTCGACGGGGGCGATGAAGCGTATGACATCCAGCGGCAGTGCGTCGGTGCGCACCGCGCCGTCGGGGCCGGGTGCGACCGCTGCGGAGCGGAAGGTCCATGCCGTCTCCACAGTCGTCGACAGCGACGCCCACGGCTCCTCGCGGGTGGCCCGCGCGGTCAGGCGGTAGGTGGCCGCGTCCTCGGGGACGGCGAAGGTGGCCCTGGGGGAGTCGCTGGAGCCGAGCTTCTGCCCGTCCTTCGCCAGGGTGATGTGCACGGTGTCCTGCAGCCAGTCGGGCATCGGGCCGCCGTAGTGCCTGGGGGCCGCGTCGCTGAACAGCTGCGGTTCCGCGCTGATGGTGCCGTCACTGGTGCGGCCGATCGACGGCGCGTCGTTCTTGACGGGCGCCAGGCCCGGGCCGATGACGGCGGCGTTCCATCGGTCGACGCAGGTGCTGCCGGCCTTGCACGAGACGATGCCGGTCTGGGTGACGGGCAGCGGCAGGTACTCGCCGCCCTCGCCGACCTGCTGGCTGAAGTATGTCTCACGATGCTGGCCGCGCACGGTGAGGTACTCGGTGCGTGCCGCGGGCAGTGCGAAGTCCGGTTCGACGATGCTCATCCCGCCCAGACCGGACTCGGTGGGCCAGCTGGACGTGCTTCCGGCGGTACCGGGCTGCTGCGCGTAGTAGTCGTTCCTGACGGCGGCCAGGTCCTCGCGGGCGAGGCGGAAGGCCGGGTCGGGGAGGGAACCGGTGGTGAGCAGCAGCAGGTCGTAGTGGTCGGGCAGGCGTCCCTTCGGTGCCCGCGCGCCGTTCTGGATGCTGCGGACGTAGAAGCCGAGCGTGCCGTCGGACACCTGCTCCCCGGGTACGACGTAGAGCCGTCCGGGCCTGCCGAGCAGGGCGCCCTGGTCCGTGCACGTCTTGTCCTCGGCCCGGCGGTAGCAGTAGCCGGCCGACAGCGAGTAGGGCTTCGCCCCGGGGTCCGGGACGGCGACGGTGATCGGCTTGCCCTGCCGGGCGTCCACCGTGCGTTCACGGTCCTGGCGGACGTCCAGTTCGGGCTGGAGGAACATGGTCGACGTGGGTGCGGCGGTGTCGGTTCCGGGGGTGACCAGGGTGCCGCCCAGGTTGTAGCGGCCCTCCGGCACGCGTGCGGTGGCCGTGCCGTCGCTGAAGGTGAGGCTGAACGTCCGGCCGTCGGCGAGGTTCGTCAACTGTACGGAGGAGAAGCCCTGTTCGCGTGAGCCCGGGCCGAGGGGCGCGCCGTTGCGGTCGACGGCCTTGACCGTGACCTTGTGGTGTACGGCCTCCTTGGTGACCGCGAAGGCCGGGCCGGTCACCACGGTGCCGTCCTCGGCGGTCGCGGTCAGGCGTCCGCTGAAGGAGGTGCCGGCCGCCGCGGCGGCCGGGTCGATGGTGACCGTGGCCCGGGCCGTGCCCCCGGCGGGGACGGTCAGACCGGTCGGCTCCACGGTGAGCAGCCCCTTCGGTCCGGGCTCGCCGGCCCGGCCGGTGGTGGCGGCGGCCAGGGTGAGGGAGACCTTCGCCGTGCCGGTGTTGTGGTACGTGACGGTGCGGGTGACCGGCTCGGTGGCCTTCGGGTCGGTGAAGTACACGCCGGTGTCCTCGGCGGTGGCGTACACGCTCTGGGCGGTGGCCCGCGCCACGTCCAGGCGTCCGGCGCCCTGCTCGTACGCCCCCTGCCCGGCGATCGGCTTCGTCGAGGAGGTCAGTGCGGCCTTGAGCTGCGGTCCCTTCCAGTCCGGATGGGCCTGGGCGAGCAGTGCGGCGGCGCCGGCGACGTGCGGCGCGGCCATCGAGGTGCCCGACAGGGCGGTGTAGCGGTCGTTGACCGGGTTGCCGCCGCCGGTGCCGGCTGCGCGGGCCGCGACGATGCCGATGCCCGGCGCCGTCAGGTCGGGCTTCACCGCGTGATCGCCCAGGCGCGGCCCCTGGCTCGACAGGTCGGCGAGCGCGTCGTTGCGTTCGACGGCGCCCACGGTCAGTGCGGCATCGGCCGTACCGGGCGTGCTGACCGTACCGGGGCGTCCGCGGTTGCCGGCCGCCGCGACGAACAACGTGCCGTGGCTCGCGGAGAGGTTGTCGACGGCCTGCGAGAGAGGATCGGTTCCGTCGGTGACGGCGCCGGACAGGCTGATGTTGACGATGGGCGCCCGCGCCGCGGCCCACTCCATGCCCTGGAGGACCCACGACTCCTGCCCGCCGCCGTTGTCGTCCAGCACTTTGCCGACCAGCAGTTCGGCGTCGGGGGCCATGCCCCGGTAGCGGCCGTCGGATGCGGTGCCGTCCCCGGCGATGGTGGAGGCCACGTGCGTGCCGTGACCGTCGCCGTCGGTGGCGCCGCTGCCGACGGCGTCGTTGCCCTGCGTGAAGTCCGCCGACTCGCCGACCGAGCCGGAGAAGTCGGGGTGCGTGGAGTCGATGCCGGTGTCCAGCACCGCGACCTTCACACCCTTTCCGGTCCAGCCGGACTTCCAAGCCTGCGGCGCACCGACCTGGGCCGTGCTGCGGTCCAGGCTGGCGCCGACCCTGCCGTCGAGCCACACCTTGGCCACGCCCGGGGCGAGGGCGGCCGCCGACTTCCGCTGCGACGCGGCGGGGCCCCACTGTTTCCAGACCTGGGACACCCGCTTCTTGTCGGCCCGCAACGCGGCGCCGTGCACGCTCGCCAGGGCGCGCACGACCGTCGCCCCGGCCGACACTTGCGGAGCGGCTCTCTCGCCAGCCTCCTTGTCGTAGGTGACGATCAGCGGCAACTGCGGGCTGTGGGCGTCGTCGTACCCCTGGGCCACGAGCCCCGTGATGTCGAACAGACGCGGATCCAGGTGCCCGGCGCGCAGCGGCGCCACCGCGTCCTGCGGCACCAGCGACACCGAATCGCCTGTGCCCTGCTGGGTGAACGCGATGTCCTCGCGCCCGGGGCCGGGTCGTACCGCGACCACGGACACCGTGCCGTCGGCGCCGACCCGGGCGGTGACCTTGTCACCCGTGACGAGCGTCACGTTCACCACGGACCCCGCCCCGGCCGCCGTGGCCGCGCGCGGCGGGGCCGCCCCGGCCGGCGGTGCGGCCGCCGTGCCGATCAGCAGTGCGCCCAGTACGACGGCGGCCGGCGGGCCTGCCGTACGTATGCCTCGCATACGTGTCCTCTCGATCGCGCGGCACCGCGGGAGCGTCCGCCCGCATCACACGGGCGGGCGCTCCGGACGCGGGCGCCGCTTGCTCCCATGTCTCGACAGGAACGACGGAGCGGACGGGGCGCGGGGAGGTCACGGGACGTCAGAAAAAATTATTCGGAGAGATCTCACGACCCGTGACATCCCCGCACCCGGCCCACTCCGTCGAAGGGGGCAGAGACGAACGGAGGCACGCATTGCGTACCGGTGACCTGGAGGAATTCCGCGGCTTCGCCCAGGAGCGGCTGGTGCACCTGCGCCGCGCCGCCTATCTGATGTGCGGTGACTGGCACCACGCCGAGGACATCACGCAGACGGCACTGGCGAAGCTGTATTCCGTGTGGGGGCGGCGGCGCCAGATACGGAACATGGAGGCGTACGCCCACCGGGTACTGACCCGGGCCTGCGTCGACCACATGCGGCGGCGCTGGCGTCGCGAACAGCCCTCATGCGTACTGCCCGACCGCGCCGAGCCCTGCGCGGACCCGGCACTGGGACTCCAGGTGCGCGCCGCGCTGGCCGTCCTGCCGCCACGGCAGCGGGCGGTCGTGGTGCTGCGCTACTGGGCCGATCTGGACATCGCCGCGACCGCCGCGGCCATGGGCTGCTCCACCGGCACGGTGAAGAGCCACACCGCACGGGCACTGGCCCGCCTGCGCTCCCTCCTGGGGGACGACGCGGACTCCGACACGTTCGGGGCGTTCGCCCCTCCGGCAGATTCCACCCGAGAGAAGGTCGTACTGCGATGAACAACCACGAGGTCAAGGCCCTTCTGGAGGCCGGGCTCCATGACGAGCCGCCCCTGCGGACCAGCGTCGACACCGCGGTCGCGGCCGGGCGACGCAGCCGTGTCCGCCGCCGCGGAGCACTTGCCGGAGTGGGCCTGACCGCGGGGGCGGCGGTGGCCGCCCTGGCACTGGTCACGCCCGGCGCCGACCCGGGCACGACCCCGTCGGCCGCGGCCGACCCGCTCGTCGGCCCGCTGGTGCCCGCCGCGGCCGACAGCGCGGCGCCAAAGACCCTGCGGCCCGACTCCTTCGGGCCGGGCACCGAGCACACGACCCGGTGGAGCAGCAAGCAGCTCGCCGGCACCCTGGTCGGGCTGCTCCCGCCGGGTGAGGCGACCGTCCGGGAGGGAGACTTCCCCGGCCGGACCTACCGCGTGCAGTGGGACAGCGGCACCGGCCCGGTGGAGTTCGTCGGCGGAGCGGAATACACGGCCAAGGCCCCGAAGGTGCCGCTCTGCGCGAGCATCACGATGCCGAAGGTCGCACCCCGGCCGGGCGCACCGGCTCCGCGCGACACCGCCCCGACGAGCGACTGCCAGGTGGTCGAACTCCCCGACGGCGCACGGGCGGAGGCCGTGACGCTGCGGCTCCCCCGGGACGGACAGCCGTCCTCGTACGTCCGGGTGCTGCGCAAGGACGGCCGAACGGTGACCCTTCAGCAGTGGGCCGGCCGGCCGGACGCGAAGGCGACGCGCGACGCGCGGTCACAGCCGCAGCTGGACACCACCGCGATGCTGAAGATCGCGAACGACCCCGCCTGGAAGTTCTGACCCGTGGCACGGCCCGAGGTCCGGCCCGCGGACCTCGGCGCCCCGACAGGCTCTCAGGCCTCGGCCGCCGTACTCCGCACGTAACCGATCCCTGGGCGCCCGTCCAGCAGGAGTTCTCCGGTGGGGACGAAGCCGGTACGGGTCAGGACCGCTTGCGAGGCCGGGTTGTCGAGTGTGGTGGATGCCCGCAGTGTGGTCAGGCCGTACTCCTCGACGGCCAGGGCACACAACCGGTGGACGGTGGCCGTGGCCAGGCCCCGGCCGGTGGCCTTCTTGGCGACGCGGTAGCCGAGTTCGGCGGAGCCGTCCGCCACATCGACGAGGTTGAAGCGGCCCAGGATCTCGCCTTCGGGGTCGACCAGGACGTGGAAGTGGCAGAGTCCGGAGGCCTGTTCGGCGAGGAGGGCGGTGAGGCGGGCGTCGAATTCGGTGAAGTAGGCGTCGCCCCGGTCCGGAATGGAAGCGGCGAAGTACGTGCGGTTCTCCTGCTCGAATGCGAACAGGGCGGGCGCGTGGTCGGGGCGGAGGCGCTGGAGCTCGGGCATGGCAGAACCATACGGATTTCGGGTCGTTCGGTGGATTTCATTTGTTCGTGCGGCTCCGGGGTCGGTGGCCGCGTGGATTGTCGGAGTGGACGTTCGGCCGCCCGCTCATCCGTGCACCGGCCGCTGCCCGATCAGGCAATGTCCTGGTGCTGTACGTGCCGCCGGGCGCTGCCCCCGACCGCGGTGCGCCTGTCCTGCGTACCGCGCGGGCACTGAGCACACCCTGGGACGGGGACAGGGGACATGTGCGGCCGGGAGGGCGGATGAAGGCGGTTCCGGAGAAGGATCCCTCTTCTGCCCGCCCCTCTCCCGCTCATCCTTCCGCTCATCCCGACGTCTCCCGTACGACGACGGCACCGGAGCGCCCACGGGGCGACCGGCCTGCCCCTGACCGCCGGAGTCTGCAACGTCTTCAGCGCGCGGCGGGGAACGCGGCCGTCTCCCGCCTGGTCGCGCAGCGGTACACGGCCCCGGTGAAGCCGTCCCCCGCCCAGGCCCCTGGCTTCCGCAAGGTGAAGGCGGATGTGGCGGCGAAGAAGGTCCGCCT
>NZ_BMTF01000009.1 GCF_014649535.1 Streptomyces gelaticus
TCACCGCGGCCGCCAACTACGCCGCCGACCGCTACGGATCCATCGACAACGTCAACTCCGCCTACTGACACACGGATGGCGCGCCGTGATGCCCTGCGCCGGCCCGTTCGTCGGCGCACAACACAGGAAGACGACCGCGCTCTTCGGCGACGGCTGCGAGACAGGCGACCACTGGGCCCGGCGAGGCAGGCGACCACTGAGCCCGGCACGGCGAGCGGCGGCAGCACCAGCGGCGCCCGCAGGACGGGAACGTACAGCCGCCGCCATGAGCAAGGTGCTCCTGCGCGTGGCGCCGACGGGCGAGATGCTCGAGCGGCATCAGTGACGGCACGACACCGCCCTGGCGTCATCGGGCTGTAGCCCCGCCGCCTGCCTGCCGTGCCGCGTTCCGTGCCGGCTCCGAAGCGCTCGCGCGCCGCAGCGCACCCGTGGGGTCCTCAACCGCGTTTCCGTACCCACATGTTGAGCCCGGCCGATCCGGTCACGAGTTGAGGACCGTCGTACCACCGGATGCGCACCTGTGGCACAGTCGTGCCGTGGATGCACTGCGACCCCAGGACCCCGCGCGCATGGGCGCCTACCACCTCCTCGCCCGCCTCGGCGCGGGCGGCATGGGGCAGGTGTATCTCGGCAGGTCGCCCGGTGGACGGCTGGTGGCCGTGAAGGTCATCCGCGACGAGATCAGAGACCACCCCGAGGCACTGGCCAGGTTCCGGCGGGAGACCGCGACCGTCGAGGCCGTGCGCAGCGCCTACACCGCGCAGTTGATCGAGGCTTCGCTCGACACGCCGCCCTACTGGCTGGCCACCGAGTACGTGTCGGGGCCCACCCTGCGCGGTGCCGTGGGCACGAGCGGCCCCTTCCCGCCGGACAGTGCGCTGAGGCTGCTCGCCGCGCTCGCCGAAGGACTGGCCGCGGTCCACGCCCATGGAGTCACGCACCGGGACCTGAAGCCGCACAATGTGATCCTCTCCCCGCAGGGCCCGCAACTGATCGACTTCGGAATCGCGCGAGGTCTCGAGCAGACGATCCTGACTCGGGACGGCATGGTGTCGGGTACCCCCGGCTACACGGCACCGGAGGCCCTCCTGCGCAACGAGGTGGGCCCGGCGGCCGACGTCTTCGCGCTGGGCGCGACCCTCGCGTACACGGTCACGGGCCGGCCTCCGTACGGCACGGGCGAACCGGCGGCGGTGAGCTACCGGACCGTGCACGAGGACATCGACCTGGCTGACGTCCGGCCCGAACTGGCCGAACTCATCCGGCAGTGCGTGGCCAAGGACCCGGCCGACCGGCCCGAGCCGGCCGCCGTGATCGCACGCTGTGCGGTGGACTCGCCGCTGGCGTCGGACGCCCACTACCGGATGCTCGTACGCACCGCCGAACCCGTGCCCGAACCCGGGGATGACGCGCACCAGGAGCAGGAGCCGGAGACGGTCCAGGCACCGGAGAGCGGGACGGCCGGGACGCGGCCGGCGGACCGCGAACCGGCCGCCGACCCGGCGGAGCCGGCCGCGACCACGCCGCCCAAGGGCCCGCCGGACACCGCGCCGGACGACCGCTCGGACCCGCCGCGGCGCGCCGCACGGGGCAGAGCCTGGCTCGCCGTCTGCGCGGTCGCCATCGCGCTGCCGATGACGGTCTGGCTGCTCCCGGAATCGGACCGCAGGGACACCGGCGCCGCCCCCACGACGGAGACCACCGCCTCCGGGCAGCCGGCCGCGCCGCGGACCGCCACTTCGCCGGCCACCGAGGGGCTGGCCGGTGGGCCGCCGGACCACATCGTCAACGACGGTGACTCACAGGACCGCTGGACGCTGTCCGACGATCCCGAGCAGGCGGCCCAGGGCATCGGCTCGTGCGATCTGTCCGGTATCGCCGATGCCGCACCGCCCACCGGCCTGCGGTCCTCCGTGTCCCACACCACGGGCTCCGACACCGCCACACTGGAGTTGCGTCCCCAGAACGCCGGAGAGGGCGAGCGGCCCGCGCCGTACTACATATCCGTGGGGGTGCGGCCCCCGCACGAGACGGACCGTGCCACCGGGCGGCCCCTTCGGTCCGTCAGCAAGGGCATCGGTTTCACCAGCAAGCCCGTCGACATCTACTCCCGCTGGTCCTCCGGCGGAACCGTCCGGTTCAAGTACCCCGAGGACTTCCGTGCCCACTTCGGTGAACGCACCGTCGACGCGCTCCCGGTGGGGGACGACAGGGGTGACTGGACCGTGGTGCTGTACCACGTCGAAGGCGGGCCCACGAAGTACACATCCGTGGTGTGCAACGGCTTCCACGCCTGAGACGCGCACCGTCAGCCGACGGGTTTCTCCCAGGACCGAGACGTATTGGCCGCTCTCGTATTGCCCGGCCTGCCGGGGCGCGCCCGATGTGAACCGGTGGAGCGCTGTCCGGATACGGCACGGGTGCGCGGTGTGCCCCGGGGGGTCTGGTCCACCACGTTCCGTAGGGTTGCCCTCGTTTCTGCAACCACCGCCTGTCCATAGCGTCGAGGTATGTCAACAGACCACGAATTGAGTGATGGCCACGGCTGCGGTCCGCGGCCGACCACCCGCAGGACGGCGCTGCGTGGTCTCGGCCCGGCCGCAGGAGGCGTTCTGTGCAGCCGCGTCGGCCGCACCGACGCCCTCGAAACCAACAAAGGGAACCGGACGACGATGAAACAGCTGATCGGCATGGAACAGCGCCTGACCGTATGCGTGCTCGCCGCACTCGCCCTCCTGCCGCTGACGGCGTGCAGCGGCGAGGATCTCCACCCCTCACCCTCTTCTTCTCCGGTGGCGTCCTCCCCGCACGCCGGGGCGACGGCACCGGCCGAGGGTGCGAAGCCGTTCACGCGACGGTTCGAGGAGCTTGAGCGCAAGTTCGACGCACGGCTGGGCGTCTACGCCATCGACACCGGCACCGGTCGCGAGGTCACTCACAACGACGGTGAACGCTTCGCCTACGCCTCCACGTTCAAGGCACTGGCCGCGGGCGCTGTGCTGCGCAAGTACTCCGTGGACGGGCTGGACGAGGTGATCACGTACTCCCGGGACGATCTGGTCAGCAACTCCCCGGTGAGCGAGAAGCATGTCGGGACCGGGATGAGCCTGCGCGCGCTGTGCGACGCCGCCGTCCGTTTCAGCGACAACACCGCGGCCAACCTGCTCCTCGACCGGCTGGGCGGACCCCGGGGACTGGACGCCGTACTCGCCGGGATCGGCGACGACGTCACCCGGATGGAACGCCGGGAGCCGCAACTCAACGAGTGGTCTCCGGGCGCCGTGTCCGACACGAGCACACCGCGGGCACTCGCGGGTGACCTGCGGGCGTTCGTCCTCGGAGACGTCCTCGGAAAGGGCGAACGCGCGCAGCTGACGGAGTGGCTGCGGACCAATACCACCGGAGACGAGCTCATCAGGGCCGGAATGCCCAAGAACTGGGTCATCGGCGACAAGACCGGATCCGGTGGCACCTACGGCACCCGCAACGACATCGCCGTGGTCTGGCCCCCCGACGGCGCTCCCATCGTCGTGGCGATCCTCTCGAACCGGACCAAGGAGGACGCCGAGTACGACAACGAACTCATCGCGCGGGCGGCGTCCGTGGTCGCGGACGCACTGTCGTAGCGCAGGCGCCCTCTCAAGCGGTACCCGGACCGACGCCGTGCCGGATCCAGACGTTGGGTTCGACGTAGACGGCGTGATCGTGCGCGGTGTCGCAGTGCACCGGTGTCAGTGCGCCGGGTACCTCGACGGCACCGTCACGGTCGAACGGCAGGCCGGTCCACTGCCGCCACTGCGCCAGCGAACCGCTGACCGTCATCGAGGCGGGGGCCACCTTCTCGATGGTGCCGCCCGCCTTGACGTGCACCCGCACCCACGGGTCGGCCGGCAGCCCGTCGTCCCGGCGCCGGCGCAGGTACTCGGTCATGGGCACACGAGGGGCCAGGTGTTTGGCCGTCGGGCGGACCGGTGCCAGGAGAGCATCGTGCCCCTGCCGGCCGACCGCCTGCCGCAGCGCGGCCAGCATCCGGTAGGACAGCCCCCGGCCGAGATAGTCGAGGTCCACCGAAATCTCGAGCGCGCTGGCCACGGTCGGCGCGTGCCCGAACTGCCGGTCCTGGAACGCCCACACCAGCACCCGGTCCCAGCCCTGGTCGGGCATCTTCTCCCGTCCGTCGAGTTCGGCGTTGAACGGCACACTGAAGCCGCGCGCCACGACCCGGTCACCGTCCGTCGCCGCCACGCAGTACTGCGGGAACTCCACGGGAACCCGGCTCAACAAGGCACCCGCGACGGGCTCGTGGTGGGTGAATACGGGCCAGGAGTCGTTGATCTCGTAGAGGCGCGGTATCAAGGACGGACGCTCGGCGAGCGGGACGATCCGGATGCTGTCGTTCTCTGTCACGACGGAGCACCCTGCCACAGACCGTCGTCGGACCCCAAGGCAATATCCGTCGTCCGGATCCCATTGGCGCACCGCACGATCCGCAGGTACGGACCCGCACAAAGGATCGCATGGGGCCGGGACGGCCCGGCGGGGGAGGAGCCGAGGCCGGGCAGCCCGTCACCACCTGAGCAAGTCCGGCTGCGTCCTCTCGCCCGGGACCGCCTACGGCTTCTCGACCCCGAGCCACTGAAGGACCTCGGGGGTCACGGGGTCGGTGATGTCGGAGAACTCGTCGTGCTTCTTGAGGTACTTGGCCACGTAGGGGCAGACCGGAACGATGCGCATGCCGCTCCTGCGTACGTCGTTGAGGGCCTCCGTCACGAGAATCGAGGCCAGGCCCTGCCCGGCGAAGGCGTCGTCGATCTCCGTGTGGTAGAAGACCCGCTGTCCGTCCCGGTCGCGGTAGACGGTGAAGCCGGCGGCCGTGCCGTCCACCTGGATCGCGTAACGGTGCCGTGCGTCGATCCGTTCGACGACGGGAGCGGAGGTGTTCTGCGTCATGGTGTTCTCAGTCCTTCGGTGGGTTGTGTGCGGGGGCGGGCGGTTCAGCGGCGCGACGGGTTCTTGCGCGGCTGGATGGTGGCGTTCGGCAGGGTGGGCGCGGGAAGGCGGTCACCGGGGTACCCGTCGACGGCGCCAAAGCGTTCGGAGGCGCTCTCCCAGTCCTCGCGGGCCCGGACGATGTCGTCGTGGCTGCGTCCGATGAAGTTCCACCACATGACGATCTCCTCCTCGAACGGTGTGCCGCCGAGCAGCAGCAGCCGTGCGGTGTCCTCGGAGGTGTTGGTGAGCGACAAGGTGTCGGTGCCGGGTGCCACATAGCCCAACTCGGCCCGGAGCAGCGGGGTTTGGCCCAGGCGTACGGTGCCTCGGTCGACGAGGACGCCGTGCTCGAACTCCGTGTCCACGGTGAGGGTGACGGTCGCGTGCGGGTCGAGAAGGAGTTCGGCGCCGAGCAGCGGGGTGAAGGTCCGCACCGGGGACGCGGTCCCCGCGAGTGCCCCGAGGAAGACCCGGGCCTCGCCCCCCTCCAGGGGCACGGGCCGGGGGGCATAGTGCTGGAAGTCACGCTCCGTGTGCCGGTGTTCCTCGGGCAGTGCCACCCACAGCTGGGCGCCGTGCAGGATCGTGGTCCGCGGGGTCGAGACCTCCGTGTGGCTGATGCCGTGCCCGCCGGTCATGAGGTTGAGCTCGCCCGGGCGCACGAAGGCGTGGCTGCCCATGCTGTCGCGGTGCTCGATCTCCCCGCTGAAGAGCCAGGACACGGTCTGCAGCCCGGTGTGGGGGTGGGGCGCGACATCCATGCCGCCCGTCTCGGCCACGTTGTCGGGGCCGTAGTGGTCGGCGAAGCACCAGGCGCCGATCAGGGTGCGGCTGCGCTGCGGCAGGGTGCGCCGCACCGTCATCGCCCGCGGGCCGCCCAGCGGGACGTCGCGCGCGGTCAGCACCTCGACCCGCGGCGCGTCTCCGCCGTGCCCGTCGCTCGCCGAGGCCGCGCAGCGCACTTCGGTCGGGTGCGTCTCAGCGTTGCTCATTGCGCGGTACTCCCGGGACCATGCTTGTTGGGTATTCAACTATCATGGTTGGATCTTAGGGCACCACCGCCCGAAGCGCACGGCAAGGGCGGGCGGACCCGGCGCGGCCGGAAGGAGACCGGAGTGAGTGACGCGATGACAACACCGGACAGCCGACGGGTCTTCGTCGACAAGCGGTCCCCCAAGGCGTACCACGCCTTGGTCCAGACCTCCGAGGCGGTCCGTGCGACCGCCGCCGACGCCGGCCTGGACCGTGTACTGGTGGAGCTGATCAATCTCCGCGTCTCGCAGCTCAACGGCTGCGCCTACTGCCTCGATGTGCACACCAGGGCGGCGCTCCGCGCGGGTGAGTCCACGCAGCGCCTCGGAGTGCTGGCGGCCTGGCGGGACACGGAGGTGTTCACACCGCGGGAACGCGCGGCGCTCGCTCTGGCGGAGGCGACCACCCATCCCGCGGACGCCACCGCGCAGGAGACTGCCTACGGGGCGGCCCGTGAGGTGTTCGGCGACGACGAGCTCTCCGCGGTGATATGGGTGGCGATCACGATCAACGCCTTCAACCGGGTCTCCATTCTGAGCAAGCACCCCGTACGCAGGGCGCCCGGATCGTCCGCCCCGGGACGCTGACTCCCCTGCGTACGCGCGGCGCTCCGGGAGCATGGCGCGATGGAGCGTATTCATCGAACAGTCGGTTCCGGGTCGCCGCTCGAACCGCAGATCGGGTTCTCGCGGGCGGTCCGCAAAGGGGCGCGTGTCGCGGTCGCCGGCTCTGCTCCCGTCGGCGACGACGCAACAACCGTGGGGAAGGGCGATGTCCATGCCCAGACCGTCAGGTGCCTGGACGTCGCGGAGGCCGCACTCGAGGCGGCCTGATCCGCCGGGCAGGCCCTACCCCGCGCCGCCGCCCCGCGCCCGGTCGAGCCACGGGCCGAACTCGTTCTCCCGGACCAGCCGGCCGAGTTTGCGGTACTCCTGGAGCACCGCCGAGACGATCTGCTCCATGCCGAGCGGTTTCCCCGATTCGGCTGCCAGATAGGCGGCAGTCACCGCGCAGGCGCGGATCGACCCTCCCGCCAGCTCGAAGCGGCCCGCGCAGAAATCCAGGTCGAGCCCGGCATCGCGGGGGATCGCCGTTCCGAGACAGCGGTCCCACAGGGCCAGGCGCTGCGCTGCGTCCGGCATGGGGAACTCCGCGATCACATCGAGGCGCCGGGTGAACGCCTCGTCGAGATTGCCCCGCAGATTGGTGGTGAGCACCGCGATCCCGTCGAAGGACTCCATCCGCTGCAACAGATAGGCCGACTCCACGTTGGCGTGGCGGTCGTGCGCGTCCTTGACCTGTGAGCGCTTCCCGAAGATGGCGTCCGCCTCGTCGAACAGCAGGATGCCGTTGACGTCGGACGCCTCTGCGAAGATCCTTTCGAGGTTCTTCTCGGTCTCACCGATGTACTTGTCCACCACCGTGGACAGATCCACGACGTAGAGCTCCATCCCCAGCTCCGACGCGATCACCTCGGCCGACATGGTCTTGCCGGTGCCGGACTCACCGGCGAACAACGCGATGATCCCGCGCCCCCGGCCGCCTCCCGGCCGCATCCGCCACTGCCCGAGCACCTGCTCGCGGTGGCGAGCGCGCAGGGCGAGCTCGGACAGCTCGTGGCGGGTCGCGGCGGGCAGCACGAGGTCGTCCCAGCCGACCGCCGGCTCGATGCGGCGGGCGAGCCGTTCGAGCCCCGCCCCGTTCTGCGCCCGGACCGCCGTGCGCAGGTCCTGCGCGTCCACCGGACGGTCCTCCAGGACGGCCAGCCGGGACGCGACAACGGCGGCCTTGCGCACCTGCTCGGAGTCGAGCCGGTAGGAGGCGGTGGCCTCGATGAGCGCCTCGTCGGCCGACGGGCTCCCCGCGGGCAGCCCGACCGAAGCGCCGGCTGCGGCGAGCGCCCGCCGCCACTGCCGGGCCACACCCCCGGCACCGGGGGACAGGACATGGACCGGAACCGGACTCTCCGACGTCCACAGCGGATCCCAGTTCTTCTTCCCGTACACGACCAGGGGGGAACCGCCGACCGCGGCGCAGAGGTCGCCGAGCAGCCGGGCCCTCTCGGGCCGCTCGGGGGCGAGCGCCTCCAGCGGCCCGAGGACGACCCCGCCGCCGCACAGCCTTGCCTCGGCCGCCAGGGTCCGTACGGCTTCCGCCGGTTCGGGAAGGGCCGCGAGAGCCGCGATGTCGACCACCAGCGGACGGCGGCCCGCAGCGACAAGCGCCTCGACCGCCAATCCGCCGGGGTCACCACCCCGGTCGAGCAGATGGACCAGTCCGCTGCCCGTGCCCAGCGCCGCCGCGACCCGCAGGACCTCCGGGCCGCTGTCCCGCCCCTCCTCGGACCCGACCGCCCTGACGAGACCGCGCAGCCTCCCGTCGATCTCGTCGTCGCCGAGCAGATACGCGGTGATCCGGTCCGGCACACGCAGCACCCGCGAGAGCAGCGGGCGGTCGGCCTCCAGGATCTCCAGCAGCCCGCCCGCGACCAGCGGGGCGCAGCGCGAGAACCGGAAGCGGCCGGAGCCCGCGGCGGGCAGCCCGCAGAGTTCGAGCGCCAGGCCGATCGTGGGCCTTCGCCGGGTGAGGTCGTCGTTGAGATAGCCGTAGAGCCGCTCGAACCGGTTGTCGATGTCCGGGGCCGTCGCGACCAGCAGGAGATCGATGTCCAGCGGGAGCAGGCCGAAGTTCTCGGCGAGCTGCCCGAGCCGGCTCCCCGGCGGCGACTGCGGCGACGGCCCGGAGCCGTACGCAGGGACGGGCGCGAACGCGTCGCGGGACTCCACGATCCGCGCTGCCGCCTCGGCGGTGAGGTACTGCCCCCGGTACGGGTCGTCGGGCTGCGGGTCGGCGGCCCGCCGGAGCGCCACGGCGGTCCTGACCCGCTGCTCGACGTGGACCAGCCGCTCCCAGAGGTCCTCGATGACCGCCGTAGGGGCGTCGGCCGGTTCCCGGACGGCACGTGTGCCCGGTGTCGTGGTCATCGAGCCGCGCCCCCGCGCCTGCGACGGCCGGGCGGCAACTGCCGTTCCCGTTCCGCGGCGAAGCCCTGCCCGCCGGGGTCGGACGCCCCGTCGTAACGCAGCCGGCGCCCCGGTCCCGCCCCGTCGCCGTCCCGCGCGGGCGCGGACCTCATCACCAGGCCTTCGGTGACCGGCGGGCCGGCGGCCGTCCGTTCACCGGCCAGCGGTGCCCACACCCGCAGATCGATCGCGGCCTTGAGCTCACCGCCGAGCGCGGACCACACGTCCGAGGCGGACGGCCCTTCGGTGCCCGGACCCGCCGCCTCCAGCTCCACGGCCAGCCCGAGCTCGGCGAGACTGCCCGTGTGCATCCGGGCCGGCAGGACGTCCGACCGCACGAGGCAGCGCAACACCTCGGAGAGCAGGCGGTGTTCGTCCTGCGGGCGATTGGTCCAGGCCGTCACCAGATAGGTCAGCTCGTACCAGCGCGGCGGGGTCCGCCGGCCGATGACCATTCCCTCCTCGTCGTGCTCCTCGGCCGCACCGGTGCGGCGGCGGGTCGCGTCCTCACGGATGCGGTGGAGGAAGACGCTGATCGTGGGCGCGTTGCGCCGGGCGGACCAGTCCTTCGTCGGAGCGTCGAAGACCAGGTCGACACCGCTCTCCTGGAGGCCGGCGTCGACCAGCAACAGCCGCAGCCCCTCGTCGACTTCGTGGATCACCGGCGCCCCACCTCGTCCGGCGGGACGATGGTGCCACCGACCACCAGGAAGGACGTGGTGACGGGGCTGAACCCCGGCCCCTCGGCGGTGATGGTGCGCGGTCCCGTCTGGTCCTTCGCCAGGATCAGCAGCTGCGCGATGAACGTACCGTCCCGGCGCGGGAGGGTGGGCGGTGCCGCCGCCGTGATCCCGGGCTTCCAGGACAGCTTCACGGGTGCCCCGGGTGGGAAGTCCTTGCCCCGTACGGAGGTGACGAACCCCGGTTTGCCGACGGCGGGAACCGCGATGATCCGGGGCTGGAGGATGCGCAGCGGCTCCCTGGACACGTTGTCACGGGGGTCGGCGTCCGTGCCGGTCGTGGTCAGCGTTCCGGTGATGCTGGTCTTCAGCGCCCGGTCCGGTCTGAGTACGACACGGACGACCGTGGAGGCGCCCGGTGCCAGGTCGGGCAGGGTGCACACCCCGGCGGCGCAGCCCGCCGGCAGCGGACCCGCCGGGATCCGCGCGGGCAGTCCGAGCTTCAGCCGCAGCCCGGTGGCGAGCGCGTTCCGGCCGTTGCGCACGGTGTACGTGACCACCACCCGGCCGCCGACATAGCCAGGACTGGGCTGGGCCCGCACAAGGACCGCGGGCCCCGCCTCGGGTTCGGGCGGCTGGGGGGCCGGGGGCCTGGGCGTCGGAGGCTTGGGCGTCGGGGTGGGCGTCGGTTCCTCGGGCTTCTCCTGGACCGGGACGGTGGTACCGGTGGCGTTGTCCGTGGGGTTCGGGTCGACCACGGCGCCGGTGACCGACCAGCCGATCCGCTGGTCCCCGGGCGTCACCCCGGTCAGCCGGGCGGTGACCTCCACGCTCTCCCCAGGCCGGAGCACGCCCAGGCCGCACTGGGGCGAGTCGGTGGCACAGGTCCCGGCCGGGGTGGTGAGCTCCTCCAGGCGCACGCCGGGCGGGGCGTCGGCCGTGAGCACGGTGCCGGGCGACAGGGCGGGGCCGCGGTTGGTGACGGTGACCGTCACCGGGACGGAGGAACCGGTCTCCACCGAGGGCCCGGTGGGCGGCGCGGTCAGGGACAGGTCGACCGACTGCTGGAAGGCGGGCTCCTTCTGCCGTCCGGCGAGCGCCCCGCCGAGCGGCGTCAGGGTGCCGGAGGCGAGGTCCAGAATGGAGAGCTGCTCCTCGGAGTTGGCGTCGGCCTCGCGGCGCGAACTCAGCACGATGCGTCCACCGTCCGGCGACCAGGCCACATCACGGGGCTGGAAGGGGCCGTCCGCCGGGGGCTCCGGAAGGTCCTGGCGGCAGGCGTCGGGGTCGTCGCGCCGGGTGTCGGGGAGCACGACCCGGCACGTGTCGCCGTTCAGCGAGGTGATCACGACGACGGCGCGACCGCTGTCCTGGTCGTTGCCGCCGTCCTTGCGGTTGAAGCCGATGCTGGTGCCGTCCGGGGAGAAGGCGGGGCTGTCGTCGATCTTCTTGCACTCGCCGGGGCAGATGGTGGCGCTGAGGTCGCGCTGCTGGTCGAGCGCGTTCACAGGCGCGGTCCAGATGTGCTTGATGCCGCCGAGGCCCCGGATCACGTGGTTGCGGGTGAAAGCGAGGGTGGTTCCGTCGGGCGACCAGGCCGGTTGGGCGTCCTGCCCCGTCAGCTGCCCGGCCGGCGGTACGACCTTGCCGATGATCGCGCCCGACGCGACGTCCGCGATCAGGACGTTGCTCTGCCCGGCCTTCTCGCCGGTCCCGCCGGGCGAGATCCTGGCGAACGCGATCTTGGTGCCGTCCGGGGAGAACGCGGGGTCGGTGTCCCAGTCACCGGGAGCGCGCCCGGCGAGCGGTATCGGGGCCGCGTTGCCGCCGTCGGCGTCCGCCAGCCAGATCCGCTCGCTGCGCGCCCGCTTCACACCCTCGAAGCGGGTCACGACGATGCGGCGGCCGTCAGGGGTGTAGCTCTGCCGCTCGCTCCACGGGTCGAAGTCCTCGTTCGGGTTGAACAGGAGCTTCGCGTTGTCGATGGCTTTGGGGTCCTCCCACAGGACAGGGAGCCCGAGGTCGCGCGGGTCCGATCCGTCCTGCCGGACGTCCTGGAGCGTCGCGACGACCGCGGTCTCCTCGTTCTTGTTCTCGGGCCGGGGCGCGGTCTGCCGGGAGACGATGACGGTCCCGGTGTCGAGCGGGCCGGTCCAGGTGGGCGATTCGAGCTTGCGGTTTTCGTCCAGTTCGGTGTCCGGCCCCGCCGTGCTGAAGGCGGTGGCCCGGTAGACGCGCTCGTACTCGCACGTGCAGTCGCGGGCGAGGAAGATCAGGTCCTGTCCGTTCGCCAGCCAGGCGGGCGAGCGGGTGCGCCAGGTCGCCTGTCCGCCGCCGAGCAGCAGGCGGTCGGTGCCGGGCTCGCCGTCGGTCACGTACAGCTTCGGGTCGTCGTCGTTCAGCTTCTTGTTGAGGGTGTACGCGACCTGGTCGCGGTGGGCGTCGTCGTCCACCGGATTCCACGCCGGCTCGGTCGCGCTGCCGAGGCTCCCGTCACTGATGACCCGTGCCGCGCCGCCGGCCACGGCGCGTTCGTAGATGCGACCGGTCCGCCCGGGACCGGAGTCACAGGAGTACGCGATCCGTGAGCCGTCCGGGGAGAAGGTCGGAGAGGTCTCGTTGTTGGGGGTGTCCGTCAGCCGCCGCAGGCCGGAGCCGTCGGTCCCGACGGTCCACAGTTCACGCTGGACCACACCGTCCGCCCCGCGCTCCGCGGAGTCGAACACCACGGTCCTTCCGTCCGGGGAGAGTTCGGGGTGCGCGGCGTCCCTGTCGGTGGTGAGCCTGCGCACCGCTCCGCCCGCATCACGCACGTACACCTGCGGCCGCAGGCTGTCGCGCAGGCTGGTGAAGACCAGCAACTCGCCGCGCGCGGAGGGGTCCTGGTCGTAATGGGCCGGTCCGGGGCCGAACAGCGGGGCGCTGGTGGACGAGTCGGTGACCCGGCCGAGGCTGCGGTGTTCGGTACCGGCATAGGTGATGCGCCCGGCATCTGCCGGGCTCTCGTCCGCCGTCGCGGCGAGCCTCGGCGCACTTTGGGGCGCGGTCGCGGAACCCGCCACCAGCAGCGGCGCCAACAGCACCACAGCGCCCGTCAGTCGGCCCAGCCGGGTATGCCTCGCAGGGCCAGCAGTGCCGGTCACGGCCCACCTCACAGTCCTGTTGATGACTCTCCAGCACAAGCATCCTGCGTGGGCGGGGCCAAGGACAGGGCCGGAGTACCCGGACCGGGGGAAGCAGCTGTTGCCCTTTGCGGCGCCTGCCCGCCCCCTCGACCGGCCGCTCGGGCCGGGAGCACCGGCCCACCCCCGCGCGGCGACTTCCTCACGCCGTCCGCACGGGAGCCCTGGGCGGCACTCAGATGAGTCCGTGCCGCATGGTGTAGCCGACGGCGTGTGCCCGGTTGCGCAGTTCGAGGCGCGTCACCACCTCGTGCAGAACGTTCTTGACGGTGCGTTCGGAGTACGAGGTCTTCTGTGCTATCTCCGCGGTGCCGTAACCCTCCGACACCAGCCTGATCATCTCCGCCTCCCGCGTCGTGAGAGTGGAGAGCGAGAGCCCTCGGGGGTCGAGGACCGTGCGCTGGAGACTGCTGACATGGTCCAGGAGCTTGCCCAGCAGGTCACCCGGCAGTACCCCCTCGCCGTTCGCCATGGCCGTCACCAGGTGGACCAGACTGTCCTGGTCCGCCTCACCGCGCCTCAGCACGGCGGCGACGCCGCATTCGATCATGGTCTGGAGCGCGCCCGACTCGAAGAAACCGACAACGAGACCGGTGCGGGTCGTGGTGTTGCGCTGGAGGCGCTGCAGGAGCTGGACCGTGCGTTCGTCCACCATGTCCACTACTACTAACGAGACTTGGGCCCGGTCCGCCTCGGCGGCCGCTATCAGCTCTATCTCGGGCCGCGGGCGGATCTGGTGTTCCACACCGGTCCGGAGGATCAGGTCCTCAGCGTACACAGCGACGGAGACCCTGCCCCCGGGAGTCTCCTTGGGCCTGCCTCCGGCGGATCGTTCCGCCGCGGTGGGCCTGCGGTAGTGGCCGCGCTCAACGGCTCTGTTGTTCGCTTCTGCTGTTGTCGTCGTCATTCTTCTGCGTGCCTGTCTTCCTCAGATACTTCCGTCGTTGCTTCCGTCCGGTACGCCAGTCCCCGCACTCGACCGCCCCGCCCTCCGGCATGGCGAGCGGGCCCGCGGCGGGGTCGCCGGGACATCGCGCCGTTGTGCCCTCGGGGCACCACTCGTGCCCGACCGTTGCCCTCGCGTCTCTGCTGCGCGGCCGCCCGTGCGGTTTAACGTCGCATGGTGACCACATCTGCCGAACTCGAAATGTCCACGGTGACTGTGTCGCCCGGTGCCGAAGCGACGACGACTCTGACCGTGCGCAACGACAGCGACATCGTCGAGGCGTACACCTTCGAAGTCGTCGGCGACTGTGCCGCTTGGAGCACTGTCGAGCCGGCACGGGTCTCCCTCTACCCGGGCACCTCCGAGGCGGTGACCGTACGGCTCGCCCCGCCCCGCTCCCATGAGGTCCGGGCCGGCGAGATACCCCTGGGCGTTCGCGTCCTGCCCACGGAACACCCCGAGTCGGTGGCGGTCCCCGAGGCCACCGTGGTCGTCGGGTCCTTTCACGAGCTCCGGGCGGAACTCGACCCGCGTCGGCGTTCCGGCTGGCTGGGCGCCCGGTTTCGCACCTCGGTGCAGAACCGGGGGAACACCGCGGTCGATGTCGTCCTCGACGGCAAGCAGGCAGGGGAGGAGCTGCGGCTGTCCTTCACCCCGGGCCAACGGCGCCTGGAACCGGGCGAGTCCGCGGAGATGGGCCTGCGGGTACGGACCCGGAAACTGATCTGGTTCGGCAAACCGGCCACCTGGCCGTTCGAGGTCGAGGCCGTCGAAGGCACCGAAGAGGACACCGAGCGCGAGCAGTCCGCCAGGGCCGAGGTGCTGCCCGGTGAGTTCGCGCAACTGCCGGTGCTGCCCGGGTGGTTGCTGATGGTGCTGGCCGCACTGCTCGCTCTGCTGCTCGCGTGGTTCGCGCTGGTCCGGCCCGCGGTACGGAGCACCGCGAAGCAGGCGGCGCACGAGGCCGCTCAGGAGAAGACACCCCCGGGCGGGCAACAGGGGTCGGCTGCGGGGGGCGGCACGGGAGGCCCGACCGGCGGTCAGGGGGATGACAAGGGGCAGGGCAAGCCGAACACGTCCGGCGGCGGCTCCGGTTCGGGCGGTTCCGGTTCGGGAACGGGCGGTGGAACGGGCGGCACCCAGCAGAGCTCGGCGACGATCGATGTACAGACCGGATCCGGGGCCAAGAAGAAGGGGACCTACCGGGTTCCGAAGGGGAAGGTATTCGGAATCACAGACATCGTGGTGGCGAACTTCCAGGGCGACGAAGGAGTACTGACCATCTCCTTCGGGGAACGGAAGATCACCACCATCGCTCTGGAGACCTTCCGCAATCAGGACTACCACTGGGTCACCCCTATCCAGATCCAGGAGAACGACACGGTCACCGCGTCCGTCACCTGTGCCAAACCTGGCACCCCGGCGACCGGAACACAGGCTTCCGAATGCCATCAGGTGCTCAATGTCAGCGGTGAGCTGAGCGATCTCGCGCCCTAGGAACAAGGCTCCTGACCTCCTGCTTCCCTCCACGGAGGATGAGAACAGCAGAAATTCCCACCGAGGGAAACCCGGCTTGCCGGTGTTTGGCAGTTTCCTTCTCCTGTGCAGATTAGAGGCCGTCCGGACCGTGCGGGTTCCGTGACCTCGGCAGTGGTCGAGGCGTTTCCGGCCACGTGCCTTCGGTGAACTCCGTAGTGGGGCGGTCAGGGAGCGGATTCGGTTTCACGGTCCCGAGCGGATAGCCGGTGTCCGCTAAACCTGGCTGATTTGCGTCTGTTCATCTGCGGGGCGGACATCGTTCGTACCTCCGCAGTCCACCCTGCTGTCACACGGCGGACCGGGAAGCGCGGCGACTGCCGCGACCGGTCCGCAAGGGGAAGTACTTCCTGTCGCGCGGGTGCCCGGGAAGGCAGCACCGTTGCCCCGTGTCCAGGACTTTGAGACCTACTGTCCGCAACGGCCGCCGAGGAAGACTCGACGGCGAACGAATGACCACGCGAAGGAGCGAGTATGCCGTCGTACCTCACCCCCGGTGTGTACGTGGAGGAGGTGCAGTCCGGAGCCAGGCCCATCGAGGGAGTCGGCACCGCGGTCGCAGCCTTCGTCGGGTTCGCGGAGTCCGGTCCCTTCCACCAGCCCACGCTGGTGACGAACTGGGACCAGTACGTCCAGACCTTCGGTACCTTCACCGCCGACACGTACCTGACGCCCGCTGTCTACGGCTACTTCGCCAACGGTGGTGGCGCGGCCTACATCGTGCGCATCGGCGGCCCCGCCCAGGACTCGGCGCAGGGTCCCGCCGTCGAGGCGGCCCCGCCCGCCGTCATCGGGGGTTTCCTGGTCTCCGCACGGCCCGGAACCAGTGGGGAGCTGTCCGTGGAGGTCGCCGACGCCGAGGGCGAGAACCCTCCGGAGGACCGGTTCCGGCTGCTGGTGCGGCAGGCCGGCAAGGTGGTGGAGACCTACGACGTCTCCACTCGCAAGAACGTCAAGGGCTATCTGGTCGCCCAGACCCGTCAGTCCAAGCTCATCCAGGTCACCGAGCAGCCCGGCGCGACCCCGACGCGCCCCGAGAACCAGACCCTCCCCCTGGCGACCGCCGGCGCCGCCCCCGGAGCGGGCGTCGCACGCCTCGACCCGGCCGAGTACGTCGGCGACGCCGCCGCCCGCACGGGTTTCGCCGGCCTCGAAGCGATCGACGAGATCACCATGGTCGCCGTTCCGGACCTGATGAGCGCCTACCAGCGCGGGGACATCGACGCCGAGGGCGTCAAGGCCGTCCAGCTGGCAGTGATCTCGCACTGCGAGCAGATGGGCGACCGGGTCGCCGTCCTGGACACCCCGCCGGGCATGAACGCCCAGCGCGTCCGCACCTGGCGCAACGACGACGCCGGATACGACTCGCGCTACGCGACCGTTTACTACCCGTGGCTCAAGGTCTTCGACCCGGCGACCGGCCAGAACGCCCTGGTGCCCCCGAGCGGCCACGTAGCCGGCGTCTGGGCGCGCAGCGACGGTGAGCGCGGCGTGCACAAGGCCCCCGCCAACGAGGTCATCCGAGGCGCGCTGGACCTGGAGATCCGCCTCAGCAAGGGCGAGCAGGACCTGCTCAACCCGATCGGTGTCAACTGCGTACGCGCCTTCCCCGGGCGCGGCATCCGGATCTGGGGCGCGCGCACGCTCTCGTCCGACCCGGCCTGGCGCTACCTCAACGTGCGCCGTCTCTTCAACTACCTGGAGGAGTCGATCCTCCTGGGCACCCAGTGGGTGGTGTTCGAGCCGAACGACGACCGCCTGTGGTCGAGCATCCGGCGCAATGTCACCGCCTTCCTCACCGAGGAGTGGCGCCGGGGCGCACTGTTCGGCCGCACGGCCGAGGAGGCGTTCTACGTCAAGTGCGACCGCGACAACAACCCGCAGGAGTCGATCGACCTCGGTCAGGTCGTGTGCGAGATCGGCGTGGCACCGGTGAAGCCCGCGGAGTTCGTGATCTTCCGCCTCGCACAGTTCTCCGACAGCACCAGCCTCGTCAACGAGTGACCCGACAGGGTCCGCAAACGGAACAGGTGACACAGAGTCATGGCAGAGGGCGACGCTCTTTCCACCCACGTCTTCGGCGTGCAGCTCGGCGGCTATCTCGTCGAGTCGATCCAAGAGATCAGCGGCCTGACCGTCGAGGAGGAAGTCGTCGAGGTCCGTCAAGTGACCGCCGAGGGCAAGCAGATCATCCGCAAGCAGCCCGGCGCACGTCAGGCGGGCGAGGTGACGATCACCCGAGGACTCGACAAGAGCAGCGAGTTCACCAAATGGATCAAGGAAACGCTCAACAACGGTGCTGTCGACACCGCACGCCAGAACCTCACCATCGAGATCAAGGACTCGAAGGGTGAGACGGTCCGGCGCATCCAGTTGATGCAGGGCTGGGCCAGCAAGTGGGAGGGCCCTTCGCTGAAGGCCGGTGAATCCAGCGCCGCCACCGAGACGGTGACCATCACCTTCGAGGAGATCGTGGTCGAATGAGGCGCAGGACCGTTACGTCGGGCGGGCTCGACGAAGTCCTCGACAGCCTCGCGTCCGCCCCGCCCGCCGCACGGGAGGAGGCCGCCCCCGCGCAGCCTCCGGCCCGTGACCAGCAGGGGATGCGTTCGGAGTTCGAGTTCGAGCTCCCGCGCGGATACGTCGACGACGAGGGCCAGGTCCATCGGCGCGGCTCGATGCGGCTCGCGACGGCACGGGACGAGCTGCGCCCGCAGATCGACCTGCGGGTGAAGGAGAACCCGGCCTATCTGTCCGTGGTGCTGCTGAGCCAGGTGATCACCCAGCTCGGCACCATCACCGATGTGCACGCCGGGGTCGTCGAGCGGATGTACGCCACGGATGTGGCGTTCCTCCAGGACTTCTACCGCAGGATCAACAGCGAGGGCCACACGCATGCCGCGGTGACCTGCCCGCTGTGCCACGGGTCGTTCGAGGTGGACCTCTCGGGTGGGCGCCTGGGGGAATCGTGACGTACGCGCCTTCCCGGTTGCGGGAGGAGATCGCGTACGTCGCCTACCACTTCCACTGGCAGCGAGAGGACATCCTCGACCTCACCCACGGCGAGCGTCAGGAGTGGGTGCGGGAGATAGCGCGGATCAACACCCGCGTCAACGAAGGCGGGTGATCGTGTGGGGTTCGGAGACTGGTTCCGCCGAGGGGACCGGCAACAGCCCGGAACGCCGTCCCCGGTCGCGACCGGAACCGACGCCGGGCGCGGCCCGGAACCGGAAGCCGACCGGAGCGACAGCGGGGCCGATCGGCACAGGGCCGGTCCGGGCGACGACTGGGACGGTGGCTGGCGGCAGGTCGCGCCGCCCACGGTGACCGTCGCCCGGTCCTCGATCGGGGTGAGCGACGGACTGCGGTTCAGGGACGGCCTCGCCTCGTGGCAGAACCTCGCGTTCGGCAGCGAACTCGGCCATGCCGTACTGCCGTCCGCCCCGGCGGGTCTCATCCATGGCGTCGCCCGGCCGGGCAGCCCGCGTTCCGAGTCCTCCGGTGGACCGCTGCTGCTGCGTGCGGCCCGGACCGCTGCGGACGAGGAAGGGGACGCCGCTGCGGACCCGACGTCCGCGACCGTCCGGACCGTCCAGCGGACGAGCACCAGGACGCCGTCCCGTTCCTCGGACCCCCGCTCCTCCGGGAGCGGGGCACCGGGGCGGCGGACCGGCGGGGGCGGCGCGACCGCCCCGGACGTCCCGGCAGTGACGGTCCCGGCGGCGAGCAAGGCGCCGGCTGCTACTGGGGGCCCGGCTGCGCAGCGGGCCGCCACGTCGGCGTCGCAGCATGCGGCGGACACCGCACCGGCACCGGTTCCGCTCCAGCCGGCCCGGCCCGCGGCCGTACGTCCTCGGCGGACCGCCCCACCTCTGATCACCGCCCGGCGTCCGGCGATGGCGCTGCGGCACATCACCGGGGTCCTGCCACCCACGGCCTTCGCGCCGGGCACTTCCGTCACCACTAGCACCGTGCAGCAAGGCGCGTCGCAGCAGACGGCGCCCGCCGTGCCGCCGGGCGCCGTACTGCCGTCGGATCGCAGCACCGGCCGTCCGGACACCGACCAGCCGACCACCGGCCGTCCTGCCGCCGACGGTCCCGCGGCCGCCCCGGTGCGCCCCGCCCTGGGCAAGCCCCTGCGGGAACTGCCCACCGGGGCCGTACCCTCCGGCCCGGCAGCGCGGAGCGGAGTCGTACCGTCCGCCCCGGCAGGGCAGCAGCCGGCGGACATGCCGGTACTTCAACGCCAGGAATCGGACGCGACACCCCCGGCGGTGACCGGGCCTGCGCCGGATGCGACGAGCCCGTCGGCGCGTCAGCAGTCGTCCCAGCCGTCTGCGTCGTCGCCGTCGTCCCCGCCGTCTCCGTCAGAAGCCCGGGCCCCGGAGGCTCGGTTCCCGGACGTTCGGACTCAGCCGCCGCCACAGCCCGACAGATCCGGCTCCGGCTCACCGGCTCGTGCCCGGGGCGGGATCGGCACTCCTCTTCCCTCGCTTCCGTCGACGGCCAGACTCCGGAACGACGCGCCCTTGCTCGGCGACCGCCGTCGTACACCCCGGTCGGGAGCCGCGAATTCCCAGCAGGGTGCGATGCCGACGGGGGAGCCCGGGACGCCCGCACCCTCTGCACCGGCCATGCCGAAGCCCGCCCCCACGCCCTCCGAAATGCCGGTGCGTTCCTCCGCCGTACCCGCGCCACCCGGTGAGCCTGCGGCACGACCTGCGGCTGTCCAGCGCGTGGTGGACGCCTCGCGTGCTGGCACGCCCGTCGTCGCCGTCGCCTCTGCCCCTTCCGCTTCGGCTCCTGTCGCGCCGGTACGTGTCCGGAGGATCACCCCGGAGCGGGAGAAGGGGCAGGCCGGGCCCGCCGCCGGCGGCGGGGGGCCGACGGCGCCGGTCGTCCAGCGGTCGCGGGCTCTGCTCGCGGGCAGGTCCCTGAAGGTGAGCACCGGCTCCGGTGAGGGCTTCTCGGCGCCGACGGCAGGCAGCACAGCACGACCGGTCGTAGCAGCCACCTGGCGTCGCGATGTCCAGCAGCCGGGGTCCGGTGCGCCGTCGCCGTCGCCGTCGCCGTCGCCGTCGTCGTCGTCGGGGCTCGGCAGCACCCGCCCCGGCGAGCCCGCTGCAGCGCACCGGCCCCGTGCAGCCGGCCCGGCGCCGACGCCCGGGGGCGCGGCGCCCGTCGGGGCACCGGCGCCCGGCGGCACCGTCCAACGTCTCGTGCCCGGAAACCCGCCGCCCGCCCCCGCGCGGAGCGGGACGCCTTCGGGCCGGACGCCCGCCGGTGAAGCCGTTCGCGTTCAGGGCGGAGCCGGAGCGGATACGAGAGCCGTGGCCGGAACCGTAACCGGAGCCGTGCCCCGGGCAGCGGCAGCCGCCGACCGGAAGGCGCCCGGGCCGACGCCCGGGCCGGCCGGCGGCGGTGCCCTCGTGCGGCTCGTGCAACGTGCGGTACGTGGCGGTGCGACAACGCCGACGTCCCGCCCCGAGGCCCGCTCGCCGGAGCGGCAGCCGGCGGAGTCACGCCCCGCCGACCGCCCCGGACCGCCGTCCCCGGCACCACGGCCCGCACGCGCCACCCCGTCCGTGCCGTCCGCCGCTCAGCCGGTACCGGTGGTGCGTCCGGATCCGCCGGCCACGCACCGGTCGGGAGCGACCGTGGTGCCCGTACAGCGGATGCCGCTGCCCGTGGTGCCCGAATCCGCCGCTCCCGTGGGCACCGGACCGACGGAGGGAGCCGAGTCTCCGCTTCCCGGGCCACCGAGCCTTTCGGTGCGGGTTCCACCACGCGCAGCCGTTCCGGCCGCCGGAGCCTCCGGAGCTTCTGGTGCCTCCGGGGCCACGGCCGAGGTGCTTCAGCGCGCGGCGGCCGCCGCCGGTATCACCGGTGTTCCGGTGCGGGCGGCTCCGGTGAAGCCCGCCGAGGCGCCGAGAAGGGCCGGGGCGGCCGGATCGGCCGACTCGCCCTCCGAGGAGGCTCCGGCCGCGAACCGGGTCAGCGCGGCGGACATCGAGGAACTGGCCCGTCGTCTGCTCGACCCGGTGAGCCGGCTGATCCGGGCGGACATGCGCCGAGGGCGGGAGCGTACCGGGCGGCTGTACGACGGTCGCCGCTGAAGGCGGCTCGAACGGCAGTACACCACACGGCAGTTGGCAATGGCAGAGAAGAAGAGAAGCGCATGACGGACAACATCTTCGCGACGAGCGTGTTCTTCAGGCTCGTCATCGGGGGCAGCGATCTGGGGGCCTTCCACACCTGCTCGGGTCTGGGCGCCGAAGTGGAGATGGAGCAGTACGCCGAGGGCGGCAACAACGGTTTCACCTGGCAGCTGCCGGGGCGGATCACCTGGACCAACATCACGCTGACCCGCCCGGTCACCGCCGACACGCTCAAGATCGCACGGTGGCTGAACGAGACGATCCAGCGGGTCGAGCCCAAGGACGGCGAGATCGTCGCACTCCGCCCGGACCTCAGCCGCATCATCAGCTGGCAGGTACAGGGAATCGTGCCGGTCCGCTGGCAGGGGCCGTCCTTCGACCCCGCCAGCTCCCAGGCGGCGATCGAGACGCTGGAGATCGCACACGAAGGCCTGGCACCGTCCTGATCAATCATCACATTCCTCAGCAGGTACAGGTATCGGAGAAGACCGGGAAGGAGGAGCGCCATGTCACCCGCTGTCCGTACCAGCCGTGCTCGCGCCCAGCTGACCATCATGGAACCGCCGACGACCGTCGGCGCCAAACCGGGCGGGAACCTCGCCCGGATCACCCTGCAGTTCAACCCCGCGAAGCTGTCGCTGAGCAAGAGCACCGAGTGGCGGCGTACGCCGTCCCGGATGGCCGGGCAGTCCGCACTGCCCGAATTCGTGGGCAGCGGGCCCCGGGCGCTGTCCCTGGAGGTCTTTCTGGACTCCACCGCCACCCACGACAACTCGGTGGAGAAGGCGGTGGAACAACTGATGCTGGCATGTGTGCCCACTCCCAGCAGCCTGGCCCGCAAGACGCCCGCCAGCCCCTGGGTCCGCTTCGACTGGGGCACGTCGAAGACGACCTCGTTCGACGGCGTGATGTCCAACCTCTCCGTCTCGTACACCCTGTTCGATGTCGACGGGAAGCCGTTGCGCGCCACCTGCGCCCTGTCGATCGAGGAGGCGAGCGTGGACCCGGCGGGCCAGAACCCCACGTCCGGCTCGCGGGAGGCACGCCGTACGCACCGGGTCGTCGCCGGTGACAGCCTGCCGTTGCTGGCCTGGCGGGAGTACGGCGACGCCACCGCGTGGCGCACGATCGCCGAGGCCAACGACGTGGACGACCCGATGCAGTTGATCCCCGGCAGGGAGCTGGTCGTGCCGGGACTGGAGGACCACGCTCCGGAGGGCAGCCGGTGACCGCCGCAGGACGCTCCTTCGCCGCGGACCCCATCGTGGAAGCCCCCGGTGAGCTGCCGGCGGCCTGGGCCGCCCAGCTGGTGAGCTGCGTGGTGGACGAGAACGTCGGCCTGCCGGACACCGCCGTGCTGATGTACCGGGACCCCGATCACAAGCTGCTCACCGCCACCGGACTCACCATCGGCACCCCGCTGAAGATATCCGTGGTCACCGTGCAGGAGCGGGTGCGAGAGCGGCTGTTCACCGGGGAGGTCACGGCGGTCGAGCTGGACAGCGACACCACCGGTTCGTTCACGGTGGTCCGCGCCTTCTCCAAGGCACACCGGCTCCAGCGCGGCCGGAAGGTGGTGGCCTTCCGCAACATGAAGACCGCGGACATCGTGCGCAAGGTCGCCGCGGGCGCCGGGCTGGCCTGCGGGAGGATCGAGGCCGCGCCCATCACGTACAAGCAGCTCACCCAGCCCAATGTCTCGGACTGGGAGTTCCTCCAGTTTCTCGCGGCGGAGAGCGGCGCGTACGTGCGGGTGGACGACAAGGGGCTGTTGCAGTTCGTGAAGCCGAAGCCCGCCGCTTCCGCCCCCTCACCCGCCACCTCCGCCACCCGGCACCCGATGGTCCTGGAGTACGGGCGCAATCTGCTGGCCCTGCGGGCCGTGCTGACCGGTGCGGACGGGGCGGACAGTGTGGAGGTGCGCGGCTGGAACATCGACACCAAGACACGGCTGGTCGCCCGCGAGCAGTCCATTCGCAGCGACACGGTGTCCCCGGGGATGAGTCCGTCGCTGGCGGCCGGGGCATTCGGCCCGAACGCCCGGATGACAGTCACCGACACCCCGTACCGGACGCAGGCCGAGGCCACGGCCGTGGCCGGTTCGGTGGCCGCCTCGGTGAGCGCCGGATTCGGCGAGATCGAGGCGGTCGCCGAGGGCAATCCCCAGCTGCGGGCGGGCGAGCCGGTGGCCCTCGGCAACGTCGGGCCCGCGTTCGCCGGGCGCTACACGGCCACCGCCGCGCACCACGTACTGGAACCCAACGGTGGCTACCGTACGACCGTGCTGGTGAGCGCGGCCCCCGACCGCTCCCTTGCGGGACTGACCAGCGGCGCGAACGCGCCCTCGCGCGGCCCGCGCATGCCGGGTCTCGCGATCGGTGTGGTCACCGACATCCGCGAGGGCAAGGCCGAACGGGGCTGGGTCCGGCTGAAGTTCCCCTGGCTCGACGACACCTACGTCACCGACTGGGTCCGTACGGTGCAGTGGGGCGGCCAGGGTGGCGGCGGGGTGTTCAGTCCCGAGGTCAACGACGAGGTGCTGGTCGGCTTCGAGCAGGGGCTGCTGGACAGCCCGTACGTGCTCGGCGGTCTCTACAACGGGGTCGACAAGCCCTCGCCGCACGACGTGCCGCTGGTCGACCCGACCAGCGGCAAGGTCAACCGCCGTTCCCTGGTGTCCCGTTCGGGCAACCGGCTGGAGCTGCTGGACGCCCCGCGCGGACCGTCCGGTGTCCGGCTGGCCACCGGCGACAAACGGCTCGAAGTCACCCTGGACGAGCGGCGGAGCGAGATCGCGCTGACGGTGTACGCCCGCGGCGGCAGCCGGGCGCTGAGCTCCGTGACCCTCTCCGCGTCCGGGATCACCCTCGACGCCGGAACGGGCGACGTGAACATCAAGGGCAGCTCGGTGACCGTCAACGGCAAGACGGGGGTCACGATCGACGGCGGACTGCTCGGCGTGCTCAAGGCCAAGCTCATCAGGATCAACTGACACCCCGCCACCCCTGCGAACCGCCAGAAGTCCCTTTCCCAGCAAGGAGAAACCCGACCATGCCCCCCGCAGCCCGTACGGGCGACAGCACCGCCCACGGCGGCCTCATCGGCACCCCGCCCCCGGGTGCGGTGGCCGTCGCCACCGTGCTGATCGGTGGCCGGCCCGCGGCCGTCACCGGGAGCCTGCACGTGTGCGTCGTCCCCCCGCACGCCGCGCTCGGGCCGGGGAACGTGATCATGCCCAACCCGGCCGCCGCCGTCACCGGTCAGGTCCTGATCGGCGGACTGCCCGCCGCCCGGATGCGGGACAACACCACCTGCGGCGCCCCCATCATCAGCGGTGCGCTGAACGTACTGATCGGGGGCCCGATGTGAGCGGCGGCGGATTCATCGGACGCGGCTGGGGATTCCCCCTGCGGGTCGGCCCCACGGGTGGCATCGGCATGGTCGAGCGGGACCGGGAGATCGAGGAGGCGATCGGGCTGGTGCTCGGCACGGCGCCGGGAGAGCGGCCGATGCGCCCGGAGTTCGGCTGCGGCATCCACGACTACGTCTTCGCACCCGGTGACGGCGCCACCGCCGGGCGCATCGCCCACGAGGTCCGCACCTCGCTGGAGCGGTGGGAGCCGCGCATCGAGGTGACCGATGTGGTGATCGCGTTCGACGCCATCGAGGAAGGCACCTTGTACATCGACGTGCACTACACCGTGCGGGCCACGAACGACCTGCGCAACCTCGTCTTCCCCTTCTACACCATTCCGTCCTCCGAGGGCTCCGAAGAACCGGGAGTACGCTGATGGCCCTGCCGTCACCCAACCTGGACGACCGCCGCTTCCAGCAGCTCGTCGACGAGGCCAAGCGCTACGTCCAGCAACGCTCACCCGAGTGGACCGACCACAATGTGTCGGACCCCGGGGTCACACTCATCGAGACGTTCGCGTACATGGTCGACCAGCTGCTCTACCGGCTGAACCGGGTGCCGGACAAGAACTACTCGGCTTTCCTCGACCTGCTGGGCGTCACCTTGTTCCCGCCGTCGGTGGCGCGGGCGGAGGTCGACTTCTGGCTGTCCGCGCCGCAGCCGGAGACCGTGCGGCTCCCGGCGGGCACCGAGGTCGCCACCTCACGTGGCGAGGCCGAGGAGGCGGTGGTTTTCTCCACCTCCGAAGAGCTTCCGATCGTGCCGAGTTCGCTGGTCCGGCTGGTCACCGCACCGGCCTCCGGCGACCAGACCGACCGCACCGCACCGCTCGGCGCCGGAAAGGACATCCCGTGCTTCCAGCCCCGCCCGGAGCCCGGTGATGCCCTGCTGTTCGGGCTTCCCACCGCCGTGCCCCGCTGCATCGTCGCCGTACGTCTGGACAGCCGGGTGGAGGGCGTCGGCGTCGACCCGCGGCAGCCCCCGCTGGTGTGGGAGGCGTGGGACGGCGCCCGCTGGGTCACCTGCCAGACCGGCACCGACAGCACCGGCGGGCTCAACAGGCCCGGCGAGGTGATCGTGTTCGTCCCGGCCGGCCACACCGCGTCGGTGACCGCGGGGACCCGGGCGGGATGGCTGCGCTGCCGGGTCGCCGCGCCGGAGCCGGGCCAGCCGTTCTACTCCGAGTCGCCCACGATCCGGGAGGCCGAGGTGTTCACCGTCGGTGGCACGGCGAATGTCGAGCACGCGGAGACCGTTCTCGACGTTCCGCTGGGGACTTCCGAAGGCGTCGCGGGGCAGCGGTTCTCCGTGACCAGGACTCCGCTGCTGATGGACGGGGAACCGCCGGTCGTCCAGGTGTCCTCCGCGGAGGGCTGGCAGGACTGGACCGCGGTGGAGCACTTCGGCGCCTCCTCGCCGCACGACCGGCACGTACGGATCGACGCCGTCTCCGGCGAGTTCGCGTTCCCGCCGGAGGTACGAGAGCCGGACGGAACGATGCGCGCCTACGGCGCCGTGCCCGAAAAGGGCGCACAGTTGCGCATCCCGCGCTACCGGACGGGCGGCGGCGCGGCCGGGAACGTGGCCCGGGGCGCCATCTGCGTGCTGCGCAGCTCGGTGCCGTACGTGGCGGGCGTGGACAACCGCGAGGCGGCGCGGGGCGGGGTCGACGGCGAGACCGTCGAGAACGCGAAGGTAAGGGCGCCGAACATCCTGCGGGTGCAGGAGCGGGCGGTCACGGCCGGGGACTACGAGGCCGTCGCACGCGAGGCCGCGCCTTCGCTGCGCAGGGTCCGGTGCCTGCCCGCCGTCGCGGGCGAGGCCGGCGCGGTACGGGTCCTGGTGGTGCCCGACGCGGTCGCCGACGAGGGCGGTCAGCTCCGGTTCGAGCAGTTGATCCCGTCGGACTCCGTGCTCGCGGCGGTCACGGAGCGACTCGACGAACGGCGCCTGGTCGGCACACGGCTGGTGGTGGAGCCGCCCGCGTACCAGGGGGTCACCGTGGTCGCCAGGCTGGTGACGGCCGGCGCCGACGTGGACCGGGTCCGGGCCGACGCGGTCGCGGCGCTGTTCCGCCACATCGACCCGCTGCGGGGCGGCACGGCGGGGACCGGGTGGCCGTTCGGCAGGCCGGTGCAGTACGGCGAGATCTTCGCCGTGCTCCAGGGCGTACCGGGGGTGTTGCTGGTGGAGGAGGTTCGGATGTTCCCCGCGGACCCGATCACCGGCCGGCGCGGGGCGGCGGTGCAGCGGATCGATGTCGCCCCGGGCGCCCTGGTCTTCTCCCACCAGCACCAGGTGGACGTCATCGCGAGCGCGGCCGGTGACGGCTCATGACCAGAGCCGCGGTCCCGGGGCTCGCCAGCCGCTACCCGATCGGGGGGCTGCTGCCCGCCCTGTACGCGGACGACGACCTGGCCCAGCGGTTCACCGCGGGCCTGGACACCGTCCTGGCGCCCGTCCTGTCCACCCTGGACAACCTCCCGGCCTACTTCGACCCGTCGCTGGCGCCGGCCGACTTCCTGCCCTGGCTGTCGTCCTGGGTGGCCGCCGACATCGATCCGGAGTGGCCCGAAGGGCTGCGGCGGGCCGTCGTCGCGCGCGCCGTCGAGCTGCACCGCAGGCGCGGCACCCGTCGCGGCCTGGTCGAGCACCTCCGGCTCTGCTTCGGCGTGGGCGCCGATGTCCAGGACGGCGGTGGCGCCACGTGGTCGTCCCGGCCGGGCGCCGAGCTGCCTGAGCCGCCGACCGGAGAACTCCTGGTGCGCGTCTGGGCGTTGCACGGCGGTCCGGTGGACGCCAACCGCGTCCTGGACTTCGTCGCGGCCTCGTGCCCCGTACACCTCACATGCCGGGTGGAGATCCTGCCGGGCCCGCCAGACGAGACAGGAGGCTGACGCGATGCGTTCGTGCCCGGCGTGCGGTACGGCCAACCGCGAGGACGACGAGTTCTGCGGGAACTGCGGCTCCTACCTGGGCTGGTCCTCCAGGGCGCCGCAGAACGCGCCCGCCGCTGCGGAACCCGCCGCCCCAGCTGCTCCCGCCGAACCGGCGGGACCGGCCGCCGAGCCCGCCGCCGGAGCTCCGGCCGAGCCCGCGGCCGGCCCGGCGACCGGACCCGCCCCGGAGCCCGAGGCCTCCTCGGCCGGGAATCCGCCCTCCCCGCGCCCCGAGCCGGCGGCGGAACCGGCGCGGTCGCGTGCACCAGAACCCCCGGCGGCGCCGTCCGTGGAGCCCGCGCCGGCACCGGAGCCGCCCCCGCGGCCGGCGGCGCAGCCCGCCCCCGTACGACCGGAACCGCCGGCGCAGCCCGCTCCCGTCCGGCCGCAGTCACCGGCACCGGACGAGCCCGTGGTCGCGGTGCAGCCGGCCAAGCCGATCGGCCGGCGGCCCGTCGTGAGGCCCGTGACGAAGGACGAGGAGCCGGACGGGCCGCCGTGCCCGGCATGCGGCACACCGAACCTGCCGGGGCGCCGCTTCTGCCGCCGCTGCGCCGCGCCCTTGCAGACCAAGGAGCAGGCCGCGCCGCTGCCGTGGTGGCGCACGGTGTGGCCGTTCCGCCGCCGCGTGCGGAGCGGATCGGGCCGGGCGCTGCGGCGGACGGTACTGGTGCTGGCGGTCGCCGGACTGCTGTGCGCGGTCTTCCTGCTCCTGCCGGCCGGGCGCTACGTCTTCGAGGACGTACGGGACAAGCTCGGCGGAACGGCGGAGATCAGCCCGACCGGGGTCACCGCGAGCGCACAGGCCCCCGGCCATCCGGCGTCCGCCGCCGTCGACGGACTGACCAACAAATACTGGGGGGCACCCTCCCTCGGCTCCTCGCTGACGTGCACCTTCGACAAGCCGTTCCGGCTGGTCGGCGTCGTGGTCTACCCCGGTGTGTCGACGGAGCCCGAGGAATTCCGGCAGGGAGCCAGGCCCACCCGGGCCGACCTGGTCATCACCTCGGCGGACGGCAAGGTCCACGAGAAGACGATGACGCTCACCGACAAACCGGGTCGGCAGACGCTGCGCACCGGCATCAGTGACGTCGTCTCCGTCCGGCTCGTGCTGAGGGCCGCGTCCGGCCAGGGCAAGGGGCGGCCGATCGCCGTCGGGGAGGTCGAGATCTTCAAGCGCACCTGAGACCGGACACCACCCGGATCGGGCCGGGACAGCGCCGCCCCGGCCCGATCGCCCTGCTCCGCCCCGAAACGGGCGGCCGAGGCTATCCGGCGCGCCCGCCCAGCAACTGCTCGGGCACGAATCCGGCCGCCGCGAGCTCCTGCCACAGCCCGTCCGGGACCGGGTGGCGGGCAGCCGCCGCGTTCGCCGTCACCTCGGCCGCCGAACGGCAGCCCAGTACAACCGAGCCGACGGCGGTGTGCAGCAGCGGGAACTGGATCGCTGCCGCGGACAGCGGCACGTCGTATGCCTCGCACAGTGCCCGGCACTGCCGCGCCCGCTCCAGCGACTCCGCGGGAACCGGACGGTAGTTGAACATGGCGCCGGGGGAGGGATCGGCCAGCAGCCCGGTGTTGAAGACGCCGCCGACGACCACCGCGGTGCCCGTTCTGGCGCACAGCGGCAACAGGGTGGTGAGCGCCTCGTGGTCCAGGAGCGAGAAGCGGCCCGCGATGAGCACCACGTCGACATCGAACTCCGCCACGTACGAGGCGAGCGGGCCGCTGTGGTTCATACCGAAACCGATTGCCCGGACCAGCCCTTCGTCCCGGAGTCTGCGCACCGCCGGATAGGCCGTGCGGCGAATCTCGTCCGGGTAGTCGTCCGGGTCGTGCAGGTACAGGATGTCGACGCTGGAGCGGCCCAGACGGGTCAGGCTCGACTCCAGGGACTCGCGGATGCCCCGCTCCGTCCAGTCGGCGATCACTTCACCGGGCGAGCCGTCCGGCCGGGGGCGCAGCAGCCAGCCCGTCTTGGTGGAGATCACCGGGCCGCTGTCCCCGGTCGGGGGCAGCAGACGGCCCAGGCGCTGTTCGGCGAGGCCGTGCCCGTAGCGGGGGGCGGTGTCGAAGTACGTGATCCCGGCCTCGGCCGCGGCCTTGAGGGTTTCGGCGGCGTCCTGCTCGGTGACCTCTTCGAAGAGCCCGCCCAGAGGAGCGGTGCCGATGCCGAGTCGGGGCAGGGCGAAGGGCAGCCGGATCGTTGCGGCGGTGTCGGTCATGCCGTCTCCCACGGGGAGGCACAGGCCGCGCGGCTCGCGCGCAGCGTCATGGTCAGGGTCAGCCGGATCCGTGAGTTCCCGGCGAGCCCGACGCGGCAGTACGGTCCGTCCACCGGCCGCTCGGGTCCGTCGTCCACGCGGACGGTGGCGACGCGGTGCTCGGCGAACGACCCCGCCTGCACCAGCAGGGAGCGTGCCGCACTGCCGAGGTTGACCAGCTCCACCACCGTGTGGTCCGGGCGGATGTCGGAAACCAGCGCGGCGACGTCCTGCGGCAGGCCGGGACGGCGGGCCTCCGCGTCGTGGTAGCGCACGTGCAGCTGGGCGAGGCCGCCGTTGTAGAGGACCTGCGGCGAGCCGGTGGTCAATTGCAACAGGGCTTCCGTCACCACGGGGTTGAGGTGCTGCCAGTGGTGGATGTCGAGGGCGTCGGGGCCGACGGCCGGGTCGACCGTGTCGTTCTCGATGGCCTCGACCCGCTCGGCGCAGCTCGCGAGGGCGCTGCGCAGCATCCGCTCGGGGAAATGCGGGTTCCGTCCGTGCAGGAACTCGTACCAGGGCTCCTCGTGCCCGGCCTCGTCCTTGATCCGCTGGGTGTGCACCGCGGTCCAGTCCCAGTGGGACTCGGCGCGCAGGTGCTCGATCCGGTCCCGGTCGGCCTGCTCGCGGCTGAAGTGCCACAGCGTGAGCGGGAGCTGGCCCGGCATGACGGTGAAGTCGAACCAGCCGGAGTCGTTGTGACGCTGGGGCACCATGAGAGTGCGTTCGGCCGTCATCGCGCGCAGGTGCGGCTCCCAGCGCTCGCCGAGGGTGCCCATCCGGTCGGGGCCGCGCTGCGCGGCGTGGCGCAGCACCACGTCGAGGGGATTGCGGGCGAGGTCCAGGAAACCTCGGTCCCCGGTGAGGAGTGTCGCGTTGGTGGCGCCGATGACGGTGGCGCTCCCGACGGGGGACAGGCCGTGCGGCCACGACCATCCGTAGTGGCCGCCGTACCAGCGGCCGTCCAGATACTCGCCCACCACCCCGCTCAGGCCGACGTTGTCGGGCACGACGTCGCGCCCCGCGAGCCGCTCCTGCCACGCG
This sequence comes from Streptomyces gelaticus, assembly GCF_014649535.1. GTDB lineage: Bacteria > Actinomycetota > Actinomycetes > Streptomycetales > Streptomycetaceae > Streptomyces > Streptomyces gelaticus. The sequence goes on from NZ_BMTF01000009.1 coordinate 31,212, forward strand.
CCGACGTACTCGGCGACCCAGTCCGCGTAGCGCTGTTCGCCGCTGAGCAAAAAGGCGTTGGTGGCGAGCCCGGTGGCGGCCAGGTTCACGATCGTGTCACCACGGCCCATCCGGTCCCACATCGCGCGGCCGTACGCGCGGGCGCGCTCGGGCGACGCGGCCAGGTCGTCGAAGGACGTGACGTCGTCGAACCCGTCCAGCGGGAGACCGTACGGGCGCAGGGCCAGGCTCCACGGGAAGTACGCCTCCTCGTCGCTGAAGCCGAAGCGCGGGCCCGCCGAGCCGTTGTGCGGGGCGCGTACGAGGCGGTGCTCGGGGTCGTAGTTGGGGCCGCCGGGAAGGTAGAAATCGGCGAAACGGCGGGCGAGCCGGCGCAGCTCGGCGTCCTGCGGGTCCGCCAGGCACAGACCGTAGAAGAGGAGCAGGCCCTCGCCCTGGTGGAACCAGTCGTAGCCGCGCTCCAGACCGTCGCAGAGCATGCCCATCTCGGTGAGCTGAGCGGTGACTCCGCGCCAGTGGCGCCGCGCGGCCGTCAGCAGATCCGCGCTGCCGCCGAGCAGATAGAGCGTCGGCCAGTTGAAGAACGGCTCGTAGAAGTCGTCCACACCGTCCCGCCCGTCCATGCCCTGCCCGAGCGTGTCACGGAAGACGAGGCGGCCGTCGCCCTCGGTGTAGCGGTCGGCGAAGAGACGCCACGCCTTGTCCTGGACAGCGAACAACTCCCTTTCCAAATAGGCCCACTCGGGGACCTCGCTGACGCGCCGGGTCGCGGTGAGCAGAGGTCCGTGCGCCTCGCCCCTGGTGTGCGCTTCGCCGGTTCGTTCAGGCCTGAGCATCGAGAACACCTGCACCCTCGTCATGTACGGATTGAACAATCGCCCATCGATAGCCGATAGTTAGACTCATGGGAGGGGAGCCGAAGTGTCAATACTTCGGAGCGGCCCCGACAGGCCCGAGGAGGAGGCGCGCCGTGATCGACTGTCATGTCCACCTGTGGGATCCGGCCGGGGGATTCCCGTGGCTCCGAGGGGGCGGCGAGCTCCATCGCGCCTTCGACGAGCACGACTTGGAGCACTCGGGTGCGGGCCTGGGCCTGGCCGGAGCGATCCTGGTCGAGGCGTCGCGCGGCGACGCGGGAGAGACGCATGCCCTGTGCGAACTGCAGCGGCGCCGACCGGACCTGGTCACCGGCTACGTGGCCAACCTGCACGTCCACGGCGCGGACGGGCCCGCCGCCTTCCGCGCACTCCTGCACGAGCTGGGCGACTCCCGCCCCAACGGGATGCGGCTCGGCGGCTCCTCCTGGACGGGCACCCCCGAGCCGGCCCGCGCGCTCGTCCCCGTGCTGGCCGAAGCAGGCGTCGTGCTGGAACTCAATCTGCATCAGGAAGCGTTGACGGCGGCCGTCGGCATCGGCGCCCGCCACCCCGGGCTCACCGTCGTCGTCGACCACCTGGGCAACCCCCCGAACCTGTGCACACCGGAGGCGGGGGAGTGGTTCCGCGACGTGGAGCGTGCCGCCGCGAGCCCGAACGTGGTGGTGAAGATCTCCGGGCTGCTCACCCAGCAGCACGGAATGCCGCCGCAGCGCATCGCACACATGGTGCGACACCTCGTGGACACACTCGGGTCCGACCGGTGCCTCGTCGGCTCGGACTGGCCGATCTGCCTGCCCCGCGGCTCACGGGCCGACTCGCTGGCCATGTCCCGGCTCGGGCTCTCCCATCTGGCGGCCGATCAGCTCGATCGCGTACTGCATACGAACGCGGTCCGCGTGTACGGACTCGGTGGCTGAGTTCGCGTGGCCGAAGTGCATGCAGTGGACGTATGCGTGGTTGACAGTGCTCGAATGCCCCTGCTTCGATTCCCTCGATGATCGATAGGCGATGAACAATGACCGGCCCCACTCGTCGAGAGTCGTTCCCCACCTCCGTGGAGAGGCCATGGCACCTTTGGGACCGCCCCTGGACGAGCTGGAGAACGGAATGCGGATCGGGTCGGCGGCACGCGAATCCGGACCTGTCCGCTCAGCGATCACGAATGCGGCGGGTCCGCCCATGAGGTTGTCGAATCGGAATGGCCAGAAGGCCGGCAGTCGGAAACCTCGATGTGACTCCATCGAGAGAAGACGGGCGCGTATTATGTCGCAACTGACGTGCCCCAGTGCAGGATTGGGTATTCATGGCATCCAATGCGTCGGGTGGATTCGTCTCCACGCTGGCCACCAACAAGGACCGGTTCCGCAAGACCCTGATCTCGGACCAGGTGTACGAGCTGCTCCGCCAGGCCGTCGTCGAGGGAGATCTCGCGCCGAACGACCGCGTCGTCGAATCGGAGATCGCCCGGCGGCTCGGCGTGAGCCAGGCCCCGGTGCGCGAGGCGGTCAAGCGGCTCGCCCGCGAGGGCCTGTTCACGCACGTCCCGCGCCGCGGCCACTTCGTCGTCGAGATCTCCTCGCAGGACGCGGAGTACGCCCGTCAGGTCCGCGAACCGCTGGAGAGCCTCGCCGCCCGGCTCGCCACCGAGCACATCACCGAGGAACAGCTCACCGAGCTCGACGCACTGGTCGAGCGGATGCACGAGGCGGTGGCCGAGAACGACGTCAGCGGCTTCCGTGACGCCGACATAGAGTTCCACACCCTGGTCAGCCAGTACGCGGGCAACCCGTTCCTGGCCCGGATGTGGGAGGTCATCGAGCCGAGCCTGCGCACCCTGCGGGCCATTTCGGACCCGCTCTTCGACGGCGACTGGTGCGCGATGGCCGACGAACACGGCCGTCTCGTCGGCCTGCTTCGGTCGGGGGAGCCCGACAAGGCGGCCGAGGCGTTCGCTGACCACGCCGCCGGCCGCGGGCCCGTGCCCGATGCACGGGGGACGAAGAAGCCGCGCAAGAAGGCCGCGGCGAAGAAGACGGCGGCCGGCAGGACGGCGGCCGCGAAAGCGGCGGCGAAGTCGAATTGATCGATCGGCCGTGGGCCCGATCCGGAATTCCGGATCGGGCCCACGGCCGTGGCGCGTGCCGGTTACCGGCGAGCGCCCGCGGTCCACTCGGGCGCCCCGTACTGGAAGGCGCCCAGGCTCGGAGTCGCATCCGTGGAACCGTCATTGATCCCCGGCAGCGGAATCGCCTGATTGCGCGCGGGGGATTCCGCGGTCAGCCGGTAGTCGTGGTTCGCGGCGTCGACGAACAGTGGATCGACTCCCGCAGGAAGGTTGTTGGAGAGGACGAGCCCACCGTTGGTGGCGCCGTCCAGGCCCCGGATCGTGCCGATGTTGTTGTAGATCCTGGTGCCGGTCGACTGCCCCGGCTCCTTCACATAGAACAGCGTCATTCCACCGGTGTTGTTGTAGACGCTGTTGTCGTGCGACCCGGTGCCCAGACCGTTGAGCATCACCGTGCCCTCCCGGTTGCCCCAGCCCACATTGTTCGCGATCACCAGGTCGCTCTGGCCGTTGTCCGCGTAGATGCCCGAGATCCCGAACGTGGTGGAGGTGGTGGCCGGTGCCGGGTCGTGCAGCACGTTGTGGTCGATGGACGTGCCCATCATCCAGGCGCTGCAACAGGTGTAGATCGCGGCGACGTCCAGGCTCAGCCGGGCGTACCCGGAGATGTCGTTGTACGCGATCAGGTCCTTGCCCGGGGCGAGGCCGCTCACCTCGTTCCACTGGAGGTTGATCCCGCTGCGGCCGACGCGGGAGATCGTGTTGTGCGTGACCGTCTGACTGTTGCCCTGCACGGCGATGCCCGCCGCGTAGGTGCCCATGTAGTCGACGTCGTGGATCGCGTTGTCCGTGGCGGTGTTGTTCTGTCCGCGGAGCGCGACGCCGTTCCCGGCGCTCAGCGACAGATCGCTGTTCACGATCTTGTTCCGGGTGCCGTCGAGGATGATGCCGGTGTCGCCGACGCCGCGTGTCACCGTGCTGCCGCAGTCCGTCGCACCCCGGGTGATGTCCGTGTAGTGCGACAGGTAACGGCCGTTGATGCCGTCCAGCGTGACGCCGGTGCTGGAGGGGCCCGTCCTGATCGTGGTGGCGAACAGGCCGATGCCCTCGACCGTCGTGTGACTGGTGTTCGTCAGGTCGAAACCGAGGGTGCGCCGCTTGGCCTCGACGGTGTGGGTGTCCGGGTCGTCGGTGCCGTACACATACAGCCGCTTCGTGGTCGGGTCGTAGAACCACTCGCCGGGACGGGCGAGTTCACCGATCTTCCCGGAGAGGGCGTACCGGGTCTCCTTGGGCACGACCTTGTGCACGCACGGCGGTGCCGCTTCCAGCGTGACCGATCCGGCCGCGGAGCTCTTCACCGTGGTGGTGGCCGAGACGTACCAGTAGCCGGTGAGGGCGCGGGCACCGCCCCAGTACCCTGCCGGGCGGGTCAGGTCCGCGTCGGCGATGGTGGCGTCCGCGCTGCCCTCACCGGCGTACTGGAGCGTGGGGTCGAGCAGATCGAGACCGGGATACGGCCACTGGGCCTCGATGCCCATCTTCTTGTCGGTGAACACCTGAACGGTGGTCACGTCCGGGCCGAGATCGACATCGGTGCGGTAGATGTGCCCGTCCGCCACCGCGTCGCTGAACTGCGAGTTCGGGGCGAACGGGTCGGACTTGGCGATCTCGGTGACCTCGGCGGCGGTGACCGGCTCGAAGCCGCCGATCCGGGAGGCACCGCTCACCGTGACCTTCGCGTCCGGGGCGGCGCGGTACGTGATCGGCAGTTCGGGGGTGCCGGAACGGGCCGGCACGACGGTCTCCTCGTACGTGCCGGACAGGACCAGGCACGTGTCGCCCGGCACCATCACATCGGCGCACTTCTGGATGTGCCGGAACGGCGCCCTGGGGCTCTTGCCACCGGCGGTGTCCTGGCCGGACGGTGCGACGTAATACGTCGTTCCGGTGCGGTACTTGACCGGATGGGCGGCGGCGGGCTGACCCGCCACCACCACGGCCAGGGCGGCGAGCAGGGCGGCTGCGGACCATGGCCCTTTGCGGGACCGTGGCATCCTTCTCCTCAGCACTCCGTGATCCTCTCTTCTCTCGGCTCTCTCGGACGGGAAACATCGGGCCCGGCCGTCCCACCACAACGCGTGGTCGAGCGACCGGTCCCTCGACGGCTCATCCCTTCACCGCGCCCACGGTGAGACCGCTGATGATGTGGCGCTGCATGTAGATGAAGAAGATGACGACGGGCGCGACGGCGAGCAGAAGGTTGGGGAACACCTTCGTCAGGTCGGTCGAGTACTGACTGATGCCGGCGTAGATCGCCGTCGTGACCGTGTAGTGCCCGGAGGACGGGCTGAGCAGGATCTGCGGCGAGACGAAGTCGTTCCAGATCCCGATCGAGTTGAGAATCAGCACCGTGACGACCGCGGGACGCATCAGCGGGAAGATGATGGACCAGAACGTCCGGTACCGGCCCGCGCCGTCGATCGTCGCCGCGTGATCGATGTCCACCGGGATGGTGCGGATGAAGCCGACGAACAGGAAGATGCTCACCGGCAGCGTGGACGCCACGTCGTGGGCGACCAGACCGGTCACGGTATTGGCCAGGCCCACCTCGCGCAGCACATAGATCACCGGGATGATCACGGCGGCGCCCGGGATGAACGTGCCGGCCAGGAAGTACAGCAGCACCAGCTGCGTACGCCGCTTGAGGCTGCGTGCGATCGCGTACGCGGCCGGGCCCGCGAGCAGGATGCACAGCACGTCCACGACCACGACCAGGATCAGCGTGAAGCCGTAGCCGCCGATGACGTTGAACTGCGGGCTGCTGACCGCAGCCGACATGTGCTCGAAGGTCAGCCCGCTCAGGGGGATCGAGAACGGGTTGTCGAGGATGTCCTGCTGCGATTTGAAGGCGTTCACCACGAGCAGGTAGACCGGCACGACCATGACGACGAAGAGCACCCCGAGCAGCGCCCACCGCACGGGCGAGCGGGGCTCCTTGCGCTCCGTACGCCGCGACGCGGTATCACCCTCGGTCGGCGCAGACTTCGGCCTCTCGCGGACCTCTGCCTCTAGTACGACCACCATCGGCTCCTCACTGACCTGCCGCAGCTTGGTCTTGACGGTTGCGCAGCGCCGTCACGAGGAGGGCGAGCACGGCGGACACCACCATCAGGAACACTGCCTGCGCGGTCGCGTACCCGACGTTGGTGCCCTCGAAGGACCGGGCGAGAATGAGGTACGTGAACGTCTGGGTCGACCCGGCCGGCCCGCCGCCGGTGAGACTGACCACGATGTCGTATGCCCGGATGAGCCCCACCAGGTTCAGCACTGTCGCCACGGTCACCACGGGAGCGATCATCGGGATCACGATCCGCAGATTGATCTGACGCTTGGAGGCCCCGTCGATCGCCGCGGCCTCCAGCAGCTCGGCGGGCACCGTCTGCAGGGCGGCCACGAACAGGACCACATTGAAGCCGAATCCGGCCCACACGATCACTGCGATCAGCGAGATCAGCGCGAACTTCTCGTCGAAGAGGAATCCGAGCGGTTCGATCCCGAACTTGGCGAGTGTGTTGTTGACGGCGCCGTTGGTGCCGAGGATCGCCGCCCACAGATAGCCGAGGATCAACGCGCTGATGACGTGCGGGAAGTAGGCGACGGCCCGGAAGAACGAGTTCGTGCGCGAACGGCCCTTGAGGGCCAGCGCGTACACGAGACCCAGTCCCACCATGCAGACCGTGCCGGCCACGGCGATCAGCCCCGTCACATACCAGGCGTCCGTCGAGCTCGGGTCGTCGAACAGGTGCTTGTAGTTGTCGAGCCCGGTGAACGCGGCGGTGGAGAAGCCGTCCCAGTCGGTCAGGCTGAGATACACCGCGACACCCACCGGAACGACGGTCATCACCGTGTAGAGCAGGACGGCCGGGCCCATCATCCCGAGGGTGATGGCCGAGTCCCGCAGCCTCGCCCCGCGCCGCCCCCGCTGCTTCGGCCCTGCGCTCAGCTCTGCGAGTTCCACCACTTGTCCAATCCGTCGGCCGCTCCCGCGGGCGACGAGCCCGTGTACAGGGACTGGATCTGCTTGTTGAGCTCGTCACTGAACCCGGCGACCGGCTGGCTCATCCCGGACTTCACGATCACCGACGGTGCCTTGTCCAGGATCTGCTGCACGGACGAACCGAGGCTGGACATCGGGTAGGTGAAGCCTTCGCGCAGATTGGCGTCGGAGGCGAGCTGGCTCTTGATGGCCTTCGGGTCGGTGGTCGCCCACTTCACGAACTCGATCGCCTCGGCCTTGTGACGCGACTTGTTCACCACGACGTACGGGTTGGAGATGTTGCCGAACTGGCCGGACGGATAGACCCCGTCGGTCGGCATGGTGAACACGCCGATCTCGTCGCTCTTCTTCGCGGCGTCGGCGGCTGGTACGAAGAACGAACCCATGATGTACATCGCGGACTTGCCGTTCAGGAAGGCCGTCTGACCGTCCGCGTACGTCAGGCCGAGCGCGCTCTTGTCCAGGTAGCCCTTGTCGATCCAGCTCTTGTAGTGCTCCAGGTAGGGCAGGTAGTCGCTCCTGGCGAAGGAGACCTTGCCGTCCTTGCGCTTGGCCGTCCACTCGGGGTCAGCGGTCAGCACACCCGCGTCGGCCATCATCGAGAACTGGGAGCCGGTGACCCACTGGCCGGCGGCCTGGAGCGGCTTGTAGCCGGCGCCCTTCAAGCGGCCCATGGCGGCCGTGAACTGATCCATGGTCCGGATGCCCGCGGCGTCGATCCCGGCCTTCTCGAATGCGGCCTTGTTGTAGAAGACGAGCGACTGGATCTGCTCACCCACACCGACCACGTAGCGCTTGCCGTCCACGGCGTACTGGTCGGCCAGCGGAGTCTTGGCGGTCCAGGGCTGGTCGGACAGGTCGGCGAAGAGCGAAGCGGTGTCGGCGGTCGGCGTGATCTGCTGGGCGACGTCCGGCGGATCGCCCGCGGCCAGGTCCTGCCGCAGCTTCGCGTCCGCCGAGATGGTGCCGGTCAGTTCGAGCTTGACCGTGACACCGGGGTGGGACTTCTCGTAGGTGTCGAAGAGGTCGTTCCAGTACTTCTCCGTCAGATTCGGCGTGATGTTCACGATGACGCGGAGGGTCGTGCCCTCCGAGGCCTGGTCGGACCCGTTGCCACAGGCGACGGCCGATGCCATCACCAGGGGAGCCACGGCGAGTCCGCAGGTACGACGCCACATTGATTTCATCGGGACACGCTCCGTTGCGTAGTCGTGAATAATCGATAGCTGGTATTCGGCCGCAGAGTTCCCGGTGGGGCAGTGGTGGGAGGAAGTTGCGGGCGGTCCTCGGTGCGGGCCGCCCGGCGGGGTGGTGCGATGCGGTGGAGGTGGGGCGCAGCCCTCGCCTCCGTGACTATCGTCTATCGATTGCTGATGCTAGGGGCGGCACTCCGCTTCTTCAAGGGTGCTGCGTCAAACCTCTGAGTTCCCTTTCTCCGGGCTCCGCTGCCCGTCTGTGAGCAACCACCGCACTGTCATGCGGCCTTGGGCTACGGGGCAGCAGACCGTGAGCTTGAGGTACGTGAGGTGGCCTTCCCAACTCCTCGTCGGCTGCGGGTCGTCAACGGTCGTACTCCTGCTGCGACATGGCCTCCCGGCTGCGCACCCACTCGTGCCGGGCGGCCAGGCTGTACAGGCCGAAGTGGACGAAGAGCCCGAAGCGTGCAGCCTCGAACCAACCGGTGTGGACAGGGAATTCAGTGGAAGCATCGGTCACTGACGGCTCCTGGCACATTGACATCACTAATCGATTGGCTGTTATCTACCATCGATAGGCGATGATGTCACTGGCGTTGCGTGCGACGAGCACGCGGAGAGGCAAGTGCATGCACCCGATTGGGGATCAGGAAGCGCCGACGGCGGGGGCGACCCGCATCAAGGGGGCGGAGGAGACACGTACCTATGAGTCGATGCGAGCGCCGGTCCACACCTCGGCCTACGTACGACCCACCTCGCAGATGGTGGAAGCGCTCAAGGACGTGAGCGCCGCGACAGCGTGTGCGAAGCTGCATCAGATGGGCATCACCCGGACGTTCATCGACGGACCCGTGCCGCTGCACCGCGAGCCGGACGTCAAGATCACCGGCGGCGCGGTGACACTGGAGTTCCTGCCGCAGCGCGAGGACGTCTTCAACGGCGCGGAGCAGGAGGACATCGAGCGCAAGACCCCGCTGTGGGGTGTCCTCGAATCCATCCGGCCCGGTGACGTGCTCGTCGTGTCGGCCCGTGGCAGCCACTTCACCGGCTGCCTCGGCGACATGCTTGTGCGCTACTTCAAGCTGCGCGGCGGTGCCGGGATCGTGGTGGACGGACGGATACGGGACGCGGCCCGGGTCCGTGCGCTCGGCGTGCCCATCTGGTGCACCGGCGTCACCCCGCACTACGCCTCGCAGACCGAGCTGTTCCCGTCCGCGTTCAATGTGCCCGTCGGCGTCGGCGGCGCTCTGGTGACGCCCGGTGACCTGATCCTCGCCGACGAGGACGGCGCCGTCGTCGTACCGCAGCGGAACGCGATCCCGCTGGCCGAGGACTCCCTGCTGCACCAGGACCGCGAGGAGTTCGCCCGCCGCCGCCTCGACGAGGGCGGACGGCTCTCCGACTACTACCCGCTCACCGGCGAGGGCCTGACCGAGTACCTGGCCGGCCGCCCGGCTGCCACCTGAGCCGCGGCGGGGCCACTCGCCACCACACGCGATTCCGGAGGCGGGCGGTGCTCTCCCCCGCGGGCCGGCGCGGCAGGTCCGGGGGGCGTGGCAGAACAGGCCGGCGCATCCGGCCTGTTCGCGCCCCCTGCGTCCCGTGAAGGGGCCGGTCCCGCACGGTCGTCGCCGGATCCGAGTCCTGCGCGCCGGGCCGTGCGGGATGTGCGAGGCTTCGGCCGTGAGGCACTCCGCAACAGCCGCCGTTCTCCGCACGGCCGACCTGGCCGCATCCCACCGCTAGTGTGTGATGGATGTGAACTGCACGGCCGGCAGCGCCTGCAATCGAGACTGAAGTGGTAGGTGCCATGAGCGACATGTGGACCGGCGAGAAGGTACGCCTGCGAGGTGTCGAGCCCGAGGACTGGGAGGGCTTTCGGGACCTGGCCCGGAACACCCTCGATGTCCGCAACGCCGACCTGGTCGACCCGCCGCGCTCCGCCGAGAGCTTCCGTTCCTGGACTGCGGAGCGGGCCGGGCGTCCGCCGGGAGGCGAAGCATTCCGCCTGGTGGTGGAGGCGCTGGCCGACCACGCGTTCGCAGGGGCCGTCACAGTCGGTGAGACCGACAGCCGTGCGGGTCGGTTCAGGACGGGTGTCGTGATCGCCCGCGAGCACCGCCGCATGGGCTACGCGGCCGAGGCGACCGAACTCGTCCTCACCTACATGTTCGCCGAACAGCGCTACAACAAGTGCGAGGTGGAGGTCTACGCCTTCAACGAGGCCTCGCTCGCCCTCTATTACAGGCTCGGCTTCGTCGAGGAGGGGCGGCTGCGCCAGCACGAATTCTTCGCCGGCGGCCACCACGACGTCGTGCTGCTCGGTATCACCGCCGATGAACACTGGGCCACCCACCGGCGACCGTCGGTGCGGTGAGTGCCGTGCTGGGCAACATCGCGCACATTCCGTTCCATGAGCGGCGGGCCACACCTCTCCCGTTCCGTCGTCGTGGCCCGCTCGCGAAGCGCAACCCGCGACCGGTCTCCCTCCTGGCCGACCGGCCGCGGGCGGTGCTCGCGCCCGTTCGGACACCCTGTCACGGTCGGCGCGGAGACCGCGGCACCCGGCGCGGCAGCCGTCGTCGAGGCCCACCGTGACGCCGCCCGCTGCCTGGACGTACTGGTCGCGCTGGACCGTGCCGGCGAGGGCGCCTGCCGCGACGACCTCGGCATCCACGGCATCCTTCTGGGCCCGGCGGGCCGCGAGGAACTGGACCGAACGGCGCCGCGAACGGCCCGGTCACCCATGTCACTTCGGAGGGCTGCCTCCTGCCGTATGAGGGGCGTTCGTCGACGCGCGCACTCGGCGAGGGTGTCCCGGTGGCCGGGGGAGAGCAGGGAGAGGCGGGTGGAGATCTGGGGGACCGCGTGCAGAGCGCCGTGGACGTGCCGGGCGACGGTCTCGGGTGTCGCGTCCGGGTCCCACATCAGCATGTCGGAGTGCACGACGCCGCCCGGGGCGAGCAGCGCGACATCCAGGGTCCGCACGCGGTTGGCGACGGGGTCGGCCGGACAGTCCGACGCACGCAGGGCGTTGGCGAATGTGGTCATGGCCGGTCCGGTGTAGGGCTGGCGCAGTTCCAGGACCACGTCGTCCCCGCGCAGGGAGCGCAGGTCGTCGCGCAGCCGGGTCAGAAGCTCGGCCAGGGCCTGCCCGACGTCGGCGATGTAGCCCGGCTCCCGCGCACTGCACGGCGGGGTGTCCGCGTAGGCCATCACCTCGTCCAGGAAGTCGAGCTTGAGTCCGTCGAGATGGTTCTCCTCGACGAGTGTGCGACAGGTGGTGACGACGTGGTCGCGTACGTCGCGGTGGCGCGGATCGAGGACATGACAGTCCAGATGCGGGACGTACCGAGGTGCGCGCCCCGCCCACGCACGGTGGGCGTCCGAGCGGTTCCCGAGGAGCAGCGGTGCGATCCACATGATGTGGCGCAGGCCCAGGCCCTGGATCTTCCTGACATGGCCGGGCAGGTCGGGGAACTCGGCGGGATCGGGCAGCCAGTCGCCGCAGCCCGCGTAGCCGCGGCCGGTGCCGTGCAGTTGCCACCCGTCGTCGAGAAAGAGCTGGCCGCAGCCGAGTTCGGCCGCGAGAGCGGCCTCCGCCTCGACATCGGCCGCGTTCACGTCCTGAGTGAAGGCGTACCACGTCGAGTACACCGGTGTACGGGCGAAGTCCGGCACCGGCAGCAGGCGTACGGCCGAAAGCTCCGTCAGCCAGTCCCGCAGCTCCCGCAGCGCCGCCGCCACGGTGACGCCGGGGGTGGCGAGGCGTACGAGGCAGCTCTCGCCCGGCGCCAGCGGGAAGCGCAGCCATACGCCGAAGCGCTTGTGCTCCTCGGACACCCCGAAGCGGATCAGACTCTGCCCCACGACGCGGTCGGCGGCGAACGCCAGCAGGCTCTGCCCCGCCGCGTCGTACAGGCATCCGGCCGGTGCGGAGCGGATGAGCGACAGGGGCCGCCAGGCCGACCAGTCGGCGGGCAGCGTCCGCTCCCACCCCGCGTCGGGGTGCCAGAAGCCCGTGGCGTCGCCGAGCGGGACATCGAGGCGGACGGTGACCTGGACCGCCGTGCCCGCCGTGACGTGCACGAGGGACGACTGCCCCGGGGCCGTCCCCCTGGCCGCGCCGACAGCGCCGCCGGAGGCACGGACGCTGACCGTCACACCGTCGATGCGGAGCGCGGAGGGATCCTGCCACCACTGGTCGTCGTCGAAGGGCGACGCCGTGACGGGCTCGGCCGCGGCGGGTGGGGAAGGGGCGGTGTTCACGGAAGTCCTCCGGTCGGATCAGGGGGTGAAGGGGGTGCCGTCCAAGGTCCAGTGGGAGTCGGGGGTGATGCCGAGGGCGGTGTAGACATGGGCGGCGACGTCGGAGTGGTGGAGGGCCGACGGGGCCTTGCCCGCGGGCAGACCGGGACCGCACGCGGCGACCCAGGCCGTTCGCTCCTGCGGGCTGCGTCCCCCGTGGCCTCCTTCGTCGCGATGGCCGTGGTCCGTCACCACGATGATCGTCCACTGCTCCGCCGCGTCGCCGGACCGTTGCCGTACGGAGGTGAGGAGCCGCCCGAGCCGCCGGTCCGCGGCCTCGATGGAACGGCGGTACTCCTGGCCGCAGCCGAGGAAGTGGGCGGTCTCGTCGACGGCGCCCAGGTAGACGAATCCGGCGTGCAGTTCCTCGTCCAGGCCGAGAAGGTGTTCCGCCTCGGCGGTCACCCTGTCGTCCACTTCCTCCCATGCTTCGGGGGTGTCCGCGCGCGGGGCGACGTAACCGAGCCGGGTGGGGGCGACGAAGAGCGGGCCACCCTGCTGCGCGAGGAAGAGCGGTGCCCAGCCTCCGACGGCGAAGGTCCGCTTTCCGCAGTCGGCGGCGAGGCGGGTCGTGAAGTCGGGGAAGACGTCCAGACGGTTGCCGTCGAAGCGGTTGGCCCACACCCCGTGCTTGGTGACGCCGACGCCGGTGACGATGGTGGTCCAGCAGGGGCCGGACATCGTCGGTGTCCCGGGATCCACCTCCACAGGAGCCAGGAATCCCGCGCGGGCGATCCCGTCGAGGTGGGGGGTGTCGAGTTCGGGGAGCAGGTCGAGGCGTACGCCGTCGATGCCGACCACCAGTACGCGGGCGGTGTCCTGGGCGGTGTCCATGGGCGGATCCAGAGGTTTCGTGGGTGGGCGAGGGAATCAGGCGTCGCGGGGCGCGACGCTCAGGGGCCGACGCGGCGGAGCCGGATCAGGCTGCTGGCGTAGTCGCCGACGGGAAGTCGCGGGTCGATGCCCTGGTGGACCAGGACGGCGCCGCCGTACTCCCGGTTCAGGTCCGGATCCAGGTAGCGGGCCTCGGGGTCGAGCGCGGGCAGTCGCACCGGGGCGGGCCGGTGACCGAAGCGGGTGCTGGGGCGGCAGACGAGTACCACGTGCTCGCTGTCGTCGGGCGCCGCGTAGTGCACGGCGGTCACCGATCCGCCCGACGCGACGCGGTGCTGGATTCCCCGCTGCACGAGCGGACGGATCTGCTTGTACTGGGCGACGAGCTCGGCGGCCTCTTCGAGTTCCTCGTCGGACCAGGACGCCAGGTCTCCGCCCAGCCCCAACGCCCCGGCCATGGCGACGTGGAAGCGGAAACGCAGGGGGGTGCGCCGGCCGGTGGCGGGGTTGGGGCTGTCGGTGACCCACGCGGCCATGGCCTGGGCGGGGAAGAGTTGAGAGAAGCCGTGGTGGATGCCGATCCGGTCGACCGGGTCGGTGTTGTCCGAGGTCCAGGCCTGGTCGGTGCGGGCCATCATGCCGAGGTCTACGCGCCCGCCGCCGCCCGCGCAGGCCTCGATGCGCAGACCGGGGTGGGCGACACGGAGCCGGTCCATGATCCGGTGGACGGCCCGGGTGTGATCGATCCACAAGCGGTCGGGGTCGGGGCAGCCGTCCCAACCCGCCTCGGTGAAAGCTCGGTTGGCATCCCACTTGAGCCAGTCGACGTCGTGGTCGCGCACCAGGCGGTCGAGCGTCTCCTGGGCCCAGGCCTCGACCTCGGGCCGGGCGAAGTTCAGTACCAGTTGGTTGCGGAGCTCGGTCGCGTCGAGGTGGGGGGAGTGGACGACCCAGTCGGGATGGGCGCGGTACAACTCGCTGTCGCGGTTGACCATTTCCGGTTCCACCCACAGCCCGAACTCCATGCCGAGGCGGTGCACCTCGTCGGCGAGCGGACGCAGTCCGCGGGGGAAGGCCTCGGGGCGGGGAGTCCAGTCGCCGAGCCCGGACCGGTCGTCGTGGCGGGTGCCGAACCAGCCGTCGTCCAGAACGAAGAGCTCCGCACCGAGCCGGGCGGCCAGGTGTGCAAGGCGGATCTGGCCGGCTTCGGTGACGTCGAATCCGGTGGCCTCCCACGAGTTGTAGAGGACCGGCCGGTCCCGGTCGGGCTCCGGCAGTACGTGTCGGCGTATGTAGTCGTGCCAGGCGCGGCCGGCCGCACCGAAGCCGTGCGGGGTGTAGAGGCCGGCGTACACCGGTGTGCGAAGGCTCTCGCCCGGCCGCAGAGTCCAACTGAGGCCCTCGTGACCGAATCCACCGGTCCAGGTGGTGCGGCCGACCGGATCGCGATGGACCGTGACACGCCAACTCCCGCTCCAGGCGAGCGCGGTGCTCCACACCTCGCCCCGCTCCTCGCTCGCGCTGCCGTCATCGAGCGCCAGCCAGGGACTCGCGTGGTGGCCGGTGAGTCCCCGACGGCTCGTCAGTACGGTCTCGGCAACGGGGAGCCGGTCGCGCTGGAGCTGGAACTCGCTGTTCCAGCCGCCCACCAGATGGCTGAGCCGGTAGTCGGAAAGCGCCGGAGCGGTCCAGGAGGCCGAGTCCAGCCGGTTCACGGTGACCGGATCGGGCGGGCCGTCCGCGGTTCCGGTGTGGGTCAGTTCCGTCCAGCGCTCGACGACGTCGGTGCCGGGCCGGACGCGGTAGCACAGCTCGGCCCGCAGGGGGCGGTGCCGGTCGTCGAGGCGCAGCCGGAGCTCGCCGCCGTCGACGGTGTGTCCGGAGAAGCGCCACTGGGCGCCGCGGGTGCCGTCGGCGAAGCGGACCTGCAGGCCGGCCGGTCCGAAGCGCGCGCCGGTCTGCGGTGCGAGTTCGTCGGCGGCGGCGTCCGCCTCGAAGCTGCTTGCGGCGGGGGAGACCGGGTCCGGCAGCGCGGCCAGGGAGTCGGTGTCGAGTCGTGCGCCCCAATACAGGTGCCGGGGGCTGCCATCGGGGGCGACGCGGACGGCGTACACGCTGTTCGGGGTGGACAGGACCGCGAGGCCGAGGTCGGGATCGAAGGTGACGAGCGGGAGCGTGGCTAGCACGGATGGGTCCCCTGACATGCGGAGAAGAACGGGGTCGTGTCCAGGGCGGCGTGGGGCACGGCCGACGCCGCGATCCGGTGCCATGGACAGGCACGGAGGCGGCCCCGAGCGTAGGACGGCACCAACTCATAAATCAATACTGGAAGAAGTTATTTATTTGCTCTACGTTGCTCCCGTGTTTCGACATCGCTCCCAGCCTTCCCGGCCTCTGGTCAGTGCGCCCGCCGAGACCGCGGTCCTCTCCCTGCTCCTCGCGGAGGGACCGCTCAGCAGGGTGGAACTGGCCCGGCGGACAGGGCTCTCCTCGACGGCCGTCACCAAGGCGGCCAGGCCGCTCATCGACGACGGCTACCTGTACGAACTCCCGCCGGAGCGCACCGCACCCGGTGCCGGCCGGCCGGTCAACCCGCTCGCGGTCGCTCCCGACCGGGAGTACTTCGTCGGACTGAAGATCAGCGTCGACCAGGTCTTCGGCGCCGTCTGCGATCTGCGGGCCGGCATCCGGGCCACGGCCGGCCGGCCGCTCGACGTGTGCACGCCCGAGGCCGTCGCCGGACTGGTCGCCGAGCTGGTCGACGAACTCCTCGACGCCGACCCCGCGTTCCGGGACCGTACGCGCCACCTCGGCGTCGCGGTCAACGGCGACGTGGACCGCGACAGCGGACGGCTCCGTCACTCCGGACTGCTCGGCTGGCGTGATGTGCCACTCGCCGAGCTGCTCGCCGCATCCACCGGCCTGGCGGTCACCGTCGAGAATGACGTCAGGGCCCTGACCGTCGCCGAGCACTGGTTCGGCGAAGGCATCGGAACCGGCTACTTCGCGCTGGTCACCATCGGCGCGGGCATCGGCTCCGCCCTCGTCGTCAACGGGCACCTCCTCCGAGGGGCCTACGGCGTCGCCGGCGAGGTCGGACACATCTGCGTCGACCCGGCCGGACCGCGCTGCCGCTGCGGCGCGCGTGGCTGCGTCGAAGCGATCGCCTCGACCGATGTGATCCTCGCGACGGTCCGTGACGCCGCCGCGAACCCGCGCCTCACGTTCGACGAGGTCGTCGAGATGGCCCGCGAGGGTCGTCCCGAAGCCCGCGAGGCCTTCGCCCGGGCCGGACAGGCCATCGGGGTCGGCATCGCCGCCCTGGTCAACCTCGTGGGCCCGGAGCGGGTCGTCGTCAGCGGTGAAGGGGTCGACGCCTATGATCTGTTCAGCCGTCACATCCAGGAGGCGTACGCCGCACACGCCTTCGGAGCGGCGTCCCGGTGCCCCCTGTCACTGCGCCCGCTGCCTTGGGAGGAGTGGGCCCGCGGTGGCGCGGCCGTGGCCATCCAGGCCCTCTTCCCCCAGCCCGCGGCCACCCCCACGATCGGCGCCGGCTGACCGAGGGTCACCCCCCCTCGCCCCGCAGCCTTGCGTACGACTCCCTGGCCGTCGCCCTCCACTGCCGGCAAGCACGGACGAAGGCGCCGACCAGGGAGCACATCCGCCCCGTACACACACCCTCACAAAAGGAAATGCGACATGAGCGCACGCAGAGCCGAGCTTAGCCGACGCGGATTCCTCACCGGATCGCTGCTCGTCGCCGCCGGAACGGTCCTGACGACCGCCTGCAGCACCGACCCGACCGGTGGCTCCGCCTCCGGAGCGAAGACCACCCTCAACGTCTGGTACCACGCCTACGGCGAGGCCGGTACCCAGCAGGCGGTGCTCCGCTACGCCAAGGCCTTCACCAAGGCCAACCCGGACATAGCCGTCAAGGTGACCTGGGTCCCCGGCGACTACGCGGGCAAGCTCAACGCGACCCTGCTGACCGATTCGGCCCCCGATGTCTTCGAGATCGGCGACTTCAGCGAGAGGTTCGTCCGCGGCGGCCAGATCGCCGCCCTCGACGACGTGTACGGCAGTGCCAAGAGCGACTTCAACGCCAACGCCATCAGTTCGGTCACCGTCGACGGCAAGCTCTACGGCGTCAAGATGATCGACGACGTCATCATGCTCTACTACCGCAAGAGCGTCCTGTCCAAGGCCGGGATCACGCCGCCCACGACCTTGGACGGCCTCATCGCCGCGGCGAAGGCCCTGTCCACCAAGAAGAACAAAGGCCTGTTCGTCGGTAACGACGGTATCGGCGACTCCCCGAGCAACGCCGTCTGGTCCAACGGCGGCGACCTCGTGACCCCCGAAGGCAAGGTGGCGTTCGGATCGGCCCAGGCGCTGGAGGCGATCACCGCCCTGAAGGGGCTGCACGACGACAAGTCGCTGCTGCTCGGCTTCACCACCGACTGGTGGGACCCCGCCGCCTTCACTCAGGGCGTCGTGCCGATGCAGTGGTGCGGCCTGTGGGCGATGCCCGCCGTCCAGTCCGCGCTCGGCGACGACTTCGGCGTCCTGCCGTGGCCCGCCTTCAAGGCCGGCGGCACTCCCGTCGTCCGCGTCGGCGGGTGGACCAGCTGCGTCAATGCCAAGGGCAAGAACGTGGCCGCGGCGAAGAAGTTCGCCCAGTGGCTGTGGGTCGAACAGTCCGACCTGCAGCGGGACTTCGCCGAGAGCTACGGCTTCCACGTGCCGCCGCGCACCTCCGTGGCGGCGTCCGCGAAGAAGCTGTCCACCGGCGCCGCCAAGGAGACCGTGGAACTGGCGGCGAAGTACGGGAAGCACAACCCGGGCACCTGGGACACCGCGGTGAGCAGCACCTTCAACGCGGCCGCAATGAAGATCGTCGGCGGAAAGGGCGATCCGGCCGCGCTGCTCGCCGACGCGGTGAAGAAGGCCCAGCGCGAGATCGACAAGCAGCTCGGCCGGTGAAACCGATGAACTCGGCGACCGACACCACTGTGCAGCCCGAGCCCGCAGGGCGCCCCGCGGTCACCCCGCGGGGCGCCGCCCGCACCGGCCGGTCCGGCCCCGGCCGGCCTCGCGTCGGCCGGTCCGGCTGGATCGCGTTCGTGCTGCTCACCGCGCCGATGCTCATCGGGCTCGGCATCTTCAAGTACGTTGCGATCGGCTGGAGTTTCCTGCTCAGCCTCAGCGACGCGCGCGGCACCATCTCCCTCGGCCACTGGGTCGGACTCGACAACTACCAGACCCTCCTGTCCGACCAGACATTCCGCGACTCGCTGCTCAACATCCTGCTGTTCACCGCCTTCATCGTGCCGGTCACCTTCGCTGCCTCCTTCGGGCTCGCCCTGCTGGTGCACCGGATCCGGCGCGGCCGGGCCCTGCTGCGCACCACCTTCCTCATCCCGACGGCCGTCTCGTACGTCGCCGCGTCACTGCTGTGGAAGATGTGCCTGTTCAACGGCCTGCCGACGGGCATCGCGAACATGATCGGCGGATGGTTCGGGGCGGAACCGGTGCCCTGGTTGCAGTCCACCTCGCCACCGCTCTACTGGATCGTCCTCGTCACGCTGCGCCTCTGGCTCCAGGTCGGGTTCTACATGGTGCTCTTCCTCGCCGGGCTGCAGGCCATTCCCAAGGAGCTCTACGAGGCCGCCGCGCTCGACGGTGCGTCGGGCCGGCGGCTCCTGACGGGGATCACGCTGCCGATGCTGCGCAACACGTCTGTCGCCGTGCTGATGCTGCTGTTCATCGCCGCCTTCCAGGCCTTCGACGAGTTCTACAACCTGTTCAACAGCGGGCTCTCCGGAACTGGAACGGCCCCCGTACAGACGCCGCTGGTCCACCTCTACAACACCGCCATGGGCAGCCAGAACTACGGCCTCGGCTCGGCCGGAGCCTTCGTGCTCACCGCCCTCATTGTCGGAGTGACCCTGATTCAGGGACGGTTCACCGGATTCGGCAGGAGCGGAGAATGAGAAGCGCATGATCACCCTGCCCGGACTGCCCCGATCCGCGCGCATCCTCGCCCGCGGCCTCCTCGTCGGCGTCCTCACCGCGGCCTTCCTGGCGCCCTTCTACCTGATGCTCCGCAACTCCCTCATGGACTCGCAGGGCCTCACGGCGCCGGAGTGGACGTGGTGGCCCTCGACGATGCACTTCGAGAACTTCACCGCCCTGTTCGACGACCCCTCGGTCTCCATGGGCCCGGCCCTCGGCAACTCGCTGCTCATCGCCGCCATCACCGCACCGGTCTCCACGCTCCTCGCCTCCGCGGCCGGCTACGCTCTCGCCCGGATTCCGGTCCCGGGACGCGGTGTGGTGCTCGCCCTGGTGGTGGCCACGCTGATGATCCCCGGCTCGGTCACCTTCGTACCGACGTTCGTCGTCGTCGGCTCCATGGGCGGCGTCAACACCTTGTGGGGCATCATCGTGCCCGGCCTCTTCAATCCGTTCGCGGTCCTGCTGTTCCGCAACTTCTACCTCCAGTTCCCGAGCGAGATCGAAGACGCCGGACGAATCGACGGCCTCGGCTGGCTCGGCCTGTACCGCCGGATCGCCCTGCCGAGCTCAGGAGCGATGCTGGCCTCGCTCGGGGCGCTGTCCTTCATCGACAGCTGGAACTCCTTCCTGTGGCCACTGGTCATCGGCCAGGACCCGTCCGCCTGGACCGCGCAGATCGCGCTGTCCACCTTCCTCACCTCGCAGACCATCAACCTGCCCGGCCTCTTCGCCGGCGCCGTCGTCACCATCACGCCCCTGGTCGTCATGTTCCTCATCGCCCAGCGCTACATCGTCGAGGGCATCGCCACCAGCGGCCTCAAGGGCTGATCCACCGCACCACGCCGTTCCACACCACGCACAAGGCAGGCACTCGTCCCCCACCCGCAAGGAGCTTCCCCGTGACACCTCGCATCACCCTGCTCCGACGCGCGACCGCGGCCCTCGCCACGTCGTCCGCGCTTCTCCTCTGCACCCTCACCCCCTCCGCCGCCGCGGCGGACACAGGGACGGCACCGCAGCCCCCGGCTCTCACCGGCGCACAGCTCGCCGCCTCATGGACCGCCCCGCTGTCCACCCGGGACCGGTACGTCGTCGACGCCGACGGCGACCGGTTCAAGCTCAAGTCCGGCAACTGGGCCGGCGCCCAGGGCACCTGGCAGGGCAGCGGCGACGTCAACGACGTGGCGAACCACCAGGCGAGGCAGATGTCGCACAACATCCCGCTCGGCCTCGACCGGAAGCCGATGGCCCAGATCCTGGCCGACTTCCACGCCCTGGGCCTGAACAGCATCCGGCTCCCCTTCGCCAACGCACTCATCCACGACACGAGCGCCGTCCCGGACTCGGCCGTCGCCGCCAACCCGCAGCTCAAGGGCAAGACCCCGTTGCAGGTGCTCGACGCCGTCGTCGGAGCCCTGACCGCGGACGGTTTCGCCGTCATCCTCAACAACCACACCACCAGCTACCGTTTCTGCTGCGGCCTGGACGGCAACGAGCGCTGGAACAGCGGCCAGTCGACCCAGCAGTGGATCGACGACTGGGTGTTCCTGGCGAAGCGCTACCAGAACGACAAGCGGGTCGTCGGAGCCGATCTGCGCAACGAGGTCCGCCGCGACACCTGGAACGACGCGAACTGGGGCTGGGGCGACGACCACGACCTCAACAAGGCCCTGGAAGAAGCCGGCAACAAGATCCTTCAGGCCAACCCGGACATGCTCGTCATCATGGAGGGCATCAACTGGCAGGGCATCCCGACCGACGTGACCCCCCACAGCCGCCCGACACTCACACCGGTCGCCACCCTGTCCAACACCCTGATCCGCTCCGACAAACTCGTCTACGCGGCCCACTTCTACGGCTACACCGGCCCGAACCACACCGGCGCCACCGGAACGGGCGAGACGCACGACCCGCGCTACGAGGAACTCACCCCCGCACAGCTCGCCCAGGTTGTCGACGACCAGGCCCTGTTCGTCACCCGGTCCGGCCAGCACTTCACCGCACCCGTGTGGATCAGCGAGTTCGGCGCCGCCGGCCGCGGCGACATCGACGCCAAGGAACGTGCCTGGTTCGCCAACTTCACCGACATCCTGGTGAAGAACGACACCGACTTCGCCATCTGGCCTCTGGTCGGCTGGACCGACACGAACGGCACACCGCAGGACAACTGGGCCATGGTCAACTACAGTGCGAACGGCACACGAATCGGTGTCATGGACGCCGGTGACTGGCGCGCCACCGACTGGAACAAACTCGTCAACGCCGCCGGCAAGACCGGCCGGATCGCCCCGGCACCCCGCTGGAACATGCTCAACCTGGACTACGCCGACTACAACGTCTCCGCCACCATGCTGGCAAAGCCGGACTGGTCCCCCGGCAACCGCAAGGCCAACTGCCCGGACAGCCAGCGGCTCGTCGGGCTCGGCCGCAGCGACAGCCGAGGACTGTGCACCGACGCCGGCCAGCCGACGAAGGGGAACGGAGCCTGGACCGTCGTCACCGACGAGCGACACGTCACCAGCGACTGGGCGAGCGGCTACAACAAGCTCCAGTGCCCCGACAACACCTTCGTGGTCGGCCACAGCGTGCGCAACAACGCCATGACAGCCCTCCTGTGCGCCCCCGCAACCGACTCCCTGCCCACCACCGGCCGCGCGGTCTGGTTCGACGGCGGTGACAACCGCCCCGCCACCGGAGGCTCGACCGGCAGCGACTGGGCCCCGGGCTACTACAAGGGCCAGTGCGCCGACAACGAGTACCTCGCAGGCGTCGCCTACACGTGGAAGTGGAACCACGGAGGCGTTCCCGACGCTCTGCTCTGCCGCCCGCTCGCCTGATCATCCCTTCCGCACCCACACCTAGGAGCACCCCAGCATGCCCCGACTGGAGATCGCCGAGCACGGATTCCGTCTCGACGACCACCCGTTCCGCATCATCTCGGGCGGACTGCACTACTTCCGCATCCACCCGGAGCAGTGGGCCGATCGGCTCCACAAGGCGAGGCTGCTGGGACTCAACACGGTCGAGACCTACGTCCCCTGGAACCTCCACGCCCCCCGGCCCGGTGAATTCCGGCTGGACGGAGGTCTCGACCTGCCCCGCTTCCTCGACCTCGCCGCCGCGGAGGGCCTGCACGTCCTCCTCCGCCCCGGCCCGTACATCTGCGCCGAATGGGAGGGCGGCGGCCTGCCCTCGTGGCTGCTCGCCGAGGACGGCATCGAGTTGCGCAGCCGCGACCCCCGCTTCCTCGCAGCCGTCGACGGCTATCTCGCCGCCCTCCTCCCGCCGCTGAAGCCGTACCTGTCCTCCGCCGGCGGGCCGGTCATCGCGGTGCAGCTGGAGAACGAGTACGGGGCCTACGGTGACGACTCCGGCTACCTCACGGACCTCGCCGGCCTGCTGCGCGCCCACGGCGTCGACGTCCCCCTCTTCACCTGCGACCAGCCCGCCGACCTCGCCCGCGGCGGCCTGGACGGCGTGCTGCGCACCGTGAACTTCGGCAGCCGCGTCGAGGCGGGCCTCGACCAGCTGCGCCGGATACAGCCGACCGGGCCCCTGATGTGCTCGGAGTTCTGGATCGGCTGGTTCGACCGCTGGGGCGGCGTCCACACCACCCGCGACGCCGCGGACGCGGCGGCCGACCTCGACCGCCTGCTCGCCGCCGGTGCCTCCGTCAACATCTACATGTTCCACGGCGGCACCAACTTCGGATTCACCAACGGAGCCAACGACAAGGGCACCTACCGCCCCACGGCCACCTCCTACGACTACGACGCCCTCCTCGACGAAGCCGGCGACCCCACCCCCAAGTACGAGGCATTCCGCCAGGTCATCGCCCGGCACGCTCTCGTCCCCGACGAGCCCCGCCCCGCTCCCGGCCCGAAGCTCGCCCCCACCCTCGTGGAACTCGACCACTGCGCAGGTCTGTTCGACCAGGCCCACCTGTTCGGGCGGGCGGTCCGCGCCGACCACCCGCTCACCATGGAACAGCTCGGCCAGCCCTTCGGCTTCGTGCTGTACGAGACGGATTTGCCGACCGCGGGGCCGGCCGTGCTGCGTGTGGGTGAGGTCCGTGACCGGGCCCAGGTCTTCGTCGACGGGCAGCCCGTCGGCGTACTGGAACGGGAGAACCACGAACACGCCCTCGCCTTCGTCTCGCCCAGGAGCGGCGCTCGGCTCGCGGTCCTGGTGGAGAACCAGGGCCGGGTCAACTACGGACCCGGCATCCACGACCGCAAGGGCCTGCTCGGCCAGGTCACCGTCAACGGCGCGGAACTCGTGGACTGGAACAGCAGCCCGCTGCCGCTGGACAGCCTTGACGCCCTCACCCTCACCCCTGCCGCGCCCCTCGTCGGCCCGGCCTTCCACCGCGGCTTCTTCGAACTCGGCAGGCCCGCCGACGGATACCTCGCCCTGGACGGCTGGACCAAGGGGCACGCCTGGATCAACGGCTTTCCGCTGGGCCGCTACTGGTCCCGGGGCCCGCAGACCACCCTGTACGTGCCCGCGCCGGCGCTGCGTCCCGGCCGCAACGAGATCACCGTCCTCGAACTCCACGCCACCGCGTCCCGCACCGTAGAGCTGCGGGACCGGCCCGACCTCGGCCCCGCCCAGGACTGACAACCGCCCGGAGCAGCCCATGCACAGCAAGCGACACCTGATCGAGCAGCGCCTGAAGCGGGTGCTCACGGAGCGGATCCGACCGTCCGTGCACGCCCGGACCGTCCCGCTCCAGGTCGGGATCTGGAACGCCCCGGGCGAGCCGGTGCCGGTCGCCGCCGGCCTGGCCGCGCCGTACCGGCCGGTCCAGGTCGGGCACCGCTGGGGGCCGGCCTGGTCGACCAGCTGGTTCAAGATCACCGGCAGGGTTCCCGAGGAGTGGGCCGGGCAGCGGGTCGAGGCCGTCCTCGACCTCGGCTTCAACGTCACGGGCGCCGGCTTCTCCGCCGAGGGCCTGATCCACCGGCCTGACGGGACCGTGCTCAAAGCGCTCAATCCCCGCAACGGCTGGGTGCCGATCGCCGACCCGGCACGAGGGGGTGAGGAGTTCACGTACTACATCGAGGCCGCCGCCAACCCGGCCCTCTGCGACAGCCACATGCCGACCTCCCTCGGAGGCCTGCCCTCATGGACGACCGGGAGCGGGCACGCCGGTGACACGCTGTACCAGCTGCTCCGTCTGGACCTCGCCGTCTTCGACGCCGAGGTCTGGGAACTCGCCCAGGACCTGGACGTGCTCGGTGAGCTGATGCACGCGCTCCCCGAGGCCGACCCCCGGCGCTGGCAGCTCCTGCAGACGATCGACCGGGCCCTGGACGCCGTCGACCTCCAGTCCGTCTCCAC
This sequence comes from Streptomyces gelaticus, assembly GCF_014649535.1. Classification (GTDB taxonomy): domain Bacteria; phylum Actinomycetota; class Actinomycetes; order Streptomycetales; family Streptomycetaceae; genus Streptomyces; species Streptomyces gelaticus. Next base: position 55,917 of record NZ_BMTF01000009.1, read on the forward strand.
CAGTGCGCCCGCCGCCCGCGAGATCCTCCGTCCGGCCCTGTCGGCCCCGGCCGCCCCCAGCGCCCACCGCATCTCCGCCGTCGGACACGCCCACATCGACACCGCCTGGCTGTGGCCGCTGCGCGAGGCCGTCCGCAAGGTCGCCCGCACGGTCTCCAACGTCACCCACCTCATGGGCGACCACCCGGACTTCCGCTTCGCCATGTCCCAGGCCCAGCAGCTGGCCTGGCTGAAGGAGAAGCGCCCCGAGGTGTACGCCCGCGTCCAGGAGAAGGCGCGGAACGGTCAGTTCCTGCCGGTCGGCAGCCTGTGGGTGGAGCCCGACACCAACATCACCGGCGGCGAGGCCTTCGCGCGGCAACTGATCCACGGCAAGCGGTTCTACGCCGAGGAATTCGGTGTCGAGACCCAGGAGATGTGGCTGCCCGACACCTTCGGCTACAACGCGGCCATGCCGCAGCTGATGAAACTGGCCGGTGTGCGCTGGTTCCTCACTCAGAAGATCTCCTGGAACACCACCAACAAGTTCCCGCACCACACGTTCCGCTGGGAGGGCATCGACGGCACCCGCATCTTCAGCCACTTCCCGCCCGTCGACACGTACAACGCCGAACTCACCGGTGCCGAACTCGCCCACGCCGTCAGCAACTTCCAGGACAAGGGCGCGGCCGGCAGCTCACTCCTCCCGTTCGGATACGGCGACGGCGGCGGCGGCCCCACCCGCGAGATGCTGGCCCGTGCCGCGCGCCTGAGCAGCCTGGAGGGTTCGCCCCGGGTGGTCATCGAGCCTCCTGCGGAATTCTTCACCCGCGCCGAGGCCGAATACCCCGACGCCCCGGTGTGGGTGGGAGAGCTGTACCTGGAATTCCACCGCGGAACGCTCACCAGCCAGCTGCGCACCAAGCAGGGCAACCGGCGCAGCGAACACCTGCTGCGCGAGGCCGAACTCTGGTCGGCCACAGCGACGGTGTGCGCGGGCGTCCCCTACCCGTACGATGCGCTCGACCGGCTGTGGAAGACCGTGCTGCTGCACCAGTTCCACGACATCCTGCCCGGATCCTCCATCGCATGGGTGCACCGAGAGGCCGAGCAGACCTACACCGAGGTCCTCGGCGAGCTGGACGGGATCGTCTCCTCGGCCCAGCGTGCGCTGGCCGGCGAGGGGGAGCGGACCGTCGTCTTCAACTCCGCACCGCATGCCCGCGGCGGCCTCCCCGCCCTCGGCGCGACCGTCCGCACCACGCCCGTCCAACCCGCGGTCGGGCCGGTGCGGTCCGGGAACGGCTTCGTCCTCGACAACAACCTCGTGAAGATCGAGATCGACGCCCGCGGTCTGATCACCTCGGCGATCGACCTGACGGCCGACCGTGAGGCCCTCGCCCCGGGCGCCGCGGCCAACCTTCTCCAGCTGCACCAGGACTTCCCCAACGAGTACGACGCCTGGGACATCGACGAGTTCTACCGCAACACCGTCCAGGACCTCACCGAGGCCGACGTCCTGCGCGCCGAGCCCGAAGGCGTCCGGATCGTCAGAACCTTCGGCGACTCCCGGATCGAGCAGTTCCTGTCGCTGCGCCAGGGCTCCCGGCGGCTCGACATCGAGACCGAGATCGACTGGCGCGAGAAGGAGAAGCTCCTCAAGGCCGCGTTCCCGCTCGATCTGCGCGCCGACCACTCCAGCGCCGAGATCCCCTTCGGACACGTCAAACGCCCCACCCACACCAACACCAGCTGGGACGCGGCCAAGTTCGAGATCTGTGCCCACCGCTACCTGCACGTGGGCGAGAACGACTGGGGCGCCGCCCTGGTCAACGATTCGACGTACGGCCACGACGTCACCCGCGATGTACGCCAGGACGGCGACACGACCACGACCGTACGCCTCTCCCTGCTGCGCGCCCCCCGCTTCCCCGACCCCGACGCCGACCAGGGAAGACACCGCCTGCGCTACGGCCTCGTCCTGGGCGCCGACATCGCCGACGCGGTACGCGAGGGGTACGCCTTCAACCTCCCGGAGCGCTCCGTCCCCGGGGCGGCGGAGGTGGCCCCCCTCGTCACCACGGACAACGAGGCCGTCGTCATCGAGGCCGTCAAGCTCGCCGACGACCGCTCCGGCGACCTCGTCGTCCGGCTCTACGAAGCCCACGGCGGACGTGCCCGGACCGCGCTGACCATTGCCGTCCCGTGGGACGCCGTGACCGGGACGGACCTCCTCGAACGCCCCCTGGACGGATCCGAACCCACCCGGCCCGGCACGCCGCAGAGCAGGTCGATTCACCTCGCGCTGCGCCCGTTCGAGATCCGCACCCTCCGGATCGGGATCCGGGCCCGTACCTGACGGACGCACGACCGACACCACCAGGGAGACTCCGTGTCCACCGAACTCCAGGCAGTCCTCTTCGACATGGACGGCACACTCGTCGACACCGAGCGGCTCTGGCTGCGGACGGTCGAGACCGAGGCTCTCGGCCTCGGTCTCGACCTCACCGACGCGGACCTCCCGTTCGTCCTCGGCCGCTCGATCGAGGACAGCGCCGCCCATCTCGCCCACCGCGCGGACGGCCGTGCCGAGACGGCCCGGCTCGGCACGGCGCTCGAACGGCGCTTCACGGAACTCGTACGCGGGCAGGTCGTCCCCTTGCCCGGGGCCGTCGAGCTCCTCTCGGCGCTCCGGACCGGGGGCGTGGCCACGGCGCTGGTCTCGGCCTCGCCCCGGCCCGTCGTGGACACCGTCCTCGATGTCCTCGGGCGGCACTGGTTCAGCACCTCCGTAGCCGCCGGTGAGACCCCGCGCACCAAGCCCTTTCCAGACCCCTACCGGGCGGCACTGGCCGCCCTCGGCACCGACCCGACCGCCTGCGTCGCAGTCGAGGACAGCCCGACCGGCGTCGAGTCCGCGGAGGCGGCCGGCTGCGCGGTGCTCGCCGTACCCTCGCTCACGCCCGTCGCCCCGGCACCGCGTCGGACAGTGACACGCAGCCTGCTGGACGTGGACCTCGGCCTGCTCCGTCGACTCGCCGCCGAGCTGTGATGTGGTCGCGTATCTCCCCGCTGATCCGCAGGCGGCGCAACCAGTGCAGATGGGCGAACGAGTGTTCCATGACCCAGCTTTGGGTGCCCAGGCCGGAGCCGTGCTCGGTGGTCGTGAGCCCGCGTACGAGGTGCTGGGTGATGCCGCTCGGTGGAGCCACTACGGGGCGACCGGCCGCAGACGAACGGGCAGGGTCACGTGCCCGTCGCTGATCAAGGCCGGCAGAGGTTGCAGTTCCCCGGCGGGTACCGCGAGTCGGGCATCGGGAAAGCGCGTGAACAGCTGACGCAGGACGGCGGCGACTTCGAGGCGGGCGAGGGGGCGCCGAGGCAGTGGTGGACGCCGTGGCCGAAGGCCAGGTGATCCTTGGTGGTCCGGGTGGCGTCGAAGAGGTCGGCGTTGTGACCGTGCCAGTCCGCCAGAACCAGGCCGCTGCCACGAGAACCAATGAGGACTCCAGGAACGGGATACGGCCAGGTGGCAGCGGCAACTCTTGTGAAGGAACAAGTGCCAGCCCCAGATGAGTGTGGTCAGGCCTTCGGCGACGAAATCCTGGCCACAGCCACGCCAGTCGACGGCCGCCGGTTGCGTCGTCCCATATTGCCGGGGAGATGCCCCAAGTGCGCCTCAGCTCCTCTACATTGTTCTTCGGAGCGCTATGCGTAGGGGGTGGGGGATGGATCCGATCGTGGCGGCGGCGGGAACCGCCTTGGTGAGCGCCATGGCAACGGATGCCTGGCTGCAGGCGAGGACCGCGACGGTGGCGATGTGGCGCCGGATACGCCCGGACCACGCCGACGGCGTGGGAGCAGAGCTGGACGTCCTGCGCACACAGGTGCTTGCCGCACGTGACGCGGACGACGAGGACACCGAGCAGGCGCTGGCCGGGGCCTGGCGGATGCATTTCCAACAGTTCCTCGCCGACGACCCCGGCCTTGCCGCCGAACTGCGGCTGCTGCTGGACGATCATCTTGGCCCTGTGCTGTCCGACACTGAGCGGACCCGGGTCGCGTCGGTCGTCATGAAGGCGGAGACCCACGACAACTCCCGCGTCTACATGTCGGGCAGGGACCAGCACATCACTGGTGCATGAACACCCCCGCGGGAGAGCCGGACCCCCATCAGGAAGCTCACGCCCACGACAACGCCCGCATTTACATGGCGCTCAGGGACCAGTACATCAACGTCATTACGGACCGGGCCGACCGTGATCAGGTGCCTGTCCGGGGGTCCGGCCGCGCTCTCGCGCGGATGCTTGCGCCGTTCTGCACGCTGATAACAGGCGTCGCCCTGGTATGGGTGGGGTACGACGCCTACGGCTGGACCCGAGGACTGCTCCTGCTGGCGGGCATGACCTGTGTCGTGCTCGCAGGCCCGCTGCTGAAGCCTGCTGTTCGGCGCTGGCGCCAGGCGCGGCTCCGGCGAAGCCCGGGGCTCGCACGCCGCCTGGACCGGCAGCTCGAAGTGGCCGTCGAACAACTCGCACGCGAACTGGGTGTGCTGTGGGATCGCGAGATGAAACTTCGCAGACTCCAGCATCCGGCTCCGCTGCCGGTGCGTTGGGTCAACGCGGAGGAGTTTGGGGATCACTGGATGAACATCCGCACGAACGACGGGCGTGATGCATCGCTGGATCTCTCGGGCAGCAGCACCCTCAACGAGGTTTATGCCAGGATCCCTTCCGGCCGATTGCTCATTCTTGGCCAAGCTGGGGCGGGCAAGTCCGTACTCGCGCTGCGCTTCGCCTACGAGCATCTGCGGGTGGCCGAGCCGAGCGACCGTGTCCCCGTACTCCTTCCCATGGCCTCATGGGACCCGGTGGCGCAGGATCTGGAGTCCTGGGCAGCCGGGCGCCTGGCGGCCGACCACCCGGCACTTGCCGGACGGGCAGTGTCCGGCGAGACGGTCGCCACTGAACTCCTTCGAGCGGGCAGGCTGTTACCCGTACTGGACGGCTTCGACGAGATGAGCGCAGCCACCCGGCATCATGCTCTGCGCAGACTTCGCGCCTCGCTCGGCGAGGCAGATCCTTTCCTGCTCACCAGCAGGGTCGATGAGTACGAGGCTGCCGTCATACTGGCCGACATCGTACTGCCGGCAACGGCGGCGGTACGTGTGGAGCCACTGAGCGTGCAGGAGTCGGTGAACTATCTGCGACGCACGACACGGAAGCTGGTCGCCGGCCGTACTGTGGCCACCAAATGGGACCCGGTGTACACCCGGCTGAGCGAGCACCCGCGTGACCTGCAAGTACTGAAGCTGCGAAACGTGCTGATGACCCCATTGATGACCGGTCTGGCCCGTATCACCTACAGCGACACATCCCGTGATCCCGCGGAGCTTCTGGACCACCGCCGCTTTCCCACTCGAGCGGCAATCGAAGACCACCTGCTGGACCAGTTCGTCCCGGCGGTCACCGATCACTCGGAGCAGACCACACGATGGCTGGCGTTCCTGGCCCAGCGCCTCAATTCTTTGGACACCCAAGACCTGGCATGGTGGCGGCTGAGCCCGGCGGCCCCGAGAGTGGCCCGGGTGGTGGGGGCAACGCTGGCGCTGGGTGCGGTCACCGCTCTTCTACGGTGGCAGGCCGACCGGCCGACCTCCTGGTTCGGCATCGAGATGCCGGTCTGGGTCCCGTTCGGTGTGCTCTGTCTGCTATCGGTCGCCGATGTGGTGTTCGACTCCGGGGCGCCCTCACCGCGGCATATCCCGCTTATCGAGCCGGCACGGATGGCCCGGCCCGTGCTTGCCGCGGTGGCGGTGCTCGGAGGGTGGCTTCTGTATGACCGACTTTCGGACTCCTTGCTGTTCCAGGCAATCTTCGTAGTAGCGGCCTGGGGCTTCTCCGCCGGCCGCTGGATTCTGCGCCGAAAGAGGCCTCGACCCAAGGCCGGTAGCCAGCAGACGGTGCGAGAGCTCCTCGACGATCTTCGTGACCGCACAAGCAGTGCGGTCACACGCGGCCCAGAGCGGACGCTGAGCGAAGACCGACTGGCGACCTTGGTGTCGTTGGGCCTCGTCAACATATTGGCAGGAGGCTCGGCGGTTCGGAGAGCAGCCTGGCTCGTAATCTTCGCAGGGATTGCCCCGATGTGGCCCCTCTATTCCGCCCGACCGGGCACCTGGGCCATCACGTTCGTCGTCATGCTCGTCGCTCTCGCCGTGCTCGGAGCATCGTCGTCGGCCTGGTGTGGGTTCGGCGTGGCCAGAGCGTGGCTGTGGGGCGCGGGGAAGCTTCCATGGAACGTGCTCCGCCTCCTCGCGGATGCCCACCGTCTCGGCGTACTGCGCCAGTCCGGCGCCACCTACCAGTTCCGGCACTCGCGGCTCCAGGAACGACTGGCCGCGCTGGCCGGGGATCAGCGCGCCCCGGCTCGGGTGCCGTCGAACAGCTCACCAATCGAGAACTCCCGGTCTGCCCTCAGCTTCATTTCCGGATGCATCATCATCGTCGGATCGATTGCGATGTGGTGGGACATGGGTTCATTGAACGCCGAGTCCGGACCGTACAGGGAGGCCGGGCCGTACAAGACGGTCGCCCCTGCCTGTGAACTGGTCGACCGTGAGGCCCTGCGGAAGGTCGTCCCGGACCCCAGCGGAGAGCCGTCCGAGGAAGACTACGGCGGCTTCGATGTGAGGAAGTGCTCCTGGAGCGTCGGCACAGCGACTGCCGGAGATCCCAGCGTGGAGATCAGCGTCAGACTGCACCGACCCACCTTGACGCTTACCGCGGTGCAGCAGGCCGACAAGGACTTCGACGACGAAGCCGGCGTCGCGCTTGTCGTCCCTGAGCACACCACGTACCCAACTGGACTGGGCGACGAGGCCGTCTCCGTCGTGAAGTACAGCGAAGATCGCCCGCGGGTCGAGACCACCCTCCGGGTGGATAACCTGCTGTTGACCATCAGCTATGAGATGAGCGGCATAATGTGGGGCGATAAGCAGGGTTACGCTCGCAGCACACGGATTACACAGAACCTGGCCCGCACCGTCGAGCGGAAGCTCGCCGCCGCGCTCCCACAATCAGGGGCTTCACCGTAGGGCGGAGTCAGCGTCGGGAGGCGGCCACTGGCGGCTTGCTGAGTACCACGGCGGCGACCGGCGAGGAGATCGACGAAGCGATCGGCAGCCTGCTGGAGTACCTCGGCCGGCACGTGGCGGAACGCCCAGCCCGGCCCGAGGGCCGGCGGTCCCACGACCTGCTGACGGACTGGTGGAGGCGAGGGGCGGCCAGGTCGCCGGCGGTGTCGAACAGAGCGGTGAGTTCGGCTTCGCGGCGGCGTTGCCGAAGCAGCACCTGACATCGACTCGGCGCCCACCGACGTCACCACGTCGCGCCCGCCCCCGACGGTCGGGGTGGGCGGTGTGGAATTCGCCTACGCAGGCCGGTCCCCGGTGCTGCACGGCGTGAGCTTCACCGCCCCCGGCGGTACCCGGAGCCCGGCGGCCGACTGCCCACCATTGGGGGCGCCCCCGCCAATGCCCAGGTCACGCAGGTCGTGCCGGACGGCGGTGAACTCCCCTATACAGAAGGCGTGTTCATCGGACACAAGGTGGGAAGAGTCCGGCGCGACCCCCCGTACCCGTTCGGCCATGGTCTTGGCTACACCGACCGGACGTACGAGTCCATCGAAGTGGCCGGCACCACCGTCACGGTGCGCCTCTGCAACACCGTGACCGATCCGGCCGCGAGGTCGTCCAGCTCTCCCTGTCCCCGACCGCGCCCGACATGACCCGTCCGGCCCGCCGGCTGGCCGGCTTCGCGGGCGTGACCGCACAACCCGGCGAAACAGCCGAGCGGTTGTCGGGCTGCCGCGCCGCACCTTCGCGATCTGGGAGCGAGAACGCGAAGGCATGGTCCTGGCCTCGGCACGCGATCGCCTCCTGCTGCGGACGGTCACCTTCGTTCGCCTTCCCAAGGTGACCGTGCGCCAAGACCTCCGCGGGGGCGGGGGCGGGAGGATTTCTGACACTCCCGTGGGCAGGACTTCGGCTCGATCCGCCGGGTGGCCCGTCCCGGCTGGCCGGGCCGCCGACGGGCCCGGAAGTCCTCGGGCAGAGGCCGGTCAGGTGGTGGGCACGACGTCGAGTGCCGCCGACACGGTCAGTTCCGTGGCCGTGGCGGCCCGGACCTCGTCGACGGTGACGCCGGGAGCGAGCTCGACGAGGAGGAGTCCGTCTCCGGTGACGTCGACGACGGCGAGGTCGGTGATGACGCGCTGGACGACGGCGCGGCCCGTGAGCGGCAGGCTGCATTCGCTGACCAGCTTGGGGCTGCCGTCCTTGGCGGTGTGCTCCATCAGGACGATGACCCGGCCGGCGCCGTGGACGAGGTCCATGGCACCACCCATGCCCTTGACCATCTTGCCGGGAATCATCCAGTTGGCGAGGTCGCCGGAGGAGGAGACCTGCATCGCCCCGAGGACGGCGGCGTCGATGTGACCGCCGCGGATCATGCCGAAGGACAGGGCGGAGTCGAAGAACGAGGCTCCGGGCAGCGTGGTGACGGTCTCCTTGCCCGCGTTGATGAGGTCGGCGTCGACTTCGTCCTCTGTCGGGTAGGGGCCCACCCCGAGGATGCCGTTCTCGGACTGAAGAACGACCTCGATGCCGGGCGGCAGGTGGTTGGGGATGAGAGTGGGGAGGCCGATGCCGAGGTTGACGTAGCTGCCGTCGGTCAGTTCCCGGGCGGCTCGGGCCGCCATCTGCTCGCGGGTGAGGGCCATGTCAGGCGTCGCCTTCCTGTCGTACGGTCCGACGCTCGATGCGCCGCTCGGCCGCGGGGTCGCCGGGAGCTACCTGGACCACGCGTTGGACGAAGATGCCGGGCAGGTGGACCTCGTCGGGATCGAGCTCGCCGGGTTCGACGAGGTAGTCCACCTCGGCGACGGTGATCCGGCCCGCCATGGCGGCCAGCGGGTTGAAATTGCGGGCCGAGGAGCGGAAGACCAGGTTGCCGTGCCGGTCGCCGATGGTCGCCCGGACCAGCGAGAAGTCAGTGGTGATGCCGTGCTCGAGCAGGTACGGGCGCCCGTCGAACTCCCGTGTCTCCTTGGCGGGGGAGGCGAGGGCGACCGACCCGTCGGGCGCGTACCGCCAGGGCAGTCCGCCCTCGCCGACCTGGGTTCCAGTGCCCGCAGGGGTGTAGAAGGCGGGGATCCCGGCGCCGCCGGCCCGCAGCCGCTCCGCCAGCGTTCCTTGGGGGACTAGTTCGACCTCGAGCTCACCGCCCAGGTACTGGCGGGCGAACTCCTTGTTCTCGCCCACATAGGAGCTCGTCATACGGGAGATCTGGCCGGCGGCGAGCAGCAGGCCGAGGCCCCAGTCGTCGACGCCGCAGTTGTTCGAGACGATCTTGAGGTCGTTCACTCCGCTCTGCCACAGCGCGTTGATCAACGTGCCTGGTATCCCGCACAGTCCGAAGCCGCCCACGGCGAGCGAGGCGCCTTCCGAGATGTCGGCCACCGCCTCTGCCGCGCTCGCCACTGTCTTGTCCAGCCCCATACGGAACCCTTTCCCTCAGGCAACCGGATCGACCTGCTGGTCAGCGCCGGTGCCATTGCAAGCGACGAGCAGCGAGCCTAGGCAGGCGGCGAAGAGGCGGCCATGGCGGCCATCCATACATCACCCCCCTCCTGTATGGCGGTCACCGCTGTGCTGGTGGAGCCTCGGGGGACGTCGATGTTGCGCGCGGCCCCGGTTGATGCCGTCGTCCACCGGAGCCGCGCGATGCTCAGACCGAGCAGCCGGAGTCCGCAACGACGTAGTAGCCGGGTCCGGTCTGCTTGAGCGTGTGCGTGGTGAACGTATTCCACAGGCCCATGCTCTGGTGCGAGCCGTTGGCGTAGGTGTAGCCGCCGTTCTGGTAGGCCCGCCCGGCCGCTGCGTGGTCGTAGTTGCTCGCCGTGTGGCACGTGGGAGTGAAGCCGGTCGTGGTCGCGGTCACCGCCGCGGATACCGCGCCTGCCGCGCCCGCCGCGTCCACGGCCGCCACTGTGTAGCTGTAGGCGGTTCCGGTGGCCAGGCCGGTGTCGGTGGCGGTGGTGGACGTGGTGGTGGCCACCTTCGCACCGCCGCGGTAGACGGTGTACGAGCTCGCACCGTCGACCGCGTTCCAGCTGAGGGCGGCGGTGGTGTCGGTGGTGCCGGTGACCTTCAGTCCCGTGGGTGCGGGCAGGGAACCGGTGCTCGGGCCGTCGCCGTCGAGCCCCCAGAAGCGGGCGGTGTGGTAGCTGGAGCAGATGGTGTCGAGGAAGTAGGTGCCGGTGCTGCCGCACTGCTCCGGGCCGCTGCCCGGGTCGACTGCGAGGCCGTGTGCCATCCCGGAGATGGAGTAGACCTCGACGGCGGGCCGGCCGGAGGCGTCGTCGTAGATGCTGAGCGTGGTCCCCCCGCTGAGGTTCTCGGTGCGGGTGGGCGTCTGGCCGAGGCCCCACACGTTCGTCCACTGGTCACGCAGTTCTGTGGCGTTGGCGGGCTTGACGGTGGTGTCGGCGGTACCCTGCCAGATCGCGACGCGGGGCCAGGAGGCCGTGCCGGCGGGAGCAGCCGCGCGCACCAGGTCGCCCCACTGCGCGGGGCTCTTGTCCGGCGGACTGTACATACAGGTGTACGCCGCGGATACGCTGTTCGCGCAGAACGCGGGCAGCCCGGAGTCGATGGCGCCGCCCGCGAACACGTCGGGGTAGGCGGCGAGCATGTTCGCGGTCATGCCGGCGCCGGCGGACAGGCCGGTGATGTACACCCGCCGAGTGTCGCTGCCGTACTGGGCGACGGCCTTGTCGATCATCTGCTTGATCGACAGTGCCTCGCCCTGATCGCGCTTGCCGTCCCCGGGTTCGAACCAGTTGAAGCAGGAGTTGGCGTTGTTGGCGCTGCTCGTCTGCGGGAAGACCAGCGCGAAGCCGTAGCGGTCGGCGAACGTCGGCCAGCCGGAGTGGGCGTAGTAGTCGCTCGCGCTCTGGGTGCAACCGTGCAGTGCGACTACCAGCGGGGCGTCGTCCGGCAGCGCGTCGGGTGCATAGGTGTACATGGACAGATTGCCGGGATTGCTGCCGAAGGCGGTGATCTGAGTCAGACCCGCGGCGGACGCCTGCGGGCCTGCGGCGACCAGGCCGCCGGTCAGGGCAAGGGCACCCGCGGCGGCGGTGACCCAGCGGTGGATGCCTCTGACGAGGCGGCGGCTCTTCGTGAAGCGGAGCGGAGGGTGCGACGGTCCCATGACGACTGCCTCCTGATGTGGGGGGATCGGTCGTACACCGGCACCGGGCGACGACCGGTGAGCGGTGTGACGGGCATCATCACGGCGCGCTGGATGGTATTGACATGGGCAGGGCAGCCAGTGGTGCCGGAATTCCTGTGTGACAGGCATCCATGGCCCACAGCGAGATCGGCCAGGTATGGCCGAGCCTCTGAGGGGCAAGAGCGGGCACGGCGACCCAAGCCGTGGCCGCCTTCACGCCCACTCCCCGGCCCGCCGGGGCGGCTCCGGCGAACCCACGCCCTCTGGCGCTCCTGCCGCATCGAGAGTGGCACCCACGCCGACTCCTTGGCGCCGACGCGTTGCCGGACCGGCTGCGTGCGCTCACGCCGTGCCACCGCGCGGCGCAGGAGCACTGGCTCGCGACCGGGTAGCGCCCGCCCGCCCACGGCAGGGTCGCCCGGCCCGCCGGGGCGGCCCCGACCACCCCCGCCTGGCCGGCCGCCAGGCGGCGTCGCGCGATTTTCAGGATCTTCGGGGCACTTCTATTCGGGCAGGTGGTAGATGGCGAGGGCCGCGGTGTCGTCGTGGAGGCGGTTGCTGCTGTAGACGAGGAGATCGTGGTGGAGGCGGTCGAGGAGTTCTCGGGGCTGGAGAGGACCCCAGGAAAGGACACGTCGGCGGAGGGGGTAGAAGGCCCCAGTGCGGTCGCGGGCTTCCGTGACGCCGTCGGTGTAGAGCAGTAACTGGTCGCCGGGACCGAAGGGGTACTCATCGACCCGGTAGGCCTCCGTGAGGTGCATGCCCAGGTTGAGCGGCGGCGCGGGGTCGGCCGTCTCCAGTTCGGTGACCCCGTCCGAGCGGATGAGGAGGGGCGGGGGGTGGCCGCAGTTGACGATGCGGACCACGCGGCGGCGGGGGATCTCCGCGAAGACAGCGGTGACGAAGCGCTCGCCCACGTCGTTTCCGGCCAGGCGGGCGGCTCTGCGATTCATGCTCGTCTCCGCCCGGCGGGCAACGGCGGCGAGGTCGGGTTCGTCGTGGGCGGCCTCGCGGAAGGCGCCGAGGAGGGTGGCGGCCGTCTCGACGGCGGGGAGTCCCTTGCCGCGGACGTCGCCGATGAGAATGCGGAGTCCGTGCGTGGTGGGGACGGCCTCATACAGGTCACCGCCGATACGTGCTTCCGCAGCGGCGGACAGGTAGAGGGCTTCGATCAGAAGTGGGCCGATGCGGTGCGGGACCGGGCTCAGCAGGACATGCTGCGCGATCTCGGCCACGAAGCGCACGTTGGCGAGGGTGCGTTCCCGGCGCACGCGGTGGGCAGCCAGGAATGTTCCGAGGACGCCGACCACAGCGGTGCTCAGGTAGGTGGCCACGTAGTGGCGCTCCCACACGTAGCTCACCGGGCGGCCCGCGCAGCACGGGGTGCCGGCCAGGACTCCTTCGAAGACGATTGCGAACACGGTGACGCCGGCGACGACAGCGGGGCCGTGGGCGAAGGCTGCGATCACGGGGAGGGCGATGAGCAGGAAGCTCACCGGCCACTGCACGGGCGTCAGGGGTTCGAGCACCAGAATGCCCGCGACATAGAAGGCGGGCAGCCACCGCATCCACACGGGCGCGGGCGGCACCTGCGGGCCCCCGCCGCCCGGCTGCGCTGCCCCGCCACTCGCCGCCCTGCGGCGGCTCGGCCACCTCACTGCTCACTCCGTAGCACAGCGAGCGGCGCAGGCGTGGACGCTGCTCGGTCCGACGATGAAGCCGCCGTGTGGGCCTGCATGCGGACGTTGCTCCTGGCGGCTCCACTCGAACAGCCTGTACACGCGGGACTCCTGGCACATGATGTGGGCAAGACGTCCATCCTGCTGCCCCGCAACGCTTCGTGCCGTCCATTGCTCCAGCCAATGGCATGTCAGGATCTTCGCGCGGGGGCTTGTTGAGTTGACACGGAGCGCGGTGCCGGTGTTGCCACCGGTCCGTTTCTCCGTGCCGCTCGCCGAACCCGGCGTACCCGTCTCCGAGTACCGGGCTCTCCACGGATTCTGCCGTTCAGGTGTGGTTGAGGCGTGTCCAGGGGGTGGGGATCGTGTTGCCGCGTTCGTCGATGCCCGCCCGCACCTGGGGGGCGAGCCCGTACTCCGGGAACTTTCCATCCCTTCCTCCACCTGCTACCGATGGCGTCAGGCCGAGAAGGAGCCGTGCGAGCGACGCCGCCAGGACGCCGAGCTCACAGGGAAGATCCGGCAGATCCACGCCGACTCCGGCGGGACCTATGGCTCACTCCGCGTGCACGCCGTTCTCCAGCGTGACGGCGTCCACGTCGGCCGCAAACGCGTTGAACGGCTCATGCGCCAGGCCGGCCTGGCCGGGATCAGTCCCCGGCGGGCAAGGGCTTCACCCGACGTGACCCGGACGCGGAACTGGCCCCCGACCTGGTGCAACGCGACTTCACCGCGAACGTGCCGAACCGGCTGTGGGTCACCGGCCTGACCATGATCGCGACCGGGGAGGGCCCGCTGTGGCTGTCCGCGATCCGCGACGCGTTCTCCCGCCGGGTGGTGGCCTGGGAAACCTCCGCCCGCGCGGACGCCGACCTGGTCCTGACCACGCTGGAGTATGCCCTGGCCAGCCGCGAAGTCGCCCCCGGTGAGCTCATCCACCACGCCGGCCACGGCTGTCGATACCCTGACCAGCTGGTCAGCCACCCCCACACAACGGGGGAACCTCATCCTTGACCGACGCGCGGCACGGTCCCCCTCAGGGGCGATGCGACTACTTGGCCAGCTTGCCGTCGGGCCGCACGGTGAACCACGTGCTGTTCAATCCCTGGCCGTTGGTGTCACCGGGCTTCTCGTCGCCGGTGTACCAGTAGAGCGGCCAGCAGTCGATGGTGAGCTGCTTCGTGCCGTCGGGGCGGGTGTACGGGGTGATCAGCTTCGGGTCGATGCCCTTGATGTCCTTCTTGTCGACGAGTTTGGCGGGCTTCCACTTCTTCAGGCAGGTGCCCTCGCAGTTGGACTTCATCGGCCAGGCGGTGTCCCTGGTGAAGCGGTAGAGCGTGCGTCCCTTGCCGTCGCGGATGATCGTGCCGTGATCCTCGTCGTCGACCGTGGACAGGGCTGGCAGCCCCTTTGGCTCGCTCGGAGCCTCCTGCGCCTGCGCCTTCGCCTTTGTGCCGTCCGGCGCTGCCGCGAACCAGGTGCCGCCGACGCCCTGACCGCGGGTCTGCCGGGGCGCCGTGTCCTGCGCGTAGCGGTACAGTGGCCATCCGGCGAGGGTCAACTGCTTCGTGCCGTCGGCGCGCTTCACCGAGCCGAGCAGCCCGGGGGCGAGGCCGCGGCCTGCCTTCGCACCATCGGCGAGCACCGGCGGCCAGGCCGCGGCGCAGTCACCCGCGCAGTTGGAAGCGGGCGGCTTCGCCGTGTCCTTGTCGAAGCGGTACAAGGTGAAGCCCGCGCCGTCCGTCACGACCGGGCCCAGCTTCTCGCTCTTCCAGACGCTGAGCCGGCCCGCCTGCGAGGGCTGCGCACCGTTGCTCGTCGAGGCGGCGCGCTCGGCGGAAGCGGTGGTGGTCGCTGCCGTGCCCCCGGAGCTTCCGCAGGCCGCCGTCAGCATGACCGCGGCGACCGTGAACGCGGCCGGTGCATAGGTGAATTTACGCATGGGTATCCCTCTTTCGGAAATCTTGGGGAATTGGCTTTTCACTGAAATGCTGAAGCAATGGCCCGCCCCGGCAGCAGGGGAGGAGTCGGCCGACTGCCGGGGCGGAGTTTCTGGTCCCGGAATTCCTTCTGGCCGGTCACTGTCACTGTGAAAACGGCCGATGCGGCGGGGAGGTTCAATCCCCGGGAAATTCTTTTACCGGGCCGCGAGCTGTCAGACCCGCCCCGTGCCCGCCCCCGCCAACGTCTGCGTGGGAACGACCACCTGCAGGCCCAGGACGCCCAGGTCGACGCTGCCGTCGTTCTCCGCGTACCACCGCCAGTGCGCACCCGGTACGTCGCCCACCGTCAGCACGATCCAGCCGCCGCCCGCGGACCCGGTGAGGTCCGCGAGCGCCCGCGCCTCCTCGGCGGTCGGCGCGTCCTGGAGTACGACGAACCCGGTGACCTCGCCCGTACGGGCCGCGCCACGCACCAGGCCGACACCCAGTTCCTCGGCGGAGTTGAGGATCTCCTCGGGGGCCTTGCCCTTCACCTCCGACACGGAGCGGACCCGGACCAGACCGTTGAGGCCGGGCAGGGCGCTCGCGCCCGGGTCCACCGACACCACCACCGTGCTCTGCCGCGGCAGTTCGAGCAGCCCGCGCACCAGCGCCGCCACGGTGTCCTGCGCGACGACGAGGTCACCGCTGACGCTCAGCGCGCCGTTGATCTGCCCGAGGTCCACCATGACCTGCGCGCCCCGCTCGCTCACCCCGATCCGGGCGAGGTGCGGCAGCGCGAGCGTCACGTCGGCCGCCGGATCGCCCTCGATGACGGAGGGCAGTCCGGTGCGCTCCCAGCGATTCGGTTCGAGCGCGGTCCACGGCGCGGGCGCCGTGTGCGCCCCCGACACCGACGCGAGCAGCTTCGTGGGTTCGGCGAGGACGCTGTAGACCCGCACCGGACGCTCCGCCTCCGCCGCGTCGGCGGGGATCAGTTCGCGCAGGGCCTGCCGCACCATCACCGGCGTACGGGTGTCCGCCGCGAGCCGCCGCGCGAGCGCGCCCCGCCGACGCCGCCGCAGCGCGAGTGCCAGGCTGCGCGGCAGCCGCGGCCGCAGTACCCGGGCGGCCCGCGCGATCCCGGAGCCGGTGGCGCGCACGGCCCGGCCGATCGGACGCCGCGCGACGATCACCACGGTGAGTACGGCGGCGCCGGCGACACCCCCGATCAGCCAAGGCGACCCGAGCCGGTCGCCGAGCCCGGCGAACTGTCCCGAGCCCCGGCCGGCCGCGGCACGGGGCGAGGGGGAGGCGCTCCGTGCGGGAGGCTTCGCCGCGTCGGCGTTCTCCTCGGGCAGGACACCGAACTCCACGCCGGGCCCGTCCGCATCCTCCGGCAGGATCAGCGGGAAGCCCGGGGTCAGCTGGTCGGGGCTCACGAAGGCCGAACCGTCCGGCAGCTGGCGCCCGCTGTTGAGGACCAGGATCTCCTCGAACCGGTCGCCGTCGCCGAGGGTGCGCTGGGCGATCCCGAACAGCGTCTCCTGCTCGCCTCCGTTCTCCTGAGCGGACTTGACCACGTAGTACTTCGTCACCTCGTCGGCCCGCAGCGCCCGGGAAGGCTGCATCCGCACGGCCGCCAGTGCCGGTGCGGAGTCCAGAGCCCGTACGGAATCCGGAGCCCGTACGGAACCCAGCGCCTGCGCCGGTGCGGGCAGCGCCAGCCAGGTGACGGCCACCAGGCCGCACACCGCCGTCACCCGTGCCGTCGTGCGCCACGGCGCCGGCCGCCGCGCATCGTTCGTCGTCCTCGGGGCGTCGCGCATCTTTCTCGTCCTCCTCCGTACGGGGCCTGGTGACGCGCACTGCTGATGCGTCGGCCGTCACACGCGCCGAGCCCCGGGTCGGTTCAACGAGCTGAACCGAAACGTCGACCGCCCCGTTAGGAGGTGCCGAACGGGCGTGTAGCCGGGAGGAGTTGGAAATGGCGCGTCGGCACACCACGGGCTGGGAGGTGCTCGGGTTCGGGGAGGACCCGACCCCCGGGAACCCGGAGGCGATCAGAACACTGGCCAGGACCTATCAGGAGCTGGGCGACGGGGCGGGCGAGGCGGTCGACCTGCTGCGCGACGACGGGGCGCTGCGCCGCGGCAAGGGCCAGGCGATGGACGCCCTGAAGACGCGGATCACCAAGGACCTGCCGGGGCTCCTGGAGAAGACCAGGGACTCCTTCCGTACCGCCGCGGGCGCCTACGACGAGTACGCGAACACCCTGACCAGCGCCCAGGACCTGCTGGACCGGGCCATCGACCAGGGCCAGGAGGTCGCCGCCACTGCGAAGACGGAGGTCCCGGCCCTCGCGGCGGACGCCACCCCGGAGCAGGCCGAGACCCACCGGACGGAGCAGGGCGAGGTGAACGCCGCGAAGGAGGCGCTGTCGGCCGCCGAGGAGCTCGGCCGCGCGGCGCAGCGGATGCGCGAGGACGGGTCGAACAAGGCCACGATCATCCTTGATGCGGCAGCCGAACAGGCCATCCCCGCACGGGACTTCGTGAAGCAGTTCGGTGACTTCCTCGCGGACAACCCGCTGGTGGAGATCATCGCCGGTGTCATCATCGGCATCGTCGCCGTGTTCTTCCCGGTCGTGGGTCTCATCCTGGGCGCAATCCTGTTCGCCGTGTCGGTGATCCGGATGGTGTCGCAGGGCAAGATCGACGCCGGTGAGATCATCATCGGCCTGCTCACCCTCGTACCCGGTGGTGTGCTGCTCGGCGGGCTCGGGAAGATCGTCGGGGCGGCGGGCAAGCTGGCGAAGTTCGCGCCGTTCCTGGCCAAGGTGGGCAAGGGCGTCGGGACGGCTTCTGGGGCGGTCTCGGCTGCCCTGAAGAACTCGACGTTCGTCCGCAAGATCATCGACCCGCTGGCCAAGGGGCTCGTGGGCCTCAAGTCGTCCCCCGGCTCGGCCCTCGTCGCCAAGTTCGCGATCGACGTGACCACCGAGTTCTCCCTCGGCTTCCTGGCGAGCGGAATCACGGCGCTGGTCGACGGGAAGAAGTTCGACGCGGCCTCGGCCGCCACGGGCGCCGCGCTCGGCGCCGCCACGGCCGGTGCCTTCACGCTGTTCGGCGGGACGAAGTTCGCCACCAGCATCAAGGACGCCTTCACCACCAAGGGCAAGTTCAAGAGCAACATCGACAAGGCGTTCTCCGTGAACAGCCTCGGTGTCGTCGACGGCAAGTTCAAACCCACCAACGTCCTGTTCTCCGAAACCAAGGGCGCGCAGAAGACCGGCTTCCACGGCATCAACGGCACGACCAAGTCGGACCCCACCACGGGCGAGGTCAAGACGAAGGTCACGACCCCGGACGGCGCGAAGACCGAGACGAAGATCACCCCGCCCGGTCCCAAGGCCGACCAGGTCCAGGCCCCCGACGACCTGCCCTTCGGAGTCCCGGCGCCCCAGACGTCGACGACCACCACGACACCCGACGGGTTCACCTCGACGACCGCGAACGGCACGAACACCATCAAGAGCCCGGACGGCGACGTCATCACTTCGAACGGCACCACGACGACGATCGACACCCCGATCCAGGGCCCGACCACGAAGGAGAAGTTCATCGGGGGGCTCGGCGGCGAGTTCGCGCCCGCGCAGTCGGAGAAGCCCGCACTCTCCACGGAGCTGGGCCCGAACGGCGGCTTCACGACCTCGGGAGCGTTCGGCGAGGTCTCCAAGGGGCCGGGCGGCGCCACGACGTTCAGCTCGCCCGGCGGCGACGGCGGCGGTCCCACGCCGGAGTTCACCGTGAACAACAACACGGTCTCCACCCCGAACGGCCTCACCGTGACCGACAACGGCGGCTCCACGACGGTGGGCGGTGGCGGGCTCAGCGCGGACAACACGGGCGGTGTCAACTCGGTGTTCAACGGCCCCCCGGCGGGCCAGCCGGTGGCGACCCACAACCCCGCCGACGGCAACGTCGACATCAACTTCGGCAACACCACGCTCAACGGGAACGCGGGGAACCCCGGGGGTGGATTCGCCCTGCCGGACGGCACGCAGGCCAACGTCGGCAACAACGGCAACGTGAGCGTCGTCAACGGCGACGGCGGCGGTCAGAACATCAACCTGCCCCCGGCCAACGCGGGCGGCCCGGTCACTTTCACCGACACCAACGTGAACACCAGCATCCCGCCGGGCGGCGGCGCCACCATCACCACGCCGGGCGGCCCCGCCACCACGCTCGACGACACGGGGTTCACGGTGACCACCGGCGGCCCCACCCCCGACACGGTGCAGTTCAACGGTCCGGGCAACTCGCTCGACGTGACCCCGCCCGGCGGTCAACCGCAGGTCTCGGTCGGCCCGGACGGGGGCATCACCACCGGCAACATCACCACCGACGGGGGTGGCGGAGGCACGGCCACCGGCGGCGGGGGATCGGTGGAGTTCTCGCCCGTCGACATCAAGTTCAGTACGCCCGACGGCGGAACGATCACCGTCAACCCGCAGGGACAGTTCGACCTGAACCCCTCCGGCACCCAGCCGCCGGTCACGGTCAACCCGAACGGGGACATCGCCGTGGGCCCGAACGGCACGGCCCCGGTCACCTTCAACGGCCCCGACGGCACCGCCGTCACCACCAAGCCCGGCGGCGGCCTCGACGTGACCCCGCCCGGCGGCCAGCCACAGGTCTCGGCAGGCCCGGACGGCGGCGTCACCGTCAACGGGATCACCACGGACGGCAACGGCGGCGGTACGGCCACGGGCCCCGGCGGCAAGGTCGACTTCTCGCCGCTCGACATCAAGTTCAGCGCCCCGGACGGAACGACGTTCACCATCAACCCCAACGGCAAGTTCCACGTCGACGGGATCAGCCACGGCGCGGACGGCGTCACCATCGGCGGCTCGACCACGGTCAACAACGACGGATCGGCGAGCATCGCGCACGGCGACCAGGAGATCAACGTCGCTGCCGACGGCACCATCACGGCCAACGACGCGCAGGGCAACCCGGTCCCGCCGGCCGTGCCGCAGCCGACCCCCGGGAATCCGGTGAACGCGGGCAACACCACCATCTCCGTGGACAACAGCGGCGGCCACTCGGTCACCGTCCACGGCCCGAACGGCGCCGCCGTGACCGTCGACAACAGCGGAACCACGACCGTCAGCAACGGCCCGATCCAGGCGAGTCATGGCCCGAACGGCGTCAGCGGCAGCGTGGGCACCGTCAACCCGGTCCAGGTCAGCCAGGGTCCGAACGGTGTCACGACCGTCAGTCAGAACGGTACGTCGGTGAGTACGGGCGGGAACGGCCCGACCACGGTCGGACCGCAGGGCGGGCCCGTCTCGGTCACCGTCAAGCCGCCGTCGGGCGGCGACCCCGCCCAGGTCACCACCGCCGACGGCAGCACCACCAGCGTCCACGAGGACGGCACCGTCACCAAGTCGGCGCCCGCGGGAGCCGGTACCCAGACGGTCAATACGGGCGGTCCGGACAACACCACGGTCACGGTCGGCAACAACGGCACCACGACCGTCAGCAACGGTCCGGTCCAGGCGAGTCACGGGCCGAACGGCACCGGCGGCAGCGTGGGCACCGTCAACCCGGTCCAGGTCAGCCAGAGCCCGGACGGTGTCACGACCGTCAGTCAGAACGGTACGTCGGTGAGTACGGGCGGAGACGGCCCGACCACGGTCGGACCGCAGGGCGGGCCCGCCTCGGTCACCGTCAACCCGGCCAGCGGAGGCAACCCGACACAGGTCACCACCTCCGGCGGCAGCAGCACCACCCTGACGGGGAACGGCGCCCAGACGGACATCAACGGCAACAACACCGCGAACAGCACGATCAGCAACGACGGCACCATCAGCAACAACGCCCCGGCAGGTCCCAACAGCACCGTCACCACCGGGGCGAACGGCACCACCGCCGCCGACAACAACGGCAACTTCAGCGTGGACAACACCGGAACCGTCACCAACGGCCCGGTCACCATCACCGCCAACACCGACGCCAACAACAACCCCGTGGTCACCTTCACCGACACCGGAGCCGCCGGTGCGCAGGCCGATGTCGGCACCAACGGCGTCAACACCCAGGGCGTCAACACGACGGTCAACCCGGGCGGCGATGTCACCTTCACGCACAGCCAGGCACCCGGCGGTCCGCCAACGACCGTCAACTCGGGCCCCGACGGCACGATCACCGCACAGACCTCCGACGGGGCCGAGGCGAAGGTGCCGCCGCGCCCGAACCCCGCGGGCGGCGGTCCGGTGCCCGTACCGGCCCCCAGCACGATCACCAGCGCCAACGGCGCCACCCTCTCGACGGACGGGCAGACCACCACCTTCACCAGCGACGGGTTCACGACCACCATCGGCAACGACGGCACCGGCCCGGCCACCACCACCGTCCACCACGACTCCGGCGTCAGCCACACCGTCGACAACAACGGCCAGGCCACGGTCAACAACTCGCCGAGCGGCGCCGGCATCACCGGCACCAACACCCAGGTGACGGTGAACACCCCGCAGCAGGAGGGCTGGGGCCTGTTCGGCTCACCGGAGATGACCGGCGGCCAGAACACCCTGTCCAACGGCCCGGACGGACCCACGATCACCACGCACGGCGCCGACCCGGTCCACGAGCCCGGCAGCACCGTCGTGCACGGCCCGAACGCGGGCGGACCCGACGGCGAGTTCTCCGTCACGTACGGACCGGCCACCGGCACCTTCGCACCCGGCGGCGTCACCGGCCTCGGCCCCTCCGGCACCCACGTCGACCCGGTCACCAACCTTCCGATCGACACGGCCGGCCACCCCATCGGCAACAACCCCGGCGAGACCTCCATCAGCACGGTCACCGGCGACGGCAACAGCGGCATCACCGTGCCCACGCCCGGAGGCGGCCCCGTCGTCCACCACGACGGCTTCTTCGGCGGCAACACCAGCGTGGACACCAACAACACCACGTTCGGCAAGAGCCCCGGCGACGTGGAGAACGCCGGTACGCCGGGCCAGAAGTCCGACATCCTGGACGGCCCGCACAACCCCTTCAACCGTGACCCCGCGCCGGGCCCCGAGACCTTCACGGTCGGCGGCAACGGCGGCGGTCCCTCCGCGGACATCCCGGTCGGCGGCAAGGGCGCCTCCACCGTCCACGGCGGCCCGTTCGACGTGAAGGCCAACGGCGACGGCAGCTTCGACGTGTCCGTGCCCGGCAGCAACCAGCCCGGCGACACGGTCACCGTCGGACCGGACGGCACCCTCACCGGGCCCGGCGTGGCTCAGGCGCAACCCGGAGCAGGACAGGAGGGGCCCGCCGGACCCCCGCAGGTCACCTTCAGCAACAACACCACCGTGACCGGCGGGCCGGGAGCGGCGCCCGTCGTCACCCCAGCCGGCGGCGGCGCCACCACCACTTTCGCAACCGGCGCCGCCACCACCACCGACCAGGCGGGCAACGTCACCATCACGCAGAACCCGGACGGCACCACCTCGTTCAGCAACACCGCCGGCGGTGAGAACACCACGTTCACCGTCACCAAGGACGGCGTGGAGGGCACGGTCACCACGACCGACAACAACGGCAACCCGGTCACGTTCGACGTCAAGGTCAACAACAACGGTTCCGTGCAGGTGAAGGACGCCAACGGCAAGACCCTCACCGAGATCGACGCCAACGGCTCCTTCAACGAGCAGCACACCGCGATCCACGACTACCACGCCTACGCGGGCGGCCCCACCTCCGTCACCGAGCTCCACGAATACGGCTACGAGGCCCTCACCAGCATCCTCAAGGGCGCCGTCGGCCAGGCCGTCAGCGTCGGTTACGAGGTGGGTGCCAAGGGCGCCGACGCGCAGACCACCCTGGAGAATGCGGGCATCAAACTCGGCTACGGCGTGGGCAATTCGCTGGCCGGCAAGAAGGTCGAGAACGACCACGGATTCAAGACCAAGGGCCCCGAGGTGCCGCTCGCCTCGCTTCCCACGAAAACCATCGGAGCGGTCAACTCCAACCAGGACACCGAATTGGCGAATCCGCCCGAAGAAGTCCCCATCAAAGTCTGAACCGAATGGCCGCACCCGTCGTGTGTAGGGCGCGGGTCCACGAAATGGTCCATGAAACAACCGTCCACACCAACGACTTGGAAACAGGAGACATTCCGATGGCCGATTACATCGTCAACGACGAGAAGACCAGCGCCGCCGCCACGCAGACCATGAACGAATACGAGATCGCGGTCGCCCAGCTCAACAAGATCAAGGCCGACCTGGACGCGCTCACCGCCGACGGCTACAACACCCCGTCGGCGAGGAACGACTTCCAGCCCTTCGTGCAGGAGTACACGGACAACTACGGCAAGGTCACCGAGGGCCTCACGGGCATCTCCGAGTACATCAAGAAGTACGGCGAGGGCATGACCCAGTTCGACTCCGAGATGGGTTCCAGCCTCCGCAAGTGACCCCGCCCGGATGCCGGCCGGGCCGGGCCCCTCTCCGGCCCGGCCGGCATCCCCGCACCCCTGGTGACCCCCGTGCCCAAGGAGCACTGACGATGCGTCTGACCGTCACCGCCGTCGACCCGGAGCAGGGTCAGACCGCGGACATCATGATCGAGGCCGACCCCGAGGCCCCAGCGGGCGAACTCGCCGCGCAACTGCACCGGCGGCTGCGCGGCGGCACCCCGGACACACCGCCCGTCCTGTACCACGGGGCCACCCCGCTCCCCGCCGACCAGTCGATGGCCGCCGCCGCCCTGCGCTCCGGCAGCCTGCTGTCCCTGGACGCTCCCGCACCGGAGGCGGGCCCGGAGCCGGACGGCGTCGTGGAACTGCGCGGCATCGGCGGCACCGACGCCGGGCTGGTGTTCCGGCTGTCGCCCGGCGACTACGAGATCGGCTCCGCCGCGTCCTGCCGCATCCAGCTCCGCGCCGAAGGGCTCGCGAAGACCGCGGCGAGCCTGAAGGTGCACGCCGACGGCACCGCGACCGTACGCTCCGTCGACCAGGACGGCGTCACACGGGACGGCACCGAGGCGCGGGACTGGACGCAATGGCCGCTCGGCGGCGTCCTCACCGTCGGCCCGGCCCTGCTCGAACTGGCCGCGCCCTCCGCGCCCGACGCCGCCCTCCAGCCCTCCGACGACGGCGTGGGCCTCGACTACAACCGGCCGCCCCGGCTGCTGCCCCCGCCCGTCAACAACCGCTTCCAACTCCCCGTACCGCCCGGCAAACCCACTCGCAACAAGCTCCAGCTCATGCTGATCTTCGCACCGTTGATGATGGCCGGCGTCTCGTTCGTCATCTTCAACAACCCCAGGTTCCTGATCTTCGGTGTCCTCTCCCCGGTCGTCGCCCTCATTTCCCAGTTCTCCAACAAGCGCCGCGGCAAGGAGAGTTACGAGGACCAGCTCAAGGAGTACGAGGAGAAGAAGGCCGTCCTGGAACAGGACGTGGACGAGGCGGTGCTCGCCGAACAGCACGCCCGCCGCCTCGCCGCCCCGGACCCGGCGTCGGCCCTCCTGATCGCCACCGGCCCGCGGCAGCGGCTGTGGGAGCGCCGCTGGCGCGACGACGACTTCCTGCTGATGCGGCTCGGCGTCGCCGACCGCCCCGCCTACGTGGAGCTCCAGGACCCCGCCGAGCCGGAACACCGCCGCAGGGTCGACCGCACCACACATGCCGTGCCCGTGACCGTGCCGCTGCGCGCCTCGGGCGTCATGGGCGTCGCCGGAGGCGACACCGCCGAGCCGCTGGTGCGCTGGCTGATCGCCCAGGCCGCCGTCCTGCACAGCCCCTCCGACCTGCGGATCTGCGTACTGTCCGGCACGGGCGGCGCGGACCGCTGGTCCTGGGTGCACTGGCTGCCGCACTGCGCGCCGCTCGGCGAGGACACCATCTCCCTGGTCGGCGCGAGCGCCGAGTCCGTGGGCCGCCGCATCGCCGAACTCACCACCGTGATCGCCGCCCGGCAGGCGGCCGGCGACCGGGCGCCGCGCGGCGGAGCCGTGGGCGAACCCGACGTCCTGGTCGTCCTCGACGGCGCCCGGAGACTGCGCTCCCTGCCCGGCGTCATCCAGATCCTCCGCGACGGGCCGGCCGTCGGCGTGTACGCGCTGTGCGTGGACGACGAGGCCCGGCTCCTGCCCGAGGAGTGCCGCGCCGTGGCCGTGGCCGGGCCGAAGTGGCTGCGCGCCGAGCAGGACAACGCCGACCCCGTCGACGAGGTCCGCATGGACGCGCCGACCCGCTCCTGGTGCGTGGGCGTGGCCCGCGCGCTCGCGCCGATCCGCGACGTGGGCGACGACGCCGACGAGAACCTGCTGCCCGCCTCCGCCCGGCTCCTCGACGTACTCGGTCTCGAACCGCCCACCCCCGACGCCGTCGCCGCACGCTGGGTGATCGCCGCCCGCAGCACCCGCGCCGTGCTCGGCGAGGGCGTGGACGGTCCGTTCGCCGTCGACCTGGCCGCCGACGGGCCGCACGGCCTGATCGCGGGTACCACCGGATCCGGCAAGTCCGAACTGCTCCAGTCCCTGGTGGCGAGCCTCGCCGTCGCCAACCGGCCGGACGAGCTGAACTTCGTCCTCGTCGACTACAAGGGCGGCAGCGCCTTCGCCGAGTGCGAGGACCTGCCGCACACCGTCGGCATGGTCACCGACCTGGACACCCACCTCGTGGGGCGGGCCCTGGTGTCCCTCGGCGCCGAACTCAAGCGACGCGAGCACATCCTCGCCGAGGCCGGGGCCAAGGACATCGACGACTACACCGACAAGCGCACCCGCCGTCCCGAACTCGCCCCCATGGCCCGGCTCGTCCTCGTCATCGACGAGTTCGCGTCGATGGTGCGAGAACTCCCCGACTTCGTCTCCGGACTCGTCAACATCGCCCAGCGGGGCCGCTCCCTCGGCATTCACCTGATCCTCGCCACCCAGCGGCCCTCCGGCGCCGTCACCGCCGACATCCGCGCCAACACCAACCTGCGGATCGCGCTGCGCACCACCGACACCAGCGAGAGCCGCGACATCATCGACGCCCCCGACTCCGGGCAGCTCTCCCCCCGCACCCCTGGCCGCGCCCACGCCAGGCTCGGCCACGCGGCGCTGCTGCCGTTCCAGACCGGCCGGATCGGCGGCCGCCGCCTCGACGCCTCGGACACGGACGAGGACCGCCCGGCGCCGGTGCTCACCGAACTCCACTGGGAGGCCCTCGGCGCCCCGATACCCAGGCCGGACACCCAGGAGGACACCTTCCAGCCGGTCACCGACCTGTCGGTCCTGGTCGACGCGGTACGCGACGCGGCCACCCGGCTCTCCGTACCGCCCGCCCGCCGCCCCTGGCTGCCCCCGCTGCCCGACACCCTCACGCTCGCCGACCTGCCCACGCCCCCAGAGGCGGCCGAGGGCGGCCGGCTCGCCCCGGTGGCGTACGGCCTCGTGGACGTACCCACCGAGCAGGCACAGCGTCAACTGGCTTTCGACCCCGATGAGATGGGACATCTGTACATCGTCGGCTCGCCGCGCAGCGGCCGGTCCCAGACGCTGCGCACCCTCGCCGCCGCTCTCACCGGCGCGCACGGCTGCGCCGACGTCCACCTGTACGGACTCGACTGCGGCAACGGAGCCCTCCAGGCCCTCAGTGGACTGCCGCACTGCGGTGCCGTGGTGGACCGGGGTCAGGTCGAGCGGGTGGCCCGCCTCCTGAACCGCCTGGTCGCCGAGGTCGGGCGGCGCCGTGAACTCCTCGGCAGGCGGGGCGTCGCCGACCTCACCGAGCTGCGCCGTGCCCTGCCCGAGGCGGAGCGGCCCCCGCACATCCTGCTGCTCGTCGACCGGTTCGAGGCGTTCGAGCGGGACTTCGCCAACTACGACCAGGGCACCCTGATGGACGCCATGACCCTTCTGATGCGCGAGGGTGCGAGCGTCGGCGTGCATCTGGTCCTGTCCGGCGACCGCATCCTCGGCCAGAGCCGGTTCTCGGCCTCCACCGAGGACAAGCTGGTCCTGCGCCTCAACGACCGCTCCGACTACTCCATGGTGGGCCTCAACGCCCGCAATGTCCCAGAGGACCTCCCGGCCGGCCGCGGTGTCCTCGCCAAGGACATCAATAGCGCACAGGTCGCGTTGATCCCCGGCACCGACGGCACCGACGCCACCGGCGCGGGCCAGGCCCAGGCACTCGACGCACTCGCCGAACGGGTCGGGGAACGGGACGCCGACGTGCCCGCCGAGCGCAGGCCGTTCCGCGTGGACGTCCTGCCCGACGAGCTGGACTTCGCGGACGCCCTGGCCCGCAAGCCGCACCTCGTCTCCCCGCTGTGGGCGATGATCGGCGTCGGCGGAGACGAACTCGCCGCCATCGGCACCGACTTGTCACAGGTGCCGTCCTTCGTGGTCGCCGGCCCGCCGAGGTCGGGCCGCAGCACGGTGCTGCTCACCATGGCGAAGTCGCTGACCGATTCCGGCACGAAGATCGTGGTGATCGCGCCGCGCAATTCGCCGCTGCGCGGCCTCGCCGGACAGCCCGGCGTCGTGGAGGTCTTCACCGACACAGACGTCGCGATCGCCGACTTCCGCGCCGCACTCGGCAGGGTGGACAGCCCCGCCGGAGCCATCCTCGTCGACGACGCGGAAATGATGATCAACTCCGAGCTCGACACCGACTTCGTCGCGCTCGCCCGGGGCAGCGCCGGGGACGGCTGGGGCCTGATCGTGGCCGGCAACAACGAGGCACTGCTCGGCGGCATCGGCGGCTGGCAGGCCGCCGTACGCCGCAACCGGTGCGGAGCCCTGCTCGCGCCCCGCCTGATGGGCGACGGCGAACTCGTCGGCGCCCGTCTGCCACGCGGCCTGATGGGCCAGGACAGCGAACCCGGCCGCGCCCATCTGCAGCTCGGCGACGGCCGCTTCACCACGGTCCGCGTGCCCGCGACGACGGTGGACTGACCGGCAGTACGGCGTACCGCACCACGTCGCACCGCACCACGGAGCAGGGCCGGAAGGCCTCCGCTCCCCTCCGGCCACCGGGGGGAGCGGAGGTCTTCCGGCCTTCGGCACACACGAAGAAGAGGGCCCAGCCGTTCCTCACAGGAACGGCCGGGCCCTGTGCGGGGCCGACGTCGGTCAGGTGGCCGCCGCGCCGGCGGTCACCGGCGCCTCCTCACCGAAGGCGAACGTCGAGGTGATGGCGTCGAAGAGGTCGCACAGCGGCTCGGCGAGCGGAATGTTCGGGCTGAAGCAGGTGATGATCAGGACCCGCTCACCACCGGGAACCGGCACGAACGTGTGCGTCACCACCATCTTGTACGAGATGCCGTCGGCGATCTCCGTCTCCTCGATGCCGGTCATCCGGCCGACCGGACCGACACCCGGCAGCGTCGCCGTCGTGAGGGTCCGGGTGGTGCCCTCGCGGCGGCGGCCCCCGGTGGCCGAGAACTGTTCGGCGATGCCCTTGGCGGAGAAGTCCTCACCGGGCGGCGGATTCACGCTGAACACCATGAGCCCGGCCACCAGCAGGCCGTCCTCGTACATGGCGGTGGTGCCCGCCGCATAGACGGCGCCGCGCATGCGGGCACCCTCCATGATGCGCCGCGCGCTGCGGAACGTGTGGTTGATGGCGTCTCGGGTCTCCTTCTGCGGAGCGTGCCGCAGCATCTCGGCGCGGCGCTCGGCGAGCGTGTCGCCGTGCAGGTCGTACTCCGTCCAGTTCTCCGGGATGGCGATCCCGAAGGTGTGCGAACCAGCGGTCATGGGACCGTTCTCCTCAGTTCGTTTCGGGCCGGGCCCGAGTCGGGCCAGGCGGACAGGGGGAAGCGATGAGGCCGTCGTCCTAGGACGACGGCCGGGCGGCACCCCCGGCGGGTGTCGCGTCGCCGCCACCGCCCTGGCTGCCGCTTTCCTTGAGCGAAGAGCCCATCTTGGTGTCGAATTCGGCGAAGGCCTTCACGATGGCATCGCAGCCGTCCTTGAGGTCCTTGCTGTTCCGCTTGACCTGCACGCGCCCGTCCTTCCACGCGTCGTCGAAGTCCGTGCCGGGGCGCACCAGTGGCGGGCCGACGTCCTCGGGGTTGTAGCCCGACGGCCGGGTGTCGATGAGATCCACCACCCGGCCCAGCAGCTCACCGAGACGTTGCACCTCGTCTCCCGGCATCTCGATCTCGGCCAAGGCTCCTCCCTCGTACGCGTCGTCAGGTGGGCGTGTCCCGCCCCGCTCCAGGAACGACCGTGGACGCGGGACGGTTCAACGACCCGCCGGATCAAGGGCATACGGGAGTCGGAGAGGTACGGGACCGGGCCTCGGGGACGGTCACGCGGACTTGCGGACGAGATCTCCGTCGGGCGATACGGCGAACCACTCGCCGTCCAGGCCCTGCCCGTTGACGTCACCGGGTGTCATGTCGCCGACGTAGTAGTACAGCGGCCAGTCCCCGTACGTGACGTGCACGGCACCCCCCGACTGCTTCGCCTCGCGCAGCAGCGACTTCTTGACGCCCTTGCCCGCGTCGGCGGGGGAAGGGCTGGTCAGCGCGGGCCACACGGCGATGCACTCCGCGTCGCAGTTGCTGGTGGCCTCCTTGTCCTTGGTGAAGGCGTACAGGGTGCGGCCCTGGCCGTCGACCAGGATGGAGCCGAGCCCGACGTCCGCCACGGTGACCTCGGTGCCGGGCGCCGCCTCGACCGGTTTCCTGTCCGCGCCGGTGTCGCCGTCGCTCCCGGTACCGCAGGCGACAAGTCCCAGGGCCAGCGGGATCGCGAACAGAGCCTTGCGTGCGCGCATGGTGATGACCTCTCTCGTACGTCGTGAAAAGCGGCGGGGTGAGTTCCCCGTGGCCCACACGTGCCTCCCGCCGTACGGGTTCAGCGAGCGCCACTCCGTCTGCCGACGCCCCGAATCGCGGACGACGTTGAACCGTTCGTGCCGTCCGTCCGTTGGTCGACGCGAAGGGCCCTGGAAGCCCAACTCCCGGAAGGACGAAAGACATGCGCAGGCTCACTGTCGCGGCGGGCGTCGCCGTGCTCCTCGCCGGTCTCACCGGTTTCGCCGGTACGGCCCCGGCGTCGGCCGAGAACGGCCCAGGCCCCGGGGGATCCGATGGCGCCCG
The DNA here is from genome assembly GCF_014649535.1 of Streptomyces gelaticus. Classification (GTDB taxonomy): domain Bacteria; phylum Actinomycetota; class Actinomycetes; order Streptomycetales; family Streptomycetaceae; genus Streptomyces; species Streptomyces gelaticus. Next base: position 85,903 of record NZ_BMTF01000009.1, read on the forward strand.
GGTCTCGACGGCCGCCGCCGAAGCGGCGCGGGCACCGGCCGTCTCCCTGATCGCCCGGCTCACCGGTGACCAGGCAGCGCGGAAGAAGGACGGGCCCGCCGAGGGCGCCCAGGACGGCAAGGCCGTCGCGCTCATCAAGGTCAAGGGCGACCGCGTCACCTTCGCCCTCACCTGGAACGGCATCGGCAGGCCGACGCGCGGCCATCTCCACCAGGGCCAGGCCGGCAGCGACGGCGGGGTGAAGGCCGAGCTGTTCGGCACGGCCATGCCCGCCTCGGTGAATTCCGCCGCCGGCCAGACCTCGATGTCCTCCGCCGCGTTCGCCCGGCGGCTGCGCACCAACCCCGGCGGCTTCTACATCGACCTGCACTCCGAGGAGTCCCCCGGCGGCACGGTGCGCGGACAGCTCCGGCTCCTGGAGAAGCCGGTGAACCCGCTCAGCATCATCAGGGGCGGCAAGTTGCGCGCGCTCGCGGACGGCGGCCAGGAGATCCCGGCCGACGCCCCCGGCAAGGCGGGCGACCCGGACGGGCACAGCACCACGTTCCTGCACCCGAGGCCGGACCGCGTCGACTACTCCATGGCCTGGGTGAACATCGGGGCGCCGCTGGCCGGACACATCCACGAAGGCGTGCTCGGCGAGAACGGCGACGTACGGCTCCCGCTGTTCGTCACTCCCGTACCGAAGAACATCTTCGCGATCTCCGGGAGCGTCGGCACCCCCGACGCCGAGCTGATCGCACGCCTCAAGGGGAGCCCGACCACCTTCTACTCGAACGTGCACACCCGGGAGTTCCCCGACGGCGCCGTACGAGGGCAGTTGTTCCGCTGACGTTCACCGACAAGGGGCTGACGGAGGTTTCGCGAGTGGCTTGTGGGCAACCTTGATTGCCCCGGCCCCTGGTGACACCCTGCATCCGTGCGGATCAAGCTGCCCTTCCCCAACTCCCCTCTGTTCTGGGGGATACTGCCCGTGACGCTCGGGCTGATCGTGATCCTGGGCGTCATGACGTTCGGCGCCGACAGGGCCGCCACGGTGTCCGGCGCACCCGCCGACGACAAGTACATGGACATCGGGACCGTTGTGCCGACCCGGGCGCCCGCGGCCGGACCCGACGCGTCCACCGGCTCGTACACCGTCGACTGCGGCCGCAACGAACAGGGCCACTACAACATGGACAACGTCGTGACCTCCCCGGGCGTCGTGAACGGCGCCCACCACACCCACGACTACGTCGGCAATCTCTCCACCAACGCCTTGTCCACCGACCGGACTCTGGCCGCCGCCGAGACCACCTGTGCGGGCGGCGACCGGTCCACGTACTACTGGCCGGTGCTGCGCCGCCTCGACCGCACCGGCGAGGCCCACAAGGCCGGCGTCGGCGCCCACGGCAACACCGGCGAGGCCGTCACCGCCTCCTCGGTGCGGGTGGAGTTCCGCGGCAACCCGGCCAGCTCGGTCGTCGGCATGCCCCGCTTCCTGCGGCTGGTGACGGGCGACCCGGTCGCGGCCACCACGGAGAGCGCGAATGTCCGTGCGCAGTGGGGCTGTTCCGGCTACCCGGACCGGTTCTCCCGGAACTACGTACGCTGCCCGCAGGGCAGCGGACCGACCCGCACCCTGGACTTCCCGAGCTGCTGGAACGGCCTCGCCACCGACAGCCCCGACCACCGCGCCCACGCACAGTTCCCCGCCGCCGACGGCACCTGCCCGCGGGCCACGTTCCCCGTGCCGCAACTGCGCGTCACCCTCACCTATGAACTTCCGGAGGGCACGCCGTTCGCCGTCGACTCCTTCCCGGAGCAGCTGCGCGATCCGATCACCGACCACGCGATGTTCGTGAACGTGATGACCGGGGACCGCATGGCGGAGCTGGTGCGCTGCATCAACGGGGACCGGCAGTGCAAGGCGGGGTGACCAGGACCCCTCGCACGCCCCCGACCGGCCTGTGATTCAGCTCACATCCACCGGGGATTGAACCGGCCCGGCCCGCCGTCCGTGTTCAGCGCATCGGCCCAGGAGAGGACGGAGAAGATGGATGGCGGCATTGTGGTCCCGCAGCCGGCAGAGACAGGACACCGGTGACGAGGCACTGATCCGGTCCCTCTACGAGGAACACGGCAGAGCCCTGCTCGCGTACGCGCAACGCCTGACCGGCGATCGCAGCGCCGCCGAGGACGTGGTCCAGGAAACCCTGATCCGGGCCTGGAAACACCCGGACGCGCTGGTCAACGGCAAGGGCTCGGTACGTGGCTGGCTGCTCACCGTGGCCCGCAACATCGTCACGGACCGGTACCGGGCCAAGGCCGCGCGCCCCACGGAGGTCGCCGAGTCGGTGACCACCCAGCCCGTCGAGCAGGACCACGCGGACGCCGTGGTCGACTCGATGGTCGTCATGGAGGCGCTCGACCGGCTCTCCCCGGACCACCGGGACGTGCTCATGGAAATCTACTTCCAGGGCAGGAGCGTCGCCGAGGCGGCGAACAGGCTCGGGATACCACCCGGGACGGTCAAGTCCCGGTCACACTATGCGTTGAAGGCCCTGCGGGACATGTACGCGGACAGACCGAAGGCAGTGAAGCTGGTGGCGTTGAAGGGGGTGGCGGTGTGAGCACCAGGGAACACGACAGCGAACTGCTCGGCGCCTATGTCCTCGGCGCGCTCGATGAGCAGGAGGTGCGAACCGTCGACGAACACATGGCGTCGTGCCAGAAGTGCCGCGACGAACTGGACGGGCTGCGGGACATGGAGTCCGCGCTCGGCGAAGTACCGCCGGAGGCGTTCCTCGACGGGCCCCCGGAAGGCGGTGACCTGCTGCTCCAGCGCACGCTGAGGCAGGTCCGCAACGAACGCGCCGGGCAGACGCTGCGGCGAAGAGCGGTCCTGGGCGCGGTCGCGGCGGTCGCGGCGGCAGCCGTCCTCGGCGGCGGCGTCCTGATCGGCCAGAACACCGGCGAACGTGCCCCGGTGGCGATCCCCCCGGCCCCCTCGGTCGCGGCGACCGTGCCACCGGCGCAGTCGGCCGGCATGAAGGTTGTCGAGGGCCGCAGCGCCTCGACCGGCAGCGAGATGAGGCTCCGGGTGACCCCTGCCGTCGACTGGATCCGCCTCAACGCCTCGGTCACGGGCATTCCGGCGGGCGAGCGCTGCCGCGTGGTGGTCGTGGCGAAGGACGGCAGCCGCGAGATCGCGGGCAGCTGGCTCGTCGCCGATGAGAAGAAGGGCGCCAACCTCGACGGCTCGGCAGCCGTCCCCATGGACGACGTGCGGAAGGTCGTGATCGAGAACGACAAGGGCAAGGAGTACGTGTCCGTGAAGGTCTGAACCCCCGGGTCGGTACGCGGTACGCGCCTCCATGATGTTGTTGACGGTGATGGCACGGATCCGGACGCGGACCGTGACCCGCCCGACGTGAGGTGCGGGGCCTTCCGAAGAGGGAGTTGAGGTCCTAACAAAGGCGTTGGACATGTCTGTGGGTGATCAGGCAGGTCGCCAGGCCGAGGAATGCTCCGTGGATGTCGTCACGTCGTTCCCAGCGAATGCGGAGCCGGCGGAAGCCGGGGGTCCAGGCGGTTGGGTCGGCCGCGCGGTGAGGTGCTCGCCGCGGGCGAGTCCTGTTCCGCGCGGCCTTCCGCCGAACCGGACATGACGGTTTCCCAGTCATCCGGCTCTCCAGTGATTACGGCGTGAGTGATTTGGCCGGCTGAACCGCCGACTTGTATGGGGGTATCGGCACGCTGAGGCTGATCCCTTGGAGTGGACACCCTGACAATGGATCTTGATGGTCCAGTTAGCGCGCAAGCCGGGCTCGGTCGAGAGCGGGCTCAGCGAAAGGCGCCTGACGGGTGAAAACCCAGATCAGGCGCCTTTTTCGTGCGTCTAGAAGAAGCCCAGCTTCTTCGGCGAGTACGACACGAGGAGGTTCTTCGTCTGTTGGTAGTGCTCCAGCATCATCTTGTGGTTCTCCCGGCCGATCCCGGACTGCTTGTACCCGCCGAACGCCGCGTGCGCCGGGTACGCGTGGTAGCAGTTCGTCCAGACCCGGCCCGCCTGGATGGCGCGGCCGGCCCGGTAGGCGGTGTTGATGTCACGCGTCCAAACGCCGGCCCCGAGGCCGTAAAGGGTGTCGTTCGCGGTTCTCACCGCGTCGTCGAAGTCGGAGAAGGATGTGACCGCCACGACCGGGCCGAAGATCTCCTCCTGGAAGACCCGCATCCGGTTGTCGCCCTCGAAGACGGTGGGCTGGACGTAGTAGCCGCCCGCCAGCTCTCCGTCGTACTCGATCCGCTGACCGCCCGTGAGAACCTTCGCGCCCTCCTGTTGGCCGATGTCCAGGTACGAGAGGATCTTCTGCAACTGGTCGTTGGAGGCCTGGGCGCCGATCATCGTGTCCGTGTCCAGCGGATGTCCGGCCACGATCCGTTCGGTGCGGGCGACGCCCGCTTCCAGGAACTCGCCGTACAGCCCGCGCTGGATCAGCGCGCGCGACGGACAGGTGCAGACCTCGCCCTGGTTGAGGGCGAACATGGTGAAGCCTTCGAGCGCCTTGTCGCGGAAGTCGTCGTCAGCGTTCCACACGTCGTCGAAGAAGATGTTGGGAGACTTGCCGCCGAGCTCCAGCGTCACCGGCTTGATGTTCTCGGAGGCGTACTGCATGATCAGCCGCCCCGTCGTCGTCTCACCGGTGAAGGCGATCTTCGCGACGCGCGGGCTGGAGGCGAGGGGCTTGCCGGCCTCGGCCCCGAAGCCGTTCACGATGTTGACGACGCCCGGCGGCAGCAGGTCGGCTACCAGTTTCAGCCATACGTGGATGGAGGCCGGGGTCTGTTCGGCCGGTTTGAGGACCACTGCGTTGCCCGCCGCGAGCGCCGGTGCGAGCTTCCACGTCGCCATCAGGATCGGGAAGTTCCACGGGATGATCTGCGCGACGACGCCGAGCGGCTCATGGAAGTGGTACGCGACCGTGTCGTCGTCGATCTCGCTGAGCGAGCCCTCCTGGGCGCGCAACGCACCGGCGAAGTATCGGAAGTGGTCGATGGCCAGCGGAATGTCGGCGGCCAGGGTCTCCCGCACCGGCTTGCCGTTGTCCCAGCTCTCGGCAACCGAGAGTTCCTCCAGATGGGCCTCCATCCGGTCGGCGATCCTGTTGAGCAGCGCCGCGCGGTCGCCTGCCGATGTGGCGCCCCAGGCGGGCGCCGCGGCATGTGCCGCGTCCAGAGCGAGTTCGACGTCCTCGGCCGTGCCGCGGGCGATCTCGGTGAAGGGGCGGCCGTTGACGGGGCTGGGGTTCTCGAAGTACTGGCCACGGGTGGGCGGCACGTACGCGCCGCCGATCCAGTGGTCGTAGCGGGACTCGTACGAGACGATGGCGCCCTCGGTACCAGGCGCTGCGTAGCGGGTCATCTCTGTGGCCTCCCGGGTACGGAGCCGCCCGCCGTTGGACGGCCCTCGGCGTGAGGGTAGGCAAAGGTACGTTGCAACCCTGTTGCGAGGGGCGAGGGGCGAGGGGCGAGGGGCTAGCTCTGCTCGGCGTCGAGCGCGCGGGCCCTGGCGAGGAGGGCCGGGCGCTGCCCCGCGGGAACGGCCGCGGCGAGTGCCCGCCAGACCGGGAGATCGTCCTCGCCCCAGGGGCTGTACGCCCAGTCGGCCAGCAGCCCCGGGTCGCCGCGCGCGATGAGCGCCGCACGCAACTGCTCTTCGAGCCGACGCCGCAGACGGATGACGGACGGTGCCTGCGAGGCGGGCAGCAGCGGCCCCGTGTAGGCGCCCAGTGCTGAGGCCACCGCGCCCGAGGCCAGTCGGCGCGCCACCGTGTCGAAGTCCGCGTCGACCTGAGCGGCGAGGCGGTAGGGGCGGGAGAGCAGGAGTTCCGGGCCGAGTAGCCGCCGCAGCCTGGAGAGCTCGGCCCGCAGGGTCACCGGGGTCACCGACTCGTCCTCGTACAGTTCGATGAGGAGTTCGTCGCCGCCGAGGCCCTCAGGATGACAGGCCAGCGTCGCCAGGATCTCGCTGTGCCGCCTGCTGAGCCGGATCCTGCGGCCCCCCGCCACCAGCAGTGCCTCGTCCCGGCCGAGCGCGCTGAGCCGCACGGTCCCGCCGGCCGGCGCGGGGGCCAGCAGTGCGAGCTGCGTCTCGGCCGCGCGGGCCACCGCCTGCACGAACGCCAGGCTGTGCGGATGTGCGAGCCGGTCCCCGCCGGTGATGTCCACGGCGCCCAGGACCCGTCCCGTGTGCGGGTCGTGCAGCGGCGCCGCCGCGCAGGTCCACTGCTGGACCGGCCGCAGGAAGTGCTCGGCGGCGAAGACCTGCACCGGACGGTCCACGGCGATGGCCGTCCCCGGCGCGTTCGTTCCCGCCACCGACTCGGCCCAGCGGGACCCCTCCACGAAGTTCATCCGGTCGGCGGCCCGCCGGGTCGCCGCGGGCCCCTCGACCCACAGCAATCTGCCGTGCGCGTCGCACACCGCGAGCAGATGCTCCCCTTCCGCCGCGTAGGTACCCATCAGCTCACGGATCAACGGCATGGCGGGGGCCAGGGGATGCCCTTCCCGGTACGGCCCGAGGTCGTCCGGACCCAGCTCGACCAGAGCCGCACCGTCCGGGCTGACCCTGGCCCGCGCCGAGCGCCGCCACGACTCACCGACGACTGGGCGGACCGGCTGTTCCAGCCGCCCCGCCGTGGTGAACACCTCGTGAGCGTGCCGCAGTTGGCCGATCCGTTCACCGGGGTCCGTATCGGCAGCCAGTGCCACCCAGGGGTCCTGCAACTCACCCTCCCGTCAGGGGCGTCGTGAACACCCATGGTCGTCGCCGCCGGGCGCGGCGACAACCGCGGCGCACAGCGCAATCGGGCAGGGCGGTGAAGGCGTGTCAGGTCACCGAGTACAGATTCACGAGGCGGATGTATCGCACCCAGTCCCACTCCGGGCCGGGATCGGTGTGGTCGGTCCCGGGGACCTGGGCGTGGGCGAGGATGTGCGAGCGGTCCTTCGGGATGTTGTAGCGGTCGCACACCGATGCGGTCAGCAGGGCCGACTTCTCGTACATGGCGTTGGTGAAGTACGAGGGCCGGTCCACCCACCCCTCGTGCTCGATGCCGATGCTGCGTGTGTTGTAGTCCCAGTTGCCCGCGTGCCAGGCGATGTTCTTCTCCCGGACGCACTGGGCGACGTAGCCGTCGGCCGAGCGCACCACATAGTGCGCCGAAACCTGCTTCGCCGGATTCTGGAAGATCCCGATCGTGTCCGGATACGTCTCCTGGGTGACATGGATGATCACGTACTGGACCGGATAGGCCGAAGGGCGGTTCGACGCTGTGTAGTTGGAGGTGGAGGCGGGCGTCCAGTGGGCAGACGGATAGTCCGTGTCGCCCGCGGTCGTGGCGGCCATGGCACGGGTGGAGGCCGGGATCAGCGCGGCGGCCGCCGTCGTGGCGACGCCCTGGAGAATCCTTCTGCGGTGCATGAACACTCCTGTGGGGGGGAAGGGTTGAGGTCTGTTCGGTCAGGGGCTGGACAGCAGGGTCGCGGTTTCCCGCAGATGGCGGTGGAGCCCGCGATGAGGTTCACCCGAGGGCAGCCATTCCTTTCGGATTTTCGCCACGCAGGTGTAGTTGGTGTCGCACACATTGGCCAGTGGGGCCTCACCTGCCTGGCTCACCAGCTGGTAGGCGTCGAGTTCGGACAGGCCGTAGTCGCGTGCCAGCCATTGCACCAGGTCCAACTGCGAGATCCGGAAGGCGTCTTCGAGCGGGCGCGCCGAGCCGGTCGACATCAGATGGGTTTCGGACTCGATGCGGGGCCACGGAGTGCCGACCCCCTTCAGCAGCTCGACGAGGACCACTGTGTTCATCGCGCACTCCACGGCGACACCGCAGGTCTCTCCCTCGCCCTGGCGGGCATGGCCGTCCCCCAGGCTCAGCAGCGCACCCTCGACATTGACGCCCAGATAGCAGGTGACGCCCGCCCGACAGCGACATCCAGGTGGAACTGCCGATGGATCCGATGCACGGCACGGTCGGGGTGGCGCCCACCCGTTGCGGATGCCGGCGCAGCAGCACCACCAGTACAACGATCCCGGTCAGCATCCAGACACCGACGACCGGACCGGCGTACGAGACCGGAGCGCTGAGTTCGGAGACGAAGTCGAAGGCCGGGATTCCGGCCACGGACAGCGGCAGACTGCCGCCCGCGAACGCGGCTCCGGCCGGAATCGAGGCGGCGACGGCCGCGGCGGGTGGCATCGCCGTGATGCTCTGGAAGAGGACGTCGCGCAGCCCGATGGCATCGCGTAACAGTCCGCTGCTGGAATCCCCCGACATCCCGCGCTCCCTCTGTGTCCGATGACCGGAAGGTGTTGTCCGGTGTGCGGCCGAGCGTCTCGCGGGCCCTACCGTACGGGCGCCGAGCGGGTGGCGGAAGACGGCGGGAACCGGAATCGGCGGCATGGAAGCGGGGGTACGCCGGAATGTACGCGACCCCGCCCAGGCCGACGACCGTTCTCTTGCGGAGCACCCACGGCACACCCGAGGGCGAGGGTCCGGTGAGTTCCTCGTGCGAGGGGGGCGTCTCCGGGTCGCGCCGGGCGGAGATCGGGCTGCCGGAGCCGTGCGGGAGCTTCACCCGGTGCAGCCGGCCGCCCTGTCCGTCGGACAGAGCGCGACGACCGACGGTGGCGGAGGCACCGGCCGCCCCGCCTGCCGTCGGTCTTCCGGCGGGCTGCACGAACGGGCCCTCAGTCCTCCGGCCCGCCCGAGCCACCCAGCGCGGCCGCCGGATCGTCGTCCGCCGGACCCGCCGGAACCCAGCGCTCGCCCTCCTTGCGGTACGGCCACCAGCGCCCGTCCCGCCCGTACCGCAGCTGCACGCCACCGTCCACGTCCGTCCAGCGGTTGCCCGTCGACCGCAGCCGGGGCCGCTCGCCCTCCTCCCACGCCTCGGCGAGCCGGGCTCGCGCCCTGGCCAGGGCCTCCGTATCGGGTGTCCACTCCTCTTCGAGTACCGCGAGGGCGGCCACCCCGCCGTACCGCCAGGCCCGCACCGCCGCGTCGAGCTCGCTCGGACGCCGTCCGGAACCGCTGATCAGCCGCTTCGTGATCGAGGGTTCGGGCAGGGCCTCCGCGACCAGCCGTACGGCATCCTGCTGCGGCGTCAGCACGGCAGGCAGCGGCTGTTGTTCATGGCCGGGGGAGAGCGCCTCGGCCAGCATCCGGTGGGCGCGCGCCGCCCCGTCCGTCGCCAGCATCTCCAGTGCCGTGGGATCGACGCCGTCCTGCGGCTCGGTCTCCGTGTCCAGCGACGGCGCCGGGCCGGGCTCCGCGGGCAGCGACGGAGGGGAGGGCAACGGGGGCAGGATGTCCCGGGCCGCGAAAGCCTCGTCCGCCCGGACCCCCCGGCCGTCGGCGCCTGTTGCCGCAACGGATCCGTCGGCGGGATCGGCCGGGCCGGAGGCGTCGTGCCCCGCGGCGCGGGCCGCGATGCGGATCTGGAGTTCGTCCAGGAGCCGCCGCTCACCGCGCCCCCGCATCAGCAGCAGCACGAACGGATCCTGGTCCAGCAGCCGCGCCACCTGATAGCACAGCGCGGCGGTGTGCGGGCAGTGGTCCCATGCGTCGCAGGTGCACTCCGGGTCCAGATCACCGATCCCGGGCAGCAGTTCCACCCCGGCCGCCGCCGCGTCCTCCACCAGGTGCGGCGGCATCTCCCGGTCCAGCAGCGCCGCGATGTGCCCGGCCCGCTCGACGGCCATGCCGAGGAGCCGCTCCCAGTCCGCCTCGCTCAGCTCCTGGAGCAGCACATCGCTGCGGTACGTGGACGAGTCCCCGTCCCGGACCACCGCGGTGATCCGGCCGGGCCGCACGGAGACCGCGCCCACCCGGCCCTCGCGGGCGAATCTGCGTCCCCTCTTGAGCTGTTGGCCGTCGAGCGCGGTGTCCTCCAGGGCCTTCAGCCAGGCCCGGCCCCACCAGGACTCGGCGAAGCCGCGGCCGTGCGCGGGCGGCAGCGCGGCGAAGGTACGTTCCTGCCCCGCGGCAGGGATGTCCCGGTCGTCGTTCTCGTATTCGCCGCCGCCGTAGCGGTCGCCGTCGTGTCCGTCACTCATCGTGTGCCCCCTCGCAGCTCCACCAGATCGGCCAGTTCCGCATCGGTCAGTTCGGTCAGCGCCGCCTCGCCGGAGCCGAGCACCGCGTCCGCCAGGCCCTGCTTACGGGCCAGCATGCCGGCGATCCGGTCCTCGATGGTGCCCTCGGCGATCAGTCGGTGCACCTGCACCGGCTGGGTCTGTCCGATCCGGTACGCGCGGTCGGTGGCCTGCGCCTCGACGGCCGGGTTCCACCAACGGTCGAAGTGCACGACATGGCCGGCCCGGGTGAGGTTGAGCCCGGTGCCGGCTGCCTTCAACGACAGCAGGAAGACCGGGGCCTCGCCCGCCTGGAAGCGGTTGACCATCGCCTCGCGCTCCCCGACGGGTGTTCCGCCGTGCAGGAACTGCGTGCGCACCCCGCGCGCCGCCAGATGCTGTTCGAGCAGCCGGGCCATCTGCACGTACTGCGTGAACACGAGCACGCTCGCCTCCTCCGCCAGGATCGTGTCGAGCAGCTCGTCCAGCAGCTCCACCTTTCCCGAACGGTTCTCGATCCGCGGCTCGTTCTCCTTGAGGTACTGCGCCGGGTGGTTGCAGATCTGCTTCAGCGCCGTCAGCAGCTTGACGACCAGGCCCCGCCGGGCGAAGCCGTCCGCGCCGGAGATCGCGGCCAGCGTCTCGCGCACCACCGCTTCGTACAGTCCTGTCTGTTCCGCCGTCAGCGAGACCGTGCGGTCCGTCTCCGTCTTCGGCGGCAGCTCCGGCGCGATCCCGGGGTCGGACTTGCGCCGCCGCAGCAGGAACGGCCGCACCAGCGCGGCCAGCCGCTCGGCAGCCGCCGGGTCACCGCCCTCCGCGGTCCGCGCGTATCGGGTACGGAAGGTGCCGAGCCGGCCCAGCAGACCCGGCGTCGTCCAGTCGAGGATCGCCCACAGCTCGGAGAGATTGTTCTCCACCGGAGTTCCGGTGAGCGCGACCCGGGCCTGTGCGCCGATCGTCCGCAGCTGTCTTGCCGTCGCCGAGTACGGGTTCTTCACGTGCTGTGCCTCGTCGGCGACCACCATGCCCCACCGGATCTCCGCGAGCTTCGCCGCGTCGAGCCGCATGGTGCCGTACGTGGTGAGGACGAACTCGCCGTCCGCCAGGCCGGCCAGGCTGCGCGATCCGCCGTGGAAGCGGCGTACCGGTGTGCCCGGCGCGAACTTCTCGATCTCCCGCTGCCAGTTCCCCATGAGAGACGTCGGGCAGACCACCAGCGTCGGCCCGGCGGCCGATTCGACGGTCTGGCGGTGCAGATGCAGAGCGATGAGCGTGATGGTCTTGCCGAGACCCATGTCGTCGGCGAGGCAGCCGCCGAGGCCGAGCGAGGTCATGGTGTGCAGCCAGTTCAGACCGCGCAGCTGATAGTCGCGCAGCGTGGCGGCGAGGGCCTCGGGCGGGCCGACCGGCTGTGGCCCGCCCTGCTGCCCGGCCGCCTCCGGGTCGGCCAGCCGGCGCCGCAGCCGCTCCAGCCAGCCGGTGGCCCGGACCTCGACCCGGTGCCCGCCGACCTCGGTGGAACCGGTCAGGACCGCACCCAGCGCGTCGATCGGCGTGACCTTGCGGTCCTGGGTCTCCCGGGCTCGCCGAGCCTCCTCGGGGTCGATCAGCACCCACTGGTCCCGCAGCCGCACCACCGGCCGGTTGGCCTCGGCGAGACGGTCGAGCTCGGCGCGGCTGAGCTTCTGATCACCCAGTGCGAACCACCAGTTGAACGCCAGCAGCGCGTCCGCGGACAGGAGCGGCGGCGCCTCGGAGCCGGTGCGCACCACCCCGTCGCGTTCCTCGCCCTCCGCGTCGTCGGGCGGGCCGATCACGGCGCGGGCGGTGAGCTTGCGGGCCAGCTGCTTGGGCCAGTGCACCTGGACCCCCGTCGCGGCCAGGGCTCGTCCGGCGGGGCCGAGGAGGTCGGCGAGCTCGTCGTCGGCCGGCTCCACGGAGTCGGGCACCGCGGCGGACAGCAGCGGGGACAGCGGAGGCCAGGCCCGCGCGGCCCGCCGGAGCGCCAGCAGGGCATCCATCCGGGCGCGCGGTCCGAAGGCCGCAGCGGTGGGCGCACCGCCCGACCAGACCTCGGCGGCGTCGGCGACCAGCGTCGGATCACTGACGCTGTGGATCTGCAGGACGGCCCGGAACGAAGGGCCGGCGGACCGCTCTTCGTCCTCGTCCGGCACGGTGAGCCCGGACACCTCAACCCGGAGCGAGAGCCGGACGCCCGCGTCGTGGCCGGCCGCGACATCGGTGGCCCAGGCGCGATGACCGGGCAAATGCTGCGGCTCATCGGCGGTGAAGGCCGGGCCGCCGCCGGCGAAAGATGCGGCGGGGGTGCGGGGCAGGCCGTCCGCCACCGCGTCGAGGAACGCGCGCAGCAGCTGCTCGGGTTCGGGCAGCAGCACGGGCTGCGCGGCTCCGTCGAGCGGCACGGCGTGGGCCAGGGGCGGCATCGAGGCCGCGAGTGTCCGGATCCGTGACTGGTCGTCGGGGGTCAGCGGACCGGCCCGCCAGGCGTCGTGGTCCGTCGCGCTCAGCCCCGGCAGCAACAGGCCCCGGGCGGCGAGTTGGAGGGCGAGGAGGGCGGCCGCTCCCCAGAATTCGGCCGCGTCGGAAGCGTGCGCCGAGGCCCGCGCACGCGTCAGCACCGGCAGCGCGTCCCGGATCGTCAGCAACCGTGCCGGTACGGCGTACGCCTGTGCGTCGGCGCCGACGACGGTCAGTTCCGCCACCGATCCGGGACCGTCGGGCGGGCTGCTGCCGTCCGGATGCCAGAAGGAGACCCGGCCGGTACGGGAGGGATCCCCGGGCAGGAAGACCACGGAGCAGGAGGAGAGTGCGGAGATCTCGGAGAGCGTTGCCGCAGGGAGTCTTTGCACAGTGATGCCGAATTCCTCAAATTTGACTAGTGGGGTTGTCGGGTCGCCGAGGGTACCCCACGGGTACCCGCACTCATGAGCGGAATCGCTGTGATGCGAGCCACATTCCGATCCGGAGGGGTGCCCGAGCACTCCTCGGCCAGGAGCCTGCCGCGGTGCTGAGTGGTGACAGCACCCCCACCGGGGGAGGGGGTTTACCCCCCGGATGGCCCGGGTGTTGGCGCCATGGTCGCCCCGTATCGGGTCCCCGTACTTTTCAACAGGTCAACGCCGCTTTCCAGAGACCGGAGACGTCATGCCCCAGGCCATAGCCACCACAGCGGAAGGCACCCGCGACGGTGGGGAAAGTGCTGTAGCGGGAGGTGCGGCAGGCGCCGCGGGCACCGGAGGCACCGGCACCGGTCAGGCTCAGGGAAGCGACTTCGCGCCCTTGCTGCGGACAGTGAAGGGGCAGGGCCTCCTGGAGCGACGGACCGGGTGGTACGCAGTGGGCATCGCTGTCGACCTGGCCGCCCTGGGCGCCGTGATCACCGGCATGTTCCTCCTCGGCAACACCTGGTGGACCCTGCTGCTCGCGCTGCCGCTGGCCGTTTTCTGGTCCCGTATCGCGTTCGTCGGGCACGACGCCGGACACGCCCAGATAACCGGCAACCGCAGGACGGGGCGGGCCATCGGCCTTGTGCACGCCAACCTGCTGCTCGGCATGAACGAGGCGTGGTGGAACGACAAGCACGCCCGCCACCACGCCAATCCCAATCACATCGACAAGGACCCGGACGTCGGCGTGGGCGCCCTCGTCTGGACCCAGAAGCAGGCGGCCCAGCGCGAGGGCTTCGCCCGTTGGCTCACCCGCAACCAGGCCCGCCTCTTCTTCCCGATGCTGCTCCTCGAAGGCATCGCGCTGAAGATCTCCGGCTTCCAGTACCTGCGACAGCAGCCCGCCCGGGAACGAGCCCTCTCGGCGCTCCTCCTCGTCGCCCACCTGGGCCTCTACGCAACACTGCTGCTCACCGTCCTGTCGCCGGGCAAGGCCGTCGTCTTCGCGCTCGTTCACCACGCGCTGTTCGGGCTCCACCTGGGCATGGCCTTCGCGCCGAACCACAAGGGCATGGAGATGCCGGACCCCGACGGCGACCGCTGGGGCCACCTCCAGCGCCAGGTGCTCACCTCGCGCAACGTACGCGGCGGAATCCTCACCGACTGGTTCCTCGGCGGCCTCAACTACCAGATCGAGCACCACCTCTTCCCGAGCATGCCACGCCCTCATCTGCGCCTGGCACAGCCCATGGTGCGCGCCCACTGCCAGGCACTGGGCATGCCGTACACGGAGACCGGACTGATCGAGTCCTACCGGCAGGCACTGCGGCACATGCACGAGGTCGGCGAACCCCTGAGGTGAGTCATCGGCCCGCCGGAACAGATGGACACGCACGCGCGTTCTCAGAGCAGATGCGGCTTCTGGCCGCGAAGGAGGCATGGGCCATGTCGAACAGCGCGAAGATCGCCATCGGCGGAGTGGTCGCAGCGGTCATCCTGATGCCGTTCATCGGTTTCTGGCTGTCGCTGCTGGTTCTGGTCGGCGTGCCGGCGATCGCGTATCTGATGCTGGACCCCGGCCAGCGGCGCCGGCTCCGCAGGATCACCCGCAAGGAAATAGGCCGCTGAGCGAGGGCTCCGCACTGTGCGGGGCGGTGGCTGCGGTCCGCGGTCGGCATCGGGGCGCGTGCGGTCCGCAGGAGTGGCCGGACGGCGGGGTCCGACCGCGCACGCGACCGCCGAGCCCGGAGCCCGGCTCAGGCCGGCCGTACCGCGAGCGCGTCCAGAGCCTTCAGCAGACGGGGCAGCTCGGCGCCGCGCCCGACCGGCAGCACTTCGCCCGGCTCCTCGTCCAGCAGGACGAACGCGATGTCGTCGGTCCGGGCGACCAGGGACCAGCCGGGGCCGTCGGCACGCAGCATCCGGGCGTCTCCCGCGGCGAAGGAGGACCGGACGCGGCCGGGTGGCGGCGGGGCGTCGATGTACCCCTGAGCCTGCGCGAGCGCCCGCCGCACACCGCGGTGCACTCCGGAGGAGGCACCCGCGGCCGGGGCCTCGGTGCCGGCTTCGGACTCGGCGACGGTTTCGGACCCGGTCTCGACGTCCACCTCGACCTCAACCTCAAGCTCTGCCTCAGGCTCAGGTTCGGGCCCGGATTCGGCGGTGGCCTCGGCCGCGGGAGCCGAGCCGGCGGCCCCGGCCTCCGGCTCGGCTCCCGGGTCGGCCTCGGCGGGGCCCGCTCCGGGCGGGGCGGTGAAGGCCGTCGCGTCGTCGATCTGCTCGCGCCAAGCGGTCCACTGGTGCGCTATCTCGTCCGCTCCCATCCGCCGCTGGGCCGGACCCCACGCGTCCGTGTCCGGCGGTGCCAGCGGCGCCGGAGCGGTGCCCTCGGCCTCCGGGTCCGGCAGCGGATCGTGCGGCGCGGCCACGCCCGGAGCGGCGACCGCCACCGGGAGGGGCCAGCCGGGCAGCGCGCAGACCACCGAGCGGTCGTCGGGGGAGAGGTCGTACTCCATGCCGCAGTCCCAGGCCGCGATCGCGACGGCGACCAGCGACACGTCGTCGACGACGACGGTCCATCGCGCACCGCTGCCGTCCTGGCCGAGCACCAGCCCGTATCCCTCGGCGCAGGGTTCGACCGCGAGCGCCGCGCACGCGGCCGGGTAGTCGTCTCCGAGAACGCTGGGGAACTGTGCCGGTGTCAGCAGCACCGCGGTCAGCACATACAGTGCGTCGTCGTCGGCGACTGTGTCGTTCGGCGCGGCCACGGCACCCTCCTCGTCCGTCATCGTCTTCCGTCGGCGCACCTTAACGAGTGAGTAACCCACTCGTCGAGGCCCTGACAAGGGAAGACAGCTGAGCTGTGGGGCGACGGACGGCGCTGCTCAATCGGAGGGGAGACCGAGCAGCGCGCGGGCCACTGTCTGCGGCGACTCGCCCCGCTCGCGGGCCAGTGCGATGACGGCCCGGCAGGCCAGCTCGCTGACGCCGAAGGAGAGCGCCTCGGGCGACACCCAGCCGCTCGCCTCGTCGATCCGTGCTTGATCCTCCTCCGCGGACGCCGCGACGAAAGTGGCAGCAGCCTCGAAGAGATTGTGCTGCTTGCGCCGGCCCTCCTTGGCAGGCGCCGTGGGCCGGTCCCCCTTGCGGTCGGGGGTGACAACCTTCCGCAGGCCGCCGATTATGTCGATCATGGGGACCGCCTTCCCGAGGAGCTGTGCGTGCGTGACGTGCCGGTTCCTGCTTGTGGTGTTCCCCGCCGACGTAGAGTTGGACCTTCGGCGGATACAAGGGGGGCAAGTGCGGTGAAGCGGTACGACAGGCTGAAGGAGATTCAGCGTCTCGATCCGGAGCGGGACTTTCTTCGAATCTACCGGATCACGGCAACCTATGAGTTCCCCTGGGACATCACCCGCGCTCTCGAACTGGCCCTCTACCGCACCTACGCCGTTCCCAGCATTGGCCGACTCCTGTCACGGACGGCCCAGTTGACGGAGCGTTCGCAGAAGCGCTACGACGACACCGCACTGCTCCTCGACACGGTTCTGGAGCACGGCTTCGACAGCGGCACGGGGCGTACGGCTCTCCGCCGGATCAATCAGATGCACCGCAGTTACGACATCAGCAACGACGACATGCGCTATGTGCTGTGCACTTTCGTCGTCACCCCGAAGCGCTGGCTGGACAGATATGGCTGGCGCCGGCTCTCCGCCCACGAATTGAGGGCCTGCGCCGCCTACTACCGGACCCTGGGCGCACACATGGGAATCAAGGAACTGCCCCTCACGTACGAGGACTTCGAGCGAACCCTCGACACGTACGAGGCCGAACACTTCGCCTGGGACGAAGGGGGACGCCGCGTCTCCGACGCCACCTTGGACCTGATGGGCTCCTGGTATCCGAGCCCCCTGGCGCCCGTCGCGCGCAAGGCCGCCCTCGCGCTGCTCGACGATTCCTTGCTGCGGGCCTTCCGGTACGAACGCCCCGGCCCCGTGGCCCGCGGTCTCACGCACGGCGCTCTGCGGCTGAGGGCGCGGGCGGTACGACTCCTGCCGCCGCGTTCCACCCCGCACTACGCCCGGCAGAACCCGGAGATCAAGGGCTACCCGGACGGCTACGAGGTCTCCGGGCTGGGGACGTTCCCGGTCCCGGGCGTCCGAGGCTGCCCGGTTCCGCACGACCGGCGCTCCGAGACGCCGGTGGAGTGAGCACGAGGGGACGGGGTGGGCGGTTCAGGGCGTCCGTACGGCGAGGGCGAGGAAGCGGTCGTCCTCATCGGTGTACGAATCGAGCCGCCAGCCCGAACACGCCAGCAGCGGGCGGAGGTTGTGCTCGGCCCGCAGATCGTCTTCCGTGATCCGGCGGCCGTGGCGTGCCGCCAGGGCCGCCCGCCCGACGGGGTGGAAGAGCGCCAGCCGTCCGCCCGGCCGGACCACCCGTGCCAGCTCCGCCAGGTCGGGGCCGGGGTGCGGGAGATGGGAGATCAGCCCGGCCGCGAAGACCGCGTCGAGGGCCCGCGACCGCAGAGGCAGCCGGGCGGCATCGGCGAGGAGCAGCACCCCCTCGCGGTCGCGCCCCGCCCGTACCGCGGCCTCCAGCATCGCCGGCGTCAGGTCCGCACCCAGGACCGTGCCCCGCGGCCCGACGGCTGCCCGCAGAGCGGGAAGCGCCCGCCCCGTGCCGCAGCCGATGTCGAGCACCGCGTCACCCGGGCGCAGCGAGAGGGAGTCGGCGGCGGCTTCGTAGGCGGGCCCGTCGTCGGGGAAACGGGTGTCCCAGCCCGCGGCTCGCGCGGTGAAGAATTCCTGGACGTGTCTGTGGTCGTCGGCCATACGGACATGGTCGCGCATGACGTGCCCGTCGGCAGGCTCGCCGTTCGGCCCACGAGGCGGTCGACTCTTGCGCGAGCACTCCGAGGCGTGTCCGGGCAATCGCCGCCCGGCCCGCGCGGGCCCCGACTCCCCGCCCCGAGGGAACGGAGGGGGCGAAAGGGCCCGCGCGGATTGCGCGTGTACGTCTTCCCGTCAGACGTTGACGCCGTAGTCGGACGCGATGCCCGCCAGGCCCGAGGCGTAACCCTGGCCGACCGCGCGGAACTTCCACTCCGCACCGTGCCGGTACAGCTCGCCGAAGACCATGGCGGTCTCCGTCGAGGCGTCCTCGCTGAGGTCGTATCGGGCCAGTTCGACGTTGTTGGCGCGGTTCACCACGCGGATGAACGCGTTGCGGACCTGACCGAAGCTCTGTCCGCGGCTCTGTGCGTCGTGAATGGAGACCGGGAACACGATCTTGGCCACATCCGCCGGGACCGCCGACAGATCCACATTGATGGACTCGTCGTCGCCCTCGCCCTCACCGGTCAGGTTGTCGCCGGTGTGCTGAACCGAACCGTCCGGGCTCGTGAGGTTGTTGTAGAAGACGAAGTGCAGGTCGGACAGGACCTTGCCCGCGTTCGAGCACAGCAGTGCGCTCGCGTCCAGGTCGTGGTCCGCGCCCGTCGTCGTCCGTACGTCCCAGCCCAGGCCGACCGTCACTGCGGTCAGGCCGGGTGCCTCCTTCGACAAGGAGACGTTGCCGCCCTTGGCCAGGGTCACACCCATGAAACATCCTCCATCGATCCAGTGGTCCAGCGATTCGGTGAACGGCGCCGCTTCGGCCGTCACCGGGTCAACGACGGCGTCGTGACCATGGTTCCCATGCTTGCGCAAGCCCTGAAGTGAACGTCCGCGAGGTCTACCGTACGTTGGTGGGCCGGGGCCCTAGGCGCGTGGGTCGGTACGGGGTCCCTGTGCGTCGGCCTCCTTCATGGCCTTCGCCTCACTCTTCAGGATCCGCATGGATTTGCCCAGGGCTCGGGCCGTTTCCGGCAGTTTCTTCGAGCCGAACAGTGCGATCACCACGATCGCCAGGATCAACAGGTGCCAGGGTTCGAGACCGTTGCGCAACATGTGCGTCCCGCCCTTCCTTTCGTTGCTTCGGCCGGTGTTTCCGCTCGGCTTTCGCGGACGGTGCGGCAGGCTGACTATGGGCAGGTCCGATGATCCACTCGAACATCAATACTTGCTACATTGCGCAACTGTACAACCATGGAGGGATGGATCACGTCCTCCCCCATGGAAACCGGACGGACGGGGAGGCCGATGACGGTAAGTCGCAAAGCGGGAGCAGGCATGGGAGGGGGCGTCCGCCTGCGGCGGACGGCCATGTTCGGGCTGTCGTTCCTCGTCCTGCTGGTGGCAGGCGTCGGGTGGGGCTACCTCAAACTCGGCGGCAGCATCGACACGTTCAGCGCGGACGGGATCTCCGGCGACCGGCCGCCCGGTTCCTCGCAGGGGCAGAACGTCCTGGTCATCGGATCGGACTCGCGCTCGGGCGACAACAGCAGACTCGGCGGTGGCACGGGCGAGGTGGGACGCTCCGACACCGCCTTCCTCCTCCATGTGTACGGGGATCACAAGCACGCGGTCGCCGTGTCCATTCCGCGTGACGCGCTGGTCGACATCCCGTCCTGCAAAGGGCCCGACGGCAAGTGGACCGCGCCGCAGCACGACGTGATGTTCAACGGGGCATTCTCGGTGGGGGAGACCGCCGAGGGAAACCCGGCCTGCACGCAGAACACCGTCGAGCACCTCACCGGCCTGCGCGTGGACCACACCGTCGTCATCGACTTCGCCGGATTCTCCAAGCTGACTTCGGCTGTCGGCGGCGTACCGGTGTGTCTGCCCCAGGACATCTATCAGCGCGACCTCAGCCCGAAGCGGCCCACCCGAGGGGCCATGATCTTCGCGAAGGGGCCGCAGACCGTCTCCGGGCAGCGGGCACTCGACTACGTCCGGCTGCGGCACGGCATCGGGGACGGATCCGACATAGGGCGTATCAAGCGGCAACAGGCCTTCGTCGCCGCCCTCATCAAGAAGGTCAAGTCCCAGGGACTGAACCCCACCACTCTGCTGCCACTGGCAAATGCGGCCACGGACGCGATGACCGTCGACCCCGGACTCGGATCGGCCGACCGGCTGCTCTCGTTCGCCATGTCGATGAAGAAGATCGACCTGCACAACACCAAGTTCGTCACCGTCCCCTGGCGTTACGAGGGCGCACGCGTCGCGATCGTCGAGCCGGACGCCGACGCGCTCTGGGCCTCGCTGAAGGCGGACCGTACGGTCGACGGCAAGGACGCCAGCGGCAAGGGATCGGGCAAGTCCTCGGAGAAGGGCGACGGGAAGGACGGCGGTCCGGCGTCACCCGCGGCGGAGATCCCGGTCTCCGGCAAGGGAATCACGGTCGCCGTCTACAACGGGACGACGGTCAGGGGCCTCGCGGCCCAGGCAGCCGAACTCCTGCGCTCCCGGGATTTCACCGTCACCACCACGGCCACTGCGAGCAGGCAGGACCACACCGCGACCGTCATCGAGTACGGGCCGGGACTGCGGGACGAGGCGGAGACCACCGCCCGGCTCTTCGCCGGAGCACGGACGGTGGCGTCCCCCACGGCGGGAATCCAGGTGATCCTGGGCAGTTCCTACGCGCAGAACCCGTCGGCCGATCCCGGGGCACCGGCCCCCTCCACCGTTCCGTCCACCGTCGCCGACGAGGCCCGGTCGGCCGACGACGACCCCTGCGCGGATCTCTCGTACGGCTGACCGGCGAACAGGGCCGGGAGCGCGGCTCTCGGCGCGGCGCCCCGGCAGTCCGGAGCTGCAGCGCCGGGTGACGGGGTGCCGCGCAGCCGTACGGCTCGTACCACGCGGCGCCGTCCGCGGTGGCGTTCGGATTCACCACCGTGACCCGGGCCTCCTCGTGGAACCAGCCGAGCAGGGCACCGAGGCAGACCCGGTGAACGAGAGGGCGAGGCCTCCGCACGCACCGATCGCCCGTCGCCGACGCCGGCATTCGGGCCGGACTCGCGGCCGTCGAGGAGCGACGGGCTCACAGCCGGGTCCACTTCTGCTCGTATCGGGTGCGGGCCGCCCGCAAACCGTATGCGTACAGGGCCAGTACCGTCGCCAGCAACAGGTAGTAGAGCGGGGGCAGCGCGCTCATGCCCAGCAAAGCGCCGAGCGGGGTGAGCGGCAGCAGCAGGCCGACCACCGCGAGACCGCACGCGGCCACCCGCAGCGGACCGCCGCTGCGACCGCCGGCAAGGCCTCCGCCGGTGCGAAGGAGCACCATCACCAGGGCCTGGGTGAGCAGGTTCTCGGTGAACCATCCGGAATGGAAGGCCTCCTGTCCGCCCGATGTCGCGGAACCGTGCAGGGCGAAGGCCAGCACGGCGAACGTCGCCAGGTCGGCGGTGGCGTTCAGTAGGCCGAAGCCCGTGATGAAGCGGAGAAAGTCGCGCGGGCGCAGCACTGTCGGCCAGCGCAGCACCTCGGACGCGGGGCGGTCGAAGGCGAAGGCCAGCTGCGCCGCGTCGAAGCAGAGGTTCTGCACCAGGACCTGCGCCGGAAGCATCGGCAGGAACGGCAGCATGAGGCCCGCCGCGAGCATCGCGATGACGTTCCCGAGGTTCGAGGAGAGTGTGATCCGCAGATATGTGGCGATGTTCCCGCTGCAGTGCCGGCCCGCGGTGATCGCGTCATCGATGGCGGCCAGGTCCTTCTCGGCGAGCACCACGTCGGCGGTCTCCCGCGCCACGTCGACCGCGTTGCGGGGGCAGATGCCGACATCCGCCGCGTGCAGTGCGGGCAGATCGTTGACCCCGTCGCCGAGGAACCCGGTGGTCCGCCCGGCCGTGCGCAACGCGGAGACGATCCGTGCCTTGTGCTCCGGCGTGCAGCGGGCGAAGACCGTGACCCGGTCGGCGGTCTTTGCGAGCTCCCCGTCCGACAGTGCGTCGATCCGCTCCGCCGGCATGACCTCGCCCGGATCGATACCGAGGTCCCGGCACGCGCGGGCGACGGTCCCCGGATCGTCGCCGGTGAGGACCTTGACTGCGATGCCTCGGTCCTTCAGCGCGCCCAGCGCATCGGGCGCGCTCGGTGTGAGCGCGTCCCGCAGAGCGACGAAGCCGAGGAATGTCAGCCCTGTTTCGTCGGCCCCGGTGTACACGCGCGGCCGGGCCGGCCGTTCGGTACGGGCCACGGCGAGCAGTCGCATACCGTTCGCCGTCTCCTGGGCGGCGAGTGCGCTCAGCCGGATCCGTTCGGCCTCGTCCAGTGCGCACCGTGCGAGCACCGCGTCGACCGCTCCCTTGGTCACGAGCGTGTGGACACCGAGCCGCCCGGGGCGGCGGACGACCGCGGTGGCGATGCGACGCACCGGATCGAACGGCAGCGCGGCGACGCCGTCGTACGCGGAGTGCGTCTCTCCCTGCTCCTCGGCCGCGTCCAGAACCGCCTCGTCGAGCGCGTCGGGGGCGGGCAGATCGGCGAGCTCCAGTGTGCACAGGGCGTTGACCGCAGCCCAGTGAAGTGCCTCGGGGCCGGGCCGGCCCGACGCGTCCAGCGAACGTTCGACTACCGGCCGGTCCTGAGTGAGGGTTCCGGTCTTGTCCACGCACAGCACATCGATCGCACCGAGGTCGTGCAGCGCGGGCAGTCGCTTGACGATGACCCCGTGTTCTCCGGCGAGCAGCGAAGCGCCCCGGGCCAGCGCCGTCGTGACGATCACCGGCAGCATTTCCGGCGTCAGCCCGACGGCCACCGCGACGGCGAACGGCAATGTCTCCAGCCCCCGGCCGCGCAGCGCCGCGTTGGCCATGAGCACCAGGGGCGGGGTGAGCAGCATGAAACGGATCAGCGTCCAGGAGATCCCGTGCACCGAACGGTCGAAGGCGCTCGCGCCGCGGCGGCGCGCCGAACCGTCGTACGCAGCGGCGAACCTGGTCTCCGCACCCGTCGCCGTCACCACCGCCGTACCGCTGCCGGACGCCACACTGCTGCCCTGGAAGCACAGCTCCGGCCGGGCGAACAGCCCTTCCTGTTCGCTGCACGTGGTATCGGCGGCGCCGGGCCGTGACGGGGTGTCGACGGGGCACTTGGGCACCGGTGCGGACTCGCCGGTCAGTGCCGACTGATGAACGGTCAGGCCGCTCGCCCGCAGCAGCCGCAGATCGGCGGGTACGAGATCACCCGGACCGAGCCGGATCACATCGCCCGGGACCAGCTCCTCGACCGGCAACTCACGGGCCTGCGGCGCGGCATCCGGTCCTGACCGGCGCAGTACGGTCGCGGTGGTCGCCACCAGTTCCCGCAGGGCGGCCGTGGACCGGTCCGCCCGGTGTTCTTCCGCCGAGCGCAGCAGACAGCTGACGACCACGAGCACCGACGTCACGGACGCCGTGCCCCACGACGCCACCGCCGCAGAGACCAGGCCCAGACACAGGAGCACCGAGGTGAAGGGGTCACGCAGACTCCTCAGGAATCGGCGGGGCCAGGAGACCGGACGCCAGGCCGGCAGCGTGTTCTCACCGAACCGCGTCAGCCGTTCCCCGGCCTGCTCCTCCAGCAGGCCGCGAGGTCCGCTGTCCAGCGAGCGGAGCACCTGGAGGGAGGTCGGTGCGGCAACCGCGGAAGCGGCAGGGATGACATCGGGGGCGGCGCCCCGGGCGGCCGTCGCGCCCGCCATCGGCACGACGACGGCGGACGGGCCATCGGAGTCGGTGCTGCCGGTACCTGCGGCGGCACTGCTCTCAGGCACCGAGCCCACGGAGGTGTGCGGGGCGTGCGGGTGCGTGGCCGGCGCGCTCCGCGAGCTGGCCGACCATCAGCCGGACGACGGTCACCACATCGGGATCGTCGACCAGATACACCTGTCGGCGCCCTTCGCGCCGGGACCGTACGAGGCCCGCCAGCTTGAGCTTCGTCAGATGCTGGCTCACCGAGGGAAGCGTGCCGCCCACCCGGTCTGCGAGTCCGGTCACATCGCTCTCGCCCTGGGACAGGGCCCACACGATGTGCAGCCGCGCAGGCGTCGCCAGCAGGCCGAAGGCCGCTGCGGCCTCCGCGAGCACCTCCGCGGGCGGATCCTCGAAACCGCCGTCGGCAGCTGTCGGCACTCTTGTTCTCCCTGTCCGCGTGGCTCGATTTCTCGCACCCGAAGTACTCAGTGTAGGCGTCGGCCGTCCACGGGGCCGGACCCAGCCACATGACGGAGGAGTGCTTGCCCCCGAGTGACGTGTGCGCAAGGCTTACGGCAACGGGGCACGGGGAACGCATGAGCGGGGAGGAGCGGGGAAATGGCGCTGGACAGGGGACTCGACTGGCTCCTCGACGACCTCACGAAGAGGGTCGAGCACATACGGCACGCCTTGGTGCTGTCGAACGACGGACTGGTGACCGGGGCGAGTACGGGGCTGGCCCGTGAGGACGCCGAGCATCTCGCCGCGGTCTCGTCCGGGCTGCACAGCCTGGCCCGTGGGTCGGGACGCCACTTCCGGGCCGGGAAGGCCCGGCAGACCATGGTGGAGTTCGACGAGGCGCTGCTCTTCGTGACGGCGGCTGGGGACGGCAGCTGCCTGTGCGTGCTGAGCGAGGCCGAGGCGGATGTCGGCCTGGTCGCCTACGAGATGACGCTGCTGGTCAACAGGGTCGGTGAACATCTTGGTGTCGCCGCTCGGCAGGCGGGGGGCGAAGGCGCCGACCGCACCTGATCCGGGTGCGTCCGCCCCGACCCCGGCCGGTCCGCTCCCGGGAGTTATCCACAGGCCGAGCGGGCGAAGCTCTTCCGGGCTACGGTGCTCACAGAGAGTAACCGAGTTTCGCGGGGGAGAGTGTCATGAGCGTTGCTGAGGACGTGTGCACGGAGGCCGTCGGCACGAATGCGGCGGGCAGGGTCGCCGCAGGCACGGTAGCGGTGGGCACGGCGGCTCAGGAACTCCAGTTGAAACGTGGTGAGTTCGCGATCGCCGTGCATCTGGGGCTGATTCGCCTGAGGGCGCGGCAGGACGGCGGGAGGCCGAGGGTCGCGTGCGAGGAGGTCGAGCGGCTCCGGTCGCAGGACGGGTTCCCGGAAGCACTGCGGGACAGGGTGCGCACGGTCGGGACGGCACAGGGGGCGCAGCAGCTCGGCATCAGCCCGGACAGCTTCACCAAGCTCGCCCGTGCGGGATGCCTCACGCCGATCACCTTCTACCTCAACCGGTACCGGGCGATTGTCTGGCTCTATCTTGCCGACGAGCTCGCCGGCTTCGCCGCCCGGGAATCCCGGCTTCTGGCGGGCAGGAGCCCGGCCTGGCTGCGTGACCGCCTGGAGGGAGGCACCGACTTCCGGGCACGCAACTGGCGCTCACGCAGGGTCGAACGGCTGCTGACCCTCACTGAGGACCCCTGGGCGCGTGCGGCCGTGCTCGCGGACACACTGGATCCGGTTCAGCTGGCAGAAGTGGTCGACGATCCGTATGAACGCGCGTACCTCGCCAGGATCCGGCCCGAGCCGGCGTTCGGACCGGCTGGGCCGCCATTGGCGCGGGAGACCATGGCACACCTGATGCGGGCCGACGAACCGGACGAGATGCTGTGGCGGCGGGTGAGCCTGATCGCGGAGTTGGACCATGCCCGGGAGGCCCGATCGGCCCCGCGTCCAGGTGGCGAATGGCGCTCCTTCCCGCGCCAGGCCAACGAGTGCGCACCCGAGCCGGATCCCCGAGCCGACGCCGAATCCGATCCGGCTGCGGCATCCGCGCCCGGGCTGCTGGCCCGGATCGGGCTGCGCAGGCGCGCGTCCAGGGCTGCGGCTCATCGTCAATCCGGGCAGGGGTGTGCGCCGTTCGGCACCTGAGGAGGAGCGCAGGACCCGCCGCCGATGGGCAGCTGCCGGAGGGAGGGCCAACTCGCGGCCCCGCCGGAGGGAGGGCCGCTCGCGGCCGGATAATGAACTCGCGCAGGAAGAACGGCACCGGCATTCTGTCTCCCATGCTGATCAGGGAAGCCACCACCGAGGACTGGCCTGCCATCTGGCCGTTCTTCCATGCAATCGTCGCCGCGGGTGAGACCTTCACCTACCCACTCGATCTCGGCGAGGAGAACGCCCGCTCCTGGTGGCTCCTCGAGGCGCCCAACCGTACGGTCGTCGCGGTCGACGGCGACGGGACGATCCTCGGCACGGCCAAGATGAACAACAACCACATGGGCAATGGCTCGCACATCGCCAGTGCCAGTTACATGGTCGACCCCGAGCATTCGGGGCAGGGCGTCGGCCGGGCCCTGTGCGAGTACACCCTGGAATGGGCGCGTGCGTCGGGGTTCAGGGCGATGCAGTTCAACGCGGTGGTGGAGACGAACGTCCACGCCGTCAAGCTCTACCGCTTGCTCGGTTTCGAGGTCCTGGGAACGCTGCCGGAGGGGTTCAACCACCCGGAACACGGGTTTGTCGGGCTGCACATCATGTACTGCCGCCTCTGACATCGCGTTCGGCGGTCTCTCCGCAGGAGCCTGTGCCAACCGCACCGGCGGTGGCCGTACTGCGCCCCCGCGCGGTCCCGCTCTCCATACCGTGTCCACCATGTCGGAACTTGCGGGGAAGCGTAGGCAGTTGTGGCAACAGATGCTTCGTGGGGCGGGTACGAACGGTGCAGGTCCGGTCGTCCTGCCGCGGGATCGTGCCGGACCACTGGTCGAGACGGTGCCGCCCCGCGCCGGGTGCGGGGGCGGCACGGTGCTCGGGGCGGCACCTCCCTCCCCTCGGGACTGCTGTCACCCCTGCTTCGCGGCCGACGGGGGAGTAGCGGCGGGCGGCGCCGAAGGACCGATCTCGCACCAGACCGCCTTGCCTTCGCCGCGCGGTTCGATGCCCCAGCGGGTGGCGATGGCATCCAGCAGCAGCAGGCCCCGTCCCGAGGTCGCGGTCTCGCCCGGGGTGCGCCGCCTCGGCCAGGCACTGGAGCGGTCCTGTACGGACAGACGGACCCGCCGCACGGGTTCCGGCAGTACCTCCAGGGTGAGGACCGCGCCGCCTTCCGTGTGCAACAGGACGTTCACCAGCAGTTCGCCGGTCACCAGTTCCGCATCGTCCGCGAGTTCGGCCATCTCCCAGTCGGTCAGGGCCTGGCGCACGATGGTCCGGGCGTCGGACAGCCCCTCCGGATCCGCCTGGTGGATGTACTGGTGCAACCGCGGGGCCCGCGGCGACCCGGGGTCCGGGCTGCGCCGAAGGACCAGGAGCGCCACGTCGTCCCCCGAACCCCAACGCTCCCAGAGCCGGTCCGACAGATGGTCGGCCAGGGCCTGGGGGCTCGCAGGCCCCGCGCCCACCTCGTTGATCAGTGCCTGCACGCCCGCGTCGATGTCGGCCCCCGGTTCTTCCACCAGTCCGTCGGTGTACAGGACCAGCGTCTCTCCCGGCACCAGATCCAGGCGGGTCTCCGGGAACTCCTCGTCCAGGAAGTCGGTCGAGATGCCCAGCGGAAGGCCACCCCGCACCTGCGGGCTGCCGACCCGGCCGTCCATATGCCGGATCAGCGGGCCGAAATGCCCGGCCCGCACGACGCGCACGGTCCCCGAGGCGAGATCGACCTGGGCGTACGTGCAGGTCGCGAAGCGGTCCGTGTCCAGTTCGGCGAGAAAGCGCGAAGCCCGCGCCAGCACCGTCGAAGGGGGATGCCCCTCGGCGGCGTACGCGCGCAGGGCGATGCGCAACTGGCCCATGATGGCTGCCGCGTGGGTGTCATGTCCCTGCACGTCGCCGACCACGATCCCGAACCGGTTCTTGGGCAGGCCGATCACGTCGTACCAGTCACCGCCGACCTGACGGCCGCTCCACGCGGCGTGGTAGCGCACGGCGATCTCGCCGCCCTCGATCTCCTGGATCCGGCGCGGCAGCATCGCCGACTGGAGGCCGGTGGCGAATTCACGCTCCTCGTCGAAGAGCTTCGCGCGCTGGAGGGACTGCGCCACGATGGCGGCCAGGCCCAGACACAGGTTGCGCTCGTCCGCATTGAAGGTCGTGTTCTCACGGTAGAAGAGCGCCAGGGTGCCGAGGGAGCGTGCCTGGGCAACGAGGGGCAGGTAGGCGGCGGCCCGGAATTTCAGCCGGCCGGTGTAGGGGGCCAGCACGGGGTAGCGACGGGTGAGCGCCGAGACCGAGGTGAGGAACCGGGGCCGGCCACTGAGAACGGCTTCCGCCAGCGGGAACCGCCGGTCCAGCCCCGCGTCCCCGAGTGCGTCGATCGCCTCCACCGAGTCGCCGCTCAGAGCTATGGCGCTCAGCGTGGTGTTCTCGACCAGCCCGAGCGAGAGGCCGTCCGCCCCGAGCCGGGCGAGCCCGCCCGGTCCGGTGAGCGCAGCGGTCACGTCATCGACGGTCACCGCACGTGACAGCGCGCTCGTTGTGCGTTCAACGATGTTGGTCTGTCGCTGCCGCCGCTTTTCCAGATCGAGCACGAAGGCCGAATGGGTGACTTCCGCGGTGGCGTCCTGCACCACCCCGATGATCCGGTGCGCCTGGCCGTCCTCGCTGCGCAAGATGCGTGCCTGGATGTGGGTCCACTGGTCCCCGCCGTCGTCCATCGGTACCCGGAAATGCACGCCGAACGACCTGCGCCCACTCTCGATCGCTTCGTTGACCGCCCCGTCGAGACGGGTCCGCTCCGACGGTTCGATCCGGTCGAGCACGGTCTCGGGACGTGAGTCGAAGGTCTGCGGATCCAGACCGAACACCAGCAACCCCGCGTCGTCCACGTCGAGCGTCCCGGCCTCCACATCCCACTCGAAACTGCCCGTCCGGTTCATGGCAAGGCGCTGAGCCGTCGCGCTCTCGCCGTTGTGCGTCTTCTCGATCAGCAGGCGTGGCGGGACGGAGGTGCTCGGTTGCTGGTCGTGATCGGTCATTCCTGCTCCGGAGATCGCCGGGCGGGGCTGCCGGACGGCGCGGCCCGAACCGGGTGACTCAATTGTCGAACCGGTTCCGGCAGCTTGCACAGCGGACACCTGGCAAAATCCGGCCGGAAGCCGGTCCGGCCGGACCCGGGGACCCCTGCTGCCCCAGCACGGAACCCGCCCCGGAGAATGGCCGCGGAAGATCGTCCGCGATCGGCGGTCGATACGGCACAGGGACTGACCGGAGCGCATTCATGACCCACGAAGATCCCGTTCTGCTGCACACCGAGGGACGTGTCCGGCACATCACCCTCAACCGTCCACGTGCCCTGAACGCGCTGAATCACGCCATGGTGGCCTGCGTCGCCGAAGCGCTCGCCGACGCCGAGCTCGACGACTCCATCACCGCGGTCCTGATCACCGGTGCGGGCGAGCGCGGCCTCTGCGCGGGCGGCGACATCCGGTCGATCTACGAGGATGCCCGCGCCGGCGGCACCACGTCGATGGACTTCTGGCGCGACGAGTACCGGCTCAATGCCCTGATCGCCCGATTCCCCAAGCCCTACGTCGCGATCATGGACGGCATCGTGATGGGCGGCGGCGTCGGCGTCTCGGCCCATGGCGACATCCGTGTCGTCACCGAACGCTCTCGCATCGCCATGCCCGAGACCGGGATCGGATTCGTCCCCGACGTCGGTGGCACGTACCTGCTCGCTGCGGCGCCCGGTGAGCTCGGCACCCATCTGGCGCTCACCGCGGACGCGGTCGGCGCGGGCGATGCGCTGCTGTGCGGGATCGCCGACCACTTCGTACCGTCGCAACGCCTTGCCGGACTCACCGCGGAGCTCGCCGGCTGCGATACGGCCGTCGGCGTCGAGCATACGGTCCGGCGGTACGCCGCACCCGCGCCGGACGGTGAACTGGCCGCGCACCGTGAGTGGATCGATTCCTGCTACCGGGCGGATTCGGTCGAGGAGATCGTCGACCGGCTCGACAGCATCGGCGTCCCCGCCGCCAAGCAGGCCGCCGAAACCATCCTCACCAAGTCGCCCACCGCGCTCAAGGTCACCCTCTCCGCGCTGCGCAGGGCACGGGGGCTGGGCAGCCTGGAGGCGGTGCTCGACCAGGAGTACCGGACATCGTGCATGGCCTTCACCAGGCCCGACCTGGTGGAAGGCGTGCGCGCCCAGATCGTGGACAAGGACCGCGACCCGCGGTGGTGCCCGGCGACCCTGGCCGAGGTCACCGAGGCCGACGTGGCCCTCTTCTTCACCCCGCTGGGCGACCGTGAACTCGGCCTGGCCGCCGCTCCCGGGACGACGGCCTGAGACGGTCCGGACGGACCGTGGGCGGAGCACGAGACCGCGCGCGGGAGCGGAGCAGGTGGACCGCGTCCGGGACTCAGAGGTCGTTCGGTCCGTCGACCGTGCGGAACGGGACGCCGAGCAGGTCGGCCGCTGCCCTGAGGTCCTTGGCACGATGGCCGGTGCACAGCGTCCAGTGGTGACCGATGCCGGTCGCGGACCAGGCATCGGTCCACTCGCCCGGGTCGAAGCCGAAGTCGACGCGGGAGGTGGTGTTGCCGATCTCCAGCAGGGGCCCCGGCACGACCTCGCCCTCGGAGGCGATGAAGGTGAAGGTGCCGTCGGCCTCCTGCCCGATGCCGAACGTGGTGACCGGGCCATGTCTGACATCGAACTCCACGCTCACACCCCAGCCGCGTTTGCCGTGGTAGACGCCCAGCCCGCGCAGCAGTGGATCCTTGGCGCTGATGGCCAGATGGGCGGGGCCGTCGTGGCCCATCTCGACGACCCGGTCGCGGAAATTGAGGGCCTGGAGTTCGGTGAAGGAGCCACCGGCGCCGATGGTGTCGGCGATCAGCATGGCGAGGCTGGTGCGCAGTTCGTACTCCCCGGCCATCGGAATGCCGCGCGCGGTCAGCAGTGAAGCGCCGAGAATCATGCCGGCGCCGAGCCGCTCGTGGATCTCGCCCTCCAGACCGCGGTGGTAGTAGGCGAGACTGTCGAGTCCGAAGTCCTCGACGAGCCGGTCCAGCCCGACCGAAACCCGCGCTGCCCAGGCGAGATCGTCCTCGTCGACGGAGCCGTCGAGGGTGAAGACCGTGCGTGCGAGTGCGACGCGTTCGGCGGTCGCCTCGTCCGTCACAGCGGCGACCCTGACCCGCAGATCGTCGAATTCGAGGACTTCGACATGCCCGCCGAACTGGGTGGAGACCAGCGTCATGTCGGTGGAGACATCGAGCATGCCCGGGTAGAGATGGCCCATCAGACCGTGCCGGCCGTGACGCATCGCACCGCGGACCCGAGCGGCACGGATCCAGCGGCGGATCCGCTGCCAGGCGTTCTCGTCACGCAGATGGCCCGACACGGAGCGGAAGGGGATGCCGCTGCGCCGGAACACATTGGCGATCTCGGGCAGCGGGCACTGACCGCAGTACGCCAGCCACTTGCCCGTGTCGGTGTCCGGATGGTCCATCGCCTCGGTCGGCTGGAGGTCGATGGCCAGCACCGGAGCGTGCGCGCGCTGGGCGATCGGCAGCACCATCGAGGCAGTGAGATACGTGGTCAGGAACGTCACGACGATGTCGCAGTCGGCTGCCCGCAGCCGTTCCGCGGCCTTCGCGGCCTCCTGCGGGTCGGAGATGAAACCGGCGTCGACGACTTCGCAGCCCATCTCCTCGAACCGCCCGGCCACAAACCGGGCCGACTCCCGCAGCCGGTCGAGCAGTCCGGGGAACTGCGGCCAGTACGCACCGAGCCCGCCGGACACCAGACCGACACGGGTACGTCGGCGCGCGGTGCGGGAGAGCACATCGTCGAGCGCGGCGGGCGAGACATCGGTCATGAGCTTCCTTCCTTCGGTTCCGTCGAGGACCGAACGGACTCAGGCCTGTTCCAGCCGCGCGGCGGCCCGGTCCCAGGCCCGCTGGTCCCCCTGCGGGGTGTAGTGGCGCAATTCCTGCGTCCGTGCCACCAGTTGTCGCATGTCCGCGAGGTCACCCACCAGACCTCGGGCACGCGCCTGCACCAGGATGTTGCCGAGCGCGGTCGCCTCGGCCGGGCCGGCCGTGACGGGAAGCCCCGTGGCATCCGCGGTCCACTGGCACAGGAGCTCATTGCGTGACCCTCCGCCGACAAGATGGATCCGGGTCAACTCCCGCCCCGCGAGACCGGCTGCCTCCCGCAGCGTCCTGCGATGGGCCAGCGCCAGGCTCTCCAGTACACACCGCACATAGCCACCGGGACTGCCGGGCGGCACCTGACCGATCCCCACGAGATGGGTGTCGATACGCGACGGCATGTCACCCGGCGCGAGGAACACCTCGTCGTCGGGATCGATCACTGCCGCGAACGGCCTGGCACGGGCCGCCTCCGCGAGCAGTGCGGGCAGCCCCGGATCCTCACCCCGCCGGTCCCAGGTCCGACGGCACTCCTCCAGCAGCCACATTCCCATGATGTTGCGGAGGTAGCGGATGGTGCCGTCCACCCCGCGCTCATTGGTGAAGTTCGCCGCGCGCGACTCCTGCGTGAGCACCGGAGCCTGCAGTTCGAGCCCTGCCAACGACCACGTACCGCAGGACACATAAGCGAACCCGGGCTCGGTCGCGGGCACCGCCGCGACCGCCGACGCAGTGTCGTGCGAGGCGACGGCCGTCACCGGCGTGCCGGCCGGCAGACCCGTGAACTCGACGACGTGCGGCAGGAGCGTCCCCGCCGGGTCACCCGGCTCACGCAAGGGCGGGAACATGGAACGCTCCAGACCCAGCCGGCCGATCAGCGCATCGGACCAGCAGCCGGCCGACGCGTCGAACAACCCGGTCGTCGACGCGTTGGTGATCTCCGTGCCCACCACCCCGGTCAGCCAGTGCGTCAGCAGATCGGGCATCAGCAACAACGTCCGCGCCGCACCCCACTGGGCACCGGCGCGGTGAGCGGCGAGCTGGAACACGGTGTTGAACGGCAGATGCTGCAAGCCGTTCACCGCATAGAGCTCCTGCGCCCCGCACACGGCCAGCACCTGCTCGGCCGCGCCCGCGTTCCGGCTGTCCCGGTAGTGGAACGGCAGCCCGAGCAGGGCCCCGTCGGCATCGAGAAGGCCGTAGTCGACCGCCCACGTATCGATTCCGACCGATGTGATCGGACCGCTGCGCGCAGCGGCCCGCAGACCCTCCAGCATCTCCCGGTACAGCGCGAGCACGTCCCACCGCAGTCCGTCCGGCAACCGGACCGGCATATTGGCGAACCGGTGCGCCTCGCTCAGTTCGAGCCTGTCGGGCCCGGCCAGGCCGGTGATCACCCGGCCGCTGGTGGCACCGAGGTCCACGGCGGCGAAGGCCGCGTCGCTGCGTGACGTCACAGACATCGACACCTCATCCGGTCATCGGAGGAAGGCCGCGGCCACACCGGCGTCGACGGGAACGTGGAGTCCCGTCGTGTGCGTGAGGTCGCCGCCGGTCAGCGCGAAGACGGCGTTGGCCACATGCTCGGGGAGCACCTCGCGCTTGAGCAGGGTCCGCTGTGCGTAGAACTCGCCGAGCTTCTCCTCCTCGATGCCGTACGTCGCCGCACGCTGGGCGCCCCAGCCGCTTGCGAAGATCCCCGAACCGCGCACCACACCATCGGGGTTGATTCCGTTGACCCGGATTCCGTGCTCGCCCAGTTCCGCGGCCAGCAGCCGCACCTGGTGGGTCTGATCGGCCTTGGCGGCCGAGTAGGCGATGTTGTTCGGACCCGCGAACACCGCGTTCTTCGAGGCGATGTAGACGATGTCGCCACCGAGGTTCTGCGTCCGCATCATCCGGGCGGCCTCGCGCGACACCAGGAACGAGCCGCGCGCCATGATGTCGTGCTGGAGATCCCAGTCCCGGGCCGACGTCTCCAGCAGCGGCTTCGAGATGGAGATTCCGGCGTTGTTCACGACGAGATCCACGCCGCCGAAAGCCAGCGCCCCAGCCCGGAACGCCTCGACGATCTGCTCCTCGCTGGTCACATCGACCGTCACGGCGATCGCCTGGTCAGAGCCGCCGAGCTCCCGCGCCACCGAGGCGGCGTTCTGTGCGTCGATGTCCGCGACGATCACACACGCCCCCTCCGCGACCAGCCGGTGCGCGATGGCCTTGCCGATGCCGGACCCCGCGCCCGTGACCAGCGCCACCCGGGTGGCCAGCGGTTTCGCCTCCGGCATCCGGCGCAGCTTGGCCTCCTCCAGCTCCCAGTACTCGATCCGGAACTTCTCGGACTCCTCGATCGGCGCGTACGAGGAGACGGCCTCGGCGCCGCGCATCACGTTGATGGCGTTGAGGTAGAACTCCCCGGCGACCCGGGCCGTCTGCTTGTCCTTGCCGAAGGAGAACATGCCGACGCCGGGCACCAGCACGATCGCGGGGTCCGCTCCGCGCATCGCGGGGGAATCGGGGGAGGCATGACGCTCGTAGTACCCGCGATACGCCTCCCGGTACTGCTCGTGCAGTTCCTTCAGCCGTGCCGCCGCCTCGTCCAGCGGGGCATCCGCGGGCAGGTCGAGCACCAGCGGGCTGACCTTCGTGCGAAGGAAGTGGTCGGGGCACGAGGTGCCCAGGGCGGCGAGCCGTGGATGTTCGGTGCGGGAGAGGAAGTCCAGCACCGGCTCCGTGTCGGTGAAGTGGCCCACCTGGGGACGGTCGGTGGAGGCCAGTCCGCGGATCAGCGGGGCGAGTGCGGCCGCACGCTCCGTGCGCCGCTCCTCGGGAAGAGGTTCCCGGCCCGCCCAGGCAGGGCCGAAGGGTTCGGCCCTGCCCCGTTCCCGGAGGAAGGCCTCGGCGGTGCGGATCATCCAGAGGGCGTTGTGCTCGCACTCCTCGGACGTCTCGCCCCAGGCCGTGATGCCATGGCCGCCGAGGATCACCCCGACGGCCCGTGGGTTGGCCTCCTTGACCGCGGCGATGTCCAGACCGAGCTGGAACCCCGGCCTGCGCCAGCCCACCCAGGCCACCTTGTCGCCGAAACACTCCGCGGTCAGCTTCTCGCCCTCGGCGGCGCACGCCAGCGCGATCCCCGAGTCCGGATGCAGATGGTCGACATGGGCCGCTTCGACCAGGGCGTGCATCGCCGTGTCGATGGACGGTGCCGCACCGCCCTTGCCGTGCAGGCAGTAGTCGAACGCCGATACCATCTCGTCCTCGCGCTCCACCCCCGGATACACGTTCTTGAGCGCACGCACCCGGTCCAGACGCAGCACGGCGAGCCCGGTCTCGGTCAGCGTGCCCAGATCACCACCGGATCCCTTGACCCACAGCAGCTCGGTGCCGCCACCGGTGACCGGGTCGGTGCCGGTGGCCTTGACCGATGCATTGCCACCGGCGTAGTTGGTGTTCCGGGGGTCGGAGCCGATCCGGTGGGCGCGTTCCAGCAGCGCGGCGACTTCGGGGTGCGTCGCGGAGGTCATGGGAATCCTTCGTGGTCGAGGGTCAGGTCGGTGTTCGTACGCGGAAGAGGCCGGGGCTCAGGCACCCCAGCCGGCCTGCTCGCCACCGACCCGGGCGGCGGCGATCCGCTCCTGATTGCCCGAGGCCAGGTACGCGATGAACGGGTCCTTGGCCAGGCCGAGTTCCTCACGCACCTCGGCGAGCAGCGGACGTACATCGGTGTTGTACGCATCCATCAGGGCGCCGTTCGCGGCCAGCACATCGCCGGACTGCTGAGCGGCGCTCAGCGCCGCCATGTCGACCAGCAGAGCCTTGGCGGTCGCTTCCTGCACATTGGCCACCGACCGGATCACGGCAGGGATCTTCGCCTCGATGTTGTGGCACTGGTCGAGCATGAAGTTGACGTTCGTCTCCGGCTTCAGCCCGCCGTTCCTGACCACCTCGTGCATGATCCGGAACAGCTGGAACGGGTCGGCTGCCCCGGCCATCAGATCGTCGTCCGCGTAGAAGCGGGAGTTGAAGTCGAACGCGCCGAGCTTGTCCGCGCGCAACAGCGAGGCCACGATGAACTCGATGTTGGTGCCCGGCGCGTGGTGCCCCGTGTCCACGACCACCTGGGCCTTCGGACCGAGGCCCAGACAGTGCGCGTACGCCGTGCCCCAGTCGGGCACATCGGTCGTGTAGAACGCGGGCTCGAAGAGTTTGTACTCGAGGAGCATCCGCTGGTCGTCGCCCAGTCGCCCGTACACCTCGGCCAGTGCCTCGGCCAGCCGGTCCTGACGGGCTGTGATGTCGTCCTGCCCGGGGTAGTTCGTGCCGTCGGAGAACCAGAGCTTGAGATCGGGGGACCCGGTCTCGTCCATGATGTCGACGCACTCCAGCAGATGGTCGGTGGCCTTGCGGCGCACCTTCGGATCGGGATGGGTGACCGAACCGAGCTTGTAGTCGTCGTCCTGGAAGACGTTGGAGTTGATCGCCCCGATCCGCAGTCCGAGATCCTCGGCGTGCCGGGTCAGCGCGGCGTAGTCCTCGACCTTGTCCCACGGAATGTGCAGCGACACCTTCGGTGCCACGCCAGTGAACGCGTGCACCTGGGCCGCGTCCTCCATCTTCTCGAACGGGTCGCGCGGCACACCCGGCTGCGCGAACACCTTGAAGCGCGTACCGGAGTTCCCGTACCCCCACGACGGCGTCTCGATGACCTGGGACTTCAGAGCTGCCTTGACGGCCGAAACATCAGACATGAGCACCTCGTGAGCAGAGTCGTCCAGCGACCGGAGACTGTTCGGATCTGAAGGTGTGAATCGTTTCATCCGGACCGTACGCTAGATTTGGTACAAGCTTCCAGTCAAGGAGCCGGTCACGTTCTCGTCGGGTTCTCTCACCCTCTTGAATCAATTCATCGGGCGGGCGGGCCGGATTCCTGGCCGATGACTCGTTCACCAGCATGGTGGGGGATCGGGACGACGAGGTGCACAGAGGCGGCGCGCGCCTGCCGCGCTCCACCCGCCGCCACGGGCCACCCGTCGCAGGACGAGGCCGGCCGAGGTCATGCGGCCGACCCGCCGGGCGGTGGAGCAGGCAGTCCCGGGGTGACTTCCGGCGGCCCCGCTCAGTGACCGCTGCCGGACATGCTCGGCTGCAGCGAACTCACCAGGCCGAAGAACCGGGACTCGTTGCCGCAGAGGCCGGCGCGCTGCAGCGCGCCATCGGCCTCGGCGATCGGCGAAGCGAGCAAGGGGACGTACAAGGGGCCCTCGTCCGGGTCCGCGAGCGCGGCGCGAGTGGCCTCCAGCAGTCGGACATACGCCTGGGCCGCGGCGAGTTCGTCATTGCGCATCTCAGCATCTCCCGGTCAGAGGTGTCGGACCCACCAGCATCCCTCATGGGTCTGACAACGCCTGCCGACTACGGCGCCAGCGCGCCCGCTACCCGTCGTTCGGCCCCCGCACACCGACCGGCGGTTCGACCTCCAGAAATCTTCGACGACGCGCTCCGCGGTACAGCAGCACCGTCCAGCCCAACTCCCGCAACACGGCCGCGCACCGGGCCAGCTCGGACTCCTCCGCATGGGCGGCCCCGCTGCCGGGGGGCCCGAGCCAATCGATACGTACACCACCCGGTGACTCGCCCTGCTGCAAGCGGTACCCGGTTGCCGTGCGCAGGCCCGATCCGTCAACGGCCGAGGCGGCCAGGCCCGATGCCTCCAGGGCGATGGCGACCGCCCGGACCGGACGGTGCATCTCCCACGCCGCGGGTATGCCCTGCGGGTCGGCATGCCCGGTGTTCGTCAGCCGGCGGATCTGCAGCATTCCCTCGAACGCCGTCCGGACGGAAGCGGAGCGCCCTTCGTCCGGCTCCGGAGCCTGCGGGCCGTCCCCGGTGGCCGGTTCGAACCCTGTCCCGTCCCAGGTGCTCATCAGCTTCCCCCTTCGCCCGTGCCGTACTTCTCCCAGTGTGCGCCGAGCCACTGACAGTGGCTCGGGCACCGTGGCCCCGGCATTCCGGATGTCGTTGATCACGAAATTGACGCGAAAGGGTGATGGACCCCGATAGGGTCGACCGTCCCACAGTTCCGGTACCCAGAGGATCCACGCATCGTGCCCGACAACGTCCAAGACCCCGGCACCGACCGCGGCGACCGTGCCGCGCTGCGCGCCGACTGCGCGAACTGTTTCGGGCTGTGCTGTGTGGCGCTGACCCTGACACGGTCCGCGGACTTCGCGATCGACAAGGACGCCGGGAAGCCCTGCCGGAACCTCCAGGAGGACTTCCGCTGCGGCATCCACACGGAGCTGCGGACGCAGGGCTTCCCCGGCTGCACCGTGTACGACTGCTTCGGGGCGGGCCAGAAGGTCTCCGGCGAGACCTTCCACGGACAGGACTGGCGCCGGGCCCCACGGACCGCCGGGCAGATGTTCCAGGTGTTCCCCGTCATGCGGCAGCTCCATGAACTCCTCTGGTACCTCACGGAAGCGCTGTCCCTGGAACCGGCGCGGCCACTCCACGCCGAGATCCGGCGCACCCTCGACGAGACGGAACGCCTCACCCACCTCCCGGCCGACGCGTTCGTGGACCTGGACGTGGCCGGCCACCGCGACGTCGTGGCCGAACTGCTGCTCCGTACCAGCGAACTCGTACGTGCGACGGTGCCGCGCAAGAAGAAGCGTGACCGTCGCGGCGCCGACCTCATCGGAGCCAGGCTCAAGGGCGCCGATCTGCGGGGCGCCGACCTGCGCGGCGCGTATCTGATCGCGGCGGACCTCACCGGTGCCGACCTGCGTCTGGCCGACCTGATCGGCGCCGACTTCCGGGACGCGAACCTGTCCGGCGCCGACCTCACCGGAAGCCTCTTCCTCACCCAGGCCCAGCTCAACGCAGCCCGCGGCGACACGGTGACGAAACTCCCGCCGGCACTCGGCCGTCCCACGCACTGGGTCCGGTGAACCGCGGCCCGGGGACAGCAACCGACCGGCGACCCGGGCCGCGCCGCCGAGGGCCGCGAACTCGTTCCCGCCGTACCGGATCCAATCGGCCGGTGGGGCCGGGCACTGTGGACGTGTCCGGTTCGTTGCACAGTGCGGCGTACCCGGAACGCCGCAGACGACCGGACCGAGGAGTCGCGCACATGCCCAGCAGTACCGACCGCAGCCGCACCGAGACGAGCCGCACGGACGGGAGCCGCACCCGTCTGGTCGAGCGCCTCATGGAGCAGTTCCCGCACGTGCCCCGGGAAGCTGTCATCAAGGAGGATCTGCTGCGCGGCGGCGTGGCGTTCGACGAGTCCGCCCTCAGTGACAACGAGGGCGGTGACGTCAAGCCGAAGTCCTACTTCATCTTCTCTTTCGACCACGGCACCCTCCCCGAGCTCGGCGCGGCCGCACTCCGCCGTCCGCCGGAGGAGATCGTCCTCACCGGCGGTCCGTACGACCTGCGCAGGACCGTCGTGTCCGTCCGGGTCAACCCCGCGTCCCCCTACCGCGTGGCGGCCGACGAAGACGGTGTGCTCGGGCTGTATCTCGACGGCCGGCGGATCTCTGACGTGGGGTTGCCGCCCATGCCGGACTATTACCGGCACACACTGGAGAACGGCAAGTCCGTGATGGAGGTCGCCCCCACCATCCAATGGGGATATCTCGTCTACCTGACCGTCTTCCGGGTCTGCCAGTACTTCGGCGCGAAGGAGGAGTGCCAGTACTGCGACATCAACCACAACTGGCGCCAGCACAAGGCGGCGGGACGCCCGTACACAGGGGTGAAGCCGGTCGAGGAGGTCCTGGAGGCGCTCGCCATCATCGACAAGTACGACACGGCGAAGACCTCCACCGCCTACACCCTCACCGGCGGGGCCATCACCTCCCACATCGGCGGCCGCGACGAAGCCGATTTCTACGGGCAGTACGCCAAGGCCATCGAGGAGCGATTCCCAGGCCGCTGGATCGGCAAGGTCGTCGCCCAGGCCCTGCCCAAGGCCGACGTACAGCGGTTCCACGACTACGGCGTGCAGATCTACCACCCCAACTACGAGGTGTGGGACCGTCGGCTGTTCGAGCTCTACTGCCCCGGCAAGGAGCGCTATGTGGGCCGCGACGAGTGGCACCGCCGCATCCTGGACTCCGCGGAGGTCTTCGGCGCTCGCAACGTCATCCCCAACTTCGTGGCCGGTGTGGAGATGGCCGAGCCCTTCGGCTTCACCTCCGTGGACGAGGCCATCGCATCGACCACAGAGGGCCTGCGGTTCTTCATGTCGCACGGCATCACCCCGAGGTTCACCACCTGGTGCCCGGAGCCCACCACCCCGCTCGGGAAGACCAACCCGGACGGAGCGCCGCTGGAGTACCACATCCGTCTGCTGGATTCCTACCGCGCGACCATGGAGGAGTACGGTCTCAGCTCACCCCCCGGATACGGCCCGCCCGGACCCGGACGCGCGGTCTTCTCCGTCAGTTCGTTCATGGACAGTCTTCCGGCCCTTCCGGAGGACGGCCGGTAGCACCGGGCCGGTCGTCGGCCCCGGGCGCTCGGCCCGGGCCGCGGCCACCAGTTCACGCACGACGCCGGCGAACCTCCGCACGAGGTCGTTCTCCGCGCCTTCGACCCGGACGAGCACGATCGGTCCGCAGCGGTTCGACATCGGTCAGCGGCACCCTCGAAGCACTGCCCGAGGCGCTGGCGGCCGAGGTCGCCCCGCACGGAATCAGGGTTGAGATCATCGAACCCGGATCGTTCCGGGCCGGCTTTGCCGGGGGAGGAGCGCTCCGGCTGACGGCCGAGCTGCTCGTGTGGCAGAGCGTCAGCCGCAGCACGGCTTCGACGACCGAGGACCGTGTCCGATCGGGCCGCCGCAGGGCCGGACGCCTGCGCCGGATGGTGGAGCGGATGCGCCGGGTGGCCGCACCTGGCCCCCGGGTGCGCGCCGGAGCGAACACCCCGAGCGTCGCGCAGACGATCAAGAGCCTGCCCCTCGGGTGCGCGCCGGAGCGCGCCCGAGGGCTCGGTGTCGGGGACTGTCAGGCGCGCCACTCGGCCGTGCGCTCGGGCGATGCTTCGGCGAGCGCCTTCACAATTGCTTCGGCGTCGCCCTGATGACCGTAGACGGGCGTGCCGGGCTGCTGACGCCAGGAGTCGTCGAGGTCCCCCGCGTCCACGGTGTCGAAACCCAGCTCGTCGATGAGGTCGCGCACGACCTGCTTGGTCGCCGCGTCGTCACCGGCCACCGGCAGCGCCTGACGGCCGGGGCTGCCCTTGGGGAGACCGTTGGACAGGATGTCCTGCGCGTACGTCCCGTTGAACGCCTTGATCACCGGATGGCCGATCTGCTCCTCGGTCCACCGGCTCTCGGGCGTGCCGTCCTCGATCGCGGCAATGCGGCCGTCGCGCTGTTGCGGGTAGTAGTTGCCGGTGTCGATGACCGCGACCCCTTCCGCGGCACCGTCGATCAGGCCGGCGGGCAGACCGGGGACGGCCTTGAGGGGGACGGTGACGACAACGACCTGGGCCCCCCGAGCCGCCTCCGCGGCGGTGACCGCGGTGGCTCCGGTCTCCTCGACGAGAGCGGAGAGTGTCTCCGGGCCGCGCGAATTGGCGACGGAAACATCGTGGCCCAGCGCGGTGAGGCGTCGGGTGAGGTTTCCGCCGATGTTGCCCGCTCCGATGATGCCGATCTTCATGGATCCGACCTTTCGATGGCGTCTTCGACAGGTGATGTGGTCCTGTGGCTTCACCAACTGCTCGGTTCCGGCCGGTATTCCTGGCGAGGGAAAACGATGCGCAGGTTCACTCGAAGGATGGGAACCGGCGTCTGGGGGCACGTACAGGGAAGAGAACGGAATCACCGAGCCCACTTGAAGGCGGTGCCCATGCTGCATGGCGTCGATGTCAGCTCCCATCAGTCGTCCTTCGACACGGACGGACTGGACTTCGTCTTCATCAAGGCCACCGAGGGTCGTTCCTACGTCAATCCGCATCTCGCCTCACAGGTGAAGCGAGCGAGGGACGCGGAGTGCGTGGTCGGCTTCTATCACTTTCTCTGGCCGGGGAACATCACGGCCCAGGCCGAGTACTTCGTGAGCAAGGCCCCGGAGAAGGTGGGTGATCTGCTCGCCGTGGACTGGGAACAGAACGGCGAGGGCACGCGGGCCGGCAATGCCGAGAAGGACCGCTTCATCCGCGAGGTCAAGCGCCTGCGGCCGCACCACAGGGTGCTGCTGTACTGCAACCGCTACTTCTGGTTGAACCACGACACCACGTCATATGCGGGGGACGGCCTGTGGATCGCCGACTACGTGACTGCGGGAAAGCCCAGGATCAAGGCTTCCTGGCGTATCCATCAGTACACCGACCATCCGCTCGACCAGGACGTAGCAGCCTTCTCCTCGCGGACGGCCATGCGCGACTGGGCCCGGGTATAGGCGCCGCGCCGGGTTGGCGGGGCCGGGCGCCGCGCTCCCATCGGCAGGTGTGAACTCATGATGGTTGCGTGCCTAGGATGGTGGCGATGAGCGAGACCCCGCCCAGCCTCCTGGGACTCACGACCTATCTGATGTCCAAGACCGGCAAGGCGGCGCGGAACCGGCTGGCGGCGCGACTGGCCGACCGGGACATGCGTCTCTGGCACATGGCCGTGCTGTCGGCGCTCGTCGACTTCGGCCCTCATGTGCAGCGGGAACTGGCATCGCGGCTCGGGATCGACCGGAGCGACATCGTCAAGATCGTGGACGATCTTGCGGTGGCCGGTCTCGTCGACCGAGCCCGGGACAGCAGCGACCGCCGCCGCATGACCGTCACGCCGACTCCGGCCGGGCGTGCGGCGCTCAAGGAGCTCCAGGCCGAGGCGCTCACTGTGCAGGAGACACTGCTCGCACCCCTGACCGGGTCCGAACAAGCCCAGCTGGCCGCGCTGTTGAAGCGTGTTCACGCCCATGTCCACGACGGTGCCGAAGAGCTGAAGGCAGGTCGCCGACCGATTCCCCCGGCGTGGTGCGGCACACTTCCCGGGTGACCACAGCCGCGGCTCAGCCGCCTCGCGACCGCGCGCTCGGGCGCGGAATCACCACCCTCATTCCGCAGGCCGTGACGGCCACCGCGGCCGAACAGGCGGCGGCCGTTCTCGCGGCGATGCAGAGCGTTCCGGTGCGTGTGGGTGTCCTCCAGGCAGCCGTGGCCCTTCTGGAGGAACGGGTGCGTGCGACGGACGACGACGCGGAGCGCGCGGCCGCCGCGACGACGGTCGCCATGCTGCGCAGTGCGATCGGCAGGGCCGGCTGAACCGGTCCGGCGCCGGGGGCGGTGATCAGCGCAGCTCGTCGAGGGCCCGGCCGCACGCGTCGGGTTGGTTCCGCCAGTGATGCCAACTTCCCTCGTGGGAGAGGACGACGGCAAGGGCGTCCGTCAGGCCGAGCTGCTGACGCCCGGCGATCTCCCGTACAACCACGACGGCCGCCGTGAGCCCGTCCCGTCCGCCGTCGGCCAGATACCCGAGCGAGGCGGCAGGGTTCTCCGCGGCCGTCGCACGCGTGGAATCGACCAGCGGTTGCAGCCACCGGGCCCACCGCTGGTACCGGCCCGACACCTCCGCGTCCGGTCCTTCCCGCCCGCACGTCCCTGCCGGCTTGTCCGCCTCACTCGTCCCGTCCGGGCGCTCCGCCGCGTCCATCAGAGGTGTCAGGGCCCGCGCGAGACGTTCGCAGTAGCCGGCCGCACTCTCCGTCACCCAGGGGTGCTCGGCGGTGAAATGCTCCCATCCGGTCTGCACTCCCAACTCGTCGAGCCACCAACCGCCGACGGGCCGAAGGCCCTCCGTGCCACCCAGAACGAAGGCTTCCCGCACCAGTTCGTAACTCGGCGGGGTGCGTTCGGCGAGCAGCACCGCGTCGTACAGATCCTTGCCCTGCGGGTATGCGTCGGTGACCAGCCAGAGCAACTTCCAGGCCAGTGAAAGCTCGGGGGACACGGCCTGCACGCGGCAACCCGGCCCGTCTCCCAGCGGCCGGAGTTCGGTGAGCGCGGCGGGGGAGGGCAGCGACTCGTTGAACACCACGTCGATCTGCACGGTGCCGCCGGGCACCCCGTCCGCCGTCCACGGCAGCAGAACGCGTCGCCCGGGAACTCGGTCGTA
Source organism: Streptomyces gelaticus (assembly GCF_014649535.1). Lineage (GTDB taxonomy): Bacteria > Actinomycetota > Actinomycetes > Streptomycetales > Streptomycetaceae > Streptomyces > Streptomyces gelaticus. The sequence goes on from NZ_BMTF01000009.1 coordinate 129,728, forward strand.
CGTCCAGATGTCCTCCGCCACCATGCCCGCCGCGTCGATCCGGACGGCGCCTCGGGCGGCGGCGGCCGCGTCCTGGGCGATCGTGTCGAAGAGACCCGAGGCCCGCGGGTCGTCCATGGACCAGTCCCGGGGCACGAAGAGAAAGTCCAGATCACCCGGGTCGCGTGCGGTGTCCCCGAACCACGTGGCCATCAAAACGCTGCCGCGCAGCACCAGATGGCCGCCCCACGGACCGTCCGCGATGGACGCGAGCACCGTGTCCAGCACGGTACGCCGCGCCCGGTGCCAGGCCCGCCCCAACTCCTCCTCGCCGTCGCCGAACTCGGGCTCTCCTGCTCGGTAGGCATTGGCGAACTGCTTCAGGGCGGGCTCGAAGACGAATCCGTGATTCATCCCCTGCGGTACGGGCAGCATCGTGCCAGGAAGCTCCGCGTTGCGACGTGTCTCCTCGTCCAACGGAGCATGGGGAACACGCGGGGAGCCCCAGCGGAACCTGGTCCAGGGCGCGGATTCGTCGGCGGAAGATGTCACGGTGAGGCTCCTGCGGGCGGGTTCGCTGCTGTTCGCGAGACCTGTGGTGGAAGCGGAAGCTGACACATCGGTATGCGCGATCCGCCTGACGCGAGCATAGGTGTAGGCGTTGCGCGGAGGACCGCGGGTCCGGGAGGGGCCGGGGCCGGTGCTTCGCGGGGCAGTGCGCTCGACGGCCGGATACCGGCAACGTCATTGGCATGGACCTGATAGGTGAGCTGCGTTACAGTCCGTTGCGGCACACTCTGAGAGCGCTCTCAGACGGGAGCTCCCGGACGCCTGCTGTTCCTCCCCCACGATGCCGGAACAACAGAAGGGCCATTGCCTTGAGATGTATGAACACGCTGCGTACGAGCCTCGCTGCCGTGCTGGTTGTCGGAGCCTGGGCGACCGTGGGTCTTGCCTCTGGTCCGGCATCCGCCGCCGCGGTGGAGCCGACTTCCGCGACACCCCGTTCCGCAACCGATGAGGCGCCGGCCTCCGCGGGGCTGCTCGCCGCCCTGCGGCGAGACCTCGGCCTGACAGAAAGTCAGGCCAGAGAGCGGCTGGCTGCGGAGAAGACGGCGACCGCCCTGCAGGGCAAGGCGCGCCGGGTCGCCGGATCGTCCTACGCAGGCTCCTGGTTCGATCCGGCCGCAGGCAGACTGACCGTGGCCCTCACCGACAGGCGGAAGGAGGACGTCGTACGGGCAGCCGGCGCGTCCGTCCAACTGGTACGCCACAGTGCGCGGCAGCTCGACGCGGCCAAGGCGCGGATCGACGCGATGTCCGCACCGGAGGGTGTCAGCGGCTGGCGCGTCGACCCGAAGGCCAACCGGGTCGTCGTCGACGTGGTCGCTTCGGCAGAGGGTGACAACGATGTCCGGGCGTTCGTCGAACGGGCCCGCAACGTCGGCCCCGTACTGGTGAATCGGACACCCGAAGCGCCCAGGACCTTTGCTGCCGGAACCGTGGGCGGCGATCCCTACTACACGGGCAACGTCCGATGCTCCATCGGCTTCTCCGTGCATGGTGGCTTCGTCACGGCAGGTCATTGCGGACAGGCCGGCGCCGCGGTCAGCGGATGGGACCGTTCGGCCATCGGCCACTTCCAGGGTTCCTCCTTCCCTGGTGACGACTACGCCTGGGTCGGCGTCGGCAACGGCTGGTGGACCGTCCCCGTAGTAATCGGCTGGGGAACGGTCTCGGACCAGCTGGTCCGGGGCTCCGCGGAGGCGCCCATCGGCGCCTCGATATGCCGCTCAGGCTCCACCAGCCACTGGCACTGCGGCAATGTGCTGGCCACCGGCGAGACCGTGAACTACAGCCAGGGCGCGGTTCATCAGATGACCAAGACGAGCGTCTGCGCCGAACCGGGAGACTCGGGAGGTTCGTTCATCAGCGGCGACCAGGCCCAGGGAGTGACTTCGGGTGGCTGGGGCAACTGCACCGGCGGCGGCGAGACCTGGCACCAGCCGATCAACGAGATCCTGAACCGGTACGGGCTGACCCTGCAGACAGCCTGACGGCACGCAGGGGCTTGTCGGACGACCCCGATCCGTTCGGCGCCCACTGTACGGCGGGGCCTGTTCGCGACCCGGCCTCCCTCGCTCGGGTGCGGCAGGCCCCTGCTGCGTGGCACGCGGACGCCGAGCCTCACCAAGTGCAGTCGGCCTGCAGATCGTTGATGCTGTCCGCGAGTTCGGCCGGCCGGACCGGCCAGCCTGTCGTGTGCCAGTGAGCGATGCGCCAGGCCAACCGCCGCGGCCACACCGGCGTGGTGGGCAGCTGGTCGACCGGAATCCACGTGGGCGTCCCGCCGTGATTGTCGAGTTCCGTAGGGGCGCCGATCGTGCCTTCGGCACGCAGAAGGAAGTAGTGCTCACGGCGATCGTCCTTCCAGACGCGGGCCACCTCCCTGACCACTTCGCCGCTCAGGCCGGACTCCTCCCGCAGCTCCCGGACCACCGCAGTGTGCAGGGTCTCGCCGTCCTCGACCCCGCCGCCCGGGATCTCGTAGAACGGCTGTCCGTCCTCCTCGAATCCGATGAGCAACATGCGCTCGTCACGAATCACCACCGCGCCGGCCCGTACCCGCACCGGATCAGCGGCCGCCGGATCGTCCCAGGCGGCCACTTGGTGCGCAGTGCCTTCCGCCACCCAGTCCCGCAGCACGGTCTCCGCGGTTCCGACGGGCCGGATCCGCGCGTGCAATGCCTCGGCCAGCGGCAGCGAGCACCATGAGCTGTCCGGAACCCCTCCGTGGCGGGGGAGGCTGTAGGCCCCGCCCTCACCGGGCTCCGTGGTCACGACGAGTCCGATGTCGTCGAACTGGATGTTCAGCAGCGCGGTGTCGTCAGGCATCGGTGAAGAATAGTCGCCCGTGCCGCGCTCAGGGCTCCGCACGGGCACGCCACTCGTCGAACTGCTCAGGCATACGGACCCGGTCGACCAGGTCCGACCGGTCGATGCCGACGTTCTTCACCGGCTTTCCGTACTCGGCGCGCTCCGCCAAGGTCTGCTGGCCGAGCGCCGGGCAGATCACCGTTACGTCGAGATCGCGACGATCACCGGCCCGAGGGCGTAACGCCCCACCCCCACCGCCCGGCCGACCCCGGGCAGCAGTTCGCCCAGCCGTGGACCGGTGCTCATGGCATCCGCCGCGGAGCGCAGTGCGTCATGCTGCTGCACGAGTCCCTGTGCAGCCGTCACGCGACCATTCCCCCGGGAACCACCCCCGTAAGCGCTGGGCCACCGCTTGCTGTTCGGCTCGATCCGGTTCGGCGTGCGCGGTACAGGTGCCGGACAACGCGTATGACCCGAACGAGAATCCGTGTTGCCGCGGACCTCCTCGGTAGGGTGCGTGGTGTGAGTGACGTGTATGAGTTGGCGGTATCGGTCGATCTCCGGGACGAGATCTCCGAGCAGGAGCTCGTCGAACTGCGCTGGCATCTGGGAATCGGGCCGCAGCCGGAGCACCTCTCCATCGTGACCTCGTTCCCCGTCGTGGTGGAGGACGAGTCCGGTGCCCCGTTGATCGAGAACGAACCTCGCCCGCTGCTCGCCGACAGCGGCCCGGCCCGGCGAGTGGGCGGTGTGCTCGGCTCGGCGCTGGCCGACCGCGCGAATCTGTCACGGAAGGGCTGGGCGCTCACCTCCCGGCAGGAGATCCACCCGGACGAGTTCGACCGGCTCGGCGAGTTGCTCGGCTGGCTGGCCGTGCGGATTCACGACGCCCACCTGCTCGCGGACGATGCCGTTTCGATCGGCTGCCTGAGGTTCCACGAAGACGTGGCGCCGAAGACGCTGAAGGTCGCGGACGGGCAGATCGTGTGGCCGTCCTAGCGTCTTCCGCTTCCTCCGGGGCACTGCGGCGCCGCCCGGGACGGTCCCGCCCAGCTGGTGAGATCCGGGACCGGCAGCTGTCGGGATCGGGCGACGGATGACAGTCAGGAGTGCGTAATCGACAGGGGGAGGGGCGACGCCCTGTGAAGAGGATGCGCCGGATCGCGCTGTACGCCGCGGCGCCACTGGTCATGGTGCTCGCGGCCGGCTACGGCTGGGTACCGGATGAGCGACATCGGCAAGCTGTGGCGGTACGAGGACCGGCTCGCCACGTACTGCGAGGGGTTGCTGCCCGTTGCCGAGTCCGCCGCCCTGACCTCGTACTCCAGATCCCGGACTGCCGGGGGACCGCACGGGCGGCACGGATGACGACCGCTGGGACGAGTGCGGTGTGGCGGACACGAGGCTGCTGGTCGCCCTGATTCCGCACGATGCCGTCCGTAGCCGCATTTTCTTTGGCGACCCGCTCTCGATGTTGCGCAACGGGGAATCCGACCATCTGCCCGTCGCCCTCGGCGGTGGCCGGCAGGGGTACACCGACTTCCGTGACACCGGCGTCGCGCTCAACTGCACCAACATGCCGGCTTCCCTCGTGGTGGCCGTACGAGCCGACAAGTCGCACGAGAATGCCGCGAAGACCCGCCGGATCGCTCAGTTGGCCACGGCCACCGCCGAACGGGCGAGCGCCGCATGCGGTACGGGCCCGCGTGCCTTGTTCACTGCCGACGGCACCGAGTACGCGGCCTCGCCGCACGGGCCGCCGCACGGCTACCTCCGTACCGCTCTGCGCGCCTTCGCTGAGCGCGCGGCGCAGCGCCATGGATGCACGGACCTGAAGCTGCCCTCCTGACGGAACGGCCAGGGACGCCTTGCTCGGGCGCCGGGTTCGGCGGTCGGGGGCTTGACCGAAATTGGCCGTAGCATGTCAAGAATCATGGCGGTGTGCCTTGTTGCTTCAAGGGGGTCGTGCCTCAATGAGGAAGGCAGCCGACCCTGACGGTGCGTCAGGGATGTGCTGTGTTCCGGCGTGCACGGCGCATTCAGTGCGTCGGCAGTCCCCCCACCTGAAGGGCAACCATCATGAGGTACGGCATACGGCGACTCGCCATCTGTTCCGCCCTCGCCGTGGGCGCGCTCGCGCTCGCGCCCACGGCCGAGGCGGTCACCCCCACCACCGCCACCATTTCCTTCGACTGCGGAGCCTACGGCTCGGGCAGCGCGACCCTCACCGCCACTCAGAGCGGCACGAGCGCGGTCATCAACGTCTCGACGTCCGCTATCACGGCACCGATCAGCGTCGGGGCGAACTCGGTCAAATCAACACTCACGCTCACCAACAAGGGCACGGGGTCGGTGACGTTCACCGGGAACTCCAACCCCGCCATCCCCGCCGGAAGCCCTGTGTCGACGGGGCCCCTGAAGGGGACTGTCGCCTCGGGGGACAGCCTGCAGGCCAAGTCCCTCAAGGTTGTGGTCTTCGGCATCACCGCGACCTGCAATGCGACCTCCGCTCAGTCGCCCGGACCGTTCGTGTTCTGATCCGGCAGCCCTCGGGCGCTGAGCGCAGCGCAGGGCCGTGACAGTGCTGTGATCGGTCCGTGTTCCCACCTGCCGGCGGGTGGGGGCACGGACCGAACCTTCGTTGTATTGGGCTTCGGCGGACGGAGTGGAGAAGCGAGCCAGCGAGCGAGCGGGCGATGGCCGGGTAATGGATGGGGGATCCCGCTGCCGCCTCCCCTTCGGTGCGAAGCCCGGCGGCGGTACGGCGTGCGCCGCGCATGTCTGCCGCGGTGGCGGGTACGACCGTACGCGGGGCGCAGCGGAAGCGGCCGAAGAGCGAGGGGTGTCGGAAGTGATCCGAAGGCTGCAGGCGGTCGCGCTGGACTGCGCTGATCCGGTACGGCTCGCCGAGTTCTACGCCGAACTGCTCGGCGGCCGGGTGGTCGCGGACCCCGAGGAGCCCGACTGGGTCGAGGTGCACGGGTTCGAGGGGACGCCGCTGGCCTGCCAGGGGGTGGACGGTTACCAACCGCCCGTATGGCCCGGCCAGGAGCGCCCGCAGCAGCTGCACCTGGACTTCGACGTGGACGACCTCGACGGAGAGGAGATGCGGGCGCTCGACCTCGGCGCGACCGTGCTGGAGCGGACGGACCAGCTCCGCCCGGGGACCAACTGGCGGATCTACGCGGATCCGGCCGGCCACCCGTTCTGCCTCTGCCTCCACTGAGTCCGTCGGGCCCACTGTCCTGGCTCAATGGCTGCCGCAGCCTGGACAGGCGCTACGAACGGCAAGGCTGGGCACCTCCTGGCCTTCGTCGGCATCGTCGGCGCCCTCGTCTGCCAGGCGGAGGACCGTCGCAGGCGCGTACGTGGCCGTGATTCTGCTCGACCTCGCCTGCATCCTGGTCCTGGAACGTGTTCTGCGCGCTGCACACCATGCGACCTTCGGACTGCGCGGTCGGCTCCTGAGGCCGCTGCTCGCCGCGGTCGGTATCGATCTGGTCCTCGACGGTCCGGTGGAACTCGGCGTCGGGCGGAGCGGACGCGGCCACTGAGAGGGACTCCCGGCCTCGCATCCGCCCAGCCCAGCCGGTCACCTCCCGGACGCCCGGCCTCGCCGGATCACGCCGCCGTACAGGAGCGGCCCCCGCCCGCCTTGCTCCCGTCCACGTCGTGGTGGATGGGAGTACCCGATCCGGTCAGTGGCACACCCGTGCCGCCCCGGCGCGCCGCGACGATCTCCGCCGCGATGGACAGGGCGGTCTCCTCGGGGGTCCGGGCGCCGAGGTCCAGGCCGATCGGGGAGTGCAGGCGGGCCAACTCGCGGCTGCTGACGCCGACTTCGCGAAGGCGGCGATTGCGGTCCTCGTGGGTGCTGCGCGAGCCCATCGCGCCGACGAACGCGACCGGCAGACGCAGCGCCGTCTTCCAGGAGCGGAACGTCGAACTTGGCGTCATGGGTGAGCACGCACAGGACGGTGCGTTCGTCGGTCGCGGTGCGCCGGAGGTAGCGGTGCGGCCAGTCGACCACGAGCTCGTCCGCCTCGGGGAAACGGACAGGAGTGACGAAGACCGGCCGTGCATCGCACACGGTCACGTGGAAGCCGAGGAACTTGCCCGCCCGTACGAGCGCCGTCGCGCAGTCCACGGCGCCGAAGACGATCATCCGGGGCGCCGGCACCCTCGACTCCACGAACAGCGTCACCCCGCCCGGACAGCGAGACCCGTCCTCGGAGATCTCGACGGTGCCGGTGCGACCGGTGTCCAGCATCGCGCGGGCCTCCTCCGCCGCGGTCCGGTCCAGCCCCGGATGTCCGTCGAGGCAGCCCTCGTACGATCCGCCGGGGCGGACGAGCAGTGCCCTGACGAGCAGTTCCACCGGGCCTCGGGCCACCCGGGCCAGGGCCGCCGGCACCCCCCGGTCCGCCGCCGACACCCCGGCCCGGAACACCGGCGCGTCCGCACGCACCGGTGTGACCAGGACCTCGATGACACCGCCGCAGGTGAGCCCCACCGCGAACGCGTCCTCGTCGTCGTATCCGAACCGCTCGCGTGCCGTGCGCCCGTCCTGGAGTGCCCGGACGCACAGGTCGTACACCGCGCCTTCCACGCAACCGCCGGAGACGGAACCGATGACGGTGCCGTCACCGTCGACGGCCAGGGCGGCGCCGGGACCGCGCGGCGCGCTGCCACTGACGGCCACGACGGTGGCGACGGCGAAGTCCCGGCCCTCTTCGAACCACCGGTTCAGATCCTCGGCGATGTCAAGCACTTCTGGCTCCTCCCGTCGCCCGGCGCCGGGCCTCGTCCGCCGCACGCAGAACCCGGTCCGGACGGATCGGCAGTTCCCGGTGGCGCACACCCGTCGCGTGCCACACCGCGTTGGCGATCGCGGCGGCCACACCCACGATGCCGATCTCGCCGATGCCCTTGATCCCGACCGGATCGCCCGGGACGGGGTCCTCCACCCAGTCCGCCTCGATGAGCGGCACATCGGCGTTCGAGGCGAAGTGGTACCCGGCGAGGTCGGCACCGACGTGGCCGCCCGAGGCCAGGTCCCTGATCGCCTCCTCGTGGAGCGCCATGGACAGCCCCCAGGTCATGCCTCCGATGAACTGGCTGCGGGCGGTGAGCGGGTTGACAATGGTGCCCGCGGCGTAGATGCCGAGCAGCCGTCGGACGCGCACTTCACCGGTGTCCACATCCACCGCGACCTCGGCGAACTGCGCGCCGAAGGAGTGGCGTTCCTGCTCCGTGAGAGCGCCGATGGCCCCGGCCGTGTTCGACCGGGCGGTGATTCCCTCCGGCGGAATTCCGCCACCCGGGGACAGACGCTCCCGCAGCTCCTTCGCCGCGAGCGTCACTGCCCACGCCCAGGAACGTGTCCCCGTCGAGCCCCCGGCGATCATCGCAGGGCCGAGGTCGCTGTCCGCGATGCGTACCCGGACGCGGTCCGGACCCACCTCCAGCGCGTCCGCGGCGACCAGGACCATCGCGGTCCGTGCACCGGTTCCGATGTCCGCCGCGTTGATCCGTACGGTGAAGGTTCCGTCGGCCTCGGCGGTCACGGCCGCAGTGGAGGGCCCCACCCCCGAGGGGTAGGTGGCCGCCGCCGTGCCGGTGCCGAGCAGCCAGCGGCCCTCGCGGCGCAGTCCGGGACGGGGGTCCCGGTCCGCCCAGCCGAACCTGCGGGCGCCCTCCTCGAAGCAGGCCAGCAGATTACGGCTGCTGAACGGCAGCCCGGACACCGGACCCGTCTCGGGTTCGTTGCGTACGCGCAGCGCGATCGGGTCGATGCCGCACTTCTCGGCCAGCTCGTCGAGGGCCGATTCGAGGGCGAAAGACCCCGGCGCCTCGCCCGGCGCACGCATCCACGTCGGGGTCGGCACGTCGAGTCGTACGATCCGGTGCAGAGTGTGATGCGCGTCGGCGTCGTACATCACCCGTCCCAGCACGGCGCTCGACTCGACGAATTCGTGCACGCTCGACGTGAGACTGTGCGCCTGGTGGTCGAAGGCACGCAGCCGCCCATCGGCGTCGGCACCGAGCCGGATCCGCTGAGCGGTGGGGCTGCGGTAGCCGATGAGCGAGAACATCTGCCGACGCGTCAGTACGACACGGACCGGGCGCCGGAGGACGGTCGTGGCCATCACGGCTGCCACTTGGTGCGGGCTCAGGCCCTTCGACCCGAAGGCACCCCCGACGTGCTCGGACCGCACCCGCACGGAGGCCGGAGCGAGGGAGAAGAGCTGCGCCAGTTCGCTCGCCACCCAGCTGCTGCCCTGGTTGGAGTCGATGACGTCGAGCCGGCCGCCGTCCCAGCGGGCCGTCGCCGCATGCGGCTCCAGCGGGTTGTGGTGCTCCTCCGGAGTGGTGTACTCCGCGTCCACGACGACGGCGGAGGAGCCGAGTTGGGCCTCCAGGTTCCCCTTCTCCGTCTCGGCCCGGACCATGGGGGTGTCCTGCGGGGTGTAAGCGTCCGAACGGCCGGAGTGGAACGCGACATCGTGCGGCTCCCCGTCGTACTGGACCACCAACGCCTCGGCGGCTTCCCGGGCCTGCTCGGAGGTCTCGGCCACCACCAACGCCACGGGCCAGCCCGCGAAGGGGACGCGGTCGTGCTGGAAGAGCCCCACGATCGGGTTCGGCCGCCCCAGCATGCCCAGATAGTCGGTCTCGACGTGCGGAGCGTTCCCGTGGTGCAGCACGGTGAGAACGCCTGGCATGGCCAGGACGGGACCGGCCTCCACGGAGAGGATCCGGCCACGGGCCACGGTTGACAACACCAGCCAGCCGTGGGTGAGTCCGGCGAACGGAACCTCTCCGGAGTAGCGGGCCGCCCCGGTGACCTTGTCGCGGCCCTCCACACGGGTGTGGGCGGAGCCGACGGCTCCTGTCGCGGCGGCGACCCCGGTCGTCGTGGTCATCGGGAGCCCTCCTCGGTGAGCTCGGTGAGCACGGCCACAACAAGGTTGCGCATCAGCGTCACCTTGTAGCCGTTCTCGGCAAGGGGCTCGGCGGCGGCCAGTTCGGCATCCGCCGCGGCGGCGAAGGCTTCCGCGCTCGCCGGTCCGCCGATCAGGACCCGCTCGGCCGTGCGGGCCCGCCAGGGCCTCGACGCGACAGCCCCGAGCGCCAGACGCACTTCGCGTACGACACCGTCCCGGACATCGAGCGCGGCGGCGATCGAACCGATCGCGAACGCGTACGAGGCACGCTCACGCACCTTCCGGTACCGCGAGTGCGCAGTGACCGGCGAGGGCGGCAGCGTGACGGCCGTGATCAGCGCGCCGGGTGGAAGAGCGGTCTCGATGTGTGGCGTGTCGCCCACGGGCGGATAGAACTCCGAGATCGGCAACTCGCCCGGCCCATCGGCCGTTTCGTACGAGATGACGGCGTCGAAGGCGGCGAGCGCGACCGCCATGTCCGAGGGATGGGTGGCGATGCAGTGAGCGGAGGCACCGAGGATCGCGTGGTTGTGGTGTTCGCCCTCGACGGCAGGGCAACCACTGCCGGGGGAACGCTTGTTGCACGGCTTGTTGATGTCGGTGAAGTAGCCGCAACGAGTCCGCTGGAGAAGATTCCCGCCGACCGTGGCCATGTTGCGCAGCTGCCCGGAGGCACCGGCCAGGAGGGACTGCGCCAACGCCGGACAGCGGCGCCGCACTTCGGGGTGGGCCGCGAGATCGCTGTTGGTGACGGTCGCACCGAAACGCAGCCCGCCGCCATCGGTGAACTCGACTCCTCCCAGGGGGAGATCGCGAACGTCGACGAGCAGAGCGGGCCGTTCCACGCCTGCCTTCATCAGGTCGACGAGATTGGTGCCGCCGCCGAGGAAGCGGGCCTCGGGGTCGGAACCGAGCAGGGCGACCGCTCCGGAAACGTCGAAGGCACGCTCGTAGCCGAACTCCCTCACGCTGCCGCCTCCTTGGCCTGGGTCCCCGCCGCTTCCGCAGCCTGCGCGATTGCCTGCACGATCGACACATAGGCGCCGCAGCGGCACAGATTGCCGCTCATGCGTTCGCGGATCTCCTCGGCGTCGAGCGCGGGCACCCCCGCCTCGGGCCGGACGTCGTCGGTCGCCGCGCTCGGCCATCCCGCCGCGTGTTCCTCGATCACCGCGATGGCCGAACAGATCTGCCCGGGTGTGCAGTATCCGCACTGAAATCCGTCGAGATCGAGAAAGGCCTGCTGCATCGGATGGAGCCGTTCGCCATCGGCCACGCCCTCGATGGTGGTGATTTCGCGACCCTCGGCCGCGACCGCGAGCTGGAGGCAGGAAACGGCCCGCCGCCCATCGAGCAGCACCGTGCAGGCACCGCATTGCCCCTGGTCACAGCCCTTCTTGGAACCGGTCAGGTCGAGACGCTCGCGCAGGGCGTCGAGCAGGGTGGTGCGATGATCGACGGGCAGTGTGTACTTTTCGCCATTGATGTTCAGGGTGATGGCACTGGACGTCGATGGAGTCATGATCAGCCTTCTTTCGCATTGCTGATGCGCGTCGAACGAGACGATCCCGGCGGACATTCCGGGAGGGAGAGGGCGATGAGGGTGATTTAACCACTGACGGTGGACGCAGGTCGGCCACACCGGCCGGATCTGCCACTATGGTGAATCCAAGCGGACAACTGTCCACTTATTGCCGAACCTAGCGGACAGCTGTCCGCTCAGCAAGGCCGGACCCGGCCCTGCTTTCCGGGAGGAGGACGGGTGCAGGACGAGAGGAGTACGCCATTGCGCCCGGACGCGCAACGGAATCGTGAGCGCATCCTGGAAGTCGCACTGACCGAGCTGACGCGGGCGGCCGACGCTCCGCTGAGCACGATCGCGAAGAAGGCAGGCGTCGGGCAGGGCACGTTCTACCGGAATTTCCCGAACCGCGAGGCCCTGGTCCTGGAGGTCTATCGCTACGAGATGCAGCAGGTCGCCGATACTGCCGTCCAACTGCTCCGGTCTCGCACGCCCGATCAGGCGTTGAGGGAGTGGATGGACCGTCTCGCCCAGTACGCCATGGCCAAGGCGGGCCTGGCCGACGCCCTGCGCAAGTCCACCGGAAGGTACGGCAGCCTGGCCCAGTTGGGACACGGCCCCGTGACTCGGGCGGTCACGCTGTTGCTGAACGCGAACGAGCAGGCCGGCACCATCCGTCCGGGGCTGACCCCCGACGACTTCGTACTCGCCATCGCCGGGCTCTGGCAGATCGACCCGCACAGAGACTGGCAGCCGCGCGCGAAGCGCCTCCTGGATCTCGTGATGGACGGCTTGCGGGCGGGAGCCATTCGTTCGCCGGGCCGACCTGAACCGGACTGAACCGGCCGGAGCGGGTCTGAGTGGCGGAAAGCTGTGATGTCCTTCACGGGCGGAGCAGGTCTGCCACCGGGCACAGTCAGACGTTCATGCCGTAGCCCAACTCCTCCGCGGCGACGCACCAGAAGGTGTTCTCATCGGCGACGGCCGCCGCGTCCATTGCCTCGAACCGCTCCATCAGCGCCTCGGTAAGTGCGTCGGCAGCCTCTTCGGCCGGGTCCTCGGCCGCGCCGGATTCGCTGTCGGGTCCCTCGTACGCATCCGCCTCGGCGGCAGCCTCCTCGTAGGCGCGGCTGAACGCGACGAAGGCCGCAGCGCTGGAGTTCACCAGGTGGGGTTCGCCGTCCTCCGGCAGGCCCCACAGCGAGCCGTCGGCACGGCGTACGCCGAGCGCGCTGAGCTTCGGGTCGAGGGCGACCAGGGCGTACCGTTCTCCTTCGACCGTGCAGCGCCCGACAGCCCCGTACGCCGGACGGGTCGGCGGGTGAATGGGGCGATTTCTTCGACGGGGCGATGGAACTGGAGGCCAAGAACTGGCCGCCGCTGCTGTGGTGGGCGATGTTCGGCCCCAAAGACCTCGCGGAGGCGAGGATCGCCGACACCGAGGACGCCGGTACCGAAGAGCACGCGGAGTTGCTGAGCCAGTGGGGCGAGGCCACCTACCCGTACCTGGTGGTCGACCAGCGGGCGGCGCTGTCGCGACTGCATGCCCGGCGGCAGGGACTGATCAGTCGGCTCGGCCCGCAGTTGTCACCCCTCTACGATGAGTTCGTCGCGCTCATCGCCGCCCGGTTCGGCCCCTATGTGCTGTTGCGGACCGAGGCGTTGGCCGATGGCGGTGAAGGTGGCGTCCGCCTGGTGTTCGAGGAGATCCTGGCGGACTTGGAGCGCCTCGACACCGGTCACGCCCCAGCGGCCGGCGGGCCGGTGGACAGTCCGATCTCGGATTTTCAGCGGTGGCAGCACACGGATCCGGTCTGGCTACTGTCAGGTGTCGGCGACGGATGGCCGAGCGTCGCGCTGCAGGAGCGCCTCGCCGCCATTGCGGTCGGACGGCCATCCAGTCGGAGTGCCGAGCGGTCCACCGCTGTGGCCTGGGTCCGGGTCATTCTCGTCGTAGTCTGCAGCATCGGTGCGTACTGGCTCACCGGGAGTGTCTGGCCGATCGTTGTTGCGTTCGGCGTGGTTCTGACCGTGCTGGTGGCAGGTTTCGTCCGGCGGCAAGGGTGACCCGCCGGGCCGGCCCGGCGGGTCAGGTGATCAGTACGTGATCACCGTACGACCTTGATCCACTTCTGGAACACACCTTGGCGGGACGGGGAGCGGCGTCGGCTGGTTGACGGAATGTGCTGGGCCGGCTTCGAGACCCAGAAGCGGTAGACGGCCCAACTGGCGCCCGCTGCCAGGGCCGTCCAGATGAGAGCCTCGGCCAGGGCGGTTTCCCGTGCGAAAGCGACACCCGGCCGGGGTGGCAGTGCAATCAGCTGCACGGCGCCGCCCACGGGCACCGTCAGACCGGCGAGCAGGCCGGTCACGCCGGGGCGCTCGATGGCGGCACCCACCACACCCAGTACGGATCCGAACAGCACGCTCGCCGCCCACCACATGAGCATCTCCGGCCAGTACAAGGTGAGCGGTTCGTCCCGGACCAACGCGTCCATGGCGTAGTACGCCGCTGTGGCCGCGATCAGCGCGAGCGCCGCGACCATGGCGCCCCGAGCCCACGTCCTGGCCAGCCATCCCACCACCACAGCGAGCGCCGCCCACGCCCAGCCCAGGCCCACGAGGAGGCTGAGCACCTTGGCGATGCTTGCCCAGACCGTGCCTTCCCATGGGGCGCCGAGCGCCGAATACGGGGAGGAGAGGGCGTTGGTGAGCGATGTGAGCGCACCGAATCCGGCCCCTGTCACGAGGCCCAACGACGTGATCTTCATTCGGTGAGCATACTCAGTATGTAGGTGGTGCTCTGCAGGCGGACTTCCTTGCCTTGGTCGCAAGGCTTCTACCCGTCCATCTGGCATGGAGGCACCGGCGGTACGGCTGCCGGGGCTTTTACTTCCGGGGTCACCCAGGCGGGCAGGCCCGCCACCGGCGTTCGTGAGCCGATGGTCAGGCGGCCGTCGGACATACCGGAGAGCATGGCCTGCCAGCGCTCGACGCGACTCGCCGCGCGATTCCGGGTGGCGGCTTCACCACGGGTCAGCCAGGTCGGAAAGGCTTGGGCCTGCATGGCCCGGGGATGGGCCGGTGTACTGGTTCTGTGCCGCAGCGACGGGCGCGATCGCCCGGGCCTCGGCGAACTGGACGGTGTCGACGTTGCTGACGCCCAGGTGCCGGATCAGCCCCTCCGCCTGCAACTCGGCCAATGCTGCGAACCGTTCGGTGATCGACTGGCCCCCCGGACCGGCCATCCCGCCCACCCGCAGATAGACCAGGTCGAGCCGGTTCAGACCGAGGGAGCGCAGATCCGCCTCGACCAGGCCGCGCAGCTGATCAGGCGTCGCCTGCTCGCTCGGCACACCCTCGGCCCCGAGAACCGGCCCGACCTTCGTCGCGATGACCAGGTCGTCACGGTAGGGAGTCAGCGCCGTACGGATCAGCTCGTTGGCCCACGTCTCTCCGCTGCCGTAGAAAGCGGCCGTGTCGATGTGGTTCACGCCCAGCTCCACGGCACGCCGGAGCACCGCGATGCCGCTCTCCGGGGCTCGCGAGGGACCGTCGAAGGTGCTCATCGAGAGACGCATCGCCCCGGAGCCGAGCCGGTTGATGGTCAGGTCTCCACCGAGGGAGAAGGTCTTGATCGTCATGAGGTTCATGGTGCCCACCGCCACGATGTCCGGCGAGCTCGTGGCAGCTTGCTGCCAGACTGGCGGGGTGCGGAATGAACCCGTTTTTCGGTCCAGGGGGACGCAGAGCTGGTCGCGCGTGCCGGTCATCTCTTCGAGTCCGTCCACAGCGAGTTCCTGTGCGCCGCCAGGGACCTGAGGACCTGGGCGCAGCCGGAGGCCAGGACAGCGGTCCGGAACCGGATGCGCGCCACGGAATCCCCGGGCTTCCCCGTTCGCAAGTTGCTCAGCCCGGTAGCGCTCGCCGAGGAGGAGGCCCGCGCGCACCTGCGGCTGGTACAGCGCGAGGGGGCTCTCGTGCGGATCAGCAGCTCGCCGCTGCCGCACGAGACCATCCTCATCGACCGGCGGGCAATGATCCTCGCTGGCCGGGACACCCCCACCGGCCGTGAGTGCACCGTGACGACGTCGCAGATCCTGATCGACGGGGTCCGTTCGTTGTTCAGAGCGATCTGGGACAAGTCGGCCGATCTCGACACCTATCTGCACAGCGATGTCCCCCACGTCGATACCGAGGGCCGCAGGATCCTCAAGGCCCTCGCTTCAGGGCTCACCGACGAAACGGCGGCCAAGCGGCTGGGCGTCTCACCGCGCACGTACCGGCGGCGGGTGGCCGAACTGATGATCCGGCTGGAGGCCGACTCCCGCTTCCAGGCCGGGGTGCGTACGGGGGAGCTGGGACTGTCCCGTTGACCGCAGCGGTTCGCCCACCTGCGCAACTCGGACCACGCGGCCAACCGTCACATCGACCGTTCCGAAGAGATCCGAAGCCAGCGTTCGGGCGGAACCCGGTGCGCAGGGTTCTGCTCGCGGATAGCGTCATGACCACGACGAAGAAGGGGTGCATCCATGGCAGAACGCGCTGTTCCGGAGCGTGTGGCGGCGGCGGAGCGTCTCGCCTCCGTGATGGGATTCAAGAAGAGCTGTATCCCTGAGGTGGGAAGGCTGCTCGCGCTGGCCTCTGCTGCGAAACCGCAGGGAACCATTGCGGAGAGCGGCACCGGCTCGGGAGTGGGCACCGCCTGGTTGCACAGCGGCCTTGGCGTCGGCGCACGCCTGGTCACCGTGGAACGTGATGAGGAACTGGCCCGTCGAGCGGCCGGAGTGTTCGCGGACGACGAGCGCGTCAGCGTACTCACCGGGGACTGGCGGCTGCTCGAGCAACATGCCCCCTTCGACGTCTTCTTCTGCGACGGCGGGGGAAAGCGTGACGACCCCCAGGGGGTTGTCGACCAGCTCGCTCCCGGAGGCCTTCTCATCCTGGACGACTTCACCCCCTCGCTCCACTGGCCTCCTCGTTTTGAGGGAGCGGTGGACGAACTCCGCCACTTCTACCTCACTCACCCGGACCTGGATGCCGCCGAAGTACTCACGACACCGGCCAGTTCCATGGTGATGGCGGCACGCCGCCTCTAGGCAGTCCTCGAAGGGTCTTCGAGGGACGTACGGGGCGTTCCTGCCGGCACCCGGCGTTCGAGTGCAGCCATGCACGGCTCTTCGTGGAGCAGCATCGGCCGCCTATGGGCGCTGCGACGGGACGGGCGGGAGCTTGGGCCAACGGGTGAGCATGCGGCGGCGCATGTCTGTACTGAGCCTGTGCAGGCCGCTCAGATCGGCGCGGCCAATGGTCATCCGGCTGACGACACCGAGCCGGTGGATGAGGCGTTGCCGGGCGGTCGCGGTGCCCCACTTCCAGTCCCGCTCCGGGATCCGGGCGAGATGGTCGGCGGTTTTGCGGCGGGCCCTCTCGACCAGCGCGTCGCCTTGTAGCAGCCAGCCGGCGCACGCGTCGGTGAGGTCGACGGTGAGGTCGTCGTCGCGGAGTACGGTGCCGGTCGCGGTGCGCCATGCCGTGCGATAGGCGCTCTCCGCCCGGTCCAGCAGCGCAGCGGATGCGGCGGTGACACACCAGCACGTCGGGAAGCCGATGCGCAGGTAGGCGAGCTCCACCAGCCCGCTGCCCAATGAGGCCTGCTCGAAGTCGATGAACCTGGTCCCGTCGGCGGTGTGCAGGTCATTGCCGGGACAGGGGTCGCCGTGGAGCAGAGCGTGCCCCGGTGCCTGGCCGAGCCGGTGCACCAGGCCGTCGAGCTCGCCGGGCACGCCGGGTGCGACGGGTACTTCGAGAGCCCCGGCCAGACTGAGGAAGGAGTCGATGTCGGCCTCGTCCGGGCCCCGCCAGCGCGGAAGCGCTCCGGCGTCCTCCGGGCGGCCAGCGGCGTGCAGCCGGGCCAGTGCCGCCGCGTAGGCGACGATCCAGTCGCCGGGCGGGCGGCGGTGGTCCAGATGCTCCAGAACCAGCACCCGCTCGCCGGGATCGACACCCAACAGGGCGGGCACCACAGGCTCCTCGCCCCTGGCGGCGAGCCGCAACGCGGCCAGCTCGCGGGCGTACCGCTCCTCGGCGTCGGGACCGTCGACGATCTGCTTCACCACGGCCGGTCTCCCGGCCAGATCCACGCGCCACACGCGGGAGCGCGGGCTACTGCTCAGGCGTCTGGAGCGCCTGGGGGAGCCCAGCTCGGCCCGTAACCCGTCCCCGAACGGCAGTCGCGACCACATGAGCTCATCTTTCCACGCGGGCGAACAGCTGACGGGCATCGGCTGAGGCGGCGCGGAACGATTTCGGCCGGCGCCGCGTTATAGGCGGGCACGTCAACTTGACCTGTTCCGACGTTTCATGGAGTCGCATGTCAGCCGAATTGCATACTCTGCCCTCGATCGCCGACCAGGCAGAGCGACTGATCGAGCTCGGAGTGCATGAGCTCGGTGGCTTCCGGCCCGCCGAGCTGCGCTCGGCGGCCGCACAGGCCGGGGCCCGTGCCGGCCTTCTCGTCATCCACCCGGGCAAAGTCCCCGCGTCCGCCCTCGCGCCACTGCTCCGGCATCAGGGGAAGTCCGGGTTCGTCGTGGTCGACATGCCTGATATCGACCAGTTCTCTCCTGTCGAGTCCATGAAGGTGCCCGACGAGCCGTTCTACGTCGTGGAAGGCGTCGACCGGGGCGATCACATGGCGAACTGGAGCCCTCACGAGGCGCTGCCCGCCATCGTCGATGCAGGCCGTACTCCGCTGCTCCTGGCCGAGGGCATGCACTGGGTGCTCCAGCAGCCGGCAGCACTCGAACGGGGCCGCTGCTTCATGACCATCGGCTCCCGCCTGCGGAAGGCCAACGGTGCGCTCGACGCGCGAACCCCGGCGCTGTGGATCAGTAACGGGACCGGGCGCGACGGCCGGGACAACCGTAACGCGCCCAAGGTGGGCTGGTGTTGGGAGGGGAACCGGCACACATGGCTCGGCTTCGCTTCGGCGAGCGGTCGAACCGTGGACTGATCCGACCGGTGCCCGAATCGACGCAACAGGTGCCACCGGACCGGGACAGGCGAGGAGAGGCACGGGACGCAGCAGGCCCCTGACACGGGCCGGTTTCCTGGCTCATGTTTCGGTGGGCCGGCACGGGCGATGATGGGGGTCATGGCATTGTCGACCGCGTTCACGAAGTTGTTCGGTGTGCGGCACCCGATCGCCTTGGCGCCCATGGGAGGGTCGGCCGGCGGCGCGTTGGCCGCGGCCGTCTCCCACGGCGGCGGGCTGGGACTGCTGGGTGGCGGGTACGGGGAGCGGGGGTGGCTGGCCCGCGAGTTGCCCGTCGTGGCCGCGAGCGGCAGACCGTGGGGCGTCGGCTTCCTGAGCTGGGCGGTCGAGATCGACGCGGTCGAGCAGGCGCTGGAGTACGGCCCCAGGGCCGTGATGCTCTCCTTCGGGGATCCGAGCCCGTTCGTCGAGCGGATCCGGGCCGCCGGGGTTGCGCTGATCGTTCAGGTCACCGATCTGGAGGAGACCCGGAAAGCGGTGGATCTGGGGGCCGATGTCATCGTTGCGCAGGGGACGGAGAGCGGCGGACACGGGGCCAGGCGCGGCAGGGCCACCTTGCCGTTCGTGCCGGTGGCGGTGGACCTGGCGGCGCCGGTGCCGGTCCTGGCGGCCGGTGGGATCGCCGACGGCCGCGGTGTGGCCGCCGCTTTGGCATTGGGGGCCGCCGGCGCACTCCTCGGCACCCGCTTCCAGGCCACGGCCGAGTCCCTGGTCGATCCCGCGACCGCGGAGGCGATCGTCCGCGGTCGCGGGCAGGACACCGAGCGCAGCGGTGTTCTCGACATCGCCAGGGGATCCGGATGGGCGGCGACGAATTACACCGCTCGCACCCTCGGCCACTCCTACCTCGACCGCTGGCGGGGCAGGGAGGCGGAACTCGCCGCAGACCTGGAGGCCCGGCGTGCCTATCAGGACGATGTGGCGCGAGGCGAGGTGCCGCCGCTGCCGGTGTGGGCCGGTGAAGGCATCGACCTCGTCGACGACCTGCCGTCGGCAGCCGGGCTCGTTGCCGCCCTGGCCGCGCAGGCCGAGGACGCCCTGACCCGAGCAGGAAGGGAGTGACACCCGATTGCTCCGCGCCACTTCTGCCACCGGCTGTCGGCGGGCGTGCCCCCGGCACGCCCGCCGGTGCGCGCATTGCAGGTCTCACCTGGATTCGGCAGGCGCGTCCGGCGGGTGAGGGCGGACCACGGTCAGGTGGGGCTCAGCGGCACAGAGCCGTGTTCACGACACTGTCGACGCGCTCCCTGGCCGCCTCGTCGGTCAGCTGCATGGTCACCGCGATGTTGGCGGCGCGGCCGTCGTCGGTGGCGCCGCCCCGGGTCTCGTACCCCGGGAAGCTGCCGCCGTGGCCCCAATAGAGGCCGCCGCAGGGCAGCGGCTTGCTCACGAGCCCCAGTCCGTAGCGGGCGCCGGGACCGAAGGTGGCGTCGGCGGGTTCGGTGCCGGTGCGCATCTGGGTGAGCTGGGCGTCCTTGAGGAGGTCGCCGGACAGGAGTGCGGTGAAGAACCGGTTGAGGTCGGAGTCGGTGGAGACCAACTGACCTGCGGCCCACCCCCAGGAGGGGTCGATCTCCGTGACGTCGACCAGCGGCGCGTCGGCCGAATCCCGGTAGTAGCCCTTGGGATGGGCCTCTCGGATGGTCGCGTCTCCGGGGGAGGGGAAGTAGGTGTGGTGCAGCCCGATGCGCTTGATGATGCGCCGGTCCATCTCCCTGGCGAGGGGGTGGCCGGTGACCTTCTCGACGATCAGCCCGGCGAGCACGTAGTTCGTGTTGCTGTACTTCCAGTCCGTCCCGGGGGCGAAGTCGGCCTTGTGCTGGAGAGCGATGCCGAGAAGCTCGCGGGGGGCGAAGTAACGGACGTCCTCACCGAGGTAGTTGCTGTAGTTGGGGAGCCCGCTGGTGTGCTGGAGCAGCTGACGGACCGTGATGTGGCGTCCGTCGATGCCGTCTCCGCGTACGAGCCCCGGCAGGTAGGTGTCGACGGGTGCGTCGAGGCGGATCCTTCCTTCGCCGACCAGTTGCAGCACGACCACCGCGGTGAATGTTTTGGTGTTGCTGCCGATCCGTACCTGCCCGTCCCTGGGCACCTTCGAGCCGGTGGCCAGATCACCGACTCCCGCGGTGTAGGTGCGGGTATGTCCCGCACGGTCCGTGACGCTCGCCAGCGCGGCGGGCAGGCCGTCGGAGTGCAGCAGTGCATTCAGGCCCTGCTGGACGGCGTCCGGCCTCGGGTTCGGGGCGGCGTACGCCGCGGGCGATGCCAGAACACCCACAGCCATGGCACCCACGACCACGGCGGCCGCGGCGGACACGGCTCTGCGCCGGCCGCCCCGTCGCTGCCCGGAAGAACGAACCCTCTGCCTTGCCTGCCCACGCACGAGCCAACTCCTATGGAACGTCGAGACACCAGTTGAGATACCAGTGGTGTGTGCCGGACCCAGCATTCCCGGATGCGACGGCCCGGCACGATCCCGCTACCCGGCCGATTCCAGGTAGGGCTAACCCCCGGACTTCGGCCATCTGCCCGCGGCACCTCGGCGGACAGGATCGCCTGCGGGCGACGGCTGCGGGATCGCCTGCGGGAGACGGCTGATCCGGATCCGGGTGCTCTACTGGCTGGGGCCGGGGGTGCTCTGCGCGGTTTCGCTCGACTGCTCGGCGGAGCGCGAGCGGCGGTGGGCCGCGACCCGTTCGCGGGTGGCGCAGCGGCGGGAGCAGTAGCGGCGTTCCGGGCCGCTGCCCTGGGTGATGAAGACGGTCCGGCAGCTGGGCGATGAGCAGATCCTGCCGGGCGGACGCTGGTGGTCCCAGATGAGGACGGTCAGGGCGATGCAGGACGAGGCGAGGAGCCACTCGTCCCAGGGAGCGTTGTCATCGTCGTCGAGATGGGGGTGCCAGGGGGTACTGCCGGCGTGCGAAGTCAGGCGGAGCGGTCCGGTGTGTTCCTGCAGGAGGCGGTTGAGACCGGCGGCGGCACTGTCGGTGCTCTCGGCGGCGAAGACCTCCCGCAGCAGGGCGGCAGCCGCACGCATCCCGGCTACATCGTGAACGGTGAGGTCGATTGGGTCCGGCTCGCCGAATGTGCGAAGCACATCGGCCACCTCGGCCGGGCCGGGACGGTCCTCGTCGAGAACGTTGATCAGGGCGGCGGTCCGCCGAGCCATGGTCAGCACGGAGTGCCGAGTGGACCAGTCGTCGATGGTGGGGGACACACAGGCAATGTAACGCATATTGCAGACCTTTGAGTTACTTCCATAACGTCTTTCTCATGAAAACGCGTTACCCACTGCACCTCTATCTCACGGGAGCCGTGGCAGCCCGCGCCGGGGACGAGATGTCAGGACCGGCGCTGATGCTGGCGGCCTTCACAGTGGCCGGATCGGCCACCGACGCGTCGTCGCTGCTTGCCGGTATCACGATCTCCGCCGCGGTGGGAGGGCCGGTGCTGGGGGCGCTCCTCGACAGGGCAGGACGGCCGGGTCACCTGCTGGCCGGAGCTCTCGCCCTGTACGCGACCGGCCTGGGGCTGATCCTTGTGGGGCTCGGCCGCCTGCCGTTCGCCGTCACCGTCCTGATCGCAGTGTGCACGGGGATGCTGGGACCGGCCCTGTCGGGCGGATGGACGGCCCAACTGCCTCGGGTCGTGCCGGGTGACGGCCTGCCCCGGGCGAACGCCCTCGATGCCATGACATTCAGTGCGGCGAGCCTGGCCGGGCCCGCTCTCGCCGGCGGCGTGGCGGAGGGGCTGGGCGCGCCGACCGCCGTGGTGGTCTCCGCGGTGCTCATCTGCTTGGCGCTGCCCGCCGCATGGACGCTGCCCGTCCGGGACACCAGGGGCGGTCGGGGGCGGGCTCCTCGGCCGACTTCGGTGTTCAGTGATCTTGCCGCCGGAGTACGGGTCATCGTCAGAAGACCGCCGCTGGCCAGGGCGACTCTCACCTCGACCGTCTCCTGCGCGGCTCAGGGCATGCTGATGGCCTGCGTCGCGCTCCTCGGCGAGCGCGTCCTGGGCGGAGCCGGTCGCGGTGCGATGCTGCTCTCCTGCGCGGCGGTTTCCGCTCTGGCGGCCAACGCCGTACTTGCGAGGTATCCGCGCTCGGTCGGGCCCGACACGATCATCTGGGCCAGTGCCGTTGTCCAGGCTGCCGCGCTGGCCCTGGCGGCGTCGGGCCGGCCGACCGTGCTGA
This sequence comes from Streptomyces gelaticus, assembly GCF_014649535.1. Classification (GTDB taxonomy): domain Bacteria; phylum Actinomycetota; class Actinomycetes; order Streptomycetales; family Streptomycetaceae; genus Streptomyces; species Streptomyces gelaticus. Next base: position 152,302 of record NZ_BMTF01000009.1, read on the forward strand.
TCGGGGCCGCGCTGCTGGCCGGGATCGCTGAAGGACCTCAACTGGCCGCTCTGTTCGCGGTGCGTCACCGCGAGGCCCCGGAACACCTGCGCGGCCAGATCTTCACCACCGGCGCCAGCCTGAAGATCACCGGATTCGCGCTGGGAGCGTCGGTCGGCGGGCCGCTTGCGATCTGGTCCCTTCCTGGCGGTCTGGCCCTCGCCGCGAGTGTGGCGGGCCTCGCGGCGCTGTCCTCTTTCGCGATACGGTCCACGACCGTCAACGCCCCCGAGGAGCGCGTGGCGTCGAGATAGTCAGGGCACTCCGTCCGTTTGGAGCAAGAAGACGACGCGCGCCTCTTCCGCTTTCTGCACACCCCGCCCGCACCCCTTGCGCTCCCCAACGCCTGGGACATCGCGAGCGCCGGGTCATCGAGAACCGCCCTCGGTTTCTCCCGGCCCGATGTCACCGGGTCCCGGTGACGGTGAACGCGCCGTCTCCTCCACCGCCCCGGACGGCTTGTGGTGCCGGTTCATCTCGCCGACGGCATCCTTGCTCCAACTCCCGGATGAATCGGTGCCCTTGAGCGGGGCGTGATCGAAGACGCCGCCGGCCCGTGTGAAACGCACCTCGGGGCGCGAGCTTCTGATCAGGGACGCCGCCCGGCCCGAGCGCGGCGACCGCCAGGACGTCCGGCAATGCAGCGGGGCGGGGGTGTCCCCGGAGCCCGTGACCGTGCCGCTCGACGCGTACGCCGGCGACCTCGGCCGTCTTCCACCTACGCGGCGGCCGGCGCCGGCCTGGAGGCAGCACCGCTGGAGGTGTTCGCGGCCCTCGGCGAGGTCGAAGTGAAGGAGGGCTCCGATCTCGCGGACTGTCTCCGTGAGCGCCGAAGGGACGGTGACGGACCCGCCGCGGTCATTTCCTGCACCACGAATCCGCGCGCGGGCCCGGACCGCCCCGCACCGGAGGCAGCCACGCCTCCTCGCACCTGCTGATACCGCGCGCACTCCACCGTTGCGGGGTCGATCCCGGCCGGGGGAGGCGTAACGATGGAAAGAAGATCAATATCGCGTATCTCAATGAAAACGGGCGGCGGCCCGGCGGAACGGGCGGGGCGGCAGCCCGGTTGAGAGGGAGCCTCCAATGAAGTTCATCGATGAGAAGTTGCGCGCCCCGCCCCGGCCGACGGCCCACGTCCCGGCGAAGCCTGCGATATCCGCCGGTGACTGTGGTCTGCTCCTTGTCAGGATCACCTTCGGCCTCCTCATGGCCGGGCACGGATCCCAGAAGCTCTTCGGAATACTCGGTGGCGAAGGTCTCGACGCGACAGGCAGGGGTTTCGCCGCTCTGGGCTACCACCCCGGGGCGGTCTATGCCGCGCTCTGCGGCGGTTCCGAGTTCCTGGGCGGCCTGGGCCTGGCCCTGGGGCTGTTCACCCCACTGGCAGCGGCAGCCCTGATCGGCGTCATGATCAACGCCATGGCGACCGTCACCGCAGCACACGGCTTGTGGGAAACGAACGGCGGTGTCGAATACAACGTGTGCATCGCGGTCGTGGCGCTGGCCGTCGCCGCCATCGGTCCCGGCCGGTTCGCCCTCGACAGACCGTTCCGCTGGGGGAGGGGCGGCTGGCCGGAAGCCGCATTCGCGGCTTTCGCGGGTGGCATCGGGGCAGTCGTCGTGCTGAGCCTCTGAGGCCGCGGCAACGAGGACGAAGGCGCCACGGGTCACGCCGTCCACCACTGCGGACGACGAGCGTGACCCGTCAGAGACACCTCCGGGCGTTGAGCCGGGCGGCCTGGCGCGTCAGGTGGTCGCGCTCGGCGAGGTTGGGCGCCTTACGCGCCGCCTCGACATACAGCCGTGCTGCCGTCGTCGGGTCGCCGTCCCGCTCGTGGAGGTACGCGGCCACCGCGGCGTAGCGGGGCAGCGAGTCGTCCAGCGCAGCGAGCGCCGCCAAGCCGGCACGAGGTCCGTCGGCCTCGCCGACGGCCACCGCGCGGTTGAGCCGGACGACCGGGCTGTCGGTCAGGTGCGCCAGTTCGTCGTACCACTCGACGATCTGCACCCAGTCGGTCTCCTCGGCGGTGGGGGCATCGGCGTGGAGCGCCGCGATGGCGGCCTGGGCCTGGAACTCGCCGAGCCGGTCGCGTGCGAGGGCCCTCTGGAGGATCTCGACACCCTCGGCGATCGCTCCGGTGTCCCACCGCGCCCGGTCCTGTTCCGCGAGTGGCACCAGGCTGCCGTCGGGCGCGGTCCGGGCGGCGCGACGGGCGTGGTGAAGCAGCATGAGGGCGAGCAGCCCCGCCGCCTCGGGGTGCTCGATCGCGGCCGCGACTTGTCGGGTGAGCCGGATGGCCTCGGCGGCCAGGTCGATGTCGCCGGAGTAGCCCTCGTTGAAGACCAAGTAGAGGACGCGCAGCACGGTGGTGACATCGCCGGCCTGCTCGAACCGCACGCCCGAGACGGTGCGTTTGGCCCGGCTGATGCGCTGCGCCATCGTTGCCTCGGGCACCAGATACGCCTGGGCGATCTGGCGGGTGGTGAGCCCGCCGACGGCGCGCAGTGTGAGCGCGACCGCGGAAGACGGCGTCAGCGATGGATGGGCGCACAGGAAGTAGAGCTGAAGTGTGTCGTCCACCGCGGGCGTGGGCCCAGGAGCCGGTTCCTCTTCGACGCGGTCCTCGCGCCGGCGGCGGGCGGCGTCCGCCCGGGTCGCGTCCAGGAACCTGCGCCACGCCACGGTGATCAGCCATCCCTTCGGGTCCCGCGGCGGTTCGGCCGGCCAGACGCGGACTGCCTCGACCAGCGCGTCCTGCACGGCGTCCTCGGCCGCCGCGAAATCGGCTCCGCGGCGGACGAGGATCCCGAGCACGCTCGGCGTGAGGCTCCGGAGCAGGGCCTCTTTCATCGATGAGGTCACTCCGTGATGGTGGGCGGGCAGGCCAGGAACGGGCGTACCTCAAGCCACTCGTGGATCGGCTTCCCGCCCGCCCCGGGGGCGGCCGACAGCTCCCCGGCCAGTTCGACGGCGCGCTCGTGGCTGTCGACGTCGATCACCATCCAGCCGGCGATGAGGTCCTTGGTCTCGGCGAACGGGCCGTCGGTGACCGGCGGACGCCCCTCGCCGTCGTACCGGACCCACGTCCCCTCGGGGGCGAGAGCCTGACCGTCGACGAACTCGCCGGTCCCTTCGAGCCGGGCCGCGAAGTCGTGCATGTACTGCATGTGTGCCGCGATCTCCTCCGGCGTCCACTGGTCCATGCACACGTCGTTCACCGGGGCCGGGGCGCCCCGGTAGTGCTTGAGCAGCAAGTACTTGGCCATCGTTCTGTCTCCTCGGTGCTGGTGCGACCCATTGTGGTCGCGTTCCTGGCAGGGACGGAGCCGGTCATGGGTTCTCGACATCGTCGTCCAACTTTTTTTGCACCTGTGGATGAGCCCGGGCGAACCGTTCGCGGTGTCCGGGTCCACCGGACCGCCGGAGAGACCCCGGCGCATTCGTCGCTGCGCCGCATCGGCCGCTCAGCCGTCCACGCCTGCCTCCGCCTCCGTCTCCGCTTCGGCCATGGCGGTTTCGTACGTCCGCAAAGTATGTACGAACATCGCCTGCTGCTCGGTGGAGAGCGGTTCCAGCGCCTGCCGCCAGGCACGCGCTCCCCGCGCCAGCCAACCATCGATGGCGGGACGCCGTTCGACGGTGATGCTGATGATCCGGCGGCGTCGGTCGGCCTCGTCCTCGCGCCGTTCGAGGACGCCCTTCCGGCTCAGTTCGCCGACCATGAGGCTGACTGTGGTCGGCGCCACCTCCAGGCGCGCGGCCAGTTCATTGACGGTCATCGGACCGTCGAAGAGCAGACAGGACAACAGTGACAGGTGCCGTGGCGCCAGTGCGAGTGACTGGAGTTCCTCCGGAACCGGGATCCGCTTCGCACGCCCGACCATGCGCGGCATGAGCAGCAGCAGTGCCCTGATCGCGTCGTCCACCTCTTCGTTTGACACCGATGACCCCTCAAAAATACCTTTGGTTGCAAAGTGAATTAACATGCAAAGCAAAACTGTCTTCATGGTAGCGAGCCGACTGAAGCGAGCCGACTGAACGGAGAAGCAATGCCGCACTTCCAGGTACGGATCCACGAAGAAGAACTCGACGGGAAGGCCGAGCCGAGACTGATCCTTGCCCTGACCGATGCGCTGGTGAGGGTGTACGGAGAGCGGGCGCGCTCCATGGCGGTCGTCGAGCTGTTCGGCATCCCGCGTCACCGCTGGGGCGTCGGCGGTGCACCCGCCGCTGTCAACGCGCCGGTGGTCTCACTGAACGTACGCGAGGTCGCGTTGAATCTTCCGGGAGTCGACAACGCCCCCGCGCGACTGATCACATCCATCACGGATGCCGTGGCCGAGGTCTTCGGCGAATCCGTCCGGGAGCATGTGGTGGTCCAGATCGTCGGCGTTCCCGCAGGACGTTCCGGTGTGGTCGGCGAAGTCGATCCGCTCCCAGGAGGCTGACGCCATCCGCCCGGTCCGCGAGACGAGGTGGCGTGCTGCCGGGGTGGCAAGGCACGCGGGAGGCCGGAGGGCGGCCGGTGCAGCAGACCGGGCACCCGTGATGGGCGCGGCATCGCAGTTCCCGCTCCGCGCAGCAGTCAGCGTCGGCCGCTGTCCCGGCGGCTCGCGGAGAAGCGGGACGGGGGCATACCGAAGGCGCGGGTGAAGGCGGCGGTGAACGCCGCGGGAGAGGCGTAGCCGATCCTGCCACCGACCTCGCTGACCGACTCCGTGCGCAGCAGCGGGACGGCCGCGAGCAGGCGGGCCCGGCCCCGCCAGACGGCTGGGCTGTCCCCGGTCTCGGCGCGGAAACGACGGGTGAAGGCCCGTTCGCTCATGGCAGTCCTGGCGGCCCACACGGCATTGGTCGCGTCGGCGTCCGGGGCCGCCAGGTACTCACGGCAGAGCCTCGCGAGGTCGGCGGAGGCCGGAATCCCCACGTGGAACGGGAGCGGGGCACGCTCGGCGATCTCGTGCAGGAGGAGTGCGGCGATGCTCCCCTCACGCCCGGACAGGCTGTAGTCGGCCTCGAACTCGACAGCGGCCACAAGCAGCTCGCGCAGCAGCGGCGGTACGTCCACGACCGTGCAGCCGGCGGGCCACCAGGGCACGGCATGCGGCTCGACGTACAAGCTCCGGGTGCTCACACCCAGCATGCGAACCCGGTGCCGCGTAGTGGGCGGGATCAGTACGGCGCGCTCCGGCGGAACGGTCCAGGTCCCCTCGGCCGTGTCGACGACCATGACTCCGGTGGCACCGTAGAGGAACTGGGCACGCCGGTGTTCGTGCCAGTCCAGTACGTGGCCGGGCGGATAGTCGGTGCCGATCGGCAGGACGGCCCGGTCGACGTGGTCGACATCGGCCAGCGGGACGTTCTTCACCCTGTCCACACTAGTGGCTGACACACGAAAGAACTGTGCCGACCATCGCATGCGAGCAGCTCACCGTGGCTGATGAGGTGGGACCCATGGACTTCGTGATGTTGATCGGGGTCGGGCTCCTCACCGGGGTGACGACCGTGCTGTTCGGTTTCGGTGGAGGGTTCGTCGCGGTACCGGTCGTGGTGTGGGCGGACGCGGCACTCGGCGCGGACGCGATGCGGGTGGCCACGGCAACCTCGGCCCTCGTGATGGTGGTGAACGCGGGGTTCGCCACGGCGGTCACGCCGCGTCGGGTACTCCTCTCGCTCCGCGGCAGCGGCATGCTGCTCCTGCTGCTGGCGGCCGGTGCCTCGGCCGGCGCACTGGCCACACGGCTCGCTCCGGCTGCTCCGACCCGCTGGGCATTTGTCGCGTACGTCGTGCTCACCATCATCGACCTGGTTCTGCGCCCCGGCTTCCTGCGCCCGAGCAACCACGCCGCGACGGCACCCGGTGCCCCGCGTCCGCTGCCGTCCGCCCTCGGTGCACCGATCGGTGCGGTCGCCGCCTTCCTGGGCGTGGGCGGCAGCGTCATGACCGTCCCCGCGATGCGACGCGCCGGGCACCCGATGAGTGTGGCGACCGCACTGGCCAACCCCCTCACCCTCGCCATCGCGTTGCCGGCCACCGCAGTGTCCCTGTGCGTGGCAGCGGTCCCCGCCGCCACGCACGCACAGGTACGACTGGTGGGGCTCATCGACGTCCGCGCCGCATCGGCGCTGCTCCTGGGGGCCCTGCCGGTGATCGCGGTGCTGCGGCGACGTCCGCCGAGGATTCCCGACCGCATCCATGCCTGGGCCTACGTCGGACTGCTTCTCATGGTGACGGTCGCGATGCTGGACCTGGTCTGACCGGGCGTCTCGGATCCGGGTTCGCGACCGTCGACGCGACTACGAACGGGTCGTCAGGTCATCGCGAACTTGGCGACGTACTCGTCGAAGGGCTCGATACCGACCTCCGCACGCAACTCGTCCATACGCTCGGGCTCCTCGCAGGGCCACGGAACCGGCGCCCCGTCCTTCACACCGGCGATCTGAGTGCCGTAGACCTGCTTGCGGCCCTCGTTGACCAGCGTGCGGTCGCGCAGAAAGGCCAGCTCGCGCGGGCCGGCCGCGCCCGCCGACACCGCCTGCTGCATCAGCTGGAGAGCACGGCGCTGGACGGCGAGCTGCCGGTCGGCGTGCTGGGCGATCAACCATGCCGCACGCGCGGCCTCCTCACCGACCAGATCCGCCGTCGGCCATCCGTACTCGTCCATGATCTCGCCGAGCCGGTCACCGTGTCGTGCGGTCAGCCGGCGCCACGCCAATTGCTCGGCCGGGTCGTCGCTGTTCGCAAGGATTGAGGACTGGTGATCGGCCGCAGCCATGTCAGCAAGTTCCACCGCCAGCGCGGCAATAGCGTGCGCCATTCTCAACTCCCGGTTCGCGTAAGTGCCTTGTTCTGGTTGTCGGAAACCCTAACGTGCACATCGGGCGCAAAGGTCAGCACGGAAGACGGCGAAAGGAGCCTTCGCGATCGGCTGAGCCGCGGAGGTGAGGCCCCGCCCGTCAGGGCCGATGACGGCCGATGCGGGGGTGGCGCCAGCACCACCCCGACGTGGGGCTCAGGCCACCTGACTCGCCGTCGACAGCGCAGCAGACTCTTCCCAGGCACCGGCGAGGACCCGCCGGGCACTGATCGCGGACGGGGAAGAGCGATGACCGGTCACACACGCCGAACGATCCTCCGAGGAGCAGCACTCGCAGCGGCCGGCGGTGTCGCCGGAGGCTACGGTCCGGGCCACGACGCCACCGCGGCACAGGCCGCCACCATCGGCACAGGCGCTGGAGGCGGGGAGGCATCCCCGTTCCTGGAAGGTGCCTTCGCCCCGGTCACCGAGGAACTCACCGCGTTCGGCCTCGAAGTGACCGGCCGGATTCCACGCGACCGGGACGGCCGCTACCTGCGCACCGGCCCCAACGCACTGGGCATCGAGGACCTGCGGGCCCACCACTGGATGCTCGGCGACGGCATGGTGCACGGGGTGCGGCTGCGCGGCGGGTACGCCGAGTGGTACCGCAACCGGTGGGTCCGCTCCTCGGAGGTGGCGCGGAAGCTGGGAGAGCCGTACCCGGGCGAGGCGCCGCCGGACGACTTCGCCTGCAACACGCACGTCATCCCGTACAAGGGGCGCATCCTGGCCCTCCAGGAGAGCGGACCACTGCCGTACGAACTGGACGGCGAGCTGAACACCGTGCGGCCCCACGACTTCCGTTCCACACTGGAGGACGCTTTCACCGCGCACACCAAGTACGACGCGGCGGCGGACGAACTGCACGCGGTGACGTACTACCCGACCTGGGACCACGTGCGGCACCTCGTGATCGACCGCACCGGCCGGGTGGCACGGACCACCAGGATCCCGGTGGCGGACGCGCCGATGATGCACGACTTCGCCCTCACAGGGAAGCACGTGGTGATCGTCGACGTGCCGGTCACCTTCGACATGGCCGCCGCCGAGGCGGGCGCACCCGTGCCGTACGTCTGGAACCCGAAACACGCGATGCGGGTGGGGGTGATGCCGCGGACCGGCGGCGCCGTCCGCTGGTTCGAGATCGATCCGGTGTTCTACTCGCACACGCTCAACGCCTACGACCAGGGCGACACCATCGTCATGGAACTCACCACCATGCCCGCGCCGTTCTACGCCGCGGGCCGGGGCAACGGCGGGCCTTCCACGACGGGCACACCCGTGCTCGACCGCTGGACCATCGACCTGCGTGCGAACCGTGTCCGCAGCACCCGGCTCGACGACCTGCCGCAGGAATTCCCCCGCGTCAACGAGTCCCTGGTGTCGCGGCGGCACCGCTTCGCGTACGCGGCGAGCGCGGCGGAGATGTGGCGTGCCTACGAGACGGTCGACGGGATACCGCCGGACGACAAGTTCACCAACTGCCTGGTGAAGCACGACATGCTGCGAGGCAGCCGGCAGGTGCACCGCTTCCCGGACGGCGCGGCAGCCGGCGAGCCCGTGTTCGTGCCGCGCTGTGGGGCACGCGACGAGGACGACGGCTACCTCCTGTCCTACGTGCACAACCCCGACCGCGGCGCGAGCGACCTGGTGGTCCTCTCCGCGCAGGACTTCACCGGCCGCCCTCTGGCCCGCATCCATCTGCCGGGAAGGGTGCCGCTCGGCTTCCACGGCAGCTGGGTGCCGGACGCGTGAGCGAAGCACTCCGCGGGCACTTCGGCGCCGCGCATCGCCGAGGGTCAAGCCGGTGCGACGCGCAGCGCGCTCGCCGAAGCCGGTCCTTCAGCCGCGGCCCCCGAGTCCATCGGTGGGCGTCAGACCGATGCACTGCGGGCGCAGGCGAAACACGAGGATACTGAACGACCCGAAGGACTTCGGCGCAACCGGCGACCTCGGACGCCCTCATGTCATGACGGTCGCCCGCCGAACTGCCAGTTGTGCACCTCGATGTCGGCGTACCGTTCCGCGGTGAGAACGGCGCGTGCCGCGCCCGGGTCCGGCGCCCGCATCAACACCGCCGTGCCCAACCAGGCGGCGCCGTCGTCGGACAGCAGCGGTCCATAGGCGATCAGTTCGTCCCGATGGGGCGGCACCGCGAGATCGGCGGCCCGGCCCTCGCCGAGGCCGAGTACCAGGTACCGGTTGCCTCCGGACCGGCCGCCGGAGAAGTCCCACATGGTGCGCCCCAGCAGGTTGCGCCATCGTCGTACCAGCACGTCCCGGTACACACCGGCCTGGAAGCCGGGTTCGTCGAAGGCGAACGCGCGGGCGGCAGCGGGATCAGGCAGATCGACGATGTGCATGCTGCCGGTGGGTGTGTCGCCGGCGAGGGTCGGGCCCCGCGCGATCATCTCCTTCGCGTACCTGTCCATATAGGACCAGTGCTTCTCCAGTAGCCCGGCGCGCAGCGCTGCGGAGCCGGGCCGGTCGCGGTGGTAGCAGAAGAACTCCATGCCCACAGGTTCTCTTCAAGAAGGTGACCGAGTCGAGCGGGTTTCGCTGCGATGCCTGTTCTCGCCGGCCAGCGCATGCGGGCGGGGTCGGCGCCCGTATCCCTGCGGCGGGTCCGTCAGTCCGCCACCGGCCAGTTGAGTTCGGTGCGCAGGTCACGCGGATCCATGTCCGGTGAAGGTTGCGTTACGTACATTTCCCACCTGTCCTCACCGGCGGACAGCCCGCATGCCTGAATCCAGGTGTGCAGCCGTGCCCAGGAGGCCCCCAGGCCGTCGAACGATCCGGAGTGGGTCAGCCGCGCGACCCTGCCCCCGGGCAGCGAACCGACCACGACCCCGGCCTCCGGCCGAACCGCCTGGTCCGTCACGAACCCGACTTCCAGGTCCAGGGTCTCGCCCGGCGACCCGTGATAGAGGCCGAAGGCTGGACTCAGCACGGTGATCTGCTGCGCCGCGAAGGACCGGGCCAGGGCTCCGAACGAAGCGTCGAAGAACTCCCGCAGGCCGGACATCGGGACGACACCACGGACAACCGCTGTCGTAACCGGCTTCAGATCCACGAGTTCCGGCTGTGAGGCGCTGTCCTTGCCATCAAATCCGCGACTGCTCATACCGCTCTCCATCCGTTTTCAAGGCTTCCCTGGATGTATAGACCTGAGGAGCTCCGGAAATTCACCGTCCCGCGTTCGGCGTCCTTGCCGACGACGGGGCGGCTCGCGTCGACGGGACTCGGAGGGCAGAGTGAGCACCGTGCTCGATTCAGGAACTGACGAACCACGCCCCGTGGCCGCAGGCTGTGGCCTGACCACCGCGCCTGCCGCGACGGCTTCCGCCGCTGCCTGCGGCGTACGCATCCTGCCGGAACGCGGCGGGCCACAGAACCTCCAGCGCCTGCTTCTGTCTCGGCCACCCCAGCCGCCGACCCAGTGACACCGATAGGTTCCCTGCTGTGACCTCGATGGAGACAGAAGGCCTCGTGCCAATGACCGACAAGGCTCGACTGCGCTGGACGGCGCTGGGGGACATGACTCGGCAACCCCCCGTGGTCCTGCTCCATGGCGGTCCCGGTCTGCCGGACTACCTCGGCGATGTCGCCCCCATGATCGCGGACCTTGCGCCTGTGTACCGGTACGACCAGCGTGGCACGGGCCGGTCCCGATGGCAGGGCAGTCATTCCTTCGCCCGGCATGTCGACGATCTCGCCGAACTGCTCGACGCATGGGGCGTCCCCGAGGCCGTGCTGATCGGGCATTCCTACGGCACCGACCTGGCGAGCCGGTTCTGCCTGAAGCACTCTGACCGGGTTGCCGCAATGCTGCTGTTGTGCGGGCCGTTCGTCGGTGATTGGCGTACCGGGGACCGAGCGGAACGTGGCCGCCGCATGTCGCCGGCACAGCAACAGCGGCTCCGTGAATTGGAAGGTCTGCCTCACCGTACGGAGGAGCAGGAGGTCGAGCTGCTCACACTGGCGTGGTTCACCGATCACGCAGACCCCGGACGCGGATGGCGGTGGGCCGCACAGGGCGCCCGGCAGCGTCGCCCCGTCAACTGGGCCATGAACAGCGAACTCGGAAGAGAAGGACGCATGGACCCGCTCGACGAGCACCTCGCCGAGCTGCGCGTGCGACTGCCCGCGCGAGCGGAGCTCCTCGCTGGTGCCGAGGATCCCCGCCCTGTGTCAGCACTTGAATCTCTCGCCCTCCGGCTCGCCCTTCCCCTGACCCGGATCGAGGGTGCAGGACACGAACCCTGGCTGGAGCAGCCGGACGCCGTGCGTGCCCACCTCCGGCGATTCGTGCAAGGCGCGGTGGTTCCACAGAGCGCCGGTGGGTGACAGTCTTGTGGTCCACGACGGCCCCGTTTCAACGAGATCACCGCTTCGGGCAGGCCCACCGGGCATCGGGAACGTTCTCCCGTCCGCCGGGACCGGCAGTTGTACCGCCCGGCCCTGCGCGGGACACTGGACACATCGGGCGATGAGGCTCGCCGTAACCGCGCCGATGCGGCGTTGATGGCCCCTGTGCGATCCAGCCGTCCGGCATTACGGGAGGTGGCGCGGTGTCCCGCATCAAGGTCGAGGTCGAGTCGACCATAGGGTCCTCCATCGGGAGGCACGGCGGTCCGGAGGCCACCGAGCACGACGCACCGAGCCGTGTCGGCGGCTGGCCCGTCGGCGAAGGATGTGCTCAGGACACTCTCGACACGGACGGTGGGTCCGTGCGGACCATGGTCTTGATGCAGGAGCCGGCACGGCCGGGCGACGAAGTGACGGCCTGGCCGGTGGCGGTGTTGCACCTGAGCGACGGCCGACGTGACGTGGACGAGGTGGTGTGCGTTGCGGAGGCCGAGCCCTTCATCGGACTGGTCGATACTGCAGATCTGGGCCGCTGGCATGCGGAGCCCGCAGTGTGGGCAGCGGCCCTCGGTCGGCTCTCACCCGGCTCCACGTATCAGGTGATGGGCTGTGGCAGCCGAAAGGAGGCCGACCGACTGGTCGCGGATGCCCAGCACGCCTACCTTCAGCTCACCGGATGCATGGACTGAACTGGCCGCCGGGGAAGGGAATCAGGCTGTGACGACCACGATCATTGACCGCCGGACGCGTGAAGCGGTGACCCGGACTCTCGGTCTGGAACTCAGCCGTGAGTTGGGACGCCTTCCGCTGCGGGAAGCGGGTTGAGCCCGTGGCCGAGCCCGCTCCGCCCCGATTGATTGTGCTGCGGCATGCCAAGTCGGCCTGGCCGGAGGGCGTACCCGATCACGAACGCCCGCTCGCGGGCCGGGGGCGCCGGGATGCCCCGTCAGCCGGACGCCGTCTGTACGTGACGAGATGCGTGCCCGACCTGGTCATCTGCTCGACCGCCCGTCGTACCCGGCAGACATGGGATCTGGTCGCGGCGCAGCTGGGCGCGTCACCGGAGGGGGTGTTCGAGCCACGGGTGTACGAGGCGAGCGCGTCCACTCTGTCCGCTGTTCTGCGCGACGTGCCGGAGCGATGGCGGACCGTTCTGCTGATCGGCCACCAGCCCGGAGTGCAGGACCTGGTCCTGTCCCTCGCGGGAGGTGGAGACGCTGAGGCACTCGCGCGGGCACGCGTGAAGTACCCGACCTCCGCGATCGCGATTCTGTCGTTGTCCGGCCCGTCGTGGCGCCACCTCGCGCCGGGCACGGCGACGCTCGACGACTTCGCCGTCCCTCGCGGCGACACCGCCACTTGAGGATCCGGTCCGCCCGTCTTCCGCCGCTTTCCTGCCTCGGCTGTCCGCCCCACGGCCTCGGGCAGAAGGCTGAGGGCGCCGAGGGAACGCGCCGCGAGACTTCTCTGTACCCGTGATTCCTGCGGAAGAGGGACAACTGCACCGCGTGGCCGGGCGTGCCGTGCTGGTCGGGTGAATGTCCGGCGAGGGGCGAGCTTGTCCGCCGACAGAAGGGTGACCATCGGGGGATGGCCGTATCCGAGGGAAGGGCGTTTCCCATGCTTCGAGCACTGATCGTCGTCGATGTGCAGAAGGACTTCTGCGAGGGCGGCAGCGTTCCGGTCAAGGGCGGTGCGGACCGGGCCGCCGCCATCGCCGAATTGCTCCGGCGCTCAGGCGGGCAGTACGCCTTCGTCGTAGCCACCCGTGACCACCACATCGATCCGGGCAGCCACTTCTCCGAGAACCCCGACTTCCAGGACTCGTTCCCCGTACATTGCGTGGTCGGCAGTGAAGGTGGGGAGTTCCATCCGGATTTTGTGCCCGCTGTCGACTCCGGGCAGGTCGACGAGGTCGTCTTCAAGGGCGCGCACTCCGCCTCGAAGAGTGGTTTCGAGGGCTTCACCCAGGACGGTACGACGTTGGCCGACTGGCTGAAGGCCCGCGATGTCACCGATCTCGACATCGTAGGCATCGCAACCGATCACTGTGTGAAGGCCACCGCAATGGACGGCGTACGAGCGGGCTTTGCGGTGCGGGTCCTGCTCGACTACACCGCCGGCGTCGCCCTGGATACCACGCAGGCCGCAGTCGACGAGCTGCGCCGGGCCGGTGTTGCGTTGAGCGGTGCCCCTGTCGTCGTTGCCTGACCAGGCCGGCCCGATCGCGGATTCTGCTTGTACAGAGCGTGTCGGTAGCTCTGGTGGCAGGACCCTACGCCTTCCGGCATCGGTCCCGGGCCGTGGGGAGTTGCCGGAAGCCGGCTGATTCATAGGTGGCAACGGCGCCGGCATTGGAGCTCGGAGTGCAGACGATCGCGCTCGACGAGCCCAGTTCCTGGAGTGCGGCCGCTGCGGCGACGGTGATCGCCCGACCGTAGCCCTGACGACGATGCTCCCGCCGCACGCCCATCGGTTCGAGCAACCCGGGCCTGCCCGGACCGGCCGACCACACCGTCACCGCCGCCACCGCGCTGCCCCGGTCGTCGTACGCGACCAGACACCGGGCAGTTGCAGCGGCGCCCCGTCGTACTGCCGCTCCCGCAGCGCACCGACAGCCTCGCTCAGCCTGTCGACCTCAGGCCTGTTCAGCACTATCGCCATACCGCCGATCACACCCCATCCCACCGACAACCCGCACCTGGTTTCCGGTTCCGACCCGCCCCCATGACCTTCCTGAGCAGGTTGTCCATCCCGGTCGGGGTGTGCCCGCGGTGGACGAGCGATCCGGGACCGGCCGCTTCCTGACAGGACTCGGCGGTCTCGTTGTGTTTGCTTGCGATGGCGCGACACGACGGGGCCCGTCCCCGGTTCGGCGCTGCCCGATCGTCCCCGAGCACATGGCAGGGGACGATGGCCGGAGACGGTGTTGCGGAACGGGGTTCGGTGGGCGACATGAAGCACGGTGAGCGGCAGAATGCAGGGATCCCCGGCCGGTTGGACCGCAGGCTCTTCCTCGCCGCGGCAGTGAGCGGGGCGATGACCGGCGGAGTGGCGGTGGCCGGTTGCCACTTCTCCGGGACCGGCGGGTCCGCCCCGCCCGGCGTCGGCCGCCGCACCGAGAGAGGGGAGAGCACCCGGGCGGGGGACACCGACTGGCGGGTCCGTTCGATGGGACCGCCCGGAGCCATCGAGGGCTATGGCGACAAGGTGAGTGTGTTGCCGGGCGAGGAGCTCGGCCTGTACGTCTCCACCACCGCCCCGGCGTTCCGGGTCTCGGCCTACCGCGTCGGCTGGTACGACGGTGCGCAGGCGCGACTGGTCTGGCGTTCGCAGCGTGTTGCCGGGTCGGTCCAGGCCCGTCCCCGGCTGGTCCAGGCCACCCGCACCGTACGGGCGGACTGGCAACGCACACTCCCCGTCCGCACCGGCGGCTGGCCGGAGGGAGCGTATCTGCTCCGGCTGGACTCGGAAGACGCCCACCAGCACTATGTGCCACTGATCGTCCGCTCGGCGAGCGCCGCGGGCAGAGTCGTGTTGATGCACGCCCCGGCAACATGGCAGGCGTACAACCTGTGGGGTGGCTACAGCCTCTACCAGGGCGAGAACGGCGCGTACGGCACACGGTCGCTCGCCGTCAGCTTCGATCGGCCCTATGACGGCAACGGCGCCGAGAAGTTCATGGTTTACGAACGGGCGGCGGTGGTCCTGGCGGAGAGACTGGGCATCCCGCTCGCCTACACCACCGGCCTGGACGTCCACCGCGACCCCGGCATTCTCCATGACGCGGCCGGAGTCGTCTCGCTGGGACATGACGAGTACTGGACGCCGCAGCAACGGGCATACGTCACCCAGGCGCGCGACAGAGGTACGAACGTGGCCTTCCTCGGGGCCAACGCCTGCTTCCGCAGGGTCAGGCTGGAGCCGGATGCCACCGGCGCCGACCGCACCGTCGTCTGCTACAAGACCGACTACCGCAAAGACCCGTACCTCGCCGACCACCCGGACATGCCGACCAACGACTTCCGCCGGCCGCCCAGCGCCTCTCCCGAGTCCTCCCTCACCGGTGTTCTCTACGAGGGCTACCCCGTGGACGCCCCGTATGTCGTCCGCCGGAGCGACCACTGGCTCTTCGAGGGGACAGGCGTGAAGCGAGGGGCCTCCTTCGATCATCTGGTCGGCGTGGAGTACGACCGGGTCACTCCCGGCGTGCCCACCCCGGCACCGCTCGAGATCATCGCCCATTCCCCCCTCGTTTGTAAGGGCAGGTCCAGTCACGCGGACTCCGCCTACTACACCGTGCCGAGCGGGGCCGGCGTCTTCGCCTCCGGGACGATGCGGTGGGTCGAGGCTCTGATGGCGGGGACCCGCGAGAACGGACGCAACCACGGCATGGACGCCCGCACGGGAGCTTTCGTCACCCGCAGCACGGAGAACCTGCTCCATGCGTTCGCGGCGGGCCCGTGCGGCCGGAACAGGCCCAGGCCCAGGGACGATGTGAGGGACGTGTACGCGTCCGCACCACGCTGACACCATCGGTACCGCTCCGCCGGAGAACACCGTTCACCACCGGGCACGACTCTGCGGTCCAGAACCGAGCCCGCTTCGTCGGCGCACCCTGCGAAGGACCGGACCACGTGGAGCCCATGTCGTCACACGGACCGTCCGAACTGCCGTGACCGGTGGCCCCACCCCGTGCGAGCACACCGAGAGGTTCGAGGCCGAGGACGTTCTCCAACAGCCACCGCCGCGCGGGCAGCAGCCGCTCCCGTCCGAACCGCTGCGCACTCGCCCACCACCCACACGCGGTCAGGTCCGGCGCTTCCACGACGGGTGGCGGCCCGCCAGTCCCAGAGCCCGGTCAAACAGCGGCGCAGTCGCAGGCACGATGACTCCACCGCCGCTTCCGAGGCCCGGGCCATCGGTTGACGTCAGCCGGTGGGGCGGGAGCGCGCCAGAGCCAGGGCGCCGAGGGCGGTGCCGACCAGCCCCAGCACCAGGGCCGAGGCCCCACCGACCACTCCGTTGCCGGTTCCGGGACCTCCGTCGGCGACGGCGAGATTGAGCGTGCCGATGATCAGGCCGGCCAGCCCCGCCGTGAGGGCCACGATGGCCCTGATTCGCTTGTTGCCGGTGCCGGAGCTGCCAAGGCTCAGCCCACCGCTGACCACGCCGGCCAGCGCCACGAGCGCGGCCGTGGTGCCCACGAGCCGCCCGGTGGTCAGGCTGTAGGCATCGACGGCGGCGGACTGGGCCGAGACGTGCGCGGCCGCCGGTGCGGCAAGTCCGATGCTTCCGAGCACGGCGGTGGCGGTGGCGGCGGCGAGCAGGCGACGAACTGACATTCGAGGGACTCCTTCTCTTCCTGTGGCTGGGTGTTGCCCGAGCATGTCTGCCGGCCCTGCCCGCGGTCGTCCGGCGGGCGCAGACACTTCGCACTGCCGCTGATGCGGTATCCGGCCGCCACGGGTGCCGCAGGAGGTATGAAGGTACTGCGTATGCGGTAGTCCGCCGCTCGTTCGCGAGGGGGACTCGCCCGTGGTGGCAGCCAGTTAGGGTGCGCACATGAGTGCAGGTGAGTCCGGCGTCCGGGCCCGGTTCGGAGACTGGGCCATCGCTGTCGGTGTGGTGGCGGCGCTTCTGGTCACAGGGCTGTCCGGACAGCGTTCGGATACGGACCTCGCCCTGCTCGGGTACGTGCTGCTGACGACAGGCGGGCTGGCGCTGGGCGTACGCCGCCGGGCTCCGGTTGTCGTCCTGGCCGTCACCGGGCTGAGCGCGGTCGGCTACCAGGCGGCCGGTTTCGATGTGCCCGCCGTGGCGTACCTGTTCGCGGTGTACGCGGCCGTACGTGCGGGACACCGCACCGTCACGGTGGCGGCGAGCGTGGTCATGCTGGCCCTGCTCCCGCTCGCGGCGCTGGCCGCGGGGCTGCACAACACCGGCGAGGTCCTCGCGCACGCCCGAGACGCCCTCGAAATTGCCTGGCTGATCGCGGCCGGTGCCGCGGGAGAGGCACTGCGGCAGGCAGAGCAGCGGGCGGACGAGGCAGAACGCACCCGGGAGGAGACCGCGCGGCGCCGCGCCGACGAGGAACGGCTCCGTATCGCTCGGGAACTGCACGACTCGCTCACCCACCAGATCTCGGTCATCAAGGTGCAGGCGGAGGTCGCCGTGCACGTGGCCCGCAGGCTGGGCGATGAGGTGCCGCCTTCCCTGCTGGCCATCCAGGAGGCCGGGCGCGAGGCAAGCCGGGAACTGCGGGCGACACTGGAGGCGTTGCGCGACGACGACACGACCCCACCGCGCGGGCTCGACGATGTCTCCGAGCTGGTGGACCGGGCCCGTACGTTCGGCCTGGACGCGACACTGACGATCGAGGGGCAGCGACACGACGTGCCGACCGCTGTGGACCGGACCGTCTACAGGATCGTTCAGGAGTCGCTCACCAACGTCGCCCGGCACGCGGAAGCGGCAACCACGTCGGTGCGGATCGACTTCCGTCCGGAATCCCTCGTCATACGTGTCGACGACGACGGCAAGGCGACGTCGGCCACCGTCCCGGTGCCCGGCCTCGGGCTGCTCGGCATGCGTGAACGCGTCACGGCACTCGGCGGCCGGCTGCGTGCCGAACCACGTGGCGAAGGCGGCTTCACCATCCAGGCTGAACTCCCCGTGGACCGGACGCTGTGATCCGTGTCCTGCTGGTCGACGACCAGCCGCTCATCCGTAGCGGTTTTCGAGCGCTTCTCGATCTCGAAGACGACATCGAAGTGGTGGCCGAGGCCGCTGACGGCAGCGAGGGGCTGGAGCTCGCTGAAGAGCACCTGCCCGATGTTGCGCTCGTCGACATCCGGATGCCGGTCATCGATGGCATCGAGACGACCCGGCGCATCGCCGCGGACCCGGCCCTGGCAGGGGTGCACGTCGTCATCCTGACCAACTACGGCTTGGACGAACACGTCTTCGACGCGTTGCGCGCCGGCGCTGCCGGATTCCTGGTCAAGGACGTCGTACCAGAGGACTTCCTGCATGCCGTACGCGTCGCCGCTCGCGGCGACGCCCTGCTGGCGCCCTCGATCACGCGCAGGCTGATCAACCGGTACGTCACCCGGCCACTCCCCATCGAAACCGGTACTGGGCTGGAGGAGTTGACCGCCCGTGAACGTGAGGCTGTTGTCCTGGTCGCGCGGGGCCTGTCCAACGACGAGATCGCCGACCGCATGGTGATCAGCCCGCTGACTGCGAAAACCCATATCAACCGGGCCATGGCCAAACTCCATGCCCGTGACCGGGCACAACTTGTAGTCCTCGCCTACGAATCCGGCCTGGTTGCTCCGCGCAGTACTTGACCGCTCGATATGCGCACCAAGACCACGGGGAAGCTCTTGTCGCGGCATATGGGCAGGGGAGGGGTGCCGACCGGATCACTGTCGGTGATCCGACCCCCCTTGCAGGGCGGGGCGATCGCATCGCAAAGCACTGAGCCGGCTTGATTCCACAACTAGTTGGGCCGCGACCATCAGGATGCGGTGCCCCAGTTGCAGGTTCCGCGTCCGCCTGCGGCGTCCGCGATCTCGCGGCGGGTTCGGGTCACCAACTTGGCGAAACAGCGTGGACTCAGCCCTGTGCACGGGTGATCCAGGAGGGCTCCGACGTCCTGACCACACCAGACATGCCGAGATCACCGCTCCGGGTGGAGTCGACCACGGTCGCGGGGAATCCAGTGCAGGTCCGGGCTGCCCAGTCGGCCAAGTGCCGTCGCCACGAACGCGGCGGCTTCGGACGTCGTCGGCCCTGTACGTCCGTCACGTTGGTGGGCGATGGCCGCAGCCACGACCGCGTTGGCCCCGTGGCGCGCCAGGTACCATTCGCCGCCGTCGAGCTTGGAGCACAGCTGCCCGTCATCGGCGAATCGCAGTGCACGGCAGGCGTTGAGGACGGCATACGTTGTGTTTGCATGGTCCAGTGCCCACTGCAGTTCGCTGACCATCGAGGCACCGACGCGGTCGGCAGGAACCGGTCCGAAGACCTCGGCGGCCGGGGGACCGTAGACGGCGAGCGCATGTGCCCGGCACACGGCGCAGTGCAGGACCAGATCGGTGTCACCGGCATGGTTGATTCCGGGGATGATCAGGCGCTCGGTCGCACTGGCGCGGATGTGGACCTCGAACGGACAGGAATCGAGGCCGGCCGCAGTCGCTGCGGTGATGACACTCATCTCCAGTCCTGTGCCGGGGCACTGCGCTGCGGTCTTCACCACTGCCTCGCCCATGGCATGCTGGTCCACCTCGGTGCCGGGCTCAGCGACCACGGCCAGCACATCCACGTCACTGCGCGCAGCACGAAATCCCCCCAGCACGGCCGAGCCATGCACATAGACACCAATCAGGTCGGGGCGCACGCAGGCGAGGGCGGCTGATACCTCAGCGACATAACGGACGACGTCAGAAGGAACAAGACCATCGGGAGTCACGGAGCTGAGCATACTGGCGACTCGCAGGGCGCGGCAGGCGTCATCAGGGGCCCTCACCACGGGTCCGTCATCCCACTTGCAGGACAACCTTTGATGTCCTCTCAGCGGTTCGGTGACCGTCGCACAGTCAGTACTGCCACGTCGTCGTGCTGGCCGCTCTCCCCGGCGAACGCACGCGCGTCGTCGTAGAGCGCACGCGGCAGGTCGGTGGGGGAGAGCGACACGCGCCGGGTGAGACTCTCAGTGAGCGGGTAGAACGCTCCGTCCGCGTCGCGGGTCTCGGTGAGTCCGTCCGTGGTCAGCAGCAGGGTCGCGCCGGGCGGGAAAACGAACCAGTCGACCGTCGCGGGTTCGTCGGCGAGCTCGGCGAGACCGAGGGGAACGCCGGACGTGAGCGCCAGTGTCGTGACGGTGGAGTCCTGCAGCACCTGTGGCAGGACGTGACCGCAGTTGACGGCCTGCACCTCTGCACCTGCGTCGATGTTGAGGATGAGCGTGGTGACGAACCGTTCGTCGTCGCCGGTCTGCGCGGCATAGGAGTTGTGCCGTACGACGGAGGCGTCCAAGGCTTCGACGAGCGCGGTCAGGGTCGGTTCCTGGTGGGCCGTCGCACGAAAGGCGCCGATGACGGCGAACGCGGCGCCGACCGCCGGGAGGCCCTTTCCCTGGACGTCACCGATCAGCACCCGGGTGCCCCATGGTGAGTTGACGACATCGTAGATGTCTCCACCGACCAGACGGTCCTCCTGAACGGGCTCGTACACGCCGTTCACGAGGACGTCGTCGGTGAGCATGGGCAGGGGGCGCAGGATGTGGCGCTGCATCGCGGCGGCAGTGGAGCGCAGCCGCATCATCTCCTGCTCACGGCTGATGCGGCGATGGCACGCGTAGACGGAGGCCGCACCCAGGACGAGGGTGAGAAGAACCATGAGGATCCTGTCGAGCCACGGCCGCCCGTCCCCCTGTCGGACCAGCATGGTGACGATGACGACGAGTCCGGTCCAGGCGAACACGAACTTCGTCTGGCGAACGGTGCACAGTGCTGATGCCGCCCCCGGGAGGAAGACGAGAAGCCCGAGCAGCCACACCGGTGACTGCGACAGGGCTCCCAGAATCATCACCAGCAGGGTCACCGAGGCAACGGCGATCACGACTTCGGCCTCGCTCGGCGGTGCGATGGCCTCGACCGGACGCACCGGCTTCTTCGAATGCTTGCGTAGCACGGGACCTCCGGGGCAGATGGGGCATTTGCCCCTTACCGTAAGCAGGCCCGACCGCGTGGCGGCCCACGCCTCGCCGGACGGCCGTGCCCTCCCGGCCCGGCTCCGGGCCAGTCCCGCCCGGCGCCCGCTCTGCCGCCTCTGTTGTCAACCTCTGCCCAGGAGCTCGTCAGGGAGACCGGGCTGGAGCGGGCCGGTGACAGCCGCAGAAGACCAGCGCTCCGGTCCAGATCCTGATTCGCGAGAACGGGGCGGTTGCGGCAGGGGTGTTGGTCATGCCGTGCGAACCCATGGGAGGCTGCGCTGCTTTTCAGGAACAGCGTTGCTGACGGGTTCCGGAGTCAGTTGGTGACTGTCCGGTCGGGGAATGTCGAGCAGAAATGGCGGCGTCGCCGTGAGGTGGTGAGGAAGAGGGGAGGCGGGAGCCAACCTCCCGACAGCAAGATGTCTGCCGCTCGACAGCCGATGGGAACGGGCCCCATTCATGGAGAGGATCGAGTCATGGCACGACCTTCCCGGTACCCGCTTGAGCCCGGTCGCCGTGACCGATTTCCGGTGGGCGCCGGCTGGTGGTGCGCCAAGGCCCGTGCCACCAGGGCGGCGGGCTCGGGGCGTGCCTGCAGCGCCTTCAGGACCAGCAGCCACCACTGGTGCAGCCGGTCGGAGAGTTCCTCACGGTCCGCCATCTCCTCGGTGAGGTCGTACAGCCCGAAGAACGCGCACACCAAGGTCGTGGCGGTGCCCGACGGCTGGACTTCGTCAGCCAGTTCGCCTTCGGCGCGCGCCTCGGCCAGAAGGCGCGTGACGGCAGCCGCCCAGATGGCGAAGGGCGTGGGTATGGCGACGTCGATGGTGCGGCGCTCAGCCCACAGACGCGCGCCGGCCCGGGTCATGACGTCGTCGCGCAGCGCCTTGGCGATATCGAAGCTGAGGGCGACCAGCTTCTCCAACGGCGGGATCCCGGGGGTGGCATAGCGGTCGGCCAACGAGGGCCAAGCTGCGAACTGTTCGCGTACGACGGCCAGTGCGAGCTTCTCCTTGCTGGAGTAGTGGAAGTAGACAGCCCCGCTGGTGCGCCCCGAGAGGTCGCCGATCTCATTGATGCTTGTCCGTGCGTACCCTTGTTCGACGAAAAGGTGTGCTGCGGCTTCCAGTAGAGACCTGCGCGTTGCGCGTGCCCTGTCCTGCATGTGTGTTCCGCCTTCGTTCGCCAGTACCCATTTTCCTGATCCGGGAAGGTCGTGCGCCGTGGTGCACTGACGGCGCTCCGTGCCGTTAATGCGTGGAGATTATTATTGGTCTTGGGTAGTTCGTGAGTACGGTCAATGGAAGAAAGTCGCGCTTCGTCGGTGCTGCCGAGCGTTGCCACCGGTCTCCGGGATACGGCATCGTCTGTCAAGTCACCTTGATGCAAGGGCAGTTGGAGGAGTGCGGGGCCTCACTGCCCACCGCCGGATTTCGCGCATGCCTCGCGATTACTTGGTAATGAGCGTGGCGTCAAACACTCGAAATGATGATTGCGCCCTCTCGGTCGCGAAATTAACGTAGTCATCACGATGTTTCTGGGTTCTTCCGGTGAAGGCCGGACGATGTCCACCGCTGGAGGGCCCGGAGGCGAAGCATCAGCCTTCACGCGTGGTCGAGCGGGGATCGTTCGACGGCGCACCTTCTGCGGCCGAGCGGGCCTTTCCGCGGTCCCCTGCTTGCAACTGCGGGCACCGACGACGCGGGGCGGCACGCTCTTCGAGAACGGCAGGCAAATGACACCTCGTCACATCTTCACTTGGTCCCCGGCTGCCATCGTCTTCGACTGCGATGGAACCCTGATGGATACCGAACGACACTGGCAGGATGCGCGTAGCCGGGTCTTCGTGGAGTTCGGGCTGACGCCCCGCCCGGGTTTCGCCGAGCGGGCCAAGGGCGTGCACTACATCGAGTGCGGCAGCCTCATGGCCGGAGAGTCCGGGAAGCCGCAACTAGCCGACGACATGACGCGTGCGCTTCTGAGACACTTCATGGCGCTCGTGGCCGAAGACCCCGTGACCATGCCGGGTGCGGCGGCGCTGGTCCGCCTCGCCGCCCGCCATATCCCGCTCGCGGTTGCCAGTAACTGCCCTTTGGACGTGGTCGAGTCCAGCCTCTCCCGGGTCGGCCTGCTCGGCTGCTTCGCACATGTCGTCGTCGCGGGTGACGGACTGCTGCCGAAACCCCATCCGGACGTCTATGCCACCGCAGTCCGTCTGTGCGGCGTGCGGCCTGAGGACGCGATGGCTGTGGAAGACTCGGTCACCGGCGTCGAGTCGGCCCGGAGAGCAGGCATGCGCGTGCTCGGCGTGGGACCTCGGCCGGCTGATGAGAAGGCTGACCGGGCCGATCTGTGGCTGCGTACTCTGGCTGATCCGGAACTCCAGGCATGGGCCCAGGCCTGGGCGGACGGCACTGCCTAGTACTACGCTCTCCACGCCCAAGCCATTGTGCAGCACAAATGGAGACGACCTGCTGGAGTACCAGTAGTCCAGCCGCAGATCGTGATCTTCATGTCGCTTTCGCGGATTGCCGACGACAATGGCCGGCCTGGGCTCGGGCCTGGTATCGGTATCGCCAGACGTCGTCCCTCCCCGTGGGGAGGCCTGGAGGCTTGACAACGTCATGGGGAAGTCCGTTGTGGGCGAAGGTCGGGATCCTGTTCCTGGCGGGCCGGACGAAGGAGGCCCTGGATCTGGTCCGTCGGGACGAAGCCGGCTGTGCCTCGAATGCCGAACGGTGTGACACAGTCCGCGTAGTGCGTCCTCGAACCCGTCGGTGGGAGCGGGGCGCCGTCGGCGGCGATCCTGGCGTCGCCGAGCGTTTCCAGGAGTGCGTGGCCGTATTGCGATTCATCCCGAAGTGTCAGGCAGGCCAGGAGTGCCACACACCAATGTCACGCAACACTATTGGGCGGTGTCGGAGACAGAGGGGCGAGGAGTATCTGCGCCGGACTGTGAGCTGAGCTCGGCCTGCCGCGGGGGCTACTGGATCCCCTCCCTGCCCCTACGGCTAAAGTGCGACGAGTGTTCGATTCGCCGTGAGGCGGAGGGGGAGGGGTTTTGAGCGCGCAACTGAGGGAAACCGCCGGTGAGTTGGCGGAGGTCTTGTGGCGAGAACACACCGTGTACCGGGAGCGGTCCGGCGGTGTGGTCATTCGGGGTGAGCATGTACGGCGGTGGATCAGCCTCGCTCCGGCGGGCGGCCGGGACGAGGTCCTCGTACGCGTGGGGCGCATCCTGGACGGCGGCACCACTGCTCCGGCGCGCTCGGAGGCCGTGGTTCCCCTCTCTTCCAGTACAGGCGTGCTCGCTGCGACCTGCCGTCGCCTGCTCGCCGAGGCGGCGGCCGATACGGCGCTGGTTGTGCCGCGGGCAGCGCCTGGGCGGTCCAAACGCTCCGGGAAGGCCGCGCGGCCCAAAGTCACTGGGAAACACACCAGCTTCGGTTCATTGGTGATTCTTGCCTGTGTCGCCGGTGTGGTCGCCCTCTATGTCTACAGCACTGCGATGCGGGGTTAGGCATTGCTTCTCGGTTCCATTCAGGACCCGGCTCGTGGCGCCCTCCCGCGCGACGGCCGCCGGCCCGCCGCATCCTGCCGCGAGCGGGCTCGCGTCGTCCCGCGCGACAAACCTCGTTGCAGCTGCATCGCCCGGCTGCCAGGTACCACTGCCAGCACCCCCTGTCGGCAGTGGCATCGGCTCCGGGACGGTCTGTCCACCACTGTTCAGGTCTCACACCCGCACCGGCGTGTGGCTCGGGTCGCTGCCCAGCTTCGTAGGTCAACCAGCGTTCATCCAGGGCTCATTGACGGTAGTCGTCCACCGCTGCTGTAATCCAATCGCCCCTGAAAAGCGGCGTTCCGCATGGCAGAGAAAAGGGAGGGTGGGATCAGATGATGCTGGGCAGGATCTCGGCGGTCGTGGCGATCGCGGCCGCGACATTCATCGGGAGTGCGGCGTCTCCCGCGATGGCCGCGACCTGGACACGCACGGCGGACTATCAGCGATGGACAGGGCTCAATGCGCTGGAGCGCGGGCAGGGCGTGGCGACGGACGGGACGTATTTCTACTATGCCGGGCCCGGCGGGATGGTGAAGGCCACCGTCGCCAACGACTCGGAGGTCGCATCATCGATGGCCCCGATCCCCTGGGGGCTGAGCGGGACGTACGGCAGCGATCACATTGGGGACGTGGAGAGCTACGGCGGCTATGTGATCGCGCCGATCGAAGATGGTGGCAGTGGCTACCAGCATCCGCTGCTGGCGCTGTACAACGCGAGTGACCTGAGTTACACGGGCCGCTATGTGCAACTGCCCCTTGCGCAGATGCCGGGCGGGGTGCCGTGGGTCGCGGTGGACGCTGCTGTGGGACTGATCTACACCTCGCCCTGGGATCAGGATGCCGCGCAGGGTACGAACAAGCTGGTCGCCTACAGCCTGAACGACCTGCTGAACCTCCCGGCCGGTTCAACGCTTCCTGTGGTGAAGACAGTGACACTGTCACAGCCCCTGAGCAGGATCCAGGGCGCCGCGATGTGGCAGGGCAAGCTCTATGCCTCCGTGGACGACTCGGCGAAGTCGGTCTACTCGATCAACACCAGCTCCGGTCAGGTCGCCTACGAGTTCCACCAGGACGTGGAGTCCGGAGACGAAGTTCAGGGAATCGCCGCCTGGGACTTCGGTGCATCGGGCGGTCAGTTGCACATCGTCAACGTGGGATCGGGCTGGAAGTCGATCTTCCTCTATCTGCAGCACTACACCCGGACCGGCTGAACCGGGGCAGCATCAGGAATTCATGGAGCGTGAGACGGTGTCCTGCACCGTGATCGCGTTTCCGGCGCCGACTGTGCCTACCTCGACGACGGCACGCTGCGGGCTTCGACCTGGTCATCGGTGCTGATGGCGCTTGGTCAAGTACCCGGAAGGCTCTCTCCGAGGCGGATCCCGCTTATCTCGGCAGGACGTTCGCCGAGGCATACATCAACGATGCAGAGGCGCGTCATCGCGGCGTCGGACTCCTGATCGGCAGCGCCGGCATGGTGGCAGAGGCGGGCGCCAAGGCCATGATGGCCCGGCGCCACAGCAACGGCCGTGTGCTCCTCCGCGCCGGATATCGTGCACCGGAGAGTTGGCACACCGCGCTCGACCTCGCAGATGCAGAAGAGGGATCAACTCGCGGCCGATGCCGGGCGCGCGGTACATCTGGCACGACCCCGGTGAGTTCGTGGCGGCGTTGTCGGACGTCATGGCGACATGACGCAAGCGCTGCCCCGGTCGCTGCAGCGGCATGTTGTCCAGGGCCGCAGCAACGACCGGGGGAGGGTGAGTCAAGTGGTGCTCGCGGGGCGCGATGCGTCTCCACAGAGGGGGCGACGGTGACACCCCAGCCGATGCCGGAGGTTGTGCCACCCGGCTCGCGAAAGCCGCACGGCGTCCGGAGACGCCGAACAGCCTGCTGTTGTTGAACGTGATCAGCCCGTGAGCGCGTTCAGCAGCGGCAGATAGCCTTCGCTGTGCCCGGCCTTGTTCGGATGGTAGGACTCGTTGATCTTGTTCCACTCCAGGCTCGTCACCCAGACCTGGGCGTCGGCGCAGATGGTGTGCGGGTCGAACGCGGCACGAGGGTCGAGGAAGGTGAAACCGGCCTTCGCGGCCTCGGCTGCCAGAACCGAGGCGAGGGTGTCGGCGGCCGAGTTGAGGGCCGTCCGCTCACGGTCGCTGAGCCCGAAGATGCCGCAATTGCCGCCGATCGTGTACAGCCGTGGGTAGCCCACCACCACGACCTTGGCGTTCGGCGCCTTTGCCCGAATCGCCGCGTACGTGTTCGTCAGAGCAGTCGGCAGACTGCTGGTCGCGGCGGCCTTGGCAGCTTCTGCTCCGGCGATGCAGTCCTTGTCGTCGACGGTGAGGATGCAGTTCGTCAACACATCGACGAAACCGACATCGTTGCCGCCCACCTGCACCGTCACCAGTGTGGTGTCCGTGGTGAGCTGTGGTACCTGCTGACTTGTCAGCTCTGCGGTGGTCGCCCCGGAGCACGACGCCTCCACGAAAGAGTACGAGGGGTGTTGTCGGGCCCACAGCCGGGAGTACGTCGACGGACCGCGACGGCATGGGTCGTCAGGGTTGTCGTATTCGCGTGTGCCGGGCGCGACGGCGTAGGAGTCGCCGAGTGCCACATACTTGCCGGCGGACGACGGCTCGCGGTCCGCGGCGTACGCACTTGGGGCAACGGGGACCGCAAGGCAGACAGCAGCCAGTGAGAGGGAAAGGGACGCGAGGCGTCTGCGGGCTCTGGACGAGCGCATGCTTCACTCCTGGAGTGTGGGGGACTGGGCAACCTGTTGGACCAGTCGGGCAGCCAGCGGTGCTGGACGACTGGGAGTTGGAGTTCGGCGGTGTGCGGAACGAGGGTGCTTCCCGGCGGGTGGCCCCGGGGCCATGAGCCGCCCATGCGGCTCGGTGACCCGACGGCGCGGGAATCGGATCGCTCGGAGTGTTCGAGGAGCGTCAGCTCTGAACTTCCGCGATCAGGGCCAGGGCTTTGGCCTCGCTCTCGTCGTACCGGTCCGGGAACGCCGACCGCTGCACGCTCTGCGCCAGTTCGCCCGCCGTGAAGTCCGGGTTGTCGGCATCGTTCGGAACGGCCTGGTCCAGGAATGCGTTGGTGGCATGCACCGGGTCCATGCACTCTTCCGGGGTGCCCCAGCCTTGACTCGGGCGCTGCTGGAAGACGCCGAGCGAGTCGCGGTCGCCACAGTTGAGATTGTTCATGTGGGACTCCACCCAGCCCGTCTCGAACGCAGCGAGCAGCACCTTGTCGGTGACGCCGCGCTCGACCGCTGTCCGGAACACGGTCCGGGTGATGTCCAGGGCGCGGTCAGCCGGGACGGCGCAGCGCGTGTCCCGGAGTTCGGCATTTGCGCGGTGGCGTGGGGCGTCGGTGGTGTCCGCGAAAGCGATCCCCGCAGGCGCGCTCCCCGCGAGCAGAACTCCTGCTGCCAGGCCGATCACTGTACGTGTGAATGTGCTGGGAAGCCGTAATCGAAACTTTTTGGGCAGGCTGAACATTGCAATATCTCCTCCCAGCTCCCGCCTCTGGCCACCGAAGCGGGAGCTGTTTGTGTGTGTGGGGGGCGTGCTAATTCGGCGGACCGTATCCCAAGTGGCGTGTACGCGTCAATGGTTTCGCTGTCGACTTCGAGAGGCTTTTCAGCCAGTCGGCGCGGTGGTGCTTCTTGGGACTTTTGTGGAGCTGGAGTTGCTGATCAGCATGGATGGATGCTCGCGCAGCCCTGTCTGAATTGGTATGGGTGCGCCATACAGGGTTGGCGCAATTCATGTGATGCGGGAACCCATGGTGCGTCTGGTCTCGGTCGTCCGCCCCTGTTGCGAGGGTGCGGGTTGTCGTGAATGGGTCGTGAATGGTGAATGTGTATTCATGTGGATCATGTGGGTGCATTCATAACGGCATGTTCAGGTGATTTCGGGAATTTTGCTTCTTGATTCACTTCAGGGTTGGGTCGACTCGTGTCAATGGGAGTTGTGAACTCGGCGTCCCGGCAATTCAATCCGTCGATGTCGAGCTGTGACCGAAAGGGTCGAGCGGATTGTCGTACTGCGTAGTATCATCTCGACTGCCTGCCCTCGAATTCCTCACCCCCCACCCTCCCTGAGGCGCTTGATTCGCAACAGATCGCTCCTCTTTTCGAGACCGAGTCGGGCTCGCGTGCTTTCGCGCGTCCTGCAAAGAGAGCGACTGTCGTTCCTGGATATCCGATTTCGCGCGCCTCCTCGTCCCCTGGAGTGTTTCCATGCGCACGCCCTGTTTCGGCGCTGATCGTGGCATGACCACGACGGCCGATCTCGTCCTCGCACTGCATCCATTCGGTGTCGCGTCGGCACGGTTCACCGCGGCCGCCGCACGTGCGGGCGGACTGGGGGTACTCGACCTGACGGGTGATTCCCGGCCCGCTCGTGAGCAGTTGGGCCTGGCCGCCGAGTGGGCACGCCCAGGATTCGGCGTACGGCTGGGCGCGGGGCGCGAGATCCTCGCGCCGGACCTCCCTGCCTGTGTCCACACCGTGGTCCTCACCGCCGGGGCGACAACGACCGCCGCCGACTTCCCCGGGCGCCGCGTGCTGGTCGAAGTGACTTCCGGCTCCGAGGCGCGAGACGCCGTGGCGGCCGGGGCCCACGGACTGATCGCCCGGGGCCATGAAGCCGGCGGCCGGGTGGGTGAGTTGAGCACCTACGTGCTGCTCCAGCAGCTGCTCGCAGGTGAAGCCGATGGACTGCCGGTATGGGCCTGCGGCGGAATCGGCGTGTACACCGCGGCGGCAGCGGTCGCCGGTGGCGCCGCCGGTGTGGTCCTCGACACCCAGACCGCGCTGCTCGCCGAGGCGGAGCTCCCCGCAGAGGTCACCAGTGCGCTCAGCGGACTCGACGGCTCGGAGACCGTGATCGACGACGGTCTACGCGTGTTGCGGCGGCGTGCGCCCGGCCCGGACGGCTCCACAGCCACCCTGGAGATCGGCCAGGACGCGTTCCTGCCGGCCCGCTTTCAACGGCGCTGGGGCACATTGGGAGCAGCGATCCGTGGCATACACGCCGCGGTGAGCGACGCGCTCCGCGGTGGGGTGCCCGTACTCGGGCCGGACAGTATGGGCAGCCGGGCTCTGGGCACTCGACTCCCTGTTGTCCAGGGGCCGATGACACGGGTGAGCGACCAGGCGGCATTCGCCGCCGCCGTGGCCTCAGAGGGCGCCTTGCCGTTCATAGCGCTCGCCGTGTCAGGCGCGGAACAGACCCGCACAGTGCTGGAAGAGACCCGCAGCGTCCTGGGCGACGCGCCCTGGGGAGTCGGAGTCCTCGGCTTCGCCGACGAGCAGGTCAAGAGTGCCCAGCTGGAGGTCATCCGGGAGCTCCGCCCCTCGCACGCCATCATCGCCGGCGGCCGTCCCGCGCAGGCCGTGGCTCTCGAAGAGGCCGGCATCTCGACGTTTCTCCACGTGCCCTCGCCGGGGCTGCTCGGCCAGTTCCTTGAATCGGGTGCACGCAAGTTCGTCTTCGAAGGCTCGGAGTGCGGCGGCCACGTCGGCCCCCGCGCCAGCTTCCCGCTCTGGCAGGCGCAACTCGACGTGGTGGACGACTTCCTCGTGGCTGCCGGGAAGGAAGCCGCCGCCGAACTCCAACTCCTGTTCGCCGGCGGCGTGCACGACGAGCGGTCCGCGGCTATGGTCGCCGCCATGACCGCCCCCCTCGCCGCGCAGGGCGTCGCGACCGGAGTCCTCATGGGAACCGCCTACCTCTTCACCGAGGAGGCCGTCGTGGCAGGCGCGGTACAGCCGCTCTTCCAGCAGCGGATGGTGGACGCCGAGCACACCGAACTGCTGGAGACCGCCCCCGGCCACGCCACCCGCTGTGTGCGCAGCCCCTTCACAGACGAGTTCGTTTCCGCCAAGGAACAGTTGCGGGCCGATGGCGTACCCAGCCGCGAGGCATGGGAGCGGCTGGAGCAGCTCAACGTCGGGCGACTGCGGTTGGCGAGCAAGGGCATCGAACGTGTCGGTGAGGAACTGCGCGACGTCCCCGAGGACCGGCAGCTCTCCGAGGGCATGTTCATGGCCGGTCAGGTCGCCGTCCTGCGGTCGGAGGTCACCACGGTCGCCGCGCTGCACGACTCGGTCACCACCGGCGCGCAGACCTTCCTCGACCGACGCAGGGCCGCACTCGACACCGGACCGGACGAGCGGGCTGCCGCCCCCGAGCCACTGGACATCGCCATCGTCGGGATGGCCTGCGTGTTCCCCAAGGCCCCCGATCTGGCGTCGTTCTGGGGGCACGTGTTGTCCGGCACCGATGCCGTCACCGAGGTGCCCGCCTCGCGCTGGGACCCTTCCGTCTACTTCGGCGAGGAAGGGGCGGGGGAGCACACACCCTCGCGCTGGGGCGGCTTCCTGCCCGAGATCCCCTTCGAGCCCCTGGACTACGGCATTCCGCCCGCCTCCTTGCCGAGCATCGAGCCCGTCCAGCTGCTGGCCCTCGACGTGGCGCGACGCGCGCTCGCCGACGCGGGTTACGCCGACCGATCCTTCCGGCGGGACCGGGCCTCCGTGGTCTTCGGGGCCGAGGCGGGCAGTGATCTGTCGAACGCCATGACGCTCCGCGCGGTCCTGCCTTCCTACGTCGGACAGCTTCCGCCCGAGCTGGACGCCCAGTTGCCGCGCCTGACCGAGGACTCCTTCCCCGGCATCCTCGCCAACGTCATCGCCGGGCGGATCGCGAACCGCCTCGATCTCCAAGGGGCCAACTACACGGTCGATGCCGCATGCGCCTCCTCTCTCGCCGCGGTCGATGTTGCCTGCAAAGAACTGACGGCCGGCACCAGCGACATGGTGCTGTGCGGAGGCGCCGACCTTCACAACGGCATCAACGACTACCTGCTCTTCGCCTCGGCACACGCCCTGTCCCCCTCGGGCCGTTCGGCGCCCTTCGACCGCTCCGGCGATGGCATCGCGCTCGGCGAGGGCGTGGCCTGCGTGGTCCTCAAGCGGCTCGCCGATGCCGAACGGGACGGTGACCGGATCTACGCCGTCGTCAAGGGCGTCGGCAGCTCCAGCGACGGCCGGGCCCTCGGCCTCACCGCGCCGCGCGCCGACGGCCAGCGCAGGGTACTCATGCGGGCCTACCGCAACGCCGGGATCTCACCGGCCGAGGTCGGCGTGGTCGAGGCCCACGGCACCGGCACCGTCGTCGGCGACCGTACCGAACTGAGCGCCCTGACCGAGATCTTCACCCAGGCCGGAGCAGACCCCGGCGGCTGTGTCCTCGGCTCGGTGAAATCCCAGATCGGCCACACCAAGTGCGCGGCGGGTCTCGCCGGACTGATCAAGACCACGCTCGCACTGCATCACGGCGTCAAGCCGCCCACGCTGCACCTGCGGCAGCCGAACCCTGCCTGGGACGAACGCACCAGCCCCTTCGCCTTCCACACCCGGGCCAGGCCCTGGCCCGCACCGCCGGCCCAACGCGTGGCCGGCGTCAGCGCGTTCGGCTTCGGTGGAACCAATTTCCACGTCGTCCTGCGCGCCCATGACGACGGTGCCCCGCCCATCCACGCCCGCGACGCATGGCCCGCCGAACTGTTCACCTTCCGAGGCGCCGACCGAGAGACCGCCGCAAAGGCCGCCCGGGAACTGCTTGCTCTCGCCGAGGCCGACCACGTCGCACAGCAGCCTTTCCGTCTGCGGGACCTCGCCCTGGCCGCCTCCCGGCGCGCCGACCTCGCGGCGGTGCGCGGTCTGCCCACCCGCATCGCTGTACTCGCCTCTTCCGTGACGGAGTTGACCACAGCGCTGCGCCGGGCCGTCGAGGGTGAGCACGCCCCCGACGACGGCATCCATCTCGCGGACGGCACGGAACCGGGCGAGATCGCCTTTCTCTTCCCCGGGCAGGGCAGCCAGCGCCCCGGCATGCTGGCCGAGCTGTTCGTCTCCTTCCCCGAACTCCAGCGCTTCCTGCGCCTCGACGAGTCCGCGGCGGCGGCCCTCTTCCCGCCCGCCGGCTTCGACGAGGCCGGGCGCCAGGCCCAGGCCGATCGTGTCACCGACACCCGCGTCGCCCAGCCCGCGCTCGGCATCACCGCACTCGCCGCCCACCATCTGCTGGGCCGGGTCGGCGTGCGCCCGGACATGACGGCCGGACACAGCTACGGCGAACTCGCCGCCCTCGCCGCGGCCGGCGCCCTCGGTCCCGAGGAGCTGCTGTGGTGCAGCAGGGCACGTGCCGAAGCCGTCGTTGCCGCCTCCGGCGCCGGCGACCCCGGCACCATGGCCGCGGTCACCGCCTCGGCACCGCAGGTGACCGTCGCCCTGGAGAAGGCAGGCGTTGCCGAGTCCGTCGTCGTCGCCAACCACAACTCACCTCGCCAGACGGTGATATCCGGCCCCACCGCTGACGTGGAGACCGCCGTGGAGCAGCTGCGCGCGCAGGGACTGAAGGCGACACGGATCCCTGTGGCCTGCGCCTTCCACAGCACCTTGGTCGCCGCCGCGGGCGATACCTTCGCAGCGACACTGGCCTCGGTGCCACTGGAGACGCCGACGGTCCAGGTGTGGTCCAACCGCACCGCCGCGGTCTATCCCACCACCCCGGACGCGATACGTGCCGAACTGGCCGCTCAGATCGGATCGCCGGTCCGCTTCGTCGAGCAGATCGAGGCCATGTACGAGGCAGGAGCCCGCATCTTCGTCGAGACGGGCCCCGGCGCAGTGCTGACCCGGCAGGTAGCCGAAATCCTCGGCGACCTGCCGCACCGTACCGTCACCCTGGAGGCCCGGCGCGGTACGGGCCTGTCCGGCTTCCTTGCCGCGCTCGCCGAGCTCGCCATTGCCGGGGTCGACGTGCGCACCGGTTGGCTGTTCCAGGGCCGCGACGCGGTCGACGCCGCCCAGGTCCCCCGCCGCAGGCGCGCGGGCTGGACCGTCGACGGCCACCTCGTACGCACCGCCGACGGTGCCATCCCCGCCACAGCTCTGCACCCCGCCCAACGCATCCCGGAGGCCCTCGTGACCACCCGTTCCGGCACACACGGCGACCACGGACAGGTGCTCCGCACCGACACCGCCCACGGTGGGGAGGGGACCGGCAGCGAGGCCCTCATCAGTGAATTCCTGCGCACGAGCCGGGAGATGCTGGCCGCTCAGCGCGACGTTCTGCTGGGCTACCTCGGCGCCGACCCCGGTGTCCGGCCCGGCCTGGTGCCCGTGGAGCACGCACCCCGTGAGCCGGCCGTGACCGTGTTCCCCGCGCGCGCGGCGACGGCGGTTCCCGAGCCCGTCATTCCGAACCCCGCACCGGACCCGGACCCGGCCGAGCTGACTGCGGACGCGGTCCTCGCGGCCGTCCTGGAGGTGATCGGCGAACGAACCGGCTACCCGGCCGACATGATCGAACCCGACCTGGACCTGGAGGCCGACCTGAGCGTCGACTCCATCAAGCGTGCCGAGATCGCCGGGCAGCTCGCCCGACGGCTCCACCTGCCCACCGCGGACGGCCTCGACATGGAGGAGCTGGCCAGGGCGCGCACTGCGGCGGGCATCGCCGAACTGATCGTGGCCGCACGGCAGGACGACACCCGACCGCCCGAGACCGCTGTTCCCGGGCCCACCGCGGTCGACCCCGTCGTACCACCCGCAGAGGCCGAAGCAGTCGTCACAGTGCCCAAGCGGCTCGTGATGACCGATTTCGGCCTCGCGCCCGCCGCCCCGGACCCCTACGAACTCACCGGGCAGACCTTCCTGGTCATCGGCGAAGGCCCGCTCGCAGTGGCCGTCACCGAGCGGCTCGACTCCTACGGTGCCCGGGCGGTGACTGCCACCGGGATACCCGATGGTGGCCGCTTCGACGGCCTGATCCACCTCGCCTCCCCGGACGGTGGCCCCGCCCACGAGCCGGTGCTGCCCGGCGCCGTCCCCCTCTACCAGTCCGCCCTGGCCGCCGGCCCGCGCTGGGTGCTGGCCGCCGGCGCCTCCGACGGACTGCGCGGACTCTTCCGCTCGCTGTCCCGGGAGTACCCGCAGACCATCGCACGCGTCGTCGAACAGCCCGCCGGAGCCGACCCGTCCGCCGCGGCCGAGGCGATCGTCGCGGAGCTGACCGCCGCCGACCGCGAACCGGTCGTACTGCGCACGGGAGACACCCGCCGCGGGCTGCGGATGACCGAGACCGACCGCGGCTTCCTGGGCAGCACCGGAGCCGGCCCCTCCGACGACGGCGCCGCCGAGGCCGCGGCCCTCGGCCTCGACCACGAGTCGGTGGTGCTCCTCGTCGGCGGGGCGCGGGGCATCACTGCCCGGTTCGCCACCGCACTCGCCACTGCCGCCCACTGCCGCCTGGAACTGTTCGGCCGCACCCCACTGCCCTCCCTGGAAGAAGCACCCGCAATGGCCGCCACCACCGACGCCGAACTGCGAGCCGCACTCATTGCGGGCGGCCTGAGGTCCCCGGCTCAGGTCGAGCGGGAGATCGGAAGGATCCGGGCCGAGCGCGAGGTCCGCGACACCGTCCGCCGGCTCACCCGGCTGGGCAGCCGCGTGCGCTACCACTGCGTGGACGTGCTCGACGCGGAAGCCGTGCACCGCGCCGTGAAGAACGTGCACGCCGAACACGGCAGACTCGACGCGGTCGTCTACGCGGCCGGTGTGATCGAGGACAAGCTGTTCGCGGAGAAGTCCCCGGAGTCCTTCCACCGGGTCTTCAGCACCAAGACCGAGGGCGCCAGGGCCGTGCTCGACGCGGTTGCCGGGCTCCCGCACGGCCCCCGCCTCGCGGTGCTGTTCGGCAGTATTGCGGCCACCCTGGGCAACCGCGGCCAGACCGACTACGCCGCTGCCAACGACGCCCTCGAAGCCATCGGCCGCGACTGGGCCGACGGGACCGACCGCCGTGGGCTCACCGTCCACTGGGGCCCCTGGGCGCCCACCGGCACGAACAACGGCATGGTCACCCCGGAACTGATGCAGACCTATGCGGCACGCGGCATCAGCCTCATCGACCCCGACGAGGGCGCCACCAGTCTGCTGCGCGAACTGGCCTGGGGTCCGCAGGAGACCACCGCCGTCGTCTACACCGCCTCGGGGTGGTGACCGGCACGATGCCCGGAAAATGTCCGATCGCCATCGTCGGCATGGCCGCGCTCTTCCCGGGAGCGCCCGACCTCGACACGTACTGGCACAACATAGTCCACGGCGTCGACGCGATCACCGACGCCCCCACGGCTCGCTGGGACGCCGCGTACTACGACCCGGATGCCGGACGCCGTGCCGACCGCGTCTATTGCCGACGTGGAGGGTTCATCGACGACCTCGCCGACGTCGATGTCACCTCCTTCGGTGTCATGCCCGCCTCCGTGCACGCCACCGAGCCCGACCAACTGATCGTGCTGCGGGTCGCGTCCCAGGCGGTCAAGGACGCCGGCGGCGCCGACCGGATCCTCGCCGACCGGCGCCGCACCGGAGTGATCCTCGGTCGTGGCGGCTATCTCACCCCCGGCCTGGTACGTCTCGACCAGCGGGTGCGCACCGCCGGCCAGCTCGTGCACACGCTGCGGGAACTCCTGCCGGACGTGGGGGAACAGCGCCTCGAGGAGATACGCCGCGCCTTCACCGACCAACTGGGCCCAGATGCACCGGAGTCGGCCATCGGCCTCGTGCCCAACCTGGCGGCCTCCCGGCTGGCCAATCGGCTGGACCTGCGGGGCCCGGCCTACACGGTGGACGCCGCGTGCGCCTCCTCGCTCATCGCGGTCGACC
The DNA here is from genome assembly GCF_014649535.1 of Streptomyces gelaticus. Classification (GTDB taxonomy): domain Bacteria; phylum Actinomycetota; class Actinomycetes; order Streptomycetales; family Streptomycetaceae; genus Streptomyces; species Streptomyces gelaticus. Next base: position 188,608 of record NZ_BMTF01000009.1, read on the forward strand.
ACGCGGCCCACGAGCTGCAGAGCGGACGGTGCGATGTCGTCCTGGCCGGGGGAGTCCACCACTGCCACGACATCACGCTGTGGAGTGTGTTCTCCCAACTCGGTGCCCTGTCCCGGAGCGAGTGCATCCGGCCGTTCCACCGGGACGCCGACGGAGTGCTCATCGGCGAGGGAACCGGCGTCGTGGTGCTCAAACGGCTCGCCGACGCCGAGCGCGACGGCGACCGTGTCTACGCCGTGATCACCGGCACCGGCGTCGCGGGCGACGGCCGCACCGGCAGTCTGCTCAGCCCTGACTCCGCAGGCCAGGCCGAGGCGATCCGCCAGGCATGGCGCAGTGCCGGTCAGGACCCCGCCGAGCCCGGTTCCGTAGGGCTGATCGAAGCCCACGGCACCGCCACCCCGGCGGGCGACACCGCCGAACTGGAGACGGTCGCCGCGGTCTTCGGCCCGCCGGGCGACGCGCCCCGCGGTGTGATCGGTTCGGTGAAATCCATGATCGGTCACACCATGCCGGCCGCAGGGATCGCCGGGCTCATCAAGGCCGCACTCGCCGTCCACCACGGTGTTCTCCCGCCGACCCTGCACTGTGACGACCCGCACCCAGCACTCGCCCGCACCCGCTTCGCCACGGCGGCCGTCGCGGTCCCGTGGGTGACCGACACCCACAGCCCAGTACGCCGCGCCGCGGTGAACGCCTTCGGCTTCGGCGGCATCAACGCCCATGTCGTACTGGAACAACCCGTCCCCGTCGCCGCTCCCTCCGGCACCGGCGGACCCGCAACCGTGGTGCGCGAGCCCGAACGGGTGCTGCGGTTGGCGGCCGCAGCACCCGCCGAACTCGCACGTGTGCTGGACCGGGATGACGCAGCCCTCCTCGCCACCGCCTCGGACCGGACCGGACCCGGTCCCGCCGGCCCCGTCCGGCTCGGTGTGGTGGACCCCACGGCCAAACGTCTGGCGCTGGCCCGCAAGGTGGTCGACCGGGGTCGGCCTTGGCGCGGCAGGAACGACCTGTGGTTCGTACCCGAGCCCCTGCTGGGCGACACCGGCGGCCGTCTCGCCTTCGTCTTTCCCGGGCTCGAAGCCGAATTCGACGCCAACTGCGACGACGTCGCACGCCACTTCGGCCTGCCGTGGTCGCCCTCCGACACCGATGTCCAGGTCGGTGACATCGGCCGTCAAGGCACTGGCGTATTCCAACTCGGCCGCCTCCTGAACACCGCGCTGGAGCGGATGGGCATCGTGCCCGACGCGCTCGCCGGACACAGCCTCGGCGAATGGACCGCCATGGCGGTCGCCGGGATCCACGCCCCGAAGGAGGTCGACACCTTCCTGGCCTCGTTCGATCCGGACGCACTGCGCGTACCGGGCCTGGCCTTCGCGGTGATCGGCGCGCCCGCCGATCACGTCATGAAAACCCTCGCCGGACAGACGCAGGTCGTCCTCTCGCACGACAACGCCCCTCACCAGTCCATGATCTGCGGCCCGTCGGTCGCGGTCGACGAATTCGTCGGCCACTTCCGGGAAAAGGGCGCGATCTCACAAGTCCTGCCGTTCCGGTCAGGGTTCCACACACCCATGCTGCGGCCCTATCTGGACCCGATACGGAAGGCGGCGGACACCTACACACTGCACCCCGCCCGGCTTCCGGTCTGGTCCGCCACCACGGTGGGGGAGTACCCCTCACGACCGGAAGAGATACGCAAGCTGTTCGTGCGGCACCTCCTGGAACCGGTCCGTTTCCGCCGGCTGATCGAGAACATGTACGCGGCCGGCTTCCGCGCCTTCGTCCAGCTCGGGGCCGGCCAAGTCGGCTCGCTGGTCGCGGACACACTGCGAGACTCCGAACACCTCGTGGTAGCCGCCCACTCCCCGCACCGCTCCGGCCTTCCCCAACTGCTTCGCGTGGCCACCGCCCTGTGGGCCGACGGAGCCGAGCCGGACACGACAGCGCTCCGCCCCACTCCTGCGCACAAGGCCGCGCACCGCCCGGTCCGACTCGACCTCGGCGGAGCGCTCATCTCCCTCGACGAGCCCACACGCACGGCGATCGGCGCCGCCCTGTCCCCGCCGCGCCGGGCAGCGCACGGCGCACGGACCTCCGCCCTCGATGCCCTCGCCGTCGAGGACCCGCTGGCCGCCGACTTCTCCGCGCTGCTCGACGACACCGCGGCGCTCGCGGCGGAGGTCCTCACCGCGGGCCACCACAGCGGCACACGATCCGCCATGCCGCGGGCGGCCGCTCACGTCCCCGGCCCCCGTTCGGCAGGACCTCCAGCCGAACGGCCAGCAGCGACTCCAGGTGAACTACGGGCGCAGCTGCGGGTGTCGATCGACACCATGCCGTATCTGCTCGACCACTGCTTCTTCAAGCAACCGCCGCAGGCCGATCCGGCGGACCACTGGCCCGTCGTACCCGGCACCACCGTCATCGGGCACCTGATGGACTTCGCCGAGCGGGCAGCACCCGGCCTGCGCGCGGTGGCCGTCCACGACGTCCGGCTCAGCCAGTGGATCACTGCCGTCCCCGCCGTGGACATTCCGGTCCACGTCACACCCCAGCCTCCGCACTCCTCGCGAGCGACCCGGGTGACGGCCACCCTCGGAACGTACGCCCGCGCCACCGTCGAACTCGCGCGAGACCACGAACACAGGCCGTCCGCCGCCTGGACCTTCCCCAAGGACGAGGAACGCCCCTGTGACCTGACGGCCCGTGAGCTGTACACCCGACGCTGGATGTTCCACGGCCCGCGCTTCCAGGGTGTCACCGAACTGACAGCGATCGGCGACGCGCACGTCCGAGGAGTCATCACCACCCCGCCCGCCCCGGGAGCCCTGCTGGACAATGCCGGCCAGCTGCTCGGCTACTGGATCATGTCCCAACTGCCCACTCGCACCACCGTCTTTCCCGTCGGCATGCGGGAGATCCGCTTCCATGGCGCGCATCCCGCGCCGGGCGAACGGCTCGACTGCCTCATCCGTATCGTCTCCGTCACCGAAACGACGCTGGAAGCAGACATGCAACTGGTCCGACGCGGCCGGGTCTGGGCAGAGTTCAAAGGCTGGAGCGACCGCCGATTCGACAGCGATCCGCACATCCGCCAGGTGGACCGCGAACCGGAGCATCACACCCTCTCCGAGCCGCAGCCCGGCGGCTGGGTCCTGCTTCATGAACGCTGGCCCGACCTGGCCACCCGCGAGCTGATCATGCGGAACATGCTGGCCGGCGAGGAGCGAGCCGCCTACGACGCGCGCCCTCCCCGTGGCCGGCGCCAGTGGCTGCTCGGCCGGATCGCGGTCAAGGACGTGGTGCGCCGACGGCTGTGGGACGCCGGTGGCGGCGGAATCTTCCCCTCGGAACTACGCGTGGACAACGAACCCACGGGCCGCCCATATGTCACCGGCGCGTACGGCCGTACCCTCCCCGACCTCCACGTCTCCCTCGCGCACCGGGCAGAGGCCGCGGTCGCGATCGCCGGACGGGGCCCCTGCGGCATTGACATCGAGGAGGAGACCGAGCGTCCGGACGGAACTCTGGAGGTGGCGCTCGACGCTCAGGAGCGGGACCTGCTCGCTTCACTGGTGCGCGACACCGGCGAACCCGAGGCCCGGTGGTTCACTCGCTTCTGGACCGCCAAGGAGGCCGTCGGCAAGGCCCGGGGCTCCGGCCTGGCCGGAGCCCCGAAGAACTTCGAGATCCACACCGCCACCGGCACGGCACTGACCGTCCGCGCCGGCGGCGACACCTATCACGTCCGTCACCGGACGATCAGCAACCCACCCGGACTGCCCCCCAGGAACTACGTCGTCGCCTGGACGACCGCCCACGATGAGGAGAGCGACGATGACCACTGAACGCCACGAGGCCGCATCGCCCACCCGGCCCGAATCGACCGTGCTGGGCGAGGTGACCGGCATGCTGCAGGAGGTGCTCGGCGAGTACGGGTTCACCGACGCCGAGATCACCATGGGCACCCGATTCCACGACGACCTCGAACTGGAGAGCATCGATCTGGTCACGCTCTCGACGGCGCTGCGCGAACACTACGGCGACGCCGTCAACCTCGCCGCCTTCATCGCGGACCGCGGACTCGAGGAGATCATCGCGCTGACCGTGGGTGACCTGGTGCACCACGTCGTGGCGTCCCTCTCCGCAGAGCCCGCGGCCGAGGCGGTCTGAACATGGCGAAGATACGCGTCGGTGAACTCGACGTCCACGTACAGCGCATGGCCGCGGCCGGTCCGCCGGCCTCGGACCCGCCGCCCCTCGTGGTGCTGGTACACGGCCTGCTCATCGACAGCCTGGCGAGTTACTACTTCTCGCTCGGCCCCTTCTTCGCCGAGCGGGGCATGGACGTCCTCATGTACGACCTGCGCGGGCACGGGCGGACTGGCCGGCCTGCTGCCGGCTATCGCCTGGAGGACTTCGTCTCGGACTTGGACGGACTCCTCGACGCCCTCGAAGAGGACCGCCCGGCACACGTCGTGGGCAACTCCTTCGGCGGCGCCATCGCCTACGGGCTGGCCGCCTCCCGGCCCGACCGTGTCCGGTCCGTCATCGCGATCGAATCCGAACCGCCGGTGAAGTCGTGGGCCGAGAAGATGGCCGAGGGCCTCACCGGTGAAGAAGGCGGACTGGTGGTCAGGGAGGTGCGCGCCTGGCTCGCGGAGGATCCCGAACGCAACGCGCGCCCCTTCCAGCTCGCCGGCAGGCTCCTGGACGGCACCACTCTGGGCCAGGACATCCCACGCAGCCGTGTACTGGGAGACACGCTCGCCGACATCCGCTGCCCCGTCTTCGCCCTGTACGGCGCAGACTCCAAACTCTCCGGCCAGGCCGGCCACCTGTCCGCCACCCTCCCGCACTGCCGAACCGTCATTCTGCCCGATCAGGGGCACTCGGTGCTAGTGGAGCGCACGAAGGAGACGGCCGACCTGATTCTGGACTGGCTCCAGGACGACATCCACACACCTGTGAAGGCGGGCTAGATGAGCCGGTTCCTGTTCGTCGTGCCGCCGCTGGTCGGTCACATCAACCCGGCGGTCGGTACCGCGGCCGTGCTCGCCACGCGGGGCCATGACATCGCCTGGGCCGGACCTGCCGACCTCGTTCACCGCCTGGCCGGACCCGACGCACGGGTGTTCCCCTGCGTGCTCCCCGAGCCGGAGCCGGAGAACGCCGAGAAGAGCGTGGGCCGGACCGCCGACCTCAAGGGTCCCGCGGCCTTCCACTTCCTGTGGGAGCGCTTCCTGATACCGCTCGCCGATCACATGGCCCCCCGCATACGTGCGGCCATCCAGGAGTTCGACCCGGACATCGTGATCGCCGACCAGCAGACCGTCGCGGGCGGCATGGTCGCGGAGTCGCTCGGCCTGACCTGGGTCACCTCCGCGACCACCTCGGCCGAACTCGTCGACCCGCTCGCGGGCATGCCCAAGGTGGCGGCCTGGCTCGACGGCCTCATCGAGGCGTTGCGCGGCCGGATCGCGGACGGGAGGGGCACGGCCGACCCGAGGATGTCTCCGCACGGGGTCATCGCCTACACCACCAGCGCTCTGCTGGGCTCGGCCCCACTGCCCGAACACGTATGGCTGGTGGGCCCGTCCGTCACCGACCGCCCTGCAGCGGCCGACTTCCCCTGGGAATGGCTGGAAGCGGCGGAGCGCACCGTCCTTGTCAGCCTGGGTACCGCCAACGCGGACGCGAGCGGACCGTTCCTGAACGCCGCAGTCCGGGCGCTGTCGGGCATGCCAGGCATACGCGCCGTCGTCGCCGACCCCGCAGGCACCGTGACGGAGGCGGGCGAGAACATCCTGCTGCGCCCGCACGTGCCTCAACTGCCGTTGCTCGCCCGCGTGGACGCTGTCGTCTGCCACGCCGGGCACAACACCGTCTGCGAGGCGCTGTGGCACGGCGTCCCTCTGGTGGTTGCTCCCATCAGGGACGACCAGCCCATCGTCGCGGGTCAGGTCACCGCCGCGGGCGCGGGCGTCCGGCTGCGCTTCGGCCGTGCCGACGCGCGACGCATCGCCGACGCCGTAGGCATGGTTCTGGACGAGGCTGCCGGCTACCACGACGCGGCGCACGCGATCGGCCTCTCGTTCCGGGAGGCGGGCGGAAGCGAAGCCGCGGCCGACCGCCTGGAAGGTCTTCTGTCGCGCCCCGAGCCGCACTTCAGAGGCGGTGCGCGCGGTGCAGGAGAGAGAGGACAGGAACCCGATGACGGATGACCTCCGTCCGCCGAAACCCTCCGAGAGCCTTCGGCCCGCTCCTCGGCCAGGCCCGGATCCGACGGTGCACCCCTGACGCTGCCCCTCGTCCCGGGCCTGCCGGAGCCGAGGCACGCCGCCGGAGCACCTACGTCGGGCAGGGCGTCTCCGCTCTGGCCCGCGCCCTCCGTGACAACCTGCTGCACGCGGCGCGGGACGCCCCCGACGAGGACATCGCCGGGGGAACGAGGGCGACCCGGTTCGACGGCCTGGCGGCCCCATTCGGACAGAGGCCCGGACGCAGCTCGTTCGTCCGATCCGCCGGTTCAGCCGGTCACATGCGGCGGGACCCGTACGCCTCGGGGGCACTCCGCCCTGCCTCGCGTGAGCCCGAGGAGATCCTCGCGAGCGCGGACGGGACGGAACCGGTCGGTCCGGGGTTCGGACCCACCTCCCTGTGGCGTCCGGGCTTGAGTGAAAATGATGCTGAGCCCGTCGACCGGTAAGGGTTCGTCGCCCGCAGATGAAATGCGGTCCGGAGGCCATGGTGGAGGCTCCTGGATTCTCTGAGGCGCACGAACCACCATCCACGGGCCGGGCCGAGGCGGACGGCGTCTCGGCCCGGGTGGCGTCTCTGCCGCGCCCGCAGCCCAGCCAGAGAAAGTAGAGTTCACCCGTGCCTCACGAGACTCCGATCTACAACCGCCTTGTCCTGGAGCAGGGGGATGTCCCTGCCGATGTCCGCGGGGTGGCTCAGCGGCTGGCACGAGAGCTGGAAAGTGTCATACGACCGATGCCGCTGCAGCCTCCTGTGAACGTTGGTGCGGCCCAGCGGGGCGTCACATTCCGGCCGGGCATCTGAGTTCATGGGTGCCGGAGTCGCTGTTCCGCGGACACCACGGTCGCGACAGGGCGGTGGAGACGACACCGCACACCGCCGGCCCACCCCACACCGTGCGGCCGGGCTGGAGACCGCCGAGCGGGCCGCGCTCGAACGGCCGCGCAGGTCGAGCACGTGACCCGCCGACGGACAGGGCTCTGGCCCTGGGTGTTCATCCGCCGATCGCCGGGGGAGCGGGGACGGAGCGGCGATTCCTGCCGCCCGAGCAGCGAAACCCCCGCACGGTGTGTGGGGGTGCGGGCCGGGTGAGCCGCGCACCACCACCGTCGGCCCGGGCATGGCCGGTTCCGGGCCCCGCTCTGCCCGGCTGTCACCAGATGGTGAGGTCGATCGCGCGAACACAGTGCGGGTCGGCTCCGTCCGTCGGTTTCCAGCGTTCCTTCTCATGTACGAGCGCAGGGAGTGCGGCGAGCAGCGCGGTCAGCGCGCCGGTGAGGCGCACATCGACCGCGACCGGCCCGTCGGCTTCCCCGACCGCGATGTAGAGCCGCATGCTGTCCTGCTCCGTGAGGAGAAAGCCGCACAACGGGGGGCTTGGTGGTGTCTCGGTGAACGGCCAGGCCAGTGTCCGCAGCACGCGAAGTACCCGGTCCGTGCGTGTCGGCGGAGCAGGTTCGACCATGGAGGTATCGACCCGGACCAGCGTCATGCCCATTACGGACGCGTGCGGGTAGGCGGGGCCGACGGCGGTGAGCGTTCGTGTCCAGCCCAGCACCACCGGGGCGGTGACCGGCTCGTCCTCGTCATCCACCAGCGGGATCTCGTAGGCGACCAGCGAGCTCGGCGTCACGGCGTCGTCGGCGCCGGTCACGATCCGGACTGCGTCCCGCGTCGGCAGGACCCCGCGCAGGAAGCTCCCGCCGACGAGAGGAACCGCCGTGTACTCGAGAAGGAAGCGCGTGATGTACGCCTGATGTTCGACTGTCTCCCCGTACGATCCGCTCACTCGTTGATCCAGTCCGGGCACTTGTTGACGCCCTTGCAGTGAGCTCCGGCCAGGACGCTGATCAACTTCATGACCGGACCGTGCCACACCCCGGCCGGGCATCGTCATCTTCGCCCACAGGATCGTTCCCCTGCCCCCCGGACGAGTGACTCTCAGCCACCACGAAGTGACCGGCCAGGAACGGCGATCTTCACCCCGCCAGCACCCGTCGGCCGACGAGGAGCCCGATGTTCGCCGACGTACGAGGTGCCGGGTCATGGCCCGTTTTCATCGTCCACGCCGCAAGGGCGCGGCCGACGACGCACAGAATGCTCCAGCCGGGCATCGCGATGACGACCAGGGAAATCGCGGCGAACGCGAGAAGACTTTCGGTGCTCACCATGGGCGTTAGATCCTGATCTATGTCACTTCGTCAGTGGTCTGCGCGCGGTGCGTGCTTGCTGTACGCGAGAGGGAGGCCCGGCGTGGCGTCAGGGAGATGGTGGCCCAGATCGTCCGGGTCCCGTCGCGTTCCACGTGTGTGCCCAGTGCGCGGGTGCAGTTGGCGACGATCCCCAGGCCACGGCCGAAACCGGAGTCGCCGTGCCAGTGTCTGACGGTCCGCTCCGTACCCTGGTCGCGCATCTGGATGCGCAGGTGACTCCTGTTCTGTTGCAGGTCGGTCGTGATGACGCTGCTGTTGGTATGGAGAATGGCGTTCGTGGCGAGTTCCGTGGTGATCAGCAAGGTCGTGTGCCGGACACCTTCGTCGGTCAAGTGCTGCTGATCGAGCCATAAGCGGGTCAGGTACCGGCAGACAGGGACGGCCCGGTCCACTGCCGGGAGGCGCAGGGTGGTGGAGCGCGATCGGAGCCGGCCGGTGGCCAGCACGCTCGCCACCGGCGTATCGGGCCATCGTTCGACTTCTTGCGGGGTAAGCGCGATACACGCATATGCGCGGGTCGTCGACATGACTCTCCTGGTGCTCGTGAGAGGCGCAGGCGGTTGAAGGTTCTGGTGTCCCGGACCGGCGTGTGGCGCCGCCGGCGTGTCGGGCGTGTTCCTTCACGCCTGTGAGAAGAAGCACGGCGCTGTGCTTTCATTGGGCTTGGACACGGGGGTCGGCGGACACAAAGACGGAAGGGCGCATACAAGGCGCGGTTCTGCTGCACGTACGCTCCTTCCTGTCGGCGAGGTCATGTGCCTTTGCACAGAGGCGTCCCGGCCTCCTGGCCGGATGCTCGGGCACCGGCCCGGGCCGAAGACGGCGACAACCGCCGTGCCAATACAGGACGGCGGTCTGTCGGGATGGTCCGGTCCGGCATCGGCGCGGCCTTGCCGCGACGTGCTCGACCGGGTGCTGGATCCTGAACGTCAGCCGGCGCCGGGTGACGCCGGCTGACGCGTCCAACTCCTCTCGCGGGGCGCCCATAGCGGTACACAACCGTTCAGCGGCTGGCGCGAATCAGACGCCTGATCGGTTGGATAGCCACTTCCCCGGAGAGGACGGGCGGCCAACCGTTGGACGTAACCGTTATCCGCCGGGTTCGCATATGACGGCAATAGGTGTCAGTGGAATAGTACCCGAATGGCCCAATTCGATGCGATGAAATGTTCGGATTCTGTCTGGTTTAGAAATAGACGAACGAGTGTGGCGGGTGCTTCGGGTGCCCGTCGCGCGGCGATTTTCTGACGCCTTATCAGGTTGCCTTGTTCGCGTCTTTCGCCGCCACCGGGGCAGAAGACGTGCGCGTCTGATAGCTGATCGGGTTCTCCTGGAGGTGCCGTTGTGAAGTGCCGAATCGTTATTTCGGCGGCGCGGCAAGGCTTTTTTGTCGCCTGAATTGCGCGTGGGCTGGAAGGGGATGTGCACACTGTTACGGCAGTGAACGTTGGTGCGTTTGATTTTCCGCTTTGCGTGGTACTCCGATCGAGTGATTGGGGGCTGCCTCTCTTGAGGTGTCACTAATCCGTCCCGCTTACTGGATTATGAACCGGCGGGTCGCCCATCCCTTCCCGGGGACGTGGCTGTTACCCGTTCCGGTCCTCGCTCCCGTCACAGTGAAGTGTGCGGTGGCCAGACGGTGTTCTCGCTCGCAGAACAGACCGTCCCTTTGGGAAGAGAAGGGCACCGCTCCGCCGACGTCGTCGCCGAAAGAGCGCGTACGTCTTTTGTAGGGAGTGCCAGCATGTTCCGTTCCCGTCTTGCCGCCGCCACTGTCACCGCCGCCCTGGCGGCGGGCGCCGTAGTGGGCCTCGCCCCCCTGGCCGCAGCGGCTCCAGCCGCCGCGGTCTCCTCCGCCTGTGTCAACGACCTGCAGGCCGCGCAGGCGTCGAACGACGCCGCCATCGCCGCCGACCAGGCCAACGACACCAAGGCTGCCTTCTCCAGCAACCTGAGCACCGCCACCTCGCTCGCCTCCGCGCTCGGCGACTGTGCCGGGCAGCCGCCGACGGTGGGAGCCAATGTCCTCATGGCTTCCGCGACCAACGCGACCGCCATCGTGTACAACCTCCTCGGAGCCGCCGGTTCTGCTCTGAGCTCCGAGCAGGCGACCGCTTCGTCGATCATCCAGGCGCTGGCCAGCGCGACCTGACCGGTGCCCGGGCGGGTGCCTGCCTGTGGCCAGGTTTTCTCATCCCGCCCCAGCCGGCCCGGCCACCGTCCGGCATTCGGGTTCCCGGCCTGGAGACCGGTGCGCAGGCCGGCCGCACACCGCCGCTCGGGCGGTGGTGGGCGGTGGTGGGCGGTCGGCGTGGCCGACGAGAAGTCCCTCGCTCTCTCCATACGCAGCCGGAGTGCCCTCCCGGGGCCCGGAGTCCGGCAGTTGGCGAACCTCCCGAGGCCCGCGATTCGCTTCCTCTCCTCGCGCACGGTGCGGGCATACGTGTATGCCAGAAAAGCGATGCACTTTTCCCACCGCATGTCGAGGTAATTGCACTGGTCTCCGACTTTCCGATTCCCTGTTTTGTGCCTGTTGCATGGCTTCCCGTTTCCGATTCGCTTCTCTCCGCCCTCCGTTTGCGGGCGAGAAACCGGTGATGCCGCACCGCGCCCCAGGTGAAAACGCCCTGGGGCGCGGTGTACATGGGCGGAGCACGGATCAGGCACAATCTGCCCGTCGACCTAAACAGGAGCTGGATTTGTCCGACCGTATTCGAGTCAAGCTTTCCGGAGGTCCGGACTGGATTCCCATTCCTGCCGTATGGGAAGTCGAGTCCCTGGAGACCGAACCCAACGTGAAGATCCTGTGCGGCAACGCCTATGAGCACTTCGATTTCTCGGGCTGTTACTCCCTCTATGGAGGAGAGCAGCTTCCCATCTACCGCTGGCGCCGCCGCACATATCTGGCCGAATAGGTCCGTCCCGTGATCCTGAAGGAAAGATCCATGATTGATCCACCAGCGTCCGTGGGTGACTCATGACGCGGCGCACCGGCGGCCGAGCCCGGGATGCCGTGGTCACCGGCATCGGCCTGTGCCTTCCAGGTCCAGGGAGCCCAGTCTTCACCGCGGACGATCTCTGGGACGTCGCGTCCACCGGAACGTCCTGCCTCATCAAGAACGACATTTACTACGGCAGCGTGGACCTTCCGGGCGAAACGTTCGATGAACGCGTGCCCGGCGTTCCCGAGTTCTTCTCGCGTCACTACACAGATGCCCACCGCTTCGGACTGGTGTCGCTGGCTCAGGCGTGCGCGGATGCCGGCCTCGAAACCCAGCACGACCTGGAAGAAGCCGCCATTCTGGTGGGCCGCGGCGGCGTGGACGCCAACGTCGACAGCTATCTCGCCGTCCTCGGGGCCGACCCCGCGACCTACCCGGTCACGGACGCGCTGGAGATGTCCGTCGCGGCGGAACAGGCCATCACCCCTCGGACGTCGCACTGGTCCAGGGCGCACTCACCCGGTCCAAGGCCACCAACTTCACCGTCTCCGGCGGCTGCGCGTCCTCGGCCCTCCAGGTCGGCAACGCACAGCGCCTCATCGCCGCCGGTGAGGTCGATGTCGCCGTGGTGACCGGAGTCGACGTCTTCAGCGTCACGCTCATCCGCAACATCCAGCGCCTGCTCAGCGGAGCCCAGAGGGTCTACGACACCATGAGGCCCCAGGACAGGCCCAGTCTCCCGCCATCCGTCGACGCCCTGATGCGCCCCTACGACCGGCGCGCCGAGTGCATCAACCATGGCGAGGGGTCCGCGAGCATCGTCATGGAGAGCAGGGAACACGCCTTCCGACGGGACGCCCGCCCCTACGGACAAGTCCTCTCGCAGGCAACCACCCGCGACGGGCTGGCCAACCCCCTGGCCAGCGACGAGAGCGGAAAAGCACTGGTCTCCGCAGTACGGCGATGCCTCGGTGACACCTGGGAGATCAACCAGGTGCCCTACATCCACGGCGGCAGCGACGGCAACGTCGTCGTCACGGCCTTCGAGGCGAACGCCATCAAGGAACTGTACGGTCCCGCGTCGAGCGACCTGCTCATGACTTCGCAGGAAGGCTGCTTCGGTCACAACGGCGCCCCGGCCGGCTGTCTCGGCGTGGCACTGACCCTGCTCATGACGAACCACGGCCAGGTGTGCCCCACCGCCAACTACGAACAGCCGGCGCAACAACTGACCTTCGATCCGGTTCCGGGAACAGCACCCCGTCGCCTCGACTTCGACCACGCCTTCAGCTTCAACTACCAAGTGGGGGGCGTGAAAAGCGCGATCCTGCTGGGAAGCCCCGACGTCTGAGCCGCTGTTCCCTCAGCCCTCTCCTTGTTCACAGGCCGTCGCCCCAGGGCCGGCGACGGCCCGGCCCCGTGCTCCACAGCCCCCGCCGCCCCGGCCCGGACAGGCCCCGACACACCTGCACGCCGGTGCACCCCGTGCCCCTCGACCGAGCGGCACACCGCCGCATGCACCGCCCCCGTTCCCCGTGAACGACAAGGAGACCCCCGTGGCCCACCGCAGGCACCCTCACCACCCAGCGAACCCGCCCATCGCCGTCATCGGCATGGGCTGCCGCCTCCCCGGAGACGCCGACTCCCCGGCCGCCTTGTGGCGTCTGCTGATCAAGGGCCGCGAAGCGGTGAGCACTCCACCACCCGGCCGCGAGATGGCCAACCCCGCGGACGGGCTGCCCACCCACGCACAACCCGCCTTCCAGCGAGGCGGTTACCTGAAGGACGTCTCACGGTTCGACGCGGACTTTTTCGGAGTCTCCGGACGCGAGGCCGACGTATTCGATTCCCAGCACCGGCTCCAGCTGGAAGTCGCCTGGGAGGCCCTTGAACATGCCGGGCTGCCACCCGAGCAGCTCACCGGCTCCCCGACAGGCGTCTTCACGGGGCTGAGCTACAACGACTACATGGACCAACTCGTCGGCCGACCCCAGGAACTCGAAGGCTCCGTCCTGACGAACGGCCACTGCGTCGCCGCCGGCCGCCTCTCCTACCTCCTCGGTCTGCACGGCCCCAGTCTCGCCCTCGACACCGCCTGCTCGTCCTCTCTGGTCGCGCTCCACCTGGCCTGCAATTCACTGCACCGCGAGGACTGCGATCTCGCCCTGGCCGCCGGCGTCACTCTCATGCTCGCCCCACGCGTCACCCGCTCCTTCGCCAGGATGGGCATGCTGTCCCCGACCGGACACTGCCACACCTTCGATGCCGCCGCGGACGGATTCGTCCGCGGCGAGGGCTGTGGTGTCGTCGTCCTCAAACGCCTGGCCGATACCCGCAAGGACGGCGACCGCATCCTCGCCGTCGTCCGCGGGTCCGCCGTGAACCAGGACGGCCGTTCCGACGGCCTCGCAGCCTCCTCCCTCACCGCCCAACAGACTCTCTACCGCACAGCACTCGACCGAGCCGGTGTCGACCCCGCCCGCATCTCGCTGGTCGAAGCCCACGGCACAGGCACCCCCGTCGGAGACCCCGTCGAGTTCGCCAGCCTGGCCGCCGTCTACGGCAACGGCCTCTCGCCGTGCGCCCTGGGCTCGGTCAAGACCGTCCTCGGCCACCTGGAGCCCGCCGCAGGCATCACCGGGCTGATCAAGACCGTGCTGTGCCTCCAGCGCGGGACCATCCCGCCCAACCTCCACTTCACCCGATGGAACCCGGCCATCGCCGCAGACACCACCCGCTTCTTCGTCCCGGTCGAATCCACCCCTTGGCCCGGCAGCCAACCGGTGAGGCTGGCCGCGGTCTCCTCATTCGGTTTCTCCGGCACCAACGCCCACGTCATCCTGGAACAACCTCCAACCCCCCGCCGCCGCCCCAGCCCGCCCGCCCCCAGCAAACCCCGGCTTTCCCCGCCCGAGGTGATCCTCGTCGCGGCCGGATCCCACCAAGCCCTGCCGGCCGCTGCCCGCCGCCTGGCCGACTGGCTGGACAACGACGGCGCCAACACGCCGCTGCGGGACACCGCCCACACCCTGGCCCTACGCCGCAGCCCCGGCCGAGGACGCCTCGCCGTCCTGGCCCATTCACGCGCCGACACGGTCGACGCACTCCGACGGTTCGCCGACGGCCTGCCGCACCCCGCCCTCATCCCGGGAACAACCGACGTCACCGCCACCCGCCGGCCCGTATGGGTGTTCTCCGGCCAGGGCTCCCAATGGCCTGGCATGGGCCGCGAACTTCTCGCCCACAACAAGGACTTCGCCCAAGTTCTGACCGATGTGGACGCCCTCATCCGCAACGAGGCGGGCTTCTCCGTCCTGGAACTGATCCGAGTCGGCGAACCCCTCACAGGATGCCCAAAGGTCCAACCAGCGCTCTTCGCCCTGCAGATCGCCCTCGCCGCGACATGGCAGGCACACGGCGTGAGACCCGCCGCCGTCATCGGCCATTCCATGGGAGAGGCCGCAGCTGCAGTCGTGGCCGGAGCCCTCACCCTCGCAGACGGCGTCCGCGTCATCTGCCGCCGCTCGGCACTGCTGGAGCGAATCGCCGGCACGGGGGCGATGGCCAGTGTCGGCCTGGCCCAGGCCGCCACGGAAGCTGCCCTCGCCGACGCCGGGGCCGACGCCGGGGCCGACGCCGTGTCCGTGGCAGTCCTGGCCGCACCCGACACCACCATCATCTCCGGCGACGCCGGCCAGATCACCCACCTGACCAGCCAATGGGACCAGCTCGGCATCCCCGCCGCCCCCATCGCTGTCGATGTCGCCTCCCACAGCCCTCACGTCGATTCCCTCCTGCCCGATCTGCACCAGGCACTCTCCGGCCTGACCCCCAGCCCGCCCCGCATCCCCTTCTACTCCACCGTGACCGAAGATCCCCGCCACGCCCCCCTCCTCGACGCCGCCTACTGGTGCGACAACCTGCGCCGCCCCGTCCGCTTCCACCCCGCCGTCGTCGCCGCCGCCCAGGACCGCCACCAGGTCTACATCGAGATCTCACCCCACCCCGTGGTCGCCCAGTCCCTCACCGACAGCCTGACCGAACCGGTCCCCGACGCCGTGGTTCTGCCCACATTGCGCCGCGCCCAGGACGAACCCACGACCTTCCGGACCCAGCTGGCCACCCTCCACTGCAACGGCGGCACCGTCGACTGGACCCACCTGTACGGCGACGGCGACCTGGTGGACACCCCCACCATCACCTTCGACCGCACCCGCCACTGGGCCGCCGGCCGGGCAACACCGGCCCACATGGACGTCCTGCCCGGCCGATACACCGAGGCCCCCGGCGACCAGGTCCGCCACACCTGGAGCGCCGTCGCCCCAGCCCTCCACCTCCCCTGGCTCAACGACCACCACGTCCACGGCGCTCCCGTCCTGCCCGGCGCCGGCTTCTGCGCCCTCCTCCACACCACAGCCCACGCCGCACTCACCGGCGAGCCCACGGACATCGTCCTCACCGACATCACCTTCCAAGACCTCCTGCGCCTGGACGACGACACCCGGATGAGCACCACCGTCACACTCACCACCGGCGAGCAGGCCGCCTGCGAGGTTCACTCCCGAAACCCGGACGGCTCCTGGCAACTGCACGCCACGGCCCTCGCCCGGCGCGGCCCCGCACCCCACGACGCCCGTCCCGCATCCGTGCCCGACCTCAGCACCAGGCACCACGTCCCCCTCGACCCCGCCAGGCTCTACGCCGCCCTGCGCGCCTGCGGGGTCGAACACGGCCCCGCCTTCAACGGGATCACCACATTGCACACGACGAGCCGCCGGGACAGCTTCTGGGCCGACGTCCAGCTACCGCCCACCGCCCGCACCCCCGAACCCAACCTCAGCATCCACCCCGTCCTGCTCGACCTGTGTCTCCAACTACTGGTAGCGGGAATCGGCTTCGAGAGCACCCCCGCACCAATCCTGCCGCTCCAGGTCCGCGCCCTGCGGATCCTCGGCGACCCCGCCCAGGCAGCCCACGCCCACGCACGGGTGACCGAGAACAACGGCACGACGCTCGCCGGAGACGTCCGTGTCCTGAACGCCCAGGGCCAGCCCGTGCTCGCCCTCGACGGCGTGCGGTTCACCCGCCGCGAAACCGCCCGAGGCAACGCCGTCGATCAGTGGTTCTTGCAACTCGGCTGGCACCGAGCACCCTCCCCCCGCACCACAACGACCCCACCCGGGAACTGGCTCGTCATGGACGAGGGCGACGGCCAGGGCGAACACCTGGCCGCGCTCCTGCGCGCCGCCGGCGCCCAGACGCAGGTACGGGAATGCCCCCCGGACGCGAAGGAACTCGCACCCCTGGCCGAAACCTTCGGCCGGCACCTGACCACCCCGACAAACCCCTGGCGCGCCGTAGTCCTGCTGTTCCGCGCACCGGCCACCCCCCATACCGACCCCGTCCAAGGTGCACAGCAACGAGCCCGGCAGCTGCTCGCTCTCGCCCAGGCTGCCGACGAGCACAGCGGAGGATGGCGCCTGTACGCCGTCACCCGGCACGCCTACGCCGTCACCGAAGACGAGTCCGGCCACCCGGCCCACAGCACCGTGCGCGGCGTGGCGCGCGTCATGGCCGTCGAGCAGCCCCGTACGCGACCCACCCTCATCGACACCGACCCCGGCGAGAGCGGGCTGCGCGCCCTCGCCGCCGAACTCCTCGCCGACGCACCCGAAGACGAGGTCGCACTACGCGGTGACACCCGACACATTGCCCGCATCGACCGCGCCCCCGTCACCCCCGCCGAACGCGCCGCCTGCGCCACCCGAACCGTCCGATTCGGACACGACGGGTTCCGCCTGCGCATCGGACAGCTCGGCGATCTCGACAGTCTCGAACTGGCCGCGACCGGCCGCCGCCGGCCCGGCGAAGGCGAAGTCGAAGTACGCGTCGACGCCACAGGCCTCAACTTCCGCGATGTCCTGACCACCCTCGGCATGCTCGGCTCCGAACCTGCCACCCCCTACCGCATCGGCTTCGAGTGCGCGGGCGAAGTCAGCGCCGTAGGACCCGGCGTGCACCACATCCGCCCCAAGGACACCGTGCTCGCCGTCCAGCTCGAGGGCGGCGCCTTCGGCTCCTTCATCACCCTCCCCGCCACAGCCGTCACCCCCCTGCCACCCACCCTGGCCCCCACCACCGCGGCAGGACTGCCCACGGCTTTCCTCACCGCCTGGTACGCCCTGCGGCACGTCGCCCGGCTCGCCCCGGGCGAACGCGTACTGATCCACTCCGCCACCGGAGGCACCGGCCTGGCCGCGATCGCCGTCGCCCGACTCCTGGGCGCGGACATCCTGGCGACAGCCGGCAGTGAGGAGAAACGGCACCACCTGCGCGGCATGGGGATCCGCTGTGTCATGGACTCGCGCACCCTGGACTTCGCCGAGCAGACCCGCCGAGCCACCGATGGCCAGGGAGTCGATGTCGTCCTCAACTCCCTGGCCGGCCCCGCCGTCCGGGCCGGCCTCGAAAGCCTGCGCCCGTTCGGCAGATTCATCGAACTCGGTGTACGCGACATTCTGGCCGACGCCCCTCTCAGGCTCGCCCCCCTGCGCCACAACATCACTTTCAGTACTGTCGACCTCATCGAACTGCAACAGCGGCGCCCGGAGCTGTTCGCCACGGTCTTCCGCGAGGCCATGGACCATATCGCCGCCCAGCGGCTCAAGCCGCTCCTGTGCACCGAATATCCGCTCGACCGAGCAGCAGACGCCTTCCATCTGATGGCCCGTGCCGGTCACATCGGCAAGATCGTTCTGACCGTCCCCGACCGGGGAGAGGCCACGGCCGTCCTGCCCGACGGGCCACCCGTCGTCCGCACCGACGGCGCCTACATCATCACCGGTGGCCTGGGAGGCCTCGGACTGGCCACCGCGCGCTGGCTGGCTGAGCAGGGAGCCGGCCGCATCATTCTCAACGGCCGCCGGTGCCCCTCACTGGAAATCGCACGAGCCGTCAACGACCTTGCCTCCAGCACCACGGTCGTCCTCGGCGACATCTCCCGGCCCGACACCGCCCAGCGACTGGTCACCGCCGCCACCAGCGGGGGTGTGCCCCTGCGCGGGATCGTGCACTGCGCCATGGTCCTCGACGACGCGGCACTGGCCACCGTCCGAGAGCACCAGCTCAAACGAGTGTGGGCCCCCAAGGTCACCGGCGCCTGGAACCTCCACCAGGCCATCGCCACCCACTCGCCGGACTGGTTCGTTCTGTACTCGTCGATGAGCTCCCTTCTGGGCAACGCCGGACAAGGAACGTACGCGGCAGCCAACGCCTGGCTCGACGCCTTCGCCACCTGGCGCACCCGCAACGGCCTGCCCACGCTGGCCGTCGGCTGGGGTCCCTGGGGCGAAACGGGGCCGGCCGTCGACTTCGCCGAACGTGGCTACGAGACGATCCCCACCCGCAATGGACTGGAGGCTCTGCACTCCCTCCTCTCCCACCAACGGGTCCGGACTGCCGTGATCCCGGGGCCGGCCCGGACCTGGATCCCCGGCACCGCCGCACACTCCAGCCTCTTCGAGTTCCTGGCTCCAGCTCCGGCCGGAGCCACCGAACCCGTCGCGGACGGGGGCAATGCCGTCAAACGCCCCCGGGGTGGCATCCGGCCCCGGCTCGAGGCGCTGCCCGCCGGCATCGCCCGCCAGACCGCCCTGGAGAGCTACCTGGCCGGCCACATCCGCGCCATCCTGCGTACCGGCAGCGGCACTCTCGACCCGCACACCCCCCTCAAGTCCCTCGGTTTCGACTCGCTCCTTGCCACAGAACTGCGCATCCGCCTCGACACCGACCTCGGCATCCGTCTGGCCGGCAACTTCGTCTGGCAGCACCCCACCGTCGCCTCCCTCGCTACGGCGTTGGCCATCCACATGGGCCTGGACCCGCAGGACGAACCACCCCTTTCCGGCACCGGCTCGTAGCGCCCGGGCAGGCCGGTGCAAGGCCTGGCGTGTGGCGATTGCCGACCGTTCACAAGCTCGACCTCGGGATTCGTCACCACTACCGGGAGACAGCGTGCGGGAGGTACGTTCCGGCGATGAGCCGGATTACGTGGTCGAGGACGGGCGGTCCGCCCGGGTGGCGCGTTCTGCTTCTTCCCGTGCTCGCCCTGGCCTCGACGCTGGTGGTCGTGCCCTTCGGCACAGCTGCGATCGCGGGCGCGGTCGCCGCGCCGGTCGCCGCGCTCATCGCGCTCCACGCACTGGCCGTGCACCGCACCGCAGGGCCGGCACTTGCAGGAGCGGCCACGGCCACAACGGTCGCCTCCGGTACCGCCGCTGCGCTCGGTGAGCCGCCCCACTACGTGGCGGGAGTCGCGCTGGTGACGGGCGGCGCAGTGGCGGTCGCCTTCGCGACGGGACGGTCACGTCGTCGCAGGCGAGCCCACAGGTCCGCACTGGTCGCGTACCGGGCCGGCACCTCCGCGGTGCCCCGGTTCGCGGCGCTCGCCGAGCGGGACCGGCTGGCGGCGGAACTCCACGACGTGGCCGCGCACCGGCTGACCGGGATCGTGGTGTCCGCCGGTGCCGCGCTCCGGCTCAACGACCAGGAGCGGACTGCCGAGGCGCTCCGTCACGCGATCGACGCGGGCCG
The DNA here is from genome assembly GCF_014649535.1 of Streptomyces gelaticus. Classification (GTDB taxonomy): domain Bacteria; phylum Actinomycetota; class Actinomycetes; order Streptomycetales; family Streptomycetaceae; genus Streptomyces; species Streptomyces gelaticus. The sequence goes on from NZ_BMTF01000009.1 coordinate 208,625, forward strand.
GCAGGCGGTGCGCGAACTCGACCGTCTCACGGGACCGGGCGAGCGCGCCGCGGTGGCCGGCCTGGCCGACATCGACGCGCTGGCTGCCGAACACGGTGTGGACTATCGACGCACGGTGGACGCGGCACCCGGGAGCAGCACGGAGGCTGCCTACCGCGTGGTCCGCGAGGCGCTGACCAACGCGGCCCGGTACGCGCACGGGGCGGCGGTGCGCGTACACGTGGAGAGGGGCGGAAAGAGCGGCGGGGTGGAGCAGATCGCCATGTCCGGCGGGCCCGACCGGACCGGCGGTGGTCCCGGGCTGACCGTCACCATCACCGACGACGGCGGCACGGTCGCCGTGCCGGGCCTCGGTACGGGCCACGGCATCGCAGGGTTGCGAGCCGCGGTCCGCACCGCAGGCGGAACGCTGTCTGCAGGCCCGGAAGGCTCCGGCTGGACCGTACGGGCACAGCTGCCTCCGGCCGCGTCACCTGCCGTACGCCGGCGGCCCGGCTGGCGCGGGCCGATAGCCCTCGACTGGGCGTTGGTGGTCCTCGCGATCGCCCTCTCGCTCGGCGCGAGCCTGCTGTCGGCCGACGTACCCGACTCCTTCCGCGGCTTCCTGCCCGCGGTGCCGACGGTCCTGCTGTCGGGGCTGCACGCCGTGCCGCTGGGGTGGCGTTCGCGCGCGCCCGGGCGCGGACTGGCCGCGGTGCTGCTGGCCTTGGTGCTGTGGCTGGCCTGCGATCTGGCCGGCTGGACGCAGCCGCCGGTCAGTGACATCTTCCTGGTCTACTGGTGGGTCGAGTTGACGCTCGCCCATGGCTGCGGAGCGTATCTGACCAGCCGTCACAGCCATCTCGCGCCCCTCGCAGTGGCCGCCGTGGGTGGTGTCGCGCTCGCCAGCGGCAGCGGCATCACCGGAAACCGGGCGGCAGCCTGGGCGGTACTGACCGGAATGCTGGCTTTCCCCGCGTTCGCCGCCTGGTCACTCGGGCGGTTCACGGCCCGTCGCCGGGAGCGGCTACGGGCCGCGGCCGCCCGGCAGCGGAAGCTGCTCGACCGGGACGCCGACGCCGCGGTTCGCGACCAGCGCCGACGAATCGCCGCCGGGCTGCGGCGCACGGCGCACCGGCACGCGCGCGCGGTGGTCGCCGCCGCCGAGGCCGGTCACCTGGAGACCGTACGGACCGAGGCCCGGGCCGGCCTCGCCGCGCTGCGGGAGCTGCTCACCGAACTGCGGGACCGGGACGGCGGGGACGCCCCACCGCCGACCGTGGCAGGGATCGCGGCGCTGGCCACCCGGTACGGCACCGCGGTCCGCTACACCGGCTCTCGCCGTCCGGCACCCGCCGTCGTGGAGGTCGCCGCGTACCGGGTCGCCGCGACGCTGATGGCCGCGGGGGTGACACTCACCGTGCGCAGCCTCGACGACGGGGTCGAGCTCTCCGGTCCCGCACCCGCCGACCCCGGCGTGCTGCGGCGGCTGCGCGTGATGGCCGATGCCACCGGCGGTACCCTCTCGACGTCCGGCCGCGATGCGGTACGGGTGTGGCTGCCGGAGGTGTCCCCATCACGATCAGAGTGACCGTCGCAGACGACCAGGCCGTCGTACGTGCCGGGATCGCAGCGATCATCGACGCGGAGCCCGACCTGTGCGTCGTCGGGCAGGCCGCGGACGGCGAAGCCGCCGTCGAACTCGCGCTGTCGCTGCGGCCGGACGTCGCGCTGATGGACATCCGGATGCCAGGCGCCGGTGGCCTGGCGGCGACCGCCACGATCACCGCACGCAATCCGGCGACCCGCGTTCTCGTGCTCACCACCTTCGACCTCGACGAGTACCTGTTCGCCGCCCTGCGTGCAGGGGCCGCCGGTTTCCTGCTGAAGGACGCCGAACCGGAGCGGATCATCGACGCGGTGCGGGTGGTCGACACCGGGGCCGCGCTGCTCGATCCGGCGGTGACCAGGAGGCTCATCGACCGATTCGCCGAAGCGCCCGACCTGTTCGACACGGTCCGGCTGGACCGGCTCACTCCGCGCGAGACCGAGGTGCTCCGACAGGTCGCGCGGGGGCTGTCCAACACGGAGATAGCGGCGGCGCTGGGCATCAGCCCGCCCACTGTGAAGGATCACATCTCCGCGGTCCTCGGCAAACTCGGCGTGCGGAATCGGGTCCAGGCGACGATCGCCGCGTACGAGACCGGCCTGGTCCGGCCCGGCGCGCGCTGAACTGCCGGCATGCCACCGTTCCCGACCCCGCCGCGCGGCGGGGTGACCCCCCGCCGCACGGCTGTGACCTCCCGCTCCCGGATCGTCCCGCAGCGGGAGGGAATGCGCGCACCGTGTTCCTAGCCTGGTCCACATGGCACACACACCTGCTCGCCGCCGCCTCGTCGGCGGCGCTGTTCTGCTGCTCTCGCTGCCGCTGGCATCCGTTGCGGCGGCGGCCGGATTCCTCGTCACGGCGTATGTCACCACGAGCGTTCCGGTGTTCACTTTCGCCGGGCTCGCATCCGGCGCCTCGGTCGGCTGGCTGCTCGGTCGCGCGGGGTTCGCCGTGCTCGGCGCGGGCCGGCGGGCAGCTGTCCTCTTCGCGGGCGGGCTGACCGCCGCCGTGGCAGTACTTGCCGCCGTCACGGTATTCCGTCCGATGCCGAGCCCCGCGGGGGCGCCCGTCCCGCCCGGTGTCGGCTTCTGGAAGCTGCCGACCGGCTCGCGCATCGCGTACGTCCACGCCCCCGCCGTCGGCACGGCCAGGCCGACGCCGGTGATCTTCCTGCACGGCGGACCCGGTACGCCTGCGGAGGGCCTTCCGATCGGTGGCCGGGAACTCGCGGAGGACGGCTTCGACGTCTATTCCTACGACCAGCTCGGAGCGGGCCGTTCCACCAGGCTGCAAGACGTCACCGGATACACGGTCGCCCGCCAGGTCGCCGACCTCGACGCGATCCGCCGTACGCTCGGCGCGGACCGGATCGTCATCATCGGCCAGTCGTGGGGAGGGTCGCTCGCGGCCCAGTACCTGGCGGCCCACCGTCAGCACGTGGCCAAGGCGGTGTTCACCTCGCCGGGTGCGCTGTGGGGCCGCGAGTATCCCGGTTCCACGGCAGGCGAACCCTGGAACCGGCTCACCCCGGCCCAGGAGGCCCGGCTCGAGAAGCTGAACAGCACGCCCCGGATGCTCGCCGCGAGCCTGCTGCTGGAGGTCAACCCCGGTGCCGCACATGCCCTGGTCGGGGACCGCGAGGTCGACCACTGGATGCACGAGGTGGCTCTGACGGGCAAGGACAGCACCTCGTGCCAGGGCGCGCCGCCCACCGAGGCACACCACAACCCCCAGGGCTTCTACAGCAACCAGATCCTCCGCGACGACTTCGAGCGGATCCCCGACCCCCGGCCGAACCTGCGGGCGGCGCACGTCCCTTCGCTGATCCTGCGGGGCGAGTGCGACTTCATCAAACCCGCGGTCACCGACGAGTACCGGCGCACCCTCTCGAACTCCCGGCTCGTGACCCTCAAGGACGCCGGTCATGCCATCTCCCGCGGCCGGCCGCGCCTCTATACCGCGCTGCTGCGGGCCTTCCTGCTGGGCAGGCCACTGCCCGCTACCGCATCCTGAACAATCGAACGACGAGCCGCGGCCGGCCACGGGGCGACCGTGCGTGGCCGCCTCCGCCATCTTGGGACGGGGCGGGCCGTTCCTGTCGGAACCTTCCCCTCAAGACGGGTGCGGCACCGCTTGAGGGGAGTTCCTGATCATGGAATCTGCGCTCACCCGGTCTGAAGCCCGGCCTGCTGGGAGCAGGTCCGGTCGTGGGCGGGCAGCTTGCCGGTGGCCAGGTACCGGTTGACCTTGTTGTCGACGCAGGCGTTCTCGTAGAGCCCGTAGATCGCGTGTCGGTTCGCGCCCTTGAGAGTGATCAGCTTGGAGCTCGGCAGCAGGCCGTGCAGGGCAACGGCACCCTTGTGGACGGTGCGCGGGTCGCCGGTGGCGGACACGATCAGCACCTTGGCGTCCTGCTTCACCCGGGTGGGCTTCTCGCGGGGCAGGTCCCAGAAGGCGCACGGGCCGATGTTGTTGACGAGGGCACCGAAGCGCGGGTACGCGGCGCGGCTGCGTTCGATGTCCCGCCAGTAGACCTCGGGGTCGCGCGGGGCCGCCACGTCCCCGCAGATGACCGCGGGCTGCACGCTGCCGTGGTGTGACTGCTCACTGGTCAGTGCGAACCGCAGCAGCCCGGCGAACTGCGGTGACAGCCGGGTCGGCTGCCCGGACGCGGCCTTGTTCAGCACGGATATCTGCTCCCCGAGGGCCGCGCGGGACGTGTCGGTGTCGCTGTCGAGGCCGGCGAGCAGGAGGAACGGGGTCCGGGTGTCGTCGAGTTGGAAGGTCTCCGGGGCCGTGCCGACGGTCAGCGGGGCGCGTGCGGATGCCCTGATGACGCGGTCGACGGTGGCGAGGACCTGGGCGCGGGTGCGGCCGAGGCCGTAGGTGTCATTGCGGGCGGCCGCCCAAGAGGCCCAGTCGGCGAGCGCCTGCTCGTTCTCACCGACGGCCTCGCGGAGCAGCCGGGGACCGAACTTGCGCGGGTCGATGGCGCCGTCCAGGACCATGCGGTCGGCGCGGCCGGGGAACATCTGGGTGTAGACGGTGCCCAGATAGGTGCCGTACGAGTAGCCGAAGTAGGAGATCTTCTTCTCGCCGAGCGCGCCGCGGATGACGTCCATGTCGCGGGCCGTGTTACGGGTGGTGATGTGCGGCAGCACGGAGGCGTTGGTGGCGCGGCACTTGGCGGCCAGGTCCTTCTGGAGGACGACTTGGCGGTCGAAGCTCGCCCGGCTGTGACCGGCCGAGAAGAGATTGGTACCGACGGGCAAGCCGCAGTCCAGCGGGGTACTGCGGCCGACGAAGCGCGGGTCGAATCCGACGATGTCATAACGCGGGCCGACCTTCTTCATCCACGCGTGGAATTCCGGTGGGGATTCCAGGGCGGTGCCGCCAGGGCCGCCGTTGTTGAGCAGGATCGAGCCGATGCGGTGGTGGGTGTCGGTGGCCTTGAGCCGGGATATCGCGATGGTGATCGTACGGCCTCGGGGGTCGGCGTAGTCGAGCGGCACGGTGACATCCGCGCACTGCACGCCGGCCTTGTCCAGATCGCGCCCCATGGTGTCGCCCGGGTTCTTGGCGCAGCTGCCCCAGCCCAGGCGCTGGTCGTAGTAAGGGTCCAGCCAGGCCTCGGACTTCGACGTGGTGGGGGCCGGCGCGGCCGTGACGACGGGGGCCGCTCCGAGGGAGGCGGCGAGGGCGAGGCCCACCGCAGAGGAGCGGCACAAGGCGGGGCTGGTGGTGATCACGAAGTCTCCTTGGGGTGCTGGGTGTTGTGGTCGGGAGTGCCGGTCGGATGTGCCGCGTTCGCCGTGGGCAGGCAACTGCCACCGTGCCCGACGGGACAGCCGGCACTGCTGCGGTCCGGTCCGGTAGGTGCTTGTTGAAGGAGAATCACTTTGCCCCGTTCCGTGTACGTCTCACACCGTCAGACGCTAGGCGGAGCAGTAGCTCTCACTCACTACGGCTGTCCCCCCAATCGCGGTGGGGTCACCCTCAGCGACGGAGAGGGATGGTCAAGGTCTGTGGACATCCGTCCGCCGCTGCTCGGGGGAGCCTGTCGGCGCGTTTGCGGACCTTGGGCATCGTGATTGCGTTCGGACAGCCCCCTGTCTCGCCTCGGCACCTCGACGACAGGCAGCGGTGCCGAGGCCCGAACTCCGGTCGGGGCTGCGGCCGATCCGTGCCAGTGGCACTACTGGGCACCGAGCACGCGCGGTCCGGGATATCGTCCGGGAGCCGCCGAACGGGGGCAGCGAGGTACGCGAGTCGCGCCGGGAGACGGCCGTCACCACCCAGGAGGAGCGTGACGCCGAACTCGAAGAGGCGCTCAGCGATCTCCGGCTCGGCGATGGAGTGGTGCGGCCCGTCCGGACGAGCTCGCCGTACCCGAGGAGCGGCGCGGTATCGGCGTCCGGATCGAGGAGGACCTCATGACCATCCATCAGGTACGTACCACCGACTATCACACCGGCGGTGAACCGTTCCGCATCGTCCCCGAGCCGCCGGTCGCCATCGAGGGGGCCACCGTCGCCGAACGCCGAATGTTCGCCGTCGGCAACCCCGATGTGGACAATCTGCGCAAGCTGCTGTGCTTCGAACCTCGCGGGCACGCCGACATGTACGGCGGATTCGTCACCCCGCCCGACGACGAGGGCGCTCACTTCGGCGTGCTGTTCTGGCACAAGGACGGCTTCTCGACAGCCTGCGGTCACGGCTCCATCGCGCTCGCCGTCTGGGCCGTGCAGACCGGCCGCGTCGCCCGTGACCCCTCCGGCGTGACCATCGTCGTCATCGACGTGCCCTCGGGCCGGGTCACTCTGCGCGTGCGCACCGCCGGCGAACGGATCACAGGTGTCGACTTCGTCAACGTCCCCAGCTACCGGCTGGCCGAACGCGTCACCGTCGCCACGTCCCGCGGGGACGTCGTCGTCGATGTCGCCTACGGCGGCGCCATCTACGCGCATCTGTACGCAGCCGATGTGGGACTGGCCGTCACTCCCGAGCACTACTCCGACCTCATCGCGATCGGACGTGAGGTCAAATGGGCGCTGAACGACAGCGAGCACGCCCGTCACCCCGTCGACGACCGCCTGAGCGGCATCTACGGCACCATCCTGTACGACGACCTCGGCGTCGACGAGAACGGCAACCCGCACCAGCGCAACGTCACTGTCTTCGCCGACGGTCAGGTCGATCGTTCCCCGTGCGGCTCCGGCACCTGCTCCCGCGTCGCCGTGCTCGCGGCGACCGGTCGCCTGAAGCCGGGCCAGGTCCTCGTCCACGACTCGATCGTCGGTACCCGCTTCCACGCACGGATCGTCGCGGAGTCGGCCGTCGACGGCTACCCCGCCGTCGTCGCGGAGGTCACGGGGAAGGCGTACCGGACCGGCGAGCACTGCTTCGAGCTCGATCCCGCGGACGACCTCGGCACCGGCTTCGTCCTGCGGTAGCCGCCCTGCCGACCGGCTCGATCCTCCGCCCGGCGCCACCGGGGCCGACTTGCCCCGTCGGCCCGCGCCAGGTTCCGCGGCGCCCCGAGGGCTTCCCGGACGGGCGGAGGCGAGCGGGCCTACCTGGGCCTGCCGGGCGAGGCGGAGGGCCGGGCAGAGGACAGACTCGCGACATCCCTGCCCATGTCGGCCCTGGTGAGCCCTCGATCTGCTGTGCAGGACGGCAGGCATCAGCCAGTACGGTCCCACCGTCCGGCAGTCCCCGACTGCTCCCGGAGCGATCCGCGTGAGCGTGAACACGGATGCCGGTGTCGTCGGTGCTGCCCTGGGGCAGTGTGGTGTGGCAGAGGGCGAGTGGGAATGACTTCGCCGCTCGTTTCGGCCGACAGGGCGCGTGGACGACGACAAGGGGCAGAGGAATGAGTATCGCCGGCGTGATGGCTACGGCACTGGTGGTACAGCACGATTCCGGAGGGGGACCGGGCCGTTGGAAGGCCTGGCTGACGGAGCGGGGCCTGGCGGTGCATGTGGTTCGCGCATACGAGGGAGCCCCGCTTCCGGACCGGTTGGAATATTCCGCGCTCATCGTTCTCGGCGGCGCCTACCTTCCTGACGACGATGTCCGCGCGCCCTGGCTGCCGGCGACCCGGGCCCTCGTACGTCAGGCCGTCACCGAAGAGACGCCGATGTTCGGTATCTGCCTCGGGGGCCAGATGCTCGCTCATGTCGCCGGTGGCGAAGTACGCGGGAACCATGGACCACCCGAGTTCGGCAGCACCCGGCTCAGCTTGCGCCCCGAGGCAGCCGGGGATCCGCTGTTCCACGGGCTGCCCGCGCATCCCCCGGCCATCGAGAACCACGTCGACGCCATCACTGCGCTTCCCGCCGGCGCCCACTGGCTGGTCCGCAGCGAGCGCTGTCCCTACCAGGGATTCCGCATCGGTTCCGCTGCATGGGGCGTTCAGTTTCATCCGGAGACGACTGCTGAGCGGATCTGCGGCTGGAACCGCGACCGGTTGAACCGAAACGGTGCTCCAGCCCCGGAAACCCTGCACGCTCTGGCACTGCGTGACGAGCCGACGGCCACCGACACCTGGCGCACCGTTGCCCACCGCTTCGCGGACATGGTGACCACGAGAGCCCGGAGTACGGCGCCACGGGTCCTCTGACGAGTCCGCCCACCGTCGTCGGCGAACGCGGACAGGAGGGTTGATCGCGCTGTCGCGGAACTGCTGCCATTCCTCGCCCTTCAGACCGTACTTGGCCTTGGCCGCGTCGAGGCGCGCCTCCCAGTCGGCGGGCAGCATGGCCAGGATCCGGTCGACGACGGCCTGGTGCTGCGGGTCCATGGAGGAGGTGTCGATGGAGGACTGCGGCGACCGGCTCGCCGTAGCCGTGACGCCGGTCGCGTCAGCGGCGTGTGCGGGAAGCGCCATGCCAAGGCCGCAGGTCGCGGCGATCGCCAGGCTCGCTGCCACAGACAGGGTCTTCTTCACGAGATCTCCTTTCGAGGGTGCCCGGTAGGGCATCCAAGGGCGACGCTCAGTCTGTAAGGCCAACTACCGAATCAAGAACCGTCGTTCACTGTCCGAAACCGGCATGTCTGGAACCTGACAACCTCATGGACCCCGTCACGCCTGCGCTGCCGGTGGTCCGGTCTGCGCGCTCCCGACCGGCTCGACCGCACCGTCCCCTCGTACGCGACCGGCGGGACTCCTCCGGGGACGGGCCCTCGGCGCCGGGCATCTTCGCATCGGCGGCGCGGAGTTGTGAACGGCTCGTGCCGACGGCTGCCGCGAGGCGGGCGAAATCGACCGGAAGGCCGGTACCGACGGGCGATCTCCCGCTCGTTCCGCCAACCCGCCCGACGACCGCGGGCTCGGGTGTGCGCACCTTCTCGCTGCGCGGTCGGCGAGGCCGAGCCGATGCGCCCCGCAGCCGTACTACGCTTCCCGGGTGACGAAAGCCACCGAGTCCCAGGACCCGCGGCCTGCCGCCCGGGGCTCGGCCGCCGTGCAGGGAGGGTCGCCCGACCAGGGCCGCCCCGCCAACCAGGGGCGCCGGGTCGCGGCCCGCAACCGGACCGCCCTCGTCGCCGCCGCGCGCGAGGTCTTCGGTGAACAGGGTCTGAACGCACCTCTGTCCGCTGTCGCCCGCCGTGCCGGGGTGGGGCAGGGCAGTCTGTACCGGCACTTCGCCGACCGGCTCGCGCTGGCCTCCGCCGTTCTCGACGAGAACGTCCGGCAGATCGAGCGGGCCGCGGCCGAGCCCGGCGCGAGCCTGGAGAGCGTCTTGGGTGTGATCACCTGGCACCTCAGCCGCTCGACGGCGTTCGTCGACCTCCTGCGCGTTCACGGCGAGCAGGCCCGCGCGCTGTCCGAGCGCGTCCGCACGGCCCTGAGCGGGTGCCTGCCTGCCGGCCATCGCCTGTCGACCGACGACGTCATGCTCGCCGTGGCCATGGTCTCCGGAGCCATCGGCGGCTCCACCCCGGCGGAACGAGAGCACTTGGCCCTGCGTGCCTGGCGGCTGCTCGGCGTCGAGGTGGGGCCGTCGCGGCCCTTCGAGGCGGCCGTCGACGAGTGACCGTCAGCCGCCGTTGGACTGGCGGATGCCCTCGGCGAGCGCGGTGAACCTGTGCCGGTCTCCGTGCCGCATCCGGTCAGTGCCAGGAGTCCGGCGGCTGCCAGGCCCGCCAGAGCGCGGGACGCGCGGTACGTGGTCATGGGGTGATGGCTCCTTCCTGTCGCGTCCGGGCCATCCGGACGCCGTGCCGTGCCGTGCAGGAGATGTGTCCCGGCCGTGGCGCCGGGTGCGAAGGGGCGGTTCCGTGCCGCGGGGCGGGCACCGGGAGGGCCCGGCGGGGCGGTGATCAGGCGGCCGACCAGCCGCCGTCGGAGGGCAGGATCGCGCCGCTGACGTTCACCGCGTCCTTGCTGAGCAGTCAGTGCATCGAGTCCGTCGGCGGCCATGTCGACCGCGACGACGCGGCCCCCTCCCGCGTGATGCGCGCGGCGACGGCCCTGCCGATGCCGGAGGCGGCGCCGGTGACGACGACGGTCCGGCCGCCGAAGCGACCGGCCGTGACTCGCTCTGTCCACGGCTCGGGGGTGCCGATCTCGACGCCGGGGCCGGGCTCCACGGCCGGCGCGGTTCGGGCCGGGGGAGCGGTGGGCAGCCCCTCCGGAACTTGGCCGGTCCCAGCGGCCGTGACGAGCGCGTCCACGAGCTCCGGCGGGAACTTTCCGCCGGACGTCCTCACCAGCTGCTCCAGCGGCAGACCGAGGGCGGGGACGAGGGCCAGTTCGCTCTGCCCCTCCGAAGCCAGCAGACCGCGCAGGACCTGCCCGGCGGCAGGGTCCGCCAGCCATGCGCGCAGCGGTGAGGCGGGGGTGAGGTTCGACATCGCGGGCCCTTCGTGTCGGTGCTCGGGCAGGGCCGCGTGCGCCGGGTCCCACCCCAACCGGACAGTGCTGTCCGGTACTTGGGTTACGGTACCTGTGACCGCGCGGGACACCGCGAGGACTTGACCCACCCACGCGGCCGGCCGACGCACCTCCCGCCGAGAGAGGAATCCCCCATGACCCTGCCGCAGTGCGACACCCCGCCCACCCCGCAGCGGACCGCCGGCCTGCGCGAGCGCTATCGCATCGAGCGGGAGCGCCGCGTGCGCCCCGAGGGACCGGGCCAATACCGGTCGGCGTCCGCGGAGTTCGGCTACTTCGCCGCCGACCCGTACACCGGCGCGGTGCCGGAGCGCGAACCGCTGCACGACGCCGTGGACGTCGCGGTCGTCGGTGGTGGGTTCGGCGGGATCCTGGCGGGCGCACACCTGCGCCGACAGGGTGCAGGGGTGCGGGTCGTCGAGAAGGGCGGCGACTTCGGCGGCACCTGGTACTGGAACCGCTACCCGGGCATCCACTGCGACATCGAGTCGCACGTCTATTTGCCGATGCTCGACGAGACCGGCTACGTACCCGAGTGGAAGTACGCCCCGGGCGAGGAGATCCGCTGCCATGCGGTGCGCATCGCCGAGCAGTTCGGCCTGTACGAGGATGCCCTCTTCTCCACCGCAGTCACCTCCCTGACCTGGGACGAGACTGCGCAGCAGTGGGTGGTCGCCACCGACCGCGGCGACGAGTTCCGCGCCACCTACGTCATCACCGCCACCGGAACCCTGACCGAGCCCAAGCTGCCCGGAATCCCCGGCATCGAGGAGTACCGGGGCCACACGTTCCATACCTCCCGCTGGGACTACGACTACACCGGCGGCAGCCCCGAGGGCGGAATGACGGGTCTGGCCGGCAAACGGGTGGGCGTGGTCGGCACCGGCGCCACCGGCGTGCAGGTCGTCCCCATGCTGGCCGAAGACGCCGGACACCTGTACGTCTTCCAGCGCACCCCTTCCTCCGTGGACGTTCGTGGGCAGCGGCGGATGACGCCGCAGGAGGCCGGGGCGGACCGTCGGGGCTGGGCGGCCGAGCGCCGGGAGAACTTCCTGCGGATCGTTTCCGGGGAGCACGCCGAGCGGGACCTGGTCGCCGACCGCTGGACGGAGTCGGCTGCCTTGCTCGAGAAGCTCCTGCCGGGCTTCCGCCGCGACGGCGAGCCGGACTTCGAGGTCGCCTACGAGGCCGCCGATCACGCCACGATGACCGCCATCCGGGACCGTGTGGCCGCCGAGGTCAGCGACCCCGCCACGGCCGCGGCCCTCCAGCCCTGGTACCGGTACGCGTGCAAGCGCCCCACGTTCTCCGACCGGTACCTGCCCGCGTTCAACCGGGACGACGTCACGCTCGTGGACACTGCCGACAGCCACGGCATCGAGCGCATGACCGCGCGAGGTGTCGTCGTGGGCGGTGTGGAGTACGAACTCGACTGTCTGGTGTTCGCCACCGGGTTCTCCGTCGGCGTCTCCGGCATCACCTCCGGAAAGCTGCCCGTGACCGGCCGCGACGGGGTCCGGCTCCTCGACGTGCGGGCTCAGCACGGCCCGCGCACTCTGCACGGCTTCACAAGCAACGGGTTCCCGAACCTGATCCAGATGGGTTCGCTGCAGAACGCCAGCAGCGTGAACTTCACGCACGTCCTGGACGAGCAGGCCGTGCACGCCGCCGCCCTGGTCGCCGCCGCGGAGGAACACTGCGCCGTCGTGGAGCCCACCCGCGAGGCCGAGGACGCCTGGATCGGCATATGCGCCCAGGGCGCACCCGACCACGAGTGGTTCCATGCCGAGTGCACCCCCGGCTACTACAACCGGGAGGGCCGTGGCCGCCCGAACGGTCCCCTCGCGTACCCGCACGGCGCCGTCGCCTTCCATGACCTCCTGCGCCGCTGGCGTGCGGAGAACATCATCGAGGTGCTGCAGGCCAGGGCCTCAGCCTCGGTCTGACGGCCGTCCGACGTGCCCCGCCAGGCGTACCGGGCGAGCGCGGCGAGACCTCGCTCGAACGCCCCGCCCGGCACATGCCTTCGGGCCGGGGCCGCCACCCGCGCCGTGGGCTTCACTCTGAGCAGGGAGCAGCCCCGGCCGAAGCCGCCCACCGCCGATCGACCGTACTGACAGCTCCGTGCGGGGGCACGGCCATGAGCGCCGGCCCTGCTGCCACGCGCAGCCGGGGCCGCGGTCGGCGGGCACCGGCACTTCGAGTTCTTCACGCAGCCCGGGCACGAGGATCAAGTGCTACGGCCAATGCGGCCTGATCAGGCGTCAAATCCAAGGCGCCTGCCATCTGGCGGTGCTTCGGTCATGGTCCGCAGCATGGGCGGATGAGGAGCAGGGCGATGTCGTCGTGGCGGGGTGCGGATTGTTCGGCGTGGTGGAGGAGGGTATCGGCGAGGGCGTCGAGGTCGCCGGGCTCTGTTGCTGCGAGGTGGCCGGCGAGCGTGTCGGTGGCGTCGTCGATGTCGGTGCCGGGGCTTTCGACGAGTCCGTCGGTGTACAGGGCGAGGACGGCTCCGGGTGGGAGGGGGATGTCGGCGGTGCGGTAGTCGGCGTCCGGCTCGATGCCCAGCAGCAGCCCTGGCGGCAGGCGGAGGATGTCGGTGCGCCCGTCGGGGTGGCGGAGCAGGGCAGGGGGGTGCCCGGCTGTGGCCAGAAGTGCGTGGTGGCGGGTGAGGTCGAGGTGGGCGATGAGGCAGCTGGCAAACAGGCCGGGGTCGAGGTCTGTCAGGAGGCGGTTGGTGCGGGCGAGGACCTCCCCAGGGGCGGCGCCGGCGGTCGCGTGGGCGTGGACGGCGGTGCGGACCTGTCCCATGAGGGCGGCGGCGGCAGTGTTGTGGCCCTGCACGTCGCCGATCGCGGCGACGGCCGTCGTGGAGGTGCAGCGGATGAGGTCGTAGAAGTCGCCGCCGATATCCATCCCGTAGCCGGCCGGCCGGTAGCGAGCGGCGACCTGAAGGCCGGGAAAGCGCGGCAGGGTGTGGGGCAGCAGACCGGTCTGCAGGGTGTGGGCGAGGGTGAGCTTGGCGTCGTAGAGGCGGGCGCGGTCCAGGGCCTGAGCGATCAGGCCGGTCAGCGACGTGAGCATGGCTCTCTCGGCGGGCGGGAACGCGTGGGGCTGGTCGTAGGCGAGGACGAGGGAGCCGACCGGGCGGCCGGAGACGATCAGGGGGAGGAAAGCCCAGGCGGCCATTCCGTCCTGGCACACGGCCGGGGGATAGGCCCTCTTGAGGTCGGCGAAGGTGGCGAAGAATCCGGGCACGCCTGTGGCGATGACGTGCGCGGCGGGGGTGTCGGAACTCAGGGAAGCCGCATCGAAGCGGGCCATCAAGGCCGGGCTGTAGCCGCGGGAGCCGGCGATCCGCAGCCGTCCGTCTTCCACGGTCAGCAGTGCCAGGGCTCTCGGGCCGAAAGCCGGCACGATCTGGTCGGCGGCCAGTTCGACCGCGTCCTGCACGCTGACGGCTTCGGCGAGGGCGGTGGCAAGGTGCGTGAGGTGGTACAGCGGCGTCGCGCCGACGAGCCCGGCCGGCGGCGGGGCCGCTGCCGCTGCCGCCTTGGTGCTCGGATCCCCTGCGGTGGGTGTGATGTGGACACTGATGCCGCTGTCGTCCGGGTAGAGCTGGAAGACCAAGCGGGTGTCGGGCGGGCGCGTGGCGGTGAAAGAGGTGGGCTGCCGGGTGACCACCGCCTCCCGGTAGCGGTCTTCGAACACCGGGTCGTACAGCCACAGGAGCACCTCCCAGGGGCGTTTGCCCAGCAGGGAGGCGGCACCGGTGCCGACCAGCTCGGCGCCGGCGGGATTGATGAAAGTGAGCCGGCCGTCCAGATCGAGTGCGCAGCAGCCCACGGGCAGCCGCTCGGCGAAACCCAGAGCGGACATGGCCCAGGCCGGATCGGCCTCGCGGGGGTGCAGCGCAGGCAGCAGACGAGGTTCGTCGGCGGGCCGCAACGGACGGTTGCTGTCGGCAGCGTGCTGGAGGAGCGCTGCCACGCGCCGACAGCAGTCGGTGATCGTTTCCTGCTCGGCGTCGCTGAGCTGCGCCGGGTGCCAGACAGGCCACAGCAGCACGATGCCGCCCCACACGGTGGCGACGCCAGTGATCGGAGCCGCGGCAACCATGTAGTCGTACGGCAGGACGAGGCCGACCCGCGGATAGCGGCGGGCGATCTCCTCCTGGCTCCCCAGCCATAGCAAGCGCCGTTGCCGTACGGCGTCTGCCACAGGGATCGCGGCGTCCACGGGGACGCGGGCCCAGGGAGCGACGATCTGCCGGGACACCCCGGAAGCAAGCACCAGACGCAGCACCCGCTCGCCCGGCAGCATCACGTACACCATGCCCGCCGATGCACCGGTGTCACGTACGACATCGGCCAGAACGTCATCCGGCAGCCCAAAGCCGGGGCCGGCCACGTTCTCAGGAAGAGCAGGGCGCCGCATGCCCCTCACCCGCCCCTGCCGACAGGCGCGGCGGCGGGGGTACGGCCGAAGCGGCGGCGGGCCGCCTCTGCACTGATACCCAGCCCCGCCCCGATCTCCGCCCAGCTCGCCCCCGCCCGCCGGTCGGCCAGCACCACCGCGCGGACCAGCTGCCCCGCCAGATCAGGCACCCGGGCCACGGCAGCGCAGTTCCGGCCCGCGGGCGAACCCGGCGAGGGCGGCTCCAGGTAGACCCTCGCAATGCCTTTGACGTGCAGCAGCAGGACCTCACCTGCCGCGTTCATCCCTTCGCGTGCCGGCGCCGCCTCCTGCCACCGGCGCCGGGCCCGCCAAGCCGCCTGTCGGTGTGCCGGGCGACAGTACCGGCGCCCGCGGGCCACGGACCCCGGGAGCCGCCCACCACACCCGTCGCACCGCATGTCACCCATATGCGGACAATATGCCCGCTGGGTTGTGACGGCACCCTGTCCCGGCCCCACAGGGGAGGGGACTCGGCGGCGGATCCCGTCGGCGTACGGGGAGGAGATCTGGATGGCTTCCCGCGATGTCTTGGCGATTCTTTCGGTACGGTCGAGGGCCGCGGTGATCGCGGCTTGGCGAATCGGTGGGGTCGGGTTCTCGATCCGGCCGGTGATGCGCTGGTGGAGACAGGCGGCGTGGCGGGGGAGGGCACCACGCGCACGGAGACCCCGTGCGGTTTCCACCGCGGTGATCGGTTCCCTGAGTGAGACCCGCAGGGTACGGCCGGACGCGCGGCTGCTCGGGCACGCGGTCGATCACAGGGCCGGACGGCAACATCCTTGTGCGAAGGCGGCTGCACTGGGCAGGTGCCCCGGCCGCATTCCTCGTCGCCGTCTCCGGCCTTGGGGACCAACGGAACAGTCATTAGCGCTAAGCACTTGATGGGGGCTGAGGAACATCGGAACGAAAACCGGCGCTAAGCCTGCCTGGCGTCGATGTGGGCTTTGACCTGGGGTTCTGTGAGGGATGAACCTTCGGCAGTCGTATTGATCGACTGTCTGGAGGTCCGGGGTGCCGGTCGAGTTTTTGACAGATGAGCAGGCTGCCGCGTACGCGGCGTATCGCGGGGCGCCGTCCCGTACGGAGTTGGAGCGGTTCTTCTTCCTGGACGACGCGGACCGGGAGCTGATCGAGTCCAAGAGGCGGGCACACAACCGCCTGGGGTTCGCGGCCCAGCTCACGACCGCGCGGTATATCGGGGTGTTCCTGGACGATCCGGCGGACGTACCGCCGGAGGTCGTGGACTACCTTGCCGAGCAGCTCGGCATCGGTAACCCGTCGGTGCTGAAGGTGTACGGCGAGCGGGAGAACACCCGGCTGGAGCACGTACGCGAGCTGCGGCGGGTGTTGGAGTACCGGGAGTTCGCCGAGGCGGAGGCCGAGCTGCGGGAGTGGGTGGACGCGCGGGCGTGGACGACGGGCGAGGGTCCGAAGGCGTTGTTCGACGCGGCGGCCGGGTGGCTGCGCGAGCGGCGGGTGCTGCTGCCGGGGGTGACGACGCTGACGCGGCTGGTGGCCTCGGTACGGGAAGCGGCGAACCAGCGGCTGTGGGACACCCTGTACGGGATGCTCGGCGTCGGGCAGCGGGCGGTGCTGGACTCCCTGCTGACGGTGCCGCCGGGTGAGCGGGTTTCGGAGCTGGACCGGCTGCGCCGGGGCCCGGTGCGGGTGTCGGGCCCGCAGATGAAGCGGGCGTTGGAGCGGGCGGAGGAGATCGCCGCGCTCGGGATGGGCGCTGTGGACGTGTCGGGGATACCACCACGGCGCTTGGCGGAGCTGTCGCGCTACGGGGTGGACGGGAAGGCGTCGCTGCTGCGCCGGCACTCCGACGCACGCCGCCTGGCGACGCTGCTGGCCACCACCGTGTACTTGACCTCGCGGGCGGTGGACGACGCGCTGGACCTGCTGGAGGTGCTGATCGCGACGAAGCTGCTGGCGAAGGCGGAGCGCGAGAGTGCGAAGGAGAAGCTGAAGACCCTGCCGCGGGTGGAGCGGGCGTCGGCGAAGCTGGGGTGCCGGTAAGAACGCTGTCACCAGCCGCAAGCGGCGGTGATCTTGCGAGGGTGTCACCCGTGTGGGTGAGTCCGGGGTCGTACAGCTGCGCGGGGTGAGGCCCCGAGAGGACGATCGACGACCGTGGCCCGTACCCCTTTGGACCTGGACGACCTGGTCGAGCACTGGACGCTGTTGAAGGACGAGCAGGGGCTCGTGTCCGGCAAGCGCGGTGCGACGCGACTGGGCTTCGCCGTGTTGCTGAAGTTCTATACGCAGTACGGCCGGTTTCCCCGGGGCCGGTTCGAGCTGCCGGGCGAGGCGGTGGAGTTCGTCGCCCGGCAGGTTCAGGTACCCGCCGCCGAGCTGGACGCGTATGAGTGGAGCGGCCGGACGGTCGAGTACCACCGTGCGCAGATCCGCGGGCACCTGGGCTTCCGCGAGTGCAGTGTCGCGGACGCGGACAAGCTGACGGTCTGGCTGGCCGAGCACGTCGCGTGCAAGGAGCGGCGGCCGGAGCAGGTGCGGGTGGAGCTGCTGGCTCGCTGCCGAACGGAGAGCATTGAGCCGCCGACTCCGGGGCGGTGCGACCGGATCGTGGGCGCCGCGCTTCGGGTGGCCGAGGAGACGCTGACGGCGAGGATCTCGGCGAGGCTCACGGTGGAGAGCATGGAGCGGATCATCGCCCTGGTCGCTGGCGCCGACCAGGCGGACGACGCCGTACGCGGTGAACCCGGTGCCGGTGAGGGCGAGGACGGCCCGCCGGTCCTGGGGAAGATCAAGGAGGCTCCGGGCAATGTGAGCCTGGAGACGATGCTCACCGAGATCGACAAGCTGCTCGCGGTCCGCGCTGTCGGGCTGCCGGCGGACCTGTTTGCCGATGTCGCGCCAAAGGTGGTGGCCGGGTGGCGGGCGCGGGCCGCGGTGGAATCCCCGTCCCACCTGCGGACTCATCCGCGGCCGCTGCGGGTGACGCTGCTGGCCGCGCTGTTGCATGAGCGGGAGCGGGAGATCACGGACACGCTGGTGGAGCTGCTGATCTCCACGGTGCACCGGATCGGGGCGCGGGCTGAGAAGAAGGTCACCGAGCAGCTGGTCAACGCGTTCAAGAAGGTGTCGGGCAAGGAGAACATCGTCGTACACGAACCACTACCGGCGCGGGCTGATCAGGCTGCTGGACGTGCTGGAGTTCCGCTCGTCCAACCACACCCACCGGCCGGTGATCGAGGCGTTGGCGCTGGTGGCCCGGTACGCAGCAGCGGGCAACACCACGTACTACCCGCTGGGCGAGACCGTGCCCGTGCACAAGGCGATGAGCGGGGACTGGGCCGAGGTCGTCCACCGCACCGACAAGCACGGCCGGCGCCGGGTGGTGCGCATGGTCTACGAGGTCGTGGCCTTCCAGGCCCTGCGCGATCAGCTCAAGTGCAAGGAGATCTGGGTGGTCGGCGCTGATAAGTGGCGCAATCCGGATGAGGACCTGCCGCAGGACTTCGAGGCCCGGCGGGCGGAGAACTACCGGGAGCTGCGCAAGCCGCTGGACGCGGCGGTGTTCGTCGATGAGCTGCGCGAGCAGATGACGGCCGAACTGACCCTGCTGAACGACAAGATGCCGAAGCTGTCCTGGTTGGACATCGCCGAGCGGAAGTCCGGGGCGATCCGGCTGACGGCGGCCGAGGCCCAGCCCGAGCCGCGCAACCTGCGCAGGGTCAAGGCCGAGGTGCAGAGGCGTTGGGGCATCGTGCCGCTCGTCGACATACTGAAGGAAGCGGTGCTGCGGACCGGCTGTCTGGACGCGGTCACCTCCGTCTCCGGCGGCGGCAGCCTCTCGCCGGAGGTGCTGGCCGAACGCCTGCTGCTGGTCATCTACGCGTACGGCACGAACACCGGGATCAAGGCTGTGGCGTCCGGCGGCCACGGGCACACCGAGGACGAGCTGCGGTACGTGCGGCGCCGCTATCTGTCCGTCGAGGCCGCACGCGCCGTCGCCATCCAGATCGCGAACGCCACCTTCGCCGCCCGCAACACCGAGTTGTGGGGGCAGGGCTCGACCGCGGTCGCCTCCGACTCCACCCACGTGCGCGCCTACGACCAGAACCTGTTCACCGAGTGGCACTCGCGCTACGGCGGTCGTGGGGTGCTCATCTACTGGCACGTGGAGAAGAAGTCCCTGGCCATCCACTCCCAGCTGATCAACTGCACCGCCTCCGAAGTCGCCGCGATGATCGAGGGCGCGATGCGGCACGGCACCACCATGGACGTCGAGGCCAACTACACCGACTCGCATGGCCAGTCGGAAATCGGGTTCGGCATCACGCGGCTGCTGAACTTCGACCTATTGCCGAGGATCAAGCGGATCAACAAGGTGAAGTTGTACCGGCCGGTGGCTGGCGAGCCGGACGCCTATCCGCAGCTGACCCCGGCGCTCACCCGCCCGATCCGCTGGGAGCTCATCGCCCAGCAGTACGACCAGATGATCAAGTACGCCACCGCGATCCGGACCCGTACTGCATCCACCGAGGCGATCCTGCGCCGCTTCACCCGCAACGCCTCCCACCCCACCTACGCAGCGATGCTGGAGGTCGGCCGCGCCCAAAAGACGATCTTCGTGGCCCGCTACCTGCGGCTTCGGGACCTCCAGCGGGAGATCGAGGAGGGCCTGAACGTCATGGAGTCCTCCAACGGCGCCAACTCCGTGATCGCCTACGGCAAGGGCGGGGAGATCGCATCCAACCGGCGCGACGAGCAGGAGATGTTCGTGCTGTGCCTGCGGATCTTGCAGTCCGCCTTGGTCTTCGTGAACACCCTGATGCTTCAGGACATCCTCGGCGAACCGGAGTGGGCCGACCTCCTCACGCCCGCCGACCGGCGCGGCCTGACCCCACTGTTCTGGTCCCACGTACGCCCATACGGTGAAGTGAACCTCGACATGGACGCCCGCCTGAACCTCACCGCGGTCACGGTGCCCAGCCCCCGTACGGCGGGCGATCAGGAACCATCCGGGCAACGTACAGGCGGGTGAGGCTGCCCAGTCCCGTCTCCGATGCAGTGCCGGTGGCTGGCTACCAGCCAACTTCCCAAAAGAAATTCTGCAAAAATACTTTTGCGGACTCTCTGGGCCGCTCTACCCTCCCATCATGGTCAGCGAAGAGCAGAAACGCGTACTCGATCCCGAGCAAGATGCAGCAGCCCTGAAGGCCCTCACGCACCCTCTGCGCATCCGGCTGCTCGGGATGCTGCGGCAGGACGGCCCGGCCACCGCAAGTGAACTCGCGGTCAGGACCGGGGAGTCATCCGCTTCCACCAGCTATCACCTGAGGGTTCTGGCGAAGTACGCGTTCGTCACCGAGGCCGAGCACCGTGACGGGCGGGAGCGCCGCTGGCAGGCGGTGCACTCCGTGACCTCCTGGAACAACAAGGCAATGGAAGCCACACCGGGCAGCCGCGCCTACGTCAGCCTGTCACGCAGGGCCCAGATCGAGCACCTGGAGGCATCTCTCGCCCGGCACGAGGCCGCCATCGCCGACGGGCGGCTGGGCCAGGAATGGGTGGAGCCGTCCGGAATCAACGACCTGATGCCCCGCCTGACCCCTGAGTCGCTCACCGAACTCTGGGAGGTGCTCGACCGGAAACTGGAGGAACTGACCACCCGCGACGCACAAGATCCGCGCGCCGCGCAGGTCGTACTCCTCACCGCCGGATTGCCCCTGGCACCACGCGACCCGGGCGCTGAGGAGGACACCTCAGCCCCTGCGGTGACAGATGCCGAGGACGCGTCATGACCGGGCCGCTGGACATACACACCGCACGCCGCCGCTACATCACGGTCTGCGTTCTGTTCTGGCTGCCACTGGGACTGAGCATCGCTCCCCTGATCTTGCTGTTCACCGAGCGCGGCATGGCCATGGCGGCCATCGCAGGCTTCTTCGCCGCGCACTCCCTCACCGCCGCCGCACTGGAACTGCCCACCGGAGGACTGTCCGACGTCCTCGGCCGCCGCACTGTTCTGGCCGCGGCCGGGCTGCTGAACCTGGCCGCCTTGACCCTCGTGGGCCTGGGCACTGCTCCCTGGCTGCTCGGCCTCGGTATGGCCCTGATGGGCGCGGGTCGCGCCCTGTCCAGCGGCCCGGCCGAAGCCTGGTACGTCGACACCGTCCAGGCGCACTCCGGCCCCGACGCCGAACTGCGTACCGGGCTGGCCCGTGGCGGATCCGCGACATCCGCCGCGCTCGCCACCGGCACCCTGCTCGGCGGTGCCCTTCCCTGGCTGCTCGGACTCGGCCCTGCCCTTAGCGTGCGACTGAGCGAAGCGACGTCCGAGCTGGTGCTGCCCCTTTCCGTTCCGATGCTGCTGGGCGCGGCAATCGAGATCGTCTTCGTGCTGTACGTCGTGACTGCTCTGCGGGAGCTGCCCCGGCCGGCAGCCACCCTGCCCTACGTACTCCGCGGCATCCCGGCCACCATCGTGGGCGGACTGCGGCTGGGGGGCCGCGACGCGCTGGTCCGCCGGGTGCTCCTCAGCGCTGGGGCCGCCGGCGGCGCCCTGGCCGCGATCGAACTGCTCACGCCGGGCCGTGCCGCGGCCCTCACGGGCGCATCGGAGTCGGGGGCGGTGCTATTTGCCGCGCTCGCCTGCGCCGGATTCATCTGCGCGGGTATCGGCAGTCACCTCGCACCGCTGACCGCCCGGCTTGCGGGCAGTGGCGAGCGCGCGGTCATGGTCAGCCTCGGCGTGAGCGCGAGCGGCCTGCTTCTGCTCGGCGCCACCGCGGCGTTCGCCGGAGCGGGCTCCATGGTCATCGCGGCCGTCGGCTACGGCCTGGTCTACCTCGGGCTTGGCGCGGCGGGGCCGAGCGAGAACGACCTCTTGCATCGCCGGGTCGCAAGTTCGGGCCGGGCCACCGCACTGTCCGTCCAGTCTCTCGCCCTGCAACTGGTGGCAGCCCTTACCGGCTTGATCATTGGTGTCCTTCCGTCAGGCCCGATGCCCTGGCTGCTGGGAGGCACCCTGCTGCTGGCAGCAGCTCTCCTGTGGATTCACCGCAGCGGGGCCACACGCCGGACTCCGGCGGCAACGCCTCAGCCACACACCGTGTCGTTCTCTGCGACGAGCACCGCTGGCTCCGACCCCCATCAGCAACATGCCGACCAGTAGCGCCGAGACCAACCCGAAAACCGTACAAACGTATGGGTGACCGCAAGGTGCCGCGCGGTTCGAGCACACACGGTTCGTTCGCGCGGCGCTCATCTATCGACCGATTGATGAGCAAGATCGGTAAGTAGCTGCGCGCGACCGGATCGACGCCGGATCATGCCCATAAAACGGTGTCAGAAAGTCGATGTGCTCAAGAACTTGAAGAGCACCCTTTTCTGTACGATCTGGCGGGTGCAACCACCCCAAGATGACGACACCGCCGATCTACTCGCCCCGGTTCCAGCCGTACGGACCGGCAGCCTCGTGGGATACGCACGCGTGTCCACCAAGGGACAGCTGCTCGACCGGCAGATCCACGCACTCACCGAAGCCGGATGCATCCGGATCTTCGCCGACAAGAAGTCCGGCAAGAGCGCCGAACGCGAGGAACTACGTAAGGCCCTCGACTACCTGCGCGAGGGTGACACCCTCGTCGTCCCGTCGCTAGACCGGCTCGGCCGCTCTCTCCAGGACCTCATCGCCATCGTGTCCGGCCTGCGTAAGCGCGGCATCGGCTTCACCTCGTTGCACGAGTTGCTCGACACCACCACGCCTGGCGGGCGCCTGGTCTTCCATGTCTTCGCGGCCCTGGCGGAGTTCATCCGCGAACTCATCGTCCAGGGCACCAACGAGGGCCTGGACGCGGCCCGCGCCCGCGGTGCCCGCCTCGGTCGTCCGCCGGCCATGACCGAGGAACAGGTACGTCACGCCCGTGACCTGCTCGCCCGCCCGGAGAACACCGTCACCTCGATCGCGAAGCTCCTCGGCGTCTCCCGCAACACCATCTACAACTACGTGCCCGAACTGAAGGGCGGCCGTCTCGCGCTCGCCGAGACGACCAACACGGCAGAACTGCCCCGGCCCTCCAGGTCAGAGGACTGATTACCGCCGTTTGCGGCTGGTGACAGCGTTCTTACCGGCACCCCAAGCTGGCGACCGCGTTCCAGGTCGTGTTCGACACCACCTCCGAGCAGGTCGATACCGACACGGGGGAGATCGCCCCGCCGAAGGTGGAGAGCCTGGAAGGGATGTGGGCGGCCATCGAGCAGGTGGTGCCCCGGCACGAGCTGGCCGCGGCGATCGCCGCGCTGTTCGAGCTGACCCCGCCGCTGGACTCGGATGCGGACGAGGCATGGCGGGCCATGCTGGTCAACCGGTTCGGCACGGTCCGGCCGTTCTTGAAGCTGCTGGTCAACGTGGTGGACTTCGACGCTACCCCGGAGGGTGAGCCGGTGCTGGCCGCGATGCTGTCGCTGCCGGAGCTGATGGGCCGCAAGAAGGTCGGCCCGGCCGAGATCGACACCGCCCTGCTGAGCGGTTCGTGGCGGCGCTTGGTGCTGGCGGCGCCGCACCTGGAGCCCGGGACGGTGGACTGGAAGGCGTACACGTTCTGCGTGCTGGAGCAGCTGCACCGAATGCTTCGCAGCAAGCAGGTCTTCGCGAAGAACTCCTCGAAGTGGGGTGACCCGCGGGCGAAGCTGCTGGCCGGGCAGGCGTGGCAGCAGGCCCGCCCGACCGTGCTGGCCTCGCTGAACCTGCCCGGGGAAGTGGGCGGCCACCTTCAGGCACGGGCGGCGCTGCTGGACGGCACCTACCGGGAGGTCGCCGCCCGGGTCCCGGACAACGCGCAGATCGTCTTCGACGATGACGGCCGCCTGCACTTCGCCGCCCTGGAGCCGGAGCCCGAACCGGCCTCCCTCCTCGACCTGCGGGCCGCCGTGAACGCGATGCTGCCGCGCGTGGACCTGCCCGAGGTGCTGCTGGAGGTCTTCTCCTGGACCGGCGCCGACCAGGCGTTCACCTCGGTCACCGGCGGCGAGGCCCGGCTGAAGGACCTGCACGTCACGATCGCGGCCCTGCTGGTCGCCCACGGCTGCAACGTCGGCTACACCCCGGTCATGGGCGGCGCGGACCCGCTGAAGTACGGGCGGCTGTCCCACGTGGACCAGACGTACTTGCGGCTGGCAACGTACCGGGCCGCGAACGCGGCCCTCATTGAGCACCAGGCGTCCATCGGGCTCGCGCAGAGCTGGGGCGGGGGCCTGGTCGCCTCGGTGGACGGGATGCGGTTCGTCGTCCCCGTCCCCAGCGTGTACGCGCGGCCGAACCCGAAGTACTTCGGCCGCCGCGGCGGCGCCACTTGGCTCAACATGATCAACGACCAGGCGGCGGGCCTGGGCGGGAAGGTCGTGGTCGGCACCCCGCGCGACTCCCTGTATGTGCTGGACGTCCTCTACGACCGCGACGGCGGCCGCCGCCCGGAGATGATCGTCACCGACACCGCGTCCTACAGCGACATCGTGTTCGGGCTGCTGACCCTGGCCGGGTTCGCCTACGCTCCGCAGCTCGCGGACCTGCCGGACCAGAAGATGTGGCGGATCGACCGCACGGCCGACTACGGGGCCTTCCAGGACGCTGCCCGCGGCCGAGTCGACCTCGCCCGGATCGAGCGGCACTGGGAGGACATCCTGCGGATCATCGGCTCCATCCACACCGGAGCCGTCCGCGCCTACGACGTCATCCGGATGCTTTCCCGGGACGGGCGGCCCACCCCGCTCGGTGACGCGATCGCGCACTACGGACGGATCGCGAAGACCCTGCACATCCTGCGCCTGGCCGACGAGCCCGGCTACCGGCGGCAGATCAAGGTGCAGGCCAACCTCCAGGAAGGCCGCCACGCATTGGCCCGGAAGATCTTCCACGGCCGGGCCGGGCAGCTCTACCAGCGCTACCAGGACGGTATGGAGGACCAGATCGGCGCCCTGGGCCTCGTCCTGAACGCGCTCGTGCTGTTCAACACCCGCTACATGGACGCCACCGTGAACCAGCTGCGCGCGGACGGCTTCGAGGCCCGCGACGAGGACGTGGCCCGGCTCTCCCCGTTCGTGCGCCACCACATCAACGTGCTGGGCCGGTACTCCTTCCAGCTTCCCGACCTGCCCGGCGGCCTGCGGCCCCTCCGTGCCCCGGACGCTGTCGACGAGTAGCGAGACGCGGCGGGCGCGTCTGGCCGCGCCCGCCGCTCGCACCGTTGTGGGAACTCTATGCGTTGGCCGCCTGGACGCGGACTGCTCGGGCGCGGACCACGAAGGGCCGGGAGAGGACGGTGATGGCGATGGAGACGGCGGCCACAAAGGTGATGGCCGTGCCAGAAGTGAAGTGCTGGGCAATGCCGCCAGCGATCGCGGCTCCGATACCTTGCCACGTCATACGGCCGGCGGACTCAACTCCCTGGACCTGGCCACGGACCGGATCAGGGGTCAACTCCAGAAGGTGCTCCTGGAGCGGCAGGGTGGCAGCGAAGCCGGCACTGGCGACGAACACCGCGGCTGTCGCCACCAGCATGGGCGGGTGGACGGCGAACAGCAGGTAGGGGGCGGCGAGCAGCAGTCGCAGGGCGAATGCGTAGCGGCGCCGCTGCTCGGCGGTAAACAGCCGCCCGACCGCAAGGTCACCGAGGAGCATGCCTGCCGATCCGGCGGCCAGGAAGACGCCGGCGTGATGGGGGGCGTAGGAGATGAACAGGGCCTCGCAGCCAACGATCAGGCCATTGGGGACCCACAGGTTCAGCAGCAGCGCGCGTTGGCCGGAGTGGGAGAAAAGCTCGATGTTCGTCGTCCAGGTCTGGCGCAGTCCAGGGCGACGGGTCAGACGGATCGAGCGTTCCCGGACCGTCACCGCCACAATGATCAATCCACCGCCGGTCAGGGCGGTCGCGACGGCGAAGACCTCCTGCTGGCTCAGGTACCGCAGCAGTACGGCGCCGATGGCGTAGCCGAGGATGGCCATGCCTCCCGAGGTGATGTTCATCAGCGAACGTGCCAGTGCATATGAGGAGTTCGGCACTACCTCGGCGAGCAGCCCCATCCGTGTGCCCGTTCCCAGGGACTGGAAGAACCCCAGTACAAGGAGCAGATCGAACCGGGCGGCGAGCGGCAGCCCTGGAACCGCCTGTGCGGCAACACCTACGAGCGAGACGCACTGGAGCGCGACGAGGGTCCGGCGAGGACGGCTTCCGTCCGCGACCGACATCAGCGTCAGCGCACCGAGTACCGTCGCGAAGGTGGCGCCGTACATGCTCACAGCGGTCAGGAACGGGGACTTGGTCTGCTGGTTGACCAGCGTGCCGAGCGCGAAGCCCGACAAGGTGCTCGCGGCGACCGTCAGTGTGAAGCTGGCGTACAGGCCGACAAATTCACGGTTGCGGAGCAGGTCACGGTAGGTGGTGGGAGGTGTGCCGGAGGCAGATGTGTCAGAAGGCATGAAAAAAGCCTTCGCGCGCACCCAACCTGGGGCGCCGAAGGCCGACTCGTGGATTATAGCAAGTGCCCCAGCCTCTCCACGGCCCGCATCGGACCGGGGGAGACACGGACGCGGATACGCACCGGTCTCGGCAGCACCGCACATTCACCGGCGGCTGTCGCCAGGTGCGAGCAGACTGGTCAACTCCGAGATCGCCTCGTGCGAGGGCTTGAAGTAGCGGCGGACGTTCTCCGGCTTCTTGTGCCTCGACTTCGCCATCAGCATCAGCAGGGAGGCGCCCTGCTCGCCCAGGTGGGTCAGGGCGGAATGACGGTACTCATGCAGGTCCCAGCCCGTCCCCGGCCCACGCACGGCGGTGTGCTCGTCGAGGAGGGCGCGGGCCTGGCCATAGGAGAGGCGGGCCAGGCCGGTGTCCGGGCACACGTCGCGCGGGCTGACCACCTTCCCTGGGCCTGGGCGGCGATGGGTGACGAACACCGGCCCACGGATACGGCCGCGCAGCAGCCGGGGAAGGAGCCGGGCGGTGCCGGCGTCCCAGTAGACGGTCTCCAGCACGAAGTCCTCGCGCGCCTGCCCGCGTCGGCGGGCCTTGCTGCGGGCGCCCTTGGCTTTCACCGGGCAGCGGCGGGCGGCGAGGTCCAGGTCCTCGATGTTCACGCCGAGGATCTCCTCCGCGCGGGCGGCGGTCTCGTAGAGCATCCGCCACAGCGTCTTCTCCCGTAGATGGACCTCGCGGCGGGCGATGAGCCGGTCCACGGCCATCTTCGAGCGGGCCGGGGTCTCGGAGTCCGGCACCGCCAGCCGCTTCGTCCAGGCAGGGACCGCCGGGCCGTCGTAGCCGTACGACTCGCACCAGCCGAGCCAGGAGAGCACCGCCGCCCGGCGGGCATTCCAGGTGTTGACCGCCGCAGTGCCCCACAGCAGTTCCAGGGCCTCGCCGATCTCGTCGTCCGCGACCGACCCGAGCGGGCGGGCCTCTCCGATCCGCTCGGCGGTCTTGCCGACCCCGACCCCGTAGCTGCGGACGGTGTTCGGGTTGCGGAGCGAGTCGAGGAAGGCTTCGGCCGCCGAGCGGACGGTCAACGCCTTCCCGGCCGGCAGTTGCACGACGGTTGGCACCGCTTCCCCCTTGCCACGGATAACAGGGCCGCTTCACGTACGGCCCGGAGAACGTCACCGCAGGTGACGAACCAAGCTCCCGCAGATAATAGGACGTTATCCGTGGAACAACTTCACACCGGCCCCGCGACCAGCATCCCGCCAGCCGCCCAACAGCGACGACGAGGGCTTAGCGCCGGTTTCCGTTCCGATGTTCCTCGACCCCCTTGATCTTGCTGACTACTCCGTCTCCGTGCCCTGGAAGACCTGGTCCTGGAGCCGTTGACGAAGATCGGCTTCTTCGGCCGTGACCGGGTCGTCCGGGCGTCGGATACGGGCTCGGCGAGGGCGGGGGATGTCGTCGGCGTCCTGAAGGTCAGCGAAGTCGGCGTGCGCCTGGGCGACGGCTTCGGGGTACGCCTCCTTCTTCTCGTGCTCGGCGAGCGCCCGGTAGACGCTCGCGACACTGGGGGCCAGGCCTTTGCGCTTGCCGGTGGGGATGATCAGGTCGGGCTGGATCTGCTCGACCGACTCGCCGTTCGCTCGGCGCCGCAGCACGGTGTGCAGCATGTCCTCGGTGATGACGGGCGGCCGGCCGCCGTGCTTGCCCTTTCGGGCCGCGGCGTCGAGTCCTTCGAGGGTCGACTCGCGGATGTTCTCCCGCTCCGTCTCCGCCATCGCCGCGAAGAACGCGAACAGCAGGCGTCCCGGCCCGCTGGGGTCATACATCCCGGGCAAGGGCCCGGCGAGCATCTCCAGGACCAGGCCGTGGGCGGTGAGGTGGTCGGCGAGCGCGGTGAGCTCGGCGGCGTCGCGGCCCAGGCGCTTCATCTCGTACACGGTGAAGATGACGCGGCAGTGCGGGGCGTGGGCCTTGATCTGCCGGGCGAGCGCGAGCGCGGCCTCGAACTGCGGGCGGACGCGCACGCGGGTGCTGATCTTCTCGGAGAACACCTTGTCGCGCTCGATGCCGTGCTTGGCGAGGGCGTCGAGCTGCGACTGGAGTTCCTGGGTGAGCGTCGAACAGCGGGCGTACCCGATGCGGATGTCGGCGCTCGGGGTGTCCGGTGCGAGGGCGAGCGGGACCGGGGTGCCGGGGCGCCACGGCTGGCCGGGGCCGCGGTCGGCAGGGGTGGGCACGCGCAGGAGCTTGGCGAGCCGGGGCACCTTGGTGAAGCGGCCGGTGTGGTAGGTGCCGGCGACCGCGGCGGAGCGCGAGCGGCACGGCGAGCCGGGTTCGGCCCGGCAGCGCGGGCAGGGGTGGCGCTCGACATCGTCCGCGTCGTTCGGGGAGGCTTCTTGAGGGACTGTCATGACACCGGATGCTGTCACAAACGATTCTCAGAAGTGCCCCGGACCCACCTTTGAGTGAGAACGAGTTCTGCGAACCGAACCGCCGCTTCGCGATCACCGGGACACCGTCTTTGATCTTGCTCGGGCAAAGGACCGTTTGTGAGACAAGCAGTGCTGATCTGAGCCCTCAGCCCGAACCTGCGACCAGTGCCTCGCCGAGCGGGGTGCGCCGGTAGAGCACCGAGCGTCCGGACCGGGCGCGGACCAGCAGTCCCGCGCCTCGAAGGATGGCGAGGTGGTCTCCCACCGCGCCGGGTGCCATGGCGAGGCTTCGGGCGAGGTGGCTGGTGCTGGCCGGGGCGTCCAGCGCCAACAGCAGCCGGGCTCGGGACCGGCCGACCAGAGCGGTCAGCGCGTCCGGTCGGGGGACGGTCTCCTGTTCGCCCCACAGGGCGGCGGTGCCGCGGGCGCGATAGATCAAGGTTCTGGGCCAGGGGTCTTCAAGGTGGGCGGCGATATTCGCGACGAAGACCGAAGGGATCAGCAGGAGCCCGTCGCCGGCGAGGCGGACTGTTCCGACTTGGGGGAAGTGGCCGATCTCGATGCCACCGGCTTGCCAGGCAATGCTCGGGTGCAGGCTCTCGATGGTCCTGACCCATCCGTGTTCGCCGATCACACCCACCCGGTGCACGACGTCGCGCTCACAGATCGCGCGCAGTTGCGGCCAGTCCGGGGCGAGCAGCTCGTGCCAGGCCTGGTCCATCGCCTCGGCGATCCTGGAGACGGCGTCCGTCGAGTCCAGCACTGCGCGTACGCGGGGATCGCGGGCGGACGGGCCGGTCGCGTTGGTGGCGATTTCGTGGCGGGCCGCTTCCAGTGGTGTGGCCCGGATCATGGCCAGGTCGTCTGCCCAGGTCTGGTTGAGGCCGCGCGGGGGCGGGGCGACGAAGTTCGGTCCGCCCCCGCGCGGGGTGTGCAGGGCGAGGGCGGCGTTCAGTTCGGTCTCGCCGCGAAGGCGTTCAAAGACCGGCAGGAGCCGGGTGGCCCAGGCTCGCGGCAGCGGCCGGTCTTGACCGGCGAGCGAGCGCAGCAGTAGGCAGAGGTCCAGCACGGGCGACAATGCGAACCGGCTGCGCAGCAGGTCCTCGACGGAGACTTCGAAGCGCAGCACTCTGCCATGCTACCGAGGGACGCTGTTCCGATTCGTCCAGCGACGAATCATTGGTGAGTGGCATGGACGCACGGCGAGACTCGGCGTCATGACCCCAACCGCCGAGCCCGCACAGGGCAACCACCGTGCCACCTACCGTGAAGTGCTGGCCGAGCCACGATTCCGGCTGCTCTTCTCAACCCGCACCGTCGCGATCACTGCGGACGCGCTGCGGATCACCACGTTCTCGGTTCTGGTCTTCTCGGCCACCGCCTCCGCGCTGCTGAGCGCGGTGGCCTTCGGGATCGGCTTCATCCCGCAGCTGTTCGGCTCGCTGTTGCTGGGCTCACTGGCCGACCGGCTGCCGCCCCGCGCGCTCATTACCGGCGGCTACGCCTTGACGTGCGCCGCCGCCCTGTTGATCGCCCTGGTGCGGATGCCGGTCGCGGCAAGCCTCGGTGTCGTGGCGCTGGTCTCCCTCGCCACACCGGTGTTTCACGGCGCGTCGAGTCGGCTGGTCGCTCAGTCGCTGGAGGGCGACGCCTATGTACTGGGCCGGTCACTGAACAACATCGCTGGCGCCGGCGCGCAATTGTTCGGCCTGGCACTGGGAGGTGCGGCCGTCGCGGCACTCGGCCCACGCCGGGCGCTCGCGGCCAGCGCCGTCCTTTACCTCGGCTGCGCGCTTGCTATCCGCATTCGGCTACCCCGGCTGCAACCGGGAGAGTTCGGCGCCGCACCCGGCAGCGCTGGGAGCGATAGCGGGGCCGTCCGTGCAAGCCTGCATGGTGCCGGCCTGCTGCTGCGCGGACGCACGGTGCGACGACTGATGCTGGCCCAGTGGCTACCCGTCGCGTTCGTAGCGGGCGCGGAAGGCCTGATCGTCGCCTACGCGGGAGAACGCCACTTCGCGCCCGGCCAGTACGCGGTGCTGATGGGCTGTCTGCCGGTTGGCATGCTTGTCGGTGACCTGCTGGTGGGTCGACTCCTACTACCACCCACCCGGGAGCGACTGGTAGTCCCGTTGATTGCGCTGGCGGGGCTGCCGCTGATCGGCTTCGCTGCCGAGCCCGGAGTGGGCGTCTCGTCCTGTCTGCTGCTGCTCAGCGGCCTCGGATTCGCCTACGCTCTCGGCCTGCAACGCCCGTTCCTGGACGCCCTTCCGCCAGATGGCCAAGGTCAGGCCTTCGGCTTGCTCGGCTCCGGCAGCATGACGCTCCAGGGCGTCGGCCCGGTTTGCTTGGGCGCGGTGGCCGCAGGCATCGGAACAAGCGGCGCAATCGCCCTGGCAGGCGGCGCGGCGGCGCTTACCGCCGGCTGGATTCTCACCTGGCATCCGCCCACCTCCCCGGTCCCCGTCCCGAACCACTCGACCGGATCAGAGAACAGCACCGAACAGCATGCGTGTAGTCCACCTGCGCAGTAACCACCGCAGGCCGACTGGCGCCGCCCAAGTTGCCGCCGCACCAGCTGCGGCGCCGCCCCCGGGTTCATCCGTCGGTGCCGTCGTCATCGTCGTCAAGGTCGGGCGCATCCGGATCACGCAGGGGACGCAGCCCGTCGACCGGCTGGGACGCGGTGAAGTTGTAGCGGCCCAGGACATTCAGGTTCTTGTGCTTGAGCGGCGAGAGCCGGGCGACGTCCTCGTCCCTGATCTCGTGGCCCTCAGCGCGGAGCTGGGCGACGGCGGCGTCGATGTAGCGCGTCGTCCAGAGCACCACGGCGTTCAGGACCAGGCCGAGCGCGCCGAGTTGGTCCTCCATGCCGTCCCGGTATGCCTGGTGGATGGTGCCCTTCTTGCCGTGACAGATGTCGCGGGCGAGCTTGTGCCGGGACTCCTGGACGGTGAGCTGCTTGTGCATCTGGCGGCGGTAGGTGTCGTCCATCGGGTCGACGACGGCCAGCAGGTGGAGGGTCTTGGCGATCCGCCCGTACTCGGCGAACGCGGCCCCCAGCGGGTTCGGGCGGTCCTTACTGCCGAACATCCGCAGCAGGTCGTACGCCCTGACCTGGTTGGTGACCAGGGAACCGGCCACCTGGAGCATGTCCGGCCACGCGGTGAGGATCTTCTTCACGTTCACCTTGTTCCGGGCGATGGCCTCCAGCGGCCCGTACCCGCCGACGGGCTCGGCGTCGGGCATCTGTGCCTTCCAGAACCTCTGGTCTTCGAGGTCCTTGAAGCGCGGGGAGAAGCGGTAGCCGAGCAACTTGAAGATGCCGAAGACCATGTCGGAGTAGGAGGCGTTGTCGGTGGCGACCATCTCCGGCTTCACCCCGCCGTCCAGGTTCAACAAAGCGTCCAAGATGAACAGGGAGTCGCGCGGAGTACCCGGGACGACCATCTGCCCGATGCCGATCACCTGGTCATTGATCGCGTTGAGCCACGTAATTCCGTTCTTCTTCGCGAAGTACTTGGGGCTCGGGGCCGTGCTGATGCTGCGGACGGGGACGACGAAGCGCAGCCCGTCGACGGAGGCGAGCAGCCCCTGGCCCCAGAACTTCACGATCGGCACCTTCGCCTGGGCCTCGATCAGGGCGGCGTTCGCCGCAGCGATGGTGTCGGCCCGCAGGTAGTACTGGTCAACGTGGACCAGGCGGGAGCGGGTCAGCGCCTCGTAGTTCGGGTTGACGACCGGGGTCATGCCGATGTTGCACGCCTCCGACACCAGCAGTGCGACCATCGAGGTGGTGAGGTCCTTCATGCGGGTCTTGCCGTCGCCCAGGTGCACGAAGGCGTCCAGGAATCCGGTCCAGCCGTGCACCTCGAAGAGCAGGTCCGGAAGGTCGATCTTCGGAAGCATCTTCTCGACCCGCTTGCGCAGCCAGTCCAGCGTCTTCGGCTCGCTGAGCGCGTGGAGCTTCTCCACGTTCAGCTTCGCGCGGCCGTTGGGCTGCACCTCAATGCTGATCTTCGCGTCGTCGCCGGCCTCCGCCAGCCGCTCGGCCATCTGCTTCCACGTCGCATCCAGCACCCCGATGAGTTCCTTGAGGTGCTCCTCGGCGTCCTCGGTCAGGCTCAAGCCGATCAGGACGTCCTCGCGCACCGCCTCCCAGCGCTTGCCCTTGAGCAGCCGGGCGCGCGGGTCGGACCAGCGGTGCGAGGGCGAGGCGAAGATGTCCCGGCGCCGCAGCGCACCAAAGAGCTGCTCCAGCACACACACCACGTACGCGTCGCGGTCGACGGCCCCCTCCGGCAGCTCGCTGTTCGCGTACACCGCCTTGCGCCAGTGCGGCGGCACCAGCTTGTCGTCGATCTCCCGGGGCAGCAGCGGCTTCTCGCCCACCTTCCGCCTGGCTAGGGCAGGGAGGCGCTTCACCCCGGTCAGGATGCGCTTGCCGTTGGTCGCCGCGCCCAGCGCGGAGGTCTCGCCCAGCAGGGCCAGGAACGGCTTGACGGTGTTGTAGCGCAGCGCCAGCGCATTGCGCAGGGCGGTCTCGGCCGTGTCGTCGTCCTCCGGCACCAGGCTCACCACCGTGGCGGCCGCGCTGGACAGCGCCGCCCTCGGCGCGACCTCCTCCAGCGCCTTCCATAACGCCTTCACATCCACATCGCAGCCGGTCTCCTCGATGAGCTCCAGCTCCTCGATGATCACCTTCGCCGCCCTCGCCACCAGCCGCGAGGACTTCTCCAACTGCGGCAGCGTGGACAGCCGCTGCTTGTCCGTGGACCGCCTCGCCGTGGAGATCAGCCGCGTCGCCATCAGGATCTCGAACAGATCCAGCGCGTCGTCGATCGCCTTCGCCTCCAGATGCCGCATCACCGCGGTGAGCATCGCGGTGCGCTTGGGCTCCGACGTCCGCTCCAGCTTCGGTGCCTTGGTCCCCAGCCCGTACCGGGCCAGCGCGGAGAGCCGGTTCGGCGGGACCTTGTCCAGCTTCAGGCGCCCCAGTTGGAAGGCGGCGATGTCATCGACCCGCTGCAACGCACCCTTCATCGCGGTGCCCGTGGTCCGCGTTGGCGGCCGGCGCATCCGCTCCAGCTCCGAATACCGCTTGCCCTCCGGCGTCTTCAGCAGCGCCACCAGGTCCCCGGGCAGCGCCGCATCCGCCCGCCAGGCCGCCTTCGCAACCGTGGCGTGCAGCCGCGTATCCGCGATCCGGCGCACCTCGGCGACCTGCCGGGCCAGCACCGAGACGCCCGGCAGCAGCACCCGGTTCCGGTGCAGCCACCCCGCCGCGTGGTCGAACAGTGCCTTCGGCCCCTCGGCGTGCGTCGTCCAGGCCCGCCCGTGCAGGAACGCCCGGAACTTCCGGCCCCACTCGTGGTCCTCGTACAGGTGGTAGCCGTAGGTCTCACGTATCTCCCACGCGTGCTCGTACGGCGTCATCTGCCGCTCCGTATACCGCTTGATGCTGGAGACATCCCCGATCTCCAGCTGCTCTGCCAGGTGCTCGACGACCGGCCACGGCACGGCTAGCGGGTCCTCCAGGAACAGCCCGATGTAGCGAACTGTGCACATCTGGAGAGCGAACCCGAGGCGGTTGTGGTCGCCGCGCCGCTTCGCGATCAGCTTCCGGTCCTCGTCATCAAGGAAGAAGAAGCGTTCCAGCTCGGGTCTCGTCGGCTCCTCAGCGAACTTCCCGTACGCCTCAGCCTGCTCATCAGTCAAAAATTCCACCGGCATGCGGCGGACGGTAGCCACGCCCCACCAGTGATCGAGGATCTTCCACCGAACCCCGCACAGGCCAGATCACCTGTGCTACACGGCCAAGATCAAGTGCTTAGCGCTAATGGCTGTTCCGTTGGTCCCCAAGGCCGGAGGGGCCCGGAAGAGCCCCATGGCAACCGAATGTCCCGTCGAGACTTATGTCGCGGTGGGACATTTTTGGGTGTAC
>NZ_BMTF01000010.1:0-82310 GCF_014649535.1 Streptomyces gelaticus
AGGTCATCAGCGAAGTGCCGGTCGCCAGTGGCGTCGGGCACGTACTTCACACAGACAACGATCCTCAAGCTCACGCCGGCTCTCCTACTGCATCGTCATTTCTGGGCTGCCTTGTTGCACGCAGCATAGGCGCCTGATGGGGCGGTTTCCGGTCGGGTCGACCGATGCTCCGAAGGAAATATTACTAGTCAGTACACCCAGTGTTTCACCCATGAGCAAGCGCTCGGAACTGTGATCTGCCCAACGTACGGCGCCCAAGTGCCGCCTGGGCGGGATCAGTCCCGCAGAGCGTTGAAACGGCCCTGGTGATAGAGCAGCGGACGACCGCCCCCGGCCGGGTCACCGGCCACGGCCTGTGCGATCACGATCCGGTGGTCCCCCGCCGGGACCCGGGCGACCACGCGGCAGACCAGCCACGCGAGCACTCCGTCGAGCACCGGCACTCCTTCGGGCCCGCTGCGCCAATAGGTGGACGGGCCGAACCGGTCGGCGCCGCTGCGGGCGAAAGTGGCGGCCAGCTCCTGCTGGTGCTCGCCGAGTATGTGGATGCCGACGTGCTCGGCCTCGGCCAGGACCGGCCAGCTGGAGGACGAGGTGCCGACCCCGAAGGAGATCAGCGGCGGCTCGGCGGCGACGGAGTTGAGCGAGGTGGCGGTGAAGCCGACCGGCCGGTCACCCGCGGCGGTGATCACGGCGACACCGGCGGCATGCTGCCGGAAGACGGCGCGGAGCAGTTCGGGGGATGCCCGGCATGTGCTGCCGAGCTCGGGTGAAGCCGTCATGGAGATGTCTTTCCTTCTGCGGAAGAGGCCGTACGGGGCTGCGGTTGCTCAGGCACCCGGACAGCGCGCACTTGCGTGGCGGGCGAGATCCACATGGACCCGGCCGTAGAGAAGGAGTTCCGGCGGCACAGCGTCAGACTGACGATACGTGGTGGGCGCAGTCAAGAGCGTTCCGCAATGTGGGAGATGCGTCACGGTCCGTCACACCGCCTGCCCCAGCGCGGCGACCACGTCGACGGTGCGCGGCTGCCCGACCGCCCGGCGGACGATCCGGCCGGCCGCGTCGAGGACCAGCACGGTCGGTGTCCGGCTGATCCCCAGCTCCCGCACGAGGGTGAGATGCGCCTCGGCGTCGATCTCCACATGGGCCACGCCGTCCACCATGCGCGCCACCTCGCCGAGCGTGCGGCGGGTCGCCCGGCAGGGCTGGCAGAACGCACTGGAGAACTGCACCAGGGTGGCCCGCTCCCCCAGTTCGGCGCCGAGCCGGGCCGCGTCCAGCGGTCCTTCACGAGTCTGCCTGTCCACCCTCGGCCTCCTGTCAGAGCTCATCGCAAGAGGTCAGCGCCACCGGCCCGCGAGACATTCCCGGAGGTTCCACGTGACGAGAATCTCGCGGCCCGAGCCCTCGGAGACTGGCCACCACGTCGCGCATGGGGCACGATCAGCGCCATGCCGCAAACCTACGGCTGCGTAACTTCCGCCGGGAGAACCCTCCTCAGGCGCTGAAGAAGGGTCTTCCCCAGATGGCAGAACTCGTCTATCGGCCGGTCATCGGCGCCGCTCGTACGCTTTTCAAGGCGCTCGACCTGAAGATCGACACCCAGGGTTCCGAGCACATCCCGAAGACCGGTGGCGCGGTACTGGTGAGCAACCACATCAGCTATCTGGACTTCATCTTCACCGGGCTCGCGGCCCTGCCGCAGAAGCGACTCGTCCGTTTCATGGCGAAGGAGTCGGTCTTCCGGCACAAGGTCTCGGGACCGCTGATGCGCGGTATGAAGCACATCCCCGTCGACCGCAAGCAGGGCGAGGAGGCGTATGCGCACGCGCTCGCCTCGTTGCGCTCGGGCGAGATCGTCGGCGTGTTCCCCGAGGCCACCATCTCGGAGTCGTTCACACTGAAGAGCTTCAAGTCGGGTGCCGCCCGGCTCGCCCAGGAGGCCGGGGTGCCGCTGATCCCGATGGCGCTGTGGGGGACGCAGCGGCTGTGGACCAAGGGCCGGCCGCGCAATCTCAAGCGCAACCACGTGCCGGTGACGATCCGGGTCGGTGAGCCGGTGGAGGCACCCACCGACCAGTACGCGGGCGCGATCACCCGTCGGCTGCGGGAGCGGGTCCAGGAGCTCCTGGAGGCGGCCCAGCGCGCCTATCCGGTGCGCCCGAAGGACGCGAGCGACACCTGGTGGGTGCCCGCACACCTCGGAGGTACGGCCCCGACCGCCGCCGAGGTGCGGGAGAAGAGCTGACCCGGCCGGTTCGCGGTCACGGCCGAAACGTCACTCCGGGGTGCGGACGCCGCTCCGTGCCCCGGAGTGCGGCCCGCCCGGCTCAGAGCGCCGGTCGGACCGGCCACGCCGGGCGCTCCTCGTCGAGCGAGAACTGCGCGTCGACGCCCTGCTGGATCAGCTCCATGGTCGCCGAGCGTAGGTATGCGGCCGACCGCACGTCAATGACTTTCCGATCGACCGCATACCTATTCAGTTTTGGCTACTTCGCCATCTCTTCCTTCAGCGCGAGGACGAACGCGTCGACGTCGTCCTCCGTCGTGTCGAAGGCGCACATCCAGCGCACATCGCCGGCCGCCTCGTCCCAGAAGTAGAAGCGGAAGCGCTTCTGCAGCCGCTCGCTGACCTCGTGCGGCAGCCGGGCGAAGACGGCGTTGGCCTGGACGGGGTGGAGGATCTCCACCCCGTCCACCGCGCGCACGCCCTCGGCGAGCCGCTGGGCCATCTCGTTGGCATGCCGGGCGTTGCGCAGCCAGAGGTCTCCGGCGAGCAGCGCCTCCAGCTGTACGGAGACGAAGCGCATCTTCGACGCGAGCTGCATCGACAGCTTGCGCAGATGCTTCATGGCGCGGACGGCGTCCGGGTTCAGGACGACCACGGCCTCACCGAAGATCGCCCCGTTCTTCGTGCCGCCGAAGGACAGGACGTCGATGCCGACGGTGTTGGTGAACGTACGCATCGGTACGTCCAGCGACGCCGCGGCGTTGGCTATCCGAGCCCCGTCCAGATGGACCTTCATGCCGTGTCCGTGGGCGTGGTCGCAGATGGCACGGATCTCGTCCGGGGTGTAGACCGTGCCCAGCTCGGTGTTCTGGGTGATCGAGACGACCTGCGGCATGGCACGGTGCTCGTCGTCCCAGCCGTACGCCTGCCGGTCGATGAGTTCGGGGGTGAGCTTGCCGTCCGGGGTGGGCACGGTGAGCAGCTTGAGGCCCCCCACTCGCTCCGGGGCTCCGCCCTCGTCCACATTGATATGGGCGGACTCGGCACAGATCACGGCGCCCCAGCGGTCGGTCATCGCCTGGAGGGAGACGACGTTGGCGCCGGTTCCGTTGAACACCGGGAAGGCCTCGGCGGTGGGGCCGAAGTGACTGTGCATGACGCGCTGGAGGTGCTCGGTGTACTCGTCCTCGCCGTAGGCGATCTGGTGACCGCCGTTGGCGAGGGCGAGTGCCGCGAGGATCTCCGGGTGCGTGCCCGCGTAGTTGTCGCTGGCGAAACCGCGGATCTGCGGGTCGTGGTGGCGCCGCGCGTCGGTCCTTACGGTTGTGGGGTCAGCCACAGGCGCTTTCCGTTCACTTCCGGGGCGGGCCGGTCCCAGACGCCGGCGATGGCATCGGCCAGTTCCTTGACGTCGGTGAAGCCCGCGAATTTCGCATTCGGGCGCTCGGCGCGCATCGCGTCGTGCACCAGTGCCTTGACGACCAGGATCGCAGCCGCCGTCCTCGGCCCTTCGTCGCCCCCCGCCTTGCGGAACGCGTCCGCCAGCGCGAGCGTCCAGGCCTCGGCCGCCGCCTTCGACGCGGAATAGGCCGCGTTTCCCGCAGTGGGCTTGCTCGCCCCGGCCGCGCTGATCAGCACATAGCGACCCCGGTCGCTGCGCTGAAGCCCCTCCTGGAAGGCCAGCGAGGTGTGCTGGACCGTACGGATCAGCAGCTTCTCCAGCAGGTTCCAGTCGGCGAGGTCGGTCTCGGCGAAGCTCGCGCTGCCTCGCCAGCCGCCGACGAGGTGGACCAGGCCGTCGATCCGGCCGAATTCCTTCTCGGTCTTGTGCGCCCATTCACGGGCGGCATCGAGGTCCAGCAGATCGACCGTGTCACCGGTGACGGTGGCGCCGCCGTGGGCGTAGCGCGCGGCGTCGACCGCCTCGGCGAGGCGGGTGGCGTCCGCGTCGGAGGCGACGACGGTCGCTCCGGCCTCGGCGAGCCTCAGCAATGTGGCCCGGCCGGCCGGACCTGCGGCCCCGGCCACCGCAACCACGGCACCTTCG
Organism: Streptomyces gelaticus; assembly: GCF_014649535.1. Lineage (GTDB taxonomy): Bacteria > Actinomycetota > Actinomycetes > Streptomycetales > Streptomycetaceae > Streptomyces > Streptomyces gelaticus. The sequence continues at coordinate 4,281 of NZ_BMTF01000010.1, forward strand.
AGAGCACCGCTCCCGTTGCCCCTGCCGTTTCCGTTCATGGCCACCGCCTCCTCAGACCCGGCGCTCACGCGGCTGCCTGCTCGGCATCCGCGGCGGTGATCCCCTTGGTCGAGGCGATCACGTTCTTCAGCTTCTTGGAGAGCGCCTCATAGAACATGCTCAGGGGAAACTCGTCCGGAAGCACATCGTCGACGAGCTTACGCGGCGGCAGCGACAGGTCCAGTGCGTCCGGGCCCTTGGCCCAGCGGGAGCCCGGGTGCGGGGCGAGGTAGGTGGAGACCAGGTCGTACGCGGCGAACCAGTGGACGAGCTTGGGGCGGTCGATTCCGTCGCGGTAGAGCTTCTCGATCTCGGCGCAGAGCTGGTTGGTGATCTGCGGGGCCCGGTCCCAGTCGATCTTCAGCGTGTTGTCGGTCCAGCGGACCACGTCGTGCTTGTGGAGGTACGCGAAGAGCAGCTGGCCGCCGAGACCGTCGTAGTTGCGGACGCGCTCACCGGTGACGGGGAAGCGGAACATCCGGTCGAACAGCACGGCGTACTGCACGTCACGGCCCTGGGCGAAGCCGTCGGCCTCCAGTTTCACGGCCTCCTTGAAGGCGGTGAGGTCGCAGCGGAGCTCTTCGAGGCCGTACATCCAGAACGGCTGGCGCTGCTTGATCATGAAGGGGTCGAAGGGCAGGTCGCCGTGGCTGTGCGTCCGGTCGTGGACCATGTCCCAGAGCACGAAGGCCTGCTCGCAGCGCTGCTGGTCGGCAACCATGTCCCGGATGTCCTCGGGCAGCTCGACGCCGAGCAGTTCGACCGAGGCCTCGGTGACCCGGCGGAAGCGGGCCGCCTCGCGGTCGCAGAAGATGCCGCCCCAGCTGAAGCGCTCGGGGGCCTCGCGCACGGCGATGGTCTCCGGGAAGAGCACGGCGGAGTTGGTGTCGTAACCCGAGGTGAAGTCCTCGAAGGTGATGCCGCAGAACAGCGGGTTGTCATAACGGGTCGCTTCGAGCTCGGCCAGCCACTCGGGCCAGACCATCCGCAGCACGACCGCTTCGAGGTTGCGGTCCGGATTGCCGTTCTGCGTGTACATCGCGAAGACGACGAGGTGCTGCAGTCCGTCGGCGCGGTCCTTGGCCGGCTGGAAGGCGAGCAGCGAGTCGAGGAAGTCCGGCACACCGAAGCCGTCCTCGGCCCAGCGGCGCAGGTCCGCGGCGAGGGCACGGTGGTACGCGGCGTCGTGCGGGAGCAGCGGGGAGAGCTCCTCGACCGCGGCGATCACGCGGCCGAGCGTCGACCGGGCGGCCTGGGGGGACGGTGCGCCCTCGGCCTCGAAGTCGATGGAACCGTCCTTCGACTGCCAGGGGCGGATCTCCTCCACAGCATCCTTGAGCACGGGCCAGGCGGGATGGTCGACCACCCGCTGATCCGTGGCTATGCCGCCCGCAGCAGCGTCCTGCACAAGAATTTCCGTCATAACACTTCCTCCACAGGAGAACCTCGCGTTAAGCAACCGTATCCATGTGCGGTTCCTTGAGACAAGTGGGCCCCAGAAAATTATCCTGCCGACCCCCTTGGTCACCGCGATTCTTCCTGCGCGGACCGCTCCCGGCGGCTACTTCCGTCGGACGGGCGGGCGCGGCAGGTGTCCGCCCTCCCCCGCTCCCCCAGCGCCGTTAGGCTGCCGGAACGCCGTATGCCGTAGCGCCTCGTGGGTAGGAGCCGCACGCGGGAAGACACCGTCGACGGAAGCGGGTTGCCTTGTCTTTTCTCACCATCGGACATCGCGGAGTGATGGGTGTCGAGCCGGAGAACACCCTGCGCTCGTTCGTCCACGCCGAACGGGCCGGGATGGACGCGATCGAACTGGACCTTCATCTGAGCAAGGACGGCGAGCTGGCCGTGATGCACGACGCCGATGTGGACCGTACGACGGACGGCACGGGGCCGATCAACGAGAAGACCCTGTCCGAACTGCGGGAACTCGATGCCGGGCAGGGCGAGCGGGTGCCGTTCTTCGAGGAGGTGCTCGACGCCGTACGGTCCCCCGTGCAGGCCGAGATCAAGGACGCGGCCGCGGCCCGTGCCCTGGCGGAAGTGATACTGCGACGCGGTCTCACCGACCGGGTCGAGGTGTCCTCGTTCCATGACGAGGCGGTGGCCGAGATCGCCCGGCTGGTGCCGGGGGTACGGACCGTGCTCATCGCCAGCCGCTGGCAGGGCGATGTGGTGGACCGGGCGAAGGCGGTGGGGGCGGCGACGCTGGCGCTGAACATCCGCCGCCTCACCCTGGAGGTGACCGAACAGGCGCACGCCGAGGGGCTGAAGGTCATCGGCTGGGTGGTGAACACCCAGGACCATCTGCGACTGGCGCGCGCCCTGCGGCTGGACGGCGCGACCACCGACTACCCGGAGATCCGCCGAGCCGGCCGCTTCACCGCCTGATCACGGCCCAGGAGCCTTCCCCGGCTCAGGCCAGGTCTTTGACCAGCAGCTCGAAGGCGAGGTCGTCACGCTGCGGAACACCGAAGCGCTCGTCGCCGTACGGGAACGGGCTGAGCCTTCCCGTACGGCGGTAGCCGCGCCGCTCGTACCAGGCGATCAGCTCCTCGCGCACCGAGATCACGGTCATGTGCATCTCGCGCACCCCCCAGCCCTCCCGGACGGTGCGCTCGGCCTCGGCGATGATCACCTTGCCGAGCCCGGCCCCCTGCAGTTCGGGGCGGACCGCGAACATGCCGAAGTAGGCGGCGTCTCCACGGTGTTCGAGCTGGCAGCAGGCGATGAGCGCACCCTCGCGCTCCACCACGAGCATCCGGCTGCCGGATGCTCGAAGAACCTGCCGCACACCGTCCGGGTCCGTCCGCTGCCCCTGCAGGATGTCTGCCTCGGTGGTCCATCCGGCCCGGCTCGAATCCCCGCGGTACGCCGACTCGATCAGTGTCACCAGTGCGGGCACATCGGCGTCGGCAGCGTCGCGGAAGGTCAGCTGTGCCGGGTCCTGAGCGGGGGCTGTGTCCATGGCGGAAGCTCTCCGTTTCTGTGCTGTGGCCGTGCCGGAGCAGCGTAACCCGGCTGTCCCGAACTAGATTCGGGCGCATGGTTCATGTGCTGAGCAGCCGGATCCTGTTGCGCCCGGCCGACCCCGAGCGATCACGGATCTTCTACGGGGAGTCCCTCGGGCTGCCCGTCTACCGGGAGTTCGGCACCGGTCCCGAGCGGGGCACGGTCTACTTCCTCGGCGGAGGCTTCCTGGAGGTGTCCGGACGTGCCGCCGAACCGCCGGTGCCCGGCCTCGAACTGTGGATGCAGGTGGCGGACGTGCGGGCGGCGCGCGAAGAGCTGTCGGCCCGGGGCGTCGAGGTGCTGCGGGAGCCGGTGCGCGAGCCCTGGGGTCTCGTCGAGATGTGGATCCACGATCCGGACGGACACCGGATCGTCATGGTGGAAGTGCCGGCGGACCATCCGCTGCGGTATCGCCCCTAGAAGTCCTGGTGGCTTCGTCGCGCGCAGTCGATGAGCACGGGCAGAGCCTTCTCCAGGCTGCCGTCCCGGTCGGCGAACGGCAGTCGCACGTGGTGGCGGAAGCCGTCCACGGCGGAGAAGGCCGGCCCGGGGACGATCAGTACGCCTGCACGGCGGGCCAGTTGGGCGGTGGCCTCGGCATCGGCGCCGGGGATCTCCACCCAGAGCGCGGATCCCCCGTCGGGCTGTTCCCATCGCCAGCCGGTGTGCCGGTCACGCAGGAGCCGTTCGGTCTCCGCCAGGCGTTCGCGCAGCCGGGAGCGGCGCCGTGCCCGGGCCGCGGGCAGTTGCCGCAACAGCTTCACGGCCAGCATCTGGTCCACCACCGGGCAGGAGAGATCGACGGACTTCTTGATGTCGGCCAGGCGGCGGATGACGGTGGTGGAGGCGCGGATCCAGCCCAGCCGGAGGCCGCCCCAGAAGAGCTTGGACAGGGTGCCGACGGTGGCCGTGGCGGCGGGCGGCAGCAGGCCGGCCAGGGAGACCGGCGCGGCGTCGTGGTGCAGGGACAGTTCGGCACAGGCGTTGTCCTCCACCGTGTACAGGCCCTGTTCGGCCAGTACGGCGGCCCAGGCGCGGCGGGTGGGTTCGTCCATGCCGCGGCCGGTGGGGTTGTGGAGGGACGGCTGCAGATAGACGAGGCGCGGGCGGACGTGGCCGGCCAGCCGGGCCAGTGCGCCGGCGCCTCGGGCCCCGTCCGCGGGCAGCGGGACCAGCCGGGCGCCGCGGGAGCGCAGCGCTTCGAGGGCGCCGCGGTAGGTCGGATCCTCCACGATCACCGTGTCTCCGGGTTCGACCAGGCCCTGGGTGATCAGCCAGACGGCCTGCTGGGATCCGGAGGTCACCAGGATCTGTTCCGCAGTGGTCGGCAGGCCCGCCGACCGGTGGTACTCGGCGATCCCCTCGCGGAGTTCGGGCAGTCCGTACGGGAGGTAGCCGTCAGCGGCGAGCGCGGCGGTGAGTTCGCCGGCGGACAGGTCACCGACCGCCGCCGCGACCGCGGGCAGGCCGTCCAGCGCGCCGCTGGACAGGTCGATGCCGCCGTCTCTGGTCCCGAAGCTGGCCAGTCGTCCCTCGGTCGCGGGTTCGCCCATCGAGCCCGACCCCCGCAGCCGGGAACCGCTGCCCTGCCGGCTCTCCAGCCGTCCCTCGGCCTCCAGCAGACCGTACGCGGCGGTCACCGTACTGCGGCTGACCCCCAGCGCCGTCGCCAGGGCGCGCTGCGAGGGGAGCACCGTGCCCGGGGCCACGTCTCCGCGCTGCGCCAGTTCGCGCAGAGCCTGAGCCAGCCGTTGCGGCATCGCGCCCGTGCCTTCCTTGGACCACCCGGTCAGCAGGCGGGACAGCCGGGTGGGAGGAATCCGGTCCATGCTCCCCATCATCGCCCGCCGCAGGCCAATTGCCGTCAAGTGGTCTTTGCCGCCGTCCGAGCGCTCGCACATGATCGGGAGAACGCCGTTGCAAAGGAGCAGAACATGGCGACCGTGGTGCTCGTCGGGACACTGGACACCAAGGGAGCGGAGTACGCGTGGCTCTCGGCGCGGCTCCGTGAATCGGGATGCGACGTGGTGCTCGTCGATGCCGGAGTGATGCCGTCACCCGCGGGCACCCCCTCGGGTGACATCGACGCCGCGGCCGTCGCGCGCCGCGCCGGGCACGGCCTGGAGGCGCTGCGCGCCGCCGGGGACCGCGGTGCGGCGGTGACGGCCATGGCCGAGGGTGTCGAGCGGATCGTCGGTGATCTGCACCGCGAGGGACAGCTGCACGCGATACTGGCCGTGGCCGGGAGCGGTGGGTCGTTCATCGCCGCGCGTGCCATGCAGGCACTGCCCATCGGCGTTCCGAAGGTGCTGGTGTCCACCATGGCCAGCGGGGACGTTTCGCCGTACGTGGGCAGCAGCGACATCACCATGATGTACAGCGTGGTCGACATGGCGGGGATCAATTCCGTGTCGTCGCAGATCCTGGGCAACGCGGCGGCCGCGGCGGCCGGCATGGCCATCCACCACGAGCAGAGCCTGAAGCGGTCGGAGCCCCAGGGGCGTCCGCTCATCGGCGCCAGCATGTTCGGCGTCACCACGGCCGCGGTCGACGCCGCCCGTCGGCGGCTGGACGAGCTGGGCTACGAGGTCCTGGTCTTCCACGCCACCGGCGCGGGCGGCCGGGCACTGGAGAAGCTCATCTCGGGTGGGTTCCTCGCCGGTGTCCTGGACCTGACCACGACCGAGCTCGCGGACGAGCTGGTCGGCGGCGTGCTGAGCGCCGGCCCCGACCGGCTCACCGCGGCGGGCCGGGCCGGCGTGCCGCAGGTGGTCGCGCCCGGCGCACTGGACATGGTCAACTTCGGCCCCGCCGACACCGTCCCGGAACGCTTCGCGGATCGCCACCTGCTCGTGCACAACCCCACCGTCACCCTGATGCGCACCACGGCCGAGGAGATGGCCGGACTCGGCGCCTCCATGGGACACAAGCTGGCCTCGGCGCAGGGCCCGACGGCGGTCCTGTGGCCACTGGGCGGTGTCTCCGCCGTGGACGCCCCGGGCGGCCCGTTCCACGACCCGGAGGCCGACGCGGCCGGACTGGCGTCCCTGCGCAGCGCCCTGCGGGGCAGCGCCGTCGATCTGCGTGAGATCGGCGCCCACCTCAACGACCCGTCGTTCGCCGTCGCCGCCGCCGACCACCTCCACCAGCTGATCAGCGCCCGGAGCCGTTCGCACCCGAACGTCTGAGCCCGCAGAGTCCGAGCAGCGAGAACACACCCACCGAACAGGAGCCCATCAGTGAACCGCAAGCAAGCCCTGGCCCGCCTGACCGAGCAGGTCCGGGCCGGCCGGGCCGTCATCGGCGCGGGCGCAGGCACCGGCCTGTCCGCCAAGTGCGCGGAGGCCGGCGGCGCCGACCTGCTGATCATCTACAACTCCGGCCGGTACCGGATGGCCGGCCGGGGCTCGCTCGCGGGCCTGCTGCCTTACGGAGACGCCAACGCCATCGTGCTCGACATGGCAGGCGAGGTCCTGCCCGTGGTGCGGGACGTACCCGTGCTCGCGGGGGTGTGCGGCACCGACCCGTTCCGGATCATGGGCAACTTCCTCGACCAGTTGAAGGCCGTCGGCTTCACCGGTGTACAGAACTTCCCCACCGTCGGGCTGTACGACGGCAGGTTCCGCGAGAACCTCGAAGAGACCGGCATGGGCTTCGGCCTGGAGATCGACATGATCCGCCAGGCCCACGAACGCGATCTGCTCACCGCGCCCTATGTGTTCGACCCCGAACAGGCCGCCGAGATGGCGCGGGTGGGTGCCGACGTACTCGTCCCGCACGTCGGGCTGACCACCAAGGGTTCCATCGGCGCCTCGACCGCGCTCACGCTCGATCAGGCCGCCACCGCCGTGCAGGAGATGCACGACGCGGCCAAGCGCGTCAATCCCGACATCGTCGTGCTGTGTCACGGCGGGCCGATAGCCGAACCCGAGGACGCCCGTTACGTCCTGGAACACACTTCCGGGATCGCCGGGTTCTTCGGTGCCTCGTCCATGGAACGGCTGCCCACGGAGCGCGCCATCACCGAGCAGGCGCGCGCCTTCAAGTCGCTGACGCTCGGCTGACGAGGGGCGGAATGCACAGCGCGCGGCGGGAACACTCCCCCCGCGCGCTCCCCTTGTACTCCAGTGCGCCGCGTACGACGTTCCTGGTCCGGGCATCGATCTGGAGCGTGCGGCAATTGGGGGTGGTGCGCTGTGCACGGACCGGCGATGTCGGGCTGGCTGCTGATGGCGTTGTGCGCGATGACGGGTGCGTACTGCCTGCTGCGCACCCGCAGCGAGACCGGCGAGGGGCGCAGAACGGCGCGTGCGGAGGCCCTGATGGGTTTCGGCATGGCCGCCATGGCCGTGCCGGCGGCCGTCGTGACACCCCCTTCGTGGGCATGGGCGGTGTACGCGGTGCTGTTCGGCGCGGCTTCGCTGCGCGCGCTGTGGTTCTCCCGGCGCAGCGGGCACCATCTGCACCACCTGGTCGGGTCGGCGGCCATGGTCTACATGGCTCTGACGATGGCGCCCGACGGCGGCGCGGCACACGCCGGGCATGCGGGCCACGGGGTCGCGGCGTCGGCGGGGGGCTTTCCCCTGCTGACCGGGCTGCTGCTGGCCTACTACGCGATGTACGTGCTGCGGTCGGGTACCCGGCTGATACCCGTGGCCGCCGGGGGTACCGCGACGGGCAGGGGCGGTGGCCCCGGGGGCTCCTGGGCCGCGCGGCCCGAGCTGGCGCTCGCCTGCCGGCTCACGATGGGGATGGCCATGTTCGCGATGCTGCTCACTTTGTGAGACAGCCGGCCGGGCAAACCGTGGTGTGCGTCACTTGCCGTGCACAGCCATACCCGTGGGTACCGCACCCCTCATAGGCTGCTGTCATGTTGGTCTCCCTCGCACTGCTGCTGCTCGGTGCACTGGCCGCCGTCCTGACCCCACGGCTGATGGCCAGGGCCCGGTGGCCGGAGCGCGAGCCCGTGGTGGCGCTGTGGGTGTGGCAGTGCGTGGTGGCCGGGGTGTTGCTCTCCTTCGCGCTCTCCATGACGTTCAGCGCGGCCGCCGCCTGGCAGGCGGTGCGCGGCCATGTGTTCGCACCGGCGCCGCGTGCCGTGGTGGAGGCGTACGCGCTGGGCGGGCACGGGCAGTGGTCGGCCGCCATGGCCGTGGTCCTGGCGCTCGGCGGGGTGTGGTCGGCGGTGATGCTGACCCGGGAGATCCACCGGGCCCAGGTGCGTCGCAGGCAGCGGCGTGCCGAACTGCTGGTGCGTGCCCCGCTGATGCCCGGCGAGGAGCCCGGCAGCGGCCGTCTCGTCGTGCTGGAGGGAGAGCGTCCGGACGCCTGGTGGCTGCCGGGCGCGGCGCCCCAACTGGTCATCACCACCACGGCACTCCGGCGCCTGAAAGGCCGTCAGCTGGATGCGGTACTGGCCCATGAGCAGGGTCATGCGAAGGCGCGGCACGACTGGCTGCTGCACTGTTCCGGCGCGCTGGCGACCGGGTTCCCGCAGGTGCCGGTGTTCGCGGCCTTCCGCGACGAGATGCACCGGCTGGTCGAACTGGCCGCGGACGATGTGGCGTCGAAGCGTTTCGGCCGGCTGACGATTGCCCTGGCCCTGGTGGAACTCAACGAGGACCGGGGTGTGTTCGGCCCCTCCTCGGCGCCGGACGCACAGCTGCCGCTGCGGGTGAACCGGCTGCTGACTCCGGCGGAGCGGCTCACTGCCGGCCGTCGGCTCCGGCTGACCGCGGCGGCCGCGCTGGTGCCGGTGGTTCCGCTTCTGGTGGCCTTCATTCCGGGACTCAGTGCGCTGCGATAGCCAGGGGCGGCGGCCGTCCGCGAAGATCGCCCCATGCCGTCCTCGCTGCTCTCCCCGCCGGCCCGAGCCCGTTCCCGTGTCACACCTTTCGGGGCGGGTGCGGTCTGCGCGCTTCTCGCGCTGGTCGTACTGATCCTCGTCGCGGTGCGCTGGCCGCCGCTGATGAGGCTCGACCGTGCTGTCGCGGAGGCCCTGCACCGCAGGGCGGTGACCGAACCCGGCCTGGTGCGCCTCAACCGGATCCTGACCGACTGGGCATGGGATCCGTGGACCATGCGCGCGCTGATCGCGGTGGCCGTGGTGGTGCTGTGGTGGCGCGGGGCGCGGTTGCTCGCGGTGTGGGTGGCGGCGACGAGCGCGCTGGGCACCGTGGTTCAGCAGGGGCTGAAGTCCGCGGTCGGCCGGGAACGGCCGCGCTGGCCCGATCCGGTGGACTCTGCCCATTACGCGGCGTTCCCCTCGGGTCACGCAATGACGGCGATGGTGAGCTGCGGTCTGCTGCTCTGGCTGCTGCACCGGTACGGCGCCGGGCCCCGGCTGTGGCGGACCGCGCTGGCCGCGGCCTGCCTCTCGGTCGTGGGGGTGGGTCTGACCCGGCTCTATCTGGGGGTGCACTGGCTGAGCGACGTACTGGGTGGCTGGCTGCTGGGGGCGGCCCTGGTCGCCTTCTCGATCGACGGGTTCAACCGGTACGAGCGGCGCGGCGGGCGACCCCGGCCCCTTGGTCCCTGAACCGGCCCCGTACCGCAGCGCCCGTACCGCAACCGGGCGGCCTTGTCGCGGTGCCGCGCACCGGGGAGGATCGCAGACATGCAGATCAAGGGTGTGCTCTTCGACTTCTCCGGAACCCTCTTCCGCATCGAGCCGGTCCGGTCCTGGCTGAGCGCGGTCCTTGCCGAGCAGGGGGTGACGGTGGGCGAGGCCGACTTCGAACGGTACGTACGCGAGCTGACGGCCGCCGGGGCACTGCCGGGCGGCCCGTCCCCCGAACACATCCCCGCCCGGCTCGCCGCCGCCTGGGCCACCCGTGACGAGAACGCGGAGCTGCACCGCGAGGTGTACACCGGGCTGGCCCGGCAGGTGGAGCTGCCGGATCCCGGACTGTACGACGCGCTGTACGAACGGCACCTGACGCCCGCCGCCTGGCGGCCGTACCCGGACGCGGCGGAGGTGCTCGGCGCGCTGCACGACAACGGCGTCCGGATCGGCGTGGTCAGCAACATCGGCTGGGACCTGAGGCCGGTCTTCCGGGCGCACGGCCTGGACCACCTGATCGATGCCTATGTGCTGTCGTACGAGCACGGTGTGCAGAAGCCGGACTCACGGCTCTTCCGCACGGCCTGCACACTTCTCGGGCTGGATCCGGCGGATGTGGTAATGGTCGGCGACGACCGGCACGCGGACGGCGGAGCCGCCGCGCTGGGTTGTGACGTGCGGTTTGTGCATCATCTGCCGGTGGAGGAGCGGCCCGACGGACTGCGGACGCTCGGACTGGTCCCGGGCGTTGCCTGACAGACATGTGAGAGATGTCCCTGACGCCCAATGGGTCTGATTGTCACATCGGGGCCTTAGCCTGTAGGCATGTCCCGTTCTCCGCGCTCCTCCGACTCCACGCGCACTGCCGCCGAGGTGAACAAAGAGATCCGCGATCTGTGGCAGCGGTCGGGCGGCCGCCTGTCCCCGGAGGACGAGGAGCAGTACCAGCGCCTGCTGGTGGAGTGGGCCGCGGCTACGGGGGGCACCGCCAGGACCGCCGCCTGACGCGGCGCGGCGCCCCGCGGAGCGGGGGAACCGCCCTGCGGGACGCCTTCGGTGCTCGATGGAGTCGGCTTGCGCCGGCCAGGTGGAGGATCCGGCCGGTCAGCGGTCGAAGTACTCCGGCTGCGTCTGCACATTGAGCTCGTCCAGCCGGACGCGCTTCGCCGGGTCGGTCCGCCGGTCGTCGAGCTTCAGGACGTCGAAGCCCTTGGCTATGTCGTTGGAGTAGATGTAGCCGTTGTAGTAGTAGGCCGACCAGGGGCCGGCGGTGGTGACGGCGTCGGTGCTGACCGGGCCGCGCTCGAAGTAGCCGATCTCCTTCGGCTTCGACGAGTCGGTGAAGTCCCACACCGACACCCCGCCCTGATACCAGGCCTGGACCATCAGATCGCGGCCCTCGACCGGGATGATCGAACCGTTGTGGGCGACGCAGACCTCGGTGTCGGCCTGCGGACGGTCGATCTTGAAGTAGCTGCGGAAGACCAGCTTGCGGTGGTCTCCCCTGCCGACGATGTCGTAGATGCCGTTGGCACCGCGCTTCGGGCCGATCTCCTCGTTGCAGGTGGCCGCGCCACCGCCGCCGAGTTCATCGGTGAAGACGACCTTGTCCGTCGTCTGGTTGAACGTCGCCGAGTGCCAGAAGGCGAAGTTCACATTGTCCTGCACCCGGTCGATGATCTTCGGGTTCTCCGGGTCCTTGATGGAGAACAGCAGTCCGTCGCCCATGCAGGCGCCGGCGGCCAGATCCTTCGAGGGCAGCACGGTGATGTCGTGGCAGCCGGTGGTCTTGGAGACACCCGGGTTCTCCGGCGCACCCGGGTTGCCGCCGTCCGGGAAGAGCACCGGGAAGTTCACGACCGCGGCCTTCTCGGGCGCGTCGCGCGGCACCTTGATGACGGAGATCCCGTCGTGCGGCGGCTGGCAGTCGGGGAACGTCGCGCTCGGTGAGTACGAGGAGACGTACACGTACACATTCTTGCGCTCGGGGACCAGGGTGTGGGTGTGCGATCCGCACGCCGTCTCGACGGCGGCTACGTACTTCGGGTTGCGCTTGTCGCTGATGTCGAAGACCTTCATGCCCTCCCAGGAGGACTTCTCCGTGGCGGGCTGGGTGGTGCTGGAGCAGGAGTTGTCGCTGCGCGAGGAGTCGGTGGACAGGAAGAGCAGGTTGCCCGAGACCGAGATGTCGTTCTGGGAGCCCGGGCAGAGGACCTGCGCGACCGTCTTCGGGGACCTGGGGTTGCCGATGTCGAAGATCCGGAAGCCGTCGTAGTTTCCGGCGAAGGCGTACTTCCCCTGGAAGGCCAGGTCCGTGTTGAGGCCCTTGAGCGCGTCCTTCGGAACGTTGGCCAGGTGGGTGATGTTGTCGCTGTGGACGATCTCGTCCACGCCGGGTACCTCGCCGCTCCTGATGGCGGCCGTGGCTTCGGCCCGCTGCGCGGCGGAGACACCGGTCGGGGCCGCGGCCGTGTCACCGGGGTCGGGCGTCGCGGCCGCGGGTCCGGCCATCAGCAAAGTGGCCAGCAGGCCGGCGGCGGCCGCCGCCACACCCAGGCGTCTGCGCCGCACCGGGCTCGTGTGCAACGAATTCACTGCGTCCTCCCATGGATCCGAACGTAGTTGAACGGTTCACGGACCCCGGCAGTATCGTCCCTCCCACGGTGATCCCAACAGATGGCAACAGAGACGTAATGAAAGTTTCCGATCACCGCAGTGCGGAAGTGTGTCAGGACGAATGGCAACCGCCCATATGGCCATGGAGGTCCACTTGTTGATCCGCCGTCAGACCATGTGTGTCAGCAGATCCGTTCTCGTCGCGGCGGTCGTGTCCGCCGCCCTCGCCCTCGCCGCGTGCGATGCGGGGAACCGGGGAACCCACACGAAGGCGCAGGCCGGCGGGGGTCCTTCGGTGGTGGCGCCAGGAAAGCCGGGCGAGCCCGCACGAACCCTCTCCGCCGAGGAGGCCGCGAAGGCCGCCGGGGACGACACACCCAACTCGGCCGACTACCGCTATGCGCAGATGATGATCCAACACCACGCCCAGGCCCTGGAGTTGACCGCGCTCGTCCCGTCCCGCTCCGGTTCCTCCTCGGTCAAACGGCTCGCCGAGCGCATCACGGCGAGCCAGCAGCCGGAGATCGGCGCCATGGAAGGGTGGCTCACACACCACGGCGGCGACCGGCGAAAGTCCGCCCATGACCACGCGGCGATGCCCGGCATGGCGACCCCGGCGCAGCTGAAGGAGCTGCGCAAGGCGGACGGAACGGCCTTCGACAAGCTCTTCCTCGCATTGATGATCACCCACCACCAAGGAGCGATCACGATGGCGACCGACGTGCTCGCGGAGGGAAACAACGTACAGATCGAGGAGATGGCCGGGGACGTCGTCGCCCAGCAGACGGTGGAGATCAACAGAATGCGCACGATGTCGTCCTGACGCGGTCCCGGGCGCGCCTCTCCCCCGCTCCGGCCGCCGGTGCCATGCTGGAGGGATCTCCGGGAAGAGGTGCGCCGTGCTCCGTGTCGCCGTCGTCGGCTCAGGTCCCAGCGGGGTCTACACCGCTCAGGCCCTGGTCGCACAGGACCGGGTCCCCGACGTCCGGGTCCATGTGCTGGACCGGCTCCCCTGCCCGTACGGCCTGGTGCGCTACGGGGTCGCCCCGGACCACGAGAAGATCAAGTCGCTGCAGAACAGCCTGCGGACCGTTCTGGAGCACGAGCGGGTCACCTTCCTCGGGAATGTCGAGGTGGGCGGGGGCGGGATCCCGCCCGAGCGGCTCGGCGAGCTCTACGACGCGGTGGTCTACTGCGTCGGGGCCGCGACCGACCGCGCGCTCGCCGTCCCCGGCGAGAATCTGCCCGGCAGCTGCTCCGCCACCGAGTTCGTCTCCTGGTACAGCGCACACCCCGACGCGGCCGCCGCCGGCTTCGCGCTCCGGGCACGTTCGGTCGTGGTGATCGGGGCCGGCAATGTGGCGGTGGACGTGGCGCGGATTCTGGCGCGCGGTGCGCGGGAGCTGCGCCCCACCGACGTACCGCCCGGTGCACTCGGCGCGCTGGCCGGCAGCCGGGTACACGAGATCCACATGGCGGGCAGGCGCGGGCCGTCACAGGCCAGGTTCACGACCAAGGAACTGCGCGAGCTGGGCGGGCTGCCACAGGCCCGGGTCGTGGTGGACGAAGCGGAGCTCGCCCGCGATCCGGCGTACGCCGATCCGTCCGATCCCTCCGCACGGGTCCCCGCCCTGTCCTCGCCTCCGAACGCGCCGCCCCTGACGGCGGCGGCGCGGCGCAATGTGGAAGTCCTGCGCGGATGGGCCGCCGGTGGCGGAGGCGCGGGCACTGGCGGGCATCCGCTGCGCACCATCCACCTGCGGTTCTTTCTGCGCCCCGTCGAACTGCTGGAGCGGGACGGCCGGGTGGCCGGGGTGCGGTTCGCCCGTACGGTGCCGGACGGCAGCGGCGGCGTGCGCGACGCCGGTACGTACGAGGACATCCCCGCCCAGCTCGTGCTGCGGGCGATCGGCTACCGCGGGGTTCCGCTGCCCGGCCTGCCCTTCGACCCGGTGCGCGGTACGGTGCCGCATCTGGCGGGGCGGGTGCTGCGGGACGGGGTGCCGTCGCCCGGGGAGTACGTCGCCGGGTGGATCAAGCGGGGACCGACCGGGGTGATCGGCTCGAACCGGTCGTGCGCGAAGGAGACGGTGGCTTCGCTGCTCGACGATGTCCCACTGCTCGCCGGGCGCCCCTCGGCACCCGATCCGGTGGCGGCGCTGCGGGCGTGGGGGCTGCGTCCGGTGGAGTGGGACGGCTGGCTGTCGATCGAGCGGGCGGAGGCGGCGCTGGGCCGGTCGCTGGGCCGGGAGCGGGCGAAGATCCCGGACTGGGCGGGGCTGCTGAGCGCCGCGCGGAGTGGCGGCCGGGACCGCCGGTGAGGCTACCGGTCCTCGCCGGTGCGCTGGTCCTGGCGGTTCGCCGCGTCGAGGACGCGGTCGAGGAGCCCGGGGAACAGCGCCTCCAGGTCCTCTCGCCGCAGGCCGTTCATCTTGGCCGTGCCGCGGTAGCACTGCTGGATGATCCCGCTGTCGCGCAGCACCCGGAAGTGGTGCGTGGACGTCGACTTGGACACCGGGAGATCGAAACGGGAACAGGTGAGCTCGGACTCGGCTGCGGCCAGCTCGCGGACGATCCGCAGTCGCATCGGGTCGGAGAGCGCGTGGAGCACCGCCTCGATACGGATCTCGTCGCGCGCGGGGTGGTCGAGCACACGACCGCCGACCTCGGTGGCGCTTGTGGCAGGGGCGCTGGCGGGTGTCACGACGGCTCCACTTCCTGGGACTGTTCCGGTTCCACGAGGGGACCGTTCCGGTCTTCCATAATACGAGACTCGTCGTAGTTCGACATTCACCGGAGGGCGGGCCTGTCACGCGCAGAACAGCGGGCCCGTCGCGCTGCAGTCGGTGCGGCCCGTACGCGATGCCGCCCCGCAGGCGTCGACGAGCTCGTCCATGTGGGCCTCTGCCCAACTGTGCGCCATGTCCGGCCGGCGGAGCAGGCTCCGGCCGAGCGGGGTCAGTTCGCAGGCGTGCCGCGCCTCTCCGGCGATTTCCGCGGGAATTCCGCCCCTTCGGCCTCGGCACCGCCGCCGGTACGGCGGTGCTGCGCACCGCACCCGCCGGGCTGGACCGGCTGGTCGTCAGCCCGGCCGGAGGGTTCGACCAGGACGGCGCGCGCTCCGGCCGGTACACCACCGCCGCAGTGGACCCGGAAGCCCGGATCCCCTACAGCGACTTCGCCGTCGCTCTGCGGGACGAGGCCGATGCCATCTCGACGTCGACTCCACCCTCGTCCGTGACCGGCACGCGACCACGTCTCAAGCCCACACCGCCTTGACCACTGCGTGACCTGCTGAAGCCGCCCGCCCGTAGAACCCCTGGAGGTCCTTGTGATGGTCGAGGAACTCCCGCCCGACCTGAGCATCTTCCCGGGCGCGGCCGCCGGCGACGTTCCAGAACTCGTCGAAAGGGACAGTCGCGAGGAAGTCTGCGGCCTGTGACACCCCAGGCGGCTCCAGAATCATCAGGGGCGGGTCGGAGGGGTCGGCGTCAGCCGTGTGTGCCACGGGGCGGCCGCCGTAGATCGGCAACATCCAGGACTCGGCGGCGTCTGCATCGAGGACACCGGCTGTGGCGTAGAAGTCATTGACGGAGCCGAAGACCTTGTCGATCGAGTTGGCAATACCTGCCGCGTACTCGTCGGGGTGGTTGTCCCAGGCCTCGGACATGAACGCCGCAAGCCAGGTGTGGTCGTCCCGGATCTCGGATTCCGCGACGGCGCGAAAGTGCAGATGGATGCTCACCGCGACGAGTCCCCCGTTTCGGCGGCCCGGCTGTCGGGCCGAACGGACAGAACCTACTCCCCAGCAGATCGGTGTGTCCGCGCGGCCGGGGTTGCTGCGCCTCACCGCGTTACCCTCCTCGACGAAACACGGGGCGGGCACGCCGCACCGGCCCGGCCGGCCCCGTGACGCTGCGCGTCGTGCAGGACCGGCCGGGCCGGTGCGGCAGGCGGAGTGGTCAGACCGCGCGGAGATACTGCTCCGGCTTGCGGAGTTCACCGCCCAGTTCGCGGGCCGCCTCCTGCGCCCACGACGGGCTGCGCAGCAGCTCGCGCCCGAGGAGGACGGCGTCCGCCCGCCCCTCGGTGATGATCTTCTCGGCCTGCTGCGGCTCGGTGATCAGGCCCACCGCCGCCACCGGGAGCGAGGTCTCGGTCCGGACCCGCTCGGCGAAGGGGACCTGGTACCCCGGCCCGGTCGCGACGCGGGCACGCGGGGCGTTTCCGCCGCTGGAGACGTCCAGCAGGTCGACCCCGTGAGCCTGGAGCTGCGCGGCCAGCCGCACGGTCTCGTCGACCGTCCAGCCCTCGCGCTCGTCCTCGTCGTTCTCCGTGAGCCAGTCCGTCGCGGAGATCCGGAAGAAGACGGGCAGTTCGTCCGGCCAGACCTCGCGCACCGCGTCGACGACCTGCAACGCGAGGCGGACGCGGTTCTCGAAGCTGCCGCCGTACTCGTCGGTGCGCCGGTTGCTGTGCGGGGAGAGGAACTGTCCGATGAGGTAGCCGTGGGCGCCGTGCACCTCGGCGACCTCGAAGCCAGCGTCGAGAGCGCGGCGCGCGGCCTCACGGAAGCGGTCGACGATGCCCTGGATCTCGTCCGTGGTCAGCTCGTGCGGCACGGGGTGACCGTCGTCGAACGGCAGCGGGCTGGGGGCGACGGGCGTCCAGCCGTGCGCCTCGGGCCCCACGGGGTGGCCGCCCAGCCAGGGGGCCGCCGTGGACGCCTTGCGCCCGGCGTGTGCGAGCTGGATGCCCGCGACGGCCCCCTGCCCCTTGATGAATCGCGTGATCCGGCGGAGCGAGGCGACCTGGGTGTCGTTCCAGATGCCGAGGTCGCCGGGGCTGATCCGGCCCTCGGGGCTGACGGCCGTGGCCTCGGTGAGGATGAGCCCGGTCCCCCCTGTGGCGCGGGCCGCGAGGTGGGCGAAGTGCCAGTCGGTCGCGACACCCGCGTCCGGCCCGTCCGGTGCGGCGCTGTACTGGCACATGGGCGCCATCCAGATTCGGTTGGGGATGACGAGCGACCGCAGGGTGTAGGGCTCGAAGAGGGCACTCACGTCGGACTCCGTTTCGGGGGGTGCGGAAGGATCGCTAGTACGATACATCCCGTACTACGACGCCCGTCAAATTACGACGCCTCTCGTACTAGTTCCGGGCCGGGACGGATGCAAGTCGGCCGAGCGGCGTCAGTCGGCGTTCCTGGCACGCCGCCGGAGCGTGATCTCGGCCTCCGCGTCGTATCCCTGGGTCCAGTTGCGTCCGGCGGCCGACTTCCAGGTGACGTGGACGGTCGCACCGTCGGCCCTGACGCCGTCCACCGTCATGCCCCGGTCACCGTCCCGCACGTCCCCCCGGCGCAGCTCGCGCGCCTTGAGCGTGACGGGCTGCGCCGACCCCGCGCCGTCGGCCTCGTCCGCCGCACGGGCCAGCGCCGCCGCCAGCTCGCGGGCGCGGTCGGGGTTGCAGATCAGCGACACCCCGCCCGAGGGCGCCGCGGCCCTGATCTCGACCCGCGTTCCGACAGGGTTCACCTCCAGGGCCGCCCCTCGCCCCTCGGCGTCCTCGATCCCTCTCGTCATCGCCCCGCTCCTCCCTTCGCCCGGCCGGTTCGCCGGGCCCGTAAAGCCTGAGGTTCTCGGGGCCGACCGTGCCACATCCGGAGCGGACCCTACGACTCGGCCACGACGATGTAGAGCGTCACGGCCGCCAGGAAGGGGCCGTCGGAAAGGTGGTCCAGCCACCGTCGCGCCGACTCCTCGGTGAAGTATCCGGCGTCGGCGGCGCGGCGCGCGGTGCGCTCCAGACCGAGAATCCCGTCGGCTGCCCGGACGTCCCGGAAGACGGGGGTGACCGGTACGACCCCGGGCACGGAGAATCCCGCGTCCGCCGCCAGTCGGGCCAGCTGGCTGCCGATGCGGGCGTTGCGGACGGCTTCGTGCGTGACGTACTGGGTGTAGGCGCGCGACAGACCGCTGTCCGGATGATCGACCGTCAGGGTGCCCCAGTCCGGTTCGCCCATGACGAGCCGTCCGCCCGGCCTGAGCACGCGCCGGGCTTCGCCGAGCGCTCGGGCGGGATCGTCGACGTGCTGGAGGACCCGGTCGGTACGGGCCCGGTCGACGCAGTGGTCCGGCAGTGGCAGCTGGTGGACGTCTCCGAGCCGCACGGTCACGTTGCTCCGCTCCGCGCTGCGGTCCCGGGCGGCGTCGACCGAGGCCCGGTCGTGGTCGATGCCGATCACCTGGCCCGTCGCGGTGACGGCCTCGGCGAGCGCGCCGAGATCGGTGCCGGGTCCGCAGCCGAGGTCGAGCGCCGTATCGCCCGGCCGGACTCCGAGCTCGTCGAGCATGTGTCTCTTGTAGGACCGGCCCGGACCGGTGGCGGCGACCCGGTCCAGGTAGGCGAACGCGTCGGGGGTGGCAGTCTCGAACACCGATGAGGTCATGCGCGCCAGTGAAGCAGGGACGGCCACCGCCCGGGCACGGGTATTGCATTGCGGGCCGGCCGGGGTGCTGCGTAACGTCGTCGGCCATGACGACCCTTGCTCTGCGTACCGCTCGACTGTGTCTGGATCCGTACACACCCGCCGACGAGGAGGACTTCGTCGCGCTGTTCCAGGACACCCGGGTCTCCCGCTGGATGGGGGAAGGGCCGCAGACCGAGGCCGAGGACCGCGCGCTGTTCGGACGGATCTTCAGCAAGGTGTACGCACAGGACCTGTTCGACGTCTGGGCGATCCGGCACGAGGGCCGGTTCGTCGGCCATGCGGAGATCAAGCCGTCCCCGGAGGCGGGCGGCCACGAGATCGTCTACGCACTGGCCGCCACCGCGTGGGGGCAGGGGTTCGGCACCGAGATCGCGCAGACGCTGACCGGGTACGGGTTCGACACGCTCGGGCTCACCGAGGTGCATGCCACGGTGGCGGCCGAGAACACCGGGTCGCTGGCGCTGCTGGACCGGATCGGCTTCCGGCATGTCCGGAACATCACGGAGGACGACGGCAGCACGACCCTGCTCCTGACCTGCTCCCTCGCGTCCGAAGCCGCCGGAGCCGGTCAGCCCCGATAGACGTCCAGACGGCCGCACATGCCGAACTTTCCGTATGCGGAGGGCTGTTCGGCGTGGACGCAGGCGTCGGCGAGATGGCCGCCGTCACCGCGCGCCACGGCGTCGAGCTGCTCGCCGGTCGCCTCGGATGCCGCGGCGGCCCCGCGCTGCCAGCGTTCACGCCAGTCCTCGGCCCTCGGCCGTACGAGTGCGGTCGCGGCCCGGTGGAATGCGGCGAGCGGCTCGGGGTCGCCCGCCTCGGCGGCCCGGCGCAGGGCGAGAAATCCTTCGACGGCGAGATCGCGGCGGGCGCGCGCGGCCCGTTCCTGCTCCGCCTCGGAGCCGTCGGCGGGCAGGGCGACCGCCGCCCGGTAGGCGTCCGGGTCCGCCAGGCGGTCCGGCGGCAGGGTGAGTACGGCGTCGCCCGCCTCCGGCAGCCCGCTGTTCTCCATGAGCACGACGATGCGCAGCCCGTCCTCGTTGACGAGCCGGTGGATCGTGCCTGGCGTGAACCACACCAGCGCACCCGGTGCCAGCGGCGTCTGCCGGAATCCCGACGCGGTGAGGGTCTGCACCGAGCCCGCGCCGCCGACCACCACGTACCCCTCGGAACAGGTGAGGTGGAGATGGGGCGTCCCGCCGCGCAGACCGTCCGCGGCGGGCCAGTCGTACACCCGCAGATGGGACACGGCGACGGCGCCGGGCAGCCCTTCGAAGGTCGGCACAGCTGCTCCTCGGTCTCTCTGCCGTGAGGTCCGCATGTGGTGCACGCACTCCGGCAAGCGCTTTCTAATTGTCGTGCACCGTACCCCCGCCGGCCTCGATGCAACAGGGCCCGAGGCAGGGCGGCTGCTTTGCGGGCCACTGTCAGTGGTCGGGTGCAGACTGGCCTTTATCCGACACAACGGCGTTTCGGGAGGTTCGGTCATGACCGACGTACTGCTCACCGTGGGCACCCGCAAGGGACTCTTCATCGGCCGCAGGCGCGGTGGTGCGTGGGAGTTCGACGGCCCGCATTTCAATGCCCAGGCGATCTATTCGATCGCCATCGACACCCGCGGGCAGGTCCCACGGCTCCTGGTCGGCGGCGACAGCGCGCACTGGGGCCCGTCGGTCTTCCGCTCGGACGACCTGGGCATGACCTGGGGCGAACCACGACAACCGGCCGTGAAGTTCCCCCGGTTCACCGGGGCCTCGCTGGAGCGGGTCTGGCAGCTGCATCCGGCCGGCCCCGAGGCGCCCGATGTGGTGTACGCGGGGACCGAGCCCGCCGCGCTGTTCCGTTCCGAGGACGGCGGGGAGTCCTTCGAGCTGGTCCGCCCGCTGTGGGAGCATCCCACGCGTTCGAGGTGGGAGCCCGGCGGGGGCGGTGAGGGGCTGCACACCATCCTGACGGACCCGAGGGACGCCCGCGCCGTGACCGTCGCGGTCTCCACGGCCGGGGTGTTCCGCACGAAGGACGGCGGGGCGAGCTGGGCCCCGTCGAACAAGGGGGTGTCCGCGGTCTTCCTCCCCGACCCGGAGCCGGAGTTCGGTCAGTGCGTCCACAAGGTGGCGAGGGACGCGGTCGATCCCGACCGGCTCTATCTCCAGAACCACTGGGGAGTGTTCCGGAGCGACGACTCCGGGGACAACTGGACCGACATCGGGCACGGCCTGCCGTCGGACTTCGGTTTCGCCGCGGCCGCACACCCGCACCGCGCGGACACCGCGTACATCTTCCCGATCAACGCCGACACCGACCGGGTGCCCGCCGAACACCGCTGCCGGGTGTTCCGCACCGGCGACGCGGGCAGCACCTGGGAGCCGCTGTCGGCGGGCCTGCCCGAGGAGACGCACTACGGCACGGTGCTGCGCGACGCGCTCTGCACGGACGACGCCGATCCGGCGGGCGTCTACTTCGGCAACCGCAACGGCGAGGTGTACGCGAGCGCGGACGACGGGGACAGCTGGCGGCAGCTCGCCTCGCACCTTCCGGACGTCCTGTGCGTGCGGGCGGCGGTGATCGACGCCTGACCCGACCGTCGGCCGACATCCCGCCCTGGCGCGATCCGGCCGTTCATCGGACCAACTCGCTTCTCCGAAGCATCAGTTCCGCGCCATATGACGCGGCATGAGGCAACCCCTGGGCTTCACTCTCCGTCCTCCGGGAGCGGGGGCCCGGATGTCTCCGGGGAGTTCGAGAAGGCCGATGACCAGGAGGACCACCTTGTTCCGTGTCTCGCGCACGGTTACCGCCGCGCTGGCGGTACTCACCCTGACCGTGGGATGGCCGGAGTCGGCGCGCGCGTCGCCGCAACCGGCGCACACGCAGCGTTCCATCGAATCCATACCCTCCGCAGCGCCCTCCGCGCCGCGGGAAGACCCCGACGGACGGCTGCCGGCGGGCTGGCGGATCACCGGTACGGGAGCCGGGAAGCAGCTCGTCTGGGCCTCGCCCGACCCGGTGCCCATGGGCGATGCCCGGGTCGAGTTCTATGCCGGGGACAGGCTCCTGGGCCGGCCGGTGGCCACCCGGGACCGCCGGGCGTTCCGGCTGAGGCTCGACGGCGCGCGCATCGGGCGGTCGACGAGCCTCAAGGTACTGGCGGGCGGGCGCCGTCTCGACGCGTCCGGAGCCCGGCGGGCCCCGGACGCCCGCAGGGCCACCGGGGCTGCGCAGCCGGCGGCGCCCCTTCCGGCGAACCCGGTCGACCCCGGCGTACCGGGCAAGTACCGGACCGTCAGCGGTGAGTACGCCCTGAAGTCGGTGCGGCTGCCCGGATTCGCCGCCCCGGTGGAGATGCGCGCCGCGGTGGTGTCTCCGGTCGGCGCCCCGGGACGGCGGCCGCTCGCGCTGTTCCTGCACGGCCGGCACTACACGTGCTTCAACTCCGAGGGCGAGCAGGGGGTCTCCTGGCCCTGCGAGGCGGGCATGCAGCCGGTGCCGAGCCATCGGGGCTATCTGCGCGACCAGAAGCTCCTGGCCTCCCAGGGCTATGTCACGGTGTCCATCTCGGCCAACGGGATCAACGGGCAGGACGACATCGCCGACGACGGTGGCGCCCAGGCCCGCTCGTCCCTGGTGCGGCTGCACCTCGCCCGTTGGGCGGACTGGGCCCGCGACCGGGCCGGGGCGCCCTCGGCCGTGCGCGCCGCACCGCCGGCCGACATGTCCGAGGTGCTGCTCGTCGGTCACTCCCGGGGCGGAGAGGGCGTCAACCGGGCCGCGCTCGACAGCCTCTACCGGCCGCCCGCGGACCAGGACGGCTACCGGGGCCCGGTGCGCTGGCGGATACGCGGCACTGTCCTGATCGGTCCCACCATCTTCGGGCAGAACCCCGTTCCCGATGTGCCGTCCATGACCATCCTGCCGGGCTGCGACGGCGATGTGTCCGACCTACAGGGCCAGCTCTATGCCGACGGCACCCGCGGCATCAGCCGGGGTGCCGCGCTGCACAGCGCGGTCTACATGGTCGGCGCCAACCACAACTTCTTCAACAGCGAGTGGACACCGGGGCAGGCGAAGGCGCCCGCAGACGACGACTTCTGGGCCGGCGACACCCCGGACCCGGTGTGCACGCCGGGCAAGAAGACCCGGCTCACCGCCACTCGGCAGCAGGCCGCCGGGGCCACGTACATCGCTGCGGCGGCCCGGCTGTTCGTCGCGGGTGACGACCGCGTACGGCCGCTGCTGGACGGCTCGGACCGGCGCGCGCCCTCGGCCGGCCCGGTACGCGTACTCACCCACGCGGTCGGCGGGAAGCGTACGCCCGCGTTCCTGCCGGACAGCTCGGTGGCCGTGAGCGGCGGCCGGGTGTGCGCGCAGGTCGATCCCGATCCGGGCCGCGCCTGCCTGCCGCCCGAAGGGACCGCCGTCTCCCCGCACTTCGCCATGTGGGACACCCCTCGGGAGCCCGGCCGCCACGCGGTGGCGATGCGCTGGTCCAAGCCGGGCACCGCGGTGAAGATCCGTCCCGCCCGTCCGGTCTCCGTGGCGGGTTCCGAGTCGCTGGCACTCCGGGTGATCGTGCCGCCCAACACCGGCGGCACCCGACTGGACGTCGCTCTCACCGACACCGGGGGCCGACGGGTGACGCTCGGCGGGGCCCGGATCGACGGACTGCCGGGCAGCGACCGGACCGCGTCCTACTGGGGCCGCGAGATCCGGGTGCCGCTCTCCGCCGCCGTACGGAGCAAGGTGGATCTGAAGCGGGTGAAGACCCTGGAACTGACTCCACGCAGCACGTCGGGGCAGGCCTGGCTGATCGACGCATGGGGCTGGCGCCCGGGTACGCCCCCGGTCCGGGCGGCCTCGCTGCCACGGGTGGACATCGGCCGACTGACGGTCGAGGAAGGCGACTTCGGGGTACGGAGCTATCGCATCCCGGTGCGGGTCTCCGGGCACGGCAGCGGACGGGTCCGGCTGTTCGTCGCCGAGCCGGGCACGGACAGGGCCACCTACCGTACGGTGACGGTGCGTCCGGGCAGCCATGAACTCGATGTGCCGGTCGACGTGCGGGGCAACACCCGCTTCGGCTACGACATCACGCACAGTGTGTTCGTCAAGGCGGTTCGCGGCGCGGTCGTCGGCTCCCACCTCGGCGGTCTGACCGTGAAGAACGACGATCCGATGCCCACGGTCGAGGTGAAGCCGGTCGCGGACCATGTCACCGAGGGGCAGAGCCTGCGCTGGCGGATCACGCTCTCGGAGGCCGCCGATGTCGACATGGACTCCGTCGGTTTCGACATCCTGCCGGTCGGACAGGGGACGGAGCTGTCCACCCTGGACGTCGACGGGGCGTGGCTGCGGGACACGTTCGGAGAGCCGCCGAACCCGGCCCGGCCGCTGTCCAAGGTGGTGGAGACGCCGTATCTGCCGGTCAGCGTGCCCGCCGGTGAGGTGAGCACCGAGGTGACCGTGCCCACGGTCGCAGACAGACTGAAGGAGCCGGAGGAGTCCCTGCGGTTGCGGATGATCACCTACGACGGCTCCTGGGAGCCGCAGGAGGGACCGGTCTTCACCGGAACGGTGCGCGACGCGTCCTGATCCGGGACACGCGGCACCGTCCAAGGACGTGGCACCGGCCCCGTGGAGGAGCCGGTGCCACTTCGGGACCGACGAGGTGTGTACGGCCCGGACCGCCGCGCTACGGCAGCCGCCAGTCGACTTCCTGAGCCCCCTGGCGCAGCAGGAGTTCATTGGTGCGGCTGAACGGGCGCGAGCCGAAGAAGCCGCGGTCCGCCGACATGGGCGAGGGGTGCGCGGACTCGATCGCCGGGAAGTCGTCGAGGAACGGCCGCAGGTTGCGGGCGTCGCGCCCCCACAGCACGGACACCAGCGGCTTGCCGCGTGCGGCCAGGGCCCGGATGGCCTGTTCGGTCACTTCCTCCCAGCCCTTGCCGCGGTGCGCGCCGGGTTTGCGGGGCGCCGTGGTGAGTGCCCTGTTCAGCAGCAGTACGCCCTGTCGCGTCCAAGGCGTCAGATCGCCGTTCGACGGACGCGGAAGTCCCAGATCCGTGTGGAGTTCCCGGAAGATGTTCTCCAGGCTGCCGGGTACCCGGGACACTTCGGGGGCCACGGAGAAGCTCAGCCCCATCGCCATCCCGGGTGTCGGATAGGGGTCCTGACCGACGATCAGGACGCGTACGTCGTCGAAGGGCTGCTGGAACGCGCGCAGAACGTTCGCCCCGGCCGGCAGATAGGTGCGGCCTGCCGCCACCTCCGCGCGCAGGAAATCGCCCATCTGCGCGATACGTCCGGCGACGGGGGCGAGTGCTTCGGCCCAGCCGGGCTCGACTACTTCATTCAACGGTCGTGGTGCCACGGAACGTCACTCTACCGGCGTACACGAACCGCCTCGGACCCCGAACTCGCACTCCCCCGAACTGGACCGGAGGTACTGGGGATAGGCTGCCGCCGTTCCTTCCCCTTCCTTCCTGGAGTCGGCCCTTGAGCGCATCGCGGCGAACGTCTCAGAGCCCTGCCGCCGGAGTGCGCGCGGACGGAGCGGCGGCCGCGTCGGGGCCGTACGTGCTCGGCGTCGACTCGGGTGGTTCGGGGCTGCGCGTGGCGCTGGGCGCCGTCGGCCTGTCGGCCCCGGTGGCGACGACGGTCTGCGCCGGTCCGGTGCGCACCGGACCGGCCGGGATCGACGCGGGCCATCTGCTGGAACAGCTGCTGCCCGCCACCCGTCGGCTGCTGGAGCGGTGCGGCGGCCAGGACGGCTCCGGGATCGACGCAGTGGCGATCGGCGCCGCGGGCATGGCGACGCTCGGCGGACAGCTGCGCGCGGAGCTCCCGTCGGCCCTGGAGGATGCGCTCGGGGTGCGGCGGCTGGCGCTGGCCGCCGACGCGGTGACCGCGTACGCCGGGGCGCTCGGTCAGCGCCCGGGGGCGGTCGTCGCGGCGGGCACGGGCATGATCGCGCTGGGTACGGACCTGACGGGCTGGCGGCGCGCCGACGGCTGGGGCCATCTGCTGGGCGACAGCGGCGGCGGGGCCTGGATCGGCCGGGCCGGGCTGGACGCGGCCATGCGCGCCCATGACGGCCGGCGCGGCGGATCCGCCGCGCTGCTGTCCCGGCTGGAGGCGGTGTTCGGGCCGGCGCCGGAGCTGCCCGGGCTGCTCTATCCGCGCGCCGACCGGCCTGCCGTGCTCGCCTCGTTCGCACCCGAGGTCGCCGCGTGCGCCGGGCACGATCCGGTCGCCGCGGGGATTCTGCGCGAGGCCGCGGAACACATCGCGGGGGCGGCCGCGGCGGTGTGCCCGGAGGCGGGCGCCGATGGCGAGCCGTGCGAAGTGGGGCTGACGGGCGGCCTGTTCCGGATGGGCGATCCGCTGCTCGTGCCCTTGCGCGAGGAGTTGTCCCGGCAGGTACCGCAGGCACGGGCGGTCCCCGGTTCGGGTGATCCATTGACCGGCGCGCTGTCCATCGCCCGAGCGCTGGCGACCGGGGATCTGCGACTGCCCCGCCATCCGACGCTGCTCCGGGTGCCAGACGAAGGGCCTGAGCAGAGTCCCGAGTAGGCACCGGCAGAGCAGGACAGTCGACCAGTAAGCCACTCATCGGATAAAAGCGGACAGATAACGCCTGTCTGGGCCCTCCCCGAACAGAGCCGCACCGAAAACCAGTAGCATGCGGCGCCATGAGCACCCCCACTGGGCCCGCTTCCGGCCTGCCTGTACGAATGCCGCGACCTCGCCAGTCCGGACGGCACCGCCGCCCGGAGCCCGTGGTCGCACCCGAAGGCGCTGCCGCGCTCGTCCTCGCCGTTCCCGGTCCCCCCACTTCGGCCACCCGCAGTCTGGCCGAAGAGGTGATCAGCATCGCCCGTTCCGAGCTGCCCGGCCTCAACGCCCGGATCGGCTACCTCGACGGTGACGACGCCGAGTACCCCGCGCTCTCCGCCGTACTCACCCACTGCGCCGCCGAGCGCGTCGCGCGCTTCGAGCAGGCGCAGGCCGCGGGCCGTGAGGTCGCCGAGCCCGAGGGGCCGTCCGCCGTCGTCGTGCCGCTGCTCGCGGGGCCGGACAGCGCCCTGATCCGGCGGATACGGCAGGCCGTGATGGACAGCGGTACGCAGGTCGAGCTGACCGATGTGCTCGGCCCGCACCCGCTGCTCGCCGAGGCGCTGCACGTGCGGCTCTCGGAGGCCGGTCTGGCCCGCGCCGACCGGGCCAGGCTCTTCACGGTGGCCACGGCCGCCGACGGCATCGTGCTGGCCACGGTGGGCGGCAACGAGGCCGTACAGGCCGCGGGGATCACCGGCATGCTGCTGGCCGCCCGGCTCGCGGTCCCGGTGATGGCCGCGGCTCTCGACGTCGAGGGTTCCGTCGCGTCGGTCGCCGAGCAGCTCACCGGCTCCGGCTCGGCGCAGCTCGCGGTGGCCCCGTACCTCGTCGGTCCGGAGATGGCCGAGGGGCTGCTGGACGCAGCTGCGAAGGAGGCGGGCTGCGCGACGGCCGAGCCGCTCGGCGCGTACCCGGCGATCGGCAAGCTCGTGCTGTCGATGTACATGACGACGCTCGGCATCACGCCGGTCGCGCCGCAGGGTGCCCAGGCGCGCTGACCCGTCGCCGGGTGCGCCCGGCGGACCGTCGGTCCACGAACGCCGGACGGGCCCGGAGAACCGGGCCCGTCCGGCGTTCGCGCTGTGCGCGGAGTGAGGTCAGGCGAAGATCACGCAGGATGCGGCGGGGGCGTCGAGTGAGCCCGCGCGGCGCGGGACGCCGGTCTCCGGGTCGACGTCGAACCAGGTGACGTCGCCGGACCGCTCGTTGGCCGCGTACAGCCGTCGGCCGGTGGGGTCGAGTGCGAGATCGCGCGGCCAGTGCCCGCCGCAGTCCACGGTCGTGACCAGGGCCGGCTTCTCGCCGGTCGCGTCGAGTGCGAGAACCGAGATGCTGTCGTGCCCCCGGTTGGCGGTCCAGAGGAACCGGCCGTCGTGCGAGACCACGATCTCGGAGGGGTAGGTCGCCGCGTCGTCGTCCTGCGCTGCTGCCGGCAGCACGGGCGTCTCCCCGACCGGCTCCAGGACACCCGCGGCGGCGTTCCACCGGCACGTGGTGACGGTCGGTTCGAGTTCGTTGAGGACATAGGCGTGGCCGTCGGCGGGGTGGAAGGCCAGATGGCGCGGGCCCGTGCCCGGCCGCAGGGCCGTCTCGCCATGCAGCCGCAGCGCCCCGGTCGTGGTGTCGAGTGCGCAGATCCGTACGGAGTCGGTCCCGAGGTCCACGCTGAGCACCCAGTTCCCCGACGGGTCGGGCAGCACCTGGTGGGCGTGCGGGGCCCGCTGCCGGTCGGCGTCGGGACCGCTGCCCTCGTGCTGGAGCACGGAGGCGACCGGGCCGAGGGAACCGTCCGGCCGCACGGGCAGCACGCTGACGCTGCCCGTGTCGTAGTTGGCGGTGAGCAGATGACCGCCCGCGAGCGCGAGATGGGTGGGGCCGCTGCCGTCCACCGGCCGGATCCCGTCGATGGGCCGCGGCACGCCGCCGGTTATGTCCAGGGCGGCTGCCGCGCCGTGCTCGGTCTCGCTGACCGCGTAGAGCGCGCCGCCACCCGGCCCCGGCCCGTGGCCCAGGGCGAGGTACGAGGGGTCGGGGACCGTGTCCGTGGAGCCGAGCGGGGTCAGCGCCCCGGTCCCGTCGTCCACGGCGGCGACGGTGATGCCCCGTCCGCCCGCCGAGGTGAACGACCCGATGAAAGCCCGCACCGCGCCGTCGTCACTGCCCACCGCACTGCCAGTCACCGCGTTTCCCCTCTCCGCCGACTGATCACGACGGTCCGTACCGTCGTGATCTTCCGGGCCGACGGTAGCAGTCACGCGTCAGGTCCGGACCAGTGCCTCGGCCGCCGGGTCCGCCCGGGAGGACACGTCCAAGGACCATTCACACGCCGATCAACGGCGAACGCGGGTCGCTGCGCAGCGGTGCGGCGAGTTCGGCCAGCGCCCGTTCCAGGCCGTGCAGATGGGCGAGCGCGGGCTCGGCCCCGGCCGTGTGCGGCACAACGTCCGGTACGCCCGCCCGATGCCGCGGGTCGGGGGCGGTCAGGGCCTCCACGGACGCCTCGACCCGCCAGCAGGCGGCGGTGAGGCGGGTGTCGTGGGATGCCTCCGGGTCCGCCGCGACGGAGGCCAGTCCGCGTACCTCGCGTGCGCAGTCGTCCAGCAGGGCGAGGACCTGACCGGCACGGACCCTGCGGGCGCGCAGCGGGCTGAGCGGGTGCACGAGCGGGGCCAGCGACATCCGGACCCGGCCGAGCAGTGCCTCCAGTTCGGCGATCCGGGGTGCGGGATCGGCGGTCGGCGATCCCGAGAGCCGTGCGGCTGCTTCCGCGGTGCAGGCGTGCACACAGCGCAGGGCCCGCTGGATCCACGCGTCGGTCGTGGCGTGCGTGGTGACCGGCAGGACGAGCAGCACCGCGAGCATCGCGCCGAGCGCGCCCGCGCCGGTCTCCGTCACACGCAGCACCAGCAGGGCGGGGTCCAGCACGCCGAGGAGTCCGTAGAGCGCCCCGGCCATCACCGTCACGGAGAGCACCATCCAGGTGTAGGAGACAGCGGCGGTGTAGAAGATCCCGAAGACACCGGCCGCGACCACGACCGCGGTGGGCACGGGCGCCCCGTGCAGCGGTACGACGACGGCCAGGCCGATGGGCACGCCGGCCAGTGTTCCCAGCACTCTGCGGAAGCCGCGCACCAGTGTCTCGCCGCGCGAGGCGGTGTTCACGAAGACCCACCACGTGGCGCCCACGGCCCAGTACCAGCGTTCCTCGGAGAGGACGAGTCCGGCCATCAGAGCGAGGGCGGCGCCCGCGATGGCCTGGACCGCCTGGCGCGTGGTCGCCCGGCCGAGCCCGGTGCCGGTCACCGGGGCGGGGACGACGGGGGCGGGCCGCCGCCGCTCGTAGCACCACAGGCCGAAGCGGACGGTCGACGAGAGGAGCAGGGAGAGGGCGACCGCCGAGTACAGCTCGGGCAGTTGACCGGGCAGGGTGTGGAGGAACTGCGTGGTGAAGAAGGCCATGAACGCGAACACGCCGAGCGAGTGGCCGCGCGGCCCCCATCGCCGGGCGTACACGCCCGCGCCGATGACCGCGAGAAAGGCCAGGTCCCGGGCGACCGGGTGGTCGTGCAGCCCCGCGCCGAGGGCCAGTACGGGGAAGCCGGCGACGGGCAGCAGGGCCGTGGTGATCGCCTGCCCCCGCACCGTGGTGTCCAGCACGGTGAACAGGGCCAGCAGTGCGGCGAGGCCGCCGGTGACGGCCGCGACGAGGGAGTGTCCGGCCAGTCCGCACACCGCGACGGCCAGTCCGATACCGAGGACGGCCCGGAGACTGCTGCGCAGCCTCGTCCGGCCCGGGTCCGGGGCAACGAACATCCTCTTCAGCACCACTTGCTCCCGCTTCCGCACGCCGGCCCGGTACGCCGGCTCCGTACACCGGCATGAAAAAGGCGCCGCGGAGATCCGCAGCGCCATCGACGGGTACATCACAGCATCCTTGCAACCCATGGCTCAACTCGGACAGCTGTCAGTGAGCCATTGGTACAGCAAATCTCGACTCTGCTGCACCATGAGTAGGCCAACGGACCGGCGGCGCACCGGCCTGTGGCCGGTGGCCGTGCCGCGGCGGCTGCCTACTCCTCTCCCGGCAGGGGCACCGGCAGCTGCTCCACGGGAGTCAGAAGCTCTGTCAGGTGCCGGGCCGAGGCGTCCCAGGACCAGGACTCCCGGACCCATTCACGGCCCGCGGCGCCCATCGCCGCCCGGTCGGGGTCGAGAAGAATCCCGGTCAGCGCCTCGGCGACGGCGCCGGGGTCGGTGCCGTCCACGACCCGGCCGGTCCTGCCGTCGAGGACGGTGTCCGGAGCGCCGCCCGAGTCGCCGACGACCACCGGCAGACCGCTCGCCGCCGCCTCCAGGAACACGATCCCGAGCCCCTCCGCCTCCAGCCCCGCCCGCCGGGTGCGGCACGGCATCGCGAAGACGTCCGCCGCGGCGTAGTAGGGCGGTGTGTCGGCGTGCGAGACGCCGCCCGCGAAGCGGACCGCCCCCTCCGCGTGCCGCGCCGCCAGCTTGCGCAGCCGGGCCTCGTCGGGGCCCTTGCCGACCACGAGCAGCACGGCGTCGGGCACCTTGTCCCGGATCAGCGGCAGGGCCCGGATGAGGGTGTCCTGGCCCTTGCGGGGGACGAGCCTGGCCACGCACAGGATGACCCGCTCGCCGTGCAGCCCGAGTTCGGTGCGCGGGTCGGGTCCGGCGCCGGCGCGGGGCCGGTACACCTCGGGGTCGACGCCGGGGACCAGCCGGCTCATGCGCGCCCGCGGGCCGAGCGCGGGCTCGATCCGGGCGCGGGTGTACTGGCCCAGGTAGGTGACCACGTCGACGCCGCCGCCTATCCGGCGCATGAGCCCGCGCACGCCGGGCGTTCTCGCCCACCAGATCTCGTGGCCGTGCGTGGTCGCCACGATGCGCCGGACGCCGCTGCGCCGCAGGGCCGGCGCCATCAGGGCCAGCGGTGCGGCGGCGCCGAACCAGACCCGGTCGCAGCCGTGGGCCCGCGCGATCTCGACGGCCCTGCGGGTCACCCGGCCGGTCGGCAGCAGCATGCGGCTCGGATCCCGTACGACGGGGAACGGCAGGCCCGCGTCGTAGGCGGTGTCACCGGGCTCGTGCGAGGTGTAGACGACCACGTCGTCGTCGGGGACCCGGGTGGCCATCGCGTGCACAAAGGTCTCGATGCCGCCCTGGCGGGGCGGGAAGTCATTGGTGATGACAAGGGTGGAGCCCATGGACTTTTCGGTTCCTTCGGTTGGTCGGAATCGGCCGGACCGCCGGGAGAGGGCAGCCGGATGCCCGGTCGCGGGCACGGCGGCTCGCCGAGCGGTCCTGCGCCGTCCGGTCGGTGTGTCGGTTCTGTCGGTGTGTCGGTTCCGTACGTGCCGGAGCCGCGCCGCGCCCGCCGTTTCCGGTCGTGCGGGAGCCGAGGGCGGGTGCGAACGGGGTGTACGGGGCGTTACGTGGGTGCGGACGCGGTGTCGCGCGGGTGACGGGGCCGGATCAGTAGCCGGTCGGGCGCACCAGGCCCGTCTCGTAGGCGTGGACCGCGGCCTGGGTGCGATCGCGCAGTCCTAGTTTGGACAGGATCCGGCCCACATGGGACTTGACGGTCTGCTCGGCGACCACCAGACATGCGGCGATCTCGGTGTTGGACAGGCCCTGCGCGATCAGGGCCAGCACCTCGGTCTCACGCTCCGTCAGTTCGCCGGTGCGGGCCTTCAGCTGGGCGCGCGGAGCGGCGCTCACCCGGGCGAACTCGGCGATCAGCCTCTTGGTGATGTTCGGCGCGAGCAGGGCCTCGCCCTTCGCCACCACCCGTACCGCATGGGCGAGTTCTTCGGCCGAGGCGTCCTTCAGGAGGAACCCGGACGCGCCCGCACGCAGCGCCTCGTAGACGTACTCGTCGAGATCGAAGGTGGTCAGGACGAGCACCCTGACGGTGGCGCCCTCTCCCTCGGTGACGGCGCGGGTCGCCTCGATGCCGCCGAGCCGGGGCATACGGATGTCCATCAGGACGACGTCCGGGTCGAGTTCGGCCACCTTCTCCACGGCGTCCGCACCGTCCACCGCCTGGCCGACGACCTCGATGCCGGGTTCGGCGTTCAGCAGAACCGTGAAGCCCTGCCGGACCATCATCTGGTCGTCGGCGATCAGAACGCGGATAGCCGTCATCGGATGTCCTCGGCAGGGTCGGCGGGAACGGCGGGGCCCGTCGGCTCCGCGAGGGGCGGTGCGGGCAGTATCGCAGTGACTTCGTACCCGCCGTCAGGAGTTGCTCCGGTGGCCAGTTCGCCTCCCAGCATCGCGGTGCGCTCACGCATGCCGAGCAGGCCGTGGCCGGGGCCCGGGGTGGGCGGGGCGGCCCGTTCCGGCGCGGTGTTGGTGATCCGCACGGTGACCCCGGACTCATGGTGGCGGATCTCCACCCGCACCCGCGCGCCCGGCGCGTGCCGCATCGCGTTGCTGAGTGCCTCCTGCACGATGCGGAACGCCGACAACTCGACGCCCGGCGACAGCGGACGCGGCTCCCCGGTGGTCTCGGCGGTGACCGTGAGTCCGGCGCCGCGCGCGTTGCCGATCAGCTCGTCCAGCCGTGCCAGGGTGGGCTGCGGGGCGTGCCGCGCGGCCTGCGGCAAGGGGTCCTCGGAGCGCAGTACGCCGAGCACCCGGCGCAGTTCGGTGAGCGCTTCGACCGCGTTCCTGCGGATGCCCTCGACGTTCTCCCTCAGCTCCTCGGACGGGTTCTCGACCAGGTGCGGGACGACCTGTGCCTGGATGGAGATGACCGACATGTGGTGGGCGACCACGTCGTGCAGCTCGCGTGCGATGCGATTGCGCTCCTCCAGCAGGGTCCGTCTGGCGCGCTCCTCGGCGGTGAGCTCCTCCTGCTCGACCAGTCGGGTACGGGCCACCGCGAGGCCGCGCAGCGCGATGCCCATCGCCACCGTGATCACGAGGACGCCGAGGGCGAGGCGGATGTCATTGGCGCTGCGCCAGGGGGTGCTCGCTCCACAGAGGAGCCCCGCCAGCACGGAGATCGTCAGGGTCTCGGCGGCGATCCGGGGGCGCAGCCGCAGCGCGAGCAGGAACAGCACCCCGGCCTGCATCGCGATCCCGGCCCCGCTCCAGGGGAACGCGCCGTCCCACGGGAACCGTGTCCCGAAGCCGACGTTCGCGGCGAACGGGGTGACCAGCACCATGACGAGCATCGACGCCCACCAGGCCTGGAGCGGGCGGTACAGGGCGACGACGATCGCCACCGACTGGACCCCGGCGAGCAGGATGCCGAGCTGGATGCCCATCCCGAAGTCGAAGGCGTACTGGTTGCTGCCCGTGATGAGCACCCCCACCGCGAACATCACCAGCGGCACCATGATCACCGGCCGCCACTCCAGCCAACGCGGCTTCCCCGAGAGCCCGTTCGGGTCGACCGCCATGGTCGCAAGATCCTCGCGCAGGGTACGGGGCAGTGCCCGCAGTACCCGCGCCGCACGCTTCACCATGTCCCCCCGGTTCACAGCTCGCACCTTAGACACGCCGTGCCGCCATCGATCCGGCGGGGCGCCCCTCGCGGACGAGCAGGTTCTTCGTTCGTGTCGGCCGCTGCTGTTCGTAACCGCGGAACGCAAGCCGGCAGAGCAGCAGCGCCACGGCGAACACCGGCAGCCAGACCGCCCGGGCGAGTACCCAGCCGGGTCCGTCGGGCAGGGTGTGCAGGCCCGGCAGCACTCCGCCCGCCCACAGGCCGGTCGCGGTGACCGCGATCATCGCGGTCTGGTGCCACAGGAACACCGTCATCGCGGAGAGGTTCACCGTCGCCACCGCTGCCCAGAGCACGGGACGCCGCAGCATCCGGCGCAGCGGGCCGAGCAGCAGCAGCGCCGCCCCGCACTGCGCGAGGCCGAACGTGACCACGGCGAGGGTCGGCGGGTCGAGATTGGAGATCTCCGTACCGGGCACTCCGACCATGCTCGCGGGATAGCCGGCCCACCGGATCAGTG
Source organism: Streptomyces gelaticus (assembly GCF_014649535.1). Taxonomy (GTDB): domain Bacteria; phylum Actinomycetota; class Actinomycetes; order Streptomycetales; family Streptomycetaceae; genus Streptomyces; species Streptomyces gelaticus. The sequence goes on from NZ_BMTF01000010.1 coordinate 38,608, forward strand.
CTGCGGTGGCGGCGGCTCCGCCGAGCAGCAGCGTCCAGCCGGTCCGGCGGCTGAGCAGCTCGCCCCGGGCCCAGGCCGCGCCCAGGCAGTACGGCACCAGCCAGCCGGCCGCCACGTTGACCGAGGCGAAGCCGCCGGGCGCGTCCAGGCCGAAACGGTAGAGGTCGACGACCAGTACGACGGCGAACGGCCACAGCGGATGCAGCCTCGCCACCAGTGGGGTCGCCGCTGTCAGCGCCACGAAGACCGCGATGAACCAGAGCGGGGACCACACCAGCTTGCACAGTGCGCGCACGGTGCCCTGGTCCACCCCGGCGGCAAGCATCACGCCCGCCGCCACGGACCACACGACCGGCACCACGGCCATCGGACGCAGCAGCCGGCTCATCCGCGCACGCAACCACTGTCCGTAGCTCTCGCCCCGGGCGCGGGCGGCGGCCTGACTTCTCGCACCAACCAGCCCGCCGACCAGGAAGAAGACCGCGAGGGTCTGGAACAGCCAGGAGACCGGGGTGAGTTCGGGCAAGTACCGGAGCGGGCTCGCCCCGTGCAGGGTGCCGCTGTCGACGACCAGCGCGGTCACCAGCCAGTGGCCGAGAACGACGCCGAGGATGGCGAGAGCGCGCAGTGCGTCGACGGCACGGTCACGGTCGGCGGGGGTGGCGGATTCGATCCGCCGGGCGTAGTCACGCATGGCGCTCTCCCGGGGTCTTGGCGGATCCGGCCGTGCCGGCCACGATCCGGGCGATGCTCCTCAGCGATTCGGAGCCGGTCTTCAGGTAGTCGCTGTGGCCGCCGGAGCCCGCCGCGAAGATCTCGGCACCGAACCCGGGCGAGACCGGGTCCGTTCCGAACCCGACGGTCACGAAGGGCAGTCGGAGCTCGGCGTGCGGTACGTCCGCGATCCAGTCGTGGCTGGCGCGGCCGGCCCAGACGGTGGCCGGGGTGTGCAGGGCGGCGACGTCGGGGTAGCCGGTCCCCGGGCTGCCGTACAGCACGATGTCGTCGACCCGCAGTCCGTGCGCGGCCCGTGCGCAGACGACGGAGCCGTAGGAGTGGCAGAGGAGAGTGGTGCGGGCCGCGGGTCTCAGTCGCTTCAACTCCCCTGAGAATCGAACCAGTTCTTGTGCGGCCTCGGTGGCCCGCCCCGAGGTGAGCGAGGCCGGGCTCGCTGTCGCGGGTGTCCGGTATCCGAGCCAGGCGACCACCGCCGACCCCGCCCCCAGCTCCTTGCGCAGGGCGAGAGCGCCGTTGCGCAGGCGCCAGTAGTGGTCGATGTCGATGCCCGCGCCGGGGATCAGTACGGCGATCCGTTCCGCACGGGACAGATCACCGACGACCTCGACGCCACGGCCGCCGTCGCGGCCGTCGAAGGAGAGGAAGCTGCGGGCCGGACCGGCCATCGTGTGCAGCGCGGCAGCCCGCCCGCGGTCGCCGTGGCGGGCCGCCGTCCGCTCGGCCGCGCCGATGTCGGCGCGTGTCGCGGCGTACCGCTCGGCGAGGTCCTCGGGAGCGGCGGTGCGCAGCGGGCCCCGGACGGCCGGAGCGGGCGCGGGAACGGCCGCGGGGCCCGCCGCGCCCGAGACCGGCACGGCCACCGAGGCGGCCACCAGCGCGGCGAGCAGGCCGCGACGCAGGCGGGATATGCGCGGATGGGACGACATGGCGGGGTTGTTCCTTCCGTACCTGATGGCTTCGGTGCTCGGGTACAGAAGCTAGGGAAGGGATCCCGTAGTCGGCGTCCCACCGGGGTGTGAACCCATTTCGTAGCTCTCGAGGACTACGGGTATGACATCCGGTCAGGGGCGGGCCGGCTCGCTCCGGTCCGGCTTCCGCTGTGCCGTTGGTACAGTCGCAGCCCGGATCGCCGTACCAGGAAGAGGCCAGCGGACCATGGCGGTGGACGCCCTCGACACCCGTATCCTCCGGCTGCTCATCGAGCAGCCGCGTACCAGCGTCCGTGAGTACGCGCGCATCCTCTCCATCGCCCGGGGCACCCTCCAGGCCCGGATCGACCGGCTGGAACGGGACGGTGTGATCACCGCGACCGGGCCGGTGCTGTCCCCCGCGGCACTGGGCCACCCGGTGCTGGCCTTCGTCCATCTGGAGGTCACCCAGGGGCATCTCGACGAGGTCGGCGAGGCACTCGCCGAGGTGCCGGAGATCGTCGAGGCCTTCTCGACCACGGGCGGCGGTGATCTGCTGGCGCGGGTGGTGGCCCGCGACAACGGGCACCTGGAGGATGTGATCCAGCAGCTGATCCAACTGCCCGGAGTGGTCAGGACACGCACCGAGGTGGCGCTGCGGGAACGGGTGCCGCACCGGCTGCTGCCGCTGGTCGAATCGGTGGGCCGTGCGACGGGAGCGGGCAGCCGGAAGTGATCTCCGGCTCGGCGTGCTCGGCGCGGCTCGGCCACCGCAAGGAGCTGGCGGCGATCGCGGCCCCCCGGTAAGCGCGAGCCGGTCTTCCAGGAGCGGGTGGCCGAGCTGTACGAGCACGGCCAGGCGGTCAACGCCGCGGTGGCGCCGAAGATCGACGCGGTGATCGCCCTGGCGGACTCGCGCGCCCGGATCCTCTCGGAGCCGGCCGACCGGGAAGCGGACGGTACCGCGCCGCCCGGCGGTCATCGTCCGTCCGTCGGCACCCGGTGAGAAGGAAGCGGCCGCACGGAAAGCACACGGTTTCGGGCACCCGACGGAGCCCGGAGCCGCGAGGTCCGGCGGCCCGATATCCTGATCTTGCCGCGCGCCCCCCACCTCGCCCCGGTCCTTCGGGTCGCTGCCCGTGGCAGCAGAAGCGGCCCACAATTCGAGATTGGTGCACAGGTGCTGGTAGCTGGTCGGTACCGGTTGATATCCCCTATCGGCCGCGGCGGCATGGGCGAGGTGTGGCGTGCCTCGGACGAAGTGCTCGGCAGAGCGGTCGCCGTGAAGCTGCTGCTCGGTGACCACGCGGACGAGTCGGCCACCGCCCGGTTCCGGCTGGAGGCGCAGACCGCGGCCCGCCTGAGCCATCCTCATCTGGTGGCCGTGTTCGACTTCGGGGCCTGGGAGGACCGCTTCTACCTCGTGATGGAGCTGGTCGAGGGCAGGAGCCTGGGCGATCTCCTCGCGGCCCAGGAGCGGCTCGACGCCGGGCAGGTCGCCCGGATCGCCGGACAGGCCGCCGCGGGGCTCGCCGCCGCCCACCGCCAGGGCATCGTGCACCGTGACATCAAGCCCGGGAACCTGATGCTGGACGCCGACGGGTCAGTCAAGATCGGCGACTTCGGCATCGCGCAGTTCGTCGACGACCCGTCCGCCGCGCTCACCACCACCGGACAGATCGTCGGCACCAGCCTCTATCTCGCCCCGGAGCGCGCCCTGGGCCGTACCGCGAGCGCGGCCTCCGACATGTACTCCCTCGGCTGCGTCATCTACCAACTTCTCCTGGGAGAGCCGCCGTTCCGCTCGGACACGGCGACCGCCACGCTCTATCAGCATGTCGACACGGCGCCTGTGCCGCTCAGACAGCGCGGGGTCGACGTGTCCCCGGCCTTCGACTCCTATCTGCTGGGGCTGCTCGCGAAACAGCCCGAGGACCGGCCCGGCGCCCATCAGGTCGCCGAGTGGTTCCAGAGCGATGCCTGGCGCGGTCAGGCGGAGCCCCTGCCCCTCTACGCCCCGGCGCCGCCCCCGGCGACCGGCGTTCCGCGGACTCCCGCACCCGCTCCGGCGGGAACGGGCGTGCCGCGCTCCCCGGCAGCCGCTGCCGCGTACGGCGCCGCCCCGGCGCCCGGCTCCGCCGGGCAGACAGGCGTGACGACGTACCGGCTGTCGCAGTCCGGTGGCCGCAGACGTCGCCCGACGGACCGGTCCGCCCCCGCCCGGCGGCGTACCGGGGCCCGGGAGGCGATCAGGCGCCGGCCCAGGGTGGCCAGCGCCATAGCCGGTACGGTCGCCTTCATCGCGGCCGTGTACGTGGGGATGGCCCTGTTCTCCCCGGACTCCGGCCCGTCCGACACTCCGGACTCCAACCCGTCCGCGTCCACCGGACCGGAGTCGACCGCCCCCTCGTCCGCGCCGGAGCAGCGCGAGCAGCCGGGGGCACAGCAGGAGCAGCCAGCACAGCAGGCGCAGGACGAGGAGGGCGACGAGGAGGACTGACTCCGTCAGCCGGCCTTCGGCCGATCGGCGGCGGGCAGACCCCGGCCCGGCAGCGACAGCTCCTCCCGCGTGAGCCGGAGCGCACCGGGACCGAGGTGACGGATGGGCCCCTTCTCGCGCAGCTCGGCCGGCGCGCCGAAGTGCTCGGCGATCGGGCCGGGCCCGTAGGTGCGCAGGTTCGTGCCAGCGGTCACGGCCCAGCTGACGGAGGTTCTCCTCGACCTGCCCCCCGCAGCCGTTCGGGCCGGGACCAGGGCAGCCACTCACCGGACGCGTCCCGGCCTGCGTCAAGCAACCGTCAGGACGCTCCGCCGCGACGTCAGCTCTTCATCAACGGGCGCCGACGGGACGACCGGGCGCACCTAGTGTCGCTGCCATGCGACGCCACATCATCCGGAGCATCCCCGGCCACCACATCGGCCTGCGCCCGCCTCCCCCCGGCACGGCCGCCCACGACCAGGGCTGGGCCACCGACCTGCGGTTCGCGATCCACTGCTCCGTGGCGCTCCTCGGGCTGCTGCTGACCGTCGACACGGCGGCCGGCCGTCTGGGCTGGCCTCGATTCCTGCTCTGGACCGGGCTGGCCGCCCTGCTGTGTGCCGTCCTCGTGCCGCCACGGGTCCGCGCCGGCGCCGGATGGCTCTCCTCACGCGGCCTGTTGCGCGAGCGGACCGTGCGCACCGACCGGCTCGTCTCGGTGCGCTGGTCGGACGGTGTGGCCCAGCGCATGGTGCTCCGTGACACCGACGGCCGACGGGTCGAGGTCGACCCGTCGGTCTTCCTCGCGAATCCGGCGCTGTGGCACCGGCTGGACGAGGACGCCCGCGGCTGCGTGGAGCGCGGGACGCTGCGGTGCGGAGTGACGGCACTGCGACAGCTGGCCGACCGCATCGACCGCAGGCACGCGCGCACGGTGTTCACGATCTCCGGACTGGAGTGACCGCCCCGCGCCGACCGCCGTTGTGTCCGACATCCCGTGAGTTCCTCTGCGCCCCGCCGAGTGCAACGGCTGTCGGCGTACAGTGCGCGACGGTCCTCTCGACCGAGGCCACAGACCACTTTGCCCAGGATGGCATCCGATGCCACCCCCCGACGGCGCCGAGCCGAACGCGTGACGGGGCAGGTCCGTCCGGAAGCCCGAGATTATCCCGCGGCGGGCTTATGAAGCATCCGGGCCATACCCCTTGTACGCCCCCGCCACCGCGGCTTGACCAAACTTGCCAAGTTCCCCGGCAGCCCCCGCAGTTTATTGACGAGTCCATGACGACATGTGAGTGTTCGGTCGCTCGATCACGGACACCGGGGGCGCGGACGGCCGGCGACGGCCGGGGCAAGTGCGTCAGGGTACGCGGCTGCCCGTGATCGAGGCCCCCCGAATCAAGGAGCCTCGATGAAACTCAGACCGTTGACGGCCGGGACGACCCTGGCCGTCCTCGCCGGAATGCTGGTCTTCACCGGCGCGCAGTCGGCATCCGCCGAACCGTCCCCGCCCGCCCCGAGCGCGCTCTCGGCCGCCGTGTCGGCGGCCGACCGGGCTGCCGCCAGTGGCCTCGACACTCTGGCGAAGGGACCCGAGGAGCGGTACGAGCGGCAGATGGTGACCCCTTGGGTCAAGGGTCTGTACTCCGTCGCGTACCAGCGCACCTACCGCGGTCTGCCGGTCGTCGGCGGGGATGCCGTCGTGGTGGCCGACTCCCGGGGCCGGGTCCGCGGCACCCAGTCCGCGGTGTCCCGGCGGATCAACGTACCGACCACACCGACCGTTTCCGCCGATGCGGCCGAGACCACCGCCCGCAAGGAGCTGCGCACGGTACAGCGGGTGGAATCGCGCCGGCTCGTGGTCCGCGCCACCGAGAAGAAGTCCCGGCTGGCCTGGGAGACGGTACTGACCGGGCGCACCGCGAAGGCCCCCAGCCGGCTGCATGTCTTCGTCGACGCGGGCACCGGCAAGGTGCTCGACAGCTACGACGACGTCAGGGCGGGCAGCGGGAACAGCCAGTGGAACGGCCCGTCACCGCTGGCCATCGACACCACCGCCTCGGGCAGCAGCTACTCGCTGCGCGATCCCAACCGGCCCGGCCTGAGCTGCGCCGACTACAGCACCGGCAGTGTCTTCACCAAGTCCAGCGACTCCTGGGGCACCGGCAACGCCTCCAGCAAGGAGACCGGCTGCGCCGACGTCATGTGGGCGGCGCAGCACGAGTGGAACATGCTCAAGGACTGGCTCGGCCGCAACGGGCACAACGGCAACGGCGGCAGCTGGCCGGTCAAGGTCGGGCTGAACGACGTCAACGCCTACTGGGACGGCTCGTCGGTCTCCATCGGCCACAACAACGCCAACCAGTGGATCGGCGCGATGGACGTGGTGGGCCACGAGTTCGGCCACGGCATCGACCAGTTCACGCCCGGCGGCGCCAACAACGAGTCCGGTCTCGGTGAGGCCACCGGCGACATCATGGGCGCCCTGACCGAGGCGTACACCAATGAGCCGGCCCCGTACGACGACCCCGACTACACCGTCGGCGAGAAGATCGACCTGGTCGGCAACGGGCCGATCCGGATCATGTACAACCCGGGGCAGACCGGCGACCCGAACTGCTACAGCTCCTCGATACCCAACACCGAGGAACACGCGGCGGCCGGTCCGCTCAACCACTGGTTCTATCTGCTGGCCGAGGGCTCGAACCCGGGTGGCGGCAAGCCGTCCAGCCCCACCTGCAACAGCTCGTCGGTCACCGGCGTGGGCATCCAGAACGCCGGCAAGGTCTTCTACGGCGGCATGCTGCTGAAGACGAGCGGGATGACCTACAAGCGCTACCGTACGGCCACGCTGACCGCGGCGAAGAACCTCGACCCGGGCTGTGTGCTCTTCGACCGGACCAAGGCCGCCTGGGACGCCATCAGCGTCCCCGCGCAGAGCGGCGACCCGAGTTGTGCGCCCAGCGGCAACAACGACTTCACGATGTCCCTGGAACCGGCGTCGGGCTCCGTGAAGCCGGGCAGTTCCGTGACTGCCACGGTGCGTACCTCGGTCAGCTCCGGGAGCGCGCAGACGGTCGGCCTCACGGCGAGTGGTCTGCCGAGCGGTGTCACCGCAACCTTCAGCCCCTCGTCGGTGCAGGCCGGAGCCTCCTCGACGATGACGGTGTCGGCGTCCGCGGGCACCGCGCCCGGCTCCTACACCTTCACGGTGAAGGGAGACGGCACCCAGAGCCACACCGCGCAGTACACCCTGACGGTCGACAACGGGGGCGGCAATCCGGGCGGCAGCGCACCGGACATCAGCGTCGCCAACGTGCAGGCGCACCTCACGCAGCTGAACACCATCGCCACCCAGAACGGCGGCAACCGCCGTGCCGGCAGTGCCGGTTACACGGCCTCCCTCGCCTATGTGAAGAGCAAGCTGCAGGCCGCCGGTTACACCGTCAGTGAGCAGACCTGCACCAGCTGCACCTACCGGGGCAACAACCTGATCGCCGACTGGCCGGGCGGCCCGTCCGACCAGACGATCATGTTCGGCGCCCACCTGGACGGTGTCTCGGCCGGTCCCGGCATCAATGACAACGGCTCCGGTTCGGCCGCCCTGCTGGAGAACGCCCTCACACTGGCCCAGCGGAACCCGACCATGACGAAGCACGTCCGCTTCGCCTGGTGGAACGGCGAGGAGCAGGGGCTTCAGGGGTCGGAGTACTACGTCGGCCGGCTCAGCGCGGCCGAGCGCGGTGCCATCAAGGCGTACTACAACTTCGACATGGTGGCCTCCACCAACGGCGGCTACTTCATCAACAACGTCAACTCGGCCGCCTCGGCGCCCATGAAGGAGTACTGGGACTCGCTGAACCTCGCGCCGGAGGAGAACGTCGAGGGCCAGGGCCGGTCCGACGACTACTCCTTCCAGCAGGGCGGCATCCCCACCTCCGGCTACGCGACCGGCGCCAGCGACACCAAGACGTCGGCGCAGGCCGCCAAGTGGGGCGGCACGGCGGGCCGTTCCTACGACTCCTGCTACCACTCGTCCTGTGACACCACGGCCAACATCAACGCGACCGCGCTCGATCGCAGCGCCGACGGTGTCGCGTACACCATCTGGAAGACCTCGGTCGGCACCACCGCGCCCGCCGACGACTTCTTGGTCTCGGTGAAGCCGGTCTCGGGCAACGTCCAGCCGGGCGCCTCGGTCACCGCGAGCGTGTCCACCGCGACCACCGCCGGCTCCGCGCAGACCGTGAAGCTGACGACCTCCGGCGCACCGAGCGGGGTCACCGTCTCGCTCGACCCGGCGTCCGTGCAGTCGGGTTCCTCCTCGACGATGACCGTCTCCGCCGGGACCCAGGCCGCCGCGGGAACCTACACCATCACGGTGACCGGGACCGGCACGGCCACCCACTCCACCACGTACTCGCTCGTCGTCGGTGGCGGCGGCACCTGCCAGGCCCGGCAGGTCGTCGTCAACGGCGGCTTCGAGGACGGTGTCACCCCGTGGACCCAGACGGACGGTGTGATCAACAACCGGACGTCGGAGCAGCCGGCCCACTCGGGCTCGCACACGGCCTGGCTCGGTGGCTGGGGATCCACCCACTCGGACACGGCCTCGCAGGCGCTGACGGTTCCGTCGGGCTGCTCGACGTACAAACTGTCGTTCTATCTGCACACCGACACGGACGAGTCGGCGGGCGACCCGACCGCGTACGACACGTTCACGGTGAAGCTGGGTACCAAGACGCTCGCGACGTACTCCAATACGGACGCCACGAGTTCCTACGTCCAGAAGACCTTCGACGTCGGCGAGTTCGCCGGTCAGACGGTCACGCTCGGATTCACCAGCAGCGAGGACGCCTATCTGCAGACGAGCTTCGTCGTCGACGACGTGACGCTGAACGCCGGCTGATCCTCCGCAAGTGTGCCAACTCGGGCGGGGCGTGTGCACACACGTCCCGCCTGCGGCGTCTCAGCGGATGACGGCCGCCAGCCGACGGGTGAATTCCTCGGTCTCCGGCCGGTTGTCGTGCCGGGCCGCCAACCGGCTGTGCAGGCCTCGCAGTTCCTGCCCGAGCAGAGTCGGCGCGGTGACCTCGGTGCTGTCCAGGACCGGTCCGGCGATGGCGATCGCCGCCTGCGGGTCCTGGGCACAGGCATGGGCGTCCGCCATCCGTACCAGGAACAGCGTCCGTGCCGAATGCATCCCGGCAGGGAGCAGCCCCAGCGCGGTGCGGGCCGCCCCGACCGCGCGCAGCGCCAGTGTGCGATCCCCGGTCGCCGCGGCGAGGTCCCGCAGCGCCCCGGCGGCACCGGACTCCACCCGAAGGCGCACGGAGGCGACGGACAGCCAGGGCGCCTCCGTCTCGTCCTGCTCGCCGACCCGGTCCAGCTGTGACCGGGCACGGTCGATGTGGCCCAGGGTCTGCCGTGTATCGCCCCGTACCGCGTGTCCGCGTGCGAGGTACAGATCGCTCATCGTGCCCGCCCAGTACCGGCCGGCGGCGGCCTGCCGGATCGCGCCTCCGTAGGCGAGGGCGGACGGGCCGTCGCCCTCCAGCCGGGCCAGCGTGCTCATGTCGCTGAGCGCGGCCACCTCCGTACCGACATGGCCGGCCAGTCCGGCCCAGACCAGCGAGCGGTCGAGCCAGGCCATCGCCGTCGCGTTGCGGCCCCGCAGCAGACGCAGGCAGCCGGCGGACTGGGCGTACTCGGCCGCCAGCGGGGCGAGTTGACGTTGGTAGGGCGCCGCGGGCAGGGCCATCCAGCGGAGCATCGCGTGCAGGGTGCGCTCGACCACGACGGTCGCTCCGGGCCAGGCGCGCTCCTCGTCGGCCCGCAGACAGACGGCGAGCAGCGCCGTCAGGGCGTGCACCGTGTCGATGTCCAGCGGCGGGCACGACACGGTGGCCGGGCCGAGGGAGCAGAAGGCCGCGTGCAGGGCGACGACGTCGGCGATTACGGGGACGGCGCAGCCGTCCGGGCCGTGCACCGGACACATCAGCCCGTAGCTGGGCAGGCGGCCCGGCAGGACGGTGTCCGGCGGCAGCATCGCGAGCAGGTCGCCCCCGGCGGGCTCACCGGGCAGCGGGCCCTGCTGTGCGGGGTGTGCACCCGCGCCCTCCTCGCCCGGACCGCCCGCACCCGCGGCCTCCGCCTCCTCGCAGGCGGCGAGGAGGGCGCCGTCCGCCGACATCAGTTCGTCCAGCCTGCGGGCCAGCGGCAGCGGTGTCCGGCGGGTGCCGTGCTCCAGTTTGCTGATGGCGGTGTGGTCGTATCCGACGCGGGCACCCACCTGGGCCTGGGTGAACCCGGCGCGCCTGCGCCACTGACGCAACCGGGTGCCGAAGGATCGCCACGCCTCCGCGGTGCGCGCATCCGGCGCGGGGCCCATGCCCTCGGTCACCCGGAACTCCGCAGAGCCCCGCGGGATGCTCGACCCGTGCCACGCTCATGGCTCATAGCCGGGAGGATAGCGAGCGCGTGTGCGCGCTGTCCCCTGCACGACGGCAAGATGGCGCCTTCCCGTTCCCTCCCGTTCCACTGCCCCACCGGACCACCCGACTGTCCATCATGTCCCTTTGACATCAGGTGAGATGGTGCGATTGTGCCCTGTACGCCTCCGCGGTCCGGGTGATTGACCCGGGAGCCGCATGAACGGGCCGCCCGCCGGGCATATGACGGATGACCGACAGGGGGTGGTGGCAGTGGGCCGCATCAGGATCGTCCGACGACCGCAACTGCCGGGCCGGCCGCCGCCCCTCGACCTGAGGACCCCGTCCGGCCGCCCGCTGCCCTACTGACAGCGGGGCCCGGCGCGCCGCTGTCAGGGACGTCGCGGAGATGAGGCGGCCGGCACATCCGGCCGTTCCGTCGGCGGGGCAGCGGAGTTACGGAAAACCGCAGGGTGGCCGGTGCGGAGAACCGCATCCGGTTCGGCGGCAATCCCCGTACCGGTGCCGGATGTCGGTTCCTAGCGTTGCCGGTGGGACGCGGCGGACTTCCCGTGTCTCACCGCAACGGCCGGGAGTCGGTTATGGATTTCGTCATTCTGGGTCTCCCCCAGGAACCCGCGGGCGGTGTGGCGGGCTGGGCAGCCGGCCTCGTCGACACCATGGGAGGTCCGGGAGCGGGCCTCGCCATCGCCCTGGAGAATCTCTTTCCGCCGCTGCCCAGCGAGGTGATCCTCCCGCTGACCGGATTCGCAGCGGGGCGGGGCGTCATCGGTCTGGCCTCCGCGCTCTTCTGGACCACTCTGGGTTCGGTGGTGGGCGCGGTAGTCCTGTACTGGATCGGAATGCTCTTCGGCCGCGACCGCATGCATGCGATCTGGGCCCGGCTTCCGCTGGTGAGGAGTTCCGATCTGGAGCGTACGGAGGAGTGGTTCGTCCGGCACGGCACCAAGGCCGTCCTTCTCGGCCGCATGGTGCCGATCTTCCGGAGTCTCATCTCCGTACCGGCGGGCGTGGAGCGCATGCCGCTGCCGCTCTTCGTGGCCCTGACCGCCGTGGGCAGCCTGGTGTGGAACTCGGTGCTGGTGATGGCCGGTTACTGGCTCGGCGACCGGTGGGATCTGGTGGAGACCTATGTCGGGGTGCTGTCCAAGGCCGTTCTCGTCCTGATCCTGGTGGCCTTCGCCGGGTACGTGGCAGTGCGGTTGCGGCCCCGCGGCCGGGCACAGCACCGCCGGGCCCGGTGAGTCCGGTGCCGGGTACCTGCACTCCGGCGGCCTCCGCCGCCCGGTCGGAACGATCTTGCCGTGGTCATGGCTCGCGGCTAGGGTCGGTCACCGTGGAGGGGGACTTTTCGGACGGTGCGGCCGGTGGTGTTCCGGGGCCGTCCGGTCCGTGGCGCGAGGAGGTGGGGGACGTCGTGGCGCACCCGTGTCCATGGCCCCGAAGAGCCGTGGGCGCGCTGCTCGGCTGCTTCACCGCCCTGGCCGGACTGCTGTACTTCGCCGGGCCGGGCGCGCTTGCCCTGCCGTTCGCGCTGTGGCCCCGGACCCGGCCCCGTGCCCTGGCCCTGCTGAGCTCGGGGGCACGTGGGCTGACCGGCCTGGAACGGCGCCGGCGCGGCGTCTTCTTCGGTGACGTGTTCCCCCCGCACCACGCCTGCGACCGGGACGTCCTTCGCTATCTCGCCGCCCGCACCGGCGCGGGGATCCTGTTCGCCGGGGTGATCGCACTGCTCGGGTACGGGGCCGTGCTGGCCGGGCTGCTGGCCGCGGGCATGGCACGTGACCCCGCCGACTGGCTGCGTCTGCTGCCCCAGGCGGCACTCGGCGGCGTCCTGCTCTTCCTCGACCTCCAGGGGCTCGTCTCGCTGAACGCACTCGACGCCGGGCTGGCGCGCGATCATTTCGGGCCCTCCGAGCGGGTGTTGCTGGAGCGGCGCATCGCCGAGCTGGCCAACAGCCGGGCCGGTGTGCTCCGGGCGGTCGACGCGGAACGCAGGCGCATCGAGCGCGATCTCCACGACGGGGTGCAGCAGCGGCTGGTGGCGCTGGCCATGCTGCTGGGCCGGGCCCGCCGCAACCGGACGCCCGAGCAGGCCGGGGCCCTGCTCCTCCAGGCCCACCAGGCCTCCCAGGAGGTCCTCACCGAACTGCGCGAAGTGGCCTGGCGCGTCTATCCGTCGGCGCTCGACGAGCTGGGGCTGGAAGAGGCTCTCGGCGGGGTGGCCCAACGCTGCGGTATTCCACTGCACATGGAGTTCGCGCTGCCGCTGCCGCTGCCCCGGCCGGTGGAGACCGCCGCCTACTTCGTGGTCTGCGAGGCCGTGACCAACGCGGCCAAGCACTCCGCGGCCACCCGCATCCGGGTGACCGTCGAGGGCGACGGGAGCCGGGTTGCGGTGTCCGTGCAGGACAACGGCACGGGTGGCGCGGACCCGCTGGGCGGCGGGCTGTCCGGGCTGCGCAGCCGGGTGGACGCGCTGGACGGCCGGCTGCACATCGACAGCCCCTGCGGGGGCCCCACCACGATCACCGCGGAGTTGCCGTGCGCGTAATGCTCGCCGAGGACTCGACCCTGCTGAGGGAGGGCCTGGCCCTGCTGCTCGCGGAGGAGGGGCACGAGGTCCTCGCCTCCGTGGGGGACGGCACCGCCCTCGTCCGGGCGGTCGAGGCGGACCCGCCGGACCTCGTCGTCGTGGACATCCGGATGCCGCCCACCCACACCGACGAGGGGCTGCGGGCCGCGCTGGAGATCCGCGAGCGCCGGCCCCTGGTCGGTGTGCTGGTGCTCTCCCAGCACGTGGAGCGCAACTACGCGGTCCGGCTGCTGTCCCAGAACGCCGAGCGGGTCGGCTATCTGCTCAAGGACCGGGTCGCGCAGGTCGACGAGTTCCTGGAGTCGCTGGAGCGGATCCACGCGGGCGGGGCGTCCATCGACGCGGAAGTCGTACGGCAGTTGGTGGTCCGCACCACGCATGCCGACCCGCTGGCCGGGCTGACTCCCCGGGAGCTCAGCGTCCTGCAGGAGCTGGCACAGGGCCGCAGCAACGCGGCCATCGCGCAGCAGCTGCACATCTCGCTCAGTTCAGTCGAGAAGAACCTCAACGCGGTCTTCGAGAAGCTCGATCTGCCGCGCGCCACCGGATACAGCAGACGCGTGCTGGCGGTCCTGCGCTATCTGGAGTCGTAACAGGGGAGGTTTCCCGGTGCGGCGCGCTCAGCTCCGCCTGGTGGTGGCGTACCGGCTCAGGAAGAGTGCCTCGACATGGGCCATGTGCTGGATCTCGGCGGGGTCGACGCTCTCGTTGGGGGCGTGGATGAGGCACCGCGGTTCCTCCACGCCCATCAGGATGATCTCGGCACGGGGAAGGCGCTGGTGATGACGTTGCACAGCGGAATGGAGCCGACCTGGCCGAGGGCGGCCATCGGCTTTCCGTAGACGTCCGCCATGGCCCGTCCCAGGGCGGCGAAGGCCGGTCCGTCGGTGGTCACGACTTCAGCCCATTCGCATCTTGAGCTTCCACCTTAGCCCGGCGTCATCGCCGCGCTCGGGCACACCCGGAACGTGCCGGATTCCCGGACCGGGTTCCGCGTCGGCCGCCCTTGATCGATGATGAAGCGGACGGCTGCCGTCGCCGGTACGGCACCGGTTCCAGGAAGGGGTTCCACATGCGGGAAACGACGCCGGACCGGTCTCCGGCGGACGCCCGGTCCGACCACGGCCCGGACGAGGGGGCCCAGGTGATCGTGGTGGGGGCAGGGCCGGCGGGATCGGCCGCGGCCTTCCACCTCGCCAGGGCGGGTGTCGATGTCCTGCTGCTGGAGAAGTCCCACTTCCCCCGGGAGAAGGTGTGCGGGGACGGCCTGACTCCGCGTGCGGTGCACCAACTCATCCGGATGGGCGTCGACATCAAGGCTCCGGGGTGGACCCGTTCGCGCGGTATGCGCTGGGTGGCCGGGGACCATCAGGTGCACATCGACTGGCCCGCGCTCGGCCGCTACCCGGACTTCGGCCTCTCGCGCAGCAGGCACGATTTCGACGACATCCTCGCCCGGCACGCCGTCGCAGCCGGAGCGCGGCTGCGCAGCGGTGTGAAGGTGACCGAGCCCCTGACCGACCGGGCCGGCCGCATCACCGGGGTCACCGCCACGACCGCGGAGAAGGAGCCCCTGACCTTCCACGCGCCGATCGTGATCGCCGCCGACGGCGCCTCCGCCCGCCTCGCCCTCGCCATGGGTCTCCAGCGGGACAGGAACCGGCAGATCGCGACGGCCGCCCGCCGCTACTACCGCAGCCCCGAACGCTCCCGGGAGGAATATCTGGAGCTGTGGGCCGACCTCCGGTTCCCCGGCAGCGACCACTTCCTGCCCGGCTACGGCTGGATCTTCCCCATGGGCGACGGCCGCGTCAACGTCGGTCTCGGTGCGCTGCCGCACCGGCGGCACGGAAAGGCGGACCTGCGCGCCACGTTGGACGGGTGGCTGGCACGTACACCCGAGGCATGGGGACTGCGCGAGGAGAACGCAGAGGGCCCGGTCCGCAGCGCGGCCCTTCCGCTCGGCTTCAACCGTCATCCCCTCTACACCCGCGGACTCCTGCTCGTCGGTGACTCCGGAGGCATGATCAGCCCCTGGAACGGCGAGGGCATCGGCCAGGCCATGGAGGCCGGCGAGGTCGCAGCCGAGACCGCCGCACTGGCCCTCGCTCTTCCCCGGGGGCCCCGGCGCGAGCAGGTGCTGCGCGGCTACCCCGTCGAGATGAACCGCCGCTGGGGGCGCTACTACCGCCTCGGCAACACGGCCGCCGATCTGGTCTTCAGCCGGTCCGGCTTCCAGCCCGTCCTCAATCGCTACGTCATGGGGTCGCCGTTCCTGCTCAACACCCTGGCCCGGCTGCTCACCAACCTCACCGACAAGCCCTCGCACGACCTGATCGACCATCTGCTCAACGGCGTCGTGCGTCTCGTTCCGGAACCGAAGGTGCGGCGCAGGCGCTGAAGACCGCGCGTGCGAACGGCGTTCCGGGGAGGGCCCGTCGGCGCTCCCCGGCACCGCCCACGACCACTCGTCGACCGCGGCCCCGTAGGCCGCAGGAGTGCCCGTCGGGACCGTCACCCGAACGGCGCACCCGTGTCGCCCGGCGAGGACCGCCGGGATCGTCGTCCCCCGGGCTTCCACTCACGGCCCGGGCCTCCGCGCGGAGAAACCTATGACCGGCGGCGGGGCTTGCCACGTTTGGCGGCCTTGGGCCCAGAACCGCTCCGCGTGCTCTTCCCGGCCGATTTTTTGCCGCCCGCTTTGCCGGCCGGCTTCCCGGCCGATCTGCCGGTCGCCCTGCCCGCCGCGGGCTTGCGCCGCGCGCCGTCCGGTTCGGCGTGCTTGCTCTTCGGCTGCGCCGGGGTCTTGGGACGGCCCCTCGTGCTGTTGACGGTCCGTCCGCGGACGATCCCGATGAACTCCTCCACCAGATCGGTGGTCTCGTCCTCCAGCCAGGACAGCGCGACCCGCGACTCGGGGGCGTCCGGCACCGGCCGGTACGTAAGGTCCTTGCGGTGGTGGAGACGGGCGAGCGACTGCGGTACGACGAGCAGCCCCACCCCCGCCGCCACCAGCTCCACGGCGTCCGCCGTGGTGGCGGGGCGCTCGGCGGCGGGCCGTCCCGGGCGCTGCTCCCAGTCGAGGGTGTCGTCGAGGGGGTGCAGCACGATGTCATCGGCCAGGTCCACGGCGGAGACCTCGTCGACCGTCGCCATGATGTGGTCCTTCGGGACCACGACCACGGTCGTCTCGGTGTAGAGGGGGATGGCGCTGAGGGCCGTCCGGTCGACCGGCAGCCGCACCAGGCCGGCGTCGGCGTCACGTCCCCGCAGCACGTCGGATGCCTCGGCGGCCGACACCCCCACGAGGGTCAGCGGGACGTCGGGCAGCCGCTCGTTCCAGATCCGCACCCACTTCCCGGGGGTCACCCCCGGGACATACGCGAGCCGGAACGAAGGGGTTTCTTCCGAGCTTGTCACTCCGCCAGGTTACCGGCCCTGGTCAGAGGTAGCGCACATGCTCGATACCCTTGTCCTCATGACGTCGCACAAGACCGCCCAGACGATGAAGCCCGCGACCGCGGCGAAGAAGCTGGGCGTGTACCTCGAGGCCACCCCCGCCGGATTCCAGGAGGGTGTCGTCTCGCGCACCGAGCTCAACGCACTGCAGACCGACCCGCCCGAGTGGCTGCAGGAACTGCGACGCAACGGCCCGCACCCCCGGCCGGTGGTCGCCGCGAAGCTCGGAGTCTCGATCTCGGGCCTCGCCCGTGGCGGAATCACCGAGGCCCTCACGACGGAGCAGATCGACGCCCTGAAGAAGGAAGCCCCCGAGTGGCTCCAGCAGGAACGTGCCACCCAGGCGGAGGTCCGGAAGGAAGCGGTGCGCATCAAGGACAAGCACGCGGCGCGCGACGCCCGGCGGGCCTGATCCGGACTGATCCGAAGGCAAGCGCCTAGCCGGCCGCGCCCAGCATCCGGGCGTGCAGGGCGCGGACCTCGTCGGCGAGCGACGGCTCGGGGCCTGCCACCGGGACGCCCGGGGCGACGGCATTGACGGGGAGGGCCGCGACCGGCCCCGCGCCGAAGCCCCAACTCCGGCGCCACGCCACGAGTTGCTGACTGCTCGACGCGTACACGATGCGGCCCAGCCCGACCCAGGCATGGGCCGCACTGCACATGGGACAGTGCTCGCCGGAGGTGTAGACGACGCTCGTACGCCGCTCCTGCGGGGACAGGTTCTCGGCCGCCCAGCGGGCGATCTCGAACTCCGGGTGGCGGGTCGCGTCGCCGTCCTTGACCCTGTTGCGGTCCTCGAACCGGACGGTGCCGTGCTCGTCCACGAGGAGCGAGCCGAACGGCTCGTCGCCGGCCGTGAGCGCCTCGCGTGCGAGGTCGACGCAACGACGGAGGAATGTGCGGTCTTCCGCTGTGACCTGCTGCGACTCGTTCACTGCACTCCTGTCACCCTCTGTAGCCATGTTTCCAGGCTAACAGCCCCGCCCCATTCGGTATACCATCCATCCGTCAGTGCGCGGCTTCGCTGCGGCCCTCCCTCGCATGCCGACCGGCCGCGACAGCCGGTCCGTCGACGGCGACACGGAGGCACGAGCCAGTGACGAACGCTTCGGCGGACAGCGTCGTACGACAGACGGTGTGGAACACAACGGGCATGCCCGCGCTGCTGCTCCTGACGGCCACGGGATTCTCGGGGTTCGCGGCGCTGCTGCCCACCGTGCCGCTCCGGGCCGTGCACGGCGGGGCCGACGCCGCCGGCGCCGGTTCGGTGAACGCGGTCCTGATGCTCTGCACCGTGCTCGCCCAGACCCTGGTCCCGACGGCGATCCGCCGCCTGGGCTGGCGGACCACCCTGGTCTGCGGGATGGTCCTGCTGGGCGTTCCCGCGCTCCCGCACCTGCTGACGGCGGATCTCGGTGCGCTGCTCGGCCTTGCCGCGGTGCGCGGCCTCGGGTTCGGGGTGCTCACGGTCTGCGGCGCCACCGCCGTGGCCGAACTCGTCGAGCCGGCACGGCGCGGGAAGGCGGTCGGGGCGTACGGTCTGGCGATCGCGGGGCCTCAGTTCATCCTGATCTCGACTGCTCCCTGGGTCGCGGAGAACCTCGGTTTCGGGTTCGTGTTCGCGATCGGCGCGCTGCCCCTGCTCAGCATACCGCCCGCACTGCGGCTCGCCCGCCGGCTGGACGGACATCCGGCCGAGGCCGAGGACCCGCCGCACCGGGAGCCCGTGGCGGGCGGGCACGCCGGGTATCTGCCGCTGCTCCCGCCGATGCTGCTCCTGCTCGGCGTCACGACGGCCGGGGGCGCCCTGATCACCTTCGCTCCGCAGATGAGCAGCGATCCCACCGCGACGCTGGCCGGGCTGCTGCTCCTGACGGGTACGGCGGCCGTCTCCCGCTGGCGGTTCGGTTCGCTGGCCGACCGGTACGGCACCCGGCCGTTCCGCTGGCCGCTCGTGCTCGGCACGGCGCTCGGGCTCGCCCTGACCGCCTGGGCGGTGGCCTCTCCGGAGGCGACGGGCGTGGTCCCGCTGCTGGCCGGTGCGGCTCTGGTCGGGGTCAGCTACGGCGGACTCCAGAACCTGACCCTGGTGGACGCCTTCGCCGCCGTCGGCCCCCGGTCCAGCGGTGTGGCGAGCGCCGTGTGGAACATCGGATTCGATGCCGGAATGGGGCTGGGAGCGCTGCTTGTCGGCCACCTCGCGACGGGGACCTCGTTCTCGCTGGCTCTGCTGGCCACGGCGGCACTCTCCCTGGCCACGCTGCCCCTCGCCCTCGCGCGTCGGCGCGGCACCGCCCCGGCCGTCTGACCGGCCGACGCAAAACCATTCGGTATACCATTCATTCATGGCTCATGTGACACTGACGAACGTCCGCCCCTGGGGTGCGGCGCCCGTGGACATCGTGATGTCGGGCGCCGAGATCCACTCCGTCGTGCCCGCCGCAACGGCGGCCGTCGACGGCGATCGCCTCGACGGCGGCGGTCTCCTCGCCCTGCCCGGCTTCATCAACGCGCACGCCCATCTCGACAAGAGCTGGTGGGGGCAGCCATGGGTCTCCTACGGCGGTGAGGCCACGACACAGGGGCGCATCTCCCACGAACGCGCGGAGCGTGACGGGCTCGGCATCCCGAACCCGTCCTCGGCCACCGCCGTGCTGGGCGAGTTCCTGCGGCACGGCACCACGGCGGTACGCAGCCACGTGGACGTCGACCTCGGTGTCGGTCTGCGCGGCATCGAGGTCGTCCGCGAGGCGGTCGCCGCGTTCGGCGGCGCGGTCGAGGTGGAGATCATCGCATTCCCGCAGGACGGTGTGATGCGCCGCCCCGGCGTGCTGGATCTCCTCGATCGGGCGGCCGCGGCGGGCGCGACCGCCGTCGGCGGGCTCGACCCGGCTTCGATCGACCGCGACCCCGTGGCGCAGCTCGACGGCCTCTTCGGCATCGCGGAACGTCGTGGCGTCGGGCTCGACATCCATCTGCACGACGGAGGGGATCTCGGCGCCTTCCAGATCGAGCTCATCATCGACCGGACCCTGCGCACGGGCCTGCACGGCAAGGTGACGGTCTCGCACGGCTTCGCCCTGGGCGAGCTGCCGGCGAACCGGCAGCAGAGCCTGGTCGAGGCCTGCGCGGAGGCCGGTGTCTCCTGGGCGACCGTGGCCCCGGTCCGCACCGCACCGCTGCCCTGGCGCGGGATGCGGGACCACGGCGTCGCGATCGGTCTCGGCACCGACGGGATCCGGGACCTGTGGTCTCCGTACGGCGACGGCGACCTCCTGCGCGTCGCGCTCGGCTTCGCCCGGCTCCACGGTCTGCGTACCGATGAGGAGCTCGCCCACGCGGTGGAGCTGGCCTCCCGGCGCGCGGCGGGCTTCGTGCACCGCAAGGTCCACGACATCGTCGCCGGGGCGCGGGCGGACATCGTGCTGCTGGACGCCGAGAACGTCCAGGACGCCCTGGTCCGCTCGCCGCGCCGGGAGCTGGTGGTCGCGGGCGGACGCGTGGTGGTCCAGGACGGCGCGCTCCGGATCTGATGCCCGGTCGGTGACGGCGCACCCGGCCGCGGCGGAGAGGCTCCGCCGCGGCCGTACTCATGTGCCGGGTGCACGTCTCATGGGACGGGTGCACGTCGTCCACGGGCCGGGTCCCTGCCGACGTGGCGCGCCCGGTGCTGGAGCGGTCCGACGAGGCGTCCGGGGAGAGGACGTGGAGTCCGGCCGGGGCGGCTACTCGAACCGTGTGACGTCACCGGCTCCCCGGCGGACGATCTCGGGTTCGCCGCCGGAGAAGTCGATGACCGTGGTCGGCTCGGTGCCGCAGTCGCCCGAGTCGATGACGGCGTCCACCACGTGGTCGAGCCGTTCCTTGATCTCCCAGCCCTGGGTCATGGGCTCGTCCTCGTCGGGCAGGAGCAGGGTGCTGGAGAGCAGCGGTTCCCCGAGTTCGGCGAGCAGCGCCTGCGCCACCACATGGTCGGGGATCCGGACTCCGACCGTCTTCTTCTTCGGGTGCAGCAACTGGCGCGGCACCTCCTTCGTCGCGGGAAGGATGAAGGTGTAACTGCCCGGCGTCGCCGCCTTGATCGCCCGGAACACATCGTTGTCGACATGCACGAACTGCCCGAGCTGGGCGAAGTTCTGGCAGACGAGCGTGAAGTGGTGACGGTCGTCGAGGTTGCGGATCGACCGGATCCGGCCGATGCCGTCACGGCTGCCGAGCCGGCACCCCAGCGCGTAACAGGAGTCCGTCGGATACGCGACGAGCGCGCCGGACCTGATGCTGTCGGCCACGCCGCTGATGGTGCGCCGCTGAGGGTTCTCGGGGTGCACATCGAAGTACTTCGCCATTCGCGGAGTCTAAGCGCTCTGCGGTGTCCGCCCCTCGGATCGGGAACCACATGGCCGTATCGGGCGAGTCCCGGTTCGGCCTCGTGCCGATTTCGGCGACGAGGCCGAGCGTGGTGGCCAGGATGCCGGCGCCGGAACGGGGGACGGCGAGCCGCCGGTGACCTGCCTGCCGGGTCTCGGCAAGCCGCTCGGCCGGCGCTTGGGCAAGTCTCGCGACCGTCGCCCTCGAACCGGCGCCGCGCACCGCCCGGGTCCGCGACGGCACGCCCGCCGACATTGGCTCGCGCGACCGGCGCGTCCTGGCCGCGGGGTGAGCCGGGCACGGCCCGCCCATGGCCGGCATGGGCGGGCCGCCCGGTTCCCGGGCAGAGCCCCGCCGGGTCCGCCGACCCGGCGCGCGGCTCACGTGGTGCACGAGGTGGTCCGGCTGACCCACTGGGCCAGGGTGATCTGCGTCGTCGGGCCGGTCCGGCCCGGCCCGCGGCGGGAGGACGTGTGGCCGCGGGCGGCCCTGGTGGCCGCGCACGCCTGCGCGTTCTTGCCCTGCCCGCGGGCGAGGGCGTCGCGCAGCAGGGTCAGGTGTGCGGGAACAGACTTCTCGCCGGACATCTGGGTCAGGCAGTGGGCTTCGGTCATGGCGAAACCTCCGTTCATGGCTCCACCTTCGCCCAAAGACACCCCCCGGCACATCGTCCCCGCACAGTGATTCCCGACTACCACGGCTGCGGTATCCGCTGCGCCGGACTACTGCCGGGACCGCCCGGGAGCACCGCGGCGACCGTCACGCGGACACCTCGGGGACGCTCGGCTCTCCCGCCGGAGTGACCAGCCCGCACTGATAGGCGACGACCACGAGCTGGGCTCGGTCACGGGCCGCCAGCTTGGTCATCGCCCGGTTGACGTGCGTCTTGGCGGTCAGCGGACTGACGAACAGACGGTCCGCGATCTCCTCGTTGGACAGGCCCAGCGCGACAAGGACCGTGACGTCGCGCTCCCGCGGCGTCAGGCACTCCAGCCGTTCGTGGACGGCCACCGGGCACGGATCCGGCTGGGCCAGGAACCGGGTGATCAGCGCGCGCGTCGCCGTCGGGGACAGCAGCGCCTCGCCGCCCGCGACCGTACGGACGGCGTCGAGGAGCTCCTCGGGCCGCGCGCCCTTGCCCAAGAAGCCGCTGGCACCCGCACGCAGCGCCTCGGCGACGTGCTCGTCGTCCTCGAAAGTGGTCAGGATGAGCACCTTCACGTCCGCGAGGTCGGCTGACTCGCTGATGAGCCGGGTCGCCTCCAGGCCGTCCGTCTCCGGCATGCGGATGTCCATCAGGACCACGTCCGGACGGTGTGCGGCGGCCAGCTCGACCGCCTCGCGTCCGTTGGAGGCCTCGGCCACGGTCTCCATGTCGTCCGTGGCGTCGAACAGCATTCTGAAGGTGCCCCGCAACAGGGCCTGATCATCAGCAAGCAGTACACGAATCGTCATGCCCGTCTCTCCGATCCCGTGCCGGGCCAGGGCGGCCGGGGCGCAGCGGCAGTTCGGCCGTCACGGTGAATCCGCCCTCGGGGCGTGGTCCCGCGTGCAGCCTGCCCCCGATCGTGGCAGCGCGCTCACGCATGCCGATCAGCCCGTGACCGGCCCCGGGGCGAGGGCGGTGAGGACGGTGCGGTCCGGCGGACCCGTCGTCCTCGACCGTGATCGTAAGCCGTTCCCGGTGGTAGTGCAGGCACAGCCGGGCGTGATCGGCGCCGGCGTGCTTGCGCACATTGGTCAGGGACTCCTGCACGATGCGGTACGCGGCCAGGTCGACCGCCGGCTCCAGCGGTTCGGTCTCGCCGCACCGGGTGTGGCTCACGGCCAGCCCGACCCGTTCGAACGACGCCAGCAGGGCCGGCACCTGTGCCAGGCCCGGCATCGGGTCGCGCGGGGCCACCGGGTCGTCGGACTGCCGGAGCAGGCCCACGGTGACCCGTAGTTCGTCCAGTGCGGAGCGGCTGGTGTCCCGGATGTCCTCCAGCGCGGTCAGGATCTGTTCCGGCCGCTGGTCCACCAGGTGGACGGCGACGCCTGCCTGCGCGTTGATCAGGGCGATGTGGTGGGCGACGATGTCGTGCAGTTCGCGTGCGATCCGGACGCGTTCGGCCGCCACTCGCTGCCGGGCCTCCTGCTCGCGGGTGTGCTCCGCGTGCTCCGCCCGTTCCTCCACGGCCACCACATAGGCGCGGCGTGAGCGCACCCCGTCCCCGATCGCGGCAGGCAGTGCCGTCCAGGCCACCATCGCGACCGTGTCCGGCGCCAGCCAGGACTGCGGGGTGAACACGGCGGCGGTGCTCACCAGGACGGAGGCCGAGACAACTGCCGAAGTCCAGCCGGTACGCCGGTCGGTGCGCGCGGCCACGTTGTAGACGGCCACCAGGACCGGGCTCACCACCAGCGGGCTGTCCCGAACCCCGAGCAGCTCGTAGGCCACCCCGCATACGACGGTGGCGGCCAGTACACCGACCGGGTGGTCGCGCCGCCGTACGAGTGCGGCGCAGCCGACAGCGGCCACCAGCACCGCGGGCCAGCGCAGCAGGAATTGGTGCTTGTGCGGTTCGATCGAGGCGGCCACGACCGACAGCACGAACAGCACGGCCGAGACGACCCCGTCCGCCGCGCGGAGCCGGGCCAACGCTCCGGGCCTCCAACTGTTGATCACCGCCATCCCTCCACCGTAGGGTCGACGGACGGATCAGGCATTGTCGCGCCTCGGCGGGGCCGGCCCGCTACCGCTGCCGTCCGTCCGCCGCTGCGGTGCTGTTTCCCGGTGCCGGACTGCGCGAGGGGGCGTCGTGGCCTCCCTTCCGCCCCTGTGGCAACGGGGTGCTGCGATACGGCGTCCGTCGCGCCCGAGGGTGTGGTCGGGTACAGCGCATTCCTCCCGGTCCTCCTGCCGGTCCGAGGCGGAGGAGCGGACCGCTCGCACGTAAGCTTCGCTCAGCATGGACACGGCAGGGGGGGCGGAGGACATGACGGCCGATTCGGTACAGAGGTGGGAATCGACGCTCGATTCGGTCGTGGTGTACGCGCAGGGCGCGCTCTGCCGACGCCTGGCCCGGGGCAGTGTGCCGCCCGACGGCCGGGTGCGGGTGACGGGGCTCCCCCGTTCGCTGGACCCGGACACACTGCGGGCACGCGTCCTGGGCGCCCCCGGCGTACGCGTCGGCGAGGCCCGGGTGGAGGTCGAGGCCGAGCCGCTCGCCGCGGGTACACCCGACGGGTTGCGGCACGAGTTCGAGCGGCTGCACGACGCGTACGCGGCTGCGCAGGGCCGCCGGGACCGACAGCTGAGCCGGATCGAGGAGATCAGGGCGCTCCACCCGGTCCCGCCCGCCCGCAGGCGCGACGACCCGCACCGCCGCACCCCCGTCGACGCGTGGCTGGAGCTGGCCGGCTTCGTCGAGGAACGGCTGGCGGGACTGCACCAGCGTCTCGTCGAGCTGGAGGAAACGCTGCGCGCCGCCGAGCACGCGCTCAATGTCGCCGCCGACAGGCTCGAACGCGCCTCCACCGATGCCCCGTCGGCGCGCGTGGAGACCACGGTCTGCGCGGCCCTGGCCCTCGACGGCGCCGGTGCTGCCGAGGTGGAGCTGGAGCTGGAATACGGGGTACCGGGCGCCGTCTGGGTGCCTTCCTACCGCCTCGCCCACCGCCAGGGGGACGACAGCGGCCGCCTGGTGCTGCGCGCCTCGGTCGCCCAGCGGACCGGCGAGGACTGGACCGACGTACGCGTCGCCCTGGCCACCGCCGATCTCCGGCGCCGCACCGACCTGCCGAGGCTCCGCTCGATCCGGATCGGACGCAGTCAGCCAGCCCCCGCGCCGTCCGGCTGGCGCGAGCCCCCGGCGGGGCTCTCCGACCTGTTCTCCGGGTACGACGCGGCAGGCCCCGGCCCGGCCCCGACCGCCCTGCCCCTGGCCGTCGGCGCCGGCTCAGCGTCCGGTCCCGTTCCGCCGCCGCCTCCCCCGCCGCCGGCACCGCAGGGCTACGCTGCCGCGCCGGCCGCGGAGCCGGCGCCCATCGGCGGATACAGAGCTCCCGCGGGGGCCTTCGGCGGCGGCATGCCCTTCGCCGCTGCCCCCGCCCC
Source organism: Streptomyces gelaticus (assembly GCF_014649535.1). Taxonomy (GTDB): domain Bacteria; phylum Actinomycetota; class Actinomycetes; order Streptomycetales; family Streptomycetaceae; genus Streptomyces; species Streptomyces gelaticus. The sequence continues at coordinate 63,704 of NZ_BMTF01000010.1, forward strand.
CATGGCGCCCGCGGCTCCCGGCCGGGCCGCGCCGCCGCCCCCTCCGGCACCGGAGCCCGGTCCGCCGCGGCCGAGCGGCACCGAGCTCGACTATGCCGTCCTCGTCCTGTGCGGCCCCGAGGAACAGGGCGGTCGCAGGGGCCGGCTGTTTCCCGGCTCTGCCTTCGACCCGGTGACGGCCGAGTACCGCCGCCGCGCCGAGACGGTGGCCGAGCTGCCGCTGCCCGGACAGGCCGTGCGACCCCGCGAGTCGGCGGGCTCCTTCGACCACCGCTTCGATGCCACCGCCCGCGCCGACATTCCGTCGGACGGCACCTGGCACACCGTCACCGTCGGCGAGATCCCGGTCGGACTGCGTACCGAGTACCTCTGTGTGCCGTCCGTGGAGCAGACCGTGTACGCGACGCTGGTGCTCTCCAACGCCACCGGCCAGGCGCTGCTGGCCGGCCCGGTGGAGGTCACCGTCGACGACGACCACCTGCTGACCGCCGCACTGCCCACGCTCGCCCCCGGCGGTGTGCGCCGGATGGGGCTCGGGCCGGCCGAGGGCATCCGGGTCACCCGCCGCACGAATCTGCACGAGTCAACCTCGGGCCTGCGCAACAACACCACCGTGCTGGACCACCGTGTCCATGTGGAACTGGCCAATGGGCTCGCGAGGCCCGTCACCGTGGAAGTCCTGGAACGGGTACCGGTCACCTCCGACCCGGACGTCCGGATCGAGGAACGGGCCGACTGGACGCCGCCGGAGCCGGGCTCGGGGCCCGATCGTCATGCGCCGGGCACCCGCGTCTGGCGGCTGGACCTGCCCGCAGGCGCCACTGCCGCTCTCGACGGCGGCTACGAGATCCGCATCCCGACCGGCAAGGCCCTGGTCGGCGGCAACCGCAGGAGCTGACACACATCATGTCCACGGCCCCCGAGCCGATCGCCCTCCCCGTCACCGCCGTCACATGTCTTGAGGACCGCGCCCACATCGAGCGCGCCGTCGTGCTCGACCTGGAGGCCGGGGTCCAGAGGCTGCGTCTCGGTCCGGTCAGCGCGCTGGCCGTCGACCGGACCCTGCGCGCCGAGCTGACCGCCGATCACCCCGCGACCGTGCTCGACGTACGGATCGTCCGCACCTGGACGCCGCGCGCGCCGCAGTCGCCCACCGACGACGACTCCGCCCTGCGCCACCGCGTACACGCCCTCGAAGAGGAGCGGACGGCCCTGGAGCAACGGCGCGACCGGGTGCGTACCCGCCTCGGCCTGCTCGGCCGCCTCGCCACCGATCTGCTGCGGGAGATCGGCGAGGGCGCCGGCTCCGGGGAGACGGAACGGACCCGGTGGGCCCGCGAACTCGACCGGGTGGACGGCGAACGCGACGCGCACAGCGAGCAACTCCGCGGCGTGGAGGCGCGGCTGACCGCCGTCGCCGCCGAACTCGGGGAGGCCCAGCGGGTCATGCAACTCGCCGAGGAGGAGCCCGCCGAGCTGGTCGGCCATGTCGAGCTGACCGTGGAGGCCGCGGCCGCGGGGCAGGCCGGGCTGCGGCTGAGCCATCTCACCCCCTGTGCGCTGTGGCGGCCCGCCTACCGGGCCGTGCTCGACGGGGACTCACTGACGCTGGAGACCGACGCGGTGGTCTGGCAGCGCACCGGTGAGGACTGGTCGGACGTGCGGCTGACGCTGTCGACGGCCCGCTCGGCGGCGGCCGCCGATCCGCCGCGGCTGAGCGAGGACCGGCTTACGCTCAAGGACCGCTCCGCGACGGAGCGCCGTACGGTCGACGTCGAGCTGCGCGAGGAGGAGATCGGGACTCTCGGCCCGGCTCCGGTGCTCGGACTGCCGGGGGTGAACGACGGCGGCGAGGCACGGGTGCTGAGATCCCCCGCGCCGGTCTCGGTGCCCGCTGACGGCCGCGCCCACCGGGTACGGCTCTTTGCGTTCACCACGGCCGCGGTCAGTGAGTACACCTGCTCGCCGGAGTTGTCCCCCCTGGTCACCCAGGTGGCGCGGTTCGACAACCTGTCCGGCCACGCGCTGCTGGCCGGCCCCGTGGACCTGGTCCGCGGCAGCGGATCCGGCGGCCGGGGCACGCTGGACTTCACCGCCCCCGGTGCCCCCGTCGAGCTGGCCTTCGGCAGCCGCGACGACCACCGTGTGGTCCGGCACACCGAGGAGTCCCGCGACACCGCCGCCCTCACCCAGCGGAGCGTGGTCACCCGCACGGTCCGGCTGCACCTGTCCCGGTTCTGCGCCCCCGGGGAGCACGGCGAGCGGGTCGTCGTCCTCCGGGAGCGGATCCCGGTCTCCGAGGTCTCGGCGGTGGAGGTACGCCTGCGCAAGGACGCGTGTTCCCCGCCACCGGATGCGGTCGACGCCGAGGGCATCGTCCGCTGGGCAGTCCCCCTCCCGCCCGGCGGATTCCGCACCGTCACCCTGGTCTACGAGCTGTCGGCGAGCGCCAAGGTCACCGGGCTCTGAGGCCGGTGCCGGCGCGACGGCGGCCTCATGCTCGGCACGGCCTCAGGGGCTGACCGGGGCAGAGCATCCGTGCCCCTTCGCCGAGCGCTCGGCGAAAGCCTTCAGCACGGCACGTTCGTACGCGAGGTCCGCCTCACCGCTCGGGCGCTTGCGGCGCTCCCCCTTCCCGTACGAGGGGTGCAGGGTGAACAGGGCCCGGCCGCCCGCGCACTCGGCCGTCGTCCAGCTGATGCGGCCGTCAGGGTCGCGATGGTGCGCGGGTGTGTCGCTGTCCGGTACGTCCGCATAGCGCTTCTCCTCCTCGTAATCGCGCAACTGCTCCTGTGCGTAGGGGCCGTAGTCCGCTGCGAGTACGTAGCGTGTGCCGTGGTCGGCGTCACCGAGCGCGCATGTCTCGTGCGGTGCTCCCCCGCGGGCGGTCTCGGTGGCGATCGTCACGCCGCGTGCGGCGGGGATACCGGAGCAGGTTCCGTCGGGCGTGTCCAGTGGCTCGTACTCGTCCTCGTGCACCGGCAGGTCCAGGCTGCCGACGGGCTTTCCGAGCCGGGCTCCGCAGTGCCGGGCCTTCGAGGCCCTGGCCGCGGTGGAAGTGGCGATCCTGGCGAACCGCGGTCGTACGGCCGGGTCGTCCAGGGATCTGCCGAGGGTGGTCTCGACGGTGACGGACAGGCTCTTGGCGCTGCTTCCCCCGGTGCATTCGAGGACCAGGCTCGTGGTCACCTTCTCGTCCTCGTCGGCCCTGAAGGGGTCCTGCGCTCCGAAACGGTCCGGGGCCGCTCCGAAGAGCCCCGTCCATCCATGGCCGACCGGCACGGCGAGCGCACCCGGCGAACCCGTGTAGAGGGAGTCCGGGCTCCGTCCGATCTGTGCGGTGTCGAGGACACGGATCTCGGCGGTGCCACTGTCCTGGACGTGCACCTCGCAGCCCACCAGGCCCGGACCGCTCGGCCCGGGCTCGACCTCGACGGCTCCCGGCCCGAGGACGCCGCGCACCGCGGTCCGGTCGAGCAGGCCGTCACAGGCTCCGTCGAGCGCCGAATCGTCCTTCCAACGCTGGAAGTCGCCGTGCACCAGGAGATACCCGGCGACGGCGACGGCCACGGCGACCACGGCCGCGACAGCCCGCAGAACGATCCTCCTCATCGCCATCCCTCCACCTCTCCGAGGATCTCGGTGTCGTGGCACCGCTGCTGCTCGGGCCAGCCGTCGGGGCCGGTGAGATAGCTGTCCATCAGTCGGCGCGCGTCCTTGGAGAACTTGGTCCGCTCCGCCTCACTGAGCGTGCGCGGGCTGAGGGTGGAGGTCTCGGTGCGGACGGTGACGCGGTGGTACGTGGCGCCCGCGGCGCACTGCGACCGTGCCCACAGGGCGAGTTCGTGCGGCTTCGAGTCGGGGATGGCCTTCGTCCGCTCCCCTTCGAGGAAGTCGAAGCTGTCGCCGGTGCGGTAGTACTGGCCGTTGGCGGACTCAGCGAGCGGACCGGCCCAACTCGCCGCCGACACACCGACGACTGCGCCGTCGGGCGGTGTCGGATCGGTGTCCATCGGGTCCTCGCGGTCCAGGATCGTGGCTTCGCAGACGCTCAGCAGCCGTGAGTCCTGCAGATCGCCGCCGGCGGTCCACCTGCCGGGGAAGCCCGCGCTCTCACCGAGCCCTCGGCACTTCTTCACGCCCAGACCCGGCTCGTCGATCCGCTCGACCTTCATGTTGCCCCCGTCCGCGTCCGAGATGACATGGGCCTCGTACGTGTCGACGACCCGCGTGGGCATCCTCAGCGGCGAACCACCGCATTTCTGAGCGGCGTTGATCCCATTTGCGACCTGGACGGCGGTACGGAAGTCGGCGAGGTACTCGGCCGGCTCGCCCTTGCCGGGAACGGGCAGATCGACATCGGCTGTCACATACATCCCGGAGACCTCGCGGACCCGCCCCTCCAGCCCGCCGGGGCACTCGGCGACCACCCAGGTACGCCCACCCTTGTCCACCCTGCCGGTGACTCCGGGCGCCTCGTACCCCTCGTCGTCACCGCCGGGCAGGATGTCCTCGGCCCGCACCGTCATCGGCACCCGGGAGATGAGCGCGACGGCGCGCACCCGCACCGACCCGTGCCCCGGCCAGGTGACAGAGCAGTTCACCAGGGAGCGGCTGTCCTCATCGGGATCGAGCATGGTGCCGTACTGACTCACGACACCGGCAACGTCGTCGGGCACGAGGCCCCGCAGCTCCTCGTACGGCAGCAGCCCCGCACAGGCACGCTTCAACTGCGCCCGGTTCGCCGCCGAATGACCGCTGCCGTCCGCCCGGTCGACGCCGAGGAAGAACACCGCCCCGGCGACCACCGACACGAGCGGCACCCCCAGGAGCAGCGGCTTGCGCAACCATGACGGTACCCGGCCCACGGAGCCCCCCTCACCGGTGGATCAAGGCCTGGAACCTATCAGAGCCGCGACTTCCCACAAGTGGGGGGATCCAGGGCCGGGACCACGGCCCGACGCGGCACCGACCGCCATCCGGGCGAGCAGAACGGTCGTTTCCGTGGTGAGGTTTCGTGCAGTGCCGGTGCGGCAGGTCACCGGCGCCGGGCCCCACCCGTACAACCACCGTCATGATCAACCGCTTCGTGCGGCGCGGGGCACCCGCGCTCGCCCTCGTTCCCCTGTTCCTGGCCGGGCCCGCAGCCCTCCGGCAACGGCTTCACCGTCTTCGGCGAGATCACCACGCGGGAAGGGGGCGACGTCACGGACCTGGAGGCCCTGGTCGACCACCTCAAGCAGACGACGGCCGACACCCCGGCCACTCCCCCGGCGCCGGGCCGTATCACTTTCGTCGCCCGCTGACCGCACGGGACCCGGCCTTGGGGAACATCGGTACAGCGGTTAACGCTAAGCCGGTGATCATGGTCCGGGTGTGAGCGTGCTGACCCTGTTCTCGTACTCGCGGCGTGCCTTGCGCTGGGCAGGGATCGCGGGGGGCCCGTGGCCGCCGTCGAGCGGCTGGCAGCGGGTGAGGAACTGGCGGTGCACGGAGGGTGCGGCGGTGACGCGCAGGGTGTAGCCCTGGCCGCGCCGTACGGTGACCCCCTGGTCGAGCGCGGCCCGCTCGACGGGGTCCAGCTCGGCGGTGCGGAGAAAGTGGGCGACCTTGCCCGGCATGTCGAGGGTGACCGGCAGCTCCGGCGGCGGAACGACTTCGGCGGTGGCGGTGTGGTCGGGCAGGAGGTCGGCGACGGCCGTGCGGATCGCGCCGCGGCTGACGCCGTGGTCGCGGGCGAGGGCGGCGATCGAGCGGTCCTCCAGGTAGGCGGCGCGGACCGTGTCGGCCTTGTCGACCGCGACTGCGGGGCGGCGTCCGCCCTTGTTGCCCTTGGCCTCGGCGGCGCGCAGTCCGTCGTACGTCAGCTCGCGCTGGAGGTCGCGTTGGAGTTCGCCGGCGGCGGCGAGGGTCTGCACCATGAACTTGACGGTGGACAGCAGTTCGCCGGTGCGCGGGTGGCGGGCGGTGAGGTCCATCGCGGAGAACGCGCCGTCGTGGATGCGCAGCGCGACCTCGTCGCGGTGGAGGACGTCGAGCACGTCGAGGATGTGGCCGGTGCCGCGTACGAGGCGGAACATCTCGGAGATGTGGACGGTGTCGCCCGGCCTCGCGTAGTTCAGCAGCTCGCGGAACTTCGGCCGCTGGAGCGGGTGGAGGCGGCTGGAGGTTCCGGGGTCCTCCTCGAAGACGACGGGGTCCTCAATGCCGGCCTCGTGAAGGACGAGGTTCTGCCGAGCGGTGGACTGCTGGTCGGTCGACACTCGCTTGTAGACGAGATTGGCCACGCTGTTCCCCGCTTCTGCCGCCGCATCGGACCTTGGGTGTCATCTAACCCTGTCGTCAGCCGTCATCGGATCTCATGGGATCGGAGCCGCCGTCGGGCCCCGGAATCACTGGGTTCATTGGACGCCCGTCGCCCCTGTCGTCATTCGATCGTTTGACGACACTCGGCGGACTGCCCGGAAGGCTGGAGATCGGAGGGCACCGCGAATGATCACGGCTGTACCTCTGTTCCCAGGGGACGTACTCCCGAAAGCGCCCGCGCTGTCGCGAGCATGCCCATAATGGCGGGACAGGGGACGGCATGGGGGGGGCCGACGTGGATGCACCTGACCTGGCGGCGATGGCTGCGCAAGCTCTCTCAGCCGCAGCATCAGGCGCCGCGAATACGGCGGTGTCGGATCTCGTACGCGGCAGGCTCAGCCGTTCCGCTCGCGGGCAGGCCGCCCTAGACGAGTTGGCCAACGCACCAAGTGATCCCGAGACAAGCAGTAACTTGCAAGCCACCCTTGCTGACGAGATCAGCAGCGATGCCGAGTTCGCTGGACGGCTCGCAGTGCTGCTCCATGCACCCTCACAACAGCACACTGGCAGCGTCGTCATGACAGGCAGCAAGGTGACACGCAGCCAGGTAGCACTTGGCCCGCTGACCATCAACAACACCCGTGCCGGGCAGCTGTCCCTCGCTGCTGGTGTCCTCCTGGTGGTGCTGATCGTCGCGCTTGCCGCCTACGGAGGTGTGCGGCTGTTCGACAACACCGACGACTCACCACTCAACGCGCCGTCGGAACCCGGCACTACGCGCTCTGCCAGCCGCGCCGCTGCTCTCCCGCCCACGACCGATACGGTCAGCCAGATCCTGCCGGGTCGAAGCAGTATGGACGCCCAGGAGTATCCCTGGGCTGGGACACCAGAGGTTAGGACGTCAGCGGCTGGTAGCGGCCTCTGTCGGGCAGCACCCGAATGCGAGAGGAATGCCACCGCGGCCGGCGCGGTGGAGTTCGGCCGGGGCGAGAACGAGGGGGAGAACCGGGCTGAGTTCTTGGTGCTGGCGTTCCCGGACGCTGCTGCCGCCCACCGGACGTACATCGACATCGTGCAGGACTATGAAGAGGCCGACCGCGGGTTCGGCAACTTCCGCAAGGTAGCGCTGGAGCGAAGAGGCGAGGAGAGCCAGGGTTTCGATGAGTACGGCACGGATGCCAAGAGCAACCCGGCACCGTTGAACGTCAATCGGATGCTGATTTTCCGGCAAGGCGCCTTCATCGGCGTAGCGCACCAGATGGACGACCCGACCGAGCAGCGGGGCACCCGTATCCTCAGTCTGTCCGCCATGCTTGCCAACCGCATCGCAAAAACCGACGCCGGAAAGACCCCGTAGCGGACGCCTCTCACTGTCACGGGGTGGATCGCGCCGCCCGTGCCGCACCCTCTATCGCCTGCCGGGGCCGGGGAAAGGCCAGGGGCGCCAGGTTGAGCCGCTTATCCATATCGAGCCGGAACGTGCCATACGGGTTGATGTTCGACCAGAACAGCGCGGTCAGCCCGCGCCGGTCCTCGTCGTTCAGCGTGCCCTCGCCGCCCAGCTGCGGGCCGAGATCGAGGGTGCCGTCCGCGTAGCCGCTCGTTCGAGTGACGGCGCACTGGTCCCGGCCCGCGGACCGGTGGAAGACTGTGGGCCGTGTCTGGGTTCGCGAGAGATCCGAAGTACTACGGCGACCGGCTGGTGTACGAGCCGCTGGAGCGGAAGTGGGCCGGGTACCACGCCCGGCACTGCGGGTGCGGCCGGGACTGGCTCGAAGCCCATGCCATCCCGGCCGGGTTCACAGTGATTCCTCGGGGCAAGACCGGCTACTACGGACTCGTCGGCCCCGGCCTGACCGAAGGCGTCGACGAGGAGAAGCTGACTGCTGACGCCCTGTGGGAGGCGGTGACCGGCAAGCCCGGCACCCAGACCTGGCACGAGTCCGTGCACATCACCTGCCGCAGCCCGGAGTCGGAGGCGGCTCGCAAGGAGCACTACAAGCAGCTCTACGCCCCTGCCCAGGAGCGGCGGAAGCAGGCGAAGACCGAGCCGGCCACCGAGGCACAGGTGAAGTACCTGACCACGCTCGCGGAGAAGGTCGGCAAGGAGCGGTTCGACACCGAGTTCGCCAAGGTGATCAAGGGCAGCGACATCGCCCCGCGCGCTCCCCGGCAGCGGTGCGCGACGGCCGCGAAGCGGCTGACCAAGGCCAGGGCCCGCAAGCTCATCACCGCGCTGGTCGGCCACGACTAGTCCAGCTCGGCCCCGTCGTCGTCCTCGTCCAGCTCCGGCGCCTCCGGGTCGTGCAGCGGGCGCAGGCCGGCGGCCGGGGCGGAGGCGGTGAAGCTGTAGCGGCCGAGCAGGTTCAGGTTGCGGTGCTTGAGCGGGGACAGGCGGGCGATGTCCTCGTCCCGCAGTTCGTGGCCCTCGGCGCGGAGCTGGGCGACGGCGGCGTCGATGTACTTCGTCGTCCACAGCACGATGGCGTTGAGGACCAGGCCGAGCGCTCCGAGCTGGTCCTCCATCCCGTCGCGGTACGCCTGATGGATGGTGCCGCGCTTGCCGTGGCACACGTCGCGGGCGAGCTTGTGGCGGGACTCCTGCACGGTGAGCTGCCGGTTCATCTGCCGCCGGTAGGTGTCGTCCACCGGATCGACCACCCGCAGCAGGTGCTCGGTCTTCGCGATCCGCCCGTACTCCGCGAACGCCGCCCCGAGCGGGGTGGGGCGGCCGTCGCGGCCGAACATCCGCAGCAGGTCGTAGGCGCGGACCTGGTTGGTGACCAGGGAACCGGCGACCTTCAGCATGTCCGGCCAATGCGTGATCACCTTGTTCAGGTTGACCCGGTTGCGGGCCAGGTCCTCCACCGGGCCGTACGTACCGGTCTCGACGCCGGGCATGGTGGCCCGCCAGAACCGCTGGTCGTCCAGGTCGCGGAAGCGGGGGCTGAAGTTGTAGCCGAGGATCTTGAACAGGCCGAACACCATGTCGGAGTACGAGGCGTTGTCGGTCGCCACCATCTCCGGCTTGACCCCGCCGTCGAGGTTCAGCAGCGCGTCCAGGATGTGCAGGGAGTCGCGCGGGGTGCCGGGGACAACCATCTGCCCGATGCCCGCGACCTGGTCGTTGACGGCGTTGAGCCAGGTGATGCCGCGCTTGAAGCCGAAGTACTTCGGCGAGGGGGCGGCGCTGATGGTGCGCACCGGCACTTGGAAGCGCAGCCCGTCTACGGAGGCCAGCAGCCCCTCGCCCCAGTACTGGACGATCGGGATGTCGGCCTGGGCGGCGATGAGAGCTGCGTTCGCCGCGGCGATGGTGTCGGCGCGCAGGTAGTACTGGTCCACGTGCACGAGCCGGGCCCGGGTCAGGGCCTCGTAGCCGGGGTTCACCACCGGAGTCAGGCCGATGTTGCACGCCTCGGAGACCAGCAGCGCGACCATGGAGGTGGGCAGGTCCTTCATCCGGGTCGTGCCGTCGCCGAGGTGGACGAAGGCGTCGAGGAACCCGGTCCAGGCGTTCACCTCGAACAGCAGGTCCGGCAGGTCGATCTTCGGGAGCATCTTCTCGACCCGCTTGCGCAGCCAGGCCAGCGACTTGGGCTCGCCGAGCGCGCCGAGCTTGTCGACGTTCAGCTTCACCCGCCCGTCGTCCTGCACCTCGATGGACACCTTCGCCGCCGGCCCGGCCTCCGTGAGGCGCATCGCGAGCTGCTTCCATCCGGCGTCCAGGCCGCGCACCAGCTCCGCCAGGTGCTCGGTGACGGGCATGTCCAGGCTCAGTGCCGCCAGGACGTCCTCCTCGACCGCGTCCCAGTCCGGGCCCTCCAAGAGGCGGGCGCGCGGGTTGGACCAGCGGTGCGAGGGTGAGGCGAAGACGTCGCGGTTGTTCAGGGCCCGGTGCAGCTGCTCCAGCACGCACACCACGTACGCGTCCCGGTCCACCGCGCCCTGCGGCAGATCGGGGTTGGCGTACACCGCCTTGCGCCATGCCGGCGGCACGAGCTTGTCGTCGACCTCGCGCGGCAGCAGAGGCTTCACCCCGACCTTCCGCCGCGCCAGCGCCGGAAGCCCGCGCACCCCGGCCAGGACCCGCTTGCCCGCGCTCGCCGCGTCGAGCGCCTTCGACTCGCCCAGCAGCGCGAGGAACGGGCGGACCGTGGCGTACCGGGTCGCCAGCGCGGCCCGCATCGCGATGTCGGCCGTGTTCTCGTCCTCGGGCACCAGAGTCACCACGGTGGCCGCCGCGCTCATCACGGCGGCGCGCGGGGCGACCTCCTCCACCGCCGCCCACAGCGCGGCCACGTCCAGGTCCGTCTCCTGCTCCTCGACCAGCTTCAGCTCCTCGAACAGCACCTTCGCCGCCCGCGCGAGCGTGCGCGATGCCTTCTCCAGCTGCGGCAGCGTCGACAGCCGCTCCTTCTCCGTCTTCCGTTTCGCGGCGTTCAGCAGCCGGGTGGCCATCAGGACCTGGAAGAGATCCAGGGCCTCGTCGATCGCCTTCGCCTCCAGGTGCCGCATGACCGCGGTGAGCATCGCCGTGCGCTTGGGCTCCGTCGCCCGCTCCAGCAGCGGCGCCTTTGACCCCAGCGCGTACCGGGCCAGCGCTGCCATCCGGTTCGGCGGGATCTGCGACAGCCGCAACCGGCCCAGCCGGTAGGCGCCGATCTCGTCCACGCGCTCCAACGCGCGGGCGAACGCCGTGCCCGTCGTCCGCGTCGGCGGCCGGCGCAGCCGCTCCAGCTCCGAGAACCGCGCCCCCTCCGGCGTCTTCAACGTCGCCACCAACTCGCCCGGCAGCGCCGGGTCGGCGCGGCGGGCGGCGCCCGCGACCGTGGCGTGCAGCCGCTTCTCCGCGACCTTCCGGGCCTCCGACACCTGCCGGGCCAGCACGCTCACCCCGGGCAGCAGCACCCGGTGACGGCGCAGCCAGCCCACCGCCTGGTTGAACAGCGCCACCGGCCCCTCGGCGTGCGTCCACGCCCGCCCGTGCAGGAACGTCCGGAACCGGCGCGACCACTCCGCATCCTCGTACTCGCGGTACTCGTAGGCGTCCCGGATCTCCCACGCGTGCTCGTACGGCGTCGGCTTGCGCTCGGTGTACCGCTTCACGCACGAGACGTCCTCGATGCCGAGCTGCACGGCCAGGTGCTCGACCACGACCCACGGCACGTCCAGCGGGTCGTCCGGGAGGAAGCGGCCGATGTAGCGCACGGTGCACATCTGGAGAGCGAACCCGAGCCGACTGTGGTCCCCGCGCCGCTTCGCGATCAGCTTGCGGTCCTCGTCGTCCAGGAAGAAGAACCGCTCCAGCTCCGGCCGGGTCGGCTCCTCTTTGAACTTGCCGTACGACGCCGCCTGCTCATCGGTCAGGAACTCCACTGGCATGGACGCGAAGCTATCGGCGCCCGCAGACGCTCAGGGATCTTCCGCCGAACCTCGCCGCCGGGCCTGCCGCCCGTGGTAGAGGCCATGATCACCGGCTTAGCGTTAACCGCTGTACCGATGTTCCCCGAGGCCGGGACCCAGCCGCGGAACCGGACCGCCGAAGACCGGTGGTCCGGTTCTCGTGCAGCCGGCCGGAGTGTGGCCCTCGGGCCGTCGGCGGTTGCCGCGGCGACTCAGCGGAGACAGAGTGAGAGAAGAGCCACACGAGATCGGAGCGTGTCGTGATCATTCTCGGAGTCATCCTGCTTGTCATCGGATTCGTGACCGGCATTTCCATCCTGTGGACGATCGGGATCATCCTCGCCGTGGTGGGTCTGATTCTGTGGATCCTGGGCGGGATGGGACACGCGGTCGCCGGACGGAAGCACTACTGGTAGAGCGACCGGACAAGCGTGCGGCGCCTGCGGCAGGCCTCGGTGCAACAGCCGGGAGGCACGGCCGGCACGGCGATCCTGGCACGGGTGGTCCGCACGAAGTGGTCGAACCGTGCCCCGTACCCCGTGTTCCGCTGGTTCGGAATCCGAGCCGCTCCCCGCAGCGGTTCCCGGATGCCTGGTGACGGCGCTGCGCGATCTCGCCCGCCAGGCGACACATTGCTCCCGGAGCCCGCTGGACGAGGCCGCGGGCCGGACAGCCACGGAGACGATCATGTGCTGACCCGCCGGGCATGCCCGTGGCCCTGCGCGGTGAAGGGCCGGCCGAACCCGCTGCACCACCCCGCTCGGGCGTCGGCGCCGGAATGGACCTCCCCGGCCCCGCGGGCCCCACGTCGCGCACCGTCGGTGTGCACGGGAACGGTGACGGCCTCTGAGCAGCACGGCGTCTCGCCGCCCCGGACACCGATGCGACGGCAGGCAGCCCGCAACGTTCGGAAACCCAGGACTCCACCCCTCCCGAAAGGACCCGGGAATGTCTGACAACGACGTGAGCAAGCGGAAGGTACTGGCGATCGTCACGAACTACGGGGTCGAACAGGACGAGCTCCTGGTACCTCTGGAGCACCTGCGCGGCTGGGGCGCCGAAGTGGATGTCGCCGCCGTGTCCACGGACGACGTCCGGACGCTGGTGAGGAACAAGGCCCCCGGGAAGACGGTCCGGCCCGAACTCTCGCTGGCCGACGTGGACCCGGCCGCCTACGACCTGCTGCTGGTCCCCGGCGGCACCGTGAACGCCGACACCCTGCGCAGACAGGATGCCGCGACCGGCATCGTCCGCGCCTTCACCTCGTCCGGACGGCCCGTAGCGGCCATCTGCCACGGGCCGTGGGCCCTGATCGAAGCAGACGTGGTGGCGGGAAAGAAGATGACCTCCTACCCCTCGCTGAGGACGGACATCCGCAATGCCGGGGGCGAATGGGCAGACGAGCCGGTCGTCACGGACGACACCCAGGGCTGGACCCTCATCACCTCACGCAACCCGGGTGACCTCGAACCGTTCCTCCGCGAGGTGGATTCGGCGCTCGCCGTGAGCACCCAGTGAGAATCTCTTCCGAGCGACGCGCAAAACCTGGCTCCCGCCACACGGGCAGCGCGCGGGAAGGAAGAAGCCGCGCCGCCCCGGCCGCCGCCTGAAGGAACGCGACTGCGCCGAGGAGGTGAGTGGCGGGTCTGTCGTCGCGTGCGGAGCGGGGCTTTCCGGTCCGTTGCGGTTGTCTGGCACCCGAACCGCGCCCTGCGGGGCAACGAGCCGGGAAGGACTGTCATGGGACACGGCGGCAACGTGATCGAGGAACTCATGGCCGATCACCGCGAAATGGACGAGCTCTTCGCCCGGATCGAAGCCCAGCCGGTCGGTCATCCGCAGCGGCGGGAGCTGGCGGACGTGCTGACCGCGGAGCTGGTACGCCACTCGATGGCCGAGGAGATGCATCTGTATCCGGCGGTACGTGAGCACGTTCCGCACGGCGGGGCGATGGCCGACAAGGAACTCGCCGAACACACCGAGGTCGAGCGGATGCTCAAGGACCTGGAAGCACTGCACCCGGATGATCCGCAGTTCAACGACATCACCGCGAAGCTGAAGTTCAAGGTCGCTTCCCACGTCCGCGAGGAGGAACACGATCTCTTCCCGAAGCTCGCGGAGTCCTGTTCGGCCGAGAAGCTGGACGAGCTGGGGCAACTGGTCCGTCTGTCCAAGGAAACGGCCCCCACCCGCCCGCATCCGCTCCTCCCCCACTCCCCGCCCCTCGAGAAGCTGATCGCTCCCGGGGCGGGGCTGGTGGACCGCATCCGCGATCTGCTGAGCGGCCGCAGGACCACGGAATGATCCTCGCCGCACCGGGCACGGCCGAGCGAAAGGCCGGAACCACCGGGGTCGAGGGACGACCGACCCGGCGGGAGATCTCGCCGTGCCCCGGGACCGAGGACTCCTTCGCCGCACGAGCACGGCTACCGGTCGCCGGCCACGGCGGCGAGTTCGCCCAGCAGGGCAGTGACGGCGGCATCCGTCATCCGATAGCCGCCTGAGGTCTCGGAGATACGGCCCGAGGCGACACGGGAGTTCCACCAGTCCTCGAGAAAGCCGCGGGCGTATCCACCGGTGCTGAATTCATAGGGCTCGGCCACGAGACTGAAGACGATCATGAGTTCGTAGTCCGGCAGCGCGTAGGACCGCTCGTACTGCGCAGGCGTCCTCATGTACCGGTCGAAGGAACCGACCTGGTTGAAGCTGGTGAACAGCCAGAACAAGTAGTCGTACATCAGCGTGGAGCGCGCGTCGGCGTGCAGGGCGAAGAACCCCTTGTCGTGCACGATGGCCTCCGCGAGGACCCGCATGCGCCGGTCCGCGTCGGGCAGGACGCCGGCAACCTCGCGGAAAGCACGCAGCAGCACCGGGGAGAAGCTGCCGTCGCGCACCGTGGCCAGGTCGTCGATCAGGTCCTGCTCCGAGGTGTCGTAGACGGACCCGTCGACCAGCCCCGTGACGAAGGCCTCGAAGTTCTCCGCGACCGAGGTGATCGCGAAGTCGTCCTCCTGGTCGACGTGCACCACGGCCGGTTCGCCGTGCCTGCCGCACGCGCGGTAGTCGAGAGCGAGCATGTCGTGGCCGGCCGATGGTGTGTCGGCGAAGTAGACACCGATGTCGGGGTACTCCCACATGTCGACCCAGAACCGACTGCCGAACTCACCGCAGAGCGACTGCGGTCTTGCCCGTCCGATGCCTCTGATACCGGTGATCACGATGTGGTCGTCGGCCCAGGAGGTCGGCTCGGTCATGGGGAAGTGGTCCCGGTCCGGTACGCCGCCGTTGTGCGCGGTCATCAGCGCGACGTAGGAACCGGGCAGCCGGTATCCGCCGAGCTCCTCCTCCACCGACGCGATCAACTCCTGCGTGGGTGGGGTCTCCTCCACGTACTCCTTCAGCGCGTACGCCGAGTCGTCCCAGAACCCGGCCACGTCGAAGCCCTCGAAATATCCCACTGTGCCCTCCCAGGCCCGGTCATCCGGCGATCGTACGTTCCGCCTCCCGGACGCGATCACGGCGGGCGACCGCCGGAGCAACGGACGCTGGTCGTGTGCTGGACCGGCAAGGGGTCCGCGCCGGCGAGCCCGGGGCACGGCCGCCAAGCCGCGACGAGCGGGTGGGAGGGCCGTCCGGCGAGCCGGTGCGCCCTGCCGGCGTGGCCCAGCCGGAGTCCTGGTGATGCGATCATGCCGGCCCCGCACAAGGATCGGATTGCGGGCGGTGGCCCGGTCGCGCCCCCTGCCTTCAGGCGGGGAGACCCTCCTGGCGTTCCGGTCCGCTTCCCGGTCCGTACCCGCCAGGGGGGCCTGGAGGTATGTATGCCGCGGCCTTTGTGGACCGGTGCCATTTCGTTCGGCCTGGTCAGCATCCCGATCAAGGTGGTCAGCGCGACCGAGGACCATGCGATCCGCTTTCGGCAGGTCCATCTGGAGGACATGGGCAGGGTCCGCACACGCAAGATCTGCTCGATCGACGACGAGGTCGTGCCGCAGGAGGAGATCGGCAAGGGCTACGAGCTCACCCGGGACGAGGTCGTACCGGTCACCGATGAAGAGCTCGACGAGATGCCGCTGCCCACCGCAAAGGCGATCGAGATCGTGGCATTCGTCGACGCCGACAGCATCGACCCGGTCCGGATCAGCGACAGCTACTACCTCGCCGTCGGCGGACAGGCCGCCGCCAAGCCCTACACCCTGCTCCGCAGAGCACTGGAACGCTCGGACAAGGTCGCCGTCGCGAAGTTCGCCTGGCACAACCGCGAGCGACTGGGGCTGCTCCGCGTGCGCGACGACGCCCTCGTCCTGCACGCGATGCGGTGGCCCGACGAGATCCGCAGCCCCGAATCCCTCGCGCCCAGGGACGTCGACCTGGACGACGAAGAAATCGAACGGGCCGTCCAGCTCACCGAAACCATGGCGCTCGACGACATCTCCGGATTCCGGGACGAGTACCGTGCCGCCCTGGAGGAACTGATCGAAGCGAAGTCGGAGGGCAAGGAGCTCCCCGAGCAGGCCGAGGGCGAGGAGAAGGAACCCGGGAAGGTCGTGGACCTGATGGCCGCGCTGAACGCCTCCGTCAAGGCGGCCAAGGAGAGCCGCGGCGAGCACGGCCAGGAGGCCACCGTGCACACGATGCGGCCCCGCAAGAAGGCCGCGGCGAAGAAGGCCGCACCGGCCGGGAAGACAGCCACGAAGCAGAAAGCGGCCAAGAAGGGCACGGCCAAGAAGACCACGAGGAAGCGCAGCGCGTCCTGAACAGCGGGAGCAGCGATCATGGTGAGTCTGCCGCGGATCGCTCCGATGCTCGCCACCGCGGGCACCCTGCCGGCCGCAGCCGGCCAGGACCACTGGGCGTTCGAGGTGAAACAGGACGGGCAGCGGGCCATGGTCTACCTGCCGGGCGACGGGACCACGGTCCTGCGGTCCCGGTCGGGCGCGGACATCACCACCGTCTACCCGGAGCTCGTGGGCCTCGGGTCCGTGCTCGGCCGGCCCGCGGTCCTGGACGGCGAGATCGTCGCACTCGACAGCGAGGGACGCAGCGACTTCGAACGGCTGCAGTCCCGCATGGGACTGACCTCCCCGGCGAAGGCCGCCCGCATGGCTCGGATCGTGCCTGCCCACCTGGTCCTGTTCGACGCGGTGCATCTGGACGGCAGCAGCCTGACCGGGCTGCCGTACACCGAGCGCCGGGGTCTTCTCGAAGGCCTGGGACTGGACGGAACGCACTGGTCGACGCCCGCGGCAGTAGTCGGGCACGGCGAGCAGGCCCTGGAGATGACCAGGGCCGCCGGGCTGGAGGGTGTGCTCGCGAAGCGGCTTGCTTCCGTGTACGAACCCGGGATCCGGTCCCGCGCGTGGATCAAGATCCGGAACATCCGGACCGCCGATGTGATCGTCGGTGGGTGGGTACCCGGCCGCGGCCGGCTCACCGGCCTGCCCGGCGCCCTGCTGGTGGGAGAACGGCACAGTGGCGTCCTCCGGTACGTGGGCAGCGTCGGCACCGGGTGGAGCGACACCGAACGGACCACCCTCGCCCGTCTGCTCCACACCGCCGCGATCGACGAGTGCCCCTTCGACGAGACACCGGGCGTGACCGGAGCCCGATGGGTGCTGCCCCGCCTGGTCGGCGAGGTCCGCTACACGACCAGGACCCGCGCGGGACTGCTCCGCCAGCCCTCCTGGCACCGGCTGCGCCCCGACCTCGCACCGGACGACCTCGGATGACCCGGCACCTCCTACTTCCTGCGCGGCCGCACGCGCCAATCACCCTGCGTGTTCACGGAATCGGACTGCTACGGACCCGGTGGCCGAGAGCTCCGTGACGGTCAACGCATCTCAACTGCCCGTGAGCGTCTGCGACGACAGGTTCTTGATTGGTACCGGCCATGTGCGCGACGGGGGCGCGCGGCTCGTTCGGTCGTCATCACGCATCCGAACTGAGCCATATAGCACCGTATTCCGATATCGAGAATCCAAAACCTGCAGTCAGGTCGCCCGTTACCCTGCCGGACCGACCCGATGCGGCCCGTATCCACACCGCGCCGATGTGCCGGAGAGGAACTACGTTTGAGAGTGAGTGCGATATCGCCCGTCGAAGGGTTCGCCATGGTTCACGGAAGCGGCAAGGACAAGATCAAGGGCAAGGCTCAGGAAGCCATGGGCAAGTTGACGGGCGACCGGCGCAAGGAGGCCGAGGGAAAGATCCAGCAGGCCAAGGGCGAGATGAAGAAGAAGATGAGTGGTGGCCATGACCAGCCCCCACCCCACGTACCGCCCGCCCCGTAGCCCTCGCCGTTGCCCCACCGCACGACCGGAGACGGTCGGCGGTCGAGAAGTGCCGGATGACGGCCCGCACGTTCCGTTCAAGGGACGTGCGGGCCGTTCGTCGCTCAACGAACCGGACCCGGGCCGTACGGCCGGTCGACGGGGCCGCCTCCCCGGAGAATCCGGGGGCCGTACGCGCGCTGCTCGACGACGACTCGGGCCGGAACACCAGGAGCCGGAGGTCGCTCGCAGCGCCCCCGGCCGATGCTCTACGAAGGTGATGCACCCATGACCGAGGTCAACAGGCTGTTGCTCGCCACAGCGCTGGCGGGCGGTTACGTGCTGGGACGCACCAAGAAGGGGCGCCTCGCGCTGGCGGCCGCCTCTTATGTGGCAGGCCGGCAGTACGGGATCGAACCGCGGAAGCTCGTGTCTCAGGGCATGAAACGGCTCGCAGAGGTCCCCCAAGTCGCGGACCTGGGGGAACAGGTCCGCGGCGAACTGATGACGGCGGGCCGCGAGGCGGTTTCGGCGGCTGCCGACCGCCGACTGGCTTCCTTCGCCGATGCCCTCCATGAACGGACGCTCCGGCTGGAAAGCGCCGGGGAGCAGGGACAGGGCGAGGA
>NZ_BMTF01000010.1:82336-223908 GCF_014649535.1 Streptomyces gelaticus
CGAGGAGGAGCCCGAGGAGGAGCCCGAGGAGGAGCCTGCCGCAGAAGCCTCCCAGGCGCGGGGCAGAGCGGAACGTGGCAAGAAGGCCGGCAAGGCCTCGGGGAAGAAGTCTGCCGGGCGCACAGGGAACGACGGGCAGGGGGGCGACCGCCGACAAGGAACGGCCGGGAAAACGGCCCCTTCCGACAAGCGCCCGGCCAAGAAGACCACCGGAAAGACCCCTTCGCGGCAGAAAGCCCCTGCCACCCGCAAGAAGGCTTCACCACGCGCCGAGCACGGGAGGTGACCGATCATGGCAAAGCTGGCACAGGAAACTGCGGGTTCGGGGCTCGACCGGCTCCGCGACGAAATGGCCGACTACGTGGCGGCCCGCATCGGAATCCTGGCGGAGCAGACGAGCGACAAGCTGCTCGACGTGACGGACCGGCTCACCGACGCCGCGGCAGACGGCGGAACGCTCACGCACGTCGCAGCGGGTCTCCTGCGCGGCAAATCCCCTCTGAAGGCGGCGCTGTCCGGGGTGGCGACGAACGTCAAGGACAAGCTCATGAACACAGCGGGGACCGCTCTCGGCGGTGGCGGTGGCAAGGGGCACGGCGACCGGAAGGTCACCAACATCATCGAAGTGATCGATGTGGGCGTTCCGCTGCGCACCGCCTACGACCACTGGACGCAGTACGAAAAGTTCAGTGGCTTCACCAAGGGGGTTCGCGACGTCTCGTCGGCCGATGAGTCGACAAGCGACTGGAAGGTCAAAGTGGGCCCCTCGTCGCGGGCGTGGAAGGCGACGGTACAGGAACAAGTACCTGACGAACGGATCGTCTGGACGTCCGAGGGAGCGAAGGGCACGACGCGAGGCGCTGTGAGTTTCCACGAGCTGACCCCCGGCCTGACACGCATCGTGCTGGTGGTCGAGTACTACGCGTCGGGACTGTTCGAGAAGACCGGGAACCTCTGGCGCGCGCAGGGTCGAAGACTGCGCCTGGACCTCAAGCATTTCCAGCGCCACGTCACCCTCAGCGACGAACCGCCCGAGGGCTGGCGCGGTGAGATCCGTGACGGCGAGACGGTGCGCACCCACGAGGAGGCCGTCGAGGACGAAAACGAGGACGAGTCCGAAGAGGCGGACGAAGAAGAAGCGGAAACGGAGGGCGAATGGGAGGCGGACGACGCAGCGGACGAGGACGAGGAGGAGGCATGAGTCCTCGGGCCCACCGGCGCACGCCTGAGGTTGCTCGACGAATCGTCCTGGACTCCCCGCCGACGGAGT
Organism: Streptomyces gelaticus; assembly: GCF_014649535.1. Taxonomy (GTDB): domain Bacteria; phylum Actinomycetota; class Actinomycetes; order Streptomycetales; family Streptomycetaceae; genus Streptomyces; species Streptomyces gelaticus. Next base: position 83,607 of record NZ_BMTF01000010.1, read on the forward strand.
GAGCCGGGCCCCTCCCGACACTTGACAGTGGCACACGCATGGCGCCACAGGCTGTCTTCGGTGTGCGGGTGGCCGAAGACAGCACGGTGCACGTACGGTTGCCCTGAGCGGGCCGCAGCGGTCAACCTCGCGGCCCCCGCCGGTCACTCGGTGGGCGGCAGCAGGTTTCCGAGTGGACCGAGGTCCAGATTGAGGTCGCTCATCGAAAGGCCGTACTGAGCGCAGAGTTCGGTCATGCGGTCGTGCAGGATCATCAGCGTCGCTCCGAGTCGCTCCTCTTGTTCCTCCGTGAGGTCTCCCGCGTCGACCCTGCGCAGAGCCTGGCGTTCCATGAGCTGCCGCAACAGTTCGACGAGGGTGAGCACGAGTCTGATGAGGTCGCGTTCGACCGTGTCGGGGTCCGCTGTCACCCGGTGGGCCGGCGGCCGGGGGCCGCTTCGGGCGTTCCTCTTCGTGGCGGGAAGGGCGCGCAGGGCACGGTCGGCGGCTTCCGAGATCTCCTCGAAGCGACCACGGGACATACGCCGGTCACCGTTCATCATGGTCTCCTGCGGGCGGGAAGCGCGTTCCACGGGCTGAGGTTCTCTTCACTGATGGACACGATCAGCGAACGCAGGGAGATACGGACGAGGTCGATGTCGGCGATGGACAGCACGATGTCCCCGGTGAGCACGACACCGCCGGCGAGCAATCGGTCCAGCAGGTCGATCAGCGCCACCTGCCGGTCGGGGAGCGGCTCCTCGTCCGGTACCGGCGGTCCGTCCACCGGTCTCATGGGGCGGCGTCCGTGCGGCCCTGCGGCAGGTCCGCGGCGGCGAAGGAGTACGGGGCCCACGGGCCCGTGATCTCGACGCGCACGCCCGTGAAGCCGTCCGCCGCCTGAGCCACCTCGGCCCGGAAGTCCTCCGCGTCCCGTAGCGGCACGAGGTAGGCGTCGTTACTGACGTTCTGACCCGTCCTGGGCCCCAGGGCGCCCTGCTGCGGGCGGTGTCTGACGCGCCCGACCGCGTGGGCCCGGGCAGCGGACTCGATGCGGCTCACGGCTTGCCCGGCTCGGCGGTAGGCGTCCTCACGGGCGTTCCGTCGGTCCCTTCGACGGCTGAGGTAGGCCCGGCCGGGACTCAGCTCCGCGGCCGGCGGGTCCTGCGGAGTTCCCGAGGACGGCTCGTCGACGAAGACCTTGACCCCCCATTCGGCTCGGGAGGTCAGCTCGTCGAGACGGGAGGCGAACCCGTCGCAGCCGTCCGCGAGAGCGGAACGCACGCGCTCGTCGTCACGATAGAGCGTCACCAGGCGAAGCGGCAGGACGGTGGTGCGTCCGGCCAGTGCCTCGACCACCCGGTGGTGGGCCCGTGCGGTGCGCTCCACCCAGTCCAGGTCCTCAAGGTGTCTGCGCAGTGACTCCTCGTCGAAGTCGTTGGAGGGAACCGGGCTGACGGCGACCACCAGGCCGTCGCAGTCCTCCGTACGCACCAGGCGCACCGGCGCCCCGGAAACTCCGAAGACGCCCGTCAGCGCTTCGTGCAGCGCCCCGTCGTCGCGGGCGACCGCGTAGGCGTAGCTGATGGCGACAGTCATGGTTCACCCCGCTCCTCGACCCGTCGCCGGTCCTGCTCGCCGGGCGAAGTACGGCGGGCAGCGTCGGAGATCTCCCGCGCTCCGTCCGTCAACACCTCGTCCGTGCCCACCTCCGTGCCCTGGTGCAGGGCCTCGATCTCGGCTCGCAGGCGCTTGTTCTCCTCGATGAGGGAGCGGTGGCCCTCGTGAGCACGGGAGGAGAGCGACGGGTCGTGCTCCCACCAGTCGATGCCCATCTCCTTCGCCTTGTCCACCGATGCGACCAGCAGACGCAGTTTGACGGTGAGCAGTTCGATGTCCAGGAGGTTGATCCGTATGTCGCCCGCGATGACGATGCCCTTGTCCAGGACGCGTTCCAGTATGTCCGCGAGGTTGGCGGAGGATCCCTGGGCGTACGGTCCGTAGGAGGACGACCGGGACGGCACGTCGCCCAGCCTCCTGGCAACGGGTTCGGTCACGACGGCTGCACCTCGATTCCTGCTGCTCCGGCACATCGGCGGATGCGCCCGGTTGCGGTTCGTCGGGTGGAGGACGCTGCGTCGGGCTCAGCCGCCGCTGCCCCGGCCACGGGCTCTGATCTCGTCCAGCCGGTCCAGCAGTTCGTCCTCGCGCCGGTCGAAGGTCTCCTCGTCGATCTCCCCCGCCAGGAGCCGCCGTTCGAGGGCTGCGAGTTCCCGTTCCACGGGCCCGGGGTCGTAGTACTCGTTCTCCGCCGCCTGGACGACACGCTCGATCACCCAGGCCGCCCCCCGCACGGGAGCCAGCGGGAGCGTGACGAGTTGAGTGAGTACTCCCATCACGTCTCCTGGACGAAGCTGTACGCGGCCAGGGGCCCGCGCAGCCGCAGGTCGTAGTCCGGGCCGAGCTCCTGGGCGAGCTCCTGTTCGGCGATGCGGAAGGGCTTCTCCTGCTCCCGGTTCACCAGGAAGGAAACATTGAGGAAGTCGTCCCCGGCCGGCGGCGACACATGCCTTTCCTGTGCGAAGCCGCAGAGCGCGTCCACGATGGCGTCGGCCGTGCGGCTGTGCCGGACCTCGACTTCACCGGCCACCAGTTCCCCGAGCGCAAGCGGGACTTCCGGACTGTGACGGCCACTCCTCATCGCGTCGTTGAGCCTGCGCGCCTCCTCGGACTCGCCCAGGATCTGCCGCAGCAGCGCGCTCTCGTCCTGGCTCGCCTTCAGGTTGTACTCGACACAGTCGTCCAGGGCCCGGAGGCGTCCGAGGAACCAGTCACCCCGCTCCTCCAGGACGGTGCGCACCGCGTCGTCGTCCGTCGTGGTGAAACCGAACTGGAGCGGAAGAACGGTTCCGTCGCCCATCAGGTGCTCCTGTACCGCCTGGTGGGCGGCGAGATCCCGCCGTTTCGGCCGAAGTCCTTCGGGGGCGTCGCTGACGACCGCGCACAGCTCGTCCGTACGCACCGTCCGGAGCGCTGCAGGCGGGTCACCCACTCCTACCATGCCGTCCAGGCGTTGTGGATGCTCCTTGGCGACGATGGTGTACACATACACGGCCACGGCTCACTCCTTCCGGCGCCGAGCGGCGGAGCGGCGCCTCGGCCGTTCCCGCAACTCCTCGACCTCTTCAGCGTCCTCGTCCTCCTCGTCGTCCCCCCGGCCCCGCGCGAGGGCGTCGCCGATGACTTCGGCCGCCCCGGTCAGTGCGCCCTTCGCCTTGCCGTGCGCACCGCCCTCGGTCACTTCTCCGACCAGATCGGTCAGCTGGGAGGGCGCCTTGCGCCCCGTTTCCAGATCGAGGCGGTTGCACGCCTCCGCGAAGCGCAGGTAGGTATCCACGCTGGCCACGACCACGCGGGCGTCGACCTTGAGGATCTCGATGCCCACCAGGGAGACGCGCGCGAAGACATCGATGACCAGGCCGCGGTCGAGGATCAGATCGAGGATGTCGTACAGATTGCCGGAGCCTCCGCCGCCCGGGGCGAGAGTTCCTCCGCCTTGCGGCACCACAGTCATGAAGTGCCTCCTTTCGGCGGCTCCCCTGGCCGGGGCACCGCCATGTCGCTCTTCTGTCGGATGTACCGAAGGTCTTCACGGTCAGCCACCGCGGTCCACCTGGCCCCGCGTGTAGCGGCGGGTGCGCTCGTACTCCACCAGCTCGCCCTCCGCGTCCAGCCGGACCCGGTAGCTCGCCATCACACTCGTCGTGGTGGGCACACGCTCCAGCTCCAGGACCTCTACGTCCGCCTGCCAGCCCTCATCCATGGGCCTGATGGCCGAGACCGATTCCGGAGCCCGTCCCAGCAGCTCCCGCAACTGGTCAGCCGCACATCGCATGGCCTGCGGCGCCGACACGCCACGGCCCTTCCGTTCGGTTCGGTTCGTCCGTCCCGAGTCCCGTGAGCCTTCGGCTCTCCTCGCCGCCTTTCCACCGGACGGCTGCCCGGGGCGCCGGGTCTCGTCTTCTTCGGCTGCGGCCATGGTCACTCTCCGTAGACGGAGGCAGCACATTTCCCCTTCTTGCACCAAAGGCGCTACTTCATGATATAGGGCTTTCTTTCAGGTCTCAGCGGGCAGCTGCCCCGACCGGAATCCTTGCCGTTGCCCGCACCGGACAGCCTTCGTCCGCAGTCGCCGCACTGCGCTGGAGATGCGGGGATCCGCACACACGACGAGCATCGATGATGGATGCGGTTGCTCGGACCCGAACGGCCGGAGGGAAGCGCGATGTCCGAGAACCGCAACAAGCCGGTACTGCCCCGGCAGGGCCGTTGTCGTCGGCCGTGTCCGCGGCCCTGCGGGCACGGTCCGCGCTGCCCAACAGCGCCCCGGTGGGCCCGGCCGACCGTTGCGGCGACGAACTGCCCCTACCGGGGCTTCGACGCGGTCGACCGGGATGGAAGTGGGGTACCGCGCTCCTCTCGGCCCGCGCCTCGCTGGAAGACCGCTTCCTCACCGACTCTGCGGCCGTTCAGCGGACGCCCGGCGGCCGCCGAACGGCCCACTGGCCGATCTACAGGTCCAACCCGTCGTCGGTACGGGTGGCGTACCGGAATTCCTCGCGGACACGGCACGCTCGGCGACCTCCGCGAGTACGCGAGGCAGCGTTCCCTCCATCACCTCAAGGAGGCCGATCCGCATGCCTGGGTACTGCCGCGGCTCAGCGGACGCGCCAAGGCGGCAATGGCCGCAGTGGAGTCCGACGAGTTCGGGGGCGGCAGAGCCGACCGCGTACCTGACGGTTGACATGGTCACATTCGTGTCCGTCAAGTTCCGTTGAGGCCACCGTCAGGGTAGCGGGCGCGAGCTCTTCACATGGCAGACCGGAGCAGGGCGCCTCGGCTCCCCGTCCGCTGTGTGCACTTCGAGTGAATTGCCGGCTTGTTCCCGCCGAGTGAGTCCCGCTCAGCAGGCGTCCACGCTCACGCTCGGTCAGGACGGACCGCAGCCACCGGGAGATCGCCGTGCACATCCTGCTTGTCGCAAGCGCCTTCAACAGCCTTACCCAACGTGTCCAGGCGGAGCTGAGGGACCACGGGCACTCCGTTGCCGTGCAGCTCGCGCACGAGGAAGACCCCGTCCGGGAAGCCGTCCGCCGGGAGTGCCCGGACCTTGTCGTGGCGCCGTACCTGAAAACCGCGATCCCGAGGGACGTCTGGTCGGTCCACACCTGTCTCGTCGTCCATCCGGGGCCGGTCGGTGACCGTGGGCCCTCCTCGCTGGACTGGGCCGTCCACGAGGGAGCGGACAGCTGGGGCGTCACCGTGCTTCAGGCGAACGCGGAGATGGACGCGGGCGACGTCTGGGCGTCCGTGGCCTGTCCGTTGCCCCCTGTGGGCAAGAGCGACCTGTACCGCAACGAGGTCTCGGACGCCGCTGTGGAGGCGGTGCTCCTGGCGGTCGGACGCTTCGCCTCGGGGACGTACACCCCTTCGCCGCAGGCCCCCGGAGACGGCGAACGCTGCCGCCCTCTGTTCCCTCAGTCGCTGCGCCGCATCGACTGGCAGTCGGACTCCACCGCGACGGTGGTCCGCAAACTCAGGGCGGCGGACTCCCAGCCCGGTGTGCTCGACGAGTTCCTGGGCGGAGAGTGGTTCCTGCACGGCGGGTATCCCGAGTCCCGGCCGGGCGGGCGTCCGGGGGATGTGGTGGCCACCCGGGACGGCGCGATCTGCCGGGCGACCACCGACGGCGCTGTGTGGATCCCCGAGCTGCGGCCCCGGCGGGCGCCGGGCGGCCCGGCCACCTTCAAGCTCCCCGCCACCTCGGCGCTGGCCGGGAGGCTGTCCGGCGTACCCGAGCGGCCGGCTCCCCTGCACCGCACCGGGGACGACAACACCTGGTCCGAGATCGGCTATCGCGAGGAGGCCGGGACGGCCTTCCTGTCATTCTCGTTCCGTGGCGGCGCGATGAGCACTGCGCAGTGCCAACGCCTGCTGCGCGCCTACCGGTTCGCCTGCTCCCGGCCCACCTCGGTGCTGGTCGTCGGCGGCGGCCGGGACTTCTTCTCCAACGGCATCCACCTCAACGTGATCGAAGCAGCGGCCGATCCCGGCGCCGAGTCCTGGGCCAACATCAATGCCATGGACGACCTGGTGGAGGCGGTGCTGACCTCCACGGACCGGCTCGTCGTCGCCGCCCTGGCCGGGAACGCCGCGGCGGGCGGCGTGATGCTGGCCCTCGCCGCCGACGAGGTGTGGTGCAGGGCGGGCGCGGTGTTCAATCCGCACTACCGACTGATGGGACTGTACGGATCGGAGTACTGGACGTACACGCTGCCGCGGCGGGTGGGCGCGGCAGCGGCCGACCGGCTCATGCGGGACGCCCTGCCGGTCAGCTCCACCGCGGCCCACCGGCTCGGGCTGATCGACAGGGTGATCCCGTGCGCCCCTCAGTCGTTCGACTCGGAAGTCGGCGCCCTTGCCACTCGCCTGGCAGCCCTGCCCGCGACGCAGTCCCGGATCCACGCGAAGAAGTCGGAGCGGGACCGGGTCGACCTGACCCCGTACCGGGAGGCCGAACTCGTCCGCATGCACCGCATCTTCGCGGACCCGCACCACCCGTACCACGAGCTGCGCCGGGCCTTCGTCCGCAAGGAGCGCCCCGCGTCCGGCACCGCGGTCCCGCCACCCCCGTCCCCCCGGGACTGACCACGGTGCGGCGACGGAGCGGCTACTGCTGCTCCGTCAGCCAGTCGTACCAGTGGGCCAGGCCCTCGCCGGTGGTCGCGGAGACCGTCAGCACACGCACGTCCGGGTTCACGGAGCGCGCGTGCTGCGCGCACTGCTCCACGTCGAAGTCCACATAGGGCAGCAGATCGGACTTGTTGATCAGGACCAGGTCGGCGACGGCGAACATGTACGGGTACTTCAGCGGCTTGTCCGTACCCTCGGTGACCGAGATGATCACGACCTTGCTGCGCTCCCCCAGGTCGAACAGGGCGGGGCACACCAGGTTTCCGACGTTCTCCACCATGAGCAGCGAGCCCTCGGCCGGGGACAGCGCCGTGAGGGCCTCCCGCATCATCTCCGCGTCGAGATGGCACCCCGCCCCGGTGTTCACCTGCACCACGGCGCAGCCCGTACCCCTGATCCGGTCGGCGTCGAGCCTCGTCTCCTGATCGCCCTCGACGACGGCCACGGGCCGGCGGCCGCCGAGATCGGTGACGGCACGTTCCAGCAGGGTCGTCTTGCCTGCGCCCGGCGAGCTCATCATGTTCACGGCCACGATGCCGCGACCGGTCATCCACGTCCGGTTGCGCTCCGCGAGCAGGTCGTTCTTGGCGAGTACCTTCTGCTCGACGGTGACGGTCTCACCGGCTCCGCTCGGCCGACGACACCCGTGCGGATGAGGGTGCGGGTCCGGATGCGGATGTCCGTGGTCCGGTGCATCGTCCTCCCTCAGCATCACGATCCTGGTCCCACCGGACTCCTCGGCACAGCCGCAGGTACCGCACATGGTTCAGCCCACTTCCATGGAGACGATCTGCAGTTCCTGCCCCGATGTGATCTCCACATCCGCGCTGCCGCAGGAGCACAACAGAATCAGGTCGGTCAGGGTGAATTCGACGGCACAGGTACGGCAGCGGCCGGCGCCGGGCGGCTGGTCGATCTCCAACTGCGCCCCCTCGGCGGCCGTTCCCTCCGTGACCAGGCCGAAGCAGAACCGCATCGAGTCGGGCACCACGGCCGTGAGCACGCCGACGCGGACACGGACCGATCGGACCGGACGCCCTCCGGCGCGCTCGCACACCGCGTCGACGACGCTCTGTGTGATGGCCAGCTCGTGCACCGGTGCCTCGTCCTTCCGCAGGTGGATCCGACCGTAGGGCCACGGAAGGACCGTGGCGCCGCCCGACGGGACCGGTCCCCCGTCCGTATCACCCGAGCGGCCGACCGCATGCCATCATTCGGCCCCCGGTGACAAGGCGGAGCGGCGAATTCCCCTGTTGCCGGTGCCCGCGAATCGAGGCGTGATGGTAGCAATGTGCGCATAGCCACCTGTGGGGGCCGATGGCCGGTAGGCCGTCATCCTGAAAGGCGACACTGCCATGCCGACAGAGGAAGCGGTAAAGGCGGAGGACACACTGATCCATGTGCTGTGGATCAACGCAGGACTGAGCTGTGACGGCGATTCCGTCTCCCTGACCGCCGCCACGCAGCCGAGCATCGAGGAGATCGCCCTCGGCGCCCTGCCGGGACTTCCGCAGGTCGCCGTCCACTGGCCGCTCATCGATTTCGAGTGCGGCCCGAACGGCGGTTCCGACGATTTTCTCGAATGGTTCTTCAAGGCCGATCGCGGAGAACTGGAACCGTTTGTTCTTGTGGTCGAGGGATCCATTCCCAACGAGCGTTTGCACGACGAGGGTTACTGGTGCGGGTTCGGCAACGATCCCGCCACCGGCCAGCCGATCACGACCAGCGAGTGGCTCGACCGGCTGGCGCCGAAGGCGACCGCGGTCGTCGCGGCCGGCACCTGCGCGACGTACGGCGGCATCCACGCCATGGCGGGCAACCCGACCGGCGCAATGGGGGTTCCCGACTACCTGGGCTGGGGCTGGAAGTCCAAGGACGGCATCCCGATCGTGTGCGTCCCCGGGTGCCCGATCCAGCCGGACAACCTCTCGGAGACGCTCACCTACCTGCTCTACATGGCCACCGACCAGGCACCGATGATCCCGCTCGACGACGCGCTGCGGCCGACGTGGCTGTTCGGGTCGACGGTCCACGAGGGCTGCGACCGGGCCGGGTACTACGAGCAGGCCGACTTCGCGACGGAGTACGACTCGCCGAAGTGCAGCGTCAAGCTGGGCTGCTGGGGCCCCGCGGTCAAGTGCAACGTGCCCAAGCGCGGCTGGATGGACGGCATCGGCGGCTGCCCCAACGTCGGTGGCATCTGCATCGGCTGCACCATGCCCGGGTTCCCGGACAAGTTCATGCCGTTCATGGACGAGCCGCCCGGCGGGAAGCTCTCGACCAACGCGGTCGGGCTGTACGGGTCGACGATTCGGCGGCTGCGCCGACTCACCACCCACGCCCTGGACCGCGAACCGAAATGGCGTAGGCCCGGCAGGAAACTCACGACCGGCGCCACACGCACCTGGTGAGTGCCCCCGTAGACCAACGCAACGGACAGAAAGAAGAGGCGGCCAATGACCGCGACTCAGCACAAAGGTGCCAAAGGCGGCCAGGGCAAGAACGACCTGGTCGAAATGGCGTGGGATCCCATTACCCGGATCGTCGGCAGCCTGGGTATCTACACGAAGATCGACTTCAAGCAGAAGGTGGTTGCCGAGTGCCACAGCACCAGCTCCATCTTCCGGGGCTATTCGGTCTTCATGAAGGGAAAGGATCCGCGGGACGCGCACTTCATCACGAGTCGCATCTGCGGAATCTGCGGTGACAACCACGCCACGTGTTCCTGTTACACGCAGAACATGGCGTACGGGGTGAAGCCGCCGCACCTCGGTGAATGGATCGTGAATCTCGGCGAAGCCGCGGAGTACATGTTCGACCACAACATCTTCCAGGAGAACCTGGTCGGGGTCGACTACTGCGAGAAGATGGTCGCGGAGACCAACCCCGGGGTGCTGGAACAGGCCAACCGCACCCCCTCCCCGCACGCCGACGCACACGGATACAGGACGATCGGCGACATCATGCGATCGCTCAACCCGTTCACCGGCGAGTTCTACCGCGAGGCGCTCCAGGTCAGCCGGATGACCCGGGAGATGTTCTGCCTGATGGAGGGCCGGCACGTCCACCCCTCCACGCTCTATCCCGGCGGGGTCGGCACGGTGGCGACCGTCCAGCTGATGACGGACTACATCACCCGCCTCCAGCGGTACGTCGAGTTCATGAAGAAGGTCGTGCCGATGCACGACGATCTCTTCGACTTCTTCTACGAAGCCCTGCCGGGGTACGAGCAGGTCGGCAACCGCCGCATCCTGCTGGGCTGCTGGGGCTCCTTCCAGGACCCGGAGCACTGCAACTTCGAATACAAGGACATGACCGACTGGGGCCGGAAGATGTACGTCACCCCCGGTGTCGTCGTCGACGGGAAGCTGGTCACCACCGACCTGGTGAAGATCAACCTCGGCATCCGGATCCTGCTCGGTTCGTCGTACTACAACGACTGGGACGAGCAGGAGACCTTCGTCTCCCACGATCCGCTCGGCAATCCGGTCGACCGGCGCCACCCGTGGAACCAGCACACCAACCCGCAGCCGCAGAAGCGGGACCTGGACGGCAAGTACAGCTGGGTCATGTCGCCCCGGTGGTTCGACGGCAAGGACTATCTGGCGCTCGACACGGGCGGCGGGCCGCTCGCGCGGCTGTGGACCACCGCGCTGGCCGGTCTGGTCGACATCGGCTACATCCAGGCCACCGGCCACAGCGTGAAGATCAACCTCCCCAAGACCGCCCTCAAGGGGCCGGTGGAGCTGGAGTGGCACGTCCCCAAGTGGAGCAACACCATCGAGCGCAACCGGGCACGCAGCTACTTCCAGGCCTACGCGGCCGCCTGCGCGCTTCACTTCGCGGAGCAGGCGCTCGCGGAGATCCGCTCGGGGAACACCAAGACCTGGGAGAGGTTCGAGGTGCCCGAGGAGGGCGTGGGCTGCGGGTTCTCCGAGGCGGTCCGCGGTGTGCTCTCCCACCACATGGTGATCCGGGACGGCAAGATCGCCAACTACCACCCGTACCCGCCGACTCCATGGAACGCCAGCCCCCGCGACACCTACGGCACACCCGGCCCCTACGAGGACGCCGTGCAGGGCCAGCCGATCTTCGAGGAGAACGACCGGGAGAACTTCAAGGGCATCGACATCATGCGCACAGTGCGCAGCTTCGACCCCTGTCTGCCCTGCGGTGTGCACATGTATCTCGGCGAGGGCAAGAAGCTGGAACTCCTGCACTCCCCCACCCAGTCCGCGGGCAGTGAGTGATGGCGCGGGAGGAGTCCTCGGCCACGCCCTGGCGGACGACCGGTGAACGCATCGACGCGCTGATCGCCGCCAGCGGTTCGGGCGGCGCGAGCGCCCGCGAACGCAGCGAGGAACTGGTGCGGCTCGTCTCCGACTTCTACGGTGCCGGGCTGGAACGGCTGCTCGGCCTCGTGCACGAGCAGGGGCGGCTGGACGACGACGTCCTGGCCGCCCTGGCCGCCGACGAGCTGGTGGCCGGCGTCCTGTTGGTGCACGGGCTGCATCCCTACGGCGTGGAGACCCGGGTCGAGCAGGCGCTGGAGAGCGTACGACCGTATCTGGGCTCGCACGGTGGTGATGTGGAACTGCTCACCGTCACCGACGAGGGCACTGTCCGGTTGAGGCTGCTGGGCAGTTGTGACGGCTGCCCGTCGTCCTCGGTCACGCTCAAACTGGCCGTGCAGGGTGCTGTGGAGGCGGCGGCGCCGGAGATCACCTCCATCGAGGTCGAGACCCCGGCCGACGAGGACGCCGGGGCAGCGGGACCGCTGGTACCGGTGGACTCGCTGTTCGCCCGGCTGCACGCGGAGCACGGGACGGCCGGCGACGGCGCGTCGTGGGAGGTCGTGCCCGAGCTGTCGGGACTGGAGTCCGGCGCCGTGGCCCGGGTCGGTGTCGGCGCGATGCAGATGGTGGCCTGCCGGGTGGGCACGGATCTCTTCGCCTTCGAGGACCGGTGTGCGCGCTGCGAGCGGCCGTTCGAGGGTGCCACGCTGGCGCGGCGACTGGGCGGTCGGTCCGGGGACGCGATCCTGCGCTGCGCCGGCTGCCGGGCGCACTACGACGTGCGGCGGGCCGGGGTCTGCCTCGACGGGGACCCTGTGCACCTGACCCCGCTGCCCCTGCTGTCGGACGGTGCCTCGGTCTCGGTGTCGGTCCCCGCGGCGGTGGCGCCGTGATCGCCGCCGGCCGTTCCGTCTCTCCGGTCTCCACCCTGCTGCGGCTCACGCGCAACCGGCCGCGGCCGCCCGCCGGTGAACGCTGCGAGATGTGCGCGGAACCGATCGGCGAGAACCACCCCCATGTGGTGAACCTCGACAGCCGTGCCCTGATGTGCGGCTGCCGGGCCTGTTATCTGCTGTTCACCGACGAGAACGCGGAGCTGCGCTACCGGGCGGTCCCCGAGCGCTATCTGAACTTCGCCGGGCTGACCGTGGACGGGCGTGCCTGGGACGAGTTGCAGATTCCCGTGGGGCTCGCCTTCCTGTTCCGCAACTCCGCCCAGGACCGGATGGTTGCGTTCTACCCCGGGCCCGCCGGCGCCACCGAGTCGGAACTGCCGCTGGACGCCTGGGCGACCGTCGTCGAGTCGAGCCCGGAACTCGCCGTGCTGCGTCCGGACGTGGAGGCGCTGCTGATCCGGCGTACGGCGGAGAACGAGAGTTCGTGCCATCTGGTGCCGATCGACGCCTGCTACGAACTGGTGGGCCAACTGCGCACGCTGTGGCGCGGGTTCGACGGCGGGCCCGAGGCCCGTACCGCGATGGACGGCTTCTTCGCACAGGTGGCGGACCGCAGCCGGCCCGCCACGGGGAGCGGGGCGCCGTGAACGACTTCGCGTTCTCCGTGCTCGACGTCGTCGCCGAGCCGTACGCGGCCGCTCCGCAGCTGACCGCGCGGCTGCGGATCGAGGAGCGGACGGGCCGGCGGATCCACGCCATCGCGCTGCACTGCCAGGTCCGCATCGAACCGCAGCGGCGCCATTACGACGAGGCCGAACAGAGCGGTCTGGTGGCGTTGTTCGGCGGCCGGGACCGCTGGACGGACACCCTGAAGCCGTTCCAGTGGATGAGCTGCGACACCACCGTGCAGGGATTCAGCGGTGCGACCGAGGTCGATCTCGCGCTGCCCTGCACGTATGACTTCGACGTGACCGGCTCCCGCTATCTGCACGCCCTGGGCGAGGGTTCAGTGCCCCTCGCCCTGATGTTCTCCGGCACGGTCTTCACCCGTGGCAGCAAGGGCTTCGGGGTCGAGCAGGTGCCGTGGGGCTGCGAGGCCCGGCACCCGATGCCGGTCGAGGTCTGGCGACGCATGGTGGCGGCGCACTACCCGAACACCGGGTGGATCCGGCTGGACCACGAGGTGCTGGCACGCTTCGCGGACTTCCGGGCCCGGCGCGGGCTGATCAGCTGGGACGAGACGGTCCAGGCCCTCCTGGCCGAGCACGAGCACGACGGGGTGGTCCTGTGAGTCTTGACCAGGTGCGTTCGATCGCCGACGCCGTCCTGTACGAGGGATACCTCCTGTACCCCTACCGGGCGAGCTCGCACAAGAACCGGTCGCGCTGGCAGTTCGGGGTCCTCGGTCCGCCGCGCGCCACGGCGGCGAGTTTCGGCGAGGAGCCGGAGATGGAGATGCAGTGCCTGCTTGCACCGCACGAGGGGCCTGCGGCCGTCACCGTGCAGCTGCGCTTCCTCCAGCTCCAGGTCCGCGAGGTGCGGAGCATCGGCGAGGACGGGGTGGACGTGCCGGTCGAGCAGCTCACCGTCGACGGGGAGTCGGTGATGTCCTGGGACGAGGCCGTCGAGCGTGAAGTCGTGCTGGCCGAACTTCCGTTGGGCGAGGTGGCGGACACCGTCCACGAGGTTCCGGGCGGCGCGGACACCGAGCCGGTGACCGACGCGCGGGGCGTGGTCGTGGGCCGGATCGTGCGACGGCGGCTGCCGTTGGCGGTCCGGGTCCGCGTGCGTGTATCCGTCGTCGACAACGGATACACGCGCCTTTCGGTGGCGGTGCGCAACGAGCATCCGGAGCCCGCGGCCACCAAGGACGCCGCGATCCGGTCCTCGCTGATCGGCGCGCATCTGCTGCTGCGGGCACACGACGCCGAGTTCGTCTCGCTGCTCGAACCGCCCGCCGGGGCGGCAGCGGCCGCCGGCCGTTGCCGGCAGCACAGGTGCTGGCCCGTGCTGGCCGGACCGAACGGGACGAAGGACACGCTGCTCGGTGCGCCGATCATCCTGTACGACTACCCGGAGGTCGCCGAGCAGAGCCCCGGAGCTCTGTTCGACTCGACCGAGATCGACGAGATCCTGACCCTCCGCGTGATGACCATGACGGAGGAGGAGAAGGCGGAGGCCAGGGCCACCGACCCCCGGGCCCGGGAGATCATCGACCGGTGCGACGGCATGTCGCCCGCCGGCCTCCAGCAGTTGCACGGCCTGCTGCGCGATCCGCACCCGCCGCGGTCCGCGGCCCCCGTGGGCCCGGCGGCCGACAACCGGGATGCGGGGCCCGCCGCCTTCGACACCGCGGGCGCCCCCTGGTGGGACCCGGCCGCCGACGCCTCGGTACGGCCCGGGAGCGACTCGGTCGTGATCGACGGGGTCCGCGTGGCCGGCGGCAGCCTGGTCCGCGTCCACCCCTCCCGGCGGGCGGACGCTCAGGATCTGTTCTTCGCCGGCCAGGTGGCCCGGGTGACCGAGGTTCTCTCGGACGTGGACGGTGGTACGCACATCGCCCTGGTCCTCGTCGACGACCCCGCGTCGGACCTGCACGACTGGTACGGCCGCTACTTCTACTTCGCGCCCGACGAGTTGACACCCCTGAGCGTCGAGGAGACGGCGCAGCACCGAGAGGAGAACCGATCGTGAAGACCCTGGGCATCATCACCGCCGGAGCGGCCGCGGCCGTGGCGGTCGTCGCCGTGACGGTCGGGATCAAGTCGATCCCCGACATCCGTCGCTACCTGCGCATCCGTTCGATGTGATTCCCGATCCGAAAGTGAGCAGGGAGCAACCCATGGCGGACCCACCGGAGAAGAACAGTGGCGCCGAGGAGGAGACGCAGGAGGAACGGGGCCCGAAGGTGACCCGCGGCACCGGCTCGGACCGGCCGCCGCGCACCTCGGGCGGACGCTCCGGCACCTCCGTACAGCCGGAGAGAACTCAGGATCCGCCCGCCTTCCAACCGGGGGGCGGCTGAGCCGAGGATGACGAAGGAACCCGACACGGCCGCCCGGGTGCTGGTCGCGGGCATCGGC
Source organism: Streptomyces gelaticus (assembly GCF_014649535.1). Taxonomy (GTDB): domain Bacteria; phylum Actinomycetota; class Actinomycetes; order Streptomycetales; family Streptomycetaceae; genus Streptomyces; species Streptomyces gelaticus. Next base: position 98,613 of record NZ_BMTF01000010.1, read on the forward strand.
AACCTGTTTCTCGGCGACGACGGCTTCGGCCCGGAGGTCGTGCGCCGACTGGCCCGCGACGGCGGGTTGCCCCCGCAGGTCCGGCTGGTGGACTACGGCATCCGCGGCATGCATCTCGCCTACGACTTGCTGGACGGGTACGGGGCGCTGGTTCTGGTCGACGCGTACCCGGGGGGTGGCGCCCCCGGGGAGGTGACGGTGCTCCGCATCGATGTGGACGACCTCGGTTCGGGTGAATTCGACGCACACGGCATGAATCCGGTTGCCGTCCTGGCAAATCTGGGTCAACTGGGCGGTACGCTTCCGCTCACCTACCTCGTCGGCTGCACACCCGCCGGAGTCGAGGAGGGCATCGGGCTCAGCGAAGCCGTCGACAGCGTGGTGCCCGAGGCCATGCAGGCAGTGCACACCCTGGTCCGGCAGCTCGTGCCGTCCCTACCGAACGCATCCGTGAACAGCACCGAACCCCGGAGATCCTGATCATGTGCCTAGGCATTCCTGGCCGCGTCGTGGAGATCGTGGACGGGTATGCGGGCCAGCTGGCTCTGGTGGACGTGGAGGGCGCCAGGCGCCGCGTCAACATCGGCATGCTCGACGAGGCGCCCGGTCGTGACGACTGGGTGCTTCTCCACATGGGCTTCGCCGTCGAGCTCATCGACCGGGCGAAGGCCCGGGAGGCGCTGTCGGGGCTGGAGATGATGGGCCGCGGCCGGGAGCAGCGGATCCGGCGCAGATTCGAGGTGCGCGGCGTCGTGCAGGGCGTGGGATTCCGGCCCTTCGTCTATGCCACCGCCTCGGAGCTGCTGCTCACGGGCTCGGTGTCGAACACCGGCGACGGGGTGCTCGCCGAGGTCGAGGGAACGGCCGGGGCCGTGGAGGAGTTCGGCCGCCGTCTTGACGCCGACGCCCCACCGCTCGCGGTCGTCGAGGACGTGCGTACGAGTGAACAGCCGATCCGCGGCGGAACGGGCTTCACCATCGAGCGGTCCAGCGCTTCCGACCGGGCCAGGACGCTGGTCTCGCCCGACATCGCCACCTGCCGGGACTGCCTGGAGGAGCTGAACGACCCAGCGAACCGGCGCTACCGCCATCCCTTCATCACATGCACGCACTGCGGCCCCCGGTTCACGATCGTCACCGGCCTGCCGTACGACCGCGCCGCCACCACGATGGCGGACTTCGAGATGTGTGGGGCCTGCCGGGCGGAGTACGAGGACCCGCTCGACCGGCGCTTCCACGCCCAGCCGATCGCCTGCCCCGACTGCGGGCCGCGGCTCGAACTCGTCGGCAAGGAAGGCGTGGTCCCGTCCCTCGAAGCGGACGCGCTGCGGACCGCGCGGCAGCTTCTCGCCGAGGGCGGGATCATCGCGGTGAAGGGCCTCGGCGGCTACCACCTGGTGTGCGACGCCCGCGACGACGCGGCCGTGGCGGAGCTGCGCCGACGCAAGCAGCGCGGTGGCAAACCGTTCGCGGTGATGGTGCCCGGCCTCGACGTCGCGCGTGAGCTGGTGACTCTCACGGCGGACGAGGAGGAGCTCCTGAGCGGTGGGCGCCGGCCGATCGTCCTGCTCCCCCGTCGCACTGCCCGGCCCGGGGCGGGGGTGTCCGACGCCGTGGCGCCCGGCAGCACCCACCTCGGACTGCTGCTCCCGTACACCCCGTTGCACGTCCTGCTCTTCGGGATCGGTGACGACCGGCCGGGGCCGGACGCTCTCGTGATGACTTCGGCCAATCTGTCGGGCGAGCCGATCGTCACCGACGACGGCGACGCGCTGACCGTCCTGGCACCGCTGGTCGATGCCTGGCTGCGGCACGACCGGCGCATCCATGTGCCGTGCGACGACTCGGTCAGCCGCTGGGCCGCCGGTGCCGAGCTGCCGCTGCGCCGGTCGCGCGGATACGCCCCGCTGCCGCTCGCGCTGCCCTTCGACGTGCCTCCGACGCTCGCCGTGGGCGCCGACCTGAAGAACACCTGCGCACTGGCCGAGGGTCGCTACGCCTGGCTGAGCCAGCACATCGGCGACATGGACGACCTGTCCACGGTCGACGCCCTGACCCGCACCGAGAAACATCTGGAGGACCTCACCGGGGTGGCGCCCAGCCGGCTGGTGGCCGACCTCCACCCCGGCTACCACTCCGGTGGCTGGGCTCGCGCCCACGCGGCCGGGCGGCCGGTCCGTACCGTGCAGCACCACCACGCGCACATCGCGTCCGTGATGGCGGAGCACGGCCTGGGCACGGACGAGCGCGTGATCGGCATCGCCTTCGACGGCACCGGCTGCGGCGCCGACGGGGCGGCCTGGGGCGGCGAGGTCCTGGTGGCCGGCTACGCCTCGTTCAGCAGGGCCGCGCACCTGGGTTGCGTACCGCTGGCCGGGGGCGACGCGAGTGTGCTGCGGCCGTACCGGATGGCCCTCGCACATCTGCACGCGGCCGGCATCCCCTGGGACGACGGCATGCCCGCGGTCCGCGCCTGCCCGCCCGCCGAACGCGACGTGCTGGCGCATCAGTTCGCAACCGGATTCGGCTGCGTACCCACGTCGGGCATGGGCCGGCTCTTCGACGCGGTCGCGTCCCTGGCCGACGTCCGGCACGTGGTGGCGTACGAGGCGGAGGCGGCCATGGAGCTGGAAGGGCTGGCCCGTACCGCGGCAGCCGGCCCCGCGGCGTCGGAGGACGGCTACCGCTTCGGCATCCGGCCCGGGAACAGGGAGGAACCCGCCGTCGCTGATCCGGGCCCGGTCGTCCGGTCCGTGGTGTCCGATGTTCGGGACGGCGTTCCGGCCGGGCTGATCGCCGCGCGGTTCCACGCCGCCGTCGCCGCTCTGACCGCCCGCCTCGCGGACCTCTGCCGCACGCGCACCGGACTGTCCACCGTGGCGCTGGGCGGCGGCGTCTTCCAGAACGCCGTACTGCTCGACGCGACTCAACACGCCCTGACCGAACGGGGCTTCACCGTCCTGCGGCCGCGCCTGCTCCCCCCGAACGACGGCGGGATCGCCCTCGGCCAACTCATGATCGCCGCATCGGGCTGACGTTGCCGCACGACCGTACCGCCGTACCTCAAGAGGGATCCACAGAGGAGAGGGACCATGTGTCTGGCTGTTCCGGGGCGTGTCCTCAGTACCGCCGAAGTCGACGGCACCGTGATGGCCGAGGTCGACTTCGGCGGGGTGCGAAAGGAGGTGTGCCTCCAGTACATCCCCGACGTGACCGTCGGTGAATACGTCATCGTGCACGTCGGTTTCGCCATCCAGCGCCTCGACGAACGGTCGGCCCTGGACACCCTCGCCGACTTCGAGCGGCTCGGCATCCTGGCCGAGGAGTTCGGGGACGGCTTCGAACCCGCAACCCTACAAGGTGCGTCCCCCGAAGGAGTCGGCCGGTGAAGTACCTCGACGAGTTCAGTGACCCCGATGCAGCGAAGAAGCTGATCGACCGGATCCACGCGACCACCACGCAGAAGTGGGCGCTGATGGAGGTCTGCGGCGGCCAGACCCACTCGATCATCCGGCACGGCATCGACCAACTGCTGCCGGACGGTGTGGAGATGATCCACGGACCGGGGTGTCCCGTCTGCGTCACCCCGCTGGAGACCATCGACCGGGCGTTGGCCATCGCCGCCCGCCCCGGCGTCATCTTCTGCTCGTTCGGCGACATGCTCCGTGTGCCCGGCAGCAGCCAGGACCTCTTCTCCGTCAAGAGCGCCGGCGGCGACGTACGTGTGGTGTACTCGCCGCTCGACGCGCTGAAGATCGCCCGGGAGAATCCTGACCGCGAAGTCGTCTTCTTCGGGATCGGTTTCGAGACCACCGCCCCCGCGAACGCCATGACGGTGTACCAGGCCCAGCGGCTCGGGGTGCGGAACTTCTCCCTGCTGGTGTCCCATGTGCTGGTGCCGCCCGCGATCGCCGCGATCATGGAGTCCTCGACGTGCCGGGTACAGGCGTTCCTCGCCGCAGGCCACGTGTGCAGTGTGATGGGTACGGCCGAGTACCCGCCGCTGGCCCGGAAGTACAAGGTGCCGATCGTGGTCACCGGCTTCGAACCGCTGGACATCCTCGAAGGGGTCCGCCGGACCGTCGTCCAGCTGGAGGCGGGCCGGCACGAGGTGGAGAACGCCTACCCCAGGGCCGTGCGCGAGGAGGGCAATGTGCCCGCCATGGAAATGCTCGCCGATGTCTTCGAAGTGACCGACCGGACCTGGCGCGGCATCGGGGCGATTCCCCGCAGCGGCTGGCGGCTCTCCGAGAAGTACCGGGCGTTCGACGCCGAGCAGCGGTTCGACGTGAGCGGCATCCACACCGCCGAGTCGTCGCTCTGCCGCTCGGGCGAGGTACTCCAGGGCCTGATCAAGCCTCACCTGTGCGAGGCGTTCGGCAAGGAGTGCACGCCGAGGAACCCGCTCGGCGCGACCATGGTGTCGTCCGAGGGCGCGTGCGCCGCGTACTACACCCACCGCCGCCTCGAACTGGTCGATGTGAAGTGACTGACGCGATGCATGACGTGACCGCCATGGCGAACGATGTGCCCGACCTCGACTTCGAGGGATGGGCCTGCCCAGTACCGCTGCGGGACATCCCGTCCGTCGTCATGGGCCACGGGGGCGGCGGTGCGATGTCCGGTGAGCTGATCGAGCACCTGTTCCTGCCCGCGTACGGTGCCGCGGCCGCCGCCGATCTCGGTGACTCGGCCGTCCTGACGGTCGGCTCCGGCACCCGCCTCGCCTTCTCCACGGACTCGTTCGTGGTGAAGCCGATGTTCTTCCCCGGCGGGTCGATCGGTGACCTGGCGGTGAACGGTACGGTCAACGACCTGGCCATGTCGGGTGCGACGCCCCTGTTCCTGTCCACCGCCTTCATCCTCGCGGAGGGCACCGCGCTGAGCGACCTCGGCCGGATCGCGCAGGCCGTGGGCCGGGCCGCCGAGGACGCCGGCGTACGCCTGGTCACCGGGGACACGAAGGTCGTGGAGCACGGCAGTGGTGACGGCGTCTACCTCAACACCTCGGGCATCGGCGTGATCCCTGCAGGCGTCGACATCCACGCGCGCCGGGCGCTCCCCGGCGACGCCGTGCTCGTCAGCGGCGACATCGGCGTGCACGGTGTGGCCGTGATGAGCTGCCGGGAGGGCCTCGAATTCGGTACGAGGGTGGAGAGCGACACCGCCGCACTGCACGGACTGGTCGCCGCCGTGCTCGCCACCGGTACCGACCTCCATGTGCTCCGGGACCCCACGCGCGGGGGCGTCTCGGCCTCGCTGAACGAGATCGCCCGCGCCTCGGACGTGGGCATCGAACTGGTCGAGCGGCTGCTTCCCGTACCGCCCGCGGTGCGCGACGCATGCAGCCTGCTCGGGCTCGACCCGCTCCAGGTGGCCAACGAAGGAAAACTGATCGCGATCGTCCCCGCCGAGGACGCGGAACGGGTGCTGGCCGCCATGCAGGCCCATCCCCTGGGCCGGTCCGCCTGCCGGATCGGCAGCTGCGTACCGGATCACGCCGGGATGGTCGTGGCGAAGACAGGGCTGGGCGGGAGCCGGGTGATCGGGCTACCGATCGGCGAACAACTACCGAGGATCTGCTGAGTGAGTGCCGAGGGCGCCCTGCTGTTCGCGCGATACGCCTACCCGCCCAACGAGCTCGGCTACTGCGGTCCGGCCGACGCGGCGGCCCTCCTGCGCCGTGACGCGACCGCCGACATCGAGCGGCGGGCCCGGCGGTTCGAGGGGGCCTGGTGCTATCTCCAGTTCCTCGCGGAGACGGCGGGGCTGGTGGACCCGCTCGACGTGCGGGTGGTCGAGGCGTACTGGATCGGCAATGAACTGCTGGACCGGGCCGATCCCGCCGCTCTGGTGGAGCGCATGACCGACCGGTTCCGGGGGCAGCTCGGTGGCACCTGGCGCGACGCCGGGCGGCGCGCCCTGGCCCATCACAGCTTCCAGGTGTTCGAGGTGTATCCGTGGGCCCCGATGCTGCGGTCGACGGGCCATCCGACCGCCCTGTCCGTGCTCGACCAGTGCCGCATCCGTACGGGGGTGGTCGTGGCCGCCGACAGGGACAACGCGACCGTCCGGTCACGCCCGCTGTGCTGGGACGGTGCGGGGCTGGCTGTCGGCGCGTGGCGGGAGGAGACCGTACGTTGCTCGGCCGGTGGACTGACGTTGCTCGACGGGCTCTCCGCAGGCGACCGGGTGGCACTGCACTGGGACTGGGTGTGCGATGTGATCACCGACGAACAGGCCGGGCGCATCGAACTCCTTGAGGAGCGCCGGCGCACCGGCTCGGGCTTGTCGTCCCCCGAACCGGGCACCGGCGGCCACGGCGCTCCGGGCTGATGTCCGACGGCCCGGTCGATCCATGACGCAGCTGGTCGGCATGGCCATAGCGCCCGCTCACTCCTCCGCCATGCGCAGGACAGCGGTCGGCGTCCGGTGCCGCCCGGGTCAGCCCGCCTTCGGCGGCTTCTGCGTGTCGAAGGCGAAGAGAGTGTTCTTGGCCGCGGCCACGATCACCGCACGCCCCGCAACGGTCACGCGCGGGCTTGCCCCCTGCTCGCCCGTCAAACCATCGACCTGCGGGTCGGTCGTCCACAGGGGTTTGCCATCGTGCGGCGACAACGCGACCACCCGGCCGGTGGCCGAGCTGAAGTACAGCGCGTCGGCTCCCGCAGCGGGACCCGACGCACCCTCCACGCCGGTCTGCCGCGACCACTTCTTCCGCCCTGTTGCGGGATCGAGCGCTGTGACGAGACCGGTCTGCCCGCTCACGTAGACGGTGCCGTCCGCCATGCCGGGCGTCCCCACGTAGGTCTCGGCGAGCCGGGAGTACGTGACCTTCCGCGAGGCCGGGTCGACCCGCGCCACCCCGTCGTAGCCGGCCAGCGCCGTCCCCTCCATGTGTACCTGAAGGAGCACGAGCCTGCCGTCGGCGACGCCCATCGGGACGGCGGGGCCGTTGACCGCGATGGGCCTGCCCAGTTTTCCCGAGGCGCGGTCGAGCGCGTGCAGGGTGGGGTGGCGCACCTCCAGACCATCCACCTCCGCATCCGTCGCGCACATCGCGAAAAGCTGGTGGCCCACCGGGACGGGAGCGCACTGCGTACCCGTCGGGAACGACGTCGTCCAGGCGACCTCACCGCTGTGCGCGTCCCGGGCTTCGAAGCGGGAGTTCGAAGCGTCGACCGTCACGACGGCGGAGCCGGTCACAACGGCGTCCTGAGTCCGCCCCGTGACGGCCTGCGACTGAGCGCCGGACGGCACGGACCACAGCTCCCGGCCGTTGTCGGCGTCGATGGCAACCACCTCGCTGGGAGGGCCCTGCGGGGCGTCCTGGTCGGCGAAGCGGTATCCGAGCACCGTGTCGTCGGTGGCGCCCACCAGGTGCATGCCCTGGACGGGGACGCCCGGGCTCTTCGCCGTCCACACCCGCGAGCCGTCCTGGGCCCTGATACGGGTCGCGACAACACCGCCGCCCCCGCAGAACAGCGCGTCGCCGCGTGCGACGCAACGCAGCTCGTCGGGGATGTCCTCGCGACCGCCCTGCACAGTCTTGCGCCACGGCTCGAAGCCGTCCGGAAGTGCGACACCCGGCACCGCTGCGTTGTTGCCCTTGTCGCCGCCGTTGTTCCCCCCGAAGACGCCCGCCTCCAGTGCGGCGGCTCCCCCGCCGATCGCTGCCACCGCGACCGCGGCCGCGAGCACGGGACGCCATCGGCTGCGCAGACGGCGGCCGATGGGGGCGCCGGTGCTCCCTGTACCGGGCCCGGCCGGGGCTGCGGTCGGGGCAGTCGGCGCCGGGGTGGCCCGCGCCGCGAAGTCATGCTGGGTGATCATGTCGCGGGTGCGGCCCGCGACGACCCCGTTCGCATCGGTCCCGCCGAGGTCGGCCGGCAGGTCCCGCAGCAGCACGAGGAGTTCGTCCGCCGAGGGGCGTCCCTCGGGCTCCTTGTCCAGGCACGACTCGACGACCGCGCGCAAAGCCACCGGCACAGCACCCAGCGACGGCTCCTCGTGCACCACCTGATATGCCGTCATGTACGGGCTGTCCGCGTCGAAGGGCCCGTGGCCCGTCGCCGCGTACACCAGCAGCGTCCCCAGCGAGAAGACATCGGACCGCGGCCCCACACCACGCGGCGCCTGCAACTGCTCCGGTGACATGAAGGGCGGCGTACCGATGACCCGTCCTGTCATCGTCAGGGTCTGCTGGTCCACGGCGCGCGAAATGCCGAAGTCGATGACGCGCGGGCCCTCGGGCGAGAGCACGACGTTCGAGGGCTTCAGGTCACGGTGGACGACCCCCGCCCGGTGGATGTCGCGCAGCGCCTCCGCCAGCCCGATGGCGAGCCTTCTCAGCTCCGCTCCGTTCAGCGGGCCCTCCGCGGCGATGTGCTGGGCGAGCGTGTGTCCCTCGATATAGGTCGTCGCCATCCACGGCTGCTCGGCCTCAGGGGCGGCGTCGACCACGGCGGCGGTGAACGCGCCGCTCACCCGCCTCGCCGCCGCCACCTCCTGCCGGAAGCGGATGCGGAACTCGTCGTCCCCCGCGAACTGCTGGTGGATCAGTTTGATCGCGACAGGTCGCCCCGAGCTCGTACGGGCCAGAAAGACCGTGCCCATGCCACCCGAGCCGAGCCTCGCCTCAAGCGGGTAGCCGCCGATCTCGGCCGGATCACCTCCGCGCAGCGACACTCTTCCCGACCTCCCGTCCCCCGTGCACCTCTGTCGCCACGGGCCTGTGTACCTGTCCTGCACACAAACTAGCCGCAGGGCGGTACGGCAGAGCAAAGCGGGTGACATACACGGAGCCCAGGGCGACGCTTCAGCGGCCCGGAAGCTGGTGCCGACCTGGGAACGCGGTAACTCCACCACCACTCACACCCGAGCGCAAGGTCGCACCGCCCCCAGTTCTGGCTCACTTGCCGCGCTCCTGTCACTTCCGGTCGAAGGAGAGCCATGTACCGGCGAGGTCCTGCTGACCCACCCCGGGCCTGGACCAGTCGCAGACACCGTCCCGGAAGATCGCCTTCAGCTCCTTGAACTGACCGTCGGTCACCGGCACTCGGTAGTCGGAGCGGATCACGGGACGCTTGCGGCACTTGACGATGTCGTTGGCCACATCGGCTCCAGCGACCATGCGCGGCGATGTCCACACCGGGTAGAGGGTGTTGCACTCGGTGTTGCCGATGCCCTCGACCTGGGGCTCCGCGATCTTCTTCGCACCGATGCCACGGGTCCAGCAGGCGTCCGTGAGACCCTGCGGCCGGTGGCGGACGATCTTCTCGATGGGGGCGTCTTTGCCGGAGTCTCCCTTGATGCCGGTGAGCCACTGGTCCATGTCGGACAGCATCCCGGCGAGAGTGAAACCGTGCCCGTCGGAGCGGGTGAGCATGACCTGGTTGGCGTGGGTGCCGTTGGCCTTGTCCAAGCGCGCCCGGGTCGAGAAGGAGTGGAAGCGCATGTGCATGTCGCCGGCCGACGCGTCATCCGTGTAGTCGCGGTAGTCGATGATGGGAACGTCGGCGAGGCCGCCACCGCCGCTCAGCATGCGGCCCGTGCGGTAGGCCGTCCGTACCGCTTTGAGATCGGCGACGGTGCGTCCCGTGGCGGGCCTGGCGTCGTCGTCGAGGCCGCCGATGCGCCGGTTCAGGTCGATGAACTGGTCCATGTCGATGGTCCCGTTGTTCAGGGCCTCAAGTCCGTACTGGATACCGGTGTTGTCGAGCGGCCTTCGCGCCTTCCCCGTCGCCGGTACCTCGCCGTAGACGTTCACGGTGTGGCTGTAGACGTCACAGCGGGCACCGTTCGGGTTGGTGTCGGGGTCGTAGCGCTGCCCCTCGGGCAGCTGGGGCGGGCAGAACACCGTAGGGTCGATACGGCCGCCGGCCCGGGCCAGGCTGCCGATGCTCTCCCACTTGCCGAACCCGGAGACCGCCTTCTGCTGCTCCTTGGTGAACGCGTCCGGTGCGACGTCCTTGAAGTAGTGGTTCAGGAGCTGGGCGTCGCTGAGCGTCTGAATCGTCCCGAAGCCGACATCGGGGAAGCTGCAGCCGGAGAGGATACCGTCCAGCAGGCCCGGGTAGTTGTCGGCGATCTGGTGGGTCTGGTACGAGCCGCCGGAACAGCCGTTTCCGATGGTGAAGGCCGGGTCGCCGTACGTCTCCACGAAGCGCTCCTTGACCATGCTCATGGTCTCGGCGGCCAGCAGGTCGTTGCAGTTGTTGCCGAAGACGTTCAGCGTGGACGAAGCGACGCCGTAGCCCTTGCTCAGATACGTGTCGTTCATGATGCCGACGGTTTTGCGGCCCTGGACGTACCAGCCGCCGTTACAGCCCCCGCCGAAACCGTACACGAGGCGCCCGTTCCAGCCCGGCCCACGCTGCAGCGGGTCGGGGGTGCCGGACTTCGGGTCGTGCAGCACGGCTGTCTCGTAGATGCCGCGGTTGATGGTGCCGGTCTCTACACGGACGATGTACGGCACCTTCTTGCCCGCGCTCGTCGTGGCGGTCGCCAGGTCGGCGGGAAGGACGTTCTCGTCGGGCAGCGGAACGAACTTGCCGGCCGTGGTGCGATACATGTAATGGACGCGGGTCTTGACCGAGCAGTCCTTGTCGATCGGCTGCCCGAGGGTGCCGCCGGTGACCGTCTTGAACTCGGCGGTGTCACAGACGAACGGCTGCTCGTGCGGCCCGGCGAACACCGGCCCCGTGATGGGGTGGTTCTTCAGGGTCAGTTGTCCGGCGTCCGCGCCCTGAGCCCTGGCCGTGAGCCTGTTGTCGCCCTTGGACAGCTCCTTCACCACGCCCATCAGCGCGTTGTCGCCGTAAGGCCGGAAGCTCGAGGTCACGTCCCGGCCCTCTACCTGGACCCGGACTTTGTCGGCCGCTATGGAGGCGGGCAACTCCACACGGATCAGGGCGTCGTCTCCCGACACCGTGCCGGGCCGCGACGACACGGCCGTCACCTGCAGCTTCTCGCGTTCCTGGCTGCCGGCCGGCGTCGCCGACGCGCCCACCAGCACGCCCATGAACGCTATGCCGACAAGGCCCAGTTCGACCGGCCTCGCGGCTCCTGTGAACGACACGACGGAACTCGCCTCACTTCCTGGAGTCGGAAATTCGTGCTCAGTGCACGGACGCGGGCCGTGGGCCCGCCAGGACGGTGGTGCGAATGTCCCGTTGTCCTGGTGTGCGGCTTCCCAGCCAGTAGCTGGAAGAGGCCCGCTCCCTGTCCGGTCCCGGATGGGACAAGGGTTGTACGCTGTCCATTCCGCGGGGCGGGCGCGCACGGTCGACCGGCCCTGTCCGGCTACCAGTTGGTGAACGCCCCGTCCGCCGTACGCAATTGCGGGCGCTCGGCCGCCGCTGCCTGGTACCGACGCGCCGCCTGCCGGTCGATGTCGACGCCGATGCCGGGCAGTTCGCTCAGCTCCACCCGCCCCGGCGAGATCGTCGGCCGCGCGGTGAAAAGGGCGGCGATGGCCGGCTCGGGGTCGGTCTGGTGCTCCTGGATCGCCACATTGGGGCAGGCCAGGTTGAGTTGGAGCGAGGAAGCGGCGGTGACCGGGCCGAGCGGGTTGTGGGTGGCGAGCTTGATGTGGTGGGTCTCCGCCATCGCCGCGATCTTCTTCGCCTCGGTCAGACCCGCGGCCACCCCGAGGTCCACGCGCGCGTAATCGATGAGGTCGTCCTCGATGAGTGTCCTGAACTCCCATTTGGATCCGTATTGTTCACCGGCGGCCAGCGGTACACCGGTGCGGGCCCGCAGCATGCGGTAGCTGTCCGGGTTCTCACAGCGCAGTGGGTCCTCGACGAAGAACGGGCGGGCCGCCTCGATCTCCCGGCACAGGGTCAGCGCCTCCGGCGGATCCAGGCGCGTATGGACGTCGATGATCAACTCCACCTCGTCGCCGACCGCATCCCGCACCTGGTGGAAGAGGTCGACCGAGTCGCGCAGGCAGCGGCGCGCGTCAAGCGTGCCGTCCGCGTCGTGCGGCGAGGCGAACCGCAGATGACGCCAGCCCTCCGCGACCAGGTCGCGACAGCGGTCCAGGAACCACGCGCGGTCGTGGTAACCGTCGCCGACATGCACATAGGCGGGTACGTGATCACGCACCCGGCCGCCGAGGAGCTCATGCACCGGCACGCCGAGCACCTTGCCGCGGATGTCCCAAAGGGCCACGTCCACCGCTGCGACGGCAGCGCCGAGTATGCGGTCGGCGGGGAAGAACCCGCGCCGGAACATCACCTGCCAGAGGTGCTCGATCCGTCGCGGGTCCTCGCCGACGATCAGCTCCGCAAGGTGCTCGAGACCGCCCGCGACCGCCCGTTGACGCGATCTGATGCCGACCTCGCCCAGGCCGTGGATGCCTTCGTCGGTGTCGACCACGACCAGCATCATGCTGTCGCCGTGGTCGGGAAGAGTCAGCACTTCCAGGCCGGTGATCTTCATTCCACTCCTCTATGAAAACGTTCCCGCAATTTCAGTGCCGTTCTTGAGAACACATCATCGGCAGCAGTCGAGCCGAAGCGCAAGCCCCGTGCATCCAGCAGGTTTTACTCGATGAAATAGCCCTGACACATGTCTTGACACATCATGGGAACGTTCGCAAACATCAACCGCATTCGCAGGATCCAGATGCGAGACGACCGGGGTCCCCCGGCTCAAGACGACGAGGAGGCCGTCCGTGGCAGTCACGATCCGGGAGGTGGCGAGCGCCGCGGGCGTCTCGGTGTCGACGGTGTCCCGCGCGTTCACCGCACCCGACCAGGTGCAGTCGACGACCCGGCAGCGCATCCTCGACGCCGCGGCCGAGCTCGGCTACTCCCCCAACCCGGCGGCCCGTTCACTGCGCGGCGGCGGCACCGGAACGCTCGGTCTGATCGTCCCGGACATCGCCAACCCGTTCTTCCCGCCGATCATCAAGGCGATGCAGGCCCGCGCACGACGCCTGGGCTACACGGTCCTGGTCTCCGACAGCGACGAGCGCGAGGCGGATGAGCTGGCCACCATCGCGGCCGTGTCGAAGCGGGTCGACGGCCTGATCCTGTGGGCCTCCACCCTCACGGAGAACCGGCTCCATGAACTCGCGGACCAGATGCCGCTGGTAGTGGTGAACCGTCATGTGCCGGGCATCCCGGAAGTCCGGATCTCACTGTCCGCCGGCATCACGCAGGCCGCCGAGCACTTGAAGGCGTACGGCCATCGGCGCTGCGTCTTCATCAACGCGTCGCGCGCCGAGCTGAGCCGCGGCAAGTCCATCCAGGAGTCCTTCGAGGCGCTCGACCTCTCTTTGTCCGAACTCGGACCGTACGAACCGCGGTTCGAGACAGGCGTGCACGCCGCGACCCTCGTCGCCGCCCATGAGGCGACGGCCGTGATCGCCCACAACGACCTGGTCGCCCTCGGCGTGCTGCACCAGATGGCGAACCTCGGCGTGAGCGTGCCGCGCGACGTCAGCGTCATCGGCATAGACGACACGCTGCTCGCCTCCGTATCCACTCCCGGCCTGACCACGATCAGGATCGACCCCGAGGAGATCGCCACACATGCGGGGGACCTCCTGATCGAGACGATCACGCAAACCACGGGTCGCATTGGCAGTGGAGTTGACGCCAGTTCCCCCTTCGTGGAGATCGGCTCCCGCCTGATCCCCCGCGCCTCGACGGGCCCCGCACCCACCCACTGATCCACCACGCACACCACCACTGCCGACAAGGCACCGCACCGAGCCCACCCCTGCCCTTCTTGGAGCCGTTATGCCCAGAAACTCCCGCTGTGCGGCCATACTTGGCTGCATGGCGCTGACCGCGACCGTCGCGGGCTGTTCCTCCCTCACCCCGAGCAGCGCCGGAGGGGACGGTGATCTCGTACTGCGGGTGCAGGGCATGCCACCGGCCACCGACAAGCCGGGGGTCGCCCTGTTCAAGAAGCAGGTGGCCGACTTCGAGAAGGCCAACCCGGGCATCAAGGTCAAGGGTTCGACCACGGTCTTCGACCCGTTGACGTTCTCCGCGAAGCTGTCCGGCGGCAATGTCGAGGACGTCATCAAGGTGCCGCTGACCGAGCCGCAGCGGCTCATCCAGCAGAAGCAGGTGCAGCCGATCACCGGGCAGCTCAAGGAGTGGAAGCACTTCAAGGAGTTCAACCCGCAGGTCCTCCAGCCGTTGACCGACAGCGCCGGCGACGTGTACGGCGTACCGCAGAATCCGTACGCCCAGGGCCTGGTCTACAACCGCGAGCTCTTCGCGAAGGCCGGCCTCGACCCGGACAGACCGCCGGCCACCTGGGAGGAGGTCCGCGCCGCCGCCAAGAGGATCAGCGACAGGACCGGCAAGGCGGGCTTCGTCCACGAGTCCAAGGACAACCAGGGCGGCTGGCAGCTGGCGATGCTGTCCTACGCCTTCGGTGGCGAGTTGGAGAAGGAGCAGGGCGGCAAGTACACCGCCACACTCACCGGGGAGCCGACGAAGAAAGCGTTGCGGCTGCTCAAGGACATGCGCTGGAAGGACGACTCGCTCGGCAAAACCCTGCTCAACAATCAGAACGACGTGATCAAGCAGTTCGCAGCCGGGCAGGTCGGCATGTTCATGGGCAGCCCGGGGACGTACCGACTGGCGAAGATGCAGTTCGGCATGGAGAACACCGACGCCTTCGGAGCGGCCCCGATGCCGCAGTCCGGCGGCGACGCGACACTCACCGGCGGCGACATCTACATGGTCCCGAAGTCGGCCGACAAGAAGCATGCGGCAGCCGCCGTGGAGTGGCTGACCTTTGTCTACGCCAAGCCGCAATACAGCACCGACATCGCCGCCGAGCAGGCCAAGGCGCTCTCTGCCGACCCGAAGTCCGCGGTGGGCGTGCCGACGCTGCCGGTCTTCGACAAGAAACGGCAGTCCGAGATCGACGCCGCGATCAAGCCCTACATCAATGTGAAGCTGCAGAACTTCAAGCCGTACGTCGATGGTCTCTCCACGCTGAAGCTGAAGCCGGAGCCGCCGTACCAGGCGCAGAAGCTGTACACCGCGCTCGACCCGGTGGTCCAGGCGGTGCTCACCGAGCGCGACGCCGACATCGACGCCTTGCTGGCCTCGGCCGAGAAGGACGTCAATGCCAAGCTCGCCGCGGACCAGAAGTAGCCAGCCATGGCCCTGATCACTCCGTCCCGGCGCCCGGCCGCTGTGTCCAAGAAGCCCGCGCCACCGCCCCGGCCGCAGGCGCGGCGTGGCACCGGCGTCCGCAAGCAGCTCACCGCCTGGCTGTTCCTCGTCCCCGCGCTGCTGGTCTTCGGGCTCTTCGCCTGGTGGCCGATCGTGCGCAGCCTGCTGATCAGCTTCCAGAAGACCAACCTGGTCGAGCCCGCGGTCTGGGTCGGCCTGGACAACTTCCGTACGCTGTTCGACGATCCGCTGCTCGGCACCGCCGTCGGGAACACCCTGTTCTTCGTGGGCCTCGGACTGCTGATCGGCTTCCCGGCGCCACTGGTCCTGGCCGCGATCATGTCGACGGTACGGCGCGGCGCGGGCGTCTACCGCTTCCTGGTGTATCTGCCGGTGGTCATCCCGCCGGTGGTGGCGATCCTGCTCTGGAAGTGGTTCTACGATCCCGGGAGCGGGCTCTTCAACAACGTTCTCGGCAAGATCGGGCTCGGCCCGTACTCGTGGCTGGAGTCCTCCGACAGCGCCATGCTCTCGCTGGTCCTGGAGGCCACCTGGGCGGGCATGGGCGGTGCCGTCCTGATCTACCTCGCGGCGATGGTCGGCATCCCCGGCGAACTCTATGAGGCCGCCGAGGTGGACGGCGCCGGGATCTGGCGGCGGATCTGGCATGTGATGCTGCCCCAGCTGCGGTCCGTCATCGGACTGTTGCTGCTCGTCCAGCTGATCAACACGGTGCAGGTCTTCACCGAGCCGTACGTCTTCACCGGCGGCGGACCCGAGAACTCCACCCTCACGGTCCTGCTGCTGATCTTCCGGTACGCCTTCCAGGACGGCGAGTACGGTCTGGCCGCCGCGCTCTCCTTCCTGATGGTGCTCACCCTCGCCCTGCTCTCCGCGGTGTATCTGCGGGCCACCCGCAGCTGGAGCACGTCATGACCACGCTCACCACCTTCGTCTCCACGAGCGACCGCCAGCGCCCCGGCGTGCGCGCCGCAGTCCGTTCCATCCAGGTGTTCACCCTGATCCTGCTGCTGCTCATCGGCATCGGACCGCTGTACTGGATGGTCAAGGGCGCGGTCTCACCGCCCACCGAGCTCACCACTCAGCCGCTGGCCCTCTGGCCGGACCGGCCGGCCCTGGGCAACTTCTCGACGGCGTACACCGATCTGAGTGTCGGCCGCTATCTGATGAACACCTTCCTGGTGGTCGGCGGCTCGTGGTTCGTGCAGCTCTTCGTCTCGGCCACGGCGGGCTTCGCCCTCTCGGTGCTCAGGCCGAGGTTCGGCAGGGCCGTCTACGGGGCGATCCTCGCCACGATGTTCGTGCCATACACGGTGAACATGGTCAGCCTCTTCATGACCGTGATCGATCTGCCGTTCCTGCACCTCAACCTGGGCGACACCTACTGGGCGATCTGGCTGCCGGCCGGCACGAACGCCTTCACGGTGCTGCTCGCCAAGCAGTTCTTCGACGCTCTGCCGAAGGAGCTGTTCGACGCGGCGCGGGTCGACGGGGCGAGTACCCGGCAACTGCTCACCAAGATCGTGCTGCCCATGAGCAGGCCGGTGCTCGCCGTGATCAGTCTGCTCGCGGTGATGCACTCCTGGAAGGACTTCATCTGGCCGCTGGTGGCCATCACCGACCCCGAGAAGCAGCCGATCAGCGTCGCTCTCGCCCAGCTCACCACGCAGGCTCCGCAGGACCAGCTGATCGCAGCGATGGTGCTCGCCGTCGCCCCGCCGGTGCTCGTCTTCGTCGTCTGCCAGAAGTACATCGTCGCCGGGCTCGGCTTCACCGGAGTCAAGGGCTGAGTTCCACCGGAACCAACGGGCGGGCCCTCAACCCCCCAACGTACCTTCCGCTCCGGATCATTCGGAGCATCCGGAACACCCCAAACAAGAGAAGGGCACCTCCATGTCAGTCGCCCGCCGCAGATTCATCCAGGGCACGGCCGTCGCCACCGGCGCCGCACTGCTGCCGACCGTTCCCGCGTACGCCGCAGACCCGGTCATCATCGAGGCCGACGGCATCACCCTGGTCGGCCGTAGCGACGGCAGCATCCTCGTGCAGGACGGTACGGGTACCGACCGCATCCTGCTCAACCACTTCATGATCAAGGACACCTCGCTCGGCCAGCAGCGCACCTTCGGCGGTACGCCCGCCCGGATCACGCTCCCCGACGGGCGGCCCGCGATTCAGGTCACGTACACGATGGCGAGCAGCGTGTCCGGAGTCACGGTGCGCGGCACCTTCGACGTCACCCCTCACAGGGCACACATGAAGTGGGAGGTCAGCGGCTCCAGCACGCTCACACCGGCCGGCTTCATGTTCTCCCGCACGGTATACGAAGCGAGCGCGGCGGAGTCGTACGAAGCGCTGACCGTCTGGGAGCGGGACGCCCGGGGCGGCATACCGTACGAGGTGAACGCGGGCGGCGCATACGTGGAGACGTGGGCGGGATCGAAGGGCTATTTCTGCCTCTCGTCCACCAACCCTGCGAGCACGAACGCCACATGGATCCATTCCCCCGGCACCTCGACCGGCGCGAGCTCCGCGGTCACCGAGGCCGATCTGATCCTCGGCGATCTGCGGCCGCGCGGGGCGGGAACGCTCGCTGCCGAGAGGCCCCTCGGCGTGGAGGTGTGGACCGACCAGCCGTTCAACCTCTACAAGGCGGCCGGGCAGACGATGACGCTCAAGGCGCAGGTCGTCAATGGCTCCGCCGCGGCCAGGAAGGTCACCCTGACGTGGTGGGCGCGGGACTTCGGCGGCAAGAAGCTCGCCGGTGGAACGCTCTGCAAGAGCCTCGCGGCGGGCGCCGCCTGGAACGCCTCCTTTCCCGTGACCTCGCCCTCGCAGAACATCGTGTTCACCGAGGTGCAGGCGGTCAGCGGCAGCGACAAGGCGCTGGCCCGCACGAATCTGAGCGTCCTCCCGGAGTTCGCGTACAAGGCGGGCAAGGAGTCGATGTTCGGCCTCGCCAACTACCCCTGGCTCCTCAAGCCCGGCAAGGACGCCGTACTCGGGCTGGTCAGGACCCTCGGCATCAAGTGGATCCGCATCGCCTACGCGGGCGCCCCGGGCATCGACACCGCGACCCTGGACGCGAACGGCATCGGGCACAACGTGGAGCTGAGCGGCATCCCCGTGGGCGGCAGTCCGGAGCAGATCGCGGCCTGGGCCGACACGAATGTCGCCAAGGCCCTGGCCGCCGATGCCGCGTACTTCGAGGTGAGCAACGAGGTCAACCAGCCCTGGATGTCGGGCCGCGGCGCCGACGCCTACGTCCGGGACGGTCTGCGGCAGGTCACCACGCGCCTCGACGCGGCGGGCTCGCGGATGAAGGTCATGAACGCCGGCCTCGGCGGCATGGACTACATATGGACCAAGAACTTCCATGACGCGGGCGGCTGGGACCTCATCGACGCCTTCGCCTTCCACCCCGGTCGCGGCAACTTCACGCCGGACTTCGCACCGCCGCCCGAGGAGTGGACGCAAGGGTCGTCCGGCTCGTACTGGAACTTCCTCGGCGCACTGCGCAAGGCGAACCAGGTCCTTCAGGAGTACGGCGGCGACAAGGAGCTGTGGCTCACCGAGGCGTACGCCCCGACCCGGCCCAACGCGTGGTGGAGCGACACCTACCGGCACGCCGCCGAGAACACGCTGCTCACGCTCGCTCTCGCCAAGTCCGAGAAGGTGCGCGCAGTCAACTGGTACCAGCTGCACGACTCGGTGATCCACCACCCCCAGGAGGCCGACCCGGCCAACCCCGAGTACCACTACGGCCTGATGAACCGCGACACCAGCGCCAAGCCCTCGCTCCTCGCCTTCGCGACCGCCGCCCGGGTCCTGGACGAGGCCGACTTCGTCCGGCATCTCGCCTTCGCGGACCAGGACATCAAGGGGCTCCTCTTCACCACTCCCGGCGGACCGGTGTCGATCATCTGGAGCCGCAAGGACGGGTACATCCTCAACTCCGAGCACGGCGAGGACCCCTGGTACGCATCGCCCGAGCCATGGATCGACACCTGGACGACCAAGACCACGGTCGTGGCCCGCCCGGGGACGGTCAATGGCACGGTTCGGGAGCTGAACTGCATCGGCCAGGAGCGCTCTCTGAAGGCCTCGAGAGGCAAGATCACCCTCACCCTCGACGGCGCCCCGCGCGTCTACTACGGTCTCGCCGCCAATCCCGACTGGAAGTAAGTGACGTACGACATGAGGAATGAAACCGCACGGCACGACATCACCGTCGTCGGCGGCGGCCTGGCCGGGGTCTGCGCGGCAATCGCCGCGGCCCGGCTCGGCCGGAGCGTCGCACTGATCAACAACAGGCCGGTGCTCGGTGGCAACGCGAGCAGCGAGGTCCGGGTATGGGTGTGCGGCGCAACCGGCCACGGCAAGAACCACCACGCCCGTGAGGGCGGCATCATGGGCGAGTTGCTCGTGGAGAACCAGTTCCGCAACCCGGACGGGAACCCTTACTACTGGGATGCCGTGGTCCTGGACGCCGTGCGCGCCGAGCCCGGCATCACGCTCTACCTCAACACCGACGTGCGCGAGGTCGACGCCGAAGGTCCGGACGAGGCCCGGCGGATCACCTCGGTCACCGGCTGGATGATGGGCTCCGAGCGGCGGATACGTTTTGAGAGCTCCCTCTTCCTCGACTGCACGGGAGACGGCCTGATCGGCCACCTGGCGGGCGCCCACCACCGCATCGGCCGGGAATCCCGCGCCGAGTACGACGAGGCATGGGCTCCGGAGACGGCCGACGACATCACCCTGGGCTCAACCCTCCTCTTCTATACGAAGGATGCCGGTCACCCCGTCAAATTCGTGCCGCCGAACTTCGCCAAGGACATCACCCGGACCTCCATCCCGCAGCGCCGCATCATCAAGGCGGGCGACAACGGCTGTGCGTACTGGTGGATCGAGTTCGGCGGCGAGCTCGACACCGTCCACGACAACGAACGCATCCGCGACGAGCTGTGGTCGGTGATCCACGGCATCTGGGACCACATCAAGAACTCCGGTGAGTTCGACGCGGCGAACATGACCCTGGAGTGGGTGGGCTCGGTCCCCGGCAAACGGGAGTACCGGCGCTTCCTCGGCGACTACGTTCTGCACCAGGGCGACATCCTCGGCCAGACCGAGTTCGCCGACCGGGTCGCTTTCGGCGGCTGGTCGATCGACCTGCATCCGCCGCAGGGCATGTACGCCACCGAGTCAGGGGCCAGACAGCTCTACGCGGACGGCATCTACCACATTCCGTACCGCAGCCTCTACTCGGTGAACACCGAGAACCTGCTCTTCGCCGGGCGCAACATCTCCGCCAGCCATGTCGCCTTCGGCTCGACCCGCGTCATGGCGACCTGCGCCACGATCGGCCAGGCGGCCGGCACGGCGGCGGCACTCTGCGCCACCGGGGATGTCACCCCGCGCGCACTCCCCGTACCCGAGCTGCACAGGGCACTGCTGCGCCAGGATGCCTCGCTCATCGGCCTCGCCTCGACGGACCCGGAGGACCTCGCCCTGCGGGCGACGGCCACGGCCTCATCCACCTTGAGCGGCTTGGCAGTCGAGGACTCCGACTTTCGATGGCTGCTCGCGGCGGACGCCGGACTCGTCCTCCCCGCGGACCCGGACCTCTCAGGGGTGGAACTGCTCGTCGACGCCGACCGCGACACCGAGATCGTGATCGATCTGTACGACCCCGAACTCGGCCAGAACTACGTCCCGCGCCGCCTCGTCGCCTCCACCACCCTGCCCGTCACCGCCGGTGCCCGGCAGTGGCTCAAGACGGGCCTGGACTGGTCTCCCGAAACCCCGCGCAACGCCTTCCTGGTCGTCCGCGCCAACGACGCCCTCGCCCTGCACCGCTCCGACCGCCCGACCCCCGGCGTCCTGTGCTTCACGCGCGTCCCGCTGCGCCCGTCGGACGAAGCGCCGCAGTTGCTGCGCGAGTGGACGGACACGGGCCTGCTGCGCCGCACATTCTGCTTCCGCACGGGAGAGACCGCGGCCTACTCCCCCGCCAAGGCCGTCGACGGCTACGCCCGCCCGTACGCGGGACCCCACATGTGGGTCTCCGCACCACTGGCGGACGTCCCTTCCCCCTGGCTCGAGTTGGCCTGGCCCGACCCGGTCAACCTGGGCCGGATCGAAGTCATCGCTGACGACGACGTCAACGAGGACCTGATCAACTTGCACCACCACCGCACACCCTTCGACACCCTTCCCACCCTCCTTCGCGACTACCGCGTCGAGGCGCTGGACACTGACGGCAGCTGGCGCGTCATCGCCCGTGCGGCGCAGAATCGGCGGCGCCGCGAGACGCACACGCCGGCGGAGCCGCTCACCACATCGGCGATCCGGGTCGTCGTCGAAGCCACCAACGGCGCGGCGTCGGCGCACATCGTCGCCGTGCGCGCCTACGAGTAGAAGCACCGACGCAGGAGAGTGACTGGATGGTCGGCAGAGCGATGGTCACCGGGGCCGCCGGGCGGATCGGGCGAGCGGTCCTCGCGCTGCTCGCCGAGCGCGGGATCGAGGCGAACGCCTTGGTCCTCGATGATCCCGGCGATCTCGCGGCGCGCCTGGTCGTGACCGGCGACGCCGCCGACGCGAAGACCGTGCGGGCGGCTCTGGAGGGCGCCGACGCGGTCATCCACCTGGCAGCGATCCCGACTCCCGAGCGCAACACCGCATTTGAGGTCTTCTCGGGCAACAGCCTCTCCACCTTCACCGTCCTGGAGGAGGCCGGCCGGGCCGGGATCCGGCATGCGGCGGTGGCGAGCTCCTGGGGTGTCACGGGCCTGCCGTGGACGGACGTCGAGGATCCGCACCCGCCGTACGCACCGGTCGATGAGGCGATGGCCTCCCAGGTGGCCGACGCTTACGGCCTCTCCAAACAGGTCGACGAGCTGACAGCGCAGATGATGGCGCGGCGGCACGGGATGAGCGTGGTGTGCCTGCGCTATCCGTACGTGGGCGGATTCGAGGAACGGCTGCACGCGCACGCCGCCCGGCTCACGGCCGACCCGGCCGCGGGGGCAAGGGACCTGTGGACGTACCTGGAGGTCCATGACGCGGCGAGGGCCGCGCTGCTGGCCTTGGACGTACCCGGTCGTGCGGCGCACGCGGTACACCTCTGCGCCCCCGAGATCATCGTGCCGTACCCGACGGAAGAGCTGCTGCGCCGCTACCACCCCACCACCGTGCTGCGGCACCCGCTGCCGGGTCGCGCGGCGCCGGTCGACACCTCGGCCGCGCGCAGGCTGCTCGGATTCACGGCACGGAATCTCCTCGGTCGCGGAGCGGCCAACCCGAGTTGAACCCTCGACTCCGTCAGCCTCCCTTGGGGCAACCGTCGACGAGGCGCTGGATTGGCTCGTTCCTTACTGTTCCGGCAGCGGGCGTCATCAGGCGAGACCGACTCACGAATACGCTTCGACGGGCCAGGCCGGAGTGCTCGGTCTTGCTGCTTCCCACGCTGAACGGGACGACAGCCGGGAGTGATGAGGTTCAGTCTCAGACCTGTGAAGGTGAGGGTTTCTGTTGGGGGGAGCGAGCAGGCGACGACCCACTGTGGTTGTGCTCACTGCTTTGCAGGTGGAATACGAGGCGGTGCGCCAGCGCATGGTGGACGTCCACGAGGTCGAACTGCCACAAGGCACCCTTCTCGACGTCGGCCGGATGCCGGGCCTCAACTGGGAGGTGGCGCTGGCGGAGACGGGCCCCACCAACACCCGTGCGGCCCTCGTCGCGCAGTCCACGATCGAGCACTTCGACGCCGAGGCTGTGCTGTTCGTCGGCGTCGCCGGTGCTCTCAGGGACGATATCCACCTCGGTGACGTCGTCGTCGCCAGCAAGGTTCACGGCTATCACGGTGGACGCGAGAGCGTGGACGGATTCGCCGCCCGCCCTGACACCTGGTCACCGGAGCACGGCATGGACCAGCTGGTACGCTCCGCCCGTCGCAACGAACCCTGGGCCTATCTCCGCCCGGACACCCGCCTCTCCACATCACCCAAGGTTCATTTCGAGCCGATCGCGTCAGGCGACGTGCTGCTCGGCTTCCGCGACTCCGAGACGGCCCGACGGATCCGCCGGCACTACAACGACGCGGTGGCCGTCGACATGGAGAGCCACGGCGTCACCCACGCGACCAGGATGAACAGCGCGGTGCGGGCCCTGTCCATCCGCGGCATCAGCGACTTCGCCGGCCCGGACAAGCCCACACGCGACGCCACGGGCTCGCAGGAGACTGCGGCGCGGCACGCCGCCGCCTTCGCCATGCGGGTGCTGCGCGACCTGCGCCCGAAACGGCAGGTTGCCCAGGAGCCGCACAGCGCACCCGCCGTGGTCGTGGTGTCCGCCCCCGACCGCTCCCCCGAGCCGGCCGCCTGGAACAGCCGGCCCGTCGTCGATGTCGCGGGACAGCAGTACCTGCTGTACGAAAACCCCGGTGATCTCGTTCACGAGTCGCGGGACGGCGACGTGCTGCGACGTCAGGCAGTGGCACGCGTGGTGCCCGACGAAGGTGGTCGCGGCACCTACGCCTGGCTGCGCCAGGTCGAACGGACAGGGCCGCTTCCCGCCCCGAACCAATTCGACCCGCTGGCCGCGCTCGAACAGGAAGCCGAGCTGTGCCACAGGCTCCGTGGCCCCGACGTCGTACAGCTGACCCGCAGCGGGAAGACCTCCACGCTCGCCCTGGCCTGGCCGGGCGACGCGAAGCTCGGCAGCCCCATGGGAACTGTCCATGAACTGCTGCCCGAGTCGCCGACGCCGACGGACCCGCATCGCCTGTGGTCCATCGTGAGAGGGCTCGCCGACGTGGCCCACGTTCTCGAACGGTTGAGCGGCGCGGGCTTCTCGCACCGTGCGCTCCGGCCGACCGCGGTCGTCATGCACCGGCCCCAGATGGTGCTGCGCGACTTCGGTCTGGCCACGGTGCCGCCCCGCCCGGGCGAGAACGCCGGGCCCTACCAGGCACCCGAGCAGCGGCACGGCTCCCGTGGCCGCCCCGGGCCGGCCACCGACGTCTACCAGCTGGGCGCGCTGCTCCACCGCGCGTTGACCGGCCGTATCCCCGACCCCGGGCTGCCTGCCTACCGCGGCTCGGACTCCGTACCGGACAGTCTCGTCCACGCGGTCGCCGGTGCGCTGCGGGAGGATCCGGGGGCCCGCCCGGAGGCGCGTACACTCCGCCTCGCTCTGCTCTCCGCCGCACGCGAGCTGGCATCCGTCCCGCCGCCCCAGCGCTGAGGAGCGCCGCCGATGCCCGTCACCACCATCACCTTGCGCGCCCCGCTGGTTCTCGTACCCGGCTTCGGTCTCGACGAGCAGCTTCGCTCGAAGGCCGAGTCCAGCGCCGGTCTGCCACCGGACGCCGCACAGATCGTTCACGACCTGAACCAGCTGGAAGCCGGCGTGGCCGTGAGCGTCAACCCGGCTGGCGGCAAGTACAAACCGTCCTTGCTGGTACATACACGCGCATACCGGATACGCCTCGAAGCGACGAACCGAGGGACCGGCTACCTCGTCAAGCACATCGATCCACTGCGCCTCACCGACCACGCGCGACTCGCCAGGTCCTGCCTTGTGGTGCGCCCGCCCGTATGGCACATGGTGTTTGAGCTGCGGGCTGTACCTACGGGCTCGGACGCCCAGTGGCAGGTCCTCGAACAGGCTTGGCAGCGTCTCGGTCAGGCGCGGGCGGACCTGCTGGAAGTCCAGTCCACCGGCGATGCCCAGTCGGATTTTCTCGACTCGGTGGACCGCCTCATCGACGCCACCGAAGAGATCACCACCCGGGAGGCACGCCAAGCCGCCCCCTTCCCGTATCAGAGCTTCACGGCCACTGGTGGCAAGCGCGGCAGAGCCCCGCAGTCCGTCTACGAATTCGAGCTCATCGGACCGGAGCTGCCGCCGTCCGGCGCCTTCGTCCGCATTCAGGGCGACACGGAGACCCGTGGCAAAGTGGGCCGGGCAACGGGCCGGTGCGTCACCGTCCGATTCGATCAGCCCGCGTCATGGGACCGGCTGCCGACGCGCGGCGCTCTGGAGCTCATCCCCAGCAATGTGATCTTCAACAAGCAGCGGCAGGCCGTGGCGAGCCTCCGCGCACGCGATTCCAAGAACACTGGCCTCCTCCCTGCCGTGGTCGAACACCAGGTGCGCCCGATCCCGGCGACTGGCGCGCAACCGCACCAGGAACTCGACCCCGAACAACTCCAGGCGTTTCGCAAGGCGTTGACCACCGAGGACCTGCTGGTGGTGCTCGGCCCGCCCGGCACGGGCAAGACCCGGACCATCACGGAGATCGCCCACACCGCCGCAACCACGTCCGCCGCGGACAGCGGCCGAGTGCTTGTCACGTCCCACACCAACCGCGCCGTGGACAACGTGTTGGCCCGGCTCCCGCAAGATCTCGTGGTGATCCGGGTCGGGGACGAGAGCAAGGTTCACGCCGACGTCAAACCGCTACTCCTGGAGGAACAGTCGGAGAGCCTCTCCGAAGAGATCCAGCACGCAATGGCCCAGCGTACGCAGGCCTACCAGGAGGCAGCAGCCGTAGAACCGTGGACAGCCGAGCTCGCCACGCGCGTTCAGCAGGTCGACAGCCACGCCGAGGAGGCGCGGACCGCGGACCTGCGCCTGCGCGCGGCGATCCGGGCCGCGGCCGCACCGGCCCAGGAGCATTTGGCGGCGCTCCGGCTCGAGGAACAACAACGGCGGTCGATCCTGGAGGATCGCACCGAGCGTGCCGAGCGGCTCCGGGCGAAGGCCCACTCCGAACGGCAGCGTTCCAACGCCCTGTTCACCGGTCGTCTGCACCGCACCCGGGCTCGCCGCCGGGAAGAAGAGCTCGCCACCGAGACAGCCGAGATCGAGAAGCTGAACGCGCTCGCCGCCGGCATCCTCCGGCGGACCGAGGCGGCGAGCGCCGAGGCAGAACGCGCGACCCGCGAGGACCCCGCAGTCATCGCCGCCCGAACCACACTTCAGACGGCGGAAGGCCACGTCGCCAAGAGCGTCCAGTCCGCCTACGAGGCAGCCGACACGGCCGTCCACGCGCTGCGCTCGGTCGTGCCGGGCGCGGCGCTGCCGGCTCGCATGCTGGATCCGGCCGATGGGGCGACCGCGCTGCGTGCCCTGCACGGGCAGTTGAAGGACTGGCTCCCGGTCCTTTCGCGACGCCAGGAACTGACCCAGCAGTGGCGAGCCGCCATCGGCCAGGACCCGGGGCAGCTGGTGCCCGAACTCGTCCGCTACGCCCAGGTGGTCGGCGCCACCTGCATCGGCGCCGCATCACGCGCCGAACTGGCCGGCGTCGACTTCGACTTGGGAATCGTCGACGAGGCCGGCCAGATCGGAATCGCGGACACACTGGTGCCGCTGGCCCGGGTCCGCCGTGGTGTCCTGGTCGGCGATGACCGGCAGCTGCCGCCCTTCCGTGATGCCGACGTGGACGAGTGGGCACAGGACATCGGTGATCCCGAACTGATCCGGCTGATGTCACAGAGCGCCTTGGAACGCTTGCGTGCCGGGCTGCCCTCTTCGCATGTCGTGCAGCTGACCCGCCAGCGTCGCATGCCCGCTGAGATCGCCGACTTCATCTCGGCCGCCTTCTACCGGGGAGAACTGCTCACGGAGAAGGACCACAGTCACCGCGATCCCCTGTTCGCGAGCCCGATGGCCTTCGTCGACACTGCCGCGCTGCCCGACCGCGTGCGTCGTGAGTCGGGGCGCGGGCGCACCGAAGGCCGCAGCCGCAAGGGCCCCTTCAACCCCTGCGAAGCGCGCCTTCTGGCCCGGCTCGCCACCTTCTACCACCGCCGCGGCGCCGAGTGGATGGTGATCGTCCCCTACCTCGCTCAGCGACTGGAGGTCGTCCGCTATCTCACCCCGCTGATCGGTGACTCTCAGCTCGCGGATGCTTCGGTCGGCAGCGTCGACTCCTACCAGGGTGGAGAGCGCGACGTCGTCCTGTACGGCTTCACCCGCAGTAATCCGGAGGGCCGGATCGGCTTCCTCAAGGAACTGCGCCGTGCCAACGTCGCCTTCACACGGGCCAAGAGCCAGCTCGTCCTGACCGGCGATCTGAGCACTCTGATGCATGCGGACGATCCAGGATTCCGCACTCTCATCGGCGACCTTCATCAGCATCTGCTCGAACGTGGCGATCTGCGGGACTACCGCGAAGTCATGGCCGCCCTCGACGAAACCGTCCCGGACCTGGGCGATGCCGCCCGCCTGGCCCGGGAAGGAGGCCGGCCATGACCACTGCACCTCGCCTGATGAACTTCCCTGAAGAGCGGGTTCTGGAGGACGCCGCCTTCGGACAGGGCGTCGTGCCCACCCGGCTCTACGCACTGCTGTTGCCGGTGTGGAAGGTGGAGATCCGCGCCGACATCACCGAGGGCGAGGCCTTCTTCCTGATCGACCGATTTTTGGAGCGCGGGCTGCGCCACGGTTCCTTGGACACCGTGGACGAACTCGCGGCGTTCTTCGCACTGGACCGCGCCCTGGTCGCGCAGGCCGTGCGCTTCCTGACCGCGATCGGCCACACCCAGGAAGGGCCCGGGGGCCAGCTGCACCTGACGCCGCTGGGACAGCGCTCCGTGGACGACGACATCCGCTACGTGGTCACCCGCCAGGACCGACGCCAGCTGTACTTCGAGGCCCTGAGCTGTGGCCCGCTGACCCGGGCCCACTACGACGACGAGGTCGTGACGCTGCTGTCCGCCGAAGAGATGGACCGGGCGCAGCGCAGCAAGCACTACCCACGCTTCACACCGGTCGCTGTGGCATCCGGCTTCGACCGCTCAGCCCTCGACCGCCTCAAGAGCCGCAAGGACCGGGCCCGGTTCAACCTCCCCGTCGCGCTGAACGCCGTGGAGTGTCTGAGCGAGACACTCCTCTTCCTGCCCGTCTACCTGGTGCGTGGCCGGGAGCGGCTTCTGGTCTACGGCCAGGCCGAGGCGGGGACAGCACACGACCCGGAGCTCAGTGCGCTTTGCGCCGGTACACCGGAGCTGATCAACGCGCTCGACAACGAGGAGCTGGACACGGAGGCGGACGAGCGCCTCCTGCGGTCCGCCCGGAAGTGGCTCCGCGAGCAGGGCCTCGACGCAGTCGCCCCGGAACAGGACGACGACGGCACCTGGTCGGTCTCTCTGCCTTCCTCCGCCTTCGGCGAGAAGGGGATCCCGGTCTCCCGCATCGGGAGCTATCGCATGGCGGGCAGCCGCTTCTTCCGCGTCTGGTGCCCGGAGGAAACACCACGAAAGCACGCCTTTCTTGACCGACTGGACCAGAGGATGGGCTCACGTCGGCAGGTCACTCGACAGGAAGCGGAAGAACTCATCACTCGCCTGGCCCTCCAACTACGCTTGGAGATCCCCGATGTGTCCCTCGTCCGCAGCGGCGCGGAGAGGAACGGCCTCAGCGGTCTGGAAGCCCAACTGGCTCGTCTGGAGAATGAAAAACTGTGATCGACATCGGCCAACTCCTGCTTGCCGAGTACGAGCAGATCAAGCAGGAGCAACGAGCCAGGATCGGCTTCCGCGACAACCTCATCTACGCCACCCTCGGCGTCATGGCCGCGGTCATCGGCTCCACGCTCGCACGGGGCGGCCACCTCGAAATGTTGCTGCTGCTCCCCCCGTTGTCCGTAGTCCTGGGGTGGACCTACCTGGTCAACGACGAGAAGATTTCCGCCGTCGGCCGGTACATACGCGACGATCTGTCCCCTCGCCTCGCGGAGTTGACGTCAGTCCAGACAGATGTCTTCGGCTGGGAATCCGCACATCGTCGCGACGCACGCCGCGGCTCTCGGAAACGATTCCAGCTCACCGTGGATCTGATGACGTTCTGCGGGGCACCACTTGCGGCACTGGCCGTCTACTGGCTGCTCGGCCCGATACCTTGGCCACTGATGGTGATCTCGCTGGCCGAGACAGCCATGGTCATCGTCCTGGCGGTCCAGGTCGTCCGCTACGCCGAACTCGGGCGCTGAACCAGCCCAGCGGCCATTGCCCCGGGGCAATGGCAGTGAGGTTCTCCAACAGCACATCGGCCATCGGTTCCTCGACCACGGCGGTACCGTACTCAGCCACGGCCTCGGCGGCCAACGCGGGGTCCCACGGCGCTCCGGTGATGCCCTGGGTAGCAGACCGACCGTGTGTGTTGCGGACGTCCGCGGCCCGGTAGTCCGCTGCCGTCATGCTCCAGGGGTGCGCCCGCGTCTTGTCCAGGACGTATGCGGCAATGCGGATGCCCTCGCCATCGAAGACACCGTGGTAGCGAAGAGCAGCACCCCGTCGACGAGTAGGCACAGAAGCTGAATCGCGGCAGTGTTGGGCCAGCCAGACATGCAGACCAGCGGCGGACAGTCGGAGCCGAAGTCGCGCAGGGCAAGGGCCAGGATGCTGGTCGCCACCCTCGCCGTGCTCCGGGCCGCGCTCGGCGACGCAGAACGGGCGTACGCGACGGTCTCCGACGTCTCGGATCCGGACGCCCGTGGACCGGCCCTCGCCGCCGTAGCCGGTCACCTGACCGGAACACCCGTGCTCCTGGACGTGACGGCCGAGGCGGACGACTGGACACTGACGATCCTGTGCACACTCGCGCGCGCACTCTGCCCTGCGCCGCCTGCCGCCCACCCCCTCGTAGGAAGCATGGTCCACAAGGCTCTCGAAACCGACACCTGGTACCGCATCCTGCCGGTGCTGACCCACATCGCTCCGGGGGCGGCCGACGCCGTCCTCGGCGTCGCGGAACAGCACCGCCGAGGAGGGTGGTGTGGGGGCGTGACACGCTCCGCACCGTCGAGGTGAGGAGCAGCGCTGGCTCCCAGCGCTACCCGAGGAACGACACCCGCACCTGACGGTTCGGGTTGTCCTTGTTGGTGTCGACCAGGCATACCGACTGCCACGTCCCCAGCTCCAGCCGCCCCCCGATCACCGGAAGCGTCGCGTGCGGCGGGACCAGTGCGGGCAGTACGTGGTCGCGGCCGTGGCCGGGGCTGCCGTGGCGATGTTGCCAGCGGCCGTCGGCGGGCAGCAGGGTGTGGAGGGTGGCCAGGAGGTCGTCGTCGCTGCCGGAACCGGTCTCCAGGACGGCGATGCCCGCGGTCGCGTGCGGCACGAAAATGTTGAGGAGACCATCCCTGGAGGCGGCGTTCCGGCTGAGGAACTGTTCGCAGTCGGCCGTCAGATCGGTGACGGTCTCCGTCGTTCCGGTCGTGATGTGCAGAACGGTGGTGGCGAAGGCTTGAGGCATGCGTCCATCTTCTCGCTTGTACGGCGAGATCACTCGTCCACTTGCCGAGATCGTGCGCGTGGCCGCGGCGAGTCTCCCCCTGTCCCCGGACTGCGTCCACCAGGGGAAGATCCTCGCCCCCACCACAGTTGATAGAAGCGTGAACAACTTTGGAGTGGCCGCAGCACGCAAGGTCGATGTCGTCGTGATCGGCGCCGGACAGGCCGGACTGTCCGGCGCCTACCATCTGCGCCGCGCCGGCCTGGAGCCGGACCGTGACTTCGTCGTGCTGGACCATGCCCCGCGCCCCGGCGGCGCCTGGCAGTTCCGCTGGCCCTCGCTGACGTACGGCAAGGTCCACGGTATGCACGCCCTGCCCGGCATGGAGCTCACCGGAGCGGACGACGACCGGCCCTCCTCCGAGGTGATCGGTGAGTACTTCGCCGCGTACGAGCGCACCTTCGACCTGCGGGTCCACCGCCCCGTCGAGGTGAGCGCGGTCCGCGAGGGCGCCGACGGGCGGCTGCTCGTCGAGACCTCCGAGGGTGCGTACGCCACCCGAGCCCTGATCAACGCCACCGGCACCTGGGACCGGCCGTTCTGGCCGCGCTACCCGGGTCAGGAGAGCTTCCGGGGGCGGCAGCTGCACACCGCCGACTACCCGGGTCCGGCCGAATTCGCCGGACAGCGCGTGGTGGTGGTCGGCGGCGGCGCCTCCGGTACGCAGCATCTGATGGAGATCGCCGAGGTGGCGGCCGAGACGTACTGGGTGACACGACGGCCGCCGGTCTTCCGGGACGGCCCCTTCGACGCCGACCGGGGACGGGCCGCTGTGGCGCTGGTGGAGGATCGGGTGCGGCGCGGGCTGCCGCCGCAGAGTGTGGTGAGCGTGACCGGGCTGCCCCTCACAGAAGCGGTGCGGCACGCCCGCGAGACGGGGGTGCTGGACCGGCTGCCCATGTTCGACCGGATCACACCCGACGGGGTCGCCTGGGACGACGGCCGGACGGTCGTGGCGGACGTCATCCTCTGGGCCACCGGATTCCGGGCCGCCATCGATCATCTCGCGCCCCTGAAGCTGCGCGAGCCGGGTGGCGGCATCCGGGTCGAGGGCACGCGGGCGGTACGGGACTCGCGCATCCATCTCGTCGGGTACGGGCCTTCCGCGAGCACGATCGGCGCCAACCGGGCGGGGCGGGCCGCGGTGCGCGCGATCGGCCTGCTGTTGGACGGGCAGGACGCGGTGGAGGCCGATGAGGCACTCGCGCCCGCGGTGGGGTGACGGCGCGGGCGCTCAGCCGCCGGAGGCGCTGCGGTGGTTGCGGTTGAACTCCGCCACGTTCTTCTGGTGTTCCGTGTAGCTGCTGGTGAAGCGGGTGTCCCCCGGCGAGACGGTGACGAAGTACAGCCACGCTCCGGAAGTGGGGTTGATCGCCGCCGCCATCGCCTGCTCCCCCGGGTTCCCGATGGGTGTGGGCGGCAGCCCCTTGCGCTCATAGCTGTTGTACGGGCTGTCGATCTTCGTGTCACCCGTGGTGGTGTGCAGGGTGCTGCGGCTCAGCGCGTAGTTGAGCGTGGAGTCCATCTGCAACGGCATGCCCCGGGCCAGCCGGTTGTGGACGACTCTGGCGACCTTGCCCATGTCGGCCGCGGTGTCCGCCTCCGCCTGCACGATGCTCGCGATCGTCACCGTGTCGTAGACCGAGGCGCCGTTGCGCCGTGCTCCCTCGGCGATGTGTTCCGCACCGAATCGTCGGACTGCCGTGTCGACCATGTATCTCAGCAGGCCCTGCGGGGTCGTACCGGAGGTGACGGGGTACGTCGCCGGGAAGAGGTAGCCCTCGGGGTTGCCCTTCGCCGCGGCCGGGAGCGGCAGGTCCGCCGTACCGGCGGCCTTCCCGGTCGTGCCGGCGTCGACCGCGAGAACCTTGTCGACCGCCGCGTACACCTGGGACGCGCGCCGGCCCTCGGGAATCACGAGCGAGCGGGCCCGCTCGACCTTCGGCCCCCTCGTCAGCAGCGGCACGAGCACCGCAGCCGCCACGACCAGGACCAGCAGGATGCCGATGAACAGCACCAGACGGCCACGCCGGGTCGGGCGGAGGGTGCGACGGGGCGGGGTGTCCGGGGACTCGTTCACCATGCGGGGCACGCTATCTCGCCGTCCGGAACGACGGCCCGGACGACACGGGCCGCGCATTCGCCGGATGGAACGCACGAACAAGGGATCGGATGTTCGCTCGAACGCGTGGTCGTTCCGCTATTCGTTGCTCAACTCCCCTGCGGCACTGGATGATTACAGGGCGCAAGCGACGGGCTGCAGACCGCGATTGCGCTGTCCCACATATGCAACACGTACAAGGAGAAACACCGAATGAACGTCATCACCAACCTGCTCGCCGGCATCCTCCACTTCGTGGGTTGGCTCGTCTGACCATTGCTCCGCCCGGCGCCGTCGCTCCCCGTCCCACGGGGGCGGCGGCGTCGCCGCGTGTGCGGCCCGATGGCCCGCCCGGTCCGTCGATCAGCTTGTCGCGGGGGCCAGTTGGGTGTCCCGTCGGACCAGCGCGGCATAGCGGCCGTCCTGCTGGAGCAGTTCCTCGTGTCTGCCCCGCTCGGCGATCCGGCCGCCGTCCAGGACGACGATCTGGTCGGCATCGCGGACGGTGGAGAGCCGGTGCGCGATGGTGATGGTCGTACGCCCCTCGGAGAGCGCGTCGATCGCTTCCTGCACGGCGAATTCGGTACGGGTGTCGAGGGCGCTCGTCGCCTCGTCGAGCACCAGGACGGGCGGGTCACGCAGAATCGTGCGGGCGATCGCCAGACGCTGCTTCTCGCCACCGGAGAAGCGGTAGCCGCGCTCACCGACCAGGGTGTCGTAGCCGTCGGGCAGGGAGGCGATGTGGTCGTGGATCTGCGCCGCGCGGGCCGCCGCCTCGATCTCGGCATCGGTCGC
The DNA here is from genome assembly GCF_014649535.1 of Streptomyces gelaticus. Classification (GTDB taxonomy): domain Bacteria; phylum Actinomycetota; class Actinomycetes; order Streptomycetales; family Streptomycetaceae; genus Streptomyces; species Streptomyces gelaticus. Next base: position 131,994 of record NZ_BMTF01000010.1, read on the forward strand.
GTCCGGTTTGGCGAAGCGCAGGTTGTCGGCGACCGAGGCGTGGAAGAGGTAGGTCTCCTGTGAGACCACGCCCACGGCTCTCGCCAGGGTGTCGAAATCCAGATCGCGTACGTCGACTCCGTCGAGCGTGACCCGGCCGCCGGTGACGTCGTAGAGCCGGGGCACCAGATAGCTGAGCGTGGACTTGCCGGACCCGGTCGGGCCGACGACCGCCAGGCTGCCGCCGGCCGGGACAGCCACATCGATACCGCTGAGGGTCGGACCGCTCTTCTCGTCGTAGCTGAAATCGACGTCCTCGAAGCGGATCTCGCCGCGGACCGTCTCCAGCCGGACCGGATTCTCGGGCTCGGTGATGTCCACGTCGAGGTCGAGGTACTCGAAGATCCGCTGGAAGAGCGCGAGGGACGTCTGCATGTCCACCCCGGTGGAGAGCAGGCTCACGGCAGGCCGGAAGAGCCCCTGCTGGAGCGAGACGAAGGCGACGAGAGTGCCTATGGAGACGGCGGGTCCGCCGGACTGCAGGGCGAGGCCGGCCGCCCAGTAGATGACGGCGGGCATGGCGGCCATGACGATGCCGATCGTGGACATCCGCCACCGCCCGGCCATGCTGGCGCGCACTTCGAGGTCGACGAGCTTCTCGGACTCCTCGGCGAAGCCCTTGGTGAGGGAGTCGGCGCGGCCCATCGTCCGGCCGAGCAGGATGCCGCTGACGGAGAGCGACTCGGTGACCGTGGCCGCCATGGCGGCCATCTGCTTCTGGCGGCGGGTGGTGATCTTCTTGCGCTCGCGGCCGACGCGCCGGCTGATCCAGACGAAGACCGGCAGCAGCAGGAGCGAGACCAGGGTGAGCCGCCAGTCGAGCGCCAGCATGGCGACGACCGTGGCGACGACCGCGGTGAGATTGGAGACCAGTGACGTCGCGGTGGAGGTGACGGTCGCCTGCATGCCGCCGATGTCGTTGGCGATGCGGGACTGGACCTCGCCGGTGCGGGTCCGGGTGAAGAAGGCGAGCGGCATCCGCTGCAACTGGGCGTAGACGGCGGTGCGCAGGTCGTGCATGACCCGCTGGCCGACCGTGGTGGAGATAAGCGTCTGCAGGACGCCGAAGACGCTGTTCGTCACGGCGGTGAGGATCATCCCGAGGGCGAGCAGCGACAGCAGCCCCGTACGCCCCTGGGGGATGGCCGTGTCCAGGATCTCGCGTAGCAGGAAGGGCGAGGCGACCGACACCAGCGACGAGGCGCCGACGAGCAGTCCGACCAGCGCGAGCCGGCCTCGGTAGGGACGGAAGAGGCGCAGGATGCGGCGCACCTCGGCGGGCGGACGGCTCGCGTCCTTCGGCGGGGGTGTCCAGTTGATTCCGTCGGGCTTCATGGGCTCCTTCGTCAGGCGTGCGGCAGCTGCGACTCGAGCAGGGCCGGGCAGGGTGTCGAGCACGAGCGAGCGGACTTTCGAGAGCTTAGCTCATTGTTACCTATGCTCACAATGAACGGGGTCCTGATATTGTTCCCCCATGGACTCCTCCGATGCCGACGGCGTGCTCGCCGAGCAGCTGCTGCGGGTGACCCGCAGGCTCCAGCGGATCCAGAGCCGCCAGCTGGAGCCGATGGGTATAACTCCCGCGCAGTTCCGGCTGCTCCGCACGGTCGCGCATTACGACGGCCCGCCCCGGATGGCCGATCTCGCGCAGCGCCTGGACGTCGTTCCGCGCGCCGTGACCACCCTGGTCGACGGCCTGGAGGCGAGCGGACGGGTGCGTCGCGCCCCCGATCCGGACAGCCGCCGGGTGGTGCGCATCGAGATCACCGAAGAGGGCTTCGCCACCCTCCGGTCGCTGCGCGACGCGCGCCGCGCCGCCGCGGAGGAAATCCTGGCCCCACTGACCGCCGATCAGCGCGAGGTGCTCGGCGGGCTGCTGTCCGCTCTGGTCAACGGAATGCCGGAGCGCCGCTGTTAGAACACCGCACGGACACGCCCGCACCCGCCGGGTGACGCGCGTCCGCCGCCGTGGTACCGAACCGAACCGCCGAGGAGACCTCGACATGCCACTGCTGGAGCCGAAGCCGGAAGCACTCCGCCCCGAAGCGGTGCGGCCGCCGTCCGTGGACCGGGTCCCCGACCGGCAGGCTCCGGGCACGCCCGAACCGCTGCGCGGCGACCTGATCGCCCTGCTCGGCCCGGAGAAGGTGCTGTGGAAGGTCTCCGACCTGGTGAAGTACGCCTCCGACGCCAGCCCCTACCGCTTCGTCCCCCAGATCGTCGTGGTCCCGCAGAGCATCGACGACATCTCGGCGGTCCTGTCGTACGCGCACGGAAAGGGCCGTGAGGTCGTCTTCCGGGCAGCCGGCACCAGTCTGAACGGCCAGGCCCAGGGCGAGGACATCCTGGTCGACGTCCGCCACCACTGGGCGGGCATCGAGATCCTGGACGACGGCGCACAGGCCCGCATCCGGCCGGGTACGACGGTCGTGCGGGCCAACGCCGCCCTCGCCCGGCACGGCCGACTGCTGGGCCCCGACCCGGCCAGTGCCATCGCCTGCACGATCGGCGGAGTCGTCGCCAACAACGCCTCGGGGATGACGGCCGGCACGACCCGCAATTCGTACCGCACGGTCTCCTCCCTCACCTTCGTGCTGCCGAGCGGCACCGTCGTCGACACGGCCGACCCGGCGGCGGACGAGGACCTCGCCCGAGCCGAGCCGCGACTGTGCGAGGGGCTGCTGGCCGTCAAGGCGGAGATCGAGGCGGACGCCGGGCTCACCGCCCGGATCCGCGCCAAGTACGAGATCAAGAACACCAACGGCTACCGCCTCGACGCCTTCCTGGACGGCTCGACACCCGTCCAGATCCTGCGCGGTCTGATGGTCGGCTCCGAGGGCACCTTCGGCTTCATCTCCGAAGTCGTCTTCGACACGCTGCCGCTGGACCGCCGGATCTCTACGGCGCTGCTCTTCTTCCCGTCCCTGACCGCGGCGGCGGCCGCCGTGCCCCGCTTCAACGAGGCGGGGGCGATCGCCGTCGAGCTGATGGACGGCAATACGCTGCGCGCCTCGGTGAGTGTCCAGGGCGTGCCCGCGGACTGGGCCGAGCTGCCCAAGGAGACCGCGGCGCTGCTGGTGGAGTTCCGGGCCCCGGACGAGCACGGCCAGGAGGCGTACGAGCAGGCGGCGGCCGCCGTCGTCCAGGAGCTCGACCTGGTCGCGCCCGTCCCCTCGGTGACCAACGCGTTCACCCGCGACGCCAAGGCCATCTCCGGCTACTGGAAAGCCCGCAAGGCATTCGTCACCGCGGTCGGCGGCTCCCGCCCCTCGGGTACGACGCTGATCACGGAGGACTTCGCGGTGCCGCCCTCCCGGCTGGCCGAAGCCTGCGAGGCCCTGCTCTCGCTCCAGGCGGAACACGGCTTCGACGCCGCTGTGGCAGGCCACGCGGCACACGGCAACCTCCACTTCCTGCTCGCCTTCGACGCGGCGAAGCCGTCCGACGTCGACCGCTACGCCGCGTTCATGGACGACTTCTGCCGACTGACGGTGGAGCGTTTCGACGGCTCTCTGAAGGCCGAGCACGCCACCGGCCGCAATATCGCCCCGTTCCTGGAGCTGGAGTGGGGCCCCAGGGCCACGGAGCTGATGTGGCGCACCAAGCAGATCATCGACCCCGACGGCGTCCTGGCCCCCCGGATCGTCCTCGACCGCGACCCGAAGGCCCATCTGCGCGGGCTGAAGACCATTCCCGAGGTCGAGGCGGTCGCCGACCCCTGCATCGAGTGCGGTTTCTGCGAACCCACCTGCCCCAGCCACGACCTGACCACGTCCCCGCGCCAGCGGATCGTGCTGCGCCGGGAGATGATGCGGCAGCCGGGCGGTTCCCCGGTGGAGACGCAACTGCTCGACGCCTACGGCTATGACGCCGTCGACACCTGTGCGGGCGACTCGACGTGCAAGCTCGCCTGCCCGGTGGGCATCGACACCGGCGCGATGATGAAGGACTTCCGCCACCGGCGGCACTCGCCGCGCGAGGAGCGGATCGCGGCGCTCACCGCGAAGAACTTCAAGGCGGTGGAGGCGGCGGCGCGGCTCGCGGTGGCCGCGGCCGACCGGATCGGCGACCGGCTGGGCGACGGGCCGCTGGAGACCATCACCGCTCTCGCCCGCAAGGCCGTGCGTCCCGATCTGGTGCCCGAGTGGCTGCCGGAGATCCCCGGTGCCGCCGCCCGTAAGCTGCCCCGCACCTCCCGTGTCGGGGCGAACGCGGTCTACTACCCGGCGTGTGTGAACCGCATCTTCGGCGGCCCCGAGGGCCACCGCGGTCCGTCGCTGCCGCAGGCCGTCGTCGCTGTCTCCGCCCGCGCCGGGAAACCGGTATGGATCCCGGACGATGTCGCGGGGACCTGCTGCGCGACGATCTGGCACTCCAAGGGCTACGACGAGGGCAACACCGTGATGGCCAACCGCATCGTGGAAGCGGCCTGGGGCTGGACGGCCGGCGGAAAGCTCCCGCTGGTCGTGGACGCCTCGTCATGCACCCTCGGCATCGCCCACGAGGTGGTGCCCTATCTCACCGACGACAACCGGGAGTTGCACCGGGATCTGACCATCGTCGACTCCCTGGTCTGGGCGGCCGACGAGCTGCTTCCGGAGCTGACGATCCTCCGGAGGACCGGTTCGGCTGTCCTGCATCCGACGTGCTCCATGCAGCATCTGGACGATGTGCAGCAGTTGCGTTCGGTCGCGGAGGCCTGCGCCGAGGAGGTCGTGATCCCCGACGACGCCGGCTGCTGCGCCTTCGCGGGCGACCGGGGCATGCTGCACAAGGAGTTGACGGCCTCGGCGACGGCGAAGGAGGCCGCCGAGGTGAACGGGCGCGAGTACGACGCGTATCTCTCGGCCAACCGCATGTGTGAGATCGGCATGGACCGGGCCACGGGCCACTCGTACTACTCGGTGCTCATGGAATTGGAGCGGGCCACCCGGCCGGGGGCTGTTGTGCGCTGATCACCCGGGGCCGGCCGGTCCCGTAGCCGCCCTGGATCGCCGGGCGGGCTCGACACCTTCGAGCCCGCCCGGCGTTTTCGCGCAGACACGAAAGTCCATGGTTTGGGAACAGGAGTCCAATCCCTCCCCTTGCGCAACAGCAGACCCAACTACGAAGGTCCTTACCGAGGTTCATTCACCAGCCGCGCACGTCAGACCCCCTTCACGGAGGATCGATGAACGACGCAGCACAGCAGAACGACGGTACACAGGGCGGCGACGAGGGCTCCATGAGCCGCCGCTCGGTCCTCTGGACGACCGCCGGGGTGGCCGGCGCCGGGCTCGGGCTCGGCGCCCTCGGCGGCTCCACCGCGGCCGCCACCGGCCGGGCCCCGGAGGCCGCCGCAGCGGACCCGGCACAGGTTCCGAAGCGCCAGGGCCGGACCATGGTGGGGGTTCCCTTCGACCGGCGCTCCACCGTACGGGTCGGCATCGTCGGCCTCGGCAACCGCGGCGGCAGCATGATCGATCTCTTCCTCGCCGTCAGCGGCGTACAAGTGGTCGCCGTCTGCGACCCGGTCAAGGCGAAGGCGCAACGGGCCGCCGCGAAGGTGACCGCCGCGGGCCAGCCGGCACCCGCCGTCTACACCAACGGTGAGGACGACTACGAGAACCTCTGCAAGCGCGGAGACATCGACTTCGTCTATGTGGCGACGCCCTGGGACTTCCACTTCCAGATGGCGAAGACCGCCATGCTGAACGGCAAGCATGTCGGTGTGGAGTGCCCGATCGCTCTCCAGCTCGACCAGCTCTGGGAACTGGTCGATCTGTCCGAGCGCACCAGACGCCACTGCATGCAGCTGGAGAACTGCTGCTACGGGCAGAACGAGATGCGTGTGCTGCGCATGGCACACGCGGGTCTCTTCGGTGATCTGCTGCACGGCGCGGGCGCGTACAACCACGACCTGCGGGGCCTGATGTTCGACCCGGACTACTACGAAGGCCCTTGGCGCAGGCTCTGGCACACCAGGCTGCGGGGCGATCTCTACCCCAACCACGGGTTCGGCCCGGTCGCCAACTACATGGACATCAACCGCGGCGACCGCGCGGTGAGCATCACCAGTGTCGGGTCCCCGTCCCTCGGGCTCGCCGAGTACCGCGAGAAGAACATGCCGGCCGGCGACCCGAGCTGGAAGGAGACCTATATCGAGTCCGACCGGACGATCAGTCTCGTCCAGACCGCCAAGGGACGGGTCATCCGGCTGGAGCACGATGTGTCCACCCCGCATCCGTACTCACGGATCAACAGCCTCGGCGGCACGAAGGGCGTCTTCGAGGACTACCCCGCCCGCATCTACATCGAGCCCGACCACACCAACGACAGCTGGGGCGACTTCTCCAAGTACCAGGACTGGGACCACTGGCTGTGGAAAGAACACGCCAATCCGCCCGGCGGCCACGGCGGCATGGACTACATGCTGGTGTTCCGGCTGATGCAGTGCATGCGGCTCGGCCTCGTCCCCGACTTCGACGTGTACGACGCGGCGACCTGGACGTCCCCCGTTCCGCTCAGCCACCTGTCCATCCGGGCGAAGGGCGCGCCGCAGCAGATCCCGGACTTCACCCGCGGTGAGTGGAAGAAGGCCCGCTCCGGCATGGACTCGGAGAACCCCGAGAAGGCCTGAGCCGGCGGGCGGGCCGGGCCGGGCCCCGCGGGGCCCGGCCCGGCCCTGCGCATCGCGGCCCTGGCGCGATACGGCCGTTCCCGGAGAAAACCAATTGCTCGGACCGACGTCCCGGGGCGAACCTGGCACGGTTTGGATCATTCACCTCGATCCACTCACCGAACCACCAGTCACACCGAACCATGGGACGTCATGCAGATTCGCGATCTTCCCTACCCGGATCCCGGCGATCCCGATGTCCGGTCAGGGCCACGCTTCCTGCTCTGGCTCGGTCGCAATCAGCTCAGGGGCCAGCTCAAGTCCATGGGCTGGGGACTACTGCACCAGTGCTCCATCGCCGGGCTGCCGCCCGCCGTCGGTCTGGCCGTTCAGGCGGTCGTCGACCGCTCCGGCAGCCGGCTCGCGTGGTCGGGCGGGCTGATCGCGGTCCTGGGAGTGCTGATCTCGCTGGGCGACACCATGCTCCACCGGACGGCCGTCACCAACTGGATCACCGCCGCCGCCCGGGTCCAGCAGTTGCTGGCCCGTAAGACCGCGGAGCTCGGCTCGGCGCTGACCCGTCGGGTCGCGGCGGGCGAAGTGGTCGCGGTGTCCACCGGCGACGTCGAGAAGATCGGATGGTTCGTCGAGGCCCTCTCCCGCTTCGCCGCGGCGGCCGCCGCCCTGGTCCTGATCTGTGCGGGGCTCCTCCTCTATCTGCCGTCGCTGGGCATCCTGGTGACGGTCTCCGTGCCGTTGCTGGCCCTCGCCGTGCTGCCGCTGCTCCCCCGGGCCACCCGGCGCGCGGACCTCCAGCGGGAGAAGGCCGGCAAGGCCACGGAACTGGCCTCGGACACCGTGGCCGGGCTGCGGGTGCTGCGCGGGATCGGCGGCGAGGAGCTGTTCCTCGGCCGCTACCGGCGTGCCTCCCAGGAGGTCCGCGAGGCGGCTGTGCACAGCGCGCGGATGTGGTCGCTGATCTCGGCGGTCCAGGTGCTGCTGCCGGGCCTGCTGCTCATCTCGCTGGTCGTGTACGGGGCGATGCTGGCTCGGGACGGCCGGATCGGGGTCGGTCAGCTGGTCACGGTGTACAGCGCGGCGACGCTGCTGCTGTTCCCGCTGCGCCACTTCGAGGAGATCGCGATGGCGTACTCCTTCTCGCGGCCGTCCGCCCAGCGAGCGGTCCGGGTGCTGTCGTTGCACCGGGCGGCCCGGCCGTCGACCGTCGACGCCGCGCCGACCGGCGATCTGTACGACCCGGTCACCGGTCTGATGGCTCCGGCCGGGCTGTTCACCGCGGTGGTCTGCGGCAACCCGGACGAGGCGGGACGGCTGGCCGAGCGGCTCGGCGGACACGCGCAGCCGGGCGCCGGAGCCGGCCCGGATTCGGCGGAGGGCGCCGCGGAGCGCGAGGCCCCGTCGGTACTGCTGGGTGGTGTCCCGCTGGACGAACTCCCGCTGGACTCCGCCCGGACCGCCGTGCTGGTCCAGGACAAGGAGCCCGTTCTGCTCTCCGGCACGCTGGGCGAGCTGCTGGACGTTCCGTCGTCCGGCCGGGTGACCGCCGAGGATGCGCTGACGGCCGCGCAGTGCGGCGATGTGCTGGACTCCCTGGCACAGGCGTCGCTCGCCACGGACGGCGACCCGATGACGACCCGGATCACCGAGCGCGGCCGGTCGCTCTCGGGCGGCCAGCGCCAACGGCTCGCGCTGGCGCGCTCCTTGGTGACCGACCCGGAGGCGCTGGTGCTCGACGAGCCGACGTCCGCCGTCGACTCGCACACGGAGGCCCGGGTCGCCGCCGGGATCAAGACACTGCGCCAGGGCCGTACCACCGTGGCGTTCGCCTCCTCACCTCTGCTGCTCGACCTCGCGGACCGGGTGGTGCTGGTGCACCGGGGCACCGTCGTCGCGGTCGGCGGGCACCGCGACCTGCTCCGCACGGAGCCCCGCTACCGGGCCGTCGTGACACGCGAGACGGACGAGGAGATCGCGGCCCCTGCCCCCGGGTGCGCGACCGCAACGATCGAGGAAATCGAGGAACGGGCATGATCGGCGTCGCAGTACCGGCGTACGACCCGGCCGCGCCGGAGTCGGCGACGACCCTGCCGGTCGGCACCCCCACCACCGTACGGAGCTACGTACGGGAGCTGCTGCGGCGCCATCGCGGGCGGTTCGCCGTGCTCGTCGTGTTCAACGCCGTCGCGGTGATCGCGTCGATCGTCGGCCCGTATCTGCTGGGCGGGCTGGTCGAGGACCTCTCGGACGGTGTGCGGGACCTCCATCTGGAGCGCACCGCCGGGGTGTTCGCGCTCGCGCTGGTCGTGCAGACCGTGTTCACGCGGCTGATGCGCCTGCGCAGCGCGATGCTCGGCGAGGAGATGCTGGCCGACCTGCGCGAGGACTTCCTCGTACGGTCGGTCGGGCTGCCGCCGGGGGTGCTGGAGCGGGCCGGTACCGGAGACCTGCTCTCCAGGATCACCACGGACATCGACCGGCTGGCCAATGCGATGCGCGAGGCCGTGCCGCAGCTGGCGATCGGCGTGGTGTGGGCGGGGCTGCTGCTCGCCGCCCTCACCGTGACGGCTCCGCCGCTGGCGCTCTCGGTGCTGCTGGCGCTGCCCGTGCTGATCATCGGCTGCCGCTGGTACTTCAAGCGGGCGCCGTCCGCGTACCGTTCGGAGGCCGCGGGATACGCCGCGGTCGCCGCGATGCTGGCGGAGACCGTGGACGCCGGACGGACCGTGGAGGCGCACCGCCTCGGTGCGCGCCGGGTGGCGCTGTCGGACACGCGTATCGCTCAGTGGACCGCATGGGAGCGCTACACACTCTTCCTGCGCTCCGTGCTCTTCCCCGTCATCAACGTCACCTATGTGACGATTCTGGGCGCGGTGCTGATGCTCGGCGGCTGGTTCGTCATCGAGGGCTGGCTGACCGTTGGGCAGCTGACGACGGGTGCGCTGCTGGCGCAGATGATGGTCGACCCGATCGGCCTGATCCTGCGCTGGTACGACGAGCTCCAGGTCGCCCAGGTGTCGCTGGCCCGGCTGGTCGGCGTACGGGACATCGAACCGGACGCGGGTGACGCGGAGGTCGTCCCGGACGGCCGGGACGTACGGGCCGACGAGGTGCGCTTCGGTTACCGCGCCGGACTCGACGTCCTGCACCGGGTGTCGCTGGACGTGGCACCGGGTACGCGCCTCGCGCTGGTCGGCCCGTCCGGCGCCGGCAAGTCCACGCTGGGCCGGCTGCTGGCCGGGATCTACGCCCCGCGCACCGGCGAAGTGACCCTCGGTGGCGCCGAGTTGTCCCGGATGAAGGCGGAGGACGTACGTACGCATGTGGCGCTGGTCAACCAGGAGCACCATGTGTTCGTCGGCTCGCTGCGGGACAACCTCCTGCTGGCCCGTACGGGCGCCGAGGACGCCGAGCTGTGGGCGTCGCTGGCGGCCGTCGACGCGGACGGGTGGGCGAGGAATCTGGCGGAGGGGCTGGACACCGAGGTCGGCTCCGGCGGTCTGGCGCTGACTCCGGCCCAGGCCCAGCAGATCGCCCTGGCCCGGCTGGTCCTGGCCGATCCGCACACGCTGGTGCTCGACGAGGCGACTTCGCTGCTGGACCCGCGGGCCGCCCGCCATCTGGAGCGCTCACTGGCCCGGGTGCTGGACGGCCGTACGGTCGTGGCGATCGCACACCGGCTGCACACCGCGCACGACGCCGATGTGATCGCGGTGGTGGAGGGCGGCCGGATCAGCGAGCTGGGTGGTCATGACGAGCTGGTGGCGGCGGACGGCGCGTATGCGGCGCTGTGGCGGTCCTGGCACGGCTGAGCGGTCCGCCTGCGGCCCCCTGGTGCACCCGGGGGCCGCGGGCGGTGCGCCGTCAGATGAAGTTCAGCGCGGCCGCCCCGCCCACTCCCCCGAGCACCATGAACGCCGGCATCAGCACCTTCAGCTCCACCCAGCTCCCGGCCCGGAACCGCATGGCCTTCGGCGGGCCGATCGGGTACCAGCGCTTGCGGCCGATCGGGATGGGCCACAGGATCGGGCAGCCGGAGACGGTCAGCGCGTCGCCGATGTCGTGGACGAGGGCGCCGAGCACTATCGGCAGCCCGAGCCACAGGTACTCCTGGCCGGGGGCGGTGAACAGCCAGTCCGAGCCGTTGCCCGGTTCGTCCAGGACGCCGGCCAGTATCCAGGCGCTGGTCGCACCGAGCAGCCAGACCAGGACGTCGCTGGACATCCGGGCGGCCCGCCACAGCAGCCCTTCGACGGCGAGCACCAGATGGACGAAGAGGATCGCCAGGACCGCCCACCGCCCGCCGGTGATCGCCGCGGCGGAGGCCCCGGCGCCGATCAGGACGGCCCAGAGCCAGGTGTGCGTCAGCGTCCGGTGGCCGCCGTTGCGGTGCGAGTCGCCACGCATCTTGGTCGCCTTGTAGACGGCGTGCGAGAGCTTGTCGACGATCTCGCAGAGCCCCCGGGACACCGGCCCGAAGGCACGCGAGATGGTCGCGGACTTGTGGTCGAGGTCCGGGGCCAGCGCCGCTCCGGCGGTGATCAGCGCCCCGACCACGAGGACGGGCCACGGCATCGCGTGGCCGGCGGCCGCCGCCGCCGCGCCCACCCCCAGCCAGGCCGCCGCCCCTGACAGAGAGTGTGCCGGTCCCATCATGATTCTTCCCGCCCCCAGAGTCGTATCGCGGCCATTGCCGCCCAGGCACGGCCGAGTTGAGTGGGAAGCGTATCGTCCGTGATCTTCATACGGTCGTCCGGTTCCCTCATCCGGGCGGAAGGCAGGCAAGATGGGGACGTGACCCTTATCGATCAGCTGCCCCCGACCGACGACCCCGACGCCCTCTTCGAGGCTTTCTCGTCATGGACCGAGACGCGGGGCATCACCCTCTACCCGGCCCAGGAGGAGGCGCTGATCGAGGTGGTGTCGGGCGCGAACGTGATCCTTTCCACGCCGACCGGCTCCGGAAAGAGCCTGGTCGCGGCAGGTGCGCACTTCACCGCCCTGGCCCAGGACAAGGTCACCTTCTACACCGCGCCGATCAAGGCACTGGTCTCGGAGAAGTTCTTCGACCTGTGCAAGCTGTTCGGTACGGAGAACGTCGGCATGCTCACCGGCGACGCCTCGGTCAACGCCGACGCCCCGGTGATCTGCTGCACGGCCGAGGTCCTGGCCTCCATCGCACTGCGTGACGGCAAGTACGCCGACATCGGCCAGGTCGTCATGGACGAGTTCCATTTCTACGCCGAGCCGGACCGCGGCTGGGCCTGGCAGATCCCGCTGCTGGAGCTGCCGCAGGCGCAGTTCGTCCTGATGTCGGCCACGCTCGGTGACGTCCGGATGTTCGAGGAGGACCTGACCCGCCGCACCGGCCGCCCCACCTCCGTGATCCGCTCGGCGACCCGTCCGGTGCCGCTCAGCTACGAGTACCGGCTGACCCCGATCACCGAGACCCTCACCGAACTCCTGGACACCAGGCAGTCGCCCGTCTACATCGTGCACTTCACCCAGGCCGCGGCCGTCGAGCGGGCGCAGTCGCTGATGAGCATCAACATGTGCACCAAGGAGGAGAAGGAGAAGATCGCCGATCTGATCGGCAACTTCCGCTTCACCACCAAATTCGGCCAGAACCTCTCCCGCTATGTGCGGCACGGCATCGGGGTCCATCACGCGGGCATGCTGCCGAAGTACCGGCGCCTGGTGGAGAAGCTCGCCCAGGCCGGTCTCCTGAAGGTGATCTGCGGTACGGACACCCTCGGCGTCGGCGTCAACGTCCCCATCCGCACGGTGCTGTTCACGGCGCTCACCAAGTACGACGGCACCCGTGTCCGTACGCTGCGCGCCCGGGAGTTCCACCAGATCGCCGGCCGTGCGGGCCGGGCCGGTTTCGACACGGCGGGCTTCGTCGTGGCGCAGGCGCCCGAGCACGTCATCGAGAACGAGAAGGCCGTCCGGAAGGCGGGCGACGACCCGAAGAAGAAGCGCAAGGTGGTCCGCAAGAAGGCCCCCGAAGGCTTCGTCGCCTGGTCGGAGACCACCTTCGACAAGCTGATCCAGTCCGACCCGGAGCCCCTGACCTCCCGCTTCCGGGTCACCCACACCATGCTGCTGTCCGTGATCGCACGTCCCGGCAATGCCTTCGAGGCGATGCGGCGTCTGCTGGAGGACAACCACGAGCCGCGCCGGGCGCAGCTGCGGCACATCCGCCGGGCCATCGCGATCTACCGCTCGCTGCTGGACGGCGGTGTCGTGGAGCAGCTCGACGAGCCGGACGCGGAGGGCCGGATCGTCCGGCTCACCGTCGATCTCCAGCAGGACTTCGCACTCAACCAGCCGCTGTCCACCTTCGCACTGGCCGCGTTCGACCTGCTGGACCCGGACTCCCCCTCGTACGCGCTGGACATGGTCTCCGTCGTCGAGTCGACGCTCGACGACCCGCGGCAGATCCTCGCCGCGCAGCAGAACAAGGCGCGCGGCGAGGCCGTCGGGCAGATGAAGGCGGACGGTGTCGAGTACGAGGAGCGGATGGAGCTGCTCCAGGAGGTCACGTACCCGAAGCCGCTGAGCGAGCTGCTGTGGCACGCGTACGACGTGTACCGCAGGAGCCACCCGTGGGTGGGCGACCACCCGGTCTCGCCGAAGTCCGTGATCCGGGACATGTACGAACGCGCCATGACGTTCACGGAGTTCACCTCGAACTACGAGCTGGCCCGCACCGAAGGCATCGTGCTGCGCTATCTCGCCAGTGCCTACAAGGCGCTGGAGCACACCATCCCGGACGACCTCAAGTCCGAGGACCTGGAGGACCTGATCGCCTGGCTGGGCGAGATGGTCCGCCAGGTGGACTCCAGTCTCCTGGACGAGTGGGAGCAGCTGGCCAACCCGGAGGTGGAGACCGCCGAGCAGGCGCAGGAGCGGGCCGACGAGGTGAAGCCGGTCACGGCCAACGCCCGCGCCTTCCGGGTGCTGGTGCGCAACGCGATGTTCCGCCGGGTGGAGCTGGCCGCGCTGGACAAGGTCGGTGAGCTCGGTGAGCTGGACGGCGACGCGGGCTGGGACGAGGACGCGTGGGGCGAGGCGATGGACGCTTACTGGGACGAGTACGACGACCTGGGCACCGGTCCGGACGCCCGCGGCCCGAAGCTGCTGAAGATCGACGAGGACGCGGCGCACGGTCTGTGGCGGGTCCGGCAGACCTTCGCCGATCCGAACGGCGACCACGACTGGGGCATCAGCGCGGAGATCGATCTGGCGGCTTCCGACGAGGAGGGCCGGGCCGTCGTCCGCGTGACCTCCGTCGGTCAGCTGTGAGGGTGTACGCCGCGGGGGCGGCGCCGCTGCGAGAGTGGAGACGAACGGCATGACGAATCCCGCCGAGCGCCTGGTCGATCTGCTCGACCTGGAGCGGATCGAGGTCAACATCTTCCGTGGGCGCAGCCCGCAGGAGTCCTTGCAACGGGTCTTCGGCGGGCAGGTCGCCGGGCAGGCGCTGGTCGCGGCCGGCCGGACCACCGACGGGGACCGGCCGGTCCACTCGCTGCACGCGTACTTCCTGCGGCCGGGGCGCCCGGGTGTGCCGATCGTGTACGAGGTGGAGCGCGTCCGCGACGGCCGGTCGTTCACCACGCGCCGGGTCACGGCCGTCCAGCAGGGCCGGACGATCTTCAATCTGACGGCGTCCTTCCACCGGCCGGAGGAGGCGGGCTTCGAGCACCAGCTGCCGCCGGCCCGGGAGGTCCCGGATCCCGAGGAGCTGCCGACCGTCGCCGAGGAGGTCCGTGAGCACCTCGGAGTTCTGCCGGACGCTCTTGAGCGCATGGCTCGTCGGCAGCCGTTCGACATCAGATACGTCGATCGGCTGCGCTGGACGAAGGAGGAGGTCGGGGGCGCCGACCCGCGCAGCGCGGTGTGGATGCGGGCGGTCGGCCCGCTGGGCGACGACCCCTTGGTGCACACCTGCGCGCTGACGTACGCCAGCGACATGACGCTGCTCGACGCGGTCCGTATCCCGGTGGAGCCGCTGTGGGGGCCGCGCGGCTTCGACATGGCGTCGCTGGACCACGCGATGTGGTTCCACCGGCCGTTCCGGGCCGACGAGTGGTTCCTGTACGACCAGGAGTCGCCGGTCGCCACCGGGGGGCGGGGGCTGGCCCGTGGCCGGATCTACGACCGCGGCGGCAATCTGCTGGTGTCGGTGGTGCAGGAGGGACTGTTCCGCCGGCTCGGCGCATAGCCCGCTGTCCCGGTCAGATGCCGGGCAGCGGGTCCTGCTCCACCTCGTGGCGTCGGGTGCGGATGTCCGGCGGCGCAGGGTGGAGTTTCGCGTCGCAGGCGGGGCCGAGGCCGGTGCGGCGTGACTCCGTACCGGTGAGCGGGCGGCCGCACATGCGGCAGCGCACCACTGTTCGGCGGGCGGTGCGGCCGGCCGGGTCGTCCTCGGGCGAGGGCTCGGTGCCGGTTCCGGGGAACGGCTCGGGGAGGGGCTCGGCGGATTCCACGGATCGATCTTCTCAGGACGCCCGTCCACTGTGCGACGTCCGAGCAGCACACAGACATCCGAGCAACACACAACGGAGGAGTTCACCGGTGAGCAGCGTGCTGACGTTGAAGCGGGCGCCCGAGCCCGAGAGGAACGGCACGGCGGAGGGCCAGGCCACGGCTCCGGGGGCACCCGCGCCCGTCGGCCATGTCATCGAGTTCACCGACGGGCCCGGCGGCGAGTCACGGGTGGTCGCCCATGTGGAGCGCGAACTGCCGGAGGGCGGGGTACCCGCGTATCTCGCGGCCCGCAAGACGGGTGCGCGTTCCTTCGTCCTGTGGGCCGACCCCGAGCGCCGGGCCCGGCTGGCCACCCTGGTCACCGCGTCCGCGGCCGACGGCGTCGCCACGTACCGGGTGCTGGGCGCGCAGGGCGAGCACATCGGCACGCTCGTCCGTGAGAAGGCCCTCTCCGGCAAAGGCCTGCGGACCCGCTGGACGGTCGCCCAGGCCGGCTGCCCGGAGGCGGTCGGATTCAAGGGCCGGATCTTCTGGTGGTACGTGTGGTGGCTGCTGCTGCCCATCCAGGTGGCGATCGGCGTGGGCAGTGTCCTGAGCGGCAGCGGTGATGCGGCGCGCGGGCCGCGGCGCATCATTTGGCGGGCCGGCCGGGAGGCTCCGCTTGAGTTCCTCTCGGACGGCGACGAGATCCATGTCCACGCGTCGTGGGTCGACTGGCGGCTCGCCGCCGCGCTGGGCGCGCTGATCCGCACGTTCGACAGCTGGATGGGCACGCCGTGGGACGACAAACGGAAGTGAGCCGGGTGCGCGGGGCCGGTCGCACCGCCGGGCCGGTCAGGTGGCGAGGATCCTGGCCTTCTGGGCCTCGAACTCGCTCTCGCTCAGCACTCCCTGGCTCCTGAGGTCGCCGAGGTCCTTGAGCTGGGCGATCTTGTTGCTCATCTCGTCCTCCGGCGCGAGGGAGGTGGGCGCGGCGGGCGGGGGCGCCCCGGCGGCCTGCTGGGCCTGCGCCTGCTCGGCGTCCTGCCGCGCCCAGCGGCCCGCCTGCCGCCGGGAGACCCGGTTGGAGACCGAGGTGGCGGTTCCGGCGATCACCGCTGTACGGGCGACGCCACGAAGAAGGCCTGGCATGGTGCATCTCCTTTGACTGACTCTGCTGCGGGGACGGCCCGCGGTCCGCTGCGCGGTACGGCCGGCCCGGAACGGCGGCTCAGGCCCTGGACCCGGCCTCGGCCGCGTCGAGCGACGCCAGGATCTCCTGGACCGGGATGCGCCCGTTGGCGATGAGGCGTCCCCCGGAGCGGCGCAGGGCGGCCGCGAGCGGTCCGGCCCACACGTTCTCGTAGATGACGATCCCGGCGGCGCTGCCGGGTTCGAGGATCGCGCTCACCTCGTCGATGTCTTCCCTGCCGAGCAGACCGGAGGACACCCCTTCGAAGACGGCGAGGTCTTCGTGGCCGTCGGCGGTCAGCTCGGAGAGTTCCACGCCCGCGACCGTTCCGTCCTGGCCCTTCCTGACGAAGACCAGGTCCAGGATCCGGATGATTCCCCGGTCGACCAGGTCGACCAGCAGGGGCAGTCCCTCGCCCGTCATCCGGCTTCCCGGGAACTCGATCACCAGGTAGTCGATCGGCCCCGTCTCGTCGGTCTCGCTGCTCACACCGGCTCCTCAGAATGTCGACTGCCCCGCGGTCGGCGGGGGCCTGTGTCTCCGTCATTGGAGCAGTGGGCGGGCCGGAGCGCATCTCGGCCGGGCAGTGGGCGGACGTGGCACCGATTACGCCGTCGGGGGGACAGCGGGTCCCTCCAACGGCCCAGTGGTGCGAGCCGAGCCCCGCCCGTGTCCGGCCGCCACGGATCGTTGTCGCGCGCGGACGGCCTGCCGGGTCCGGATGCCGCAACGTACAGGGGGAGGGATGGAAATGACGTCCGGTCAAGTAATGGTGGGCGTGGGCCTGATCGTGGTTCTGGCGGTCGGCTCCCAGCTGCTGGCGAGCCGGCTGCGGGTGCCCGCGCTGCTGATCCTGCTGCCGGTCGGCTTCGCCGCCGGGGCGCTGACGGACACTGTGAACCCCGAGAAGCTGCTGGGCGAGGCGTTCTCCCCACTGGTCTCCCTCGCGGTGGCGGTGATCCTGTACGAGGCCGGGCTCGGCCTGGAGATCGGGCGGCTGCGGGGCCATACGCGGCGCGTCGTGATCAGGCTGATCTGGCTGGGGGCGCTCATCACCTGGCTGTCCGCCACACTGTTCGCCGTACCGGTGCTGAGCATGTCCAAGAGCGCGGCCGTGATGCTGGGCGCGATCCTCGTCGTGTCCGGACCGACGGTCGTCGGGCCGCTGCTCAATTTCGTACGGCCCTCCGAGCGGCTGCAACGCATCCTGATCTGGGAGGGCTCCCTGATCGACCCGGTCGGCGGCATCCTGGGGGCGCTCGTCCTCCATGCCGTGGTCGCCGGTGAACGCAAGGGGATCGGGAGCCAGTTGGAGCAGTTCTCGGCCAGCGTCGCGGTGGGTGCGGTGGGCGGCGTGGTCGGGGCCGGTGTGCTGTGGCTGCTGATGCGTCGCGCCCGGCTGAGCGAGGAGCTGGCCACATCGGCGCAGATCGCCGCGGTGATCGGGATCGCGGCCGCCTGTGACGCGATCCGCGAGGACACCGGGCTCATCTCCGCCGTCGTGATGGGAATGGCCATGGCGAATCTGCCGGGCCTGGACCTCCCGGCCCGGCGGCCGTTCCTCGACACACTGGTCTCGCTGATCATCGGTCTGCTGTTCGTCTCGATCTCGGCCACGGTCACCCCGGCCTCGCTGCGACATGTGGTGCTGCCCTCGCTCGCGCTGGTCGCCCTGCTGGTCCTGCTGGTCCGCCCGCTCGTGGCGCTGGTGTCGACCGCCGGGACCGATGTCCGTGGCGGCGAGAGGTGGTTCATCGGATGGATGGCCCCGCGCGGCATCGTCGCCGCGGCGACCGCCTCCACTTTCTCGGCGACTCTGGTGGCGCGGGGCGTCGACGGCGCCGAACGGATCCTGCCCGCGACGTTCGTGGCGATCGTCACCACCGTCACGCTGTACGGCCTGACGGCGTTTCCGGTCGCCCGGTGGCTCGGGGTGCTGCGCCCGTCCCGGTCGCGGCCGCTGCTGGTGGGCGGCGCGCCCTGGGCGGTCGATCTGGGGCGCGCGCTGAGCTCGGCGGGGCTGGACGTGCTGATGTGGGCGGGCGCCGAACGTCAGCGCGCCCGGATCGAGGAGGCCGGGCTGCCGCTGGCAGCGGGCGAACTGCTCGCGGCGGCCTCCGGTGCCGGGGCGGAGCTGGAGGGCATCACCGGTGTGCTGCTGCTCACCGAGGAGGACGACTTCAACGCATTGGCCGCCATGACGCTGCGGGAGAGCGTCGAGGGCGCGGTCCACCGGCTCGCCCCGGGCTCCGGCAGCCAGGGCGTGGTGGCGCCGTACACCGGGGGCGAGCCGCTCTTCCGGGCCGGCCTGACCTGGCCGGAGCTGGCCCGCCGGTACGGTGCCGGGGCCCGGATCTGCACGCGGCGGGCCGACGAAACCATCCCGGCCGGGCACGATGTGCTGTTCCTCGTACGCGCGGACGGGCAGCTCGCCCCGGTCACCCACACGCACACCCCGGATGTCCGGCCGGGCGACACCGCCGTCCTCCTCGGTCCCCCGTCCCGGTCGCCGTCACTCTGAAGCACCGCCAGTCGCTTTCCCGCGCGCGTTCCCCTCCAGGGTCCGGGCCGCTGTGACGAGCGAAAGAAAGACGGTGAACCCTGTGTCCGGGTCCCCCGCCGACCCGTGTTCGGCCATGGGCGGGCATCGGTCCATGGCATCCACTCCCGGAGGGGGGTTCTCCGGGGTCCGCTGTCCGCCCGGCACCCCGTGATCGCCCGTTCGGGCCGCCCCGGCGACGTGCGGCCCGAATTGCCCGCCCTCGCGCCCCCGGCGTTACTGGAGAAGAGGCCGCCCGTGCACGTTCCGGTTGCGGCCGGCGGCGCCGGTGCGGGACTTCGTGGAGGTTCAGGATGGACATGATCCATGTCCGAGCGGTGAGCCCGCCGGACCTGACCGACCGGGTGGTGGACCGGCTGGCCGATGACCCGTGTGTGCTGAATCTGATCGTGCAGCCGGGCGCGGCACGCAATCCGGACGGCGACGGCATCGCGTGCGACGTGCTGACCGGAGCCGCCAATGAACTGCTGCGCAGCCTGCGTGCCCTGCAGCTGGACCGGCGCGGCACCATCGTCATCGAGCCGGTGGACATCGTCTTCTCCGGCCGGGCGGCCGAGACCGGGGCCGAGCAGCTCGGACCGCTGGCCCGCGCGCCCGTGTGGGAGCAGGTGGAGGCCCGCATCCGCGCCGAGGGGAGGTATCCCCCGAGCTTCTACCTGTATCTGGTCATCGCGGGGCTCATCGGTTCGGTGGGGATCGTCACCAACTCCCAGATCCTGATCGTCGCGGCGATGGTCGTCGGCCCCGAGTACGGTGCCATCGTCAGCGTCGCGCTGGGCATCGACCGGGGCGACCGGCAGCGGATCCGGCAGGGCCTGGTCGCGCTGTCCTCGGGCTTCCTGCTGACGATTCTCGCCACCTTCCTCTTCAGTCTTCTGATCCGTGGATTCGGCCTCCAGTCGCCGGCGTTCGACGCGGGGCTGCGGCCGGTCTCGCACCTGATCAACACCCCCAACTTCTTCTCGGTCGCCGTGGCGACGCTGGCCGGAATCGTCGGCATCGTGTCCCTGACCGAAGCCAGGACGAGCGCCCTGCTGGGCGTCTTCATCTCGGTCACGACCATCCCGGCCGCCGCCGACCTCAGCGTCTCCACCGCGTTCACCAGCTGGCCCGAGGCCTGGGGTTCGCTCGTCCAACTGCTGGTCAACATCGCGGTGCTGATCGTGGTGGGCACTGCTTCACTCAAGTGTCAGCGGGCCATCTGGCGGCGGGTCGGCCTCCGCCACGACCGTGGGGGCCGCCGGTAACGGCCCGCCCGCGCGCTGGTCCGAGGGAATGGCCGTACGGGGAATCACCACACCCGCACAGCGGGTACATCGTGACCGAATCCAGACATTGTGCTATCTCCTTGTGGACGCTTGCGGGACAGCGCGTTCCAGACGGTTGCGACGCCGAGGAGACAACGATCGTGTCGACCGAGCCCGCCGCAGCACCCGCGGCGGCAGTGAACCCCTTCGCACTGATCCGTACCCGCGGTTACGCCGCGCTCCTCGTGATGGCGGCGGCTCTCGGAGTCCCGGTCTCGGCGGTGGCCTTCGGATTCCTCGCGCTCGTCCATGCCCTCCAGTCGCTCACGTACCACGATCTGCCCCGGGCACTCGGTTTCGCGGGTACGCCGTCCTGGTGGCCTGTGCCGCTGCTCGCCGTCGCGGGCCTGCTGGTCGGGCTGACCGTCCGCCACCTGCCGGGGAAGGGCGGTCACCGGCCCGCCGACGGGATGGTGAGCGCCAGGGCGCCGTCGGCGGTGGAACTGCCCGGCGTCGTGCTGGCGGCACTCGCCTCGCTGGGCCTCGGGGCGGTGCTCGGGCCCGAGGCGCCGCTCATCGCGCTCGGCGGCGGACTGGCCGTGTTCGCGGCGCGCCTGGTCAGGCCCGGTATCAAGCCCGGCACGAGTGCCGTGATGGGGGCAGCGGGAAGCTTCGCCGCCATCAGCGCACTGCTGGGGTCGCCGCTCCTGGGGGCCTTTCTCCTGATGGAAACCTCTGGGCTGGCCGGGATGACGCTCGGGATGGTCCTGCTCCCGGGGCTGCTGGCGTCCGGCGTCGGCGCGCTCATCTTCACCGGACTCGGCTCGTGGACCGGGCTCGGTACGTACTCCCTGGCACTCCACCATGTGCCCCGGGCCACGGTGCCCGACCTCGCGCACTTCGGCTGGGCGCTCGTCGTGGGCCTGGCCGCGGCCTTCGTCGGCACGGGCATTCAGCGGTTCGCCCTGTCCCTCCAGGCGCGGGTGGAGCGGCGGACGGTGCCGGCCACGGCGGCGATGGGCCTGGTCGTCGGCGTGGCAGCCCTGGTGTACACGGAGAGCACCGGGCGGGACGCGTCCGGGGTGCTGTACTCCGGGCAGAACGCCCTGGAC
This sequence comes from Streptomyces gelaticus, assembly GCF_014649535.1. Classification (GTDB taxonomy): domain Bacteria; phylum Actinomycetota; class Actinomycetes; order Streptomycetales; family Streptomycetaceae; genus Streptomyces; species Streptomyces gelaticus. The sequence continues at coordinate 153,235 of NZ_BMTF01000010.1, forward strand.
CCGCTGCTGTCCCGGAGCGCCGGATACTCGGTGGCCACGCTTCTGGTGCTGCTCGCCTGCAAGGCGGTGGCGTACTGCGCGTCCTTGAGCGCCTTCCGGGGAGGCCCGGTCTTCCCGGCGATGTTCGTGGGAGCAGCGGGCGGTATCGCCCTGTCCCATCTCCCGGGACTGAACCTCACGTCGGGCTTCGCGATGGGTATCGGCGCCATGTGCGTGGCGATGCTCAAGCTCCCGATGACGTCGGTGCTGCTGGCCACACTGCTGCTGGGGTCCGAGGGCCTCACCGTCATGCCGCTCGTGATCGTCTCGGTGGTGGTCGCCTACGTCGTCACGCTCCGGCTCGCCCCGTCGCCCGCCGCCAACGGGCCGGATCGAGGAGGACGGGCCTGAGCCAGGATGTCAGACCTTCGCCTCCGGCTGCGGATTCGCGCACAGCGCCCAGATGATGAAGACGTTGATGGCGATGAGCACGACGGACCAGAGCGGATAGTAGGGCAGCCAGAGGAAGTTGGCCAGCGCACCCAGACCCGCGAGCACGATGCCCACCACACGGGCCCATGCGGCTCCGGTGAGCAGCGCGCAACCGGAGAGAACGATGACGATGCCGAGAATGAGGTGGATCCAGCCCCAGCCGGTGAGGTTGAAGCGGAACACATAGTCGCGCGTGGCGATGAACACGCTGCTCTTGGTGATGGCGGCGATCCCCTCGAAGATCGCCATCGCTCCACCGAAGATCATCAGCACCGCCGCGAAGGCGGTCCAGCCGATCCGGAAGGGGTGGTTCGCGCTCGGGGCGGCGCTGGGCGCCACGCTCGGTCCGTTGGCGGTACTGGCCATTGCGGTCTCCTCGGGTAGCAGAGCAACCCCGTGGGCCGAATGACCACCGGGGCCTCCCCGACCCAGCGTGTCACGTCGGCGCCGGGTCGGCAGAACGACCGTTTCCGAGGCCGCCGCCATGACACGACCCGTCTGCAGCTCCTGGAGGGGACGGTCGAGATCACCGTCGACGGCACGGTACACACGGTGCGCGACGGCGACTGCCTTCGCTTCCGGCCGCGCGGCCCCTCGCACTTCCACTGCCCGGGGCCGGAGCAGGTCCGCCATGCCCTGTGGATCGTTCTGCCGTGACGGCCGCGAGGACCGGGAAAACCGAGACGGCCAAGCAGACCGTGGAGGACGTGGAAGGCTCCGCGCATGACCGGGACCATCTCTCCCGGCGGCCCCGAACTGGTCACCGGTGCCGATGAGTTGGCTGCGCTGCTGGTGGAGACCGTGAACGGCGGGTCGTCGGTGGGCTTCCTCGCGTCCTCGCGCCGCTGGACCGTGAAACGGCCGCCGCCTGGTGCCGGAAGAGGGCCGGGCGGTCGAGGCCGCGCCGATCTCCTGGGCGAGGCACAGTAGTTCGGCGCCCGGCGCAAACCGTACGCGGGTCACCCATCGGGGTCATGCCGTGTTCGACACGGTGACGGCACTCCCGCAGGTCGGTGGCGCGTACGGGCTCCGGGTGGCCGGCGACCGGCTTCGTACGGACCGGCTCAGGGCGTGACAATGGCCGCGGAAGTCACATCTACCAGGAGACCCTCATGACGCTGCACGACATCCCCCTGCGCACCCTCACCGGCGAACCCACCTCCCTGGCCGACTACAGCGGCAAGGTGGTCCTGTTGGTGAATGTCGCGTCCAAGTGCGGGCTCACCCCGCAGTACGCGGGCCTGGTGAAGCTCCAGAACGAGTACGCGGACCGCGGCTTCACCGTACTCGGCGTGCCGTGCAACCAGTTCGCCGGTCAGGAGCCGGGGACCGCGGAGGAGATCCAGACCTTCTGCTCGACGACATACGGTGTCAGTTTCCCTCTGCTGGAGAAGACCGATGTGAACGGCGAAGGGCGCCACCCGCTCTACGCCGAGCTGGCTCAGCTGGCGGACGCGGACGGCGAGGCCGGAGACGTCCAGTGGAACTTCGAGAAGTTCCTCATCTCCCCGGCGGGCGAACCGGTCGCGCGCCTGCGCCCGCGCGTCGAGCCGGAGGCGCCCGAGCTCATCGCGGCCATCGAGGCCCGCCTGACGGCCTGACGTGCCGCTTCCCCGGTCGCTGTGCGGTCCGGAATCCGGACCGCACAGCGACCGGGGAGAACCCCGGCGGGACGGTCTCAGCGGATCGGCATGCCCGAGAGGGTGCGGGCGATGACCAGGCGCTGGATCTCGCTCGTGCCCTCGAAGATCGTGTAGATGGCCGCGTCCCGGTGCATCCGCTCCACCGGGTACTCACGCGTGAAGCCGTTGCCGCCGAGGATCTGGACGGCCTGGGCGGTCACCTTCTTCGCCGTCTCGCTCGCGTACAGCTTGGACATGGAGCCCTCGGCGGAGGTGAACGGCTTGCCGGTGGTCGCCATCCACGAGGCGCGCCAGACCAGCAGCCGGGCCGCGTCGATCTGCGTGCGCATGTCTGCGAGCTGGAAGGCGATGCCCTGGTTGTCGATGATCGGACGGCCGAACTGGGTGCGGGTCTTCGCGTAGTCCAGCGCCACCTCGTACGCCGCACGGGCGGTGCCGACCGCCATGGCGCCGACTGCGGGGCGGGACGCCTCGAAGGTGGCCATCGCGGCGTTCTTCACCCGCTCGCCACCGGAGGCGGCGCGCTCGTGGGCCCGCGCCAGGCGCTGGTCGAGCTTCTCCTTGCCCCCGAGCAGGCAATGGCCGGGCACCCGGACGTCCTCCAGGACGACCTCGGCGGTGTGCGAGGCACGGATGCCGTGCTTCTTGAACTTCTGGCCCTGGGAGAGGCCGGGGGTGTCCGGCGGCACGATGAACGAGGCGTGCCCCTTGGAACCCAGCTCCGGGTCGACCACGGCGACGACGACATGGACGTTGGCGATGCCACCGTTGGTCGCCCAGGTCTTGGTGCCGTTCAGCACCCATTCGTCCTTGGCCTGGTCGTACACCGCGCGGGTGCGCATCGAGGCGACGTCGGAACCCGCGTCCGGCTCGGAGGAACAGAAGGCGGCGACCTTCACGTCGTCGGCGTCGCCGTACATCTGCGGGATCCAGGTCCCGATCTGCTCCTCGGTACCGTTGGCAAGGACGCCCACGGCCGCCAGGCCCGTACCGACGATGGACAGGGCGATGCCCGCGTCCCCCCAGAAGAGCTCCTCCATCGCCATCGGGATGCCGAGCCCCGTCGGGTCGAAGAACTGCTGGGCGTAGAAGTCGAGGGAGTAGATGCCCACCTTCGCCGCTTCCTGGATGACGGGCCAGGGCGTTTCCTCACGCTCGTCCCACTCCGAGGCCGCCGGCCTGATCACATGCGCGGCGAAGCCGTGAAGCCAGTCACGGACCTGCTTCTGGTCATCGTTGAGTTCGAGCGTGAACTCCGCCATGTTCCCCTCCACGTACTGCCTTGAAAAACCACTCGTTACTTGCGGTAACCGCAGTCTGTTACCGGCAAGTAGCCTCTGTCAACCGCCCCGGCTCCCCTCCGCACGGTGCTGAGCAGGGTGTTACGTTGCGCAGGCAGGACGCATTTGCACGGCCAGGGGCGGGGAGAGGCGACATGGAGAGCACACGACAGGCAGAGCGCCAGCGGACAGCGGCCGAGAGCCGCCGCCGCGAGCTGCTCGAAGCCGCCGACCGCGTGGTGCTCAGGGACGGCCCGAAGGCCTCGATGAACGCCATCGCGGCCGAGGCCGGCATCACCAAACCCATTCTCTACCGGCACTTCGGCGACAAGGGCGGCCTCTACCGCGCCCTCGCCAAGCGTCACACCGACGCCCTGCTGATCGCGCTGCGGGCGGCGCTCGACGCCCCCGCCGAGCGCCGCAGGCGCGTCGAGTCGACTCTCGACACCTATCTCGCGGCGATCGAGGCCCGCCCACAGGTCTACCGTTTCCTGATGCACCCGGCCGACGACGCGACGCCCGCCACGGAGCAGGGCTTCGACGTCGGACGGCACTCGGCGCCGTTGCTGCGCCGGCTCGGCGAGGAACTCGCCCTGGTGATCGCCGAGCGGGTTGACCTGGGCCAGGACAGCGAGGCCATGGCGCGCATCTGGGGCCATGGCATCGTCGGCATGATGCATGCGGCGGGCGACTGGTGGCTGGGCGAACGCCCCTGCTCCCGCGAGCAGTTGGTGAGCAGCCTGGCCGATCTGCTGTGGGGCCGGCTGTCCGCCGCGGGCGACCGGCCGGGCGGCCCCGGATTCTGAGGCCCTGACGCGGTCAGCCGGTGCGCGCCCAGGGCGCCCGGCGGGCCGCACGCAGCGCCCTCCTGCGGCGCAGCCCGGTCAACCGGTCCGTGTAGACCTCGCCTTCGAGATGGTCGCACTCGTGCTGGAGGCAACGCGCGAAGAATCCGGTACCGGTGACGCGGACCGGCTCGCCGTCGACGGTGACGCCCTCGACGACGGCCCGGTCGAACCGCGGGGTGGCCGCTTCGAGGCCGGGCAGCGAGAGACAGCCCTCCGGGCCGCGCACGGTGATGCCGTCGGCCTCGACGAGCCGCGGGTTGACGAGATGCCCGAGGTGCCGGACGTCGTCGTCGTCCGGGCAGTCATGGACGAACACCCGCAGCGGAACGCCGATCTGGTTGGCCGCGAGGCCGACGCCCTCGGCCGCGTACATCGTGGCGTACATGTCCTCGACGAGACGGGCGAGCGAGGGGCCGAAGTCCGTGACGGGCTCACAGGTCCCGTGCAGCACCGGATCACCGAGCAGGCTCATGGCACGAATCAGTCCGGAACTGCCGGGGATCGGGCGGTTTCGCATGGCCGCAATCGTACGTTCCACGTGACCTCCACCTTCCCGGTGGTGCCAGGGTGCGGTCGCCGCGCCGGACATCGATAGGCTGGGCGCGGACCGATGCAAGGAGGATCTAGGACGATGGCAGGCAACACGGAGCCGCTGTCGCCACGGGCCAAGCTGGCCGTGACGGCGGGAAAGGCCGCGGCGGCGGTGTCACGCGCCGCCGGGCGCGGCAGCGGATCGGTGATCGGCGGCCGGGTGGCGCTCAAGCTCGACCCCGACCTGCTGGGGCGGCTGGCGCAGCACCTGGACGTGATCCTCGTGTCGGCGACGAACGGCAAGACGACGACCACCCGGCTGATCGCCGAGGCACTGCGGGCCGCGGGCCCGGTCGTGTCGAACGCACTCGGCGCCAACATGCCGGCGGGCATCACCTCGGCGCTGGCGGGCGGCTCGGACGCGCAGTACGGCGTGATCGAGGTCGACGAGAAGTACCTCGCGGGAGTGGCACGCGACACGACGCCGAAGGTGATCGCGCTGCTCAACCTCTCCCGCGACCAGCTGGACCGCGCGGCGGAGACCCGGATGCTGGCGGAGAAGTGGCGTGAGGGGCTGTCCGGCTCGAAGGCCGTGATCGTCGCGAACGCCGACGACCCGCTGATCGTCTGGGCGGCGTCCTCCTCCCCCAATGTGGTGTGGGTCGCGGCGGGACAGGCGTGGAAGGACGACGCCTGGTCCTGCCCCTCCTGCGGCGGTGTGATGCAGCGCCCCGGCGACGACTGGTTCTGCGGCGAGTGCGGATTCCGCAGGCCCGCGCCCAGCTGGGTCCTGCACGGCGACTACGTCCTGGACCCGCACGGTTCGGCCTGGCCGATCCACCTCCAGCTGCCCGGCCGCGCCAACAAGGCCAACGCCACCAGCTCCGCCGCCGTGGCCGCCGTCTTCGGTGTGCCGCCGCAGGTCGCGCTGGAGCGGATGTACCAGGTGCAGGCCGTCGCCGGCCGCTACGACGTGGTGTCCTTCCTCGGCCGCGAGCTGCGGCTGCTGCTCGCGAAGAACCCGGCGGGCTGGCTCGAAACGTTCTCCCTGATCGACCCGCCGCCCACGCCGGTGATCCTCTCCGTCAACGCCCGCGGCGCGGACGGCACGGACACCTCCTGGCTGTGGGACGTGGACTACACCCAGCTCGCCGGTCACCCGATCTTCGTGCTCGGCGACCGCAAGCTGGACCTGGCGGTCCGCCTCGAAGTGGCCGGTCTCGACTTCCGGGTCTGCGAGAACCTCGACGAGGCCGTGCAGCAGGCCCCGCCGGGCCGTATCGAGGTCATCGCCAACTACACCGCCTTCCAGGATCTGCGCCGTCGTGTCGGCAACTGACCCCGGCCCCGGCCACCTCCGGAGAGGACGAAGCATGAGCAACAACGGTCTGCGTCTGGTCTGGGTCTACCCCGACCTCCTCAGCACCTACGGCGACCAGGGCAACGCGCTGGTGGTGGAGCGCCGGGCCCGGCAGCGCGGTCTCGACGTGCAGCGCGTCGACGTGCGCAGCGACCAGCCGGTCCCGACGTCCGGCGACATCTATCTGATCGGCGGCGGTGAGGACCGGCCGCAGCGGCTCGCCGCGGAGCGGCTGCGCCGCGACGGCGGACTCAGCCGGGCCGCGTCGAACGGCGCGATCATCTTCTCGGTCTGTGCCGGCTACCAGATCCTCGGCCACGAGTTCATCAACGACCTCGGTGAGCGCGAGCCCGGCCTCGGCCTGCTCGACGTGGTCTCCACCCGCGGCGAGGGGGCCCGGTGCGTCGGTGACGTACTGGCCGACATCGACCCGCGGCTCGGCCTGCCGCCGCTGACCGGTTTCGAGAACCACCAGGGCGTCACGCATCTCGGCCCGACGGCACGGCCGTTCGCCCGGGTGCAGCTCGGCCGGGGCAACGGCACCGGCGACGGCACCGAGGGCGCGTACAACGACACCGTCTTCGGTACGTACATGCACGGCCCCGTGATGGCGCGCAACCCGCAGATCGCGGACCTGCTGCTGAAGCTGGCCCTCGATGTGAACGCGCTGCCGCCGACGGACGACCGCTGGTACGAGGCGCTGCGCGCGGAGCGCATCGCGTCGGCCACACAGCCTGCCTGATGAGGCGTATTTCGCTCGTCTGAGCGGAGTCCAGCAGGCGGACGCCCGGTTCGGTCCCGCCACCCTGCGCCGGTAGGGTGGCCGGGATCCAACCGGACGACGTGGTCCGGTCGTCGGCCCACGTTGCAAAGGTTTCCCGGGCAATGCGAATTGGTGTGCTCACCTCCGGCGGCGACTGCCCCGGCCTCAACGCCGTCATCCGTTCCGTCGTACACCGTGCGGTGGTCGACCACGGCGACGAGGTCATCGGCTTCCACGACGGGTGGAAGGGCCTCCTCGATGGCGACTTCCGCAAGCTCGACCTCGACGCGGTCGGCGGCATCCTCGCCCGGGGCGGCACGATCCTCGGCTCCTCCCGGGTCCAGCCCGCCCATCTGCGGGGCGGCGTGGAGCAGGCCAGGGGCCATGTCGCCGATCTCGGCCTCGACGCGATCATCCCGATCGGGGGCGAGGGCACGCTGAAGGCGGCCAACCTGCTCTCCGAGGCGGGGCTGCCGATCGTCGGTGTACCGAAGACCATCGACAACGACATCGCCTCCACGGACGTCACCTTCGGCTTCGACACCGCCGTCGGTGTCGCGACCGAGGCGCTCGACCGGCTGAAGACGACCGCCGAATCGCACCAGCGGGTGCTGATCGTCGAGGTCATGGGCCGCCACACCGGCTGGATCGCGCTGCACTCGGGGATGGCGGCCGGTGCGCACGCCATCGTCGTGCCGGAGCGTCCGTTCGACATCGACGAGCTGACCGAGGTGGTCGGCGAGCGTTTCTCGGCCGGCAAGAAGTTCGCGATCGTCGTCGTCGCCGAGGGCGCCAAGCCCCGCGCGGGCACGTCCATGGAGGTCGAGCAGGGCACCAAGGACATCTACGGGCACGAGCGGTTCGCCGGGATGGCCACGCAGCTCTCCACCGAGCTGGAGCAGCGCCTCGGCAAGGAGGCCCGCCCGGTGATCCTCGGCCATGTGCAGCGCGGTGGCACGCCGACCGCGTACGACCGGGTGCTCGCCACCCGTTTCGGCTGGCACGCGGTGGAGGCCGCGCACCGCGGCGAATTCGGCATGATGACGGCACTGCGCGGCACGGACATCGTGATGGTGCCGCTGGGCGAGGCGGTGGAGACGCTGAAGACCGTCCCGGCCGAGCGGTACGCCGAGGCGGAATGCGTGCTCTGAGCGACGCCCTGTCCCATGAACCGCCCCCGGCCGCAGCTGCGGCCGGGGGCGGTTCTACTCTGGTCGGGACAACCGGCACGAAACGGGGACGCCCCCAGCAGGAGTGAACAGATGGATCACAGCGGGCACGGCATGAACATGGATCTGCCGCCGTTCACGCTGGGACGCGGGCTCCAGTTCTCCGCGGACCCGTTCTTCCTCATCGGCTGTGCCCTGGGCATCGGCCTGTACGTGTACGCCGTGCTGCGGCTGCGCAGACGCGGGGACGATTGGCCGGTCGGCCGGATCGTGTTCTTCGTCGTCGGCGTCCTGAGCGTCGCCCTGGTGATGTGCACGAAGCTCAACGACTACGGCATGGTCATGTTCAGCGTGCACATGGTGCAGCACATGGTGATCAGCATGCTCTCGCCGATCCTGCTGCTGCTGGGCGCTCCGGTGACGTTGGCGCTGCGTGCGCTGCCGGTCGCGGGCCGTGGCCGCACGGGTCCGCGCGAGCTGCTGCTCAAGCTGCTGCACAGCCGGTACATGAGGGTCATCACGCATCCGGCCTTCACGATCCCGATCTTCATCGCCAGCCTCTACGGGCTGTACTTCACTCCGCTCTTCGACTTCCTGATGGGCTCGAAGACCGGTCACATCGCGATGATGGTGCACTTCCTCGCGGTCGGCCTGGTGTTCTTCTGGCCGATCATGGGCGTCGACCCGGGCCCGCACCGGCCCGGGTATGTGATGCGGATGCTGGAGCTGTTCGCAGGGATGCCGTTCCACGCGTTCTTCGGTATCGCGCTGATGATGGCGACGACACCGATGGTGGGGACGTACATGCATCCGCCGGCCTCGCTGGGCATCGACGCGCTGAGCGATCAGGGCTGGGCGGGCGGGATCGCCTGGGCCTTCAGCGAGATCCCGTCGGTGCTGGTGCTGATCGCGCTGGTCTTCCAGTGGTACCGCTCCGAGCAGCGTACGGCGAAGCGCTCGGACCGCCGGGCCGACCGGGACGGTGACCAGGAGCTGCAGGCGTACAACGCCTATCTCGCCTCATTGCAGGCGCGCGGGCAGTAGCGCCGGGCAGGCCTCAGGGGTGACGATGGCATCCACGGCCGCACGGCCGACGAGGAGGGTGCGGGCATGTCCGGATCCACGAAGGCCATGGGAGTGCTCACGCTGACCGCCCTGGTCGTGGTCACCGCGTACACGGTGGCGCTGGGAAGCAGCGGCTGGCTCTGGTTCGGCTGGGTGGTGCTCGGCCTGATCACCCTGGGAATGGCCGCGACGCGCGAATCCTGATCCTGGGCCGTATCCGGGGCCGGTCGGAGTATCGGCCGCCGACGGCGGTACGCCGGACGGATTCGAGCCGCGGACGGTTCAGAGCGCCTGCCGGGCCCGAACCCGTTCGTCTGCACCATTCACCCGTGCATGGGTGCGCTCACCGTCCGGTGAGCCATGCGGGCGGCGTCCCTTCCGGGCCACCGCCCGCTCGGTGCGCTCAGGCCTGCTGGAGGCCCGGCCGGCCCGCTTCGGTCACGTAGGAGGTCCGGGTCGAGACAGGGGCGCCGGGGGTGGTCACATACGGGAGGACCCGGAAATCGGCACGGCAGCTCTCCCGGGTCAGCGCGCAGCGTACGTAGCCGCGCTGGAAGTTGGTGAACTTGATGTGCTCGTTGGCGGCGAGCAGCTTGGCTCCGGAGGGGTCCAGGTCCATCCCGTCCTTGGTGGTGGAGATGGACGAGCCGACGAACTCGACGCCGAGCGTGGGTGATCCCGGGTCGTCGAAGTTCTGCTTGAGATCGGCGGCGAGGTGGCGGTGCATGTCGCCGGTGAGGACGACCGGGTTGCTCACGCTGCGGTCGGTGATCTCCTTGAACAGCCGTTGGCGGGCGTCCACGTAGCCGTCCCAGAAGTCCATCACGAATGCCTGGCCGGGGCCGGGGTCGGTGTCGACCTGGGTCACCGGGATCTGCTGGGAGATCATGTTCCATGTCGTGTCGGAGCGTCCGAGGCCGCGGTACAGCCACTGTTCCTGCTCGGGGCCGAGGATGGTGCGGCCGGGCGTCAGCCGTTCGTCGCAGCCGCTCTTGATGCCGTCGCCGCAGGGCTGGTCGTCGCGGAAGAGCCGGGTGTCGAGGATGTGGAAGGTGGCTATCCGCCCGTAGCGCAGACGGCGGTACATCCGGGCCTCGAAGCCGTTCGGCTTGTTCGGCAGCCGCAGCGGCAGATGCTCGTAGTAGGCCTGGAACGCGGCCGCCGCGCGCTGGCGGAAGACCGCCGGGTCCTGGTCCGGTTCGTTGTCGGCCTTGGACTTGTCGCGCGCCCAGTTGTCCTCGACCTCGTGGTCGTCCCAGACGAGGGCGAACGGGTGGGCCTGGTGGGCGGCGATGAGGTCGGGGTCGAAGCGGTGGAGGGCGTGGCGGTTGCGGTACTGGACGAGGTTCATCGGCTCGGGACGCAGCTCGGCGGCGACGGGGACGTTGCGTACGCCGCCCATGGCGTCGATGGCGTTCTCGTAGATGTAGTCGCCGAGGTGCAGGACGAGATCGACGTCCTCCTCGGCGAGGTGCCGGTAGGCGGTGTAGAAGCCCTCGAACCACGCCTGGCAGGAGACGAAGGCGAAGTCCAGCTCCCGGGGCCGGCTGTGCGGCGGGGGCGCGGTGCGGGTGCGGCCGACGGGGCTGAGCATGCCGCCTGCGCGGAAGCGGTAGTAGTAGTGCCGGTTCGGCTGGAGTCCGGAGACCTCGACGTGGACGGAGTGGGCGAGTTCGGGCACCGCGCGGGCCAGTCCCCGGCGTACGACGGACCGGAAGCGGTCGTCGCGGGCGACCTCCCACTGCACGTCGAAGGCGTACGGCGGCATGCCTCCGCTTCCGTCGGGCGCCAGGGGCTGGGGAGCGAGGCGGGTCCACAGTACGACCCCGTCCGGCCACGGATCGCCGGACGCGACCCCCAGGGTGAACGGATCCTCGTGGAAGGGCGTGTCGCCCCAGGCCCTGCCCGCCGACAGGCCGGCCGCGGCGAGTGCCATTCCGACCGTCCCGCCGAGCATCGCCCGTCTTCCGAACCCTCCGGTACCACCTGACCCACTGTCCATTCGCATGAAAGTCGTCCCTTCGTCGAACGGAATTCCGTCCGGTACGAGGTGGGATCGGCACGTGATTTCACGCCCGCCCATGTGGTAATCACAGCGTGAATATCACAGGGGAATCACACGCCACAAGACCACCCACACGTGGTCACATTGCCGTTCGCAGGCGGTTAGTTGAGGAGACATCAACCATTTGCCCGGACGTCCACGACAGGCCCGGCAACACCCTTGACACCCCTCAGGGCGGCTCATAGTCTCCACGCCACAGAATTAACGTTAGATTTCACATCGGGAAATTCGGTGCGACGGAAGGACGTGCTCGTGTCCGGTTCCCCGGTAACGGATGTACCCGCCCGCCTCCCCGCCGAAGCGACGGCAACCGGCCGTCCAGGGGCCCGGGGGCTGCGGCCGTACGCCCTGCGGTGCGAACACCGCACGACGCCGCTGGGGATCGACGAACCCGCGCCCCGGCTCTCCTGGCGGCTGGCCTCCGACCGTCGCGGCGACGACCCGGTGGCGTACCGGGTCCGCGTCACCGGGCGCGCCGAGGATCTGGACGGGGGCAGTCAACTCCTCTGGGACACCGGCCGGGTTGCCGATCCCGGTGCGACGGCCGTCGACTACGGAGGGCCGGCGCTCCCGGGCCGTACCCGCTTCCACTGGCGGGTCTCCGTATGGCCGGCCGGGGCGGACACCCCCGCCGAGGCCACTTCGTGGTTCGAGACCGGCTTCACCCGCGCGGAGGAGTGGCGGGCTTCGTGGATCACCCACGACCCGCACCCGGTCGACGTCATGGACGCGCCCACGGAGGGCGAGTTCGCGCTCGACGACCACGGGCTCGCCCCGTGCCCCGTCCTGCGCCGCGCCTTCACCGCATCGGCCGGCACCCGTGCCCGGCTCCATGTCAGCGCGCGCGGCCTGTACGAGGTCCGGCTCAACGGGCTGCGCGTCGGCGACGCCGAACTCGCCCCCGGCTGGACCGATTACCACCGCCGCGTCCAGTACCAGACCTACGACGTCACCGAGGCGCTGCGCGACGGCGAGAACGTCCTCGCGGCCACGGTCGCCGACGGCTGGTGGAGCGGATTCGTCGGCTTCGAACCTCGCAGGGCCGGAGCCCACTACGGCTCGGCCCCGCAGTTCCTGGCGGAACTCCATCTGACCGGGCCGGACGGCCGCAGCTCCGCGGTCGTCACCGACGGGACCTGGCGCACCGCCACGGGAGTGGTGCGCCACGCGGATCTGCTGATGGGCGAGTGCCACGACCTGCGGCACGACGCCGACGGTTGGGAGCTTCCCGGCTTCGACGACTCCGGCTGGTCCCCGGCCCTGGTCACGGACGCCGACCACCACCTGCTCGTGGCATCCGCCGACGAGCCCGTGCGGGCGATGACCGAGCTGCGCCCGCGCTCGGTCGAACGCGTCTCGCCCGGCACCCATGTCGTCGACTTCGGCCAGAACCTCGCCGGACGCGTGAGGCTGAAGGTCCGTCGGCTCGCGGCCGGGGCGCGGGTGGTGATCCGTCACGCCGAGGTGCTCGACGGGTCACGACGGCTGTACACCGCCAATCTGCGGACCGCCGCGGCGACCGATGTGCTCGTCGGGGACGGCCGCGAGCACATCGTGTTCGAGCCGCGCTTCACGTATCACGGGTTCCGCTACGTGGAGATCGTCGGCCTCCAGGAGCTGGCCGAGTCGGATGTCGTCGCCGTGGCACTGCACAGCGACACTCCGTGGACCGGGAAGTTCGACTGCTCGGACGCCGAGCTGAGCCGGCTCCACGACTGTGTGGCGTGGGGGCAGCGCTCGAACTTCGTCAGTGTGCCCACGGACTGCCCGCAGCGTGACGAGCGGCTCGGCTGGCTGGCCGACGCACAGGTCTTCCTCCCTACGGCCGCGCTCAACGCGGACGTCGCCGCGTTCTTCACCAAGTGGCTGCGCGACGTCGGCGACGCCCGCACCTCCGACGGCGGTTTCACCAATGTCGCCCCGCGTCTCGTGGGGGTCGCCGACGAGGGTGCGCCCGGCTGGGCGGACGCGGGGGTGATCATTCCGTGGCACCTCTACCGTGTCTACGACGATCCCCGGTTCCTCGCCCGGTCCCTGGAGGGCATGTGCGCCTGGGTCGACCTGATCCACCGTCACAATCCCGGTCTGGTCTGGAGCCACCGGGTGGGCCCGCACTTCTCCGACTGGCTCGCCCCCGGCACTCCCACGCCCCGTGAGGTGGTCGCCACCGCGTACTTCGCGCAGAGTGCCCGGCTCACCGCACGGGCCGCCGAGGTCCTGGGGCAGAAGGACACCGGGCGGCGCTACCACCGGCTGGCGGACGACATCCGCCACACGTTCACCGAGCGCTTCGTCACCTCCGAGGAAGCGGCGGACGGCATCCGCGTGCGCGTCGCGGGCGACACCCAGACCGGGTACCTCCTCGCACTCGCCTTCGAGTTGCTGCCCGCGGAGCTCACCGGAGCCGCCGCCCGCCGGCTCGCCGAACTCGTCGAGTCGGCCGGCCCGGCCCTGCTGACCGGTTTCCTCGGGGTGGCGCTGGCCGCGCCCGTGCTCGACGCCCACGGAAGGGCCGACCTCGCCCACGCGCTGCTGCTCCGCGACGAGGTGCCGTCGTGGCGGTTTCCGCTGCGGCACGGCGCCACCACCATCTGGGAGCGCTGGGACGGGTGGACCCCCGGCACCGGATTCCGGGCGCCGTCGATGAACTCCTTCAACCACTACGCGCTCGGCTCGGTCGGCGAGTGGCTCTACCGGGGTGTCGCCGGCCTGGACCAGGCGCCGGACTCCACGGGCTACCGGAAACTGCGGATCCGGCCGCGCCCCGGCGGGCTCCGGCATGCGAGCGCACGCTACGAGTCGGTCCGCGGCGCCGTCTCGGTGGCCTGGGAGCGGCAGGGCGGCCGGATCGCCCTGCGCGTCCTGGTGCCGCCCGGCGCCACCGCCGAGGTGTACGTGCCCACGACGGACCCTGGTTCGGTCCGCGAATCGGGCCGTGTTCCGGACGCCGGCGACCGCCACATCACGGCGGTCTCGACCGCCGCCGGCCATGTGCTCTACCGGGTGTCCTCGGGCGCCTACCGCTTCACCGCGGCTCATCCCCCGGTCGTCGGCGGCCCGACCGGGGCGGACCGGGCGCGGTCGTCACACACCCCGAGCCGACGCACACCAAGACCGGCGGCGAAACGTTCGTTCGCCCGTTCGTACGAGGAGGACACACCATGACGACGGGTTCTCGCTTCCGGCCGGACCGCAGCACGGTCGGCCGCCGGGGATTCCTGCGGATCGGCGGCGGGGTCGCGGCGCTCGCCGCCCTTCCGCCTGCTCTGACGGCCTGTTCCGATTCCGGCGGCGGCTCGGGCAAGCTGCGCGTCGTCGGCGTCGCCGATCAGCAGAAACCGATAGAGGAACTCGTGGCCCTCTACCGCAAGTCCCGGCCCGGCGACGAGTTCGCCACCTCCTTCGCGCCCACGGATCAGGTGCAGACGGTGGTACGCACCCAGCTCGCCGGGGGGAACGCCCCCGATGTCCATGTGCTGTATCCCGGCAGCGGAAGCGCCATGTCCATGGTCGAGCTGGCCAAGGCCGGGCTGCTCGCCGACCTCAGCGCCCAGCCGTGGGCCAGGGAGGTCCCGGCCAACTTCCATCCCGCGTACCAGCACGACGGAAAAACGTATCTCTACTCGGCGGGAAGCAGCGTCATCGGCGCCATCCACAACAAGAAGGCCTTCGCCAGGGCCGGGGTCGAACCACCGAAGACATGGAGCGAACTCCTCGATGTCTGCGCCAAGCTGAAAGCGAAGGGCACCATCCCGATCGCGCTCGGCACCCAGACGCCCTGGGTCACCCAGCTGATCACCTACGCGCTGGTCCCCAACGCCGTCTATGCGAAGAATCCCGGCTTCGACGCCGAGATGGCCTCCGGCAAGGCGCACTTCCGCGGCTCCGGTTGGGCCGATGCGATGGGCAAGTACCAGGAGCTGCAACGCCGGGGCTTCTTCAACGAGAACCCCAACGGAACGACGTACGAGCAGCAGACCTCGATGGTCGCCAGTGGCAGGGCGGCGATGGCGGTCCAGGTCTCCGCCGTGCTCGCCAACTTCCGCCAGGCTGCCCGGAACCCGGACGACCTCGGCATGTTCCCCTTCCCCGGCGGTGACGACGCCGGCCAGCTGTGGATCCCGGCGGGCATCGTCGTCGGGCTCGGGGTCTCCGCGCGGTCCAGGAAGTCGGCCGCCGCGAAGGAGTTCATCGAGTTCCTCGGGAAGCAGGAGAACGTCGACCGCTGGGCACAGTCGGTGGCCGCGATCCCGTTCAAGCGCGGCGCATCGACGAAGACCGACCCGGTCCTCGACGGCTTCCTGCCCCTCATCGACGACAACCGGGCCGTTCCGTTCATGGACCAGAGCTGGCCCAACGCCGAGGTTCAGCCCGCCCACTTCGCCGCCGTGCAGAACCTCCTCGCGGGCAAGACGGATGTCGACGGGGCGTTGGGACAGATGGACGAGGCCTACGGGAAGAAGTCGTGACGAGCACGTCCGAGAAGACGGTCCCGGGCGCGGTCGGCACGGCCGGGGGCGGTCCGAAGACCGGTCGCGGCCGCCCTGTCCGGCACCGCGACCACGCCGTCCCGCACTGGCTCTTCGTCGTCCCGGCGCTCGTCGTCTACAGCATCGTCGTGCTCTGTCCGAGCCTCGCCGGGGTGATGTACGCCTTCACCGACTGGTCCGGGATCGGCGGCTTCTCCTTCACCGGTACGGAGAACTTCCGCACCCTGTTCGACGACGGCCGGGCCCTGGAGTCCGTCACCAACACCCTGCTCCTCACCATCGCCGTGGTCGTCGTCCAGAACGGCATCGGCCTGCTGCTTGCGCTCGGTGTCCACACCGGCATCAAGTCGCGCGCACTACTGCGGCTGATCTTCTTCGCGCCGGCCGTGGTCAGCCCCGTGATGGTCGCGATCCTCTGGAAGTACGTCTACAACCCGGAGAACGGCGCCGGCCTGAACGGTCTCCTCGGTGCGGTCGGGCTCGGCTCACTGCGTCAGGACTGGCTCGGTGATCCCTCGCTCGCCCTGTGGTCCGTCGCGGCGATGGTCGTGTGGCAGTACGCGGGCTACTCGATGGTCGTCTTCCTGGCCGGGCTCCAGGGGGTACCCGCCGAACTCCACGAGGCCGCAAGGATCGACGGGGCGGGTTCCTGGCAGCGCTTCCGCTATGTCACCTGGCCGCTGCTGGCACCGGCGCTGACGATCAACCTCATGCTGTCGACCATCGGCGGGCTCAAACTCTTCGACCAGGTCTACGCCGCCACGAACGGCGGCCCCGGCACCTCCAGCGAGACGCTGTCGACCGTCCTGTACAAGGAGGCGTTCGTCTACGGGAAGTTCGGCTACAGCACCGCCGTGGCCCTGGTCCTCGCGCTGTTCGTCGCCGCGGTCTCCCTGGTCCAGCTCCGCTATCTGCGTGCGAGGGAGGTCACCGCGTGAGTACCTCGACGACCCGAGGACCGGCAGCACCCGGGCGTGGGCGCCGCAGGCCGCGGTACGGACGGTACGTCCTCGAACTGGTCATGATCGCCGTCGCGGTCGTCTTCCTGTTCCCCGTGTACGCCCTGATCACCCTGGCGATGAAGGACCCCCGGCAGATCTCCGAATCGCCCCTCGCGCTGCCCTCGCCACCCACCTTCGGCAATTTCGGCGACGCCTGGTCCTCCGCCTCGCTGGGGCCCGCGCTGGTCAACAGCACGGTCATCACCACGGTCAGCCTCCTGCTGCTGATCGTCATCGGATCAACGGGGGCCTACTACCTCGCGCGGTGCGCCCGCGGCCTCGGCTACGGGCTGTACATCCTGTTCCTGCTGGGCATCGTGCTGCCGTTCCAGCTCGGCATGATCCCGCTCTACAGACTCGTCGACGACCTCGGGTGGCTCGGCACGTACCAGGGCATGGTGCTCTTCTACACCGGCATCCAGCTGCCGTTCACCGTCTTCCTGTACACCGGGTTCATCCGGGCGCTGCCGCCGGACTACGCTCAGGCCGCGCTGATCGACGGCTGCAACCACCGGCAGGCGTTCACCCGGATCGTGTTCCCGCTGCTGCGCCCCATCACCGGCACCGTGGTCATCCTGAACGCGGTGTTCATCTGGAACGACTTCTTCACTCCGCTGCTGTACCTGGGCGGCTCCGACAAGGAGACCGTGCCGGTGGGCATTTTCGCGTTCGTCGGCCAGTACGTCTCGGACTACGGACTCGTCTTCGCCGGACTGGTGCTCGCCGCGCTGCCGATCCTGATCGTCTTCGTGGTCCTCCAGCGCTATGTGATCAAGGGCTTCGCGGGCGGTCTCAAGGGCTGAGGAGCTCGTATGACACACCCGGTGGATGATCCGCACCTCCCGGCGGGCATCGCGGCGGTCCTCGCCGGGCCGCCGCGTGCCTACTCGCCCGTCGCGATCTGGTGGTGGAGCGGGGAGCGGCTCGACCAGGAGCGGCTGCGGGCACAGCTGGAGCGCTTCGCCGAGGGCGGGGTGCACAATCTCGTGCTTCTCAACCTGGCGCCGTCGGGGCCGCTGTTCGGCTCCGACGCCGACGATCCGCCCTTTCTCTCCGACGCGTGGTGGGCGCTGCTCGACGGGGTCTGCGACGACGCCCGTGAACTGGGGGTCGCTCTCTGGTTCTACGACCAGCTCGGCTTCTCCGGCGCCGATCTGCAGGCACGGCTCGTCGACGAGCGGCCCGGCCACGCGGGCCGCCGGCTCGACCGGGTGCGCGCCGTGGTGGAGTCCGCGGTGGACCGGACCGGTGAGCTGCGCTGCCCGTCGGACGGCCTGCCGCTCGCGGGCAGCGCCGAACCGCTCGACGCGGACGGCCGGAGCACCGGCCCGGCGGTCCCGGTGACGGTGTCCGACGGGGCCGTACGAGCGCCCGGCCCCGGCCGCTGGCGCCTGACGCTCCATCACCATGTTGCGCTGGGCTTCGACTATCTCGGTGCCGACGCCTGTGCGGCGCTGCTGGACCGGGTGCACGGGGAGTTCGAGCGCCGGCTCGGTGACCGGCTCGGATCCGTCGTCGTCGGCTCGTTCCAGGACGAACTGCCGTCCCTGCCCACCTGGTCCACCGGCTTCGCCGACGCCTTCCGGCGCCTGCGCGGGTACGACATCGGCGAGCGGCTCGACGCCCTGTACGAGGACTGCGCGGCTCCGGACGTCCACCGGGTCCGCCGCGACTACCACCTGACCCGGGCCGAACTGGCCGAGGAGGCGTTCTTCCGGCCACTGGCCGCCTGGCACGAGCGCCATGGACTGCTCATCGGCTGCGACCAGCAGGACCCCGCCCGCGCCGGGCACCCGGTGGCGGGCGTGGAACTGTACGCCGACTACGCGCGAACGCACCGCTGGTTCTCGGCGCCCGGCTCCGACCACCACGGGGACGCCCGCATCCACTCCTCGCTCGCCCACCTCTACGGCCGTCCCCGCACCTGGGTCGAGGCGTTCCACTCCACCGGCTGGGGCGGCACCCTGGAGGAGACCTTCGACTGGCTGCTCCCGTGGCTGCGGGCCGGAGCCACTCTCTACAATCCGCATGCCGTCTACTACACGACCAAGGGCGGCTGGTGGGAATGGGCGCCGCCGGCAACCGACTGGCGCCAGCCCTACTGGCGCCACCACCACGTGTTCGCCGACGCCGTGACCCGGCTGTGCGCGATCCTGAGCCTCGGTCACCATCTGTGCGACCTCGCGGTCCTGCTGCCCACCACCACCGCCCAGGCGGGCACCGCTCTGGACGGTGTCACCGACGCGGCGCGGCGCGCCCAGTCGGCGTATCTCGAACTCGTCGGGGACATGGCCTGGTTCCGTACCCGGCCCGGCGTCCTGGACCGGCTGGGTCGCGATGCCGATGTCGTCGACGATGCCTCGCTGGCCCGCGGCCGGGTCTCCCGGCTCGACGACGGGGTCCGGTTGCGGGTCGCGGACGAAGCGTACGCCACGATCGTGCTGCCCTCGTGCACCGTCCTGGAACGGGAGACGGCGCAGCGGCTCGTCGAATTCGCCTCCGCCGGGGGGCGGTTGATCGCGCTGGGCGATCTTCCCGAGCAACTCGTCGGCCCCGGCAGAGCCACGGCGGCCGGACTGCGGGAGTGCTTCGCGGACGGCCGGGCCGTGCACATCCCCATGACGGACGACCCGGCCGATGCGCTCGCCGCCGCTCTCGGCGGTGCGGACCCGGTCGTCCGGGCCCCGGTCCCCGCGCTCGCGCGTCGGGTGGACGGCGCCACGGTGGTGTTCCTGACCGCGGCCGCGCCCCGGGCGACCCGCGCGTCCGTCGCCGCCCCCGACGAGCGGGGCGCCGCCCTGGGCTGGCTGGACGCCCGCTACGACTTCGACCCCGGTCGCTACGCGCGGCGGGCCCGGGTGCGGGTGCGGGACGTTTCGGGCCCGGCCGTGCTGGTGGACCCGTTCGGCGGCGCTCCGCGGACGCTGCCGGTGCTGCCCGCGGACGACGACGCACGGGCGGTCGAGGTCGACGTCCCCTTCGACACGGGCCCCGCGGCCGTGCTGGTCTTTCCGGCCCACGCCCGGGAGCCGGCCGCCCCCGTGGCGCACTGCTGCGGGCCGGATGTCACCGTCGTGGAGATTCCCCCGGACGCCGAGTGGGACATGGTGCTCGTCCCGACGCTCGACAACACCTGGGGCGATTTCGCCCGCCCCGCGACCGGTCCGCCCAGTGGCCCGGCCGTCATCGAGTGCCGTACCTTCCGGCACCGGGTCGAGGCGGCCGGTGAGGACGGTGCACGGGACGGATGGGCCGCGCCCTCCGGCCCCGGGCGCACGGCACGGGCCACGGTCCACGCGACGTTCGGCCCGCGCGCGGTCGTGCTCCGCGAGGGGTCCGGCCGGGGCGGCGGCGCCTCGGTACTCGCCTGGTCGGAGACCCTCGGCGTCCACAAGGACCCCGTGCACCGCGCGGTTCTGGGTCCGAAGGGGCATGTGCCCGAGGAGTTCGCGCACATCGGCCGCACGGTCGCGGGCGAGGTGGTGCGGCTGCGGGTGGCGCTGCGCCTGGACGAGGACTTCGACGGGCATCTCGCGATCGGCGCCGCGGCGGCCAAGCGGGTCCGGATCGACGGTGCGCCGGTGGCTCTCGACGACGGCGGTCATCTCGCGCTGGGCCCGGTGCGGGCAACGGCCGGACTCCATCTGCTCGAACTCGACCTGACTCCCGATCAGGACTGCGAGCTGCGGGCGCATATGGCGCTCGTACGTGATCCCGGGCGCTACCGGCGCCCCGAGTGGATCCACGCGCCCGGCACGATGGGCACCACGCTGAACCTGTCGGCGCTCCCCCACCGGGCCGTCGTGCAGGTGGCCTCCCGGGCGCCCTGTGCGCTGCGGGTGAACGGACAACTCATCGGCAGGCAGGGCGGTTTCGACCCTTACGCCGAGCATGCGGTACCACGGGTGAGGCGGCATGATGTGACGGCCGCCCTGTGTATCGGCGACAACGACATCACGGTCGAGACGTCCGGCGACGGCGAGCGTGCGGTCCTGGTGGACGCGGTCCTCGACGACGGGCACGGCGCGACGCTTCACAGCGACTCTGGCTGGTGGGCCGAGGACGTGCGGGGGCGCAGCCCGGTACGGGTGCGTCGCGAGCCAGTGGGTGATCCCGCCGCCCTGTGTCTGCGACGCCGCCCCCATCCGCTGCCGGGTGCCGCCTGGCTGGACCCGGAGGCCGACGACGGCACGGTGGTGCCGGTCCGGTTCGCGGTTCCGGGAAGCCGGGGCGGTATGGAGTGGCTGTGGTGCGAACTCCCTCCCGGAACCACCCGGTTGACGGCACCGGTACACGGCGAGGTCACGGTCCATGTCGACGGATCCGAGTGCCCCGCCGCCGTGAGTGCCGCCGATGCCCGGGGCGTGCGTACCGTGACGGCCGAGCTGCCGCCCGCCGACCGCGGCGGTCCGCGGAGTGCGGCGCTGCGGGTCCGGACTCGCCCTGGGTACGAGGGAGGGGCCGCGCTGGCGGGTCCGGTGCGGTGCACGGTCGGCCCCGGGCGGATCCGGCTCGGCGACTGGGAGAGCCAGGGTCTGGCCGAGTACAGCGGCGGGGTGCGGTACGGCCGCGTGGTGACCGTACCCGCCGATGCCGTCGCGGGGCGGGTGTGGCTGGACCTCGGGCGGGTCCGGGGCACGGCGGAGGTACGGGTCGGGGGCGCCGCCGCAGGGGTGCGGGTGTGTTCCCCGTACGTATTCGACCTGACAGGGCTGGTCGTGCCGGGGGCCAATGCCCTGGAGATCACTGTGTTCGGGACACTGGCGCCCCGCCTGGACGCGACGAGCCCGACCCATTTCGTCTTTCCCGGGCAGCGGGTCAGCGGCTTGATGGGTCCGGTACGGCTGCGCACCGGGCGGATGTGACGGCGTGTGGCAACGGTTGTCGCCGAACCAGCCCAGTGCGGTCGTCGCCCACGCCGTACACCGTGAAAGGGAAGCGGTGGTCTGCCGGCCGCGGTTCCGGCCGCTGCCGCCTACCTGTCTCCCGTCAGTATCGGCAGCAGCAGCGCCGCGGACCAGCTGAAGTTGGGCGAGTTGAGCGGCGCCCCGGTGACCGGGTCGTAGTTCTCCATGATCGGTCCGTCGCCCGAGAGGCCCGACGCATGGGTGAGGAGGCGGTCCGTCAGGGTGTCCGCGTCCTTGGCGTAGCCGTAGCGGCGCAGGCCGCCGAGGGCGAAGTAGGCCTGGTCGAACCAGACGGGGCCGCGCCAGTACGCGGTCGGCGAGAAGTAGGGGGAGCTCTTCGCCACGGTCGGGAAGGGCACGGTGGTGGCGAACTCCGCCGGGTCCGTCAGCTTGTCGCGCAACGCGCGGGCCTGAGCGGCGGACGCCGTGCCGGTCCACAGCGGTACGGCGCCCTCGATGCCGCGGCCCCGGGACCTGAGCGGTGCTCCGGTGCCGAGCGCGGTGTCGTGGAACCAGCCGTCCGCGGCGTCGTACATCGTCGCGCGGACGGCGGTGGCGGTGGCGGTGGAGCGCTGCTTCCAGTGCCTGGCGTCGGCGCCGCGGCCGAGCACGCCCGCGATGCGCGCCAAATGACCCTGGTCGGCGGCGAGATAGGAGTTGAGATCAACGGACTCCTGGTCGAGGGAGTAGCCGAGGAGCGTGCCGTCGGCGGCCCTGTTGGCGACGGTTCCGGTGCCGAGGCCGGCGTCGAAGCGGGGCGCGTTGTCCATGCCGCTCTCCCAGGCGGCGGCGAGGCGCCGCTCCTCGGGGGAGTCGTTGGCCGGGTCGACGGTGGCACCGTACTCGGCGAGGCCGTTGTGGTCGTGGTCCCGGTTGCGGTACCACCACGCCTGGTACGCGGCGAGCTTCGGGTACATCTCACGCAGGAAGGCCTTGTCCCCGCTCTTCGTGTACACCTCCCACACCGCCCATGCGGCCAGCGGGGGCTTGGAGTTGCGTTCGTTCCAGTTGCCGCCGCCGCGTGCGGGGTCGTTGTAGAAGATGACGTCGGGGATCATCCCGGTGTCCTGGGGGCGGGTCGTGGAATCGGGCCGGATCTGCCAGTCGAACATGGAGCGGATCTGCGACTCGGCCAGTTCGGGCGCGAAGCGTGCGGTGCCCACGGCCTGCTTCCAGGTGTCCCAGGCCCAGATGCCGCCGGTGAACCACTTGTAGGAGATCGATGGGGTGATCCCGTCGTGCTTGATCTGCCCTGCCGCACTGCGCCAGTTGGTGACGAGGGTCTCCAGGGACTTCACGGCCGTACGCCGCCGGTCGGCGGGCACGCCCCGGGTCACCCCGGCGACATACCCCTGCCAGCGCGCTTCGGACGCGGACACGACGGAAGCGGGGCGGGCCAGCACGTCACGGACCTTCGCCTGCTCCTTGCTGCGCTCGGCGGCGGTGAAGGTGTAGGACTCGGTCCAGTCGAAGCTGTGCGAGCGGCCGGGGGCGAGGGTCACCGCGTCCACCGCCTCGGTGCGGTAGCTGTCGCCTTCCACCGTCGTGCGGACGCGGTCCTTGTGGGTGACCTCGAAGCGCTCGGTGCCGTCGGTGAGGTAGTCCCAGGTCTCGCGGACCTTCGCGAAGTCGACGCCGACGCCCGAGGTGGTGGCGGTCAGCGACGGTGCGTCGCGCATCGGCTGGTCGGCGGGCCGCAGCACGCTGCCCGTCCAGTCGGCGCCCAGAGTACGGGGCGCCGGGCCGGTGTTGCGGACCTCGGCCCTGACCAGGGCGCTGCGGTCGGTGGCGAAGCGGAGTTCCAGGGTGAGGCGCAGCCCGCGGCCGAGGTCGTGGGACTGGAGGAGGCGGCCCGGGAGCGAGGTGAGCCGGGGTGCGCCCCCACCGGCCAGGTCCAGGATGCGGCCGTGTTCGGTGAGGCGGATGCGGCTGAAGGACTTGCTGAGCCACCAGGGGTATTCCTGGGCGATGTAGAGCGGTCCGGAGAAGCCGCCGTAGGCGTCCTTGTCACCGGCTTCCGGCAGTGCGTAGGCGTGCCAGGCACCCTGGTCGGCGAAGACGCCGACGGGGTTGTTGTCCTCGTCGTCGCCGGGCTGGGCGGCGGCGGGGGTGCCGTGCAGGTCGAGAACGTCGGCGTACGGCAATCGGGGCTTCGGGTGGCCGTGGGCGGTCGCCGTCTGCGGTACTGCGAGGGCGCCGCCGGCCAGGAGGAGTGCGGTCAGGACGCCCAGGGAACGGCGTCCGGTCGGGTATCGGTCTCTCCAGCGGGTCATTTCCCGGTCCCTCCAGGACGGTCGGTGGCGATGCGCAGGACGACGGCGCCGAGCGGGCCGAGGTCGATGTGGTCACGGACGGTGGTTCCGGTGAGCAGGTCGGTGCCACCGACGGCGCAGTGGCCCGTCAGTGGCGTCCGGGTGGCGTGATCGTTGTGGTTGAGGACGAAGAGGTACGTGCCCTGCGCGCCGGAGCGCACGGTCGCCTCGACGCCCTCGGGGATGTCGAGCACGGGGCGTACGCCCGCTGCCCGCAGCGCCTCGTCGAGCACCGCTGCGATGCCGTCGCCCAGGTGGGCGCTGACGTACCACGCGGTGCCGGTGCCGTAGGGGTGGCGGGTGATCGCGGGGCGGCCGGTGAGCTCGCCGGCCGCGTACGCGTCGAAGACCAGCGTGTCCGGGCCCCCGGGCTCGATCCACTCGCTCCACCAGGTGGCCTCGGCCCCGGAGGCGAGGGGTACCGCCGCACCGTCCGGGATCGGCCAGAACTCGTCGACGGACACCCCGAGCACGTCCCGCAGCGGCCCGGGGGCGCCGCCGTCGTGGATGTGGTCGTGGCCGTCGACGACGCCGGAAAAGGGCCCGCACACGAGGTGGCCGCCGCCGCGCACATAGTCGGCGACGTGTGCGGCGTTCTCGGGCCGCAGCAGATGGAGGTTGGGGGCCAGGACGGCCCGGTAGCCGTCCAGGCCGGCGTGCGGGGGCACGAAGTCGATGGTGACGGCGCGGGCGTGGAGCGCCACGTACCAGGGGCGCAGCAGCTCGCGCCAGCGCATCCGGGCGGAGGGGTGGTCGTCCGCCTCCAGGGCCCACCAGGAGTCCCAGTCGAGGACGATCGCCACGTCCGCCGGGGCGGTGGTGCCGGTGACCTCGCCGAGCCGGGCGAGCTCGGCGCCGAAGCGCACCGTCTCGCGCCAGCCCCGGGAAGCGGTGCCCCGGTGCGGGAGCAGCGCACTGTGGTACTTCTCGGCTCCGGCGCGGGAGGCGCGCCACTGGAAGTACATGATGCCGTCGGCGCCGCGGGCCAGTGCCTGGAGGGACCAGAGGCGTTGCAGACCGGGCTTCTTGGGGACGTTGACCGGCCGCCAGCTGACGGCGGACGGCGCCTGTTCGAGGAGCAGCCAGGGCCGGCCGCCCTTGAGGGAGCGCATCAGGTCGTAGTTGAGGGCGGCGTCGACATGGGCGCGGGGGTCGGCGGGGTCCGGGTAGGCGTCGTCGGAGACGAGATCCTCGTGCTCGGCCCACTTCCAGTAGTCGAGCGCCTTGAACATCGACATGAAGTTGGTGGTGGCCGGTGTGCCGGGACTGAGCTCCCCGAGCGCCTCGCGCTCGGCGCGGTGGCATTCGAGGAGCGCGTCGGAGCAGAAGCGCCGCCAGTCCAGGAGCTGTGTGGGGTTGACCGGTCCCGGGGCGGTGCGCGGCGGTTCGATCTCGTCGTAGGTGCCGTAGCGCTGCGACCAGAAGGCCGTGCCCCAGGCGTGGTTGAGGCAGTCCACGGTGCCGTAGCGGTCGGTGAGCCAGGCACGGAAGTGTGCTGCGGAGCGGGCGCAGAAGCACTCGGTGACGTGGTCGCCGTACTCGTTGTGGATGTGCCACAGTGCGAGGGCCGGGTGGTGTGCGTAGCGTTCGGCGAGGGTGCGGGTGAGCCGGAGCGCGGCGGCGCGGTACTCGGGCGAGGACGGGCAGTAGTGCTGGCGCGAGCCGAATTCGAGGCGTACGCCGTCGGCCGTGACCGGCAGGATCTCCGGGTGGGCGCGCACCAGCCAGGCCGGCGGTGACGCGGTCGCGGTGGCCAGGTCGACGGCGATGCCGTGGGCGTGCAGCAGGTCGAGGAGCCGGTCGAACCAGGCGAAGTCCCAGGTGTCCGGGCCGGGTTGGAGCCGGGCCCAGGAGAATACGCCGACGGTCACCATCGTGACGCCGGCCTCGCGCATCAGCCCGGCGTCCTCGGCCCACACTTCCTCGGGCCACTGCTCGGGGTTGTAGTCGCCGCCGTACAGGACGCCCGGGACGCGGGTCAGACGATTCATCCCTTCACCGCCCCGCCGAGGAGTCCGGCCACGAACTGCCGCTGGAAGAGCAGGAAGAGGAGCATCAGCGGCAACGTCGCGAGGAGCGAGCCGAGCATCAGGCCCGAGTAGTCGACACGGGTGAGCCCCGTGAGGGTGTTGAGCGCTACGGGCACGGTGTATTTCTCCTCGGAGTTCAGCATGAGCAGCGGCCAGATGAAGCTGTTCCACTGCGCCATGAAGGTGAAGATGACCAGGGCGCCGAGCTGCGGGCGCACACAGGGCAGCACGACCCGGTAAAAGGTGCGCAGCTCGCCGGAGCCGTCGATCCGGGCCGATTCGAGGAGCTCGTCGGGGAAGTCGACGAAGCCCTGCCGCATCAGCAGGATGCCGAAGGAGTTCGCCAGGAACGGCAGGATCACCGCCTGGTAGGAGTCGATCCAGCCGACGCTCGCCATCATCTGGAACAGCGGCACGAGCAGCACCTGGAACGGGATCATCATGGTGGCGAGCACGGCGCCGAGCAGCAGACCCCGGCCGCGGAAGCGGTACTTGGCGAGCCCGTAGCCGCACATGGCGGAGATCAGCGAGCTGAGCGCGGTGTGGACGACGGCGATGCCGACGCTGTTGAGGAGAACCCGCCCGAAGCCGATGGTGTCCTGGAGCCGCGCGAGGTTGTCGAGGAGCCGGCCGCCGGGCAGGAACGGCGGCGGGGAGTGGAACAGCTCCGAAGTGGAGTGCGTCGCGGCGATCGCCATCCAGAGGAACGGCACCAGACTGACGACGGCGCCGGCCGCGAGGAGGAGACGGACGAGGTACCGGCCGGCCCGCCGGGCCGGGTGGATGCGTACGGGGGCCTGCTGGAGGGCGGTCACCGGCGGCGCTCCCTTCCGAAGGCGACGTACTGGAGGGCGGAGACCGCGGCGATGAGGGCGACGACGACCCAGGCGATGGCGGCGGCGTAGCCGAAGTCGAGCTGCTGGAAGCCGACTTTGTAGAGGTAGACGACCGGGGTGAGGGTGGCGTCGTCGGGGCCGCCGCGGGTGAGGACGTAGTTCTCGTCGAAGAGCTGGAGCGTCCCGATGGTGGAGGTGATCACGCAGAACAGGACGACCGGGCGCAGCTGGGGCAGGATCACGCGCGCGTACGTGGACACGGTGCCGGAGCCGTCGATCGCCGCCGCCTCGTACTGCTCCTTGCCGATGGACTGGAGTCCGGCGAGCAGGATGACGGCGTTGTAGCCGGTCCAGCGCCAGGTCAGGGAGGCGATCAGGGAGACGCGGGCCCAGGCGGGGCTGTTGAGCCAGTCGACCTGGCCGATGCCGACGGCGCCGAGGCTCTGGTTGACCAGGCCGCCGTCGGTCTTGAGGAGGACCTGGAAGACGACGGCGTACGCGACGAGCGTGGTGACGGCGGGCAGGAAGTAGACCGCTCGCCAGGTACCGCGGAAGCGCAGCCAGGACTGGTTGAGCAGAACGGCGAGGACGAGTGCCAGGCCGATCATCACGGGGACCTGCACGACGAGGATGATCCCGGTGTTGACCAGGGACTCCAGGAAGGCGGGGTCGTCGATCAGGCGCCGGTACTGGTCGAGTCCGGCCCAGTGGGTGGCGCCGGCGTCCTCGGTGGTGAAGCTCTGCAGGAGGCTCGCGCCCAGCGGATAGGCGAAGAAGAGCGCGAAGAGGGCGG
Source organism: Streptomyces gelaticus (assembly GCF_014649535.1). Lineage (GTDB taxonomy): Bacteria > Actinomycetota > Actinomycetes > Streptomycetales > Streptomycetaceae > Streptomyces > Streptomyces gelaticus. The sequence goes on from NZ_BMTF01000010.1 coordinate 180,799, forward strand.
CCGCGGGTCCGGTGAAGATCCAGGCGGTGGGGCGCAGGCGCCTGCGGCGTGCCCGGGCCGGAGCTCGGGTGGGGGCGACGGGCCGGTCGCAGGTGGTGGGGACGGCCATCGGGCTACTTCACCCTTTCCCGGCCGGTGGCCGCGGCGAGCTGCCGCGCGGCCGAGTCCAGGGCGGCGCGTGGGTCCTTGCCCCGCAGCATCACACCGGTGACGGCGGAGATCATGATGTCGGTGGCCTTCGCGTCGTCCTCGTTGTACTCGACCGGCGGGATGTTGCGGGCGAGCCGGGCGAACACGTCCAGGGACGCCTGCCCGCCGAAGTACTCCTGTTTCGTGCTCAGGTACGGGTCGTCGAGCGCGGGCAGATAGGCGGGGAAAAGGCCCTCGTGCCTGAGCATGGAGACCTGGTTGGCCTTGCCGGTGAGCAGAAACTCGATGAACGCCCAGGCCAGTCGGGGGTTCTTGCTCTGCGCGGGGACGCAGAGCGTGGAGCCGCCGATGTTGGAGGTGCGGATGCCGTCGGCGGTGAATCCGGGCAGCGGCACCACCGAGAACTTCCCCTTCAGCTCCGGCATCTCATCCGTGAGGGTGCCCGACCACCAGGCGGCGGTGGGCGTGGTGGTGGCCATGCCCTCCTTGGTGCCGGTGACGAGCCCGTCCCAGCCTTTCTCGTAGGAGACGAGCCCCTTGTCGTGCAGGGTCTTCATCAGCGTGAGGGCCTGCACGGCCCGAGGGGTGTCGACCGCGACCCGGCCGTTCTTGAAGTAGGACTGCCCCTGCTGCTGGAGAAGCATCGGCAGGATCCCGGAATCGGTGGAGTCCAGGATGAGCAGCTTTCGGCCGGTGGCCTGCTTGATGCGGACGCCCGCCGCCACGTAGTCGTCCCAGGTCAGCAGCGACTTGGGGTCGACTCCGGCGGCGCGGAAGTAGTCCGTGCGGCAGTAGAGCGCGCAGGGGCCGATGTCCCAGGGCAGGGCGAGGACCGCACGGTCCTTGCCGGTGACGGTGCGCCACGCGGCGCGGTCGAAGTCGCCTCCGTAGCGGCCACCGAGGCTCGTCAGGTCGTAGAAGCCGCTGGGAAAGTTGCCTGCGTAGCGCGGCATGTGGCTGCCCTCGACCGTGAGGACGTCGGCGAGGCCCGAGCCGCCGCGCAGGCCCACGGTGATCTTGTCGTAGGCATTGTCGTAGCCGATGTCGACGACATCGACGGTGGTTCCGGGGTGACGTTCCTCGAAGGTGCGGGCGAGGCGCTTCATGGCCTTGGCGGCCACGTCCCACGACCAGACGGTGACCTTGCCACTGACCTTGCCCCCTTCGTCGTCCTTCCTGCCGCCGATGTCGCGGGCCGCTCCGCCGCCCGCGCCACCCATCGCACATGCACCGACCAGGGACGATGCCGCGGTCGCGAAGCCGGTGGCCAGAACGGCCCGTCGGGTGGGTCCTGTTGACACTCTTGCCTCCTGGAGCCTGAATGCCTAATGCTGTATTCAGAACACTGAATGACGGAGCCTGCCGTCAAGAGGTGTACACCCAAAGACTTTTGCTGCTGTGGTCCATGACCGATCCCCGAGTCGGCTCACGCGAAAGGCGCGGCATGACGTCACCCCAGGACTCCGTCCACACCTACACCCATCCCTACATCCCGAACGCGGTCCCGGCCGTGCGGCAGGCGATGCTGGAGGAGATCGGCGCCGAGGGCGTCGAGGACTTCTACGCCGACATCCCGGACGGCATCCGGCTGCACCGCCCCCTCGATCTGCCGGCCCCACTGCGTTCGGAAGCCGAACTCACCCGCCACATGGAGGAGTTGCTCAGCCGCAACACCTCGACCCGGCAGACGCTCAGCTTTCTCGGATCCGGCTGCTATCAGCACCACGTCCCGGCGGTGGTGGACGAGGTCGTCAACCGCAGCGAGTTCCTCACGGCGTACGCGGGCGAGCCCTACGAGGACCACGGCCGCTTCCAGGCGCTGTGGGAGTACCAGTCGATGATGGCCGAGCTGCTGGACGTCGATGTCGTCAACGTCCCGGTGTACGACGGCTTCCAGGCCGCGGGCACCGCCCTGCGCATGGCCGGCCGGATCACCGGCCGCCGCCGCGTGCTCGTCGCCACCGCGATCGACGCCGACAAGCTCTCCCGGATATGCGACTACGTGCGCCCCGACCACGACGTGACGGTGGTCCCGGTCGACCCGGACACCGGCTGTGCCGACCTCGAAGCGGTGCGCGAGGCACTCGCCGCCGGCGACACGGCGGCGGTGTACGCGGACTCGCCCTCGGCGCTCGGCATCATCGACGAGGCGCTCCCCCGCCTCGCCGAACTCGCCCACGCCGACGGAGCGTTGTATGTCGTGGGCTGCAATCCGCTCACCCTCGGCGTGATCGCGCCGCCCTCCGCCTACGGCGCCGACATCACCTGCGGCGACATCCAGCCGCTCGGTCTGCATCAGAGCTTCGGCGGCGGCAACGCCGGCTTCATCGCCACCCGCGACGAGGAGCGGCTGGTCGCCGAGTACCCGTCGCGTCTGTTCGGCCTCGTACCGACGAGCGTCGAGGGCGAGTACGGCTTCGGCGACGTCGCCTACGAACGGACCTCTTTCGCACTGCGCGAGGAGGGCAAGGAGTGGGTCGGCACGGCCGCCGCGCTGCACGGCATCGGGGCCGGGGTGTACCTCGCGCTGATGGGACCGCAGGGCATGCGCGAGATCGGCGACACCGTCCTCGGGCTCACCGCGTACGCCCGCAGGCGCCTCGCCGAGGTGCCCGGCATCGAGGTCCCGTACGGCGATGCCCTGCACTTCGCCGACTTCACCGTCCGGTACACGGGCGGCGGGACCGCCGACGGGGTCCGCGCCGGCCTGAAGGAGCGGGGCATATTCGGCGGCGTGCCGACCGGCGAGCGCGAGGCCGCGTACTGCGTCACCGAAGTCCACACCAAGGCCGACATCGACCGGCTCGCCGCGACCCTTGAGGAGATCGTCAAGTGACCGCCCACGTGCCCGTGTCCGTCTCCCCCGAGGAAGCGCGCATCGCAGACAAGCCGCGCCTGCGCCGGTTCCGGCAGGCGTCCTGGGACGAGAAGCTGATCTTCGAGCTCGGTTCGCCGGGCGAGCGCGGCGTCCTCGTCCCGGCCGCGGACCCCTCCGTCGAAAGGCCCGCGATCCCCGCCGCCCTGCGCCGCGCCGAACCGCCCGCCCTGCCGGAGATGTCCCAACAGCAGGTCCTGCGCCACTACTTGCGTCTCTCGCAGGAGAATCTGGGTGCCGACCTCAACATCGACGTCGGCCAGGGGACCTGCACCATGAAGTACAGCCCCAAGGTGAACGACCAGTTCGTCCGCGACCCGCGGATCGCGGCCCTGCACCCCCTCCAGGACGAGGACACGGTCCAGGGCGTCCTCGGGATCATCCACAGTCTGGAGCAGCTCCTGAAGGAGATCTCCGGCATGGACCGGGTCTCGCTCCAGCCCGGCGCGGGCTCCGCCGCGATCTACGCCAACGTGGCGATGATCCGCGCCCACTTCGCCGCGCGCGGCGAGCTGGAGCAGCGCGACGAGATCATCACGACCATCTTCTCCCACCCGTCCAACGCGGCCTGCGCGAAGACGGCGGGCTTCAAGGTCATCACCCTCCACCCGGACGCGGACGGCTACCCGGACATCGAGGCGCTCAGGGCGGCGGTCGGCCCGCGCACGGCGGCACTCCTGATCACCAACCCCGAGGACACCGGCATCTACAACCCGCGCATCGAGGAGTTCGTACGGATCGTCCACGAGGCGGGCGGCCTGTGCTCGTACGACCAGGCCAACGCGAACGGCATCCTCGGTATCACCCGGGCCCGGGACGCGGGCTTCGACCTGTGCCACTTCAACCTGCACAAGACCTTCTCGACGCCGCACGCGTGCGGCGGCCCGGCGGCCGGGGCCTGCGCGGTCACCGAGGAGCTCGCCCCGTATCTGCCGCGCCCCACCGTCGAGTTGGACCCGGAGACGGGTGCGTACCGGCTGGACGACGACCGGCCCGAGTCCATCGGCAAGATGCGGCCGTTCTACGGCGTCGTGCCGAATCTGGTCCGCGCGTACGCGTGGATCATGTCGCTCGGTGCCGAGGGCCTGCGGGCCGCCGCCGAGACGGCCGTCCTCAACAACAACTACCTGCTCCACAAGGTCCGGCAGATCCCGGGTGTCTCCGTCCCGTACGCGACGGGGCGCCCGCGCGTCGAGCAGGTCCGCTACAGCTGGCAGAAGCTCCACGAGGACACCGGCCTGCACTCCGAGGACATCGGCCTGCGCGCCGCCGACTTCGGTACGCACTACTGGACCAGCCACCACCCCTACGTGGTGCCGGAACCCATGACACTGGAGCCCACCGAGTCCTACACGCGTGCCGACCTCGACGAGTACGCGGCGATCCTCTCGGAGATCGCCCGCGAGGCGTACGAGGACCCGGAGACCGTGCGCACGGCGCCGCACCGTTCGACCATCCACCGGGTACGCCCCCAGGCCCTGGACGACCCCGCGGTCTGGGCGGTCTCCTGGCGCGCCTACCGCCGCAAGGTGCTGGGCGGGGCGGGCCGCCGGTGACGAGGGTCGGCCTGGTGGTCAACCCGGTCGCCGGGCTCGGCGGCCGGGTGGGCCTGGGCGGCACCGACGGGCCGGACCGGGCCCGCACGGCACTGTCGCTGGGCGCACGCCCACTGGCGGGGGTGCGTGCGGCCGCGGCCCTGGGTGAACTGGCGGCGCGTGCGGGCGAGTCGCCCCGGGACGGGCTGCTCGTCGTCACCGCCGCCGGTCCCCTGGGCGCCGAGTCCGTCGCCGCCGCGGGGCTCACGGAACGGATCGTGTACGCCGCCGGCGCCGGCCGGGACACCTCGGCCGAGGACACGGCCGCCGCGGTGCGCGCCGTGGTCGCCCAGGGTGTCGGCCTCCTGCTCTTCGCGGGCGGCGACGGCACTGCGCGGGATGTGCTCGGCGCCCTCGGCTCCCCCGGCGGCGTATCCTGCCCGGTCCTCGGCGTGCCGACCGGTGTGAAGATGCACTCGGCCGTCTTCGCCGTCAGCCCGCGCGCCGCGGGCGAGGTCGCGGCGGCGTGGCTCGCCGGCCCGGGCAGGGTCCGGCTGCGGGACGCCGAGGTGATGGACCGCGACGAGGACGCCCTGGGCGCAGGACGCGTCACCTCCCGGCTGTTCGGGTGGCTGCCCGTCCCCGACGTACCGGTGCGTGTGCAGCAGCGCAAGACCGGCAGCACCGCCCCCGCGCCGGAGGCGGTCGGCGGGATCGCGGCCGAGGTCGCCGAGCGGGTCGGGGCCGGGCTGCTCGCACTCGGCCCCGGCAGCACCACCCGGGCGGTGGCGGCCGCGCTCGGCGCGGACGTGTCGCTCACCGGGGTCGACGTGCTCGCCCTGCGGCCGGGCCGGCCGCCCCGGGTCGTGGCCCGCGACGCGGGCGAGGACGCCCTCCTCGCCCTGGGACCTGTCTGGATCGCCCTCTCCCCCATCGGCGGCCAGGGCTTCCTCCTGGGCCGCGGCAACCAGCAGATCTCACCGCGCGTCCTGCGCGCGGCGGGCGGCCGCGAGCGCCTGCTCGTGCTGTGCACCGAAGCGAAACTGGCCGCGCTCGGCGGCCGCCCCCTCCTCCTGGACACCGGCGACGACGCGCTCGACGCGGAGTTGTCCGGCCATCTTCCTGTCATCACCGGCAGGCGGCAGACCTCGCTGTACCGCCTGGCCAGGTGAGCACGTATCCCCGACACCGGACACAAGGAGCCAAGATGATCTCTCTCGACGGCAAGCGTGCGATCGTGACCGGCGGCGGAGCCGGCATCGGCCGCGCCACCGCCCAGGTGCTCGCCGAGCTCGGCGCCCGTGTGGTGATCGCCGACATCGACACGGACGGCGGCGAACGCACCGCGAAGGACACCGGCGGGACCTTCGTGCGCTGCGACGTGTCTCGGCGCGAGGACTGCGAGGCCGTCGTGCACACGGCGCAGGAGCGGTTCGGCGGAGTGGACGTCCTCTTCAACAACGCCGGCATCATCCGCCGCTCCACGGTCTGCGAGATCACCGAGGACGACTGGGACCTGGTGATGGCCGTCAACATCCGCTCGGTGATGCTGATGAGCCGACTCGTGATCCCGGGGATGGCGGCACTGGGCGGCGGCTCCATCGTCAACACCGGCTCCGGGTGGGGCATCCGCGGCGGTAACCGGGCCGTCTCGTACTGCGCGTCGAAGGGCGCCGTCGTCAACATGACCCGCGCCATGGCCATCGACCACGGCCCCGACAACATCCGCGTCAACTGCGTCTGCCCCGGTGACACGGCGACCGGGATGCTCGCCGAGGAGGCCCGCCAGCTCGGCGAGAGCTCCGACGCCTTCTACGCCGACGCCGCGGACCGGCCGCTGGGCCGGATAGGGCAGCCCCGGGACATCGCCCAGACCGTGGCGTTCCTCGCCTCCGACGCCTCGGCGTTCCTGAGCGGAGCCATCATCCCGGTCGACGGCGCCGGTACCGCGTGACCCGCCGGTAGCGGATAATCGACCGGACCGAAGGGGAGGGCAGCCTCACATGCCAATCGAAAACCGCCCGCTGCGCGAACAGGTCAAGGAGGAACTGATCAAGCGCCTCGGGCGCGGCACGATCGCGACCAGTGAGCCGATCAACGAGGGGCAGCTCGCCACCGAACTCGGCGTCAGCCGTACACCGCTGCGCGAGGCACTGATCACGCTGGAGCGCGAGGGCGTCATCACCAGCGAGCGCGGCAAGGGCTTCCGTTTCACCCCGCTCAGCGCGCAGGAGTTCCGTGACCTGACCGCGATCGTCGCGACGCTGGAGGCGCTCGCCCTGGAGTCCAGCGATTCCGGGCACCTGGCGGCGACGGCCCCCCGCCTGCTGGCGGAGGCGCGCGCGTTCTCGGCCCCGCAGGCGCCGCACGACGTCATAGAGCGTTACGACGACGCCTGGCACGACCTGCTGCTCTCCGGCTGCACCAACGACCGGCTGATGAAGCTGATCACCTCCCTGAAGGTGACGATGCACCGCTACGAGCGGGTGGCCCTGGGCGACCAGGACATCCTGGAGCGTTCGGCAAAGGAGCACGAACGGATCGCCGAGTGCCTGCAGCGCGGCGACGTGGACGCGGCCGTCGCGGCACTCAAGGAGAACTGGAACAGCGGGATGCACCGGATCCTGGAGCATCTGAAGGACTGACGCCGCACGGCGGCGGTGCGGGCCCGACACGGTCCTGACCCGCACCGCCCTTCGGAGTCCGATCATGCGGTCACAGTCCCTGGGCGAGTGGCGGTCGAGGGCCACGTCAGGAAGAGGGCTGCACGGGACGACACCTGCACATAGGCTGCCCTCCCAAAGACGCGCGCCGACGGGCCGGGACCGGGGCACGTGAGCGCGGCACGATCCGGACGAGAGGCCATAGGAGCCGCCCCGTGTTCTATCACGTACTCAAATACGTCTTCATCGGGCCGCTGCTGCGCTTGCTCTTCCGCCCCAGGATCGAGGGCCTGGAGCACATCCCCGAGGACGGCGCGGCCATCGTCGCCGGAAACCACTTGTCGTTCTCCGACCACTTCCTGATGCCGGCGATCCTCAAACGGCGCATCACGTTCCTCGCCAAGGCCGAGTACTTCACCGGCCCGGGAGTGAAGGGGCGGCTGACCGCCGCCTTCTTCCGCAGCATCGGGCAGATCCCGGTGGACCGTTCCGGCAAGGAGGCCGGACAGGCGGCGATCCGGGAAGGGCTCGGGGTGCTGAGCAGGGGCGAACTGCTGGGCATCTACCCGGAGGGCACCCGTTCGCACGACGGCCGGCTCTACAAGGGCAAGGTGGGCGTGGCCGTAATGGCGATCAAGGCGCAGGTGCCCGTGGTGCCGTGCGCGATGGTCGGTACGTTCGAGATCCAGCCGCCGGGGCAGGTCGTCCCGAGCATCCGGCGCGTCACCATCCGCTTCGGTGAGCCGCTGGACTTCTCCCGCTACGCGGGCCTGGAGAACCAGAAGGCCGCGATCCGGGCCGTCACCGACGAGATCATGTACGCGATCCTGGGGCTCTCGGGTCAGGAGTACGTCGACGAGTACGCGGTCAAGGTGAAGGCGGCGCAGGCCGAACAGGGCGGGCAGCCGAAGAAGTTCCCGAAACTGCGACGCCGACGGCGGATCCGCGCTCGGTGAACGACGATGTCCCAGGTGCCCGCCCGGCCCTAGCGTGGGCCGCATGAGCAAGGGAAAAGCATGGGTGCTGGGGGCGACGGGACAGATCGGGCGGGTGGCCGTTCGGTCGCTCGTCGAGGACGGCTGGGAGGTGACGGCCGCCTCGCGCGGCGGCGGCCGGGACGCACGGTGGGACGAGGCGGTACGCACGACGGCTCTGGACCGGGACGCCGACGGTGCGCTCGCGGCGGCGCTGGGTGACGGCTGCGACGTACTGGTGGACATGGTGGCGTACAACGCGGGTCACGCCCGTCAGCTGACCGCTCTCGCGGACCGGATCGGTTCGGCGGTGGTCATCTCCAGCGGTGCGGTGTACGAGGACGACCGGGGCCGCAGCTTCGACACGCAGGGCGAACCCGACGGCTCCCCGCACTACCCGCTGCCGATCCCGGAGTCGCAGCGCACCTTGCCGGCCGGCGAAGCGACGTACGGGACACGGAAGATCCGGCTGGAGCGGGATCTGCTGGCGGCCGGGGACGCGCTGCCGGTGACGCTGCTGCGGGCCGGGGCGATTCACGGGGAGTACTGCCGCTCGCCGCGCGAGCTGTATTTCGTGAAGCGGCTCCTGGACGGCCGCACCCGGCGGGTGCTCGCGTTCGACGGGAAGTCCCGCTTCCACCCGGTCCATGCCTCCAACCTGGCTGAGCTGATCCGGCTGGCCGCCCTGCGGCCCGGTTCGCGGGTGCTCAACGCCGGGGATCCGCAGGCGCCGACGGTCGCGGAGATCGGCGAGGCCGTGGACGCGGCGCTCGGCCGCACGACCACGACGGTACTGATGGCGGGCGCTCCCGGGGAGGACGGCGTCGGCTCGACGCCCTGGAGCGCCGCCCACCCCATCGTGTACGACATGACGGCCGCCGCGCGCGAGCTCGGGTACCGGCCGGTCACGGACTACGCGCAGTCGCTCCCCGCAACGGTCGAGTGGATCGCAGCACAGCTGGAGGGCAGGGACTGGACCGAGGCCTTCCCCGACATGCTGCGGGCGTACGGGAAGAAGCTCTTCGACTACGCGGCGGAGGACGCCTGGCTGGAGGCCTACGACCGGAAGGCATGAGACACGGCCCGGCGGTGTCCGCTCCACCGGGGGGCCGAAGAGTTCGTCCAGCGTTTCGTCCGCTGACACCGCGCAGCAGGCGTGTGCCGGAGACGACCGCCGCGGCCGGGCACGGCCGGTCCGGCGAGCGGAGTGAGGACGACACTCTCCCCGGCAGGCGTGCTTCGGGTCACTTCTCGACGAACGCCGGTTCCACAACATGGAGTTGACCCGCAGCGGTGCGGGCGGCCCGCCGCTCACCCTCGCCGTGCGGGCGCCCCGGCCTCGGCGCGGTGCTCATCGGCGGCCGACGTCTGGACACCGCCGCCGGCCGCGCCCGGCGCGCACGCCGGAGCCGGCCCTGGTGGGCCGGCCTGCGCCCGGACATGCCGGGTACCCCCGCCGCAGCGGACGGGGGTACCCGGCCTTCCCGCCTCATGGGCCGCCGGCGCGGTGCTCAGCTGCCCGGCTCGTGGTGCCCCCTGTGCTCAGCCGCGATGCCGAAGCGGCGCCGTTCGCCGGGAGCGGACACCGATGAGCCGATCGAGGAGACCGAGCTGATCACCTGCTCCTCGGCGTCCGTCCCGCTCTTCTCCAGTCGCTCCAGGTCAGCGGCCGAGACGAGCGCCACCAGCGGCTTGCCGTGCCGCGTCACGACCACGCGCTCACCGCCGTAGACGACACGGTTGATCAGTTCGGCGAGCTCAGCCCGGGCTTGCGTCACCGGAATCTCGTAGGCCATGCTCCCTAGCTTATGTAATGTCCACCCGGTCCGCCGTGGTCCGTGGCGACAGCGAATATCCAGGTCAGAGGCTCTCGCGTGCTCCCGTGCGCTCTCGTTTGTGAGAGATGTGTGAGACGAGGTGAGACGAAGAGGTCTCTGGTCGCCCTGAATCCCGGCGATTCATGCTGAAGCCTCGGTAGCGGGGGCGGTGGCGGCGCCCCCACCGAGGACGGCCGGGCTGCCGGGGCCGGGGCGGCGGACCCGGTGGCGGGGGCGGAGGCGGCTCCATCGCCAGCAGCAGCGGCCCACCCGCGCGCAGCCGGGCACGTCGGCCCCAGTTCGCCGCCCCACCCAACTGACCATCGTCGCGAATCACCTGCTGGTCGCACTCATCAATCACGGGTACCAGCACGACCAGTGGATCAGCGAGGTCCGTGCCGGCAACCTCGGCCACGCACTCCCTCCCGACCCGGAACCGGACTGGCTCTGCCGCATTGACGGCTACCTCGTCATCGACGGCCTGTAGGCGCTCTGGCCTCCAAAGCCGAAGGGGTGGGACGTCGATCTTGATACCCACTACCACCCCCAGTCGGCCAGGCGCACTTCGCAGGCTCGACCGACGGCATCCACTCCGAGGGGGCCTTGTCGGCCTTGCTGCGCTCGTCTCACGAGTGTCCGGCGATAGAACGCCTCGACGGACGTACCCCGCTGTGAGGACGGTTGAGTGCTTCCTCCACACACCGCAAGAGCTTCACCTCGCGGGGTGCGGACGTCTGCGCCGCGCACCAGGACAACGCTCACCGTGCAATGACTGACGACTACAACAGCGGCGCACCCACGGGCCCGCCCGTGGATTCGCGTGCCATGAGGTGCGGCGTCAGGATCTCAGAGCGGATTTCCTCGCCGGCGATCCGGCGCAGCAGGAGGTTCACCGCCCGGCGTCCCTGTTCCGCCATGGGGGAGTGGACGCTCGTGAGCGGCACTGGCAGTTCCGCCACCAGGGGCGTGTCGTTGAAGCCGGCCAGTGCAACGTCCCGGCCGAGCCGCAGCCCGAGATCACGGGCCGCGCCTGCGGCACCGATGGCCGCGAAGTCGTTCACGGCGAAGAGAGCGGTCGGACGGTCTTCCTGCATGGCGAGCAGATTGTGCGCGGCGTGTCTGCCCCCCGCGGTATCGAAGGCCGAGTGCACGACCCGCGAGGCGGGCAGCGGCAGTCCCGCCTCGCGGTAGCGCTCGACGAATCCCTCGGTCCGATCTGCTCCGGTGCTGGCAAAAGGCTCGCCCGCGATGACCCCCACCGACGTGTGCCCCAAGGCCAAAAGATGCTCGGCGACCAGCCGCCCGCCCAGTCTGTCGTCACACGTGACTGAGGTGTGCCCGGCGCTGGTGCGGCGGTTGACGAGAACAAAAGGTGTGGTGCGCAGGCCGGGCAGGTCGAGGGCTGCTCCGTCCAGGTGCGCGTCGCCGATGACCAGGCCGTCGACACGACGGGCCAGCACCATGGTGATCCGCTCCCGCTGGAGCGCCGGATCGTCGTGCGTGTTGGTGACGAAGGCCGACAGGCCGTGCGACGCTGCGGCTTCCTCGGCGCCCTCGTAGATCGTGGCCATCACGATCTCGGACAGACGCGGCACGAGTACGCCGATCAAGTTGCTCCGGCGGGTGCGCAGACCGGTGGCCAACGGGTTGGGTCGGTAACCGAGTTCGTCCGCGAGGTTCCGGATACGGCGGGCGGTGTCGCCGGATGCGGCACGCGTGTGGCCGTCCTGCCGCCCGTTCAGCACACGCGAGACGGTCGAGACATGCAGGCCGAGTTGCTCGGCAATGCCCTGGAGCGTCACTGGTCCTTCGCCTGCCACGACGGCAACTTCTTTCCTCGTCCGACAACCTGCCCACGGCTGTGGAGCTTCCACGGTCATGCCAATTGTGTCGTACCGCGCAGTGGCGGCACCGCCTCGGGCGTGGGCGCGACCGCGCGAGGCAAAGCGGGCCAAACGTTTGGCCCAAACGTTTGGGTGCTGCATACTGGCGGCACACCGAGACATCAACAACTCTGACGGCCAAGGGATTTGGCCTCGAAACTCCAAGGGGGCGCAGTGGAAGAGGTGGCGTTCTCCGATCACGTGGCCGAGGCGTTCCGGGAAGCGATCAAAGGCGCGGACCTGGGCGAGGTGCGCTACATGGTCGGAGCGCGGAGGCGTGGCGGTTCCTGGTTCGATCTGCTGACAGCCCTGTTCTTCGCGCTCCTCATCGGCGGCCTGACGACCTGGGGTGTGGTGGCCGGTTGGCCTGACTTTCCGTTCCCGGTCGTCATGGGCTTGTCGATCGGCTATCTCGTGAGCCTCACGGCTCTGGGAATCGCTTGGAGCAAACGCCCCCGTATCCGGTATCCGGCAACGTGGGTGGCCGTGTGGGACGAAGGGGTGGGCTGGCTCCCGGAGGGCGGCACGCCCACGGTCGTGAGCTGGGACGAGGTCGAGGAGGCGCGGCACACCGTGACCTCGGTGCGAGACGGCTTCGGCAAGGAGTTCAACCGGACACACAGACTGATGGTTGTGCCAGTGTCAAACCCAGTCCAGCGCCGCCGACTGTATCTGGAGCCCGAGTTTCCGTTCGTGGAAGAGATAGCGACCTTTGTGGCGATGCGGGCACACGCTCCCTGAGGCGCTACGAACTCGAACAGGACCGGCACGAACTGCAGAGAGTCTCCCTGCTGCCCTGCCGTGATCAGCACCGACACCGAAGGTGGCCAGGTGTTCTGTCCTGGGAGGTTGTGGACGGGTGATTCAGGTCTCGACTGAGGGCTCTTGAACGGGTGAAGGCCCTCCGGTTCGGTGTGGATCGCGACGTCTGCACCAACCGAAAGGCCCTCGTGCCGCACCGTAACGCACCCCCGACCGAGACCGGCCGTCTGCATCTGGCCCGCTGCGTGGTCGAGGACGGCCGGCCCCTGCGCAGGGCCGCCGAACGCTTCCAGGTCTCGCCCACCACGGCCAAGTCAACTACGCGGCCTTCGCGGTCGATCTGGATTCCGACGCAGAGCCCAAGCACTCCCTCGAGCAGCGGACAGCCCTTCGCTACACGATGCACGGCATGACCGCGACCGAGACCGCTATCTACATCAAGCACCACCTCGGACTTGCCGCCGAGCCAACGTCACCCGGCTCCGAGCCGATCACATCACCGTTGTGTGCGGCCAGGCTCACCCGAGACTGGTGGAGGCGCCGTGCGCGGCGCTCGCCTCGGCGGCGGCAGAGCGAGAGAGGGAACGGCTCCTGCGACGACGAGGGTGACTGCGGCAGGTCCGCCCAGGGCACGAAGACGGGACATGGGACTCCTCGGGTAACAGGAAAGGGGTGAGAGGTCAACTGGCTACCGGAACGGAGCGGCCCGGCGGGCAAATCCGCTGACGGGCTACGAAGTACCACTGCGAGGAACCGGGTGTCATGGGGCTCACGACGGCCACTCACGGCCCTCCCGGCGGACCGACGACCAGCCACCTGTCTCGACGCCACAGACGATCACGGCCCGCCCTGGGCGGCGCCGCCTGTCGGAGGCCGTGGGACTGGTTCTTGTGCCCCGTGCCGCTGCGGGATGCAGAGGGGATCAGGCGGGACTCTGCTCTTGCGGAGCTGCTATGGGAAGTTTCCAAGTTTGTTTTCTCACGTGACGATCACGGCGAGCCGGTCCGGCTGTCGTCCGGGCTTGCCCTGGAAGGTGTGGCCGACGACCTCACCGGCGGGGCGTTCTTCCTCTGCGGTGACGACCGCACGGATCGGCCCTGCTGTACGCCAGCTCTGAGGGACAGGCCGGTTTGGTTGGCCCGGAGCCTCGGCGAGGCACTGGAAATCACGGCTGGGCTGCCGTCCTGGTCGGACTGCCCGAAGTTCTCCGGAGCCGGTGACATATCGGTCATGCGGACGGCCACCGTTCCCCTGGGTCTCGACGAGCTCCGGGACAACCCGGTCACCGGCCCATCCCCCGGACCCAGCTCAGAGCACCGTTCATGATTGGCAGTGCGGGCACCAGACTGTGCGGCGTCCGGCGACACGACCGGAGCACAAGGGCCGACCGCAGCGGGGGCACAGCGGCTCGCTGTCGTGCCTGCGTCCCGTGAGCCAGGAGCGCCGCGGCGGCACGCACCCGGCGCTCACAGAGGTACGCAGGACCCAACCCATCGCCGCGTGGAGACGCCGGTACGCCGTCCCGCTCAAGCCCCGCGCCGGAGTACGAGGCGCAACGCGGGCCCGCCAGAGGATCTCGTCACACAGGAGATTGCCGAGACCCGCGATCACGGACTGGTCCATCAGCGCACTCTTAACGGCACCCCGCCGTCCGGACAGCAGTTCCTTCAGCTCCGCCCTGTCCACGGCCAGGGCATCGGGCCCCAGCCGGCCCAGAATTCGGTCGACAGTCGCTTCATCGGCCAACTGCACTCCCTGAAGCTTGCGTTGATCACGGAAGCGCAGGCTACGCATATCGTCGAGGGTCAGCACGAGGCGGTCATGTGGTACGAACGGCTCGTCGGGAGAACAGCACCGCAGCGATCCCGTCATGCCGAAGTGGAAGACGAAGGTCGGGCCACCGTCCGTAGGCGCGAACAACCATTTGCCGTGCCGCCAGGCCCTCCCGAGCCGCCTCCCCTCGCCTTCCTTCCGCAGCCGATGCTCAGTGACACCCCGCAGCACCCCCGCGTCACGCACCTCGATATCCGTGACACACCGTCGACCACAAGCAATCAGCACCTGACGGAATCCTTCGACGTCCGGCAGTTCGGGCATCATCCCTCCGCGACTCTCTGTCGTGCGGGAGTGTGGCGCACCCGGCCGAAGAGCAGCCGGGCGTATCGGTACGGTGTCACCCGATGTCCTCGATTCGCCGCTGCGCGGCACGGCGCCTCAGTCCTTCGGGGGTTGACGTCCAGGCATCCGGCGATCGCTTCAATGGCGAAGCTGCATCGATGCCGGGATCCTCGACCTCGTGCACGGTCACGGCGGTTGCCGCTGAGGCTTCGGGCTTGGGAACGCCCCTTCGAAGCGGGGGATCGTCACCAGGCCAACGAGATCGCACCAGTCCGGAAGGTGGTGGGAATGCATGCCTCCCTAGACCTCTGCTGGGCGGTGGCGCGGGGCCCAGGCCGCCGCCAGGAGACACATCCGGGTCGCCGCCAGCCATACCTCGATCCTCACGCCGGAGCAGACCATTCGCACCTGGGCCAGCCGGAAGCGCCGGCCGCCGCCCCGCGCCCCCCTGAGGGTCCTGCACCGCCCTTCCTCGTCCGGCGGCCCGGCGGTCACGATCAATGATCAGATGGTCGTTTTTGATGGCCCGGAGTAATCCGCCCTCTCCCCGAGAGGGCGGATTACCGCCCGGGCGCAGCCCCACTGACTGAGGAAACCGCGCCCAGGTGGCAGCGCAAGCTAAGCAGCTCACATAGGCCCACCCAAAACCCCTATCGGCCAGATGGGTCAGAAGCCCTGCGTTCGGGCTCACAAGGGAACTGGCTGTCGCACCGGCGATCGTGTGAAGGCGGTGCGGGCCCATGTGCGGAGCTCGTTGGGTGCCTGCAAGCTGCCGAGGCTCGGATCGGCGTGGACGGAGACCAGGCGCTCCCCCGCGCTCGCCGTGGCGACCCGGACTTTGCCGTAGGCGGCATCTTCCAGATCCCCAGTGATGAAGCAGAACTCAAAGTGATGCCGGGCAGCCGCAGGCGGATGCTAGGTGTTGTCCGGCGTAGTCGTCGTTGTGGCTGTGGAACAAGAGGGGACGGCGGGCAACGGCGTCTGGGTGAAAAGGTGGCGCATTATGGGCATCATTGCATGGATCTTGATCGGGTTGCTCGCCGGTGCGATCGCAAAGGCATTGATGCCGGGCAAGGACCCGGGGGGCTGCCTGATCACAATGCTGATCGGCATCGCCGGCGGCCTTCTCGGCGGCTGGCTGGGAAAAGTCATCTTCGGCGTGCACTCGATCAACGGCTTCTTCCATCTCTCGACGTGGATCGCCGCCGTCGCCGGATCCGTCATCGTCCTGGCCATCTACCGGCTCATCGCAGGACGGCGACGCACCTCCCACTGAGGCGCCTGGGCGACGGCGTCGCCGCAGATCCCTCGTTCGTGCGGCCCTGAACCACATACTTCGGAGGCATCGAGAACCTCGCGGGAAGCGCACCAGTGGCTGCGCTGTCGCTGGCGCATGTGGCACCGTCTGCCGGTGGCCCGGGCACGTGAGCTCACAAATTGACCGTGACGCCGGTGGCAGGATCGGCTGCAGGTGGCATCGCCGATAGCGCGGACAACGTCGTCGGAGGTTCCGCACGGCGTCGAATTGAGCTCGACGACTCCTTGTCGTCAGACTGGCCACGTGGTAGCGGCGACTCCGTGATGTGCGCGCTCGGACTGAAACAGCGGTGGGCGCGATCTGCAGCCAGGACGCGGAGAGAGGAGGCCAGACACCCACCGCAATGCTCGGCCGCGGAAACACCAATCCCCCGCGGCTTGCGCATCAGCCTCGAAGTACAACCTCGTCCTTGCGAAGCCAGACGGCCTCGTCGCTGATCTCCATCGGTCAGAACATCATCACGACGACTTGCCGAGGGAGAGCAGGAGCGCACTCCGGCTTCTCCTCACCTGCCACCCCGCCGCTGGAGCGCAGGAGGTCATTCCGCCACGGCTGGTACGGCCCGGTCCAGTGCGGTCATGTCTGGGTGGCGATGGCGGCGCAGAGCAGCGCCACGCCGAGGGCGAGCCAGGCGAGGTAGTCGCCGAGGTGTCCGGAGTGCAGCCGGCACAGTGCCCGCAGGGCGGAAACGGTCGGGCGGGCAGGGGTGTGCCGCCGGGCAGCCGTGGCAGCGAGGAGGCAGGCCAGACCTGTGGACAGCACGCCAAGGACGACACCGCTGCCGGTCCAGCCGACGACCGCAGTTCTCGCCACGGCGGGGCTCGGCGAGGAGCTGACGGCTGCGACGTAGCCGGCCGGGTCGGTGAAGGTGTCCGCACCGTGGGCGAGGGCGGTGGCGACGGCTGGCAGGCAGCCCAGCAGGAGGCTGAGGCCGAGCAGGGCGGCGGGGACGGCGAGCATGACGGGCGGAAGGGTCCGCTTGGTATCACGAATCTCCGGTTCCTCGCCTTCCCCAGTGGTCTCCTCCTCTGCCGGCCGGGCCCGGGGAATGGGCCCGACGCCCCAGAAGATGCGCAGGGCCGCGCGCAAGGCGGCGCCGCCGGTCATGGCGGAGGCCACGACGAAGACGGCTGGCAGCCACCCCTGGAGGTGCCCGGCGGCGTCCTCGGTCAGTGCTTTACCCAGGCCGGTACCGAAGGCCGGCAGGCCGGCCAGGGCCAGCGCGCCGGTGAGGAACAGGGCGCCGACCAGGCGCTGATCGCGAGCTTTGCCGTGCAGGCCGTACTCATCGACGGATCCGTAGCGGCCCAGCAGGACACCGGTGAGGCCGAACAAGGCGGCCTTCACCAGACCGTGGCTTGCGACGTAGAGCGCGGTGCCGGTGACGCCGTCGGGGGTGAGCAGGGCGATGCCAATCAGGAACAGACCGACATGGCTGATGGTGGAGAAGGCGAGCAGCCGCTTGAGGTGCCGCTGTTGCCAGCACATCAGGGCTCCGAGCAGCGCGGTGACCACGCCGAGCACGCTGAACGTGGTGCGGAACGTCTCGTGGGGGATGCCGCCGGGTCCGGCGAATACGGTCCAGTAGACGCGGGCGGTGCCATAGACGCCGATTTCGACCATGACTCCGGACATCAGCATGCACACGGAGGTGGGGGCGACGGCGTGGGCGTCGGGCAGCCAGAAGTGGAATGGCACGACGGCGGCCTTCACCAGCAGCGCCGTGACGACGAGGACGAACGCGACCACTGTCAGAAGGTCGGTGCGGTGGTTGGCGAGGTGCTGGCCGAGGCGGGCGAGGTTGAGCTCGCCGGTGCGGGCATAGAGAAGGCCGATGCCGAGCAGGGAGCAGTATGCGGCGAAGGAGTTGACGATGCCGAAGGTGAGGGCCCCATGAAGGGGGCGGGGGTCCTCGATGCGATAGCCGGTCAGCGCGTAGGCGGCGGCGCCCATGAGCTCGAAGAAAACGAAGGCGTTGAACAGGTCACCGGTGAGGGCGAAGCCGGCCATACCGGCTTCGAACAGCAGGATCAGCGCCGGGAACACCCCGGCGTGTTTGCCGGTGGGTTCGTCGAAGTAACGCCAGGAGTAGATGACGACCGCGAGGACGAGGACAGCGACCAGCAGTGCGAGCTCGTGCTCCGGCCGGAAGCAGTCGCGCAGGTACTGATGGCGAACTGCCTCCCCACACTGAGCGCACGAGGGCGATCGCGATAATGATCTCAATAGCGCCTCCCTCCGATGTCGCTGTTCACGCCGACGCCCGACGTGGCAGCCCGGGAGGCGGGCCGCCGCCTGCATTCCACCCATACGCCTCCAACACCCCGCCCGCCAACCGGGACAGCACGGCGAGCGGTGAGTGATGCAGCTGCCGTCGCTGCGCGAGACCCCAGCCCCGGGGCAGACCGGGAAGTGTACGAGGGGCCGGCCACGGTGGAGCCAACGGACGGAACCCTGCTCCCCCGTGTGGGCGAGATTTACTGTCGCCCAGACGCGGACCGGCCGTGGGGAGCCTGTTGAAGGATGTCGGCGCCAGCGCTCGTTGCGGACGGGGTGGGAACGGCTCTCTACCCCTCCGGGCAGGCAGCAGGTACAGCGCTCGTCATCCAGGTCACCGAGCTGACCGCACTCGCCGAACATCTCCTGGTACTTCCAGGAGCACGCATGCCGCCCGTCGGCATGGACACAAGAAGCGCCCGGCTCCTGTTCCCAGCCCTGGCCAGCGGGGCTTCGCCGCCATCACGCAGCAGTGAGAGATGGGGTGGGCCTGCCGTGCTTGACCCGTCAGCAGTGTCTCAGCCGCTCCTCCGCGAGTGCCCGTGTGTCCCCGTTCTGTCCCGGGTGGCATGGGGGGTGTGGTGGGTGTAGGGGTGGAGTGTGTATGCGGAGGTCCCGGAAAGCGATAGCGCGCCGGGCGTAGGAACCTCCTCGCAAACCTCCGTACGCCAGATTCAGACACGAGAAGAGGAGAGCTCGATGCCTGCAGGTTCGAGTCGCAAACGGGAGAGGCAGTACGAGCACATCAAGGAGAGTGCGCAAAAGCGCGGTGCCTCCGAGGAGCGTGCGAAGGAGCTTGCCGCGCGCACGGTCAACAAGGAACGGGCCCGATCCGGGGAGGCCGAAACGGCCAGCAAGACCTCGACGCGTGATCCGAAGTCCGCCTCACAGCGCGGCGGTGAGCGATCCCATCGTGGCTCTCAGGGGCCCACGAAGGACCAGCTCTACGAAGAAGCGAAGAAGAAGCACATCGAGGGCCGCTCGACGATGAACAAGGAGGAGCTGCGCAAAGCACTCGGGCATTGACATCGTACGGCCCGCCGAGCAGCGTTCTGGGCCGGCCAGCGGCGGGTGAAGAGACGACGGATAGATCTTCTGCGGCCGGGATTGCGATGCGCGCGTCCGGTGCGAGCGCGCGTCTGGACCTGAAGGGTATGCATCATGCGGCATGGCGGCGATGTCATCGAGGAGCTGACGGCCGACCACCGTGAGGCGGACGAACTATTCGACCGGATCGAAGCCGTTCCGACACGAGGTCCGGAGCGCAGACGGTTGCTCGACCAACTGACCATTGAGCTGGTTCGGCACGCAGTCGCAGAGGAGCAGCACCTGTATCCCGCGGTGCGAAAGCACGTGCCAGACGGCGATGCACTGGTCGACAAGGAGCTTGCGGACCACCTCCGTGTCGAGCGGCTGCTGAAAGACCTTGAGGGGTTGGATGCGGACGATCCTGAGCTCATCCATCTGTTCGTCAAGCTCCGTACCGAGGTCCGCGCACACGTCCGGGACGAGGAAAGCAATCTGTTCATTCAGCTCCGAGCGGCCTGTGGTCCGGAAGTTCTGGATCTTTTGGGGCAGGAGGTCCGTATGGCGAAGGAGACGGCGCCCACTCGCCCGCACCCTGGCGCCCCGAGCTCTGCACTGGCCAGCAAGATCCTCTCTCCGGGGCTGGGGCTGGTCGACCGTGTACGCGACTTCATCACCGGCCGCGGCGAATGACTGGCTCTACTCAGTCGCCCCGACAAGTTTGTCGATAAGTTCGTCCGGCGCAATCCATGGACGGCTGGGGGCCCGTCCACGGTTGCTGGTTGAACGGGTTGAACATCGGTGCTGCGGACCCCAGCCCAACCTCGGCGGCCCGTGTGATGTCCGCGTCCACGTTCCGCCGTATCGTGGCCGATCCCGATCCGCCGTGCCGGTCATCCTCACCCGGCTCGACCAAACAAATTGGGCCCTCGGATCAGGGACGCGGTGCACCGGCGCGTGTACGAAGGGAGAGGCAGTTTGTGACGCCGTATCCCGACAGCATCCGCTGGACAGTCGCCAGTACAGGAGGCAGCTGTTTCGCCGTGTCGGTCGCCGGGAGCTCAGGAGCGTCGGTTCCTCCTCCATACGCGCAGGGCCACCCCGCTGACGGCAAGCAATGAAGCGGACCAGACCGGTCTGGCGTGACGGGACAGCCACATCTGCGCGGAACGACCGTGTGCCCTGTCGTCGAACACGCCGTGGGCACCGTAGTCGCGCGCGGCTTCGCCCTCTCCGTCCAGCGGCCGCCAGAGATTGTCGGGCCGATGGGCCTGGACGGGCTCGCCGGTCTGCTGCGAGTCGTAGCCAGTGTGCGCGAGATAGCGGTCCAGGAGTCCGGCGGCGAACTTGTCGGCCAGGATGGTACCCACAGTTGACGCGCCCACGAAGTACTGCTTGCGTCGTGGGCGATCTGCCGCGTACGCCACGGCGCGGGCGGCAACCTCCGGCTGGTAGATGGGAGGGACCGGCTGGGGGTGTCTGGACAGACGGGACAGATTCCATGAGAACTGCGGCGTGTTGATCGCCGGCAGTTGCACCACGGTGATCCGTACTCTGCTCCTCTGATGCATGAGTTCGGTCCGGACCGAGGACGTAAATCCGTTCACGGCGTGTTTGGCCCCGCAGTACGCCGACTGCAGTGGGACGGAACGCGCGCCCAGCGCGGACCCCACCTGCACGATCGTGCCCCTGTCCCGGGGCAACATCCGCGTCAGTGCCTCGCGTGTGCCGTTCACATATCCGAGGTAGCTGACCACAGTGACGCGCCGGTACTCCTCCGGGCTGATCTCGGTGAACGGCGCGAACACCGATGTGAAGGCCACATTGACCCACACGTCGATTGGACCGAGGAGGCTCTCTACTTGCTCGGCCGCAGCGTGTACGGCGGCAGGATCGGCCGTGTCCGCCGGGACGACGAGCGCCTCGGCTCCCAGTTCTCGCACTTCGTCCGCCGCGGCGTTCAACCCTGTCAGCCCTCGCGCGATGAGCCCGACCCGGTCGCCCCTGCGGGCAAACTCACGAGCGGTGGCACGCCCGACGCCAGCGCTCGCTCCGGTGACGACCACCGTCCTGGGCATAGAAGTACCTCCTTCACGACGACGGGGCACGCGTTCCACGCCAGTCCCGGGACTGGGGTCAGAGCCCGGTGGTGGACCCGCCCCCCTGCTCTTGGCGGGAGGTCCGGCGGCTGCACGATCGAGCCACACAACCTTTCGTCGCGGACGCGATTCTCGACTACCCGCTCCCACACGCATCCCTGCCGTCGGGCGCAGAACGTACCGCAATAGCCGATCGGGGCCCTTCAGCCGTGCTCCGCGAGCCGAAGTGGGATTATTGGGACGTGGGGCGTCCCACGACGGGATGCCAATCGAGAGGAGGGCTCTCCCATGTCCGACTCCGAATTCTACCGACGTGACCGGCCGGAAAACGCCAAGCTGCCCGAGGACCGGCCCCGTGGCGGCGGCCCCGAGGATCCGTCTCCCAGGCACCGGTCTCCGTGGGTGTGGATCGTCGTGGTCGTCGTCATCGTGCTGGTGGTCGCGATCGTGGTGCCGCTGATATAGGTCGGGAAAGGAGTCGGCCGGGTCGTCGGTGCTCGTGCGGCACTACCGCGACCGTTTGGGGCCAATCGGCTTCATGCGCCCCAGCAATTACGGCAGGTTGCGCTCGGGCGCCATTCGCCCACACATGCCGCCATCTTCTGCGTAATGTTTTCGCCTGGACCTGGCCATAGTCGACCGCGCGGCGACGGCCCCGACCGGGGCTGAAGTCTCGGTGAAACGTCGGCTTGCTCGGGTGGGACAGCAAGCGGGCCGCGGTGGCCGCCGTCATGGCCGGGGGCGAATCCTCGCCGGTTCCCTCTCCCGCCGACGCCCCGAACAGCGCCTTCGCCATCCGCGACTGCGATAGCGCCGTCTTCGCTTCCGGCATTTGACGACGGCCACCCCGTCCAGCCTACTTGTGCAATCCGGCCTACCAACCGGGGCGCAGCCGATCGCGGCGCCCCACAGAAGCAGCGCCCCCTCCTGGCGCGATTCGTGAGCGTGTCCAGCGGCGTGGTTGCCTCCGATGGACCAGCCCGCCCCCCGAACAGGGCAGAGCGGCTGGGGAAGGAGCGTGGACAGGGGCCGCCAACATGCTCGGGAGGTTCGTACGCGTGCCGGAAAGGTGGAGTCATGTGCCGGTGGCTTGCCTACTCGGGACAGCCAGTGCTGCTCGGTGACCTTCTGCACACTGCATCGACCCGATCCTGCATTCACGCATGGGAGTCGAGACGACAAATGGCCACGGCTTCGGCGTCTGCTGGTACGGGCCCGACGCCCAGACACCGGCGGTAATTCCCGACACGGGTCCGGCCTGGAACAACCGCAACTTTCTGGGAGACTGCCACCCATGTGCGGGCGTCGGCCCGGTGCCGAGTACCCGCTCCAGGAGAGGCATGAAGACACGTTTCCGAGCCGTTGGACGGACGGATGCAGTCCGGCAGCGACAAGCTTCTTCCCTTCGAGCCGGTGGCCGTCGGCCGCGTCTTTCACCTCCCCCAGACGGGCGGGCTCAGGCACAGGAGAGGCGTCGCGCGCGGTTTGGGCACATCCTTGAAGCAGGCCTCTGCGAGCGGGGGGTATGGCGTGGTGCGAACCGTGGGCGTCGAGGAAGAGCTTCTCCTCGTTGACGCGCGGAAGGGCGAGCCCCTAGCCCTGTCGGCGGCGGTACTGGCCAGGGCCGACGGGCGAGGGCGGGACGGTCCGGCCTTCGAAGCGGAACTGCACCGGCAGCAACTGGAGTTCGCCACCACTCCGCAGGCAGCAATGGACGCATTGGCGGATGAAATCGTTCGTTCGCGCAGCGAGGTTGCCCAACGCGCCGCGGAGTCGGGTGCAGCCGTCGCCGCTCTGGCCACCTCGCCGTTGCCCGTGGCGCCGTCGATCTGTGCGGGCGAGCGATACCGGTGGTTGGAAGGGGAATTCGGCCTGACCGCGCAAGAACAACTCACCTGCGGTTGCCATGTTCATGTGGCCGTGGAATCGGACGACGAAGGAGTCGGTGTACTGGACCGTGCGCGGCCGTGGCTTTCGGTGCTTCTGGCCCTGAGCGCGAACTCCCCTTTCTGGCAAGGGAACGACAGCTCGTACAACAGCTACCGGAGCAGGGTCTGGAACCGCTGGCCGTCGGCCGGCCCGGTCGAGGTGTTCGGCAGTGCCGAGCGCTACCACACGCAGGTGCGGGATCTCCTTGCGACGCAGGTGCTCCTGGACGAGGGGATGGTGTACTTCGACGCGCGGTTGTCGCACCGGTACCCCACGGTAGAACTGCGGGTCGCGGACGTCTGCCTCGACCCCGCGGACACGGTTCTTCTCGCCTGTCTGGCCCGCGGACTCGTCGAAACGGCGGCCCGCCAGTGGCGGGTGGGTGAACCCCCGGCCCGTTTCGGCGCCGGAATCCTGCGGTTGGCGGACTGGCAGGCGGCACGGTGGGGGCTGGAGGGCCTTCTGCTCCACCCGCGCACGATGCGTCCGCGGCCGGCTCCGGAAGTGGTGGGCGCGCTACTGGAGCATGTCCGCGAGGCCCTGACTGACTACGGAGACCTCGACCGGGCGGAAGAGGCGCTGCGATCGCTCTCGGCGCGCGGAACAGGCGCCCGGACGCAGCGTGAACTGCTGCGTCGTACGGGCAGCCTGCGGGCCATGGTGGGTGAGTGCGTCCGCCTCAGCCGCGGATAGGAGGCGGACCTGGGGCGCCCCTGTCTGTCACCGCACGGTCCGGCGCCCGCCCGTGCGGCGGAGGACGTCCGGGAGGTTCTGCTTGTCGTCCGCTGTTCACCGGGCCTCCCGGAGCGAAGAAGTGGTGCCGCCGAGCCGGGGAGCCCGGACGTCGTCAGGTGTCGCACACAGTGAAGAGAGCGCCGTCGCAGTCGCGGAGGGCAAAGGCGTTGCTCGGGACGCCGGCGGGAGAGGGAACCGGCGCACCCCTCGTGGAGAGAGCGCAAGCACACAGACAACACACACTGGACGCAATAACCGCGCCATCCGCACGAGAGAAGCCTTGGCACTCACCTCCCCGGGCGCACCTCTTCGTGATGCGATCACCGCCGTCCCGCACGAGGATCGGATGCACGGGCGGCGGCCCGGTCGCGCGCTGCCCCGATCGAGACCGGGACAGCCCACTTCCCGGCGCGCCGGGCCGCTCCCGGCCATGCCCGTCGGGGGCCTGGAGGGATGTCTGCTGCTGCCTATTGCCGATGATGAGGTCACTCTCCCCGTGGCCGGGGACGGCCCGGTCGGTGGCTTCGGCAGGTCGGTCGCTGACCATCACCATGTTCGGGATGTGCTGCGGGGCTGGGGCTCGTAGGACTGGCGCCGGCGCGTCCATCAGGCCCTGAACCAGGCAGAGGAAAGCCGAGTGGCTGTTCCTCCCTTGACCCTGGTCGGGGAGGTCTCCCTGCCCGACCGGCTGAACCGTTGGAGCAGCGGACTGCTGGCGGCCTCCGCTCTACGAACGTCCGGCACCCTTTACGTCCAGCAGCTCTACGAGCTGAAGCCGGTGCAGAGCGGCGATGCCTTCGAGCAGGTCGGGATGGCGCAGCAGGGCGGCGGCGTCGGTGTCGCGGGGGCCGGGGTGGATCAGTCGCTGAAGGTGGCCGGCCTGAGCGTAGTGCTCGGTTGCGGTAAGAGCCTGGTGGGCGCGGGCGGCCAGGACGGGGTCGGCCAGGAGGCAGGCGGCCCAGCTGACGACGGTCTCGTCGACCCAGGTCCGCCAGGCGGTATCGGTGTCGTCGGAGTAGTGGGCACTGCCGGTGAGCCGGTCCAGCCGTTCGGACCCGCTGGGGGCCAGCAGGTGGAGCAGCTGAACGTCGAGGTCGGTGGGGTAGCGCAGAAAGGCGGCGAGGGTCGCGGCCTGGTGGGCCTGAGCCTGGGCCAGCGCTCTGTTGAGCGCGCCTGAAGGTGGTGGGTAGGCGGTCGAGAGCCAACGTGTGGCGGCGGCTATAACGGGTGTCAGGTCGGTGGGCACGGCGATCGGTTTCTCAGGGCGGGCTCGACCAGGCACGCAAATCGGGCTGGGAGCTGTCGGCGCGGAGCCGCGTTGCCCCGCTCGTGCCGATCAGTGTAGGCAGGCTGGCACAGTCGTCGGCATGACCCGCGTCACGTCCTGTTCGGGCGGGCACCCGGGGCTGCAGGACCGCACACGGTCCGGCGGCCCCAGGCCGCAGGCCGCAGGGGCCCTCGCTCACGCGCGCGGCAGGCCGTTTGGATTCAGGACTTGCCGCGGCCGGTGACGAAATCACGAGCCCGGTCGACCAGCCCGGCCCCCGGCGCGAGCAGCTTGCTGGCTGTCGGGGCGCTGGGCGCAGAAGGATGGGGGCGGGTGGGGGCCATGGACTTGGCCCTGCGGATCTTGTCACCGAGGTCATCCAGCTGCTCGGCGGTGCAGACCTGGCGCAGCTTCGGGAAGAGGTTGTTCTCCTCGTCCTGGACATGGGCGGCGACCTCGTCCATCAACTGCTGAAGGACCGGGCTCATCTGCGCATCGCCGGTGCTCATCTTCTCCAGTTGCTTGAGGATCTTCTCGACCCGGTCGTGATCCTCGATCTCCTTGTCCGCCAGCTGGTCACCGCCGTGGATGTACTCGCGCACGGCTGGGTACAGGTACTGTTCCTCGGCCACTGAATGCCGCACCAGCTCGATGGTGACTTCGTCCACGAGGTCACGCAGCTGTTGGCCGCTGCCGGGCATCGCCTGGATCCGGCCGAACATCTGCTCCACCTCGCGGTGGTCAGTCATCAATTCGTCGATGACGTTTCCGCCGTGTCCCATGCTGTCCACCTCTCCTGCGGGCCGGGCCGAGTGCCACGACCGAAGGAGAGGGGTACCCTGCGGCCGCCGCCCGCGTCGCCTCGTCGCCACCTGCCCACGCGAACGGATCACACCGGTGGCCTGATCGGCTCTGAAGGGCGGAACCGGCTGTTCAGCCGACGGGCGGGCAGTCGTAGACGATGAGGCCGTCCTCGCGCAGCCGGGCCCCAGGGGTCGGAGTGTGCGGTCGAAGACGGCCATCCGGCATCAGGTGCAAAACGGGCACCTTCCGGGCCACCTGGGTGTAGTCGGCGATGATCCTGCGGTGGCAACGCCACCACATCGCCTCCGCGCACATGACCGCAGTGCGTTGATGCTCTGCCTCCCGAAGCAGCTGGTCCATCGCGGCGACGAACCGAGGATCGCGGGCGTATCCGGCGTAGTTCCGGAAGGAGGCGTTGCGCCAGACAACATCGGGCGAGTCGGGCAGTGGTTTCCGGAAGCCTCCCAGATGCGTCTCCCACCGGTAGGAAACGCCTGCCGTGGGCAGCCACTGCTGGATACGCTCGCGGTTGGTGTCCGGATTGTGGCGGCTTCCTGGGGCGGTCCGCACGTCCACGACCGCCGCCACGCCGGCACCGTGCAGAAGTCGGCACAGCTCCTCACGGCCGGAGGTGCCGTGGCCGAAGGTGATCAGTTCGAGCGCGGCCATCACAACCTCTCACCGAAGTAGACCTGAAGCCAGCAGGTGAGCACTC
The DNA here is from genome assembly GCF_014649535.1 of Streptomyces gelaticus. Classification (GTDB taxonomy): domain Bacteria; phylum Actinomycetota; class Actinomycetes; order Streptomycetales; family Streptomycetaceae; genus Streptomyces; species Streptomyces gelaticus. The sequence continues at coordinate 207,746 of NZ_BMTF01000010.1, forward strand.
CTTTGTCATTGTCCGCCCTGAGCAAAAGCGGTGCGCGGGACTGGCACGGGTGGGGATGAAGCAGCGTTGCCGGCGATCGTGCTCGCAGGCTGTCAAGTCAGGCGGCGCGAACGATCAAGAGCGCGATGCCATCGGAGGCATCTGCGCGGCACAAGGCACGAACCACAGGTATCCGCCACCATCGACCTCCCGCGATGAGCAGCCGGTCAGGGGCCGACGGCGTTGGGACGGATTCCTGGTCGCGGACGACGAGCCTGTCGGTCACAGGACGAGCTCGTGCGCTTGCGTTTTCCAGCCTCGGGCAGCGCATCGCCGGCCCGCGCAACCGTAGTACGTGCCCCCAGGCGAGCTATCGACAACGCGCCCTTGGGCACGCCTGCCCGGGCGAAGAGCATGCGCGCAGCGATACTTCCGATGTGCCCACCCATCGGTGCGGCCGGTGTCACCGGCCGGGTGCGGTATCGGGACCCGGCAGCAGTGAGCCGCGATCAATGGACGCATCACATTGCGCCGGATGGGCAGTGCCTGGACCAGGAGGAGCAGGACGATGAAGGTTGCCGACTACCTGTTGCAGCGCCTGCGGGAATGGGGCGTCGAGTACGTCTTCGCCTACCCTGGGGACGGCATCAACGGCCTGCTCGCCGCCTGGGGCCGGGCCGAGGACACACCACGATTCATCCAGGCGAGGCACGAGGAGATGGCCGCCTTCGAGGCGGTCGGGTACGCCAAGTTCTCCGGCCGCACCGGGGTGTGTGCGGCGACCTCCGGCCCTGGTGCGATCCACCTGCTGAACGGTCTCTACGACGCCAAACTCGACCATGTCCCGGTGGTCGCGATCGTGGGGCAGACCGACCGCAGCGCGATGGGTGGGTCCTATCAGCAGGAAGTCGACCTGCTCACCCTGTACAAGGGCGTGGCTTCGGAATTCTGCGAGATGGTCACGGTTCCCGAGCAGCTGCCGAACGTCCTTGACCGGGCGATGCGTGTTGCCGCTACGCGCCGCACAGTGACTGCGGTGATCATCCCGGCCGACGTGCAGGAACTCGACTACGAGGCACCTGCGCACGCCTTCAAACAGGTCCCCTCCAGCCTCGGCGCCCCCCACTACGCCCCCGTACCAGCCGACGAGGAGCTGGCGCAAGCAGCAGAGATCCTCAATGCCGGTGAGAAGGTCGCCCTGCTGGTCGGGCAGGGTGCCCGTGCGGCCCGACCGGAAGTCGAGCAGGTTGCCGACCTGCTGGCTGCGGGGGTGGCGAAGGCCTTGCTCGGCAAGGATGTCCTGCCCGACACGCCGGCGTACGTCACCGGTTCGATCGGGCTGCTCGGCACCCGGCCGTCCTACGAGATGATGCGTGACTGCGACACACTGCTCGTCATCGGTTCCAGCTTCCCCTACACCCAGTTCCTGCCCGAGTTCGACCAGGCGCGGGCGGTGCAGATCGACCTCGACCCGTCCATGGTGGGCTTGCGCTACCCGTTCGAGGCGAACATCGTCGGCGACGCCGGCGAAACGCTGCGCAGGCTGATTCCGTTGCTGGAGCGCAAGTCGCACGGCACGTGGCGCAAGACCATCGAGGACAACACCGCGCGTTGGTGGGAGGTGATGCAGCGTCGAGCCGAGGTCGCCGCAGACCCGCTCAACCCGGAGTACGTGGTCCACGCGCTGGACGCGCTGCTGCCCGAAGACGTCATGCTCGCGGCCGACTCCGGGTCAGCGGCGAACTGGTACGCCCGGCATCTTCGGATGCGCAGCGCAATGCGCGGCTCCCTGTCCGGCACGCTGGCCACGATGGGGCCCGGGGTGCCATATGTGATCGGCGCGAAGTTCGCCAGACCCGAACGTCCGGCGATCGCTATCGTCGGCGACGGCGCCATGCAGATGAACGGTCTGGCTGAGCTCATCACCGTCGCCAAGTATTACCAGGAGTGGTCCGACCCTCGCCTCGTGGTGGCGGTACTGAACAACCACGACCTCAACCAAGTCACCTGGGAAATGCGCGCGATGCAGGGGGCCCCGCAGTTCGAGCCCTCGCAGAACCTGCCGGACCTGCGTTATGCGGACATCGCGCAAGTCTTCGGCCTGGACGGCGTGCGGGTGGAGCGGCCCGAGGACGTGGGGCCTGCGTGGAGTCGGGCTCTCGCGGCGGAGAAGCCGTTCGTCATCGACTTCCGCACCGATCCGGCGGTGCCGCCCATCCCGCCCCACGCGTCGTGGGACCAAATCGAGGCCGCCGCTCTGTCGGTACTCAGGGGCGACAGCGACCGCGGATCCGTGGTCCGCCAAGGAATCAAAGCGAAGATCCAAGAATTCCTGCCCGGCGGCAGGAACTGACCGTGCAGGGCACGGACCGTTCCAGGCATTTGGACCTCCCGACCCTGGAACGCGCGCTGCGCGCGGAGGTGGACGGGGAAGTCCGGTTCGATGCCGGCAGCCGTGGTGCGTACGCCACCGACGGTTCCAACTACCGGCAGGTTCCGCTCGGGGTCGTGGTACCGCGCACGACCGAGGCCGGTGCAGCCGCAGTCGGTGTCTGCTCGCGATTCGCCGCCCCGGTGCTTTTGCGCGGCGGCGGCACAAGCCTCGGAGGACAGTGCACCAACGAGGCCGTGGTCATCGACTGGACGAAGCACTGCAACCGGCTGCTGTCGGTGGACCCGCAGGCGCGGACCTGTGTCGTCGAGCCGGGCATTGTCCTGGACGAACTCAACCGACAACTCGCACCGTACGCACTTATGTTCGGGCCGAAGCCGTCCACGCACAGCCACTGCTCGCTGGACGGATTGATCGGCAACAACAGCTGCGGCGCTACTGCCCAGGCCTACGGCAAGACCGTCGACAATATTGGCCGTCTGGAGGTCCTCACCTACGCGGGCACCCGGTTCTGGGCCGGCCCCGCCAATGAGGAGGAGTTCACACGGATCGTGGCCGAGGGCGGGCCCACTGCCCACCTGTACCAGGGGCTGCGGGACATCGCCGGCCGCCATCTGGCCGAGATCCGGCGCGGCTACCCGAAGATCCCGCGCCGGGTGTCGGGCTGCGTCCGCCCTCCCACTACGCCATGGGCTGGCTCCCGATGTGGGCACAACCCTTCGTCCTCGCCGACGGATTCAGCTGCCGCACCCAGATCGACCAGGCCACCACCGGACGCCAAGCCCTGCACCTGGCCGAAGTTCTCGCCATGGCCCTCGAAGGACCGCCGCCTGCTGAACACCCCGAACAGGCGGTACTCCGCCCGCCACCGCGCCCGGAGGGCACCATGACATCCCCGCACGGGCGGCTCCAACGCGAGGCCCGAGCATGCTTCGGTCACATCGACCGCCCGCTCACCGCCTACCCCGGCCTCATCGGTGTCTACGCCGCCGCGCCGGCCATCCGCGCCGCTGTCCAGGCCACCCACCAGTTCGGCCGCCTGATCACCAGGGCACCCTCCACCAACCCGCGGCGGGCACCGTTCCCCCATTCCCAGGGCATGTGCGCACCTCTGGAACTGGAGGAGGTGCGCGGCACCGGAACCCGCAGGGCGATCGGCAAGTGGGACAGCTGGTCCATCTGCACCGGTCTGTGGATTGCCACCGGCTACACCGCCGGCCTCCTCTTTGCCCCCCGCACCTCCCGGATCGCCCCCCGCCACCCCGGCGGCCCGGGCCGCAGTCGGCTTCCTGCGGTTCGCACAAATGACCACCCAGCGCTCCTGCGGCGAGACGCCGTGACGTCCTGGCCCACGCCAACCGTCGACAACCTGCAGGTGTGGGTCCTCGATTTTCCCACCGACGCCCCGGAAGCCGACGGCACCGCCACCTGGACCAGCACCACCATGGTCCTCGTCCAGGCGCAATCCACAACTACTCACGGTTACGGCTGGACCTACGGGGCAGCAGCCTGCGCAAGCGTGATCACCGACCTGCTCGCCGACCACGTCATCGGACGCAGCGCCTTCGACGTGCCCGGCACCAATGAAGCCATGCACCGGGCGCTGCGCAACGCCGGGCGTCCCGGCATCGGGGGCTATGCCCTGTCCGCCGTCGACATCGCGCTGTGGGACCTCAAGGCAAAGCTGCTCGATCTCCCACTGGCCGACCTGCTCGGACGGGTCCAAGACGGGGTGCCCGTCTACGGCAGCGGTGGCTTCACCACCTACGACAGCCAGCAACTGGAGAAGCAACTGCGCGGCTGGACCAAGCAGAGCGCCATTCCGCGCGTCAAGATCAAGATCGGGGAGGAGTGGGGCTCCCGCGAAGACCGGGACCTGACCCGCATCCGGGAGACCCGCCAGATCATCGGGCCCGATGCAGAGCTGTACGTCGATGCCAACGGCGCCTACACCGCCAAGCAGGCGATCCGCCTCGCCAAGACCTTCCAGGAATTCGACGTCCGCTGGTTCGAAGAACCGGTCTCCTCCGACGACCTCACAGGCCTGGCCCGGGTCCGCGCCGCCTCCGCAGCGGACGTCGCCGCCGGCGAGTACGGCTTCACCCTCCCCTACTTCGCCGCCATGGCCCCAACTGTCGACTGCCTGCAGGCGGATGCCACCCGCTGTGGCGGCATCACCGTCTGGCTCCGCGCAGCCGCCCTCGCCCAGTCCCATGGCCTGGACCTCTCCGGCCACTGCGCCCCGCACGTCCACGCCCACGCCGCAGCCACCATCCCCAACCTGCGCCATCTGGAATGGTTCCACGACCATGTCCGCATCGAGAACCTCCTCTTCGACGGCACTCTCGACCCCACCGGCGGCGAACTGTGCCCCGGCGCGGATGGCGCCCCCGGGCACAGCATGACCCCGCGCTACGACGTCCTCGTACGCCACACCCGCACCAGCGGCGCCGAACCCGCCAGCGGCCCGTAGCCCAGCCGCCAAAGCCCCCGGATGCCAGGTCAGCACCAACCGCAGCTGCGCCCGCACACCACTGCTGAAGGGAGACCCAAGTGCCCGAGAGCGCCGCCGTACCGGCTCCGCACGTGCTGCGCGACTACGCTCTGCTCGCCGACGGACACCGTGGCGCCCTGGTCGGCCCTCGCGGCGACATCGTGTGGATGTGCGCACCGCGGTGGGATAGCGACGCCGTCTTCACCGCGCTCATCGGTGGGCCCGGCTGGTACACCGTCACCCCCACCGACCCGTATGTGTGGGGCGGCTACTACGAGAGCGGCAGTCTCATCTGGCGCAGCCGCTGGGTCACCACGGGCGGGATCGTGGAGTGCCGTGAGGCCCTCGCTCACCCGGGGCAGGAGCACCGCGCGGTGCTCCTGCGTCGGATCCAGGCCGTCGACGGCCCGGCCGAGGTGGCGGTGAGCCTGCAGGTGGCCGCAGGATTCGGGGAACACCGGCTGCGGCAGGTGAAACGGGAGGAGAACGGGGACTGGACCGCGCGGGCCGGCGGTCTGTATCTGCGCCTGACCGGTCTGCCGAGTGCGGCAACCGACGAGTCAGGGCCCCATCTGCAGCTCAAGGCCCGGCTGCGATTGGAACCCGGCGACCAGCACGCTCTCGTGCTGGAGATCTCCGACCGGCCGCTGGCGCAGCCGGAGGAACCGGAGAGTCTGTGGCGGGCAAGTGAGGCGGCATGGGCCGAGCACGTACCCGACCTCACAGGGGTGCTCGGACGCCGCGACGCGCGGCATGCGTACGCGGTGCTGCATGGCATGACCGGACCCAGCGGCGGGACCGTCGCCGCGGCCACCACGAGCCTGCCGGAGCGTGCCCAACAGGGCCGCAACTACGACTACCGGTATGTATGGATCCGCGACCAGGCCTATCTCGGGCAGGCTGCGGCCGCCGCCGGAGCCCATCCCCTGCTCGACGACTCAGCCCGGTTCGTCACCGCCCGCCTCCTCGAACACGGCCCTCGCGTCGCCCCCGCCTACACCGCCGACGGCGGTCCCGTCCCCGGTCCGCGGACGCTGGATCTGCCGGGCTACCCGGGCGGCTTCGATGTGATCGGCAACCGGGTCAACCGCCAGTTCCAGCTCGACGGCTTCGGCGAGAGCCTGCTCCTGCTCGCCGCTGCCGCCCGCCACGACCGGCTCGACACAGAAGGCTGGCACGCAGCAAAAATCGCCGCCGACGCGATCGCCGCCCGACGCGGCGAGGAGGACGCCGGGATCTGGGAACTTCATCCCGACCGGTGGACACACAGCCGCCTGACCTGCGCAGCCGGGCTGCGCGCGATCGCCACCGCCCACCCCACGGCGGGACGTGCCCTCGCAGCTGACTGGGAGGCACTCGCCGACCAGGTCATCGCCGAGACCGACCGCGACTGCCTGCACCCCAGCGGCCGCTGGCAACGTTCGCCTGCCGACCCCGGCGTGGACGCCTCCCTGCTCCTGCCCGCACTGCGCGGCGCCGTCCCGGCCGACGACCCGCGTAGCCAGACCACCTTGGAGGCTGTCCTGGCCGACCTCGGCCAGGACCGCTACTGCTACCGCTTCCGCCACGATCAACGTCCCCGCCAGGAAGCGGAGGGCGCGTTCCTGCTGTGCGGCTTCCTCGTCGCTCTGGCCCAGCACCAGCAGGGCAACACGGCAGAGGCAATGCGTTGGTTTGAACGCAACCGGGCCGCCTGCGGACCGCCGGGACTGTATGCAGAGGAGTTCGACGTCTCCCAGCGCCAACTGCGCGGCAACCTGCCCCAGGCCTTCGTCCACGCCCTCATGCTCGAAACCTCCGCGCGCCTCACGCCACACGGCTGACCTGCATCCCGTGCGCCACGACGGGCAGTTCTCGCCGATCACCGATGTCCTCCGGACGATCGCACCCCTGGTCCGCATCTGGAAGCGCCGCCTTCCGTCGCGGGAGTCGGTCTGGAGTGGTGGCGGGTGGGTGCTGAAGGCGGTCGACCTCACCGGGCCCGGAAGCGGCACCGCCCCCGGCGTGATGGAAGAACTCGCCCAGCAGGTGCTGGACGGCAGCGACGCGGTGGTGGACTCGCTCGTTGAACAGATCGAGGACGGGAAGAACGATGCCGTAGCGGCTCTGCCGCGCAAGTCCGAACCGAAGGGAGACCGCGTGATCCCAATGGCGCACCGCACGAAGCGCCCGGCAAGCCTGTGGTCTCTCCGGGCGGATCCGGCAGCGTGACCAGTGAACATGGACAGTGAGCCAGAGGATGGCGGCGAGGAGGGGAATCTTCCTGAACTTGCACTGTGTGCGGAAAGACGACCTTGGACAACACAACATTCTGTGCGCTGGTCCCGGACTCGTCCGTGACCAGCCCGTTGACCCGAGGCGGGACGGAACTCGCCTTCTGGTCGGGTGTTCGCACGAGCACCTGGCCGAGGTGATCGAGCGATACAAGGGTCCGTTCATGGATGCCGAGTTGTGGGCCGGGAAGGCCTCAGGTCTCTGCAACAGCATCCCAAAGGGATCAATGAGGTGGATGGCTCTGGCCCGTAAAACCGGACTGACGTGCGATCAGGTCAGGCGCGGTGCGATATGGCAGAACACTCAGGCTCAGCGCTCTCGAGCAAGGAGTCCGGGGTGAACAGGACGGGCCAGATGCCCGGTAGTCGGCGCATCGCTCCGGTGCTCTGGCCAGTACGTAGGCCGGCGGATCCGGCCGTGTCGTGCCGGGTGCGGAGTATTCGACAAGCCGACAGCGTGGGGTGTTACGCATGGACAGACTCGGGACTCAGGATATGGGATGAAGATGCTGCTTGAGATCGTGTTGAAGGCTTTCATCGGCGGCCTGTTCGTGGTCGGTTTCGCCCTGGTGGCGGAGACCGTCCAGCCCAAGCGGCTGGCCGGGGTTTTCGCGGCGGCACCTTCGGTTGCACTGGGAGGTCTGATCCTGACGGTCGTGTTCAAGGGGAACCTTGAGGCGGCGGAGGCAGCGCGGGGCATGGTGGCCGGAGCACTGGCCTTCACCGCCTACTGCCTCATCGATGTTCCGGCTCTGGGCAGGCTCGGAGCTGTCCGCGGATCGACGGCGGCCCTCGTTGTGTGGTTCGCCTTTGCGGCGGCCCTCGCCTTCGCGGTGGCGCGGTGAGTCGGTCGGCGGAGCCGGCGAGCGGGAGCGAGCGCGATGGCGAGGACACCGGCCGGGTGCGGGTGGACTGGCGGGCGGCCTTGCGTACGCCGCGCAAGGACGTGCTCCTCCGGTTCGGCTTCGGCGCGGGCGTGTCGCTCCTGGCGGCCGCGGTGTCCGCACTGTTCGGTTCGTTCATCGGCGGGGTATTCCTCGCATTTCCGGCTATTTTACTGGCCAGCCTGACTCTTGTAGCGGAGGAGGAAGGCATCCGTCGCGCCCGTGATGACGCACGTGGCGCCGCCCTGGGCACCCTAGGACTCCTGGTATTCGCCATCGTGGCCGCAGTTCTTGTACGTCATCACTCGGCGTGGCTGGCGTTCGGCGCCGCGACGGCAGCATGGGCGTGGACGTCACTGACCGCCTATGCGCTCGCGTGGGCGCTCGGGCTGGGAGGCGACGAACCTCGCAGACGCAGGTAGCGCGTGGCGGCGTCCGCGTCCGGGGACCCTGCTCGTCACCGTTCTGCCAGCTCTCCAGCGTTCGGACGGCCAACTCCCCGAACCCGGTTGGCTATTCCAGTGCGATGCCCGGGAGAGCGGCTTGATCTCCAGAACGTCGTGGCACTGTTCTCGTTCCCGCAATTCGTGTTCCGCTGCCGGACGGCTCTGTTTCTCCTCCACGAGCCGCTCGTACTCCGGGCCGAGCTGTTTCTTCAGATGGCATCTGCGTGCGACCTGCCATGCCACGAGTGCCCAAACTGGAGCACAGCCGACCGAGCCGAACCATCACATGCATCGCGAGCTGGCCGGGAGCTGGCCCCAGGAGTCTCATCCCCGCTCCGCTGCCCGACACCCGCGAGAGTTCGGGAAGCAGAGCCTGCTGGGCCGACCCGCCCAGCCCACCGAAATAGCCCAGGCCTACGTCTTTCTGGCATCGCCGAACGCCCTTTGCATCACGGGCGAGATCATGAACGCGACCGGTGGCACCCCGCTCTCCTGCCCCATGGCGATGCCTCGTGAAGCAACGAGGCGAGAGACCGACGACGCGCGCCTTTCGGCAGGCGGCCTCATACGCTCAGCAAACCGAGCCCGCGTTGCAAATCGGGGCGTCAGCCGAGGAACCGTGCGGCCATCCGCAGATCCGAGAGCAAGCCTCGGTACGCCTCGTCCCGGTTCTTCGCCCGCAGCACGGCCGAGGGATGCACCGTGGCGAGGAACCGGTGGTCGTTCGCGCCGGCCTCCTGGGCGGCACCCTCCTCCGCGGGGATGTCCCAGTTGGACAGGTCCGGCAGGGGCAGCAGCGTGCCGCGCACCTCGGACACCCTGAAGGAGCCACCGAAAAGGGCCTTTCCCGCGGTCGCGCCCAGTGCCACCACGAGTTCTGGATCGATCCGGCTCAGCTCGGCGGCCAGCCAAGGTCGGCAGGCTGTGATCTCCCGAAGGTTCGGTGTCTTGTGGATGCGCCGCTTCCGGGCATCCACAACGGGCGCGAACTTGAAGTGCTTGACGGCGTTGGTGAAGTAGACCTGGTTCTCATCGATCCCGACTTCGGCCAGTGCCCTGCGCAGCAGCCCGCCGGCCGGGCCCACGAACGGTTTGCCCTGGCGGTCCTCCTGGTCACCCGGCTGCTCCCCGACCAGAACCGTGCGCGCGTCGGCCGGACCGGCACCGAAGACCGTCTGTGTGGCATCCGCGTACAAAGCGCACCCTCGGCAGTCGGCCGCCGCACGGCGCAGAGCGGGCAAGCCACCCCTGCCGGGCAGGTAGTCGAGGGCGCTCTCGTGGAGTCTCTTTGCGCTGTCGGCCATGATGGCTCACCTGCTCACATGCTCGCCTCGGACGCCAGCCGCCTCTTTGGGAACCCGACGCCTCACGTTCAATGGATTCCACCGTCTCAAGCCAGGCCCGGTCTGTCCCACGGTGCGCGGTGGCAGGCGAGGCGAATGCCTCCACGAAGTCTCGGCGGCGGCCATCACCGCTCCTGGGCACCGACGGGCTGTCTGCCCTCTTGTGCACCTCGATCTCGCTACCGCCTCTGCGGCTCCTCCGTTGGTCACAGCTCGCCAGGCTTTCGGTACGACGCCAGGCCGACGTGGGCCAGAGCTGAGGCGCCATGGCCGGTGCTCTCCCCCGAGACGAGTTCTGCGTCCTCGCCCCGTCCTGACACGAAGCCTCGGCCCGGCTCCGACGCCCTGCGTGGCATCCTCGCCACGGGAGGCGAGATGGCCCCGTCACTGATTGGCTGGATAGGTCGGCCCGTCCGACGAGCACATGGGGGTGGGCCCGGGACGATGACCGTGTGGGAGGCCGAGGCACCGGGCCCGGTATTCCCACCGGGCCACTGGGCGGGGAGCGACCCGCCGGGAGCGCCCGGCCCGCGATCCAGAGGTACCGCAGTGAGGAGAGACACCATGCGTGTACTCACCTGGCAGGGACGTCGGGACGTGCGGGTGGAGGATGTCCCCGATCCGCACATCCAAGGCCCCCACCGACATCGTCGTACGCATGACGTCCACCGGGATATGCGGTTCTGACCTGCACCTGCACGAGGTCCTGGGACCGTACCTGGAGCAGGGCGATGTTCTCGGTCACGAACCCATGGGGGTGGTGGAGGAGGCGGGCCGGGACGTCACGGCGGCGCGGGTGGGTGACCGTGTGGTGGTCCCGTTCAACGTCTCCTGCGGGACCTGCTTCATGTGCGAGAGAGGTCTGCACTCCCAGTGCGAGGGCGGATCCACTGCCGCTGCTGACGCTGTTCGACAAGCAGATCCAGGTGCGGATGGGCCAGGCCAACGTCCGGCACTGGGTACCGGAGATCCTTCCGCTGCTCGACGACGAGGACGTGCTGGGAGTCGACGGATTCGCCACCCACCACCTGCCGTTGTCGGACGCCCCGAAGGCGTACGCGATGTTCCGGGACAAGGAGGACGGGATGGTCAAGACACTCCTGCATCCGTAGCTCCGACGCGGCGGACGGCCCCGGTCGGCACACCGGTGCCCGGTCCGGCCGTCGGGGACGGGGAGGACGCGGACGGTGTTTCCTCACGATTCTACGGAAGGGCGGAACGAGTATGGGCACACATGCGGGCTTGCGCGTGGTGGTGACGGGGGCCACCGGCAATGTGGGAACCAGTCTCCTCGAAGCCCTCACCAGGACCCGGACGTCGCGGATGTCCTCGGCCTTGCACGACGGCGGCCGGAGGCATCCGTCCCGGGGGTGCGGTGGGAGGCCGTGTACCTCTCCCGCGAGGACAGCCCGGGCGTGCTGGACCGGCACCTGGCCAACGCTGATGCCGTCGTCCACCTGGCCTGGCGTTTCCAGCCCACACACGATCCGGTGGTCACCTGGCGGAGCAATGTCCTGGGGTCGGTCCGGGTCTTCGAGGCCGTGGCGCGCTCGGGCGTGCCGACCCTGGTGCACGCCTCCTCTGTGGGCGCCTACTCCCCGGTCCGAAGGAAGCACCAGGGGTGGACGAGGAGTGGCCGACCCATGGGTGGCCGCCGCCTACTGCCGGGAGAAGTCCTACCTGGAACGGGTACTGGACTCTCCGTGCTCACAGACGTACGGGGCGCGTTCAATCTGGCGGCGGAGCCGTCCTGGGCCCGCGGGAGCTCGCGGATCTGCTCGACGCCCGCGTGGTGCGCCTCCCGACGGCAGTGGTCCGGACGGCGCTGTCGGCGGCCTGGCGCACCCACGCCGTACCGGCTTCCCCGCATCTCTTCGACGCGGTGCTGCGCCTGCCGGCACTCGACTGCGCCCGGGCACACGGCCTGCTGGGGTGGCAGCCGTCCCGGTCGGCGCAGGAGGCGTTGTCGGCATTTCTGCACGGCGTACGGGGTGGCGCGGGCCTGAACACTCCGCCGCTGGTCGGCAGGAAGTGGGGCTGACCACAACAAGGCAGTGAATTCCGACCGGACAGGAAGCGCGGCCGAACGACCGCACTTCGCCGCCCTCATCGGGCCACCGGAGAGAGGAACAGCCATGAAGCGCCAGCCTTTCTCGTACTACCCCCGTCCAGAACGCAGCTCCCCGCCGCGGCAACCGTCGACGTCGTCGGCCTGGAACGGGCGCTGCGCGAAGGCGCGGGGAGGTGCGGTTCGACACGAGGAACCGGGGCGCCTGCTCCACGGGCGGATCGAACTACCGGCGCGACGGACGGTGGAACAGCTGCGTCCATGGATCGATGCCGGCACGCCGGTCGCGGGGGCCGGTCCCCGGCTCGCCCCCGCCTGCGCCGTGACCGGCGACCCGGTGCCGGACCAACGCACCGTGGGCCCTGCCCGGATACCCCAGTGGCTACGACGGGATCGGCGGGTGAACCGACAGTTTCCAGCTCGATATCTTCGGCGAGGTGCTGCTCCTGCTCTCCGCCGCCCACCGGATCGACCGACTCGACGACGAGACCCCGTGGGCCGCCCGTGTCGCGACCGATGCGATCGCACGCCGGTGGCAGGAACCCGACGCCGGAATATGAGAGCTGGAAAACCGCCCCTGGACCCAAAGCCGCCTGATCTGCGCCGGCCCGCGTTCCCTCGCCGAAACCGCAGCGGGCAGGCGCGCTGCGGCCTGGGCCGCTCTCACAGGCCGAATCGTCGCTGCGACATCGGCCACCAGCCTTCATCCCTCCGGCCGATGGCAGCGCTTCCCCGACGACCCGCGCGTAGACACCGCGCTGCTGCTCCCGCCGCTGCACGGGGCGCTGCCGCACAACCCGTCCACCGCCCCACCTAGCGGCGGAAGAGCTCCAGGCCTACGGCAGAGGCCAGCAGTTGCAGGCCTGGAAGAGCCGGGCAGACCGTCAGATGGCCCTCGCCATCCGGTTCAGGAGGCCGTCTCCATTCGGGCAAAGATGCTCGTGTCCAGGTGTGCGAGAAGGTCGGTCGGGCTCCGGTACGTTTCACTCGCACCGGCCGCTGCGAGGGCGGCTCGGCAGATCCCTCCGGTGAGCAGGGCGACACCTGTGACATCGGCCTCGGCAGCAGCGCGCATGTCCCATACCGAGTCTCCCGTGAAAACAGTCCGCTCGGCTGTTCCGCCGGCGATGTCCATGGCTCGGCGTACGGGTTCAGGCGCGGGCTTCCCTTCTCGCACGTCGTCCGCGCTCGTGGCGCCGGCGATGGCGTCGTCGGCGTCGATCGCCCGGCGCAGCGCCTCCAGTTCGCGCGCGGATGCCGATGTGGCGAGAACTACCTTCCACCCTCTGCTCGCCAGGGCGCGCAGCAGGTCTCCCGCGTCGGCCAGTGCAGGCAACCGCTCGAAGTAGGTGGCGTAGAACACACTGTGCGCATTGTCGAGGTAAGTGTCCTGTCCGCGGTCCCGGTCTTCACCGAGGAGTTTGCCGAGGAGGTCTTCCGAGCCGAGACCGATCGCGCCGTGCACCTCAGCCATCGGCACTGTGTACCCGCCCTGTCGCAGCGCTTCCCACCATGCCGTCACATGCAGGTAGTTGGTGTCCGCGAGTGTGCCGTCGACGTCGAACAATGCGGAATGTGTCATGGTATTGCCCTTCGTCATGGCTTTTGTGGAGCGGTACTGGCGTGATTCGGCCCTCTCCGGGGACTGGTCGTTCAGAGCTCGCGAAGGGCGGGCAGCAGCTTCCTCTCCGCCCAGCGCAGGAACGGTTGCTGGTGCTCTCCCCCGATCTGGACGAGCGCGACATCCGTGAAGCCGGCGTTGGTGAAGCTGCGCACGGCGTCGACGAATTCCTCGGTGTCGTTCCCGCACGGCACGGCCTTCGCGACATCCTCCGGACGGACGTACGTGGTGGCCTGTGCGAAAGCGGCGGGGTCCGGTAGTTGGGAGTTGACCTTCCACCCACCGACCGACCAGCGGAACTGGTCATGAGCCCGCTCGACCGCGGCATCCCGGTCCTCGTCGTAGCAGACGGGCAGTTGGCCCATGCGCGGTTTGCCCGTGCCGCCGAACCGGTCGAACGCAGCCAGCAGTTCGCGTTTCGGCTCCGTGGCGATGACGAGGTCGGCCAGCCGGCCGGCGATTTCGCAGGACCGCCGCCCCGAGACCGCGACCCCGATCGGAACACGGGCGGTCGGCAGGTCCCAGAGTCTGGCGCGGTCGACAGCGAAGTGACGGCCTCGGTGACTGACACACCCGCCGTCGAAGAGCGCCGCGATGATCTCCACCGCTTCTTCGAGCATGTCCAGCCGCACGGACGCCGTCGGCCATCGCATACCGACCACGTGTTCATTCAAGTTCTCGCCGGATCCGAGACCGAGCCGAAATCGCCCCTCGGACAGGTCCTGGAGCGTCGCCGCTTTCTGAGCCACCACCGCAGGGTGGTAGCGCTGAGTCGGGCAGGTTACGTACGTCATCAGCGGGATCGACGACGTCGCCCGGGCTGCCGCGCCCAGCACGCTCCAGGCGTACGGCGCATGTCCCTGGGATTCCAGCCATGGAAAGTAGTGGTCGGAAGTGACTGAGAAGTCGAAGCCGGCCCCTTCGGCCGCCACCACGTGCTCGACGAGGGACCTCGGCCCGGCTTGTTCGGTCATCATCGTGTATCCGAATTGAGCCATATAAGGCAATTCTCCGGTATGAGGTATCCGAAACATGCTCGGTCAGAGCCGGTTGGGCTCGCCCTTGATGCCGGCTGGCAGGCGACGACGCCCACCGGACCGCCGATCGTGGCCCCGCAGTGGGACCTGGCCGCCACACACACTTCTCAGAAGCTCCGCGCTTCTCGGCACTCTCCTGGATGTGCTCGTGCACCCTACGCAGGACAGACGTCGAGCGTGGAATGGGATCGGCTCCCAGCTGGGACCGCCATGGCTAGTGATAGCTAACCGCGAACCGGGGGAGCCGATACCGGCCGGATAGGAGGAAGCCTGAGCTCACAGGAACTCACGCCGAGCCGTGCCCCGGATCAACGGGACCGAGTGTCCGTACGAGTCGCTCATCCCCGGGCCCCGCCGTATCCACACCGCGCCGATGTGCGGGAGAGGAACTACGTTGGAGAGTGAGTGGGATATCGCCCGTCGAAGGGTTCGCCATGGTTCACGGGAGCGGCAAGGACAAGGTCCAGGGCAAGGCTGAGGAAGCCGTGGGCAGGTCGACGGGCGGCCGGCGCGAGGAGGCCGGGGGAAGGATCCGACGGGCCAAGGGCGAGATGAAGAAGAAGATGGGTGGTGGCCATGACCAGCCCCCTCCGCGCGTACCGCCCGCCCGGTAGATCCCGTAGCTGCCCCACCGCACGACCGGAGACGGTCGGCGGTCAGGAAGTGCCGGATGACGGCCCGCACGCCCCGTTCAAGGCAGGTGCGGGCCGTTCGTCGCTCAACGAGTGGGACCCGTAGGACCCCCTGGTCGAGAAACCGGGGGGTCCTGCGTGCGCTGCTCTGCGACGGCTCGGGACGGAACACCAGGAGCCGGAGGTCGCTCGCAGCACCCCCGGCCGATGCTCTACGAAGGTGATGCACCCATGACCGAGGTCAACAGGCTGTTGCTCGCCACAGCGGTGGCGGGCGGTTACGTGCTGGGACGCACCAAGAAGGGGCGCCTCGCGCTGGCGGCCGCCTCTTATGTGGCAGGCCGGCAGTACGGGATCGAACCGCGGAAGCTCGTGTCTCAGGGCAGGAAATGGCTCAAAGAGGTCCCCCAAGTCGCGGAGCTGGGGGAACAGGTGCGCGGCGAACTGGTGACGGCGGGCCGCGAGGCGGTTTCTGCGGCTGCCGACCGCCGTCTGGCTTCCTTCGCCGATGCCCTCCATGAACGGACGCTCCGGCTGGAAAGCGCCGGGGAGCAGGGACAGGGCGAGGACGAGGAGGGGCCCGAGGAGGGGCCCGAGGAGGACGAGGAGGACGAGGAGGAGTCTGCCGCTGAAGCCTCCCAGGCGCGGGGCAGAGCGGAACGTGGCAAGAAGGCTTCGCGTACGGGCAGGGCCTCGGGGAAGGAGTCCGCCGGGCGCACCGGGAACGACGGGCAGGCGGGCGAGCGCCGGCGAGGAAAGGCCGGTGAAACGGCCCCTTCCGGCAAGCGCCCGGCCAAGAAGACCACCGGAAAGACCCCTTCGCGGCACAAGGCCCCTGCCACCGGCAAGAAGGCTTCACCGCACGCCGAGCACCGGAGGTGACCGGTCATGGCACAACAGGCACAGGAAACTGCGGATTCGGGGCTCGACCGGCTCCGCGACGAAATGGCCGACTACGTGGCGGCCCGCATCGGAATCCTGGCGGAGCAGACGA